>JADKEH010000003.1 GCA_016718155.1 Candidatus Rhodoferax randersensis | reverse complement strand
CCTTCGTGAACCTGACGTTATCTTCGGACTTTCACCCAATACGTCACCTAGCACGGAACCAAAGCATAATTCAATACGCGCAGTGGTATCCGAAATAGGAGCAGTGAATTTTATTATCGCTTCATGACCATCACATTTTGCATACTGCAACCCGTAAACGCCATTTTGATTCTTAGGTAGAATTCTTATCATATAAGTGGATGAATACTTATTGGAACAATCAATAGCGATGCTGTATGTTTTGCCAGCGTCAACGCTAACATTGTTATAAGACAAACTGACATCCCATGGGGCGCCAATTTTCATAACACTAACTCTTCTGCTTAGCGCACTCCAATTGCCACTGCTTACACTGGCTGAATGATAAGTGGCATTGGAAGTAAATACCGTTGGCGTCGCAATTATTGCAGTAACAGATAAACTACTGGACTTGCCGTCAGTTATTGTTAAGCTTAAAGAGTAATTACCCTCAAGATCGGCTGTAAATGATGGCTTGATACTGGTCGAATTTGATAATGCGGCGACACTACCATTCGGTTTTGAAATCAATTGCCAGTTTAACGTCACGGCGTCACCGTTGGGATCAATGCTTGCGCTCCCATCGAGTGTGACCACCGAGTTGGTTGCCACGTTTTGCGGGTTGCCGGCGTTTGAGATAAGAGCATTTGCGACAGTTACGGTATAGCTTTGGGTGCTGCCGTCTTCTGCGGTGACGGTGTAGACCACCGGTCTAAGTGAAGTTGTTGGCAGTGCTCCCGCTCACCTGCACCGTGCTGCCCACTTTGACCACCGCCCCGGTGCTGACAAAGCTGACCACCAGCGCGCTGCGGTCAGTGCCATAGGGCAGCGTCAGGGTGACGTTGTTGCCCGACACCGTGGCGTTGGTGCTGCCCAGGGCAAAGGCGGTGAGGCTTTTGGCCGGGTTGAGGGCGTTGGTCACCGCGACGGTGTAGGTTTTGCTGCTGCCGTCATCGGCGGTGACGGTGTAGGTCAGCGGGGTCTCGAAGTTGTTGCTGGTGCTGGCGCTGGTTTGGGTTTGGCTTGCCACCTGGACGGTTTTGCCGGTGCTGGCAAAGGTGGCCACCAGGGCGCTGCGGGCCACGCCGTAGGGCAGCACCAGGCTGATGGTGCCAGTGCTGGCGCCGCTGCCCGGGGTGATGGTGGCGGCCAGGCCCAGCACCGAGAAGCTGGTGATGTCTTTGGCCGAGTTGGCGGCGTTGCCCACGGTGACGGTGTAGCTGCGGGTGCCGCCGTCTTGGGCGGCAACGGTGTAGAGCACCGGGGCTTCGAAGTTGTTGACGCTGCTGGCGCTGTTCTGCGGCGTGCCGGCCACGCTGACTGTTTGGCCGGTGCTGGCAAAGCTGGCCACCAGCGCCGCACGCGCCACACCATAGGGCAGCACAACAGCAATGGCCTCGCCGGTGATAGTGCCGGCTATGGTGGTTGCCAAGCTACTGTTGGTTGCTGCTGCAAATTCAAAGGTCGTGATGTCTTTGGCGCTCGAATGGGCGTTGACCACCGTCACGGTGTAGGTCTTGACCGAGCCGTCGGCCGCAGTCACAACGTAATTCACCGGGTTGCTGAAGTCTTCCGTGCTCAGACCGCTGCGCTGCACCCGTTCGCCCACTTGGACCGACACACCCAGGGCGATAAACGATGCCACCAGCGCAGTGCGGCTCTGACCAAAGGGCAAGGTGACCGCAATGGCACTGCCCGACACGGTGCCCACAACATCGGCCGCCAGGCTGGCATTGTTGCTTTTGGCAAACGCAAAGGAGGTGATGTCTTTGGCCGAACTTAGCGGCGCATCGCTGCCGCCGCCGCCACAACTGATCAACATCAGAGAAGCAACGGCGACCATCAGCCAGCGAATGCCTTTGCCGAACAAGGTTGAAGGTTGTGCTGTGGGCAGGTGCGGCATGGGGCTATTGGGCAGAGCAGAGAAGGCTTGATTATGGAATGCAGCGGGATTCGGGCTGAGGGTGGCCCGCAAATCGCGCAGCGGACCACCGCCGCACTACACTAACGCCTCGTGGCATGTTCGCCGCGCCCCCACAAATCGTTGGCCCCAGCCGGGGCACCCACTCTTGGAGAAAATAATTGCAGCTCGTTTGTCTTGACCTCGAAGGCGTTCTGGTTCCGGAAATCTGGATCGAATTCGCCAAGCGCACCGGCATCCCGGAGCTGCGCGCACCACGCGCGACGAGCCCGATTACGACAAGCTGATGAAGTTCCGGCTGGACCTGCTCAAGGCACAAGCTGGGCCTGCCCGACATCCAGAAGGTGATCGCCGAAATGGGGCCGATGGCGGGCGCCAAAGACTTTCTGGACGCACTGCGGCGCGACTACCAGGTGATCATTTTGTCCGACACCTTTTATGAATTTGCCATGCCTTTGATGGCGCAACTGGGCATGCCGGCGCTGTTCTGCCACAAGCTCGAAGCCGATGCGGCGGGCTTTTGGTTAACTACCACCTGCGCATGCCCAACCAGAAGAAGGAAGCGGTGCAGCGCTTCAAGGAGCTGCAGTTCAAGGTCATGGCTGCGGGGGACTCCTACAACGACACGGCGATGTTGGCTGAGGCGCACGCGGGCATTCTGTTTCATCCGCCGCAGAATGTGATCGACGAGTTCCCGCAGTTTCCGGTGACCATGAACTACACCGAGTTGCGTGCTGAAATCGACAAGGCATCCCGCCGCATCTGAGCCCCCCTCACGTCACCCTCACGCCACACCGGAGGCACCATGAACGCGCCCGCCCTCACTGACTCGCAACAAGCAGCCCTGCTGCAAGCCGCCCGGGCCGCGCGCCTGAAGGCCTACGCGCCCTACTCCAAGTTTTTGGTCGGCGCGGCGGTGCTGGACGACCAAGGGCGCATTCATGCCGGCTGCAACGTTGAAAACGCCGCCTACCCGCAGGGCGTGTGCGCCGAGGCCAGTGCCCTGAGCGCGATGGTGCTGGCCGGCAGTACCCAGGCCCGTGCCGTGCTGGTGGTGGGCACCGGCGGCGCCTGGATCACGCCCTGCGGCGGCTGCCGCCAGAAGCTGCGTGAGTTCTGCGCGCCCGACACACCCATACTGAGCGCCAACACCGAGGCCCTGGGCCCGCGCTACACGCTGGCGCAACTGCTGCCCGAGAGCTTCGGGCCTGATCACCTGCACCCACAATGAGCCACTACGCTGCTGCGCTGGAGTTGATTCGCTCGCGCGCACCGCAGGCGCGCCCTGGTGTGGCGGTGGTGCTGGGCTCGGGCTGGGGTGCGCTGACGGGGCATGTGAAAGCGCCCATTCGTATTCCCCTATGCCGAGTTGCCCGGCTTTCCGCAGGCGACCGTGGCCGGGCACAGCGGTGAATTGTGGCTGGGCCACATTGGCGCCACCCAGGTGGCGGTGATGAGTGGCCGCAAGCATGGTTATGAGACCGGCGAAGTCGATGGCATGAAGGTGCCGCTGCGCGCCCTGCAGGCGTTGGGTTGCCAGGTGCTGGTGCAGACCAACGCGGCGGGCAGTCTCAAGCCCGGCCTGCCCCCTGGCAGCCTGATGGCGCTATCGGATCACCTCAACCTGCCACAACGCTCACCGCTGGTGGGCGAGACCGGGTCGGAGCGTTTTGTCAGCATGGCAGGCGCCTACGACCCAGCCCTGCGCGCACTGGCCCAGACGGTGGCCAGCCGAAGCGGCCTGACCTTGCATGAAGGCGTTTACGCGTGGTTTCTGGGTCCGCAGTTCGAGACCCCCGCCGAGATCCGCATGGCCGCCCTGCTGGGCGCTGATGCGGTGGGCATGAGCACCGTGCCCGAGACCATTCTGGCGCGCCACGCCAATCTGCGCGTGCTGGCCTTGTCGCTGATCACCAATATGGGCGCCGGGCTTAGTGCGGAGCAGCTCAGCCATGCCCATACCCTGGCCCAGGCCGAGGCCGCCAGCAGCACCGCCAGCGGCCTGCTGGCCAGCATCATCGCGGCGCTGGATGTTCCCAACGCCACAGCGGCTGCCTGAGTGCCATCCATGCCCTCCACGCCCTCCATGTCCACACTTACCCCCACTACCGCCTGGCTGCAAGACCCTGTTGCCAGCGCCCGCATGGCGCTGGCCTGCCTGGACCTGACCAGCCTGAACGACACCGACACCGAGGCCGACATTGCCCGCCTGTGCCAGCGTGCGCTGAGCCGCTTCGGACCGGTGGCCGCCGTGTGCGTCTGGCCCCGGCTGGCCGCCTTTGCACGCCGCCAATTACCGGCCCATGTGGCGGTGGCGGCGGTGGCCAATTTCCCCGATGGCAGCACCGATGTGCAGCGTGCGCTGCGCGACACCGGCACCATTGTCGACAGCGGCGCGCAGGAAGTTGACGTGGTGTTGCCCTACGCCGCGCTGCGCCAGGGCGACGCCGCCAGTGTCTCCACGCTGCTGGGCGCCGTGCGCAAGGCCTGCCCCGAACTGTTGCTCAAGGTCATCCTGGAGACCGGCGAGCTCAAGGACGAACGCCTGATTGAACACGCCTGTCGCCTGGCACTCGACGCCGGCGCCGACTTCCTTAAAACCAGCACCGGCAAGACGCCAGTTAGCGCCACCCCCCAGGCGGCGCGCTTGTTGCTGGGCGCCATTCGCTCGGACGGCCATGCCGCCGCCCGGGTGGGGTTCAAACCCTCGGGCGGCATTCGCACGGTGGCGGACGCTGCCAGCTACATCGTCCTGTGCGAGGAATTCCTGGGCACGGCGAGCCTGACGCCCGCGCGTTTTCGAATCGGCGCCAGCAGCATCCTGAGCGACATCGAGGCCATCCTGGGTGGCACGGCGCCGCTCGTGGCCGCACCCGCAGGCACTTACTGAGCACACATATGCTGGCGCAGGAGATCATCCGCTGCAAACGCGACGGCCTGGGCCTGCGACGCGCGCAGATTGACGCCTTCGTGGCGGGTCTGGTGGACGGTAGCTGGAGCGAGGGCCAGGCCGCCGCCATGGCCATGGCCATGTTTCTGCAGGGCATGAGTGATGCCGAGACGATTGACCTGACCCAGGCCATGACACGCTCCGGCACCGTCATGGAGTGGGCCAGCGCCAACCTGGGCGGCCCGATTCTGGACAAACATTCCACCGGTGGCGTGGGTGACAAGGTCAGCCTGATGCTGGCACCGATCGTGGCGGCCTGCGGCGGCTTTGTGCCCATGATCTCGGGGCGCGGCCTGGGCCACACCGGCGGCACGCTCGACAAGTTTGACAGCATCCCCGGCTACCAGAGCACACCGGACATCACGCGCCTGCGCCAGGCGCTGCGTGGCGCGGGCTGCGCCATCATCGGCCAGACCACTGAGCTGGCGCCGGCCGACCGCCGCCTGTACGCCGTTCGCGACGTCACCGCCACGGTGGAGTCGATCGCGCTGATCACCGCCAGCATCCTGTCCAAGAAACTGGCCGCCGGGCTGCAGGGGCTGGTGATGGACGTGAAGACTGGCAACGGCGCCTTTGCGGCCTCGCACAGCATGGCCCTGCAGTTGGCGCAGTCGCTGGTGCGGGTGGCCAATGGCGCTGGGCTGCCCACCCGCGCCTGGATCACCGACATGAACCAGGTGCTGGGCGACGCCTGTGGCAACGCCGTCGAAGTGAGCGAGGCACTGGCCTTTCTGCACGGTACGCGGCGCGAACCCAGGCTGCTGGAAGTCACCCGCACGCTGAGTGCCGAGCTGCTGCTGATCGGTGGCCTGGCCGACGATACGGCGCAGGCGCTGCAGCGCGTGGACACGGCGCTGGACAGCGGCGCCGCGTTGGAACGTTTTGCCCGCATGGTGGCCGCGCTGGGTGGCCCAACCGACTTTGCCGAGCGCGCCGCGCACTACCTGCCCAGCGCGCCGACGCAAATGCCGGTACTCGCGCCACGGGCTGGCTGGGTCGGCACTGTTGCCACGCGCGACGTTGGGCTGCTGGTGATCGAACTCGGCGGTGGCCGGCGCCAGGCCAGCGACCGGGTGGACCCACGCGTCGGCTTCACGCAACTGGTGCACATCGGGCAGCGCGTCGAGGTCGGCCAGGTGTTGGCGCTGGTGCACGCGGCCGGCGACAGCGCCGCACAGCACGCTGGCGCACGCCTGCAATCGCTGATCAACATCACCGACAACGCGCCACCGGCAGCGCCGCTGCTGATTCAGCGCCTGGGAGGCTGACTTGGCGGACGTCGGTCGCTGGCTTTACCCCAAGCCGGGCGCGACCGCGCAGGGGAGCACCGACCCGGCGCAGCGGGGGCCATTCGTGTTTGACGATGGCAAGACCAAGTCGCTGTTCTTCTCGCTGGACCAACTGCAAAGCCGCATGAACAAGGGCCAGCCCGATGCGCTGGAGGTGGACTACACCAAGACCATGATGGCCTTCCTGCTGCTGGCGCCCTCGCCGCGCCGCTTGGCGATGATCGGGCTGGGCGGGGGATCGCTGGTGCGGTTTTGCCACCGCCATCTGCCGCACAGCCGCATGACGGTGGTGGAGATCAACCCCGCCGTGGTGGCGCTGCGCGACGAGTTCCTGCTGCCCCCCGACAGTGATCGGCTCGCGGTGCTGCTGGCCGACGGTGCCGACTATGTGGGCACCAGCGCCGACACGCTGGACGTGTTGCTGGTGGACGGTTTTGATCATGACGGCCAGGCCCCCCAGTTGTGCACGCAGCGCTTCTACGACGACTGCCACCGCGCCCTCGACGCACAAGGCGTGCTGGTGGTCAACCTGCACCACGACCACCCCGAGCACGCGGTGTACATGTCGCGCATCCAGCAGAGCTTTGGCGCGGGGGTGTTCGAACTGGCCTCCAAAGAAAAAAGCAACAGCGTGGTGTTTGCCTGCAAGTCACCCGCCGTGAGCCTGGAGCAATTCCGCGAGCGCGCCGCGCTGGACGACTTCAGCGACCCGGTGCGCCAGCAGCTTAAGGCCGAGTTTGCGCGGCTGGCTTGGCTGATTCAGAAGACGGGTTGAAGCGGAACCACCCCACGCAACGCGACGAGCGGGCCCGGTTCATCTATCCCCCGGGCAAAGTCAGATCAGCCGCACGCCGGTCTTGGACTGCAGTTCTTCGCGGGTCACGCCGGGCGCCACCTCAACCACCTTGAGGCCGTGCGGCGTGACGTCCATCACGGCGAGGTCGGTGATGATGCGGTCCACCACGCCCACGCCGGTCAGCGGCAGGGTGCACTTGGGCAGGATCTTCAGGTCGATGGTGCCGTCTTTCTTCTTGGCGACGTGCTCCATCAGCACCACCACGTTGCGCACGCCGGCCACCAGGTCCATGGCACCGCCCATGCCCTTGACCATCTTGCCCGGAATCATCCAGTTGGCCAGGTCACCGTGTTCGCTGACCTGCATGGCACCCAGAATGCTCAGGTTGATCTTGCCGCCGCGAATCATGGCAAAGCTGTCGTGGCTGCCAAAGATGCTGGAGCCCTTGATGGTGGTCACCGTTTGTTTGCCGGCGTTGATCAGGTCGGCATCGACCTGGTCCTCGGTCGGGAACGGGCCGATGCCCAGCATGCCGTTCTCGCTTTGCAGCCAGACTTCGATGTCCTTGGGCACAAAGTTGGCCACCAGCGTGGGGATGCCTATCCCTAAGTTGACGTAGTAGCCGTCTTGCAGTTCTTGGGCAGCGCGTGCCGCCATTTGGTCTTGAGTCCAGGCCATGATTAAGCTCCTGCCTTTTCAGAAATGGTTCTCTTCTCAATGCGCTTCTCGGGCGTGGCATTGAGCACGATGCGGTGCACATAAATGCCCGGCAGGTGCACCTGATCGGGCTCCATGGTGCCGGTCTCGACAATCTCTTCCACCTCCACAATCGTGATGCGCCCGGCCATGGCCACCGCCGGGTTGAAGTTGCGCGCGGTGTAGCGAAACTGCAGGTTGCCCGATTTGTCGGCCCGGTGCGCCTTGACCAGCGACACGTCGGGCAACAAACCGCGCTCCATCACGTAGGTCTCGCCATCAAACTCGCGCAGTTCCTTGCCTTCGGCCACGATCGTGCCAACGCCGGTCTTGGTGTAGAACGCCGGAATGCCGGCACCGCCGGCGCGTAACTTCTCGGCCAGCGTACCCTGGGGGGTGAACTCCAGTTGCAGCTCGCCGGCCAGGTACTGGCGCTCGAACTCCTTGTTCTCGCCCACGTAGCTGGAAATCATCTTCTTGATCTGGCGCGTCTCCAGCAGCTTGCCCAGGCCAAAGCCGTCCACGCCGGCGTTGTTGGAGATCACCGTCAGGTCCTTCACGGCGGAGGCGCGCAGCGCGTCGATCAGCGCCTCGGGAATGCCGCATAGGCCGAAGCCGCCGACGGCCAGCAATTGGCCGTCCTGCACCACACCAGCAAGCGCCTTGGCGGCGCTGGGGTAAATCTTGTTCACGTGAGAATCTCCTTTGAAGAATCGATTGCCGTACGATACTACCTAAGCAACTACGTAGTATTTCCTAGTGGGCAACCCTAACCAACAACGGCTCGTGACCACCCCGCACTACGAATGAACACCGTTATTGCGAGCCTCCCGAAACCGAGCTGATACCGCACACAGACCTTCAACCAGTATCGTCATCGCGAGGCCGCAGGCCGTGGCGATCCATGTATTTTGGGGCTGGATTGCTTCACTGCGTTCGCAATGACGATGTTCTTTCACACCAATATTTGAAGCACCCGACAACATGGACACCATCGACTATCGCCTTGCGTTTGAGCTGGCACCAGTGGGCTTGGCCCTGTCGCGCAACCGCACCATGGTCGACTGCAACCGGCGCCTGTGCGAGATGTTTGGCGCCTCGCGCGAGCTGCTGGTGGGCCAGTCGTTCCAGCTACTCTACCCCAGCGCCGACGAATACGAGCGCACCGGCGCGCGCATCGCCCCGATTCTGAATCGCAGCGGCACCTACGCTGACGACCGCATCATGAAACGCGCCAGCGGCGAGACTTTCTGGTGCCATGTGACCGGGCGCGCCCTCAACCCCGCCACGCCGCACGAAGCCGGCATCTGGACCTTCGAAGACCTGTCCTCGCGCCGCCCGGTCAAGGCCGAACTGACCCCGCGCGAACGCGAGGTGGCCGCGCACCTCATGGACGGCCTGACCAGCAAGGAAATCGGCAAAGCCCTGACTATTAGCCACCGCACCGTGGAGATCTACCGCGCGCGCCTGATGCGCAAGTACAAAGCGTCAACAACGGCGGACTTGGTGCACAAGCTGATGGCTGGGGTGGCTTGAGCTGCGCGGTGTGATGCTGGAGTCGAAGGTGCGACGGGCGATTCACACGGTGTGTAGGGGGCTGAGCATGCGGGAGTGATGTCGCCGCAGGTTTGCAGGTAAGGGTGTATGCTGCAACGGCAACTTCACGAGGTGAACAGTATGGCTATTAGCGGAATCACTCGTTTGGTCCAAGTGACACAAATCACATCGCGCGACGCAAGTGACGGGGCGCTGCCGAGAGGTGGACAGCGGACAGCCGCCATTGTCCCGCCTGTGAAGCAGTTTGGCTCAAGGTCGGTTGTACGCGCGAATCCGCGAACCTACTACGAGTACACGCCCGATGAGCAACAGCGCGCCTCTGTCGAACTGCAACAGAAGTTGGCAATGATGCAGCCGACTTTGTCGCCGGCCGCTTCAGCACTCCTTGACTTGTGGGTCGGCTGGGCGGCGCAGCATCGCTGACTTGGTTGGGGGTTCTTCCCGCCTGAATGCGGCGTTTTCTCAGTACGGCCTAGCCAATAGACATTGCTGGTCTCGCAGGCTTGGTGCTGGCCGGTCAAGCCAATGCACTGGGACCTTCGGCAGATGGGCGCCCAGCGCTCGCCTGCACTACCTTGGACACGACCCAGTGATTCTTGCCAAGGCGACGAACTCGCTCGAAGCCCTGGCGCTCGAACATTGCCAGTCGGCTGTTGTACAGGAACGAGTCCGAAACCTTGCGGTCCGTGACATCTTCGGGGTAACTCTCGACAACGCCGCCGCCAAGGCGGGAGATTTCTTGAAGGGCACCCGCAAGAGCAATGGATGAAACGCCCTTTCCCCGGTACGACTTGTCAACAAAGAAACAAGTGATTCGCCAATCAGGAGGTGCTTGGGCGCTGTCGCTATAGACCCGAAGGTGTTTGATGCGGGGAAGTTCTGCAGGGGGGCCAAACTGACACCAGCCAACACAACTTTCCCCATCGTACACAAGGGCTGCATGGGCGGTACCTTGTCGTACTCGTCGCTCCTTCGCCTCGCGCCGATGCGCTCCGCGCTCTTTGCCTTCGGGGTGGAACTCCAGGCACCAGCATCCACCCCAGACACCGTTGTGCCGCTCGACCAAGGCGGCAAAGTCCTGCCATGTGGATGCGCAGAGAGTCTTGATGGTGAAGCCAGGCATCAATCAATGTGCCTTGTGATGCCTGTCAACGTTGCAGGCCAACGGCGAACATGCGTCAATATCAGTTTGTGGCACAGCGTCGGCGATGGTGGGATCGGCCAGTTCAACCGCAACTCAGGCCACCTGCGCGTGGAACCTCACGCCCAGCGCCCTCGCTACCTTCAGGACGGTTGCGAAACTCGGGTTGCCGTTCTCACCGAGCGCCTTGTACAAGCTCTCCCGACTTAGCCCCGCGTCGCGGGCCACCTGGAGTCATTCCTTCGCTCGCGCAATGTCGCCCAAGGCGCGCGCGATTCCCGCCGCGTCCTCTGGCGCCTCTTCCAGCCATGCGTCGAGATAGGCTGCCATCTCCTGCGGTGTTCGGAGTTGTTCAGACACGTCATACGCCACGGTGCTGGTGCGGTTTGTCGACGGCGCTGTTGCTTTGGAAATTGCTTTGGTCATGAAACTGCTCCTAAAGACCTTTCGCCAGCGCGACTGCTGCCGCGATGTCCTTCTGCTGCTGCTTGCCAGTTCGCAGCCGTAACCAACCAGCCTGCTCATTGGCCCAGCGGCGGCTGCCACAGCTCGACTTTGTTTCCCTCTGGATCCATGACCCAGGCAAACTTCCCGTACTCGGATTCGTCGATCTTCTCGAGGACGTTGCAGCCTTCTTCCTTCAAGACCTTGACCAAGGCGTGGAGATCTTCCACTCGGTAGTTGACCATGAAGGAAGAAGCGCTGGGCGCAAACTGATCACTTGTCTGCGGACCGATAGACCAGATAGTCGTGCCCGAAACCGGCTTGCCTTCGGCGTCAGTCCAAGTGAAGGCGGCCCCGCCCCAGACTTGGACATCGATTCCCAAGTGCCGCTTGTACCAATCCTGCAGTGATGGGGCGTCCTTGGCCTTGAAGAAGATGCCGCCGATGCCAGTGACTCGTTTCATGGGACCTCCGATGCGTGGTGGTGGTGGGAGAGAAGTTTCTTCTGCGGCCCGGCGTGGAGTTCAGCGGTGCGCGGCACGTGCGGGCGTCCGTTGGAGCGGCAAGCTGGAAGTGGTCGCCTCAAGACGCTCAGCAAGCCAGACTTGGATAACAGACTGCCTTGTTAGTTTGCTGGCTTCACGATCCAGGGGGTCAATCATCCAAGTTGGAAAATCGACATTCACTCGCTTCTGCTCCTGCAGCACGCGTTTTGCCTTGGACAAGTCCAAAGAAGCCGTCAGGTCCACTCCCTCGTCAAACTGTTGCTCGAACTTTCTAGCTTTCATAAAGTGCCACCTCTTCTGCGCGTGCGCGACGTACGGATATCAGTCCTATATTGGCCCCACGGTAGGTCATGACGGCCGACCAGTTGAGTGTCTTCGCGGGGTTCAATGCGTCACCCCCAAAAAGAGCCCAAGCACGCCGATTCCCGCTGCGACTGAAGACCAGATCGCGATTTCGCGACAACCCTTGGACGAGATATGCGCTGAGACATATTTCCTTGAACCGAGGACGCCCCCAACAACCACGGTCGATGACTTTCCAGCGGCGAGAGCGCATGCACGGGCAATTGCTTCTTCGGCTTCCTCGCGGGTCCGAAAGACGTTGTCGGAATGCCACGGAAACACGTCAATTCGCCGCTTGCGCCCGGACTTGTCTTGGACCGAGGCAGCCACCTCAAAGAGCGGCTCCAATGATTCTGCGGCAGAACTCCGGCCAATCTCGAAGTGCACGGGCTCACCGACGGAATCGAATGACGAGTGCATCAGCTTCCAGTACGGATACAGATAATGCAGCCCGCCCATCGACAGCGCGAGAAGGAGCAGTGATTCAGACCACATCGCGTCACCTCAATCAACTTCGAAGGTGACTGGCACGCAACAGTCGCCGCGAAGCCGCCTCCTGCGGTTGCGGGTCAGTGTTGACCAACCAGCTAACCTTCATGACGCGCGCTCCGTCGACTCATTGGGCTTCAAGCCTTCGACCTTACACCTGGTTTGATAGATGATGTTCGCAAACTCATGCAAGGTCCCCACATCCACGGCCTTTAGATGCCTCTTTCCCATACGTCGATCGAGGAACGCCAACCCTTGAATGATTGGTTCTCGTGCGGCCCTGATTTCGTCAAATGGCATTCCTACGTAGAAACCAATGGCGGCGCCAAAGTCGATGGCCTCTGCTTCGAAGTAGATGCTGTTGTCATAGAAAGAGGGCACCTGGACTGAAACTATCTCCGTGCCATCCAAGGTGATCCAGCCTCTTCCTATGTCCATTGGCGCCTTCGTGTATTCGGTCACATGCACCCGCAACCTGCCTTGCAGCTTCTCGGCGAGCAAGGATTCGAACGTCGATTTGATGCGGCTCCACTGCATGGCACTTGAAGGTTAACCTCCGAGGCCATCGGCACGCAACACGCGCCGCAGGACGGCGCACTGATGTTGCTTGCCCGCGTGGGCCGACCAGTTGACCCGCAGCGTCCCGCTTTTACGCCAAGGCACGCTTGAAAGAACTTGCGTTTCTATCGAGATCAGTGTCATGTTGGAACTGTAAACCAAACAGCGGCGATGATGATCGCAAAGAACACCAAGCCAGCCAAAGCGCTTGCGGTCGATCCAGGTGCGTCACTGGCTTCGAAGTGGAAGATTCCACTGATCGTGTCACCAATGAAATCAGCGACACGTTCTCTGAAAAGGAAACCCAATGCGGCGAAAACACCGCCCACGTACGAGATCCAGTGGCGAAGGATCGGGTCCATGCCCGGACCGTCGTAATTCAGGGAGTGCGCGAGGCCGTAAAGCCACCAGCAGGCAACCCCAACAATAGCCCCAAAAAGTAGCCCGAGGAAAGCGTACGAGATCCTGTCAACGATTGCCACTAACTGGCTCTCCTGCGGGTTGGACGTAACCGGCGCACAAGGATCCGAAGCACCAAAGGTGCGGACCCCCTTGGGCGGCCGTGCTGAGGGTTCTTTTGCGGCTTACCCATTCTGCTGATTCCCTTTCTCGCGAGCAATCGTTGTGGCGAGTTGAAACGCTCGCGCAATGTCAGTGGCAGTCGGTGGTTTACGTTCCGGAAGGTCGGGCCGCCAGGCTGCTTTTGCAGCTCGCGCAGAGGCCAGAAGCGCCTCGAAACCCTCCACATTTGGCACGCGGACGTGCTCTTTACGGTACCAAGTCCCGTGATCCCAAAAAGCATCATGCGCTACCCACAAGGCTCCGCACGAAGGACACTCATACAGCTTGAACTTGTCGGAACCGCAGACGTGCTCGTCTGAGCGTTCCTGAAGACGAAGTCCGGCCCCAGGAACTTGGATCAGCGCGCAACAATCGACCATGGTGCAGCTTGACGTTCGAGCTAAGCGGGCGACGACGGCAGGGCGCCAAGCCCGTGCTGGCGAAAATGTGCCGCGTACCGCCAGACTGGGCCTGGCGGCCTGCCGTTGGAACGCTCGTTGAGCGAGAGGTTGAGACGCATTGGCCCGAGGATACTCACCGCCACGCCTTTCGAACCCTTCGAAATATCCCTCGTGTTCCAGTCCACAACATGTAGGGAAGGAAAAGGATGACCGCCTCCGCCCCCTGAAATGGCTCCACGACCTTCCTAACCTCCTCAGTGTCCGCCAACACAGAGACAAAAAAGAGCCACACTCCGAAGCAGAGCAACGCGACAGACCATCCTATTTGTGCGTTGGACAAGGCAGCCCACGCAATGCCCTCGAATAGGACCGGGCCCGCAAGAAATGCGGGTACGCCCAGACCGATCAGAAGCGCGACCACGCAACCTGCAACTCGAAACTGCGCGGCCTCGTTCATGCGCTTTTAGACGTCGAAGCTGACCGGAACGCAACACACGCGGCGAAGCCACAGCCCGTAGTTGCGTGCCGTGCCGACCAGTTAGAAACCATGCTGAACCTCACCGGTCTCAGGGTTCACCCGTGGAAGCTCGGCAAACCGGACGAATGGCCGGTTTCTCCAGTATGGCGGCACATTCATCGGACGGTTTTCCCACAGATGCTCGTCGTCACCGGCCTGGGCTAGCGGCCATCGAGATCGCCCATCGGCCAATAGATACACGCTGCTGAATTTTGAGCAAACAGTCGACGAAATAGTTGGTTCGGGGTTCGGATCGGGAAAGGCGTAGGGATGCAGCAGAAGCTTGCGCTCGTGCAAAGTGCACCACGCAGATGTAGCCTCACTCAGGATCTTCATCTTGCCCTTAGGCGGAGTGGTTCGCACGAAGTGGCAGATGCTGCACGTGCTGTCATTTGGGATCCCGCCCATGTCCGTGCTTTCAACGTTGGAGCAGCCTGGCACTCAACTGGTGCCGCGTAGCGGCCTCCTGCTGTTGCGTGTCGGTGCCGAGCGACTTGCTATCCCGGATTTTCACGATCACTCTCCCTTGAACATTTCGTTTCGCGGTAGAGGCAGACGGCCCGATCCAAAGCCGCCCGCGCCTCAGTTAGCGAGATTCGAGCTTGCGCTCGTCTCAAATCGCATTGATCAACTCGCGCTGCCCAAACAGCGTCATGATCTCTCAGCTGTTCAGAGGTCATCTGCGCAGCGTAGGCCGGAAGGACTTTCATTCTGCTAATCTGAAGCTCCACGAAGTAGTCAACATTCTTTTGAAAGCAGCCCGACTTGGCCAGGCGGAATGAAACTCCGGCCTCGTCCGCAAGGCGCTTCATTCCCGCCAGCTCCGGCGGCACATAGCGTGGCCTCATTGCCTTCTGTTGCGCCACAGCCTTCAACACGTTAAGGGATAAGGATATCTATCGGCGGATGTCCTGGCCACCCAGGACATCCGCCGAGATAAGCTGGCAATGGGCACCCAGACAGATGTGCCCAATCCAGCGCAAAGCCGCATGGAGCCTCGATCCTCCGCCAGTCTCCCCAAAAGTCGAAGTCATCTGCATCCCCTTGAACACCGTCACCTATCCTGGCCACCTCTGCAGCATCCCGCGTTCGCTGATCCGGCACGCCAGTGGATTGCCACTATAGCGGAGCCGGCTGCAGAGCCGCCTGCAAAACTCGCCTGTTCACGCCGCCCCAGACGGCCTCATGCCTTCGGCCCATCCACCACCTCCGCCGCCGAGCGAAACGCCTCCACCGCCGCGGGCAGGCCGCAGTAGATGCTGGCGTGTAGCAGCACCTCCTGAATCTCGGCCACGCTGGCGCCGTTGTTGAGTGCGCCGCGCACATGGCCCTTGTCGAACCGCGTGTCCATATCCTGCTTCTCCTGAAATGGGGGTGTCGTCACGGCACAGGATAATGCCAGTGAAGCCACATCCAACAACCCGTTGAGGACCGTGCTAACTGACATGGGTTCTTGCCCACCGGTATCATGAAAAGACGCCGTCATTGCGAGGCGCGAAGCGACGTGGCAATCCATGCAGCCGGAAGTCATGGATTGCTTCACTGCGTTCGCAATGACGATGTGCTGTCACGTTAAAGGTCTGTCCCGCAAAGTGAGCAGCCAACCTCCGACAATCAGTTCAGGACAGAGCTAAAGATCTGTCCCGCAAATTATCAGGAATACCACCATGACCCGCTACCCCAGCCCCGAACTCAAAGACCTACCCGCCGACATTCAGGAGAAGATTCTCGAAGTGCAAACCAAGGCCGGCTTTGTGCCCAACGTGTTCCTGGCGCTGGCGCGCCGGCCGGCCGAGTGGCGCGCTTTTTTTGCCTACCACGACGCATTGATGCTGAAGGAGGACTCCGGCCTGACCAAGGGCGACCGCGAGATGATCGTCACCACCACCAGCGCGGCCAACAAGTGCCTGTACTGCGTGGTGGCGCACGGCGCCATCCTGCGCATCTACGAGAAGAAGCCGCTGGTGGCCGACCAGGTGGCGGTGAACTACCGCAAGGCCGACATCAGCGAGCGCCAGCGCGCCATGCTGGACTTTGCGATGAAGGTCTGCCTGAAGTCCGACGAGATTGACGACGCCGACTTCACGGCCCTGCAGGCGCACGGCTTCAGCGACGAAGATGCCTGGGACATTGCCGCCATCACCGCCTTCTTTGGCTTGTCCAACCGCATGGCCAGCTTCAGCGGCATGCAGCCCAACCCCGAGTTCTACCTGATGGGGCGCTTGCCCAAGCAGAAGTAACCACCCTCGGACTGACCGCGTGAGCCCCGAGCGCGCTGATGCGCCGCGTCGCTACGGCGCCGGACGCTCCGCGCCCTGCTGCCCCCCCTAGGCGCGCGCCGAGAGGTAGGCGTAGAGGTCCACGATATGAGCCGTCACGTTGGGTTCGCCTTGCCAGGCCGGCATTATCAACATCGTCATGGTCAACCCCATTTTTGATGCATGGGTCCGCGTATGCCCGCGCGCAAGGGGAACCCTATCGTGACGCGGCAGGCAACGGTGGCGCTGGCGGTACCCATGGCCGCACCCGCGCCAAATTTGCGGTGGCCGCGCACCATGGCACCGGCCAAGCAACCACGCCAACAGCAAGAATGCGATGCAAGCTGATCACCATCACTACCTCCTGTTGAACTGGCGCCGTCGGCGCCGTGACAAACCTCAGCTCACGATCAGGCGCATCCAGTCCGGCAGGGGGCAGGCCTTTTGTTTCTGGAAATCGACCCAGATCGTGGTGGCCCCGCCAGCGGCATCGATCAAGCCAGGCCGATCGGTCCGCTCCAGGGTGCACCAGGTCTCGAAGGTGGTGCGCCCAGGATCGCTGACATACATCTTGGCCAGCACCTCGCCCGGGTACTCCAATTGCTTGTAGAAATTGCAGAAGGCGTTGACGATGACCGGCCCCTCGCCGAGCGGATGCGGTCGGCAGCCAATGCCGCTCATCCACTCGATGCGCGCCGTCTCGAGGTACCGAAAATACACGGTGTTGTTGACGTGGCCCATGGCATCCATGTCGCCCCAGCGGATCGGGATACGCATCTCAAACACAAATTTCTTGATCTCCGGAATCTCAAACTTCATGTCCTGGTCCTTGCAAACAAACGAAACCATCACGTCCGATGCGCCGCATCGCGCCTGAGGGAATGTTAACCGGCGCGCGCCTCTCGCAAAGCATGAAGCCACCCGCGGGCAATGCCTGCGGGTGGCTCCTGAACCGGACTGCTACCGTGCGATCCGGGGCGAAGACGGTGGCGCTCAGGCGCGTGGCTCGCCCCGCTCATTGACGGTGATGGTGGGGCCGGGCTGCGTCATCATCTGTACCCGATGCTCCTGGCCACGGAAGCTGTAGTAGACCTCCCAATAGGCGGGTGTCACGGGACCGCTGACGCTGGAACAGCGCTGGACGTTCTGGTCATAAGCCGTTTGGCCCTGAGCATCGCGGCCGACGTTGGAACCCACGACGGCGCCAGCCATGGCACCGCCAAAGGTGGCGATGTCCTTGCCCGTTCCACCACCCACCTGGTGCCCGAGAATGCCGCCAATCAGGGCACCCGCCAGGGCACCACCAACGTTGGCGTTGCCGCTGTTCTGCACGACTCGCTCGCGCTCGACCCAGCAGCGCTGCTCCGGGGCTCCAACCACCGCACGCGCCGAGGTGATGTTGGCTTCGTACATCCGTTCATCGTTGCGTCGACGGTTGTCATAAACGGTCACAGGCGTAGGCGCGTACTGGTTGTCATTGACCTGGACACCCCAGCCAACGGTCCGCACGGACGAAACGCTGTTGTTCATGCCCATCGCCGACAGGGATGTGTAGCGGCCAGGACGCAAGACCACGCAGCGCCCGCGATACCCAGCCTCCGAGCAGGCTTCCCAGCGGCCGCCCATGACCACTGCCGAGGAGGCGCGATCATTGAAACCGGTGCGCCCGAAGTTGTCCAAATCGGAGTCGGCGGTGAACAGCCGGCCCTCAAAGCCTTCGCGTTCATAAAAGACAACCTGCGCGGCAACCGGTGCCGGGGGGGCCGGCGGTGTGTCAGCGCGCCCATCGCGATCGACCGCCCGCGCCGAGGAGACCCGGTCACTCAAACCCATCGCCGCCAGGGACGTATACCGCCCGGGACGCAGAACCACGCAGCGGCCCTGGAAACGGACGTCCTCGCAAATCTCCCAGCGCTGGCCAACGACCATGACCGACGACGCGCGGTCGTTGAAGCCGGAGCGACGCAGGTCATCCAACGGATCGTCTACCGTCAGGGATCGACCCTCGAAGCCGTCGCGCTCATAAAAGATGATCTGCGAGTCCCGCGGGACGGGGGCGTACCGATTGTCGTCAACACGCACATCACCCGAGACCGCTCGCACCGAGGTGATGCGGTCACTCAGGCGCATCGCGGCCAGCGACGGATACTGGCCGGGACGCAGGACCACACAACGTCCGCCGAAACGGACGTCCTCGCAAGCCTCCCAGCGATCGCCTTGAACGACGACTGAGGAAGCGCGGTCGTTGAAGCCAAAGCGCTCGAAGTCGCCAACTGGCCGGTCCGTGGTGAACGAGCGGCCCTGAAAATTGTCGTGTTCGTAAAAAGTGACTTGGGCTGCCGCATGGCCCGCAGCGACCAACGCCAGCACCGCCAACGCACTCTTGAATCGTGTTGTCATGGAAAACTCCTGTCTGTGTAGATAGGAGTAGCGTAGGCACTATCTTGGCGACCGTCGGTGCGCTGGCGCACACCGCCGGGGTTTTGACGGCCGCCTCAGACACCAAAACCGTCGTCGGCTGAGATCACGGCACCATTGATGAAGTGGCTCTCGTCGGCGCACAACATGACGATCAGGGCGTCCAGATCCTGCGGCTTGCCAACGCGCTTGCGCGGCAACATCTGCACCAGCTTCTGGCCCTGCTCGGTCTTCCATTGGTGGTGGTTGATCTCGGTGTCGATGTAGCCTGGGCAGATCGCATTGACGTTGATGTCGAAGCGGCCCCACTCCAGCGCCATGGCTTTGGTCATCTGCACCACGGCGGCCTTGCTCATGGCGTACACGCCGACCTTGGGCAAGGCGCGCAGGCCAAGCAACGACGACACGTTGATGATGCGCCCCCCGGTGTAGGTGCCGGGTGCGGCGCCGCGCGCGCGCGCCAGCATGCGCTTGCCCACTTCCTGCGCCACAAAGAAGGCACCCTTGACGTTGGTGGCGAACATGTAGTCGAAGTCTTCCGGTGTCACGTCCTGGATGCGCTGCGTGGTACCGACCCCCGCGTTGTTGACCAGGATGTCGATCGAGCCGACTTCGGTTTCGGCATGCGCCACGGCTGACTTGATCGAGTCGTGGTCGGTGACGTCCAGCTCGATCACGTGCGCGTCGCCACCCTCGCCTTCAATCTCGGCGCGCAGGTCCTTGAGCTTGTCAATTCGGCGACTGGCCAGCACCACGGCGGCGCCGGCGCGCGCCAGGGTTCTGGCAAACTGTGCCCCCAGGCCGCTGGAGGCCCCCGTGACGAAGGCCACGCGCCCGGAAAGATCGATGCTGTAAGCCATTTAGAGAACCTCCACGAATAAAAAAGAACGACCGTTCTATTACGTCGAATCACCGAATAAAATTAGGTGCACGTTCGACAAACCCCGGCCGCGGCGAGGTCAACTACCACGCCCCCATTATCAAGCGAGACACTGCATGACAAACCAGGAAATTCTGGCCCAGTTTGGCCCACGTGAAGCGATGGAATACGACGTGGTCGTGGTGGGTGGTGGCCCGGGCGGTCTGGCCACCGCGATCCGGCTCAAACAACTGGCCACCAAGGCGGGCAAGGACGTCTCGGTGGTGGTGCTGGAAAAAGGCTCCGAGCCCGGCGCGCACATTCTGTCGGGCGCCATCATGGACCCCAGGGCGCTGACCGAGCTGTTTCCCAACTGGAAGAAAATGGGCGCCCCCCTGAATCAGCCCGTGACCGATGACGCCTGGAGCTTTTTGGGCGAGAAGTCCGCCTTTCGCACGCCCACATTCCTGCTGCCCGAGTGCGCGCAGAACCACGGCAACTACATCATCAGCCTGGGCGCGCTGACGCGTTGGCTGGCCGAGCAGGCTGAAGGCTTGGGCGTGGAGATCTTTCCCGGCTTTGCAGCAGCGGAAGTGCTCTACAACGACGACGGCTCGGTCAAGGGCGTGGCCACCGGCAATATGGGCGTGGGCAAGAACGGCGAGCCGGGCGAGAACTTCCAGATCGGCATGGAGCTTTGCGCCAAATACACCGTGTTTGCCGAAGGCGCACGTGGCCACCTGGGCAAGCAGCTGATCGCCAGGTTCAAACTCGACGAGGGCCGCGACCCGCAGACCTATGGCATCGGCATCAAGGAGCTGTGGGAGATCGACCCGTCGCGCCACACACCGGGCTTTGTCATGCACACTGCCGGCTGGCCGATGGACAGCAGCACCTATGGCGGCGCCTTCATGTACCACATGGAAGACAACAAAGTGGCGCTGGGTTTTGTCACCGGGCTGGACTATGCCAACCCCTACCTGAGCCCGTTCGAGGAATTTCAGCGCTGGAAGACGCACCCCAACATTCGCTACTACTTCGAAAACGCCAAGGGCGACGTCACCGCCAAGCGCCTGGGCTATGGCGCGCGCGCCATCACGGCCGGCGGCCTGATGTCGCTGCCCAAGACGGTGTTCCCCGGCGGCGCGCTGGTGGGCTGCGACGCGGGCTACCTCAACGTGAGCCGCATCAAGGGCAGCCACGCCGCCATCAAGACCGGCATGCAGGCTGCCGAGGCCGCCTATGAGGCGATCGTGGCCGGCCGCCAACACGACGAGTTGGAGGCCTACCCGCAGGCGTTCGAGAAGAGCTGGCTGCACACCGAGCTCAACAAGTCGCGCAACTTTAAAAGCTGGTTCAAGCGTGGCCTGACCGTGGCCACGCTGATGAATGGTTTTGAGCAGTTCGTGCTGCGCGGCCACATGCCCTGGACGCTGCGCCGCGACAAGCCCGACCACGTGTACCTCAAGCCCGCCGCCGATTGCCAGCCCATCGTCTACCCCAAGCCCGACGGCAAGCTGACCTTTGACCGCTTGAGCAGCGTGTTCATCAGCAACACCAACCACGAAGAGCAGCAGCCGGCGCACCTGACACTCAAGGACGCCTCGGTACCGGTGAGTATCAACCTCGCCAAATACGCCGGCCCGGAGGCGCGCTACTGCCCGGCCGGTGTCTACGAATTCGTCAAGAACGCCGACAACACCGATCGCCTGCAGATCAACGCGCAAAACTGCGTGCACTGCAAGACCTGCGACATCAAGGACCCGACGCAGAACATCGTCTGGGTCACGCCCGAAGGCGGCGGTGGGCCGAATTACGCAGGGATGTGACGCTTGCCAAGCCCGCTTTTTGCGGGCTTTTTTGAATCTGCAATGTGACCACATATTGAAGGTTATGCGATACTGCGTGACCACACTTGAAAAGGTGCCCCCATGCAAGTATCCATACGCGAACTCAAGGCCAACCCGACCCGCGCCATCACCTTGATGCAACAAGGTGAACGGGTGCAGATTACCTCGCACCGAAAAGTGGTGGCGGAGTTGATCCAACCTGTTCTGCAACCGGTAGTCAAGGAAACGATGACCGACGACGAAGCCATGAAGAAGTTGCTGGCGTCAGGCTTGGTGGCTGAGCCTGCCACCAAACCGTTCAAACTCGGCAAGGCGGTTAAGTTCAGCCCGGATCCCGGTGGCAAGACCATGAGTGATTGGGTCGTTGAACTGCGCGGCCCCAAGTGATTTTGTTTTTTGACACGTCGGCGCTGATGAAGCTCTATGCGCAAGAGCAGCACAGCGACTGGACGCGCCGGCAAGTTACGTCGTCGAGCCACTGCGCGGTGAGCCAAATCACCTGGGTCGAAATGTGCGCCGCCCTCGCCCTGAAAGCGCGCACACGACAAATTCATGCGGCCGACGCACGTGCCGCGATGGAGAGGTTGAAAGTCGAGTGGCCCATCTATACGCGGCTCACGTTGGACCCTGCTTTGTTGAACACGGCGGGTGAATTTGCCATCCAATTCGGCCTGCGCGCCTACGACAGCGTGCAACTTGCCACAGCACGCTTGGCGCATCAGCAACTGGGCGGCAGCATGGCCATGTGCTGTTTTGACAATCAACTCAATGGTGCCGCCGAGAAACTCGGAATCCCGTTGTTGGGGCCGTAGCGACTGAGCCCTCACGCCTCGGCTAGAATCCGACCTCGTCAGGAGAGAGTTTTCCCCGCGAAAACCGCCGAAGGCGCAGTACGGCTGATTGCAGCGGTCTGAACGCTCAGGCAAAAGGACTGACAAACGTGTTGCGGCAACTTGAGCGCGGCGCGTCTCCCCACTGGAGAGAGGCCAAACCAGATTTGGTCCACCGAAGGAGCAAACCAACGACGGCAGGCCCGCAAGGCTTGGCGGGGGCGGCGAATCTCTCAGGTAGAGCGGACAGCGGGGGCAGCCCATGGCACGCGACCGATGGTCGGGCCATGGAATTTGACTTGCCCCAGCCGGAGTCCGCTCTTGTCCACCTCTTCCGATCCGCTTCTGAAAACGCCGCTCAACGACCTGCACGTGTCGCTGGGCGCACGCATGGTGCCCTTCGCGGGCTACTCGATGCCGGTGCAATACCCGGCCGGCCTGATGGCTGAGCACCACCACACCCGCAGCGCCGCCGGCCTGTTTGACGTCTCCCACATGGGCCAGTTGCGCCTTGTCGGTGATGACGCTGCGGCAGCGTTCGAGAGCCTGATGCCGGTCGACGTGATCGATCTGCCGGTGGGCAAGCAGCGCTACGGCCTGCTGCTCAATGAGGACGGCGGCATCATCGATGACCTGATGTTTTTCAAACGCGAAGAAGATATCTTCGTCATCGTGAATGGCGCCTGCAAGGTGGGCGACATCGCGCACATCCAAGACCACATCGGCGGCACACGCTGCGAGGTGATTCCCATGCCCGAGATGGCGCTGCTGGCGCTGCAAGGCCCCCAAGCAGTCACGGCACTGGCGCGGCTGACTCCGGGCGTGGAGAAGCTGGTGTTCATGACCGGCGGCCACTTCACCGTGAACACCGGCACACAAGCCATCGACGTGTTCCTGACCCGCAGCGGCTACACCGGCGAAGACGGTTTTGAGATCTCGCTGCACGAGACGCAGGCCGACGCGCTGGCGCGCGCGCTGCTGGCGCAAGCTGAGGTCAAGCCGATCGGCCTGGGCGCGCGCAACTCGCTGCGACTGGAAGCTGGCCTGTGCCTGTACGGCAACGACATCGACACCAGCACCACCCCGGTGGAGGCCGGCCTGAACTGGGCCATGCAAAAGGTACGCCGTGCCGACGGCGCACGCGCCGGAGGCTTTCCGGGCGCTGACAAAATTCTGGCGCAGCTCGCCGGTGGCGACACCGCCCCCACGCGCAAACGCGTTGGCCTGATCGCCCTGGAGCGTGTCCCGGTGCGTGAACACACCGAGTTGCAGAGCCTGGACGGCCAACGTATTGGCGAGGTGACCAGCGGCCTGCTGGGGCCCACCATCGACAAGGCGGTGGCCATGGGCTATGTGACTCCCGCGTTCACGACGCTGGGAACCAGAATCAACGCCATCGTGCGCGGCAAGCCAGTGCCCATGGAAGTTTGCGCCATGCCCTTTGTGCCGACCCGCTATTACCGCGGCTAGGCCCGTCATCCGTTCATCCCACATCCCAAGCCATCAATATTTAGGAGCATCCCAATGATCAAGTACACCCCCGACCACGAATGGCTCAAGGTTGACGGCGACATCGCCACCGTTGGCATCACCCACCACGCGCAGGACGCGCTGGGCGACGTGGTGTTTGTCGACCTGCCCGAAGTCGGCAAGACCTATGCCCCCAAGGAAGTCGCCGGTGTGGTCGAGTCCGTCAAGGCCGCGGCTGATGTCTACATGCCCATCAGCGGCGCCATCACCGAAGTGAACGAAGCCCTGCGCGCCGACCCCGCCCTGGCCAACACCGACCCGCTGGGCGCGGGCTGGTTCTTCAAGGTCAAGCTGTCCAAGCCCGCTGAGCTTGACGCGCTGATGGACGAGACCAGCTACACCACCTTCTCCGCCAACGCATAGGAGCGTCGGGTGGTATCACCCACTTCGACGCGCCACCAGCGATTGGCATCGTCATTGCATTGGCATCGTCATTGCGAGCAAAGCGCGGCAATCCATGTTTTGGGTTCCGCCACGGTGGATTGCCACGCTGCGCTCGCAATGACGAGAACCCCAGGTTCGCAATGACGGGACTTTTTGATTGGCCGCTCGCCACGCTTGTCACCACCGCAAACCACACGATTGAGGCACTGCCGCTTTCTCCACACACCGTCTTTTGAATACCCCCATGCCCACGTCCGCCACCCCCACTCTCGCCGAGCTGGAAAACAGCTCTGAATTCATCGCCCGTCATATCGGCATTGACGCCGCCGACGAAGTCCTGATGCTCAAAGCCGTTGGCTCGACCTCACGGCGTGAGCTGATCGATGGCATCGTGCCGCGCGCCATCGCGCGCCACAGCAAGATGGACATCCCCGCCGCCATCACCGAAGCGCAAGCGCTGGCCGAGCTTAAGACCATGGCGGCCCAGAACCAGGTGTTCAAGAGCCACATCGGCCAGGGCTACTACGACACCCACACGCCCGGCGTGATCCTGCGCAACGTGCTGGAGAACCCCGCCTGGTACACCGCCTACACGCCCTATCAGGCCGAGATCAGCCAGGGCCGCATGGAGGCGCTGGTCAACTTCCAGACCATGGTGACGGACCTGACAGCCATGCCAATGGCCAATGCCTCCATGCTGGACGAAGCCACCGCTGCAGCCGAGGCCATGACGCTGGCGCTGCGCGTGGGCAAGTCCAAATCAAGCACCTTTTTTGTCGACAGCGAAGTGCTGCCGCAAACCCTGGAAGTGATCCAGACCCGCGCCAAGCCGCTGGGCATCACCGTGAAGCTGTGCCACGGCGACGAAGCGCTGCGCGAGGAGAGCTTTGCCGTGCTGCTGCAATACCCTGGCGTCAGCGGTGTGGTGCGTGATGACCGCGCCTGGATTGCCAACTACAAGACACGCGGCGGCGTGGTCATCATGGCGGCTGATCTGCTGGCGCTGACGCTGCTAACCCCGCCCGGCGAACTGGATGCCGACATTGCGGTCGGCACCACCCAGCGCTTTGGCATGCCCATGGGCAATGGCGGCCCACACGCCGCCTACATGGCCTGCCGCGACGAGTTCAAACGCTCCATGCCGGGTCGGCTGGTTGGTGTGAGTGTGGATGTGCATGGCAATCCCACTTACCGGCTGGCGCTGCAAACGCGCGAGCAACACATCCGCCGCGAAAAGGCTACCTCCAACATCTGCACCGCGCAAGTTTTGCCGGCCGTGGTGGCCAGCATGTACGCGGTCTACCACGGGCCGCAGGGTTTGCAGCGCATCGCGCAACGCGTGGCCAGCTTCACTGGCATCCTGGCGCGTGGTCTGCAGAGCATGGGCTACCGCCTGCGCAACGCCACCGCTTTTGACACGGTCACTGTGGAAACTGGTGATGCTACGATTTCAATAGCAGCAAGTGCTTATGCAGCAAGGACAAACCTGCGATTGGACTCCAAAACCAGCTTGAGTGTGTCGCTCGACGAGACCAGCACCCGCCAAAGCATCGAAGCGTTGTGGTCCTTCTTCGCCAAGGACCCGGCCAAGGCCCCCAAGTTCAGCGCCTTCGAAGCCGACACCAGCACCTTGCTGCCCGCCAACCTGCTGCGCAGCAGCGCTTATCTGACGCATCCGGTGTTCAACACGCACCACAGCGAGACCGGCATGCTGCGCTACATCCGCATGCTGAGCGACAAAGATCTGGCGCTGGACCGCAGCATGATCCCGCTGGGCAGCTGCACCATGAAGCTCAACGCCACCAGCGAGATGATCCCCATCACCTGGCCCGAGTTCGCCGGTGTGCACCCGTTTGCCCCGGCAGCGCAGTTGCAGGGCTACCACGAACTGAACCGCCAACTGTGCGCCTGGTTGTGCCAGGCCACCGGTTATGCCGGAGTCAGCCTGCAGCCCAACGCCGGCAGCCAGGGCGAATACGCCGGCCTGCTGGCCATCCGCGCCTGGCACCAGGCGCAAGGGCAGGCGCATCGCAACATCTGCCTGATCCCCAGCAGCGCGCACGGCACCAACCCGGCCAGCGCCCACATGGTTGGCCTCACGGTGGTGGTGACTGCCTGTGACGCACAAGGCAACGTCGACATGGCCGACCTCAAGGCCAAGTGTGAACAACACAGCGCCAACCTTGCGGCGGTGATGATCACCTACCCCAGCACCCACGGCGTGTTCGAGACCACGGTCAAGGAACTGTGCGCACTGGTGCACGAACATGGTGGGCGCGTCTACGTGGATGGCGCCAACATGAACGCACTGGTCGGCGTGGCCGCGCCGGGCGAGTTTGGCGGCGACGTGAGCCACCTGAACCTGCACAAGACCTTTTGTATCCCGCACGGAGGCGGCGGCCCCGGTGTCGGGCCAGTGTGTGTGGTGGCCGATCTGGTGCCCTACTTGCCGGGGCATGCTACGGGTGGCCTGCCGCACCAGGGTGTGGGCGCAGTCAGTGCTGCACCACTGGGCAACGCAGCCGTGTTGCCCATCAGTTGGATGTACTGCCGCATGATGGGCGCCGAGGGCCTGCAGGCCGCCACCGAGGTGGCCATCCTCAGCGCCAACTACATCAGCGCGCGTTTGGCCGACCACTACCCCACCCTGTACGCCAGCGCCAACGGCCATGTGGCGCACGAGTGCATTCTGGATTTGCGGCCCCTCAAGGACAGCAGCGGCGGCGCCAATGGCGTCTCGGCCGAAGACGTGGCCAAGCGCCTGATGGACTACGGCTTTCATGCGCCGACGCTGAGCTTCCCCGTTCCCGGCACGCTGATGGTGGAACCCACCGAGAGCGAAACTCTGGCCGAGCTGGACCGCTTCATCCACGCCATGATTGCCATCCGGGGCGAGATCGCCAAGGTAGAAAGCGGCGAGTGGCCGCAAGACAACAACCCGCTCAAACACGCGCCCCACACCGCGGCCAGCCTGCTGGGCGCCGAGTGGAATCGGCCCTACCCGCGCGAGGTGGGCGCCTTCCCGCTGGCTAGCCTCAAGCAGGTGAAGTATTGGCCGCCGGTTGGCCGTGTGGACAACGTCTACGGCGACCGCAATCTGTTCTGCTCCTGTGTGCCGGTGGGTGCCGCCGAGTAGGCACAGGGCCGCGACATGGCCACGGCCCTGAACTGCGCGCTGTGCCAGCCACCCGAGCTGGAGCGGCTGATCCGCGCCGAGCCCGCCGTGGCGGCGCAGTGGCACACGCTGCCCCGCAAACACTTCGCCCCCGGTGAGTGCCTGCAGGCAGCGGGCCAGCCCTGCACCCGCAGTTGGCTGATCGAACAGGGGCTGGTGCGCTGCTTCTACCTGGCCGAGCAAGGCACCGAGCGCAACCGCTCCTTCCACACCGAGGGTGCCTGGGTCGGTGGCAGCATGCCACCACTGGCCAGCCTCAGCCCCTACAGCATCGAAGCACTGGAGCCAACCATGGTGGTCGAATTGAGCTACGCCACCCTGCAGGCCTGGCACCAACAGTTTCCGCAAATTCAGCCGCTGCTCAACGAGGCCATGGGTTGCCTGTTTGCCAACCAGTCGCAGCGCGAGGCCGACCTGTTGTCCCTGTCAGCGCAAGCGCGCTACGAGGCGTTTTTGGCCGACCAGAGCGCGCTGGTCGAGCGCCTGCCAATTCACCACGTGGCCAGCTACCTGGGCATCTCCAACGTGTCGCTGTCGCGCATTCGGGCGCGCTTGGGGCTGGCCAATCAGGGTCGGTCGGCCTGAGGCACTGACACACCGGCATGATGCGCCGCGCTCGCCGCCAGAGTCAGGACGTCGGAATATGATGGAACCCATGTCATCAGAATCCCAAAAACCATGGACCGATGCAGCCACCGTCAGCATATCGGGGCGGATGCCCGCGCCCGCGAAGGTCGATGAGGGCGCGGTACCGACTTTGGTGGTCTATGGTGGAACCGCGCAGGGGCAGATTTTTGCACTGAACCCTGGCGAGACGATCATTGGGCGTTCCAATGTCGCAACCGTGTTCATCGTTGACGATCAGGCCAGCCGCAATCATTGTCGGATCACGTTGCCCAGCGCGCCAGCGCAAGGCGCAACCCTGGAGGACCTCGGGTCCACCAATGGCACCTTTCTGAATGATGCACGGGTAGTGGGCGTCGTGCCGCTGGCGGCGGGCGACCGCATTGCCATCGGCGGGCATCTGCTGCGCTTCGTGAGCATGGACAGCGCCGAGCGCGCCTTCCACCAGGAACTGGTCGCCCTCGGCACCCTGGACCCACTGACCGGTCTGCCCAATCGCCGCGCTATTTTTGGGGACCTCAACAACATCTTTGACCTCAGCCGTCGGCATGGCAGATCGATGGCCGTCATCATTTGCGACCTGGACCACTTCAAACGCGTCAATGATGAACTGGGCCACCCCGCCGGAGACGAGGTGCTGAAGGCCTTTGCCGCCCGCATTCGCGGCGTGCTGCGTGACTCGGATTGCGCCGGGCGCATCGGCGGCGAAGAGTTCCTGCTGGTGTTGCCCGAGACCGATCTGGAGGGTGCCGGGCTTCTGGCGGAACGGCTTCGATACGCGCTGGCCAACGAGCCTGTGCCACTGATCTCGGGCCAACGCGCCGTCACGTGCAGCCTGGGTTTTGGGTGTCAAAGAGCCAATGATCAAGACAGCGGGGCACTGGTGGCGCGAGTCGATGTAGCGCTCTACAAAGCCAAGGGCCGGGGGCGCAACCAGGCCTGCTCGGCGTAGCCATCAGATGCCATCAGCCACGCGACGGCGGGCCTGCCAGAATGTTGACATCCGTTCAACAGAGTTTGAAGACAGCTCCATCGAGGCTGCCAGCCGACTCCTTGGGGACTTGATGGCCACCTTGCTAAGACGCAAGAGCCTCATGCATCTTTGACCCGGCGCCCAGCCTGATATTGCACACGAACTGCTGAGTCTGACTCGACATAGTTCTTACACCTGACAGCAACGCCTGCGTGCAAGTGAGACTGCCGTGAATAACTCCCTTGTTGCGTCGTTGCTTCACAACAAATGCGCCGCCACTCCCCAGCTGCTGAGTTGATTTGCTGAAGTCTCTCCTGCTTGCCCAGATGCGCTCGACGTTGTGGGATAGCATGCGACAGCCCATTTTGGAACCACTATGCCCAAGTACAAAACCGTTACATCGCCTCTCGTGTCTGGAAATCGCGTCACCGTCACCGAGGGCATCTCCGTCGCCGATGTGAACCGCGATGGCATCCTCGACCTAATCATTCCGTCGGTAGGCAATGCGCGCACGCCTATCCAGGCCGGAGATCCACCCATTGCTGTGTTCTTTGGACACTCCGATGGAACCTATGAACTGGCCGACACCAGCCAACTGGCACCTGCCGGTTGGGTTAACGACGTGGTATTCCTGGATAGCGACGGAGACGGCTTTCCTGAGCTACTTTCGATAGACCACGGTCGCGAGATTGCGTACCGACCCGAATATTGGTCCCCGATTCGGATCGCCGAGTGGGACCCGGCTTCGAACCGTTTCGTCGAAAAGACATCACTTCCAGACGGCAACCTGATTCCGAGGTTCAACCATAACGCCAGCAGCGTGGGCGATCTGAACCTCGATGGAATTCCCGACGTTGCGGTTGCGCAGCTAGGGCCGTCAAACTTCGAACTGCTGTACGGCGACCCATTGAAGGTCTTCAGGGATGTCACCGCCACGCTACCGGCTGATCTAACGCGGCGCGGCAGTGACAAATACATCGATGCGGGCGCCGCCGGGTTGTTCGATCACGGCAATGATGGGGACCTGGACGTCATCCTTCTACCGTATGGGGCGACCAACACTTTTTTGAAGCATCAATCCGAGGCCGTCATTCTCGTGTTTGAGGATGGTGCCTTCACGAACTCGTTCCTGACCCCCGCCAGATCGACCGCAACGTTCAGCGTACCCACAAACTACGGGTATCCCTACATGCAGTTTGCCGATTTGGATGGCAATGGCTACACAGACGTTGTCGGCATCCTTGAAGAACCTGCGAACACGAATGTCTTTACCGTGATGTTCCAGCAAGCCGACGGCACCTTTGTTCTCGACAAAGCGATGCCCGCTGAACCACTGGAGGTTTCGCTGGACGGCTACATGACATGGAACGGGCAGCAGTTCACATGGGCGCTGCATAAATTCTGGCTCAATGATCTTGACGGCGACGGTGATCTCGACCTGTTCTGGGGCAAGATGATGACCGGTACGCGCGCCGACTTCCCGTCTAGCATCTTCTTTAACGACGGGACGGGACATTTTTACCGCGACCGCGCGCTTAGCAATGTCCTTTTCGCGGACGTGAGTTGGAGTGGGTCAGCGCGGACGTTCTCTGCAGACCTGAACCAAGACGGAATTGGTGACTTCCTGGTTATCGAGGAGTTACACCATGCTGAGCCCGTTACCGCAGTCAATCCGTACGGGACATCCCAGCGAGTCACGGCCTTTCTCTCCAGCGCAGGGCTCAGCGACAGCAAGATCGGTTCGGCCCGTTCAGAGTCGCTTTTCGGATCCACTGGCCCCAGCACAATGACCGGCTTAGGTGGAGACGACCTCATCGACGGAGGCACGGGCGTGGACACTGCGGTCTTCTCAGCCAATCGTGCCCAATTCCACATCACACGAACGCCAGCAGGTTTGGAAGTAGTGGACAGCTCCGGTGCTGAAGGGCACGACCGGCTCGTGAGCATTGAACGCGTTAGTTTCTCGGACATTGGTTTGGCCTTCGATACCGGACATGCCCAAGCTGGCGGCGAGACTGCCCTGCTGATTGGTGCTACGTTGGGTGTTGGCGCCCTGACCGCCAAAAAGGATTTGACTGGGGCAGTGCTGGCCTTGATGGATGAGGGCTTTTCGCTGCAGGCCTTGTCGGGCGCCGTGATGCGCTTGCCAATCTGGGAGGTATTGGCGGGTGGCACCAGTAGCACGCAAATTGCAACCTATTTGCTTACCACCGTGAATGGCCAAACACCCGACGCGACCGCCCTGGCAGCGGCGGTCAGCTCGTTGGATCACGATCCACAGGGCGACTTTCTGTGGCACCTTGCGCAGACGGCAGGCAATCAGTTGCAGATCGATCTGGTCGGCTTGGCAGACCGTGGTCTGGAGTTTGTTTAAATTGATTGAGGCGGTCCATCGAGCGGTATTCAATGCAGGTCTGTAGTCGTGACTTGACCGAGGGGTAATGTGGGGTACTTTGGTTTGGCGGGTACCACGGCACGATGTACGGATCGCCGCGCGAGGGAGCGACACATCGCTCGGGCCAACGCGCCGTCACCTGCAGCCTGGGTTTTGGGTGTCAAAGGGCGAGTGATCAAGACAGCGTGGCACTGGTGGCGCGAGTCGATGTAGCGCGCTACCAAGCCAAGGGTCGGGGGCGCAACCAAGCCTGCTCGGCGTAGCCATCAGATCCGGTCACCAACGCGGCGGGTCTGCCAGAATGGCGTATCCGTTCAACAGGGCTTGAAAGCAGCGCCATCGAGGCTGCAAGCCGATTCCAGGGAGATTTGATGACCCACTTGTGGAGCCGAGCCGGTCTTGTTGAGCGCTTCTTGGTGCTCTGGATAATGAGTTAGGCATCGGAACTCCACCTTCTCAAAGGCACACACATGCCAGCAGCAATTGTTCGTATCGCCACCCTTGGGGACGTGCCAGGTATCACGGCCTGCGTTTGCGAGGCCTATGTTCACTACATCGAGCGGATCGGAAAGCGGCCTGGACCAATGCTCGAGGACTTCCAAGAAACCATCAAGTCTGCGCAGGTGCATGTTGTTGAGTCGCTGGGCAAAATCGTTGGCGTCGCAGTACTCATGATCACGGCTGAAGGCTTCTACTTGGACAATGTTGCCGTACGCCCGTCTGCCAAGGGCACTGGTGTCGGTCGCACGCTCTTGGAGCTAGCCGAGTCCGAGGCTCGAAGTCAGGGCTTTTCGTCTGTCTATCTCGCCACGCACGAACTGATGCATGAGAACCGAGCCTTGTATGGTCGAATCGGCTACAAAGTATACGATAGCCGCATTGTTGGCGGCTATCCACGCGTATTCCTGCGCAAGCAACTGCAATGACCGAGGCCATCTCCGGCCACGCGAAGTCCAGAGCGAGCAAAGAGGCCGTCGCGTAGACGTGTTCAGTCACCTGCGCCGCCGTCTCCATCAGGCGACGGGTATCGCACCAGGGGGTGCCGCCTCGGCACTTGCAGGCGCAGCAGACAGCAACTGCCCATCCACAATCTGAATCTGCCGCCCACAGCGCGCGGCCAAGGCCGGATCATGGGTGACGATCAGACAGGCTGACTTCTGCGTCTGGTTCACACTTTGCAGTAGCTCAAAAATGTCGTTTGCACTGTGTGTGTCCAGGTTGCCGGTTGGCTCGTCCGCCAAAATCAGACGTGGCGACAGGGAGAGAGCGCGCGCCACTGCCACGCGCTGCTGCATGCCACCGGAGAGCTGCGACGGGCGCTTGTGCGCCGCATCCTTCAGGCCAACCTGATCGAGTAGCTGCATCGCCTTTTCCCGCGCCGGGTCGGTGGGCCAGCCCAGGTCCAGAATGGAGGGCATCATCACGTTTTCCAGGGCGGTGAATCCGGGCAGCAAGTGGTGAAACTGGAAGATGAAGCCAATGCTGCGTCCGCGCAGCGCCGTGATGGCCACGTCGTCCAGCCCGGCGGTATCTCGTCCCGCCACCAGCAGTTGCCCGCTGGTAGGTTTCTCCAGCAGGCCAATCAGGTTGAGCAGCGTACTCTTGCCCGAACCCGACGGGCCTGTCAGCGCCGCAAACTCGCCCTCGTGGATGCACAGCTCAATGCCGTGCAGCACCTCGGTGACCACCGGTGTGCCCTCGCCATAGCTTTTTCGAATCTGGTGCAGTTCAATGATCGGGGTCACGATGCAGTGTCCTTCAGATGCGTATGGCCTGCACGGGATCGAGTCGGGCGGCGCGCCTGGCCGGCAGGGCCGCCGCCAACAAGCCGACCACCAGCGCCAGGGCGCAAGCAAACACCACCACAGACAACTCAAGTTCGCCATTGACCAGCGCGGTGCCGTCTGCGTTGCGGGTGATACGCGCGAAGAAACTGAGCAACCCGAAGGCCAGCGCAGACCCCAGCGCCGACCCCATCAAGCCATAGAAGCCGCCCTGCAGCAAAAACACTGACATGATGCGCCGCGGACTGGCACCCATGGCCCGCAAGATACCAATCTCTTTTTGCTTTTGTACGACGGAAACCACCAACACGCTGGCAATGCCAACGGCCACGATCACGGTCACAAAGAAGCGGATCAGGTTGTTGGACATGCTCTGGCTGTTCAGGGCCGACAACAACTGCGCATTGGTCTGCATCCAGCTGTCCACGGTCAGACCGGTCTGTGCCCGCAGCTGCTGGGCAGTGCCGTCCGCCGCAAACAGGTTGGCCACCCGAAGATCAATCTGCGTAATGCCACCGGGAAGGTTGAGCAGCGACTGCGCCACCTTGATGCTGGTAAACACCCAGCGGCGGTTCAGGTCGCGGTTGCCAATGTCAAAGATACCGGCGACAGTGAACAGGTCATTGCGACCGTCAATGGTGACCAGTCGCAGCTTGTCACCCACGGTTAGCCCCAGATCCTTGGCCAGCTCGACACCGATGACCGTATGGGTGCCGCTCACGTCAAACCGCCCCTGTTGCAGGTACCGGGGCATGCGCACAATGCGTTGGTAGGCTTGCCCATCGACGCCCATCAATGCGATCGACTGATTGGCCTCGACCCGCACCACAAAGCCGGCGCCCGACACCATGGGCGAAACCGCCAGCACACCCGGTATTTGAACCGCCAGCTGCGCCACCGACGCCCATTGATCCACCCCTCGCAAAGGCTGCGCGCGCGGCTGGATGATGGCCGCGGTGCTCTGCGGCGGCAGCGTGGTGTGATTGACCGCCTGGGGTGCGCGGACCACGATGTGCGCCTGGCTACCAAGGGTCTTGTCGATGATGGACTCCTGCAACTGGCTGATCAAGGTGGTCAGGAAGATGATCACCGCCACACCACCGGTGACGCCGGCAAGGATCAGCACGGTTTGCATGCGCCCCTCCCGCAGGTAGCGCAGGCACACCATCCAGGCAAAGGGGAGACGCAGCGGCATGCGGAACTTGACGCCGTCAGCTACTGCGCAAGACCCGCAGCGGGTGGTGTTGCAGCGCCCGGCGCTGCGCGCACGGTGCGTTCCCGCACGCGGGCGCCCTCTTCCACCACCGTGGTTGGTGCAATCACCCGGTCTCCCGGCGCCAGGCCCTTGACGATTTGGGTCGTGCCGGTACCGCGCAAACCGGTGGTGAGGTTCACCCGAGTCGCACGACCGTCGCGGTTGACCAGCGCATAGGTAGCGCCTGTGGCGTCGCGGCGAACGGCATCGCTGGGTAGTTTCACCGCCTGGGGCTCTTGCGCGGTGATGATTTCCACGCTGACCGTCATGTCGGGGCGCAAAAAGTCAACCGCCTTGTCCACCCGCAGCTTCAGATCGACGGTTCCGCGCTGGGCGTCCACAGCGGGAGCAATATAGGTCAGTGTGGCGCTGAAGGGGCGGTCGACAAAGGCATCTGCAGTGGCCCGCGCGGCCTGCCCGAGCTTGATGTAGTTCAGATTTTTTTCATCCACGCTGGCCTGGATGCGTGTCTCATCGCCACTGACCAGGGTCACAATGGCCCGCCCGGGCTGCGCGGTGTCGCCGGGGTCGGCCACGCGGCTGATAACCGTGCCAGCACGGGGGGCACGCAGGTTGAATTGATCCAGGCGATTGGCCGCAGCAGTTTGGGCGGCCATGGCCTGCGCCAGGCGGCTCTGCGCCAATGCCGCCTCGACGCCTTGCGCACCATTGCCCTCGGCCTGCGCACGCGCCGCTACGACGGCTGACGCGCTGGCCAGGGCGGCACGCTGGGCATCATCCAGGCGGGATTGGGACACGAAGCCTTGCGCGAACAAGTCCCTGGCACGCGCCAGCTCCCGCGCAGCCTGCGCCTCGGCGGCACGGGCTTGCTCCAGCAATTGCGCGCTCACGGGCTGTTGCACCGTCGCCAGTTGGCGGATGCGTGCGCGCGCCTCAACCACCGTGGCTTCAGCCTGCGCCAGATTGGCGGCGGCCTCGTCGTCACGCAACCGCACCAGCACCTGCTGAGCCGCCACCACATCGCCCTCGCGGACCAAAATGGCTTCGATGCGGGCAATGCTTTGGCTGGCAACGTCGGTACGGGCGACGCTGGCAACGCGTCCGGTGGTCACCACAGACTGCACCATCGGGCCCTGGGTGACCTCGACGACTTCGACCGCTTGGCCCCGGCGAAAGTAAACCCACAAGCTCGCCAAAGCCACCAGCAAGATCACCAACCAGACTAGGCGCGCACGGGTAAATGTCATGCTTGCATTGTGCGTCACGGCCGACCGTGCGCATGGTGCGCTACCGGACGGACAGGCCATTACCCGACCGGCACACGCGCACCGCACTCCTGGCGCGCAGGTTGAGGCGGTCTTGGCCAAACCCGGCGCCGACGCCAGCGCTGCGCTATTTCTCCGTCTGCACAAACACCCCGTTCCAATCGGCCGGCGGGGGGTGGGCAAGGTGGTCTTCGCACAGCGCCGCAAAGCGGGCGGCGGGGCCGTCCTGCGACTGCTCTGCGATGCCGCGGAACCGTCGCAGCGCCTCCTCGAAGCGGCGCGCGAGATAGTGTTCCATCGCCTCCTCAAAGGCAGCCAATCGCGCGCGCTGGGGTTCGTCCAGCTTTGCCCACCAGCCAACCAGTTCAAAGATATCGAGTGGCTCGGCGCGGCCCTTGGGGCTTACGCGCCCCAGCGAGCGAAAGGCGAAATGGCCGGGCCGATGTTGCTCTGCCTCCAATTGCGTGGCCCCGGCGACGATGATGCGCGTGCCAAAGTCCTTGTTGAGCGGCTCCAGGCGTGACGCGGTGTTCACTTCGTTGCCGATCACGGTGTAGTCGAATATCTGGTGCGAGCCCATGTTGCCCACCACCATGTCGCCGCTGTTGATACCGATGCGGATGTCGAGCGCGCCACCGGCTGCCTGCCACGCAGCCCCGTGAAGATTGACTTTTTCCAGCATGAGGAGCGCCGTCTCGCAGGCGCGCGCGGCGTGGTCAGGCTGCGCCAGCGGCGCGTTCCATTCCGCCATGACGGCGTCGCCAACGAACTTGTCGAGCGTGCCGCCGCTCTGCGCGACGCAGGCCACCATGAGGTCGAGGTAGCCATTGAGCAGCGCGCTCACCTCCTCGGGCGGCAGCTTCTCCGACAGCGTGGTGAAGCCGGCAATGTCGGAGAACAGCACCGTCATGCGCCGGCGCTCGCCACCCAGGCGCAATTTGTCCGGCGCGCGCAGCACTTCCTCCAAAACGCTCGGCGCCAGGTAGTGGCCGAAAGCGGTGCGCAGCCAGCGCCGCTCACGCTCGGCGCTGGCCGCACGCGCGAGCAGCACGGTGCCAAGCACCAGCGCCATGGCGACCAGCGGCTGGACCAGCGGCAGCACCCAGCCCTGGCCATAGGCGGCCCAGGCGCTGCCAGCGATGCCCCCGGCCGTGACCAAGGCGAGTGGCACACCCAGCTTGAAACGCAGCCTCAGCGCCAGCAAGGCGACGACCAGACAGCCGGCGAGTGTCAGAAAGAAGGACGCCGCCCCACCCGGCGCGCGCAAGAAGCGACCGGCCAGCAGGTTGTCGATGATGTTGGCGTGCAACTCGATGCCGGGCGTGACCGGCGAGAAAGGCGTGGCGCGCAGGTCGGACAGCCCCGCCGCCTGGGCTGAGATAAGGACGATCCGGTCGCGAAAAGCACCGCGCGCAAGCGGCGCCGCTTGCCCGGCCGCAAGCAGGTCTTTCGAGGCGAGCACCTGCTCGTAGGCAATGTGGCGGTAGAAGGATTGGAAAGCCTCGCTGCCGTCGGCCTGGGGCAGCAGCGTGCCGCCCTGGTAGCGAATCCAGGCGCTGTCGTCGAAGGCGAGCGGCAACACGACATCGCCCACGGCCAAGCCGGTCGCCTGGCGGCGCAGCGAGGCCAGCGGCAGGCCCTTGACGTGGGCGGCAATGGCGACACCCAGGGCCGGGTACGCCGCCTGCCGCTCTTTCCACCAGAGCAGGGGTGCGAAGCGCCGGTAGGTGCCGTCCGCATCCGGCAGCACATTGATGTGGCCGACCCCGCGCGAGGCCTGCGCCAAGTCGGCAAAGGGCAGTATGGCCTGGCCACGCACGCTCGCATCGGACCTTGCGGCAACCGGTACGGCGGGACGACCTAACGCAACGGCCTCGTCCGCAGCGCCTTCGCCGGGGGCGAAGACAGCGGCCTGAAAGACATTGCCGGCCCGCGCCACCGCCGCGACGAACTCGCTGTCGCCCAAGCCCGGCCGCAGGGCGTTGATGCGCCGCGTCAGTTCGTCGCGCACCTCGGCCAGGTCGGCGCTACCGGCCAGGGCGGCAAGGGCTTCCCAGTCGGTGGCATCCACCTCGCGCCGCATGACCGGCTCGGCAAAGAGCAAATCGAAACCAATCGCCGCAGCGCCGTCGGCCGCCAGGTACTCGGCTACTTCGCCATGCAGCGAGCGCGGCCAGGGCCAACGGCCATAAAGAGGACGCAGGCGCTCTATGCTTTCCTCGGTGATATCGAGGATGACAATGCGCTCGGTAAAGGGCGTCGGCGCGGCGTGGTAGCGGGCGCGTGCATCGAGGGTGCGCCGCTCGAAGTTCTCCAACTGTCCACCAGGGTCAAAGCTGACGGCGCCTGCCACCAGCAACGCCGCAGCCAGGGGCAGCTTCACTTCCACTCGGGTTTGAGCTTGCCCTTGCCACCAAGCACATGGCAGGCCTGGCAGAAGTCAAACACGGTGCCGCTTTGCTCCAGCACGGGGGCAGACGGTTGCGCCTTGGTCGGCACGGACCTGCCCGCGTCAATGGCGACGTATTCGCCCTTGGGCACGGTGAGCTTTCTGCCGTCAGGGCTGGTGACCTCGATGTTGCCGGTGCAGGTGCAGGCGCAGATGGCCTTGTCGCCCTCGCCGAACACCATGGAAAACGCCGTGCCGCGCACACCAGCGATGGCAATCGGCGTGCTGATGGCGGCGCGGTTGCCCACGGGCAGCGCGGTTTGCATCCACAGCGCGCCGCGGTTCATTTTGGTGGTGAAATCCTTCGGTTCCCGGCCCATCTCGATCTCGGAGTCGGGCCCCATGACGAAGCGACCGACACCAGGGAATTCGATCACCGCCACGGCGGTCCTGCCGGTGCGCAGGCGCTCGCCCATGCTGACCTTGTCCCCTTGAACCATGGTGTGCCAGGCGTTCTTTTTGAGCCGCTCCAGCGTGTCCCCACGCAGCGACACCACGGTGCCGCTTGACTCCTTGGCAACCGCCGCCACGCAGGCGAGCAGCAGGAGGATCGACAACAACCAGCTTGCGAATGATGGCTTCTTGTTCAAGGCAACCCCCTGCAGTAGTGGAAGTAGTGCTGCACAGTCTAGCACCGGGTATGCCACCGTGGCTTGCCGCGTCGCTTCCCGCCACGTCGCTACGCTTCTCGCGGCTGAAGGCTAAAACTCTCCATCAACCAGTCGTCATTGCGAGCCTCCAGTTCCGGGGCTGGACCGCACACGGGCCTTGACCCTGATGGCGTCACTGCGAGCGCAGCGCGGCAGTCCATCAGCCTGGAGCCCCCCCTCCAATGCGGGGTTCATGGAGCCCGAACCAGCCAGCCTGCGGCCTCGCGATGACGATACTGGTTCAAGGCCCGTGCGCGGTATCGGGCCGGATTCGGAAGGCTCGCAATGACGGGAGCGACACCTCCGCTTGCCCGCACCGGAATCACGGCGCAACCGGCGGCCAGGCGGAGACAGTCTTCTCCAGCCCCGGCATCACAACCCGCGGCAAACTCTCCCGATTCATCACAGCCGTGTTCAGCACCAGATCATTCAGGTGCAGGAGATGCGCCGTCACCGCATACACCTCGTCATCACTCAAGCTCTTGGGCGCATGGTGCGGCATGGCCCTGCGCACATAGTCGAACAGCGTGGTGGCATAGGGCCAGCGCGCGCCGACTGACACCACTAGCAACGGGTACTTGAGAACACGCAAGGGGCGCAAGGGATCACTCCATCCGATGAAACCATCCGAGCCGGCCAGGCGCGCGGCCGGGCCTTCAATGCCCTTCGCGCCATGGCAGGCGGCGCACTGCGCCTGGTACAGCGTGGCGCCCTGGGCCACGCTGCCCTGCCCCGGTGGCAAGTTGCGGCCATCGGGGAAGATGGTGATGGCATAGCGCTCGATCTGGGCGCGCTCCAAGGGCTGGCCCAGGCCAACGACAACCGGGGCCGCCGGCTGCGCGGCGGCCAGCGCATTGGCCATCAACAAGGCGGCCAACCCGAGCTGGAAGAAGCGTTTACGCATACACGTTCTCCACCCGCCCGTCGCTGCCCACGCGCCAGGCCTGCATCGCGTTGTAGTGGTGGAACGATTGCATGGCGTACCTGCGCTTCCAGTCGGCGCGCGTGGGCTGGCTGCGGCCCAACTCGTCGGTGGCGCGGCTCATCAAGGTGGCCTTTTTGCCGTCCCACTGCCAGGGCAGCGTGAAGCGCGTGAAGGCGCGGTCCAGCACCGGGCCGTGCAACTGCGCCTGCGCCCAGCTTGCACCACCGTCGGTGGACACCTCCACCTTGGCAATGCGCCCATGGCCGGACCAGGCCAGGCCAGCGATCTCATAAAAGCCCTTGGGCTCGGGCATGGTCTGCAAGCCGGACGGATGCGTGATGACCGATTTGACGTCCATGTGAAACGCAAAGCGCTCGATCTGCCCGTTGCTCAGAATCTGCGTGTACAGGCCGGACTCGTCCTTGGTGTAGGCGGGCTGATCGGTCACTTCCAGGCGGTGCAACCACTTGACGCTGACGTTGCCCTCCCAACCCGGCATGAACAGCCGCATCGGGTAGCCCTGCGAGGGGCGCAGGCGTTCGCCGTTTTGGTACAGCGCCAGCATGCCGTCCTTCAGCAGGGCCGACAGCGGCAGGCTGCGCGCGTGCGAGCCGCCGTCCGCCCCCTCGGCCACCACCCACTTGGCACTGTTTTGCAGGCCCGCTTCGTTGAACAAGTAAGACAGGGGCACACCGGTCCACTCCGAACACGACACCTCGCCTGCCAGGTCGCCCAGGGTCTCGTTGCGGGCGGTGGGCGACAAGGCGTTGGCGGCCGAGTTGCCGGCGCACTCCAGAAAGTGAATGCGGCTGACCATGGGGTAGCGCATCAATCGCTCCAGGTCAAAACGCAGCGGCCGCTTGACCAGGCCGTGGATCATCAATTCATGACGCTGGGGTGCGATGTCGGGCAGGCCGTTGTGGTGCACCGAGAAGTGCAAGCCACTGGGCGTGATGATGCCGCGTTGCTGCTGCAAGGGGGTGCGCCAAATGGCAAATCCCGCCGTCTGCGGCGCCGTGGGGTGGGCCACGCGCAGCACCGCCTGCTCGTGGGCGGCGGGCTGGCCGTAGGCCTGATCTGCGCCGCCCAGCGTTTTCATCGAATCGGGCATACGCGCCGCCAACGGTGCCGCGTAAACGGCTGGCCCCAGGCTGGCCGCACTCAGCGCCAGGCCACTGCCCAGGAAGGACCGCCGCGGCAGCAAGCCACGGCCAGTTGGCACATTCATGTTGTTACCTCGGTGAAGCGGCCCCATTGGCCGTGATGGCAGTGTTGCCGCTTCAGCGATGGCGCGCATTAACCATTGTTAAGGCAGTACCCACCGGGACATGGTCTGGGTAGAGGTGTCTGGGTAGAGGCGGCGAGCACGCTACAGTGACGCTACCATGGACCGACTCCAACCAGCGCTGGCCCTGCTGCACCAACAGGCCCGCCCCGCCGAGCTGGCGGGCGTGGCGCGCTTTGGCATCAACCCGGCGCAGCGGCGATGCCGCGCCACTGCCGCGGTGTCACTCAGGCCGAGACGGTCAGGTGGTCCACCACGTTGCGTACGCCGGGCGCACCCCAGGCGGAGTGCCACGCAGCATCCCGTTCGGACAAGCTGTGAACGATGCCACCCAGCGTGACGTCACCACCGCGAATCTCCACCGTGATGTTTCGCGCATCGGTTCGTGCCCGAAGCGTCAACGCCGCTTCAATGTCCGACCTGACGACGCTAGCCGACACCTTGGGCCGAATCGTGATGCGATCGCTGACGCCCACGACACACCGCAAGTCGGCCACGGCCTTCGCGGCGGCTTGCTTCTGGTACTTCCAGTCAAGTTCACCGCTGAGCGTGACCCAGCCGCTGTCGACCCGCACCCTGACCACATCAATTGGCAAATAGGTGGCCGCGCGAAGCACGTCTTCGACCAGGATGGCAATGTCGGTGTCAGCCAGCATGCGCGCCGCCGGGTCGAATCGCGTTGCGCCGAGCAAGGCACTCGTCGGCCTTCCTGATCCTGATTGAGCAATCGGTGTGAGGGGTGCATTGGTTTTCATGTGCGCTTTCGCGTGATTGGAGATTTGAAGTGTGCAGGGAAAACCAGCTGCGATCTGTGCGCCACACCGCATTGGGCACGCGCTCCAAGAACGCCGACAACGCTGTCAGCAGTTGACGGTGATGTTGTTCACAACCTTGAGCACCCGCCCACCGCAGCAGGCCGAGTCGTTGACGCGCTCGATGGTCGGGTCCCGATCAATCTCTCCCGATAGGGTGATGCTGCCATCCTTGACCTCTACTTTGACCGAGTTCATGGGTAAGCCGGTCATCCATTTCAGCACACCGTCGGCCGAACGCGCCAGGTCGGTGTGGCTCGACGGGTCGGACTCGGCTTGGTCACCCTCGACATCCACCGTGCGCGGATTGGCGCGCGAGACGCGTTGCACGGCGCGCTCGGCGTCCCACTTCTCGGCATAGCTGCCGACCTGACCGCTCAAGGTCACCACGCCATCGAGAACTTCGACGCATATCTGCCCCGCGTCGATCTCAAGGTCCCAGTTGAGTTCGGCGATCACGCTCTTTCTGATTTGTGTATTGGCATTCATGGCGCTGTTCATGGCGGACCTTATACGGCGCTGGTGTTGGACGTTTGTAGCTCGTCGACCAGGATGTCGTTGATCACCTTGCGAACGCCAGGTGTGCCCCAGGCCGCAAGGCCCACCAGTTGGCGTTCAGAGCGGCTTGCAACATGGCCCGACAGCGTGACGTCGGCGCCCGATACTTCAACGGTAACACCGGTCACCGAGCGCTGACTCAAGGCGGCTTCAACCTCGGTCTTGATCGCTTCAAACCCGCGATTGGGCTGATAGGTTGGCGGGTCGATGTCGCACGGCATGGGTGTATCGGTCTTCACGGCGGGTCCTCTGCTTCGCTAAGTAGTGTTGGCTAAGTAGTGCTTGACTGTGCGTGACACACGCCATACGGTCTGTGCGCTGCAGCACGCAGGCTCAGAAGACGCTGAGCAATTCGGTCCCGTGCGGCGGCGCACAGACGAAGTCACAGCGTGCCGCTACAAGCGTCACACAATGTCCTCTTCTGTCACCGCCAGCTTCACTGCCGCAGTCGTCCTGCTGGCCATTGGCGTAGTCACGACGCGGCGCGCGGCGATTGAATCGTTCGATCAGATCGAGGACCTGATCGCCGGGCGGGCCGGCACCCAGGTGTGCGCAGCCAACGCTGAAGCGGCGTGACGCGCCATGTGGACCGAGCTTGCCGCCGATCTGGTCAAGATGGGCTTCTTTGTCGCTTGTGGCTACGCGGCACTCAGTGCCTACGCGCGTCGCCGCCGACCCGATTGGACCGCGCACCTGAGCACGCGGCGCTTGGCAGTCCTGGGGGTGCTCACGCTGGCCGTGAGCGCAATCAAAGTGATCGAGGATGTGGTCGAGCAAGAGTCTGGTCCGGTGGACACCGCCGTGCTGTGGTTCGTGCGCGACCATGTGCCTGCGAAGCTCTCGGGCGCCTTTTCGTTGATCACGCACAGCGGATCGGCAACGTTTCTGGTACCGCTCGGTTTGTTCACGACCCTGGTGCTGCTGGCGGCCAAGCGCCGCTTCGAGGCGCTGCTGCTCGCGCTGTCCTTGACCACGGCAACCCTGCTGACCTACGTGCTCAAGGTCCTGGTCGCAAGAGAGCGCCCGGTCTTGTGGGACACGCAGTGGTATTGGGGGTCGAGCTTTCCCAGCGGCCACACGCTGAGCACCGCCGCCTTTTCGACCGCTGTCGCGCTTTGTGTGGCACGCATCTGGCCCCGCTGGGGCAACCTGGCGATGGCCCTTGCCCTGCTGTGGACGGCGCTGGTGGCGCTGTCGCGGCTGGTGCTGGGCGTCCACTGGCCGTCTGATGTGTTGGCTGCCTTCTGTCTGGGCGCCTTCATTGCCTTGCTGCTCAGCGTGATGTTCGACCGGCACCGATCCGACGCGGCGGCCTAGCCGCAACCCGCGCCACTGCACACATCGGCGTGGGCGTGCAGAAGGACCGGTCGGGCGAAGTAGCCGAGATCGTGTTGGTCAACAAAGACCCGCCACTGTGACCCTAGTTTCGGCTCGAGTCGTTCGGTTTGCGGTCCACACTGTTGGGCACGCCGTCGCCGTCCCGGTCGCCGCGCCGCCAGCCACCGCGATGGAGCTGCCAACGGTCGCCGTCTTGCTGCCATTGCGGGTATTGGTAGTAGTGGCCGACGCGGCTGCGCTGCCGATGCCCGGCCACCCATACATGGCGCCTGCCATTCCAGTTCCAGTAGCCCGGCACCCATTCATAGCCTCGTCGCATGTCGGGAATCATCTCTTGGCGCAGCGGCGGCGGGGCCCGGCCAATGACGACTTGCACGTTGGCTTGCGCCACGACTTGCGTTGGCACCATGGCGGCAGTACTCAGGACAATTGCCAGAGCGGTGGAAAGAACGTGTTTCATATCAATCTCCAGTTGAGGACGGTAGAGGTCAGCAGATCAGCTTGACGAAGCGACACCGCGCGTGGCGCATCTGTTGGCAGCGTAGCGCCAGCTCCGGCGCTGGTCTGTCTGCCAGCGAACACAGCAGTGCTTCAAGCCCGAGCGCTGGATTGCCACCGACGCACTGCTTGCGGGCAAGCTGGTTGGTGCCGGTGGAGGCGGCCCAGATGGCAAACATCTCCTCGGACGTCACCTGATACGTGGTGTGCCAGTGAACTCAGACACCGGGGTCCATCTTGGCTTATCATGCACCGTAATCGTTGGCAAATATTAGGCGGCACGTCTGCGGTGACTGGCAGATCAAGCGTCGGCAAAGCGCTACTTTCTGAACAGGTGGTTTCTGCTGCTTTGGGTGGGGAGACTGTCTGGCCGTCTTGGCGAGGTGCAGCGTTTTGTTGGCTGCTGACTTGGTAAACAGCCAGACGTGCACAAACGCCATGTTTAAGACGAAAACAGCCAGTTTTCGCCCAAGGGGTTGGCAACCAGAGCTGACAGGCGCGGAAGCCCCCAGGCGATGCTGCGCCGGAGGAGCCTGACGCAAACAGCGACCGGTTACGGCTGCGCTTGACGTGGCGTTGCGTTTACCACTCGGGGCTTTGCAAGGAGCATTGAGTATGCGTACCAGGCACGGTGTATCGACGCTTGGCCGAAAGGCCGGCTGGACGCTCGTCGAATTGTTGCTTATCTTGGCGGTGGTAGGCGTGCTGGCGGCCATTGCAGTGCCCACATACAACAACTACCGCGAGCGGATCAAACGATCCACGGCTATCCTTGATATCCGCGCTCTGCAGACGATCATCAAGGACTACGCGGCCGACAATGGTGGGGCATTTCCAATGTCGCTGGCAGATGTCGGCAATGGCGGCAAGCTCGACCCGTGGGGCCGCCCCTACCAGTATCTCAACCTGACAACCAGCCACGGGCACGGCGGCGCGCGCAAGGATCGCAGACTCAACCCCATCAACTCCGACTTTGATCTTTACAGTATGGGCAAAGATGGCGCAACCAGAACGCAGTTGACGAATCGGGTCAGCCTGGACGACATTGTGCGTGCGCGCGATGGTTCATTCGTCGGCCTGGCTTCGGAGTTCTCGGGGTGATGGTGTCCGCCTTTTCCACCATGCTTCGATGGGCCTGATCGTACGGGTGGAGGGCGCGTTTCTGCGCAGTACCGTTGCGCGTCGCGTGTTCACGCTGTTCATGCTTTCGGCATTTGTTCCGGCGGCTATGCTCGCCGCGTTGTCGTACGGCCACGTTCGTGGTGTGGTCGATGACTATTCGCAACGTCAACTGGCTCAGACTGGTAGTGCCTACGCCCGAGAAGTTCTGGATCGACTGCTCGGCGCCCAATTCATTCTTAACGCAAACGCCGCACAGGTTCGCCTTGGCAACGAGGTAGTCGACCCCAACCAATTTGCCCAGCAGCCCGTGTTCCGACGCGCCCACTTGATCGCCAATGGCAATGGCACTCAAACGTTTGGTGAGGTGTCGGCTCAACAGCCACCCCAGATCGACCCCCGAACAGCGTTGCGTCTAGCCAAGGGCGAGGTAGCTTTGTTGTTGCCCAAACCTGGACCTCTCGGCGGCTACCCCTGGCTGGCGGTTGCAATTGATCCGGCTCAAGCCGCTACCGACGTATTGATGGCGGAGCTGGCCCCGGCCTATCTCTGGGGCGACCGCGAGGAGATTCCTTACCAGACAGACATATGTGTCCTTGCTGTCGATGCGGTGGTGCTCTACTGTTCGGACGAGAAGGCTCGGTCAATAGCGATGAAGATCGCGTTGCGCGAAGCGAATGACCGCCCAGGGCAGACCCATGACCTGCTGTCCGCCACCAGCGGGCTTTTTCTTAAAGCCCAATTTGGTGCGGCCGACTGGACGATTGTTGCGTTGCGTCCGGGTGGGCTGGTCACTGGCTCGCTGACCCAACTGGCGCAAACGTTTCTCGGCGTCACGGTGCTGACCCTTTTGCTCGTGGCGCTACTGAGCATGGTCCAAATCCGCCGCACCCTGGTGCCGCTTGAACGCCTGATCGAAGGCACCAAGCGTATCGCCCGAGAGGAGTTCTCGCAGCCAGTGAAGATTGAACGCGACGACGAGTTTGGTCAGTTGGCGAACTCCTTAAACGGCATGGCCAGCCGCCTCGGAAACCAGATCGGTGCGATGCGCGCCCTCTCCGGGATCGACCAGGAAATCCTGTCGCACCTCGACCTCCAGCAAATCATCGCCCGTGTACAGGCGCGCCTGCTGGAGCTGTTGCCAAACGCGGTGGTTGGTGTGACGATGTTCGATAACCTCTCGACCCAATCCGGAACAGCGTGCCTGCGGCGCAAGGCGGATTCACAGCCGACTCGCGTCGATATCCCGATTGATACATGGTATCTGGCCGAATGCGCCAAGCATCGAGATGGCTGCTGGTTGGCGGTGGATGGGCCGCAAGCCCCGAGTTTGCTTGCACCGTATGCCCAGTTTGGCGCGTCGCAGTGTTTTGTGGTTCCCATTTTTTGGCGCAGCGAAATCCGCGGTGCGATGGGGCTCGGTGTCGCGGATCAGTGCGACGTTGATGATGAATTGATCCAACAGGCACGCGATCTCGGCAATCGGATCGGGGTCGCCTTGGCGGTGCTGGCACGCGAGGCACAGCTGGTATTCAATGCCCACCATGACGACCTGACTGGATTGCCCAACCGGGTGCTCCTGCGCGAACGTCTGGAGCACGAGTTGGCGCACGTGCGCCGCAACGGCAAGCAGCTGGCGGTGCTGTTTCTCGATCTCGACCGATTCAAGAATGTCAACGACGATCTTGGCCACGATGTTGGCGACCAGCTTCTGAGCATGGCAGCCGACCGTTTGCGCGCTTGCATCCGCGAATGCGACACCGCCGCACGACTCGGTGGAGACGAGTTTGTGGTGTTGCTGACCGCCTTGAGCAATCCACAAGCAGCGGCCAAGCTTGCCGAACACGTTTTGAGTGCACTATCACAAGCCTTCCAAATTGGCGCAAGCACCTGTTTTGTCAGTGCAAGCATTGGTGTGTCCTTGTTCCCCGCGGACGGGACGACAGGCGACGAACTCCTCAAGCATGCCGATATCGCCATGTACCGGGCCAAGGCCGCCGGGCGAGGCCGTTTCGTGTTCTTTGAGGAAAGCATGAACCTTGAGCAGCGCGAGCGCGCCCTGATGGAGCGTGAATTGCGTCTGGCGATCACTCGCCACCAGTTGTCGGTGCAGTACCAGCCACGCGTGGCGCTTGACGACGGACGCCTCCTTGGTTCGGAGGCTTTGGTTCGCTGGCAACATCCCGAGTTGGGCGCAGTGTCGCCTTCGAGGTTCATTCCTTTGGCGGAGGATGTCGGCCTGATAGACGAGATAGGTCCGTGGGTCCTGAACCACGTTTGTGCGCAGCTAGCACAATGGATTGCGGACGGCTACGCCGTCGGCGCGGTGGCGGTGAACGTTTCCGGCCGCCAATTCAAATCGAACAACCTGCTCACCCAAGTGCGGCAGGCGCTTGCCTCGACCGGCTTGGCGCCTCACATTCTGGAGCTTGAAGTGACAGAAGGTGTATTGATCGACGACGTCGAATCCGTGATTGACTTGCTCGGCCAACTCAGGCAGATCGGAGTATCCGTTGCACTCGACGACTTCGGCACCGGTTACTCATCCATGACCTATCTGAGGCGTTTGCCGATTGACGTATTGAAGATCGATCGATCCTTCGTCCAAGACTTGGCGCACGATGAAGACGCGCGCAGCATCGTGCAGGCCATCATCGCCATGGCCCATGCGCTGAACAAGTCCGTTGTGGCCGAGGGTGTGGAAACGCTTGCGCAGGCGAATCTACTGCAAGCATGGGGCTGCAACGAGGCGCAGGGCTATCTGTTCAGCCCCCCTGTCGAGGCTAAGGAACTTGAAGCGCTGATGGACAGGCTCGAAGACACGACAACCGGATCCGCGGCCCTCGCTGGCAGCTGAGAGGGTTCCGAAGCTTGTTTGGCGACAGGCTCGGGTCAGGAAGAGACCTTCGACCAGTTGGACCGACCACGCCCGCTTTGTGGCCGCGCTGCCCCTGATCGAAGCGGCAGCCGGCGACGATCGCAACTACGTGAAGAAAGCGGTGAGCTGGCGCTGCGCAATATCGGCAAGCGCAATGCCATGCTCAACGCTGCGGCCATTGACGCGGCACGCCTGAAGCCCCACCTACTGGTCCACCATGGAATGCCACCAGATGCTGAAGTCTCGGCAAAGCCCGGCGGGTCCAAGCTCAATCAAGGCCATGCCGTCCAAGACCAGGCGCGGCAGCGGGTCGCCCGGCTTGCGGGCAAGCTGGTTGGTGCCGGTGGAGGCGGCCCAGATGGCAAACATCTCCTCGGACGTCACCTGATACGTGGTGTGCCAGTGCGCGATGCCACGGGTGGCACTCGCCTGCAAGACCTCAAACGTGACGGTGATGTCGCGTTGCAGCTTGGTGCGCTGCCAGTACTGCTTGATTTGGGCGTGCCCACGTTGCTGCGCAAACGGCGTGTTGTGGTAGCAGCCATCCGGTGCGAACAGGGAAGCCAGCAAGTGCTCGTCGCTGGTTTCCCACGCCCGCTTGTATGTCTGCATGAATTGCTGGATCGGCATAGCCCTACTCCCCGTCGACGGCGCCAATGAACCGGCCACAGTATCGCAAATTGCGTCGGCGCCAGCACCGCAGAGCCGTTCGTGACTGGCCCGCGCTATTGGCAAGCCTGCAATCGCATGGCTCCAAACGTGTAGCGCGGCGGCGCATAGGTGCCGCCACCCGCGTAGGTCTCGTGCGCGGTGAACTGCCGGTACTCGCACCACTTGCCCGAACCCCTGGCAAGCAGTGCGCCGGTACGGTAGCGCTCCGTCGGTACACCCAGGGCGTTCTTGTCGATGGTCGCGTGGCCAAACAACATGCCGGTCTTGAGCACGGAGCGCCCTTTGTAGACTTCGGAAAAGGCCTTCCTGGCGCCCGCTTCTGAGCCCGAGTCAGCATGCGATGCTTCGAACTTCCAGCTCGACGCGAGACGATCTATCTCTGCGGCGAAAGCATCCAACTGCTCGTCGAGTGGCGCGAAGTAGTCTGCCGGCATGCTCTGCCCCGATGCGTCAAACAACGGCTTGAGCTTGGCCGTCAACGAAGCCTTGCCGGCAGCGCGGTCCAGCAGCAACTGGTAGGGAACGCCGTCAACAGCAAGAAGCCCGTTGTTCCCGGCAAGTTTCTCCCTGGACTCCTTGACCTGCGCCACCAGGCCGTTGAGCGCGCCCCCAACCGCCTTCTTGATGGAGGCGTCCGCCAGTTCCTGACGCTGGGCCGCCACCGCGCACCAGGTCCCCGGCTCAATGTTCAGGGCAAACGACAGCTTCTGGTCGTCCTGGATGCCGGGGTACTTGCTGCGACACAGCGCATCGAGCTTGGCCAATTCTGCGACGCCCGCCTTGACCTGATCGAGCGTGCCGTGCGGTCCGTTTCGAAACGCCTTGACCACACCGGCATACCCTGTGGTTTCCTCGCGGAAAGCCCTAAACTGAGCGTCGTTGGCGGCGCTGGCTTTCGCGCCGCCTTCCATCGCCTTGTGCAAATCGGCCCGGAACGCAGCGAACTCCTGCAGCTTCCGGGAGGCTTCAACGACCGCGGGATCGGCGCGGTCAGCCTCGCTCATGCGGGCGATTTCATCCTCACCACGGGACAGGGCAGAATCCAGATCGCGCAGCAGGTTCTTGGCAGTCTGCATCTTCTCCCGGGGGATCGGCCCGTTGCGTAACTCGGGCAACAACTGCACCGAGCCAATAGCCGTCTGGACGTTGCGCATGCCCCGCGTGCCGGCCGGGCTCATCGCGAGCACGGATTGCGATAACACCGCCAGCACCAACACGGCACGAAATAAGGTGACCATCATCGCATCCTTCCAAACAAGGCTGACGCCCGGGCTGGCATCAACCCTGTCCCATCGCGATACGGACAGGGTCGTGCCACCACATCACTAGGATACCTTGCCATTCTTGATGGTCAGCGAATCGTTGCCGCTGGCCGTCGCACTCGAGCCGGTCTTCTTGACCGTCACGGTACACGGCCCTTTGCCTAGATCACGCGTCGAACTGGCACCCACACTGCCGTGAGTGGTCACCGAACATTTGATCAGCACATCGTGCGAGCTGCTGTCGCGGTTGATCAACTTGACAGCGGCCACCGCCACTTGACTGACGCAGAGCAAGCCGACGAGCACGGCCATCGAAACGATTCTCATGATTTCTCCTTGTTCGGATCTCACTGTGGCAACTGCACCAGTCACCTCGCGCCATGCTACTCCGGTGTGTCGCCTATTTCAACGGCAACACACGGCAACCAGACCGATGCGGACGGGACCAGCAACGCGAGCTCCGTCACAACACGAACCAGCATGCCCCAGTCGACAGAGCCTGAAAACAAGAGACCGCCGTCCCGGCCGGGCACCTTCAGCATCGAAACCTCGGAGCCTAAGGGATAGCGCGCGCTCATGAGCACCATGGCGTCGACACGCCCGTTCACGGCAATAAGATCCTGCGCGACACGAGCGTGCCACCAGACGCGGCCGTGGTCACCCAGTTCAGCCACGGCACTGGCGATCAACCAGACCATCAGGGCCACACCTGTCACCAGTGAGAGCAGGCCGATGACGTCCTCGCTGGACCATCGGCGGGTGCGCCCGTGCCGGTCAAACGGTCTGCGCACCGTCAACCCGACAACTTCGCGCAGTGCCCGCCATTGAAGTGGCGAACAGGTCAGCCAGCAAGTGCTCGTCGCTTGTCTCTCACGCCCGCTGGTAAGCCGCCATGAATTGCTGGATCGGCATGGTGCTCCTTTATCAATGGTGCTGGTGAACTGAGTACAGTATCGCAAAGGCGGCCAAGCCCACGCGCCCAGACTGTGGCAGCGGCGCAGCCGAGTTGGGCCCGCGGTTAACATCAAGTCGTCGATTGAACCCGGCATATTGACCGCCCTCCTCACCATGCATCTTCACATTCGTCGCGATCCGGCCGTGGCCCATGCTGGCGCGCCGGTGCGGTCGCTGGCACGACGAGACGGCGCGCTGTTGGCGTGGCTCGCACTGGAAGGCCCAACATCGCGCGCACGGCTGGCGGCCCTATTTTGGCCCCAGGCTTCGGTTGGCGCAGCGCGCAATGCGCTGCGCCAGCGGCTATTTCAGCTCAAGCGTCAGCTCGGCGCGGACTTGATCACCGGTAGCGAGATGCTGGCCTTGGCAGATGGGGTCACCCATGACCTGGCCGACGCCAGCAGCTTACTTGGCGAAGACCACGCCAGTGTGAGCCCGGAGTTTGACGCCTGGCTGCAACAGCAGCGTGCGGGCATGTGCTTGCGCACGCGCCAGTTACTGCAGCAGCAGTGCGCCGCCCTCGAGCGTACGGGCCAATACGCGCAAGCTTTGGCGCTGACGGAGCAACTGCTGACACTCGAACCCCTGTCCGAGGAGGCGCACCGCAGCACCATGCGCTTGCACTATCTGGCCGGTGATCGAGCCCAGGCCCTGCTGGCGTTTGACCGTTGCGAACGCATGCTCAAGGACGAGGTAGGCTTAGCGCCTTCGGCCGAGACACTTGCCTTGTTGGGCCGCGTGCAAGGTGCGCTCACCTCGGCGGCGGCGACCAGCGCGGGCGAGCGTGTACTGGGCGCGGGCTCGCCACCGGTTTCGATGCTGCGCCCACCGCGCTTGATCGGTCGCGCCCGCGAAATGGCGCAATTGACGCAGGCGTGGTCGATCGCGCACGTGGTGGCCCTTACCGGTGAAGCCGGGCTCGGCAAGAGCCGCATGTTGCAGGACTTCGCCGCTTCGGTCGGCGGCATTGTTCATGTGGCAGCGCGTCCTGGCGATGCCGGTGTGCCGCTGGCCCTGTTGGCTCGGCTGCTGCGGGCGGTGATTCAATTGGGGCCACTGCGCGCGCTCGAACCCTGCACTCGCGGGGTCCTTGCAAGGATGGTGCCGGAGTTCGACGCGGCCTTGCCAGAGTCAGCTGGCGAGGGTCAGGGCCTGGTGTTGCAGCGTGCCGCTGCGAGCCTGCTCGCGGCGCAACCTTCGCTGATGGGTCTGCTCGTTGATGACCTTCATTTCGCTGACGACGCCAGCCTGGAGCTGCTCAACGAGTTGATCGTGCAGCCGATCGTATCCAATGGCGCCCCCTCCACCATGCGCTGGGCGCTGGCTTACCGTCCTGCACAAACGTCGTCGCCCCTGGCAGCGATGCACGAAGCGCTGGTCGAGCAGGCCCGGCTGCTGACATTGCCATTGTTGCCGCTCGACGAAGCCGAACTGGCCGAGCTGGTTGACTCGCTGGCCTTGGACGGCCTCGACGGTCGCACCTTGGCGCCGGGTTTGCTGCAGCGTACCGGCGGCAACCCACTGTTTGTGCTCGAAACACTCAAGCAGGCGTGGGTCGAATCCTCCCTGGCGCAGCTTGCCGACGCGCGCGACTGGCCGCGGCCGGTGTCGGTCAGCCACCTGATCGAGCGTCGCTTGGCCCAATTGTCGGCGCCTGCGCTAGGGCTGGCGCGCTTGGCCAGCTTGGCCGGAGTGGACTTCAGCGTGGCCTTGGCCGAGAGCGTATTGGGTGCATCGGCCATTCAGTTTGTCGACGCCTTCAACGAGCTCGAAGCGGCGCAGGTGCTACACGGCAACGCATTTGCCCACGACCTGGTGTTTGAAGCGGTGCAGGCCAGCGTGCCCGCGCCAATTGCCGAACACACCCACGCCCAGCTGGCAGCTTGGCTTGCGCAGCGCTCGGGTGAACCGGCTCGCATCGCGCGCCACTGGATCGCCGCGCGACAGGACGCTCTGGCGCTGCCGTGGCTGCAACAAGCCGCCGACGCGGCCAAACGCGCCTTGCGCTCCAAGGAATGCGTTGCTTTTTTGGAGCACAAGAGTGCAATCGAGGCTGCGCTGGGACAGCGGGAGGTCGCGTTTGTGTCACTGTTGGCGGCGGCCGAGGAGGCGGTCAATGTGGACCTGGACGCCGCAACCACTTCGGCACACTGCGAGCGGCTGGACCAACTGGCCAGCACCCCCGCGCAGCGGGTGGAGGCCTTGTTGCAGCGCGCACACTTGCACCAACAGCGCGGCGAGTTCGAGCTGGCGGTGCAACTGGCTCGACCTGCTTTGAACGACAGCCTGGGCCTGGGCGACACCAGCTTGACCATGCGTTGTCGGCGCACCCTCAGCACGGCCTGCTGCATGAGTGACCAGTTCGAAGAGGCGGCTTCGCAACTTGAGGCTTGTGCGGCATGGTTCGACGAACACGGCCAAGATGGCCCGCGCAGCGAAATCCATGGCGACCTGGCGGTGCTATACGACAACCTGGGTCGGCTGGGAGAGGCCTTGCCGCACCACACTTTGGCGCTGGAACTGGCCCAGCGCAGCGGCAACCTCAGCAACGCCTCGGACATCTGTTGCAACTTCGCCTGCAATCGCATCGACGGTGGCGATCTGGACACGGCCGAACGCTCTTTACGGCAGGGTCAACAATTGTTGGGTGCCTATGGCGAGTCTGGCTCCCATGTCGGCACCTTGCAAGTACTGCGCACCCTGTGCCTGTGTCACTTGGGTCGATATGCGGAGGCCGTTGCGCTCTCTGAGATCGCCGTCGAATCGATGCGACGGTATCAACCGGGACACCTCAACATAGCTTTGCTGCGTGTAGCCACCTGCTGGTGGCACCTGGGACAGTGGTCGCGCATGGCACGGCAGCTGTCCGAAGTGACGATCGATGCGCAGTCGAGCCTGTCGGTGCGGGTGCTGCATGCCCGACTGCGCTGGCTGCTGTGCTCTGCCCAGGGGTCATCCACCATCACAGCCCGTCTTGCGCTGGAGGCTGAATTGGCCGCCATGGCGCCACTCGAGCGGCCCGACCTGCGTCTGCCGCTGCGGGTCGAACTGGCGGGAACACTGGAGGCACAGGCCGCGCTTGACCAGTTGGAAGCGGTTAGACGTGAGGCCCTGGCACTGCAACACGAGGGCACCGTACTGGCCAGCCTGGTGCGTGCGGCGGGTATCGCCGCCGAAATAGACCCCGGTACTGCGGCGCAGTACGCCCTGGCTGGGCTCGCCTTGTCGGCACGTCGGCAGTCAACCATGTTGTTGCCCGCCGAACCGTGGCTGCACTGCGCGCGCGCCCTGCACGCGGCGGGGGACACGGCGCAGGCCATGCAACTGCTGGCGACCGGGCGAGATTGGCTGCAGCACACTGCGCGACAACACGTGCCCGAGCCCTTTCGCGACAGCTTCTTGAACCGCAACCCGGTCAACCGCGAGCTGTTGGCATTGGCAAGTCGCCTCGGCGTCTGAGACCACCGACTGACTGACGCTCGCTTTGCACATGCCAGCCGAAGTCCGGTGACGCATGACCGTGCCGATGGCGCCCAGGGCAGCGATCCTCAGCGCAGCGTTAGAACAAAGCCGTAGCGCTGCGAGCGCAGCATTTCCGAGTCGGCCACCGCACCGACACCCAGGCCATAGCCAACAATAAAAGTGGTGCCGGCAAGGACGCTCCAGTTGGCAGTACCCAGCGAGATTGGCAACATGCCGCTGAGCGTGCCCGTGTAGGAGGCGGGCAGTTCGTGCGCGGGATCGTACTGCGACCAACTGGCGTCAGCCGCTCGCAGATAAACGGCTCCATCCGGCAAGATCGCCACCACATAAGCCTTGCCAACAGTCTGCCAGTGCGATGGGGCGAACATCTGCCCGATGTCGATTGAACTGGCGCCGGTGGTACTGTTGATCGCGCTCTGGGTACCGGTGAAAATTGGGCCTGCCGTGGTCGGATCCCCGGCTGTGACCCCAATCTTGGCGGGTGCCAGCACGGCGGGCGCCGACGCGGCGAGGTTACCGGTACCCAAGAGGCCGTAGCTGGTTTGGCGACCCCAGGTCCAGACCGACCCATCCTGAGCGATCGCGGCCGATGCATAACTGCCAGTGGCAATGCTGACGAATCGGGTCGACCCTTGCACCACTCGCAACGGCCCCACTTTGAGGGCGGCCGGGGAGTTATTGGTGCCCATGGCGGTGCCATCGCCTTGCTGCCCGTCACTGCCACCACCACAGGACCAGGCCTGGCCGTCGCTGTCAAGGAACAGATCAACGCCGACCCCCGAGGCTACCGAAATGATCGAACTCAGCCCCGTGATGTCGGCCGGAGCGGGCACAGCGGACGATTGACTGCAACGCGCGGCAGGAGAATTGGTGTCGCCCCACGCCACCACACGGCCTGAGGTCAGCAACGCAAAGTGCGGGTGCACGGTATTGACGGCGTCGACGCTGACGGCGAAGGCATTGCTCACGCCGGGCACTTCGCTAACCGGCTCAAAGGCAAAACCGCCCCAGGTATATGCCTTGCCGCTGGCACTTAGCGCGGCGGCCGAGACGCCACCAGCGCGCAAGTCCACAATGTTGGAAAGGCCTGCAATGCGTTGCGGCGCCAGCACGTCCTCGCGCGAGCCGCTGGGTCCGGTCCCCAAGTTGGCGTAACCGTTGTAGCCCCAGCCCCAGGCATTGCCAACCAAGTCCACGGCAAACGCACTGTACTTGCTCCCCACATCGATACCAATGATCGACGACAGACCTGGCACCTGTGTCGGGACGTTGCCACCCCGCCCAGTGCCAAACACGCCGTCGGCATTGTTGCCCCAGGCCCAGACGGTGCCATCGGCCTTGAGCGCCAGCGAGTACGAAGAACCCGCCGCGACGCTCACCATGCCAGACAAGCCGCTCACTTGCTTGGGCAGCGCGCCGGTTGCGCCCGCCGGTCCCTGGCCAAGCCGGTCTAAGTAGTTCTGCCCCCACGACCAGACACTGCCGTCGGTCTTGAGCAGCAGCATGTGTTCTTCGCCCACCGAAATAGCCGGCACGGTGGACAAACCCACCACCGGCGAGGCCATGCAAGACCCCGCCAGCAGGGCCAAGCCCGCCACCGCAGCAAGAATCGGCCCGCCAACCGCTTTGGTCGCCGCGACCCCGAAAGCCGCGCCGCAGCCGAGCCGAGACTGCTTGCCCTTTGCCACCTTGCTCGAATGTAGATACCGCTTGTCCATGTTGGCCTCCTGTGAGTGTTGGAAGCCACGTTGTACGCCGCGCACCGTTATTAGACCGTTACGGCCCGGGGACTGATCGGCGCAATCACGCGAAGTCGCGCTGCGCCGACTATGCCTGCCGGTTGCGTCAACTGGCCTGTTCGCCGCCTGGCTAGCTCAAACCGTGCGCCGCCTTGAACACTTCCAAAGCCTTGCGCTGATTCGCGTACAGGTTGGAAACACTGTTTCGATCCGTCGAGTAGTCGTTCGCCACCAGAGCCTTCAAGGGCTTGGTCGCCGCCCAATCCAGAAAAGCGTCAAATACCGGTCCGTTGATGCCGCCCGTGAATTCGATCACCGTCAGCGGCACGGCTCGAAAGGTGGCGGCGCACTTTTGTACGCTTTCAACTGTTGGAAAGATGCTCTGCGCCTGGTCGAAGAATACTCGGCGGCACAATGGCAACCGCCATGACGGATGCGCAAGGAATCCCAAGTAGGCCGTGCCGCTACTGCAAGCATTGACGCCATATTCGTAGCTACTGTCGATCTCGGTCAGCATGAACCACGAATCGCTGGTGACACGCGACTCGTCCGGCCAGGCGTTCAAGGCCGCGTCAACCATCTCGCACAAAGCGGCGTTGCCAGCAGCATCGAGCTTGAGCTGCTGCGCCAAGGCGTCGAGCTGGCGCATCATCTGCCAGAAGGCTTCTGGCTTGGGCGGGTAATGCGCCACGATCTCCCGCACCTCCTGTGCGGTGATGCCCAGTTGCGCAAACAGGCGCGCCTGGACCTCCTGCTGCAGGCGTGCGGCCTGTCCGGCCCAGCCATCAAGTGCATTCACAAGGACCGACACGGTCGCTTTGTTGTGCAAGGCCAGGACCAGCAGGTCGATTGGCGGACGTCCACTGTTGTAGACGTACAGGCGGGCAATGTCTTGTCTGGCGACACAGTTGACGCCTTCTTGGTCATGCACCAGCACATGCTGCGGCGTGATCCACAAACCGTAGCGGATGCGCCCCGCCTTCACATCTTCTTCGAGTCGGACTGACTTGGCCAGCCCGCGCCGGCACCACCAATGGATGCCAGAGGCAAACAGTACCAGTCCGAGCGTGATGGCGATCCCCTCGCTACGAAAGCGGCTGGCGGTGAGCACCGTGCTCAGGCAAAGAATCACCACCCCAACAAGCACGATCAATGACACGGTGCTGGCGAAACGAAACGGATTGCTCGCCCGCACGTGACTCGGCAGGTGCCAGACCCCGGGCGGAGGATCATCATGCAACAAGGCGCGCACGTGGGCGGGTAGCGCTTGCTCGGTGCGCAAAATGAGGTTAGCGACCACAGCGCTCCTGTTGAATGCGCTGCAAAAAGGACTCACGCTGCGCTTGCTGGTGGTCATCAAAATGAACTTGCACCCGGCCCTCCAAAATGTCCGCAAAGCCAACGGTCTCAAACCAGTGATGAGTCGATTCGTTGTAAACGACGATCACCTTGTCCGCAACCAAGAACAGCTCGCACCAGCAACCTTCCCAGTGGCCCGATGCATGGTGGGCCAGCGCACCGCTGTAGTAATCCGTGCTCGCGTCGCCCGTCAGCGATTTCGATTCAGGCTTGGGAGCCTGCGCGCGATCGCCCAGCGGGGAGGTTGGCTGCGGCGCATCGTTGAGGTCCACAGTGCTGCGACGTGGCGTGTTCAGACCAGCCCACATAGCGGACGACCCTGGTGCCACAAATGCAAGCAGCCCCGCACCGCCCAACAGCACCAGGCCGGTGCACATCACGAGGATGACGCCCCCGAGCAGGCCCATGATGGTCACTTCGGCCAAAGTTGGAATGCTGCTCTTGTGCAGCACGGCACGTTCGGGACGAGCAGGATCGTAGAAAACTGAGACGGTTATTAGCGTGCGACGGAGCGCTAGGGCGCGCGCCGCGGCCTCCCCGTCGCTGCTGTTGTACAAGGTGTCGTGGGTATCGATGATCGTGTACTCAGTGGCCTGCGCTTGATAGCGCCCAACAATGTAGATCTTGCGCGAAAGGGTTGTGCCATATTTTCGGTTGAGCACCCGCTCAAACGAGACCTTGTCCACCTGTGCGGTGGTTTCAACAAAACTGTCCAGCACGCCGCCACGCCACCAAGGGCCTACTTGATCGAAGCAGGTCGTCGCAATCCGCCAGCCTAGACCCAGCCCAACACCCAGCAACAGCAGGGCTAGCAGCAGGTCCCGCCAGCGTCGCAGTGGCCCGGAAGCGCTCAGGAAGTTGATTCGGTCACCTCGTGCTGATCTGGACGAACGGCTTGTGAGGGCGACAAGGCAGGACTGCCAGCAAGCGTCGTGGCGGTCGTGCGAGTTGGTACCATGTCAAAAAAGACCCGCTCGGCCACGCAGCGGACTTGGGCGCCGCTATTGCGCCCCATAGGTGCTTGCCTTGAACAGAAAACCGCCACCGAGCACTCCAGAGTAGTCAAATCCCGCCCAAAGGGCCGAGCGGCCGGTTGGCGCGCTGTACATCAGAGCGGGAACCTGCAGCTTGAAGCCTGGCAGCAGCGTGGCAGCGGGGCGGCAGTTGGGCACGCCAGCGCCAGCGACGGTGCTGGAGACCAGATAGAAGCCATCCGTGTGGCTGCTGTCGTACGTGAAAGTAACCGCATAGAGGTTCCCGCTGTAATACAAATAGGGCACGCTCAGCGCCAACGCCGCGGACAGGTTGCTTTCGCAGTAGTTTCCCGGCACAAAGGTCAGCAGTTGCACGCCATAGGCTGGAATCGTGACGCTGCCTGCGCTCAAACTGCTGCTGTTGATCTGCTCGTTGCTGCTGTTCACTTCCCTCAAAGTCGCCGTGCCGATGGTGCCGCCATGCGACAGCGCCAACTGGTAGCTGTAGACCTTGTTGTTGGGGTTGGCGACCAATACGCCGATCTCGCCGCTCGGACCCTGTGCCGCCAGCGCGGTGACGCCGCTGCCCGAGGCGGCGGTGGACATGACAACCGCGAGCCGGTTACCACGTTTGACAAGGTCAGTCCAAAGCGAGTAGGCCAGCGCCACGCGCTTCTTGACGCCGTTTGCATAGAACACACCATAGTAGGTTGACGCACTCAGTTCTGGGTCAGGACCGCGGTACACGAGCGATTGCGCGACGCCCTCCTGCTGCTGGATGATCCACGCCGCCGTCATGATGGACGCGCCGCGCGCACCGGTGCGCAACTCGGCCTGCTCGGCCTTGCCAAGGTTCTCTGTTTCGGTATTCCATTCGCTAACATGGCTCTCGGTACTGGTCATGCCATGGCTATCGAGTTCGCTGCGATAAAACCTCGCCGCGGTCGTATAGTCCCCCGGCTCGTTGGTATACATGTGCCAGGAAAGGAAGTCCGGGGCGATCGCTTGCGCCTTGAGGTAGTCCAGAAATTTTCGGGTGTCGGCCTGACCGCCGGCGGTGAGAAAGGCTTTCGGGGTGTAGCCCGGCCCGCCAATTTTCAGTGCCGGATACGCGGCCTTGATGGCCTTGTAGGCTTTGGCATAGAAGGTATTGAACTCGGTCTGTGTGCCGTCCCAAAAATCGGGATTGTCTGGCTCGTTCCAGATTTCAATGTAGTTGAGCTTGGCTGCACCCCAGCGTGCGCCGTCGTTGTAGTGGCGGATGACTTCAATGGCCGCCTTGATCCAGTTGTCCTGGTTGCTGGGCTTGCGTGGGCTGGCCTTGGGGAATCCCGTCAAGTTGCTATAGGAATCCCCCAGGCGGAGGTAGGCCGTGAAGCCGCCGTTAAGAATCGCGGCATAGGTCTTGTCGCTCTCGGTAAAGTTATAAGACGCAGCCAACGCCGGGTCGGCGCCCTGGCTTGGATACATGGTCGCCATGTCCAGCGGACCATAGTAGTCGTGGGTGCGTATCAGGGTCACCCCCAGCGCCTGATAGCCTGTCGTCAAATCCACATTGGCACTGGTGCCCCAGGGCGCCGGGCCGATGTTGACTCCGGTCAGCGGTTGTATCGCGCCAGCGCTGAGGCTGATCGTCAGCGTCTGGTCCGCAGCATGGCTACAAGGATTGACCAACGCGACCAAGGTAATGAGCGTTGCGATAGCGCGCATGGGTATCCTCAGGATCAATGCTGCGGATTTGCAGCGGCGCACGCGACGTTAAGCAGACCCCATCGCGGCAGCCAAATTATGTATCGATCCAAGGGATGGACTGATCGCCCAAAGGGCCACTTGAGCGTACCACTGACGCACCGGACGCTCAACCGTCTGCGCCAACGGCTACAGTCCCGCGGCCAGTTCGCGCGTCAACGCGGCGGCCGGCATCGCCTTGCAGCCGCTGGCGTTCTGGCCCGACCACAGCGGCGAAAAGTCGCCGCAGCCCTGTGCCTCCGCCTTGGCACGCAGAGGCGCGATGGCCGACGTTGCCAAGGGAAATGCCGGCGCAGCCGGGTTGAGCGGCCCAAGCTCTCGCATGATGCGGTTCATGATGCCCCGGGCCGGCCGACCCGTGAACAGATTGGTCAGCGCCGTGTGGCGCGCGGCCTCGCTTTGCAGCGCCGCGCGGTGCACGGCGCTGGTGGTGGCTTCGGGGCAGAGCAGGTAGGCGGTGCCCACCTGCACCGCCACCGCGCCCAGCGCCAGGGCGGCGGCCACGCCTCGGGCATCGGCAATACCCCCAGCGGCAATCACGGGCACGTTCACGGCCCGCACGATTTGCGGCACCAGGGCCAGGGTGCCAAGCTGCGTGCTCAGCTCGTCCGACAAGAAGTGGCCACGGTGCCCCCCTGCCTCAAGCCCTTGCGCAATGATGGCATCGACCCCGTGCGCTTGCAGCCACAGCGCCTCTTGCACCGTCGTGGCCGACGACAAAACCTTGGCTCCCCAGGCGCGCACACGGCTCAACAATTCGGGTGATGGCAGCCCAAAATGAAAGCTCACCACCGGCGGCCTGAACTCGGCCAGCACCTCGGATGCTTCCATGCTGAAGGGCGCACGCCCTGGCCCGGCAGAAATGGTCGTGGCGTCGATGCCCTGCTCGCGGTAATACGGCGCCAGCATGGCGCGCCAAGCGGCCTCGCGCGGCGCATCGGGTACCGGTGGTGTGTGGCAGAAGAAGTTGACGTTGAAGGGCTTGCTGGTTTGCGAGGTGATCGCCGCCAGCTCTTGCCCAAGCGCATCCAGACTCAGCATGGCGCAGGGCAGCGAGCCCAGGGCGCCGGCCTTGGACACCGCCACCGCCATGGCACTGCCCTGCACACCCGCCATGGGCGCCTGGATGATGGGCAGCTCGACGCCGAGGAGTTGTTGCAAGGTCATGGCAAAAAGCTCAATTTTGCGCCCATGTGCCGCGTCAACTGGGCTGCTACTTCAGACACTGGATCAAAATGAGGCTTGACCAAATCGAACGATTCGACTAAATTAAACGAATTAACCACATCCCGTAAGGAGTGTTGCGATGCAAACATTTACCGCCAACGAAGCCAAAACCCGGTTCGGGGAGTTCCTGGACCGGGCGCAGCGCGAGCCAATCGGCGTGCTCAAGCACGACCGCATGGTGGGCGTGATGGTGAGCGTGCAAGACTTTGAAGCCATGCGCGCCTTCTACGCCGACCGCCTACAGCACCGACTGGACGAATCGGCCCAAGCCGCCACGCGCGCAGGAATGACGCCCGAAGTATTGGGCGACTTGCTGGTCGATGAAAGCTGAAACCGCAGCCCCCCGGCACAAGCCGCTTGCCAACCGAGTGGTGATCGATACCAATGTGTGGTTGAGTGCAGCCTTGTCCCCGGTGGGTGCGCCTTCGCAAGTGGTGCGGCGCGTGCTGGCCTCTGGGGTGCCGGTGTTTTCAGATGCCACGTTTGCCGAACTGGAAACCCGCATCTGGAAACCCAAGTTTGACCGCTACCTGAGCATGGAAGCGCGCCAAGGCATTCTGCATGACGCACGCGCCCTGGCGCATTGGGTTGACATCCCCGCTGACATGGCAATGCAGCGCTTCAGCCGGGATGGCGACGACGACAAGTTCATTCACACCGCCTTGGCGGGTGCTGCACTTTGGCTGGTCAGTGGCGACGAAGACTTGCTGGTGATTGAGGTCGATTTGGGTTTACGCATTGTTGCACCTGCCCAAGTCTTGTTGATCGACACTTTCTGCAGATGACGCTTGAAAACCGGATGGCGGGCTCGAACCTGGCCACTTTTGTTCAACATGGTGAGGACACAAGAGTGCATCGCACATGCAATACAATGACCCAATGAAAACCGCCACCCTCCCCCCCGTCCGGGTTGCACCCGAATTCCGATCCGAACTTGAAGGTGTGCTGGAACAAGGCGAATCGCTGTCCCAATTTGTGGAGAGCGCGGTCCGCGCAACGGTGGAGAAGCGCAAGAATCAAGCGGAGTTTGTGCGGCGTGGCATTGCTGCCATCGAGAGCACCAAGCAATCGGGGGCCGGCATTCCGGCCGAAGTCGTCATTGCACGGTTAGAAGCGAAGCTCTCAGCTGCCAAGAAAACCAAGAAACTGCGCGGCCGATGACCTACGCGGTCGAGTTCAGCAACGCCGCTGTCGAAGATTTGGAACGGCTGTTTGATTTCGCACTGCAGCGCGAACTCGACAGCGAGACTGGCGACCTGGACATCCCCGAGCGAGCGATTCAGGCCATCAAGGATGGCATGGCCTTCCTGCGATCCTCGCCGTTTGCCTGCCGCAAGATCGGCAACAGCCCCTTTATTCGCGAGTTGGTCATCCCGTTCGGCAACACCGGTTACGTGGCCCTGTTCGAGATCGTTGATGGCCGCACCGTCATCATCGGCGCCATTCGCCATCAACGCGAAGACGACTATCACCCCCCCCCCCCCCCCCCCCCCCCCCCCCCCCCCCCCTGGCAGGTCGTCTGTCGCAGGATCGGCAACCCGCGCCGCGGCCTGCTGACCAGGATTGTGCGGTTGCAACGCATCATGTCCCGCGCAACGCCCGCCAGGACAGAACAAGAAGGCTGTTCCGGAGCCTTGCTCGCGCAGAAGCCGTGCCGCATCCCCGGAATATCAACAGCAAGGGCAACACCGTTCAGGCACAAATGGCCGGTCCAAAGCGCCGCCCCCCCCCCCCCCCCCCCCCCCCCCCCCCCCCCCCCCCCCCCCCCTCCGGGGCCCCCCGGGGCGCCCTTTCCGGGTTTTGTTTTTGGTGTGTTGGCGGTTGTGCCGTTTCCCCTTCCCCCCCCCCCCGCGCCCCGGGGCCCCCGGGGGGCCCGGGGGGCCCCCCCCCCCAAAAGGGACCCGCCGGGGGGACCCGGACGGGGGGGGGGGCGGCCCCGCCGCCCCCCCCCCCCCCACGCCCCCCCCCCCCCCCCCCCCCCCCCCCCCACCCCCCCCCCCCCCCCCCCCCCCCCCCCCCCCCCCCCCCCCCCCCCCCCCCCCCCCCCCCCCCCCCCCCCCCCCACCCCCCCCCCCCCCCCCCCCCCCCCCCCCCCCCCCCCCCCCCCCCCCCCCCCCCCCCCCCCCCCCCCCCCCCCCCCCCCCCCCCCCCCCCCCCCCCCCAAACCCCCCCCACCCCCCCCCCCCCCCCCCCCCCCACCCCCCCCCCCCCCCCCCCCCCCCAACCCCCCCCTTCCGGCGAGCGAACATCGATTGCCGCGTCGGCTCCCGCCACGTCGCTATGCTCCTCGCGGCTGAAGGCTAAACCTATCCATAAAACGGCCGTCATTGCGAACGAAGTGAAGCAATCGATGGCCCCAAAATACATGGATCGCCACGGCCTGCGGCCTCGCGATGACGACGCGGGTTCAAGGTCCGTGTGCGGTAGCGGGTCGGATACGGATGGCTCGCAATGGCGGGCGCGGGGGCTGCCAGTCAGCGCCTCACCTCACACATGCAACGCATGCCCCAGCGCGCGCAGCGCTGCCTCCTGCACCGCCTCGCCCAATGTGGGGTGCGCGTGGATGGTGCCGGCCACATCCTCCAGACAGGCCCCCATCTCCAGCGAGTGTGAAAACGCCGTGCTCAGCTCCGACACGCCAGCACCGACCGCCTGCCAACCCACAATCAAGTGGTTGTCGCGGCGGGCCACCACGCGCACGAAACCATCGGTCGATTCGCGTCATGGCGCGGCCGTTGGCGGCGAAGGGGAAGTGGGCGTGGATGCAGTCCAGGCCGGCCTTGTCGGCGTCTTTGGGCGACAGGCCGGCGGTGACGATTTCGGGGTCGGTGAAGCACACCGCCGCGATCGCGTTGGGGGCGAAGTGGCGGCGTTTACCGCTGATGATTTCCGCCACCATCTCGCCTTGGGCCATGGCGCGGTGCGCCAGCATGGGCTCACCGGTCAGGTCGCCAATCGCCCACACATTGCGCATGGAGGTGCGGCACTGGTCGTCCACCTTCAAGGCCCGGCCCTGCATGGCCAGCATCAGTTGCTCCAGGCCCCAGCCGTGGGTGCGTGGCACGCGGCCAATGGCCACCAGCACCTGATCGGCGGCCAACTCGCTCTCGCGAGCGGCGTTGTCTTGCACCCGCACCGCGTCACCGGCGGCGTTCAAACCCTGGACCTTGTAGCCCAGGTGCACCTGCACTCCCAGGCGGCGCAGCGACGCTGCCACGGGCTTGACCAGCTCGTCGTCGTACAGCGGCAGGATGCTGTTCTTTGCCTCCACCACCGTGACGTCGGCACCGAGCTTGCGGTAGACGATGCCCAGCTCCAGCCCGATATAACCGGCGCCCACCACCACCAGTTTGGCGGGCACGTTGGCCGGCGACAAGGCTTGGGTGGACGAGATGACGCGCCCACCAAACGGCATACCGGGCAGGCCCAGTTCGACCGACCCCGTGGCCAGCAGCAGGTGCTCGCACTGGATACGGGTCGGCTCGGCTTCGGGTTTGGCCAGCGTCACGTCAACGGTTTTGCCATCCACGATCTTGGCCCAACCTTTGACCACCTTGACGCCATGCTTCTTGAGCAAGGCGCCCACGCCGCCGGTCAGGCGGGCGACGATGCCGTCTTTCCAGCGCACGGTCTGCGCCACGTCAATGCTGGCCGACTGCACGTGGATGCCCAGCGTGCTGTCGCCGGTGAAGTGGCGCGTCTGGTGGTAGGCCTCGGCCGCGTGGATCAACGCCTTGGACGGAATGCAGCCGATGTTCAGGCAGGTGCCGCCCAGGGTGTCGCCTTCCACCAGGGTGGTGGCAATGCCAAGCTGCGCGGCGCGGATGGCGGCCACGTAGCCGCCGGGTCCACCGCCAATGATGAGGAGTGTGGTGTGGTGTGTATCCATGACTTATTCCACGAACAGGGTGGCGGGCGTCTCCAGGTAGCCACGCATCAGTTGAATGAATTCGGCGGCGTGCATGCCGTCCACCACGCGGTGGTCAAACGATGAGGACAGGTTCATCATCTGGCGCGCCACCACCATGCCGTTACGGATCATGGGGCGCTCGACCATGCGGTTGACGCCCACGATGGCCACCTCGGGGTGGTTGATCACCGGCGTGGTGACGATGCCACCCAAGGCGCCCAGGCTGGTAATGGTGATGCTGGAGCCCGACAACTCCTCTCGCGTAGCTTTGCCACTGCGCACCGCCTCGGCCAGGCGCGACACCTCGGCCGCGCAGGACCACAGGTCACGCGTTTCGGCATGGCGCACCACGGGCACCATCAGCCCGGCCTCGCTCTGCGCAGCAATACCCAGATGCACCGCGCCCATGCGATTGACCACACCGGCATCGTCGTCAAAGCGGGCATTGATCTGCGGGAACTGGCGCACCGCCAGCACCAGCGCCCGCATGATGAAAGGCAACACCGTGAGGCGGCCGCGCTCCTTGCCGTATTTGGCGTTGAGCTTGGTGCGCAAGGCGTCCAGCTCGGTCACGTCGATTTCTTCGACATAGGCAAAGTGCGGGATGCGGCGTTTGGCGTCCTGCATCTTCTGCGCGATCTTGCGGCGCAGGCCGATCACCGGCACGGCGTGTTCGTCGTTGCGCTGGGCGTAGCGTTGATCGGCTGCGCCCGCTGCCACCGGACCCTGCGCCGCACGCGTCGCGTAGGCCTCCAGGTCAGCGTGCGAAATGCGGCCGGCCGGGCCGCTACCGGGTACGAACTGCAGTTCGATGCCCAGCTCCCAAGCCTGGCGGCGCACGGCCGGCGAGGCGATGGGTTTGTCACCGGTCTGGCGGATGTGCGAGGTGGTGGCGCCGTTGGTGCCCTCGCGTCGTGCCGGCGCTGTGTTGGCCGAAGCGGCCTTGGCGGGCACGGCAGACGGCGCCGGCAGGTCTGGCTTGGCCTGTGCTGCCGGTGCCGGGACAGGCGGCGGCGCAGCGGTGGCACTGGCCGGCGCCGCGGAGGCTGCCGGCGCGGTGGGTGCGGCAGCGGCGCCCTCCTTCACGTTGCCCGCGCCTTCGACTTCGATCCGGATCACCTCGGAGCCCACGGCCATGACCTGGCCGACCACGCCACCGAGCGAGAGCACCTTGCCCGCGACGGAGGACGGAATCTCTACCGTGGCCTTGTCGGTCATCACATCGGCCAGGATCTGGTCCTCGGCCACCATATCGCCCACCTGCACATACCAGGCGACCAACTCCACCTCGGCAATGCCTTCGCCGATATCGGGCATCTTGATTGCGTGAATTCCCATCATGCCTCCATCGTGCGTTTGAACGCTTCTGCGACCCGCTTCGGGCCAGGAAAATAGTCCCACTCCTGAGCATGCGGATAGGGGGTGTCCCAACCCGCCACGCGTTCAATCGGCGCCTCCAGGTGGTAAAAACAGTTCTCTTGAATCAGCGCCGACAGCTCGGCGCCAAAACCGCTGGTGCGGGTGGCTTCGTGCACCACCACGCAGCGGCCAGTCTTCTTGACCGAGGCCACGATGGTCTCCAGGTCCAGCGGCCAGATTGAGCGCAGGTCGATGATTTCGGCGTCAATGCCGCTCTCATTGGCTGCCGCCTCGGCCACGTAGACCATGGTGCCGTAGGTAATCACGGTCATCGCCTTGCCGGGCCGGAAAATAGCCGCTTTGTCCAAAGGCACCGTGTAGTACCCTTCAGGCACTTCACCCATCGGGTGTTTGGACCAGGGCACCACCGGCTTGTCGTGGTGGCCATCAAACGGGCCGTTGTACAGGCGCTTGGGCTCCAGAAAAATAACAGGATCGTCGTTCTCGATCGAGGCAATCAGCAAGCCTTTGGCGTCGTACGGGTTGGACGGCATGACCGTGCGCAGGCCGCACACCTGGGTGAACATCGCCTCCGGGCTCTGGCTGTGGGTTTGCCCGCCGTAGATGCCACCACCGCAGGGCATGCGAATGGTCATCGGGCAAGTAAAGTCGCCGGCCGAGCGGTAGCGCAGCCGCGCCGCCTCGGACACGATCTGGTCGCAGGCCGGGTACACGTAGTCGGCAAACTGGATCTCCACGACTGGGCGCAAGCCGTAGGCACCCATGCCCACCGCCGTGCCAACGATGCCGCCTTCAGAGATGGGTGCATCGAACACGCGCGAGGTGCCGTACTTCTTTTGCAAGCCTTCAGTGCAGCGGAACACGCCGCCGAAGTAACCCACATCCTGGCCATAGACCACCACGTTGTCGTCGCGCTCCAGCATCACATCCATGGCGCTGCGTAACGCCTGGATCATGGTCATCGAGCTTGTTTTCATATTCCCAACTCCTGACGTTGCCGACGCAAATGCTCGGGCATGTCTTTGTAGACGCCTTCGAACATCTCGGCCGGGCTGCGCATGTGGCCATCGGCCATGGAGCCGTATTGCTCGGCCTCTTTCTGCGCGGTGGCCACCTCCAACTCCAACTCTTTTTGTGCCGCTTCGTGCTCGGCGTCGGACCAGGCGCCCAGCGCAATCAAGTGCTGCTTGAGGCGGGCAATCGGATCACCCAGCGGGAAACGCGCGGCGTCATTGGCGGGCCGGTACTTGGTGGGGTCGTCCGAGGTGGAGTGCGGGCCGGCGCGGTAGGTCACCCACTCGATCAGTGTTGGCCCCAGGTTGCTGCGGGCACGCTCCAGCGCCCACTGCGAGGCTGCATAGACCGCCAGAAAGTCGTTGCCATCCACCCGCAGCGAGGCGATACCGCTACCCACGCCGCGCGCAGCAAAAGTGGTGCCTTCACCGCCGGCAATCGCCTGAAAGGTGGAGATCGCCCACTGGTTGTTGACCACGTTCAGAATCACCGGCGCGCGGTAAACGTGCGCAAAGGTGACGCCGGTGTGAAAGTCGGCCTCGGCCGTGGCACCGTCGCCAATCCAGCTTGAGGCCACCTTGGTGTCGCCCTTGATGGCGGAGGCCATGGCCCAGCCCACCGCCTGGATGACCTGCGTGGCCAGGTTGCCCGAGATCGAGAAGAAGCCCTGCTTTTTACTGGAATACATCACCGGCAGTTGTCGCCCCTTGAGCGGGTCGCGCTGGTTGCTGTAGAGCTGGCAAATCATCTCCACCAGATTCACGTCTTCGCGCGCCAGCAACAGGCCCTGCTGCCGATAGGTGGGGAAACACATGTCGCCGTCGCTCAGCGCCAGCGCATGGGCGCAAGCAATCGCCTCTTCACCCAGGCACTGCATATAGAACGACATCTTCTTTTGCCGTTGCGCGATCAGCATGCGGGCGTCGAAGGCGCGGGTTCTCAGCATGGCGCGCAAACCGCGTATTTTTAGCGCCACGTCCATCTGCGGCGCCCAGGGGCCGACGGCCTGGCCCGCCTCGTCAAGCACGCGGATGAGCGTGAAGGCCAGGTCAGCCGTCTGCGTCGGTTGCGCATCAATCGGTGGGCGGCGCACGGCGCCGGCCTTGGACAGGGGGAGATAGGAAAAGTCTGTGTCATGGCCCGGGCGCCCAGTGGGCTCCGGCACATGCAGACGCAAAGGTGCGTGTGAGGGCATCAATATTACTCCTTGCAGAATCGTGTCCTGCATCAGATTTTCTTGTAGACCCGGACCGGCGCAAGGCGGATAACCCTGTGCCGGCCGGACAATGCGGCAACGCTTGCGGGGTGGCCGCTCGAATTGCTTGCGCCGGTGGATTGTACGGACTCGGCAGGCTGGATTCCTGCAAGATATCCATCGGGCCAGATCATGCAGTTGCGGCCCGCCGCTGGCCGCTTGGCCTGGCGCGACCGTACTGGCATCCAGCAGCAAACCGCGTTTGGGCTTAGCATCGGCGCGATCCATCGTCGATTGCAGACCGCCACCATGAGCCCATCCAACCTGTCCGTCGTGGAAATCAAGGCCTTCGTGCCAGCGCGCGACTTCGCTGAGTCGATCCGCTTTTACGAAGCGCTTGGCTTCACCTGCGCCTCGGTTTTCGAAGGCATCGCGTATTTCCGCTGCGGTGAGTCGAGCTTTCTGCTGCAGGATTTCTTTGCTGCTGAGTTCGCGGCCAACTTCCAGATGCATCTCCTGGTTGAAGATGTCGATGCCTGGCATGCCTTGGCCCTGACAGTCGCCGCGCGGTTCGAGGTGCGCATTGGCGAGCCAGAAGATCAGCCTTGGGCCATGCGTGACTTCACGCTCTTTGACCCCAGCGGCGTCCTGTGGCGCATTGCGCAGAACATCCCAAGGGCATCGGCCGCGTGACCGGGTAGCCACTGCCCAGTAGCCGCCCGATGCGTCGTCGCCAGTTGTTAGCACCCCTGCTGGCCGCGCCGCTGGTCGGCGTTGCGGGCTGCAGTTGGCTGCAAGACGTTGACCACACCGGCCCTGACGCCCCGGTTGCGAGCGCGTTGGCGCGACCCACGCCGATCGCCTGGGTGCTCAGCTCAGGTGGGCCACGCGGCTTTGCGCACGTGGGCGTGCTCAAGGCTCTGCACGAGATCGGTTTACGGCCCGACCTGGTGGTGGGCGCCTCCATCGGGTCGATGGTAGGTTGCCTGTTTGCTCTGGGCATGCCGATGGGTGACATCGAGCAGTTGGCCATGGACTTCAGCACGCTGGCGGTGGTGCGCCCGCATTGGAGACCAGGAGGTGGCAGCGAAAAACTCACTGGCGAGGGTATGGTTGGCTTCGTCAACAACCTGATGAACCATCAGAAGCTGGAGCATCTGCCCACCCCCATGGCAGTGGTGGCCATGCAGCAAGCCTCACGCCAAATTGTCGCCTTCACGACCGGCAACGCCGGCGTGGCCGTTCAGGCATCCTGCGCGATTGAGGGCACGCTGGCACCGGTGCGCATTCGTGGCCTGCCTTACGTAGACCCCGACCTGGGCGCGCCCATGCCGGTTCGCTTGGCCCGCGCCCTGGGGGCACAGCGCGTGCTGGCGGTAGACGTGTCGGCCCACGAGCACAAGGCGCCGGCGGGCTCGGAACACTTTCGCGCGGGCGACCTGCGCAAACGTGCCCTGACCGAGCCCGACACACGCGCGGCCACCTTCACGCTGCACCCTGAGTTCAGCTACTACGTCAACATGAGCCAGGAGTTCCGCCGCAGCGTGATACGCGCGGGCTACGAACAGACGCTGGCGCAAGCAGTGTCGCTGCAAGCGCTATTTGCTCGCCAATAGGTGGTACACCGAGCCAAGCCCGGGACACCGCGCGCCTCGCCAGCACAAAAGCGATGGCGATGTAAGAATCAAGCCGTCTGTTCGACCAACCCGCACATCATCTCGCGCCAGGCCACCTGCCCAAACCACAACGAACGGACCTCTCCTTGAACGTCAAGAAAATCATCGTGCTGGCTGTGCTGCTGCTCGCCATCATCGCCTTCTTTGCCCTGGACCTGGGCCGCTATTTCAGCCTGGCCTTCATCAAGCAAAGCCAGGCCGATTTCACACACTATTACGCACTGCATCCGGTCAAGCTGACGCTGGCCTTCTTTGCGGTGTACGTGCTGATCACCGCCCTGTCCTTGCCCGGAGCGGCCATCATGACGCTGGCCAGCGGCGCCAGCTTTGGGCTGGTCTGGGGCACCATCGTGGTGTCGTTCGCCTCCACCCTGGGCGCCACACTGGCCATGCTGGCAGCGCGCACCGTGCTGCGCGATGTGATCGAAAAGCGCTTTGGCAAGCGTCTGATCGAAGTCAACAAGGGTGTCGATAGAGACGGCGCGTTCTACCTCTTCACTTTGCGGCTGATTCCGGCGATCCCCTTCTTTGCGCTCAACCTGCTGATGGGCCTGACGCGCATGAAGACATGGACCTTTTTCTGGGTCAGCCAACTTGGCATGTTTGCCGGTACCGTGGCCTATGTGTATGCGGGCACCGAAATCGCCAAGATTGACTCGTTGCGCTCCATCCTGTCGCCAGGGCTGATCGGCGCCTTTGTGTTGCTGGGCATCTTCCCGCTGGTCACCAAGAAGATTGTGGACTTTGTCAAGCAGCAGCAGGTCTATGCACGCTGGAAGAGCGTCCGCCCCCAATCCTTTGACCGCAACCTGATCGTGATTGGCGGCGGTGCCGGTGGCCTGGTCACCGCCTTGATTGGGGCCGCGGTCAAGTCCAAGGTGACGCTGGTTGAGGCCCACAAGATGGGGGGCGACTGCCTGAACTTTGGTTGCGTGCCGAGCAAGGCGCTGATTCGCAGCGCCAAGCTGCGCCACCAGATTGCAAACGGTGCCAAGTATGGTCTGACGAACGCCACCGCCGCGTTCAGCTTCAAGGTCGTGATGGCGCGGGTGCATGCGGTCATTGCCGAGATTGCGCCACACGACAGCGTAGAGCGTTTCACTGGTTTGGGTGTGGACGTGTTGCAGGGCCACGCGAAGATCGTCAACCCCTGGACGGTCGAGATCGCCCTGAACGACGGCGGCAAGAAATTGCTAACCACCCGCAATGTCGTCATCGCTGCAGGCGCCCGCCCTTTTGTGCCACCGCTGCCGGGTATCGACTCGGTCGGCTACGTGACCAGCGACACACTATGGGACGAGTTCGCCAAACTCGACGAGATCCCGAAGCGCCTGGTGGTGCTGGGCGGTGGGCCGATTGGCTGCGAACTGGCGCAAGCCTTTGCCCGGCTGGGGTCCAGCGTGACGCAGATCGAGATGGCGCCTCGCCTCATGATCCGCGAAGACGAAGAAGTCTCGGCCCTGGCCCAGGCCTCGCTTCAGGCCGACGGCGTGGCGGTGCTGACCGGCCACAAGGCGCTGCGCTGCGAGAAACAGGGTGAAGTGAAGACCATCGTGGTCGAGCACCAGGGCCAGGAGGTACGCATCGAGTTCGATGCCCTGCTGTGCGCGGTTGGCCGCGTCGCGCGATTGTCGGGTTACGGGCTCGAAGAGTTGGGGATCCCGACCCAACGCACGGTCGAGACCAATGAATACCTGCAAACGATCTACCCCAACATCTATGCTGCGGGTGACGTGGCCGGGCCGTATCAGTTCACCCACACCGCCGCACACCAGGCCTGGTATGCCGCCGTCAACGCACTGTTTGGCGACTTCAAGAAGTTCAAGGTGGACTACTCGGTGATTCCGTGGACCACCTTCATCGATCCCGAGGTGGCGCGCGTGGGCCTCAATGAGCAAGAAGCCAAGCAACAAGGCATTGCCTACGAGGTGGTGAAGTACGGCATCGACGACCTGGACCGGGCCATTGCCGACAGCGAGGCCCACGGCTTTGTGAAGGTACTGACCGTGCCCGGCAAAGACCGCATTCTGGGTGTGACCATCGTCGGCACCCACGCGGGCGACCTGCTGGCCGAATACGTGCTGGCCATGAAGCATGGCCTGGGCATGAACAAAATTCTGGGCACGATTCACACCTACCCGACGCTGGCCGAAGCCAATAAATACGCGGCCGGCGAGTGGAAGCGAGCCCACCAACCCAAGCGCCTGCTCGAATGGGTGCGCAAGTACCACGATTGGAAGCGAGGCTAAGGCATGAAGACAACCCATCCCCCCACCAACACGGTGCCCCGGCGCCAGGCACTTGGCCTGCTGGCCGCGCTGGCCCTGTCGACGCTTGGGCGCAGCGCGTGGGCGCAATCGGCCCCGGCGCTGGACCACAACTACGCCGCCTGGGACGCCCTTCTGAAGAAGCACGTGCGCTGGTTGCCCGACAACAAGCAGTCGCGGGTGAACTACAAAAGCTTGGGCGTCGACCGTGCCGAGCTGAAGAAGGTGCTGGCCGAGTGGTCCGCCGTGTCTGCAGCCAGTTTTGCAAGCCTCTCGCGCGAGCAGCAAATGGCGTTTCTGATCAACACCTACAACGGCTTCACGCTGGAGCTGATTCTGAGCAAGTACCCCGACCTCAAGTCAATCAAAGACCTGGGCAACTTATTGCAAAGCCCCTGGAAGAAGAAGTTCTTCACCCTGCTGGGCGAGGAACGCCACCTGGACTGGATTGAGCACGAACAGTTGCGCCCACGCTATGCCGATTGGCGCGTGCATGCCGCGGTCAATTGCGCCTCGATTGGCTGCCCCGCCCTGCGCCCCGAGGCCTTTACCGCCACCCGGCTCGACGCGCAACTGGAGGACGGCATGCAACGCTTCATGGGGGACCACACACGCAACCGCTACGCCAATGGCAAGGCCGAAATCAGTTCGATCTTCAAATGGTTCAAGGAAGACTTCGAAAAAGGCGACCGGGGCGTGCGCCGGGTCGAAGAACTGCTGGCGCGCTATGCCGAACAGCTGAGCAACGCGGCGCCCGAGCGCGAGCGGCTGCGCGCCGGGATGGTGTCCATCACCCACCTAGACTACGACTGGACCTTGAACGATGCCGCACGTTAGCCCCATGCCCACTGCGCCGACGCTGGTTCTGTTCAACTATGACTGGGATCAGGCCGGGTTTGCCCGCTGGGCCCGCGATTTTCCAACCGCCGAGGCGGGTTTTGACCTGTTTTCGTTTCCCAGCAACGCCACGCTGGCCTGGTTCAGCATGCCACGCTTTATCGACCGGCTTCAGGCCCAAGCAAAGCGCGCCGGGTGGCAGGCGGTGGTGTCCAACCACGAGCAGTTTGGCGCCTTGGCCGCCGCCCTGCTGGCCGAGCGCATGGGCTGGCCCGGCACGCCAGTGGCCGCGGTGCTGGCCTGCCAACACAAACTGCACGCGCGCGAAATCCTGCAACAGGTCTGCCCCGAGGCCAACTTGCCGTTCCAGGCGCTGGAAGCCGCCTATGGCGACCCCGCGCCACTGGGGCTGAACTACCCCTTGTTTGTGAAACCGGTCAAGGCGGCTTTCTCAGTGCTGGCCCGAACGGTAGCCAGCCACGCCGCCCTGCACGCGCACACACGCTTTGGGCGCTGGGAGTTGTGGGTGATTCGCCATCTGGTGGAGCCGTTCGAGCAGATCGCCCGCGAACGACTGCCACAAGCAGGCACCGCGCACCGCATGCTGCTGGAGCAACCCGTCAAAGGCCACCAGTACAACCTGGACGGATACGTGTTTGACGGCGATGTGCGAAGTCTCGGCATTGTGGACGCCGTGATGTACCCCGGCACCGACGCTTTCATGCGTTTTGACTACCCCTCGCGTTTGCCCCACACCGTGCACGTGCAGGCGCTGGACGTGGCACGACGCTTCCTGCAAGCGGTGGGGTTCACACACGGCATGTTCAACATGGAGTTCTTCTGGGACGAGGCCAGCGGCAAACTCACCGTGATCGAGTTCAACCCGCGCATGGCCTCGCAGTTTTCCGACCTGTATCTGCGGGTCGATGGCATCGACTTGCACCGCATGGCGCTGGAGTTGGCCTGGGGCCGCGACCCCGCCCTGCTGCCCACCGTCCAGGCCAACGCAGGCGCAGCGTCGAGCTTTGTTTACCGCATATTGAGCCCTGACACGGCTGTGAACATGCCGCGAGCCGATCAACGCGGCGCCTTCGCACAGGCCTTTCCAGACGCGCTGCTGCTGACCTTTCCCAAGCCGCGCAGCGCGATGCAGCGCGACTTCAAATGGCTGGGCAGTTACCGCTACGGCATCGTCCACCTCGGCGGCAGCGACGCGCGCGACCTGCGCCAACGCTGTGAGCGCGCCAGCGCGCTCTTGGGCTGGCCAGCCCCCTATGCGGACACTCGTCTGGAACCAAGTAGCGCCCGCGCCAGTCAACCCACCACCCATCCTTTTTCAATGGAGACTTCATGATCACTCGGACTTTTTCTCGTTTGCTGGGCTTGGCCTTGCTGCTGGCTGGCCTGGTCGGCTGCAGCGCCATGACCGCGCAGAACCCATCGGGCAGCTTGCGGCCCGTCAACGCGGTGCCCGCAGAGCAAGGCGACGCGTTGATGCTCAAAGGCGCCGACTTGGTGGCGTACTTCACGCAAAATCAATACATGCAAGGCTCATCGACCATCCGCAGCAGCTACCAGGGCGTGACCTTTCACTTTGCCACTGCCGAGCACAAGGCGCTGTTTGACAAAGAACCCACCAAGTACTTGCCACAGTTTGGCGGCTTTTGTGCCAACGGGATCGCCTATGGCATTCCATGGGGCGGCGATGCCGATACCTGGAAGATGATCAACGCGAAACTCTATATCTTCGGTGGCGCCGCCTCGCGCGATGCCTGGCTGCTTGATGAGGCGACCAACCTGCAACGCGCCGAGCGCTACTGGGCAGACGAAGTGGCTGGCAACAACAGTTTCTGGCAACGCACCAAACGGCTGGTGTTTCGCGTGCCGCACTACCAGAGTGGCGAGCAACTGTCCCAGGCGGTGGCCGCAGCCAAGGCGAAAAAGCCCTGACCGGCAGCTGAGCCCGATTCAGCCCAGGCACGGTTCAGGGCGGGTTGGCAGGGGTGCTTTGAAGGTGCAGGGCTACATCACGCCAAGCGAGGCCGGGCTTCATCCTCGACAATGGTCGGATGAACAGTACGCTCTCGCTCAAGCATTTCCTGCTGGCGCTCGCAGTGGTGGCCGTGTGGGGCACCAATTTTGTGGTGATCAAGCTGGCGTTGGGTCAAATGCCACCCTTGCTGTTTGCCACGCTGCGATTCACCGTGGCGGTGTTGCCCGCGATCTTTTTCTTGCCACGCCCGAACGTGCCGTGGCGCAATCTGGCTGCTTATGGTTTGTTGATTGGCGTGGGGCAGTTCGGGCTGTTGTTTGTCGCCATGAATGGCCACATTTCGCCCGGGCTGGCTTCGCTGGTGATTCAAATCCAGGTGTTCTTCACCATCGGGCTGTCCATGCGCCTGTCGGGCGAGCGCCTGCAACGCATCCAGTGGCTGGCACTGGCCATGGCCAGCGCTGGCATCGGCGTGATTGTGATGCACACCGATGGTGCCACTACCTTGCTCGGCCTGGGGTTGATCCTGCTGGCGGCGCTGTCCTGGGCCGGCGGCAACATCGTTGCGCGCAACGCGGGCCAGGTCAACATGGTGGCGTATGTGGTGTGGTCCAGCCTGTTTGCGGTGCCACCTTTGATGGCGCTGTCGATTGCAGTCGAGGGTTGGGACGCCGTATCCTCAGGCCTGCGCGAGGCCGATCTCATGACCTGGCTGGCGGTGGCGTGGCAAGCGTTGGGCAACTCGCTGTTTGGCTACGCCGCCTGGGGCTGGCTGCTGGCCCGCTACCCCGCCGCCACCATCACGCCCATGGCGCTGCTGGTACCGCTGTTTGGCATGGGTAGCGCAGCTTTGTGGCTGAGCGAAGGTCTGCCGGCCTGGAAGCTCGGTGCCGCGGCACTGGTGATGGGTGGCTTGGCGCTCAATTTGCTTTGGCCCAAGTTTCGCCTGTGGTTGCAGCAGCGCGTGGCGGCCACGTAAGGCCAATGCCTCGTTAACACCTTTCCCGGCTCAGTCGTCGCAATGGCCCACCTTGGCCCGCGCGGTCTTGGTTTGTGACCGAAGGCTCTTGCCTTTTAGCCGCTCCTGTTTCGACCCATACGTGGGTTTGGTGGCGCGACGCGCCTTGGGCGGCACCGCCACGCTATTGACCAGTTCGTGCAGGCGGCTGTAGGCGTCGAGCCGGTTCATGTCCTGCGTGCGGTGTTGCTGGGCTTTGATCACCAGCACGCCTTCCTGGGTAATGCGGCTATCGCGCAGGGCCAGCAGGCGCGCTTTCACGTCATCCGGAAGAGACGACGCACCAATATCAAAGCGCAAATGAATCGCGCTGGAAACCTTGTTGACGTTCTGCCCGCCCGCGCCTTGCGCGCGGATCGCGCTGAGTTCAACCTCGTCTTCGCGCACGACCAGCGGCAAGGACGGCACAGCTTCACTCATACGAGGCAAGCAGTTCCGTCATTGCGAGCGCAGCGTGGCAATCTATGGCCTCAAAATACATGGATCGCCACGGCCTACGGCCTCGCGATGACAATGCTGGCTCAAGGGCCGTGTCCGGTATCGGCCCGAATTCGGGCGGCTCGCAATGACAAAGGACAAGCGCAAACAACTTTAGGCTCCCACTGCCGTCCCGGCCAGGGGCGCCAGCACCTCTCCCGGCGCTTGCCCGTCCGGCAAGGCCACGTAACGAGCCACAAACGCGCCGACGGCACTGGCGGGCAAGGGCAGCCACACCACATGACCGCTACCGGGTGCCACCGTCATCGGCTCACCCGCGAGGTTTTCCATGGACGCAAGCTGCACATCATGGTTGCCCTGCGGGTGGATGATCTCCAGCCAGTCTCCCACGGCAAAGCGGTTGCGCACATTCACTTCGGCCAAGCCGCGAGCCGCGTCATACGACAGCACGTCACCCACGTACAAGCTGCGGCCCGACTCGGAGTAGCCACGCAAATAGTTCTGGGTCTCCTGCGGCGTGTGACGCTGGAAAAAGCCCGAGGTGTAACCCCGGTTTGCCAGGCCTTCAAGCTGCCCCAGCAAAGCCGGGTTCAGCTCGCGTCCGGCCACCGCGTCGTCGATGGCGCGGCGGTAGCTTTGCACGGTACGCGCCACGTAGTAGGGGCTCTTGGTTCGGCCCTCGATCTTGAGCGAATCGACGCCAATCTCCACCAGGCGCCTGACGTGTTCAATGGCGCGCAAGTCTTTGGAGTTCATCACATAGGTGCCGTGCTCATCTTCTTCAATCGGCATGTAGCTGCCAGGGCGCTGGCCTTCTTCGATCATGTAGACCTCGGAACGCTCACCTTCACGTTCACGTTCAGTCGCCTGCAGCGGTGCCAGAATGTCACCGGACGCATCGACCACACCCGGCACCGTCTTGTAGTCCCAGCGGCACGAGTTGGTGCAACTGCCCTGATTCGCGTCACGGTGATTGAAGTAGCCCGACAGCAGGCAGCGCCCCGAGTACGCAATGCACAGGGCGCCGTGCACGAACACTTCCAGTTCGGTATCCGGGCAGTCCTGGCGAATCTGCTCGACTTGGTCCAGCGACAACTCGCGCGACAAAATCACGCGGCTGATGCCCACACTCTTCCAGAACCGAACCGCCGCCGCGTTGACGGTGTTGGCTTGGACTGACAGGTGAATCTCCATCTCTGGCCACGTTTCCCGCACCATCATGATCAAGCCCGGGTCGGACATGATCATGGCGTCGGGCTGCAAGGCAATGACCGGTGCCATGTTCTGCACATAGCTTTTGATCTTGTTGCCGTGCGGGAAGATGTTGGAGACCAGAAAGAACTTGTGCCCCAGGCCATGCGCGTACTCAATGCCCTGCTGCAACACCGACAGGTCGCCAAAATCGTTGTTGCGCACGCGCAGCGAGTAGCGTGGCTGGCCGGCGTAGATGGCCGTGGCACCAAAGGCAAACGCCGTCTTGAGCATGGCCAGGGAGCCCGCCGGGGCCAGCAATTCGGGGGTGCGTAGCGTCATGGCTGGTCCTGCATGGCAGCCATAGCAGCAATCGCCAAGGCATAGCCGTTCACGCCAAAGCCGCACATCACCGCTTTGGCCACGGGCGAAATATAGGAGTGGTGCCGAAACGCCTCGCGCGCAAATACGTTGCTGATGTGCAGCTCGATCAATTTCACACCGGTACCCTTGATGGCGTCATGCAGGGCCGCGCTGGTGTGGGTATAGGCGCCGGCGTTCAGAATCACGCCCGCCAGCGTGCCCGCCGTTTGCATGCGGCCAGCCTCGTGAATCCACTCCACCAGTTCGCCCTCGTGATTGCTCTGGCGAAAATCGAGGTCAAAACCGTTGGCGTCGCAGGCGCTGTCGCACAGCGTTTGCACGTCGGCAAGGGTTTGAGAGCCGTAGACCTGCGGCTCGCGCGTGCCCAGCAAGTTGAGGTTCGGGCCATTGAGGATCAGAACGGTTTTCACAAGGAAGGCTCCACGATAGAGTTGGGGATCGGGCTTGTCGCATCCCGCCGCACAAGGCCCCGTGCGGCAAAGCATTGCGACGCTTCGTTGGTACCGATTATCGGTGCTACCCCGAGTTCGGCCCGGCAATCCGCCTGCATCCGCTCGCAGCATCGTACTGCCGATAATCACGGGTATCACCTGATGCCGGCGCCCGAAGAGAACTGCAGGCAACACCGCCTGAGTGACGCACACAACCATCACATTGACAACGGAGGCCAGAACATGACCGAAGCACAGGCCCTGAGAGACTACCTGACCGCGCGCCGCCAGACCGGCGCGGATCGCTCGGCCATTGACCAGACCATCTTTTCGCGCTTTGGGCGCCAACAGGCCGTGATGTTCACCGACTTGGTGGGCTTCTCACGCCTGGTGGAAGCCTTTGGAATTCTGCATTTCCTGCAGTTGATCGACGAGGCAGAGACTTTGTTTCTGCCATTGATCGCGCAGCACGGCGGAATTTGTCTGAAGCAGGAGGGGGACTCCATGCTGGTCGTATTTGACCATCCCGCCCATGCGCTGGCCGCAGCGCGCGCCATGGTGGCCGCGACCGAAGCCCTTAACCCGGCACGCACGCCGGAGGACCGCATTGAGGTCTGCGTCGGACTGGGCTTTGGCACGGTGTTGCGGGTGGAAGGTGACGTCTGGGGCGCTCAGGTCAATGCGGCTTCCAAGCTGGGTGAAGAAATGGCGCGCGGCGGCGAGATCCTGGCCACCGAGGCCTTCCGCCTGGCGCTACCCGAGCAAGCGTTCACCGTCCACGGCAACCTGTTTGGCCCCAGCCCAGTGTTTCGCCTGGACCCAGCGCCAGGGGTTGACCCGAAAGCCTAAACCGAGGCCTTGATTGGCTTCAAGCTCACCACCACATCACCGCACTGCGCTCGGTTGCGCAGCGCGTGCTCCATCACCACCAGCGCCAGCATGGCCTCGGCAATCGGTGCCGCGCGCACGCCCACGCAGGGGTCGTGGCGGCCCTTGGTGATCACCTCGGTGCTGTGGCCATGGATATCAATCGACTCGCGTGGCGTACTGATGGAACTGGTGGGCTTGATAGCCAGGCTCACTTCCAGGTCCTGCCCGCTGCTGATGCCCCCCAGCATGCCGCCCGCGTTGTTGCCCTTGAAACCCAGCGGTGTGAGCGAATCACCATGGGTGCTGCCGCGCTGGCTGACGCTGGCAAACCCGGCACCAATCTCCACCCCCTTGACAGCATTGATGCCCATCATGGCGTAGGCAATGTCGGAGTCGAGTTTGTCAAACAAGGGCTCCCCCAAGCCCACCGGCACGCTAGACGCCATCACCCGAATACGTGCGCCGCAGGAATCACCCTGCTTGCGCAAGCCGTCCAGGTAATCCTCCAGCGCCGACACATCGGCCACCGGCGCAAAGAAAGGGTTGTGGTGCACATGGTCCCAAGACTCAAACGGCACCACCAGTTCACCCATTTGCGTCATGCAGCCGCGAAACACGGTGCCGTACTGGGCCAGCAGCCACTTCTTGGCCACCGCCCCCGCCGCCACCATCGGCGCCGTCATGCGCGCTGAAGACCGGCCACCCCCGCGCGGGTCGCGCAGGCCGTATTTCTGGAAATAGGTGTAGTCGGCGTGTCCCGGCCGAAAGGTCTGCAGGATGTTGCCGTAATCCTTGCTGCGTTGATCGGTGTTCTTGATCAGCAGGCAAATCGGCGTGCCGGTGGTTTTGCCCTCGTACACGCCGCTGAGAATCTCCACCGCGTCAGGCTCGTTGCGCTGGGTGACAAAGCGGCTGGTGCCGGGGCGGCGGCGATCCAGATCCGGCTGGATGTCGGCCTCGCACAAGTCCATGCCCGGCGGGCAGCCATCGATCACACAGCCAATGGCCGGGCCGTGGGACTCACCAAAGTTGGTGACCGCGAAGAGATGTCCGAAGGTGTTGCCGCTCATGGGGTGGATTATCCCTGACGGCGTTTAGAGCGTGGCAACACGGGGTGCCCTGGCTGCGACCAGACTTCCAACATCCGACAATCAGTTGAGGACAGAGCGTCGCTACGCTCCGGTCTGTCCCGCAAGGTCTCAAGCCTACTCAGACAGGCTCGAACACCGCCTGGAGGGTGCGTAGCGTCTTCTCTAGCGTGGCACCGTGAACGGCGCCTAAGCGCTTCACCAACCGCGATTTGTCGAGCGTGCGGACTTGATCGAGCAGAATCAACCCGCTCTTACCCTGAAAGGTCACCGCGATGCGAAAACCCGCAGGGCGCGAACCGGTAGTCATGGGCGCCACAATGACGGTGCGCAGGTAGTCGTGCATTTCGGCCGGGGAAATGACGACACAGGGGCGCGACTTCTGAATCTCGCTGCCAACCGTCGGATCAAGGTTGGCCAACCACACTTCACCGGTCTTGAGCGCTATCGGAGTCACCAGACCAGCTCCGTGTCGCCTTGGTTACCAAACTCGGGCCACACCAGATGGTCGTCACCGGCCTGCGCTATGCGCTGGCTGTCTTTTCCCCAGCCCTCGCGCGGATTGCGCTTGAGCGGCCGGATCTCGATCACGCCATTCTTAACCTGCAAGTCCGCAGCACCATCCAGGCCCACTTGCGCCAGCACCGGCTTGGGGATCAGAATCCCTTGAGAATTCCCCATCTTCCGAATCGCCACTTGCATGATTGCTCTCCAAATAGAAGCACAATGTTAGCACACAAGCCTATTTGGATGGGTCTGCCGCATCCCCCTCCGGCCAGTCGCGAATGTAGGCCTTGAGCATCTTGTTCTCGAAATTCTGGCTGTCCACGACCGTCTTGGCCACGTCGTAGAAGCTGATCACGCCCATCAGCATGTTTTTGTCCATCACCGGCATGTAGCGCGCGTGGCAACCCAGCATCATGCGACGCACTTCATCCAGCTCGGTCTCGGTGGTGCAGGTCAGGGGCGCGTCGTCCATCGCGGTGCGGACCAGCGTGGTACCAACGGCGCCGCCGTTCTTCACCACCGTCTGAATCACTTCCCGAAACGTCAGCATGCCTACCAACTCGCCGTGCTCCATCACCACCAGGGAGCCTATGTCTTTTTGCGACATGACGGTGGTTGCCACGGACAGCGCCTCATCGGGAGACGCGGTGTAGAGGGTGTTGCCTTTGACGCGCAGGATGTCGGCGACTTTCATGATGGGTTCCTTGTGTGAGGCCCGTCGGGCGGGCAGAACAGTGTCAGACGCGAAGCGGTATGGCTGCAAATATAGCCCACAATATCGCGTGGACCGCCCAAAAACACCAGCCGGACGACCCAAGCGGACGGCCCGGCTGTAACGAAAGAGACCCATGCCCGGCTATTCCGACCCCGGCTTTGACACCCTCGCCTTGCACGCTGGCGCCGCCCCCGACCCGGCCACGGGCGCGCGCGCCGTGCCGATTCACCTCAGCACTTCGTTTGTATTTGAGTCCAGTGACCACGCCGCCTCGCTGTTCAACCTGGAGCGCGCCGGACACGTCTACTCACGTATCAGCAACCCCACCAATGCCGTGCTGGAGCAGCGCGTGGCCGCGCTGGAAGGCGGCATTGGCGCCATCAGCACCGCCAGCGGCCAGGCGGCACTGCACCTGAGCATTGCCACCCTGATGGGCGCGGGCGCGCACATCGTGGCCTCCACCGCGCTCTATGGTGGCTCGCAGAACCTGCTGCACTACACGCTGCGCCGCTTTGGCATCGAGACCACCTTTGTCAAACCCGGCGACATCGACGGCTGGCGCGCTGCGGTACAGCCCAACACCAAGCTGTTCTTTGGCGAAACCGTGGGTAACCCAGGGCTGGACGTGCTTGACACGCCGACCATCGCCGCCATGGCGCACGAAGCGGGCGTGCCCCTGCTGGTGGACTCCACCCTCACCACGCCCTGGCTGGTGCAACCCTTGAACCAAGGCGCCGATCTGGTCTACCACTCGGCCACCAAATTCCTGAGCGGCCATGGCACGGTGATCGGCGGCATCGTGGTGGACGGCGGCAGTTTCGACTGGGACCGATCGGGCAAGTTCCCGGAACTGACACAGCCCTACGAGGGCTTCCACAACATGGTGTTCAGCGAGGAGTCCACCGTGGGTGCCTTCCTGCTGCGCGCCCGCCGCGAAGGCCTGCGTGACTTCGGCGCCTGTTTGAGCCCGCATTCGGCCTGGCTGATTTTGCAGGGCATCGAGACCCTGTCGCTGCGCATGGAGCGCCACATGCGCAACACTGAGCGAGTGGTCGATTTCCTCAGCCAGCAGGCCTTCGTGTCGCGCGTCGGCCACCCCTTGCTGGAGAGTCATCCCAGCCATGCACTGGCAAAGAGGTTGTTGCCGCGGCGCGGGCTCGGTGTTCAGTTTTGATTTGAAGGGCAGCCGCGAGCAAGGCAAGAAATTTGTCGAGGCGCTCAAAGTGTTCAGCCATTTGGCTAATGTGGGTGATTGCCGCAGCCTGGTGATACACCCCGCCAGCACCACCCACTTTCGGATGACCGACGAGGCGCTGGCAGCGGGCGGTATCACCCAGGGCACGATCCGCCTGAGTATTGGCCTGGAAGACCCGGACGACCTGATTGACGACCTCAAGCGTGCCCTCAAGGCCGCAGAGAAGGCGGGCGTATGAATCTGATCGTCAACGGCCACAGCGCCTACTGCTACACCGGCGGCAAGGCATTCGACGCCGCCAAACCCACCGTCATCTTCATTCACGGCGTGCTCCATGACCACAGCGTGTGGATTCTGCAGACCCGCTACCTGGCCCACCACGGCTGGAACGTGCTGGCCGTCGATTTGCCCGGCCACTGCCGCAGCGCGGGCGAGCCACCGACCAGTGTCGAGGCTGCCGCGGACTTTGTGCTGGCACTGATGGACGCGGCCGGACTTAGTCAGGCGACACTGGTGGGCCACAGCTTCGGCTCGCTGATTGCCCTGGAGGCCGCCAGCCGTGCGCCCGAGCGCATGCGCCAGTTGGTGCTGGTCGGCACGGCGTTCCCCATGAAAGTCTCGCCGGCTCTGCTGGAGGCGTCGTTGAACGAGCCGATGAAGGCGCTCACCATGGTCAACGTGTTTTCGCGCGCCACGCTGGCGCCACCGCCCTCGGCGCTGGGGCCGGGCACCTGGGTGTTTGGCGCCTCGATGGCGCTGGGCAAGCGGGTGTTGGCCAGCAACCCACGCGTCAACCTGTTTCACACCGGCTTCAAAGCCTGCGACAGCTACACCAATGGGGAGGCCGCCATGGAGAAAGTGACCTGCCCGGTGCTGTTCGTACTGGGCTCGGCCGACCAGATGACCGCGCCGAAGGCAGCGCAAACCCTGATCGGCAAGGCACGACAGGCCCAGGTGGTCTACCTGCCCGGCGGGCACCACCAGATGACCGAAACGCCGGAACCGATGCTCTCGGCGTTGATCGGATTTCTAAAACCCTGATTTCATGCGCCTTGCAGGCGCTTATTTGGCCACAGCCCGCACTGCGCTTGCCTTTTCCGGCGCGCTAAGTCTCAGGGCGATGGCAACGGAACCGGTGCAAGCACCTGGCGCAGGTTCAGTGGGCTGAATAATCCAGCCAAGCGCAAGGTCGAGGCGCCCTCCTCCTTGGGCAGCAGCAGCGCCTGCAGCAAGGGCTGCAAGGCCGTCACATCCGGGTCCACCAGCAACACGTGGCGTGCGCCATCCGCCGCAGCCTCATCGAGAACGCCGACCCAGTCCAGCGCGCACAAGGCCTCCAGCACCGGCTCCAGGTGCAAGGGATCGGTCTGCAGAGCACTCGAAAGCTGGCTCACCCTGCGCCCCTTGTCGCCTTGGGTGCGCGCCAGATCGAGCTGCTGCAGCACTTCCAGCGCAAGCTGAAACTTCCAGCCCTGGTTGCTGGGGCGGCGCGTCACACCGGCGAGCAGACTGGGCAAGTAGGCTGCAATCACCGCGCCCAGCAACACGATTACCCAAGCCAGGTAGATCCACACGAGCAGAATCGGCACGGTGGCGAAGGCCCCGTAAATGACCGAGTAGGTAGGCACCTTTGTGAGGTAGATGCCCAGCAGCTTCTTGGCCAGTTCGATGCCGGTGGCGACAAACAAACCGCCCACCCAGGCGTGCGCCCACTTGACATGGGTGTTGGGCACATAGTGGTACATCACCGCCATGCCGCCAGCGAGCAGCGCAAACTCCAGCACGTCAAGCACCAGTTGCACGCCGCCTGGCAGGCTGCCTACCACACCCTTGGACGCCGAGATCGCGTAGGAGGTCAAACTCAGGCTCACACCCATCAGCAAAGGACCCAGCGTCAGCGCGGCCCAGTACACCAGCACGCGCTGCCCGAAGGGTCGGACCTTTCGCACCCGCCAAATCGCGTTGAGGGTGCGGTCGATCGTGAAAATCAAGGCCAGCGCGGTGCCAAACAAGGCCGCCACGCCTACCAGCCCCAGCCGGTTGGCCTTGCCTGCGAACTGGGTCAGGTAGCCCAGCACCTGGCGCGCAATGCTGTCGGGGATCAGGCTTTCGATCAGCCACTTCTGCAGCACGCCCTGAAACTTGGCAAACATCGGGAAGGCCGTGAACACCGCCAGGGCCACGGTGACAAATGGCACCAGGGCAATGGTGGTGGTGAAAGTCAGGCTGCTGGCGGTCAGGCCAAGCCGGTCTTCCCGAAAGCGCTCGCGCAGGGTCAGCGCGGTGACCCACCAGGGAAACCGGGCCAACTCCCGGGACAGGCGGCGCAGGTGCTCCATCAGGCTCGCAGCGGGCGGTAGGGTCAAATTCATGGCCGCTATGATGCCATTGCAATGACTACCCCCCCAAACAATGCCTCCCCCGAGGTAGCCGCCACCCGTGCCATCGCCGTCGGCGCCCTGCTCGGCCTGATCTTCCTCAGCCTGGCCTGGGAGCTGGTGCTGGCCCCGCTTCGACCCGGCGGCTCCTGGCTGGTGCTCAAGGCCTTGCCACTGTGTATCCCCCTGGCCGGCCTCTTGAAAAACCGCATGTACACCTACCGCTGGCTGAGCCTGATGGTGTGGGTCTACTTCACCGAGGGGGCGGTGCGCGCCGTCAGCGACAAGGCGCCCAGCAACTACCTGGCCATGATTGAAGTGGTGCTGTGCCTGGCGCTGTTTGTCGCCTGCGCCCTGCATGTGCGGCTGCGCCTGAAGGCGGCAAAAACTGCAAGCTGACCCGTATGCAAACCCTGCTGCACAGCTTGCGCCAGATCGTGGGCGCACCGCATGTCTTCACCGATGGCGACCTCAGCGCCTGGGAGCAGGACTGGCGCAAGCGCGAACACGGCAAGGCGCTGGCCGTCATCCGCCCAGCCAACACGCAAGAGGTGGCCGACCTTGTCAAGACCTGTGCCCGGTTTCGGGCCGCGCACCCTGACTGTGGTTTGAGCATCGTGCCGCAGGGCGGCAACACTGGCCTGTCGGTCGGCTCCACGCCCGATGATTCAGGCCATCAGATCGTGCTGAGCCTGCAACGCATGAATGCACTGCGCCAGGTCGACGCCGCCAACCTCACCATGACGGTGGAGGCCGGCTGCATCCTGCAAAGCGTGCAGGCGATGGCAGAAGAATCGAGCCTGCTGTTTCCACTGAGCCTGGCGGCCGAAGGCAGCTGCACCATCGGCGGCAACCTGGGCACCAATGCAGGTGGCACCCAGGTGCTGCGCTACGGCAACGCCCGCGAGTTATGCCTGGGGCTCGAAGTGGTCACCGCCCAGGGCGAGATTTGGGATGGCCTGCAGGGTCTGCGCAAGGACAACAGCGGCTACGACCTGCGTGACCTGTTCATTGGCAGCGAGGGCACCCTGGGCGTGATCACCGCCGCCACCCTCAAGCTCTACCCCCTGCCTGCCGCGCGATTGACCGCCTGGGCTGCGACACCATCCCTGCAGAGTGCGGTCGCCCTGCTGGGGCTGGCCCAGCACCATCTGGGCGCGGGCCTGACCGGATTTGAAGTCATGGGCCAGTTTGCGCTGGACCTGGTGGCCAGGCATTTCCCGCAGTTGCACGCACCCCTGCACCAGCAGACGCCCTACTGCGTGCTACTGGAAAATTCCGACCATGAATCCGAAAGCCACGCCCGCGAGCGCTTCGAGCACTTGCTGGAAGTGGCCATCGAACAAGGGCACGTGCTGGATACCGTCGTGGCCGAGAGCCTGTCGCAAGCCAAGCAGTTGTGGCACGTGCGCGAGAGCATTCCGCTGGCACAGGCCCTGGAGGGGCTGAACATCAAGCACGATATTTCGGTACCGGTCTCCAGCATCCCGGAGTTCGTTCAAACCACCGACGCGCTGCTGCAAGCCGTTATTCCCGGCGTCCGGCTGGTCAACTTCGGCCACCTGGGCGATGGCAATCTGCATTTCAACGTGCAGGCGCCCGTGGGCGTCGATCCGGCCACCTTCCTGCGCGAGCACGAGGAACAGGTCAATACCCTGGTGTTCGACTCGGTGCAGCGCTTTCACGGCTCGATCTCTGCCGAGCATGGCGTAGGCAGCTTGAAGCGCGACAAGCTGGAGCACTACAAATCGCCGGTTGCCTTGGAACTGATGCGCCGCATCAAGCGCGCGCTGGACCCGCAAAACCTGATGAATCCGGGGCGGGTGGTGCGGGTGTGAGGCGTGGCCTGCTGGTGTGTGAAGTAGCAGGTGAAGTCGCAACAGCTGCCAGCTGTCGATGGTAGACTAACCGTGCGCACGATTTCATGCGCACAAATTGTGCACTTGCAAACAAGGATCTACCATGCGTCCCGCTACCACTGAAAAGCGCCCGGTCAATTTGTCCATCAATGCCCGCACCCTGGATCTCGCCAAGGAAATGGGCATGAACTTATCCAAGACGGTCGATGCCTACCTGCAAGAAGAAGTGAAACGCCGCTATTGGGAAAAGTGGCGGGATGACAATAAGGAGGCGTTTGCGGCGTACAACGAACGCGTCGCCAAGGATGGCATCTGGGGCGCCAAATACCGGACATTCGGCAAGAGTCTGGGCGACGGTCGCAAGGAGTAATGGGTGGCTCATTTCGATGTGTATGCCAACCCAGACCGTTCCGAGCGCAGTCACACACCGTTCGTATTGGACCTTCAGAACAGCTTTCTAGACATGCTAGATACTTTTGTCGCCGTGCCCTTGCGCGCTGCGTCCTTTATGCCGAGCCGAATCACTCAGGTTCATCCCCAATTCACAGTCGCGGGTCAGGAGGTCGTCATGGATGCTCCAATGATGGCCACCTTCCCCAAGCGGGGCTTGGGGCCACCCGTCACAAACCTGCGGTCCGAGCAGTTTGAGATCCAAGATGCGCTGGACGCACTTTTTGGAGAACACTGAGAATGCCCACGATGGCCCACCCCATCCGCTCCCAATACGAAGACTTCATGCGCCATGTGGACACGCACGGCGTGTTCAAGGCGGACCGCACCGGCACCGGCACCAAGAGTGTGTTTGGATACCAGATGCGCTTCGATCTGAACGAAGGCTTTCCGCTGGTCACCACCAAGAAGGTGCACCTGCGCTCCATCATCCAGGAGCTGTTGTGGTTCCTGACCGGCTCCAGCAACAACAACTGGCTCAAGGAACGCGGCGTCTCGATCTGGGACGAGTGGGCGAGAGCGGACGGTGACCTGGGGCCGGTCTACGGTGTGCAGTGGCGCAGTTGGCCCACGCCCGACGGTGGCCACATTGACCAGATTGCCGAGGTCATCCACACGCTCAAGACCAACCCCGATTCACGCCGCATCATCGTCAGCGCCTGGAACGTGGCCGAGTTGAACAAGATGGCGCTGATGCCCTGTCACGCCTTCTTTCAGTTCTACGTGGCGCCCGCCACCACGCCGGGCGGCAAAGGCCAATTGAGCTGCCAGCTCTACCAGCGCAGTGCCGACATCTTTCTGGGCGTGCCTTTCAACATCGCCAGCTACGCCCTGCTCACCCACATGGTGGCGCAGCAGTGCGACCTCGATGTGGGCGACTTCATCTGGACCGGTGGCGACTGCCACATTTACAGCAACCACGCCGAACAGGTGGCCCTGCAACTCGGCCGCGCGCCCCTGGCCTATCCGACGCTGAGCATCAAACGCCGGCCAACATCGATCTTTGGCTACGAGTTTGACGACTTCGAGGTACTGGGCTACGAGTGCCACCCGGCCATTAAAGCGCCGGTGGCGGTCTAACCTGGCCTGCACGTGATCAGCCGCCGCCAACTCTGGGGCCTGGTGGCCCTGACGCTGATGTGGGGCGTCAACTGGCCGATGATGAAGCTCTCGCTGCGCGAGATGACGCCCCTGTACTTTCGTGCCCTCACCATGAGTTGCGGCACCTTGTGGCTGTACCTGTTCTTTCGCTGGCGCGGCGTGCGCATGCTGCCGCAGGGCAAGGAGTGGCGATCTGTCGTCGCCTTGGGGCTACCCAATGTGCTGGGCTGGCACACCATGGCGATCCTGGGGGTCAAGGAACTGGCCTCGGGGCGTGCCGCGATTCTGGGCTTCACCATGCCGATCTGGACCGTGCTGATCGGCGTGCTTTTTCTGGGCGAGAAGCTGACCCGGCGCGTCGCCTTCGCCGCCCTCGCGGTAGCCATCACGGTTGGCCTGTTGGTCTCGCACGAACTCACCGCCATCGCCGGACGCCCGCTGGGCATTGTGTGGATGGAGCTGGCCGCCTTGTCCTGGGCCATCGGCACACTGATGATGCGCCGCGCCAAGCTGACGCTGCCGATGGAGGCACTCACGGTGTGGATGATGCTGTTGTCCAGCCTGTGTCTGTGGGTGATTGCGGCGATGGTTGAGCCCTGGCCGGTCTGGCGATTCTCAGGCGTGATGTGGGCCACCATGGTTTACGCCGTGCTGATCAACTACGGTTTCGCGCAAATCATCTGGTTTGGCCTGGCCCGACACCTGCCCCCGGCCACCAGCGCCATGAGTGTGATGGCGGTGCCGCTGGTTGGCACCCTCAGCGCCACCCTGCTCACCGGCGAGTGGCCACATTGGCAGGACTACGTGGCGGTGGTGTTTGTCATGGCCGCCATCGCAGCAGTGTTGATACCTCCCCGCTACTTCCGCAAACCCGCATGAAACTCAACATGATCCTGGCCCGCGCCGCCAACGGCGTGATTGGTCGCAACAACACCCTGCCCTGGCACCTGCCCGAGGACATGGCGCACTTCAAGCGGACCACCATGGGTTGCCCGGTCATCATGGGTCGCAAGACCTGGGAGTCGCTGCCGCCGAAGTTTCGGCCACTGCCTGGGCGACTCAACATTGTGCTGACGCGCCAAGCCGACTGGCAGTCGCCGGGCGCAAGCCGCGCCGAGACCCTGGCCCAAGCCTTGGCCCTGTGCCCACCCGACAGCACTGCCTGGGTGATGGGCGGCGCCGAAGTTTATGCACAGGCCCTGCCACTGGCCGGCGCAGCGGAGATCACCGAAATCGAGGCCGACTACGAGGGAGACGCTTTTGCGCCACAATTCGACCCGCAATGGAGCGAGACCGCGCGTGAGCGCCATGTCTCCTCAAACGGTTTGAATTTCAGTTTTGTCACCTACACCCGCAACACAGAAAAGGGAAATTGACATGTCAGGTCACGGTTTTCACGTCCACGGTCCCCACGATCACGAGCTGGAACACGCCCAGCAAGGCGGCCATGGGGGCCACGGCGAAGCGAACGGCATGATCAACCAGATCGCCCTGTTCACCGCCGTCATCGCCACGGTGGGCGCCATCTCTCCTACATGGGCGGCGCCACCCAGGCCAATGCCGGGCTGTACAAGAACAACGCGGCCATCAAGAAGACCGAAGCCTCCAACCAGTGGAATTACTTCCAATCCAAGAGCACCAAACAGTCGCTGGCGGAGGTGTCGCGTGATTTGTCGCCGGAGGACAAGAAGACCAAATACCAGAACAAGATCGACCGCTACGAAAAGGAAAAGGGCGAGATCAAGGCCGTGGCCGACAAGCTCGAAGCGCAGGCCACCTGGGACAAACAAAGCGACGAGCAAATGCACCAGCACCACCGCTGGGCCCAAGCCACGACCGTGCTGCAAGTCGCCATCTGGCCGCCATCGCCTTGTTGACCAAGAAGAAGTGGCTCGAATACGCGATGTTTGGCGCTGGCGCCATCGGCGTTGCAGTGGGCGTGCTGGCGATTCTGCACAAGTGACCGCGACAGGCCCCCTGGCGTGACGCCCTACGTTCCCCCGCCCAGCGAGGCGCCTACCAAGGAAATTGTCGCACTGCGACTGATGGACCCGTTTCGCTGGCTAGCTCAGGGCGCGCGTGACCTGTGGGCCGAAAAGGGCATTGGCCTGTTCTATGGCGTGTGCTTTCTGGCTATGGCTCTGGTACTGGGGGCGGTTTTCCGCAACTCGCCCGAGTACGCCATGTCGATCGCCTCCGGCTGCCTGCTGGTCGGCCCGTTCCTGGCCATGGGCCTGTATGAGGTCAGCCGCCGCCGCGAGTTTGGCTTGAAGCCCGAACTCAGCGCCTCGCTGACCTGCTGGGACTCGCACCTGGGCAGCATGGGCATGCTGGTGCTGGTGCTGATCGTGCTGGAGCTGTTGTGGGGGCGCGCCTCGCTGGTGGTGTTTGCGGTGTTCTTCAACACCGGCATGCCGTCTACCACGGGCGTGATTGCGGCCGTCTTCAACCCCAACAACTGGGAGTTTCTGCTGGTGTACATGATGGTCGGCGGGGTCTTTGCGGGCTTGGTCTTCGCCACGGCAGTGGTGTCGATCCCGATGATTCTGGACCGCGACACCGACGCCATCTCGGCCGCCATCACCAGCCTGCAAGTGGTGTTTGGCAACTTCGCCGTGATGCTGCTCTGGGGCGCCTTGATCACACTGCTGGTGGTGCTGGCCTTGTTGCCATGGGGGCTGGGCCTGCTGATCATCGGCCCGCTGCTTGGCCACGCCAGTTGGCACGCTTACCGCGGCTCGGTGCGCTGGCTTGACATGCCCAAGACGGCAGCCTGACACTTGCCAAACCGCGTCTCGGCGCCGCCTTCGAAGGATTCAACCGACATGAAACTGGCCACCTGGAACGTCAACTCGCTGGCAGTGCGCCTGCCGCAGGTGCTGGACTGGCTGCAAGTCAATCCGGTTGACGTGCTGGCGCTGCAAGAACTCAAACTGACGAACGACAAGTTCCCCGCAGCGGCCCTGCTGGAGGCGGGTTACCACGCCCAGTGTTTTGGCCAGAAGACCTACAACGGCGTGGCCCTGCTGTCGCGCACGCCTGCCACCGAGGTGGTGCGCAACATCCCGGGCTTCGATGACGAGATGGCGCGCGTCATCAGCGCCGAGGTCCAGGGTGTGCGTGTCGTTGGCGCCTACTTTCCCAACGGACAGGCGCCCGGCACCGACAAGTTTGAGTACAAGATGCACTGGCTCAAGGGCCTGCGCGACTGGTTGCGCCAGGAACTCACCAAGTACCCGAGGCTGGTGCTGATGGGCGACTACAACATCACCTTCGACGACGCCGATGTGTGGGACCCGGTCGGCCTGAAGGACAGCATTCATTGCACCGAGGAAGAACGTTACCAATTGCGCGCGCTGATCGCGTTGGGCCTAGTCGACGCCTATCGCCTGTTTGAGCATCCGGCAAAAAGCTACTCGTGGTGGGACTACCGCGAGATGGCCTTTCGCCGCAACCGTGGCCTGCGTATTGACCACATCCTGGTCAGCCAGGCACTCAAGGACAAGGTCACAGACTGCGAGATCGACCGCGCGCCACGCAAGAACGAGCGCCCCAGTGATCACGCACCGGTGGTGGTGGAACTGGACCTGACCTGACGCGGCTGCGCACCCATAAAGACGCCCCGCTCCGTGCGCGATAAGATCGGCACAGAGCCCAAGCAAGGGCCGCAAACGTCTGTTTTGTCAGAAGGAGGCTGTCATGTCGCTCTTGTTCTTTCAGGTACCCGATCCGGACCCCCAGACCGATGGCCTGGCCAGCAATCGACTCGACCTGAGGGGCGACCAGACCGGCCCTGACTTCAAACGCCTGTGCAAGCTGCTGGGGCTGCCCAGCCTTCACGCGAGCACCACCAGCTACGCCACCGTTCTGTCAGCGCTGAGCGCCTGGCAACGCAACCATGGCCTGATGTCCGATGGCGTGGTGGGGCCCTTCATGTGGGCCATGCTTGAACGCGGCACCGGCCAGCCACCGCCTGAGGCAAGTTGGCTGACGCTATTGCCGGCCGAGCGTCTGGGCAAACTTTTTCCGTTTACCACCCGAAAGAACCTGCAGGTCTACGCGCCCTATGTGCTGGCCGCGCTGGACGCAGCTGGCTACGGCCCCGACAGTCGCCACGGACGCGACCTGTGCCAGATGGCCCTGGCCACCATCCGCGCCGAGACCGAAGGTTTTGCCCCGATCTCCGAGGGCCGGTCCCGCTACAACACACCTCCTGGTGGCGCACCTTTTTCCAAATACGACCCCGGCACAGCCGTCGGCAAACAGCTTGGCAACACGCAGCCCGGTGACGGTGAGCGCTTCAAGGGCCGCGGTTTTGTGCAATTGACCGGGCGCGACAACTACACCCGCTACGGCCAACTGATCGGGCTGGAGCTCAACCGGCTGTTCTTCCTGGCCAATTACCCGGATGTGGCAGCGGTGCTGCTGGTGCGCTTCCTGCAGGACAAAGAAACCAAGATCGTCACCGCCCTGGCCGCTGGGGACGAGGCGCGGGCGCGGCGCCTGGTCAATGGCGGCTCGCACGGGCTGGACCGCTTCCGCGACACGCTGGCGCGCTGGCGCGAGAGCATTGTGCCAACCTTGCCCACCAGAGGGCAAACACCCGCCCGCCGCTCGGCCCAGGCGGTCAGCCTGGCGCAGCGCACCGGCAGCGGCGCCTTTGTGCTGCCGGTCAAAAGTGACCCGGTGGACTTGCGCGACCTGCCTTACCGCCCGCCGCTGCGCTCGCTGCCGCCGGTCTGGCCGTCCGAGTCGGTGATCAAGTCCTTCATGCCCTTGTACGACGGCCAGAAACTGGTGCTCGACCAGGGACAAGAAGGGGCCTGCACCGGCTTTGCTTTGGCCAGCGTGGTCAACTACCTGCGCTTCACTGCCTGCGCCAGCGACACCGCGCGCAAAAAATTGACCAGCGTCAGCCCGCGCATGTTGTACGAATTGGCGCGCCGTTATGACGAATACGCAGGCCATGATTACGAGGGCTCAAGCTGTCGCGGCGCACTCAAGGGTTGGCACAAACACGGCGTGTGTTTCGAGCAGGATTGGGACTACCAAAAAGACCTGGTGCCCTCCAACCCGGCCTGGGCCACCCGCGCCCTGCAGAACACCTTGGGGGTCTACTACCGCATCGACAAGTCCAGCCTGGTGGACTTGCAAGCGGCCATCTCCGATGTGGGTGCGATCTTCGTCTCGGCCCACGTGCATGCCGGCTGGGACCTGCTGGGCGCGCCATCAGCGGCGCGCAGCACGGGCCGGACCGCCCGAGCCAAGGCGGTGCCAGGACACGACACCCTGGTGCAGATCGATTACCTGCGCCACCGCCATACGCGCCAGGGCGCACACGCCTTTGCGCTGGTCGGCTACAACGCGCGTGGCTTTATCGTCCAGAACTCCTGGGGACCCACGTGGGGCTGGCGCGGTTTTGGCGTGCTGCGTTACGAGGATTGGCTGGACAACGGCATGGACGCCTGGGTGGCGGCCCTGGGCGTGCCGGGCGTGGTTAACAATTCCGCGGTGGAAGGCTACTTGCCCCCGCGCGCGTCGCGACGTTCAGGCACCAAAGCACCGCCCAGCACGCCCCGGGCCGGGCTGCACCAGCCACCACCACAACTGGACGCCCGCCACAGCCTGGTACTGGACCGCGGGCGGGTGGTCCACTGCAGCACGCGCGACATGCTGCAACCCAACGGCATGGGGGAACTGGCGACCGAGTGGCCCCACCAGTGGCTTGAGCATTGGCGCCGCCAGCACCCCGGCGAACCAGCGCGGCTGGTGATCTATGCCCATGGCGGACTCAATGATGAGAAGGAAGGCCTGCAGCGCGCCCGCAGCATGGCCCGGCCGTTTCTGGACAACGGCTGTTACCCCTTGTTCATCGTGTGGAAGACTGGCCTGCTCGAATCACTGTCGGCCATGGCCGCGGACGCCCGCAGCGGTGACCGCTCCGAGCGAGCTGGCAACTACCTAAGCGACCGCGTCACCGATCCCTTGCTGGAGCGACTCTTGCACGCACCCGGTCGCGCCGTGTGGCGCCAGATTAAACATGCCGCGCAAGAGGCCAACACCCCCGACGGCGGCCTGACTCAACTGGCCAACAGCCTGCAGACCCTGCTGGCCCTGGAGCCCACGTTGCAGGTGCATCTGATCGGTCACTCCGCCGGCAGCCTGGTGCTGGGCCCGCTCGTGGGTGCCTTGCAAAAGCGTCGCATCCCGCTGGGCAGCGCGCACTTGTATGCGCCGGCCTGCACGGTTGACTTTGCCAACCAGCACTGGCTGCCCCACCTAGGGCGCCAGCAGGCCGACAAAAACACCTTTCCCCTGCATGTGAGCATCCTGAGCGACACCATGGAACGGCTCGATAACGTGGCCCTGGGTGGGATGCTTGGTTATCAGAAGTCCTTGCTTTACCTGGTAGCCCGCGCCTTCGAGGAAGACACGCCCTCACCGCTGCTGGGCATGCAAGGCGCGTGGGACCGCAGCAAGCTGTTTGGCGAGTGGAACAACGCGGCCGAGACGCTGCAGTCACTGCGCGACTTCGAGCGTGCCGCTGCCGAACTCGGACCCGCGGGCGCACTGGTGCTGGACCCACCAGTGAACGAACCGCTGGTCTTCACCCGCACCAACGTGTTTGGTCAGCCCGTCGCGCAGGGGCCCGACGGCGAACCCGGCGACACGCGCCAGCGCACCGCCCATGGTGCATTCGATTGCGACGCACCCCTGGTGCTGCGCACCATCGAGCGGATTCGGGGCGGCGTGGCACTGAGGCAGGACCTTGACTTGAGTGAGGTGCCATAACACGCGTCGGTCGGAGCCAGTGGCGTTTTGATTCGAGCCTGGCCCCGCTTCTTAGACGATCACGGGCGCACTTGCTCCAGAAAATCAGCGAACCCCTGCGCCTCGATCGGCCTGCTGTAGAGGTAGCCCTGGTAGTGCAAGCATCCGCAGCGCGCCAGAAAGTCGCGCTGCCCGGCCGTCTCCACCCCCTCGGCAATCACGTTCAAACCCAGACTGTGACCCAAGGCGATGATGGTTTGGGCAATGGCCGCGTCGTTGGGATCGGTCAGCACCTCGCTGACAAAGGAACGGTCGATCTTGAGCTGGTCCAGCGGCAGCCGCCGCAGGTACGACAACGAGGAGTAACCGGTGCCAAAATCATCCATCGAAAACCGCACGCCATGGGCCTTGAGCGCCACCATTTTTCCAATGACGTCGGCCACGTTGTCCAGCACGATGCTCTCGGTCAGCTCCAGCTTGAGCCGGTCGGCGCGCGCCCCGGTCTGCGCCAACAGCCCCAGCACGTCGGCCACAAAATCAGCCTGACGAAACTGCCGGGCGCTGACGTTGACCGCCAGCACCAGATCGGCCGTAGCTGCCAAGTTGGCCCATTGCACCAACTGCTGGCAGGCGGTCTGCAGCACCCAATGGCCCAGCGGCAGGATCAGGCCGGTCTCTTCCGCCAAGGGGATGAAATCCAGCGGCGAGACCATGCCCCGCTCAGGATGACACCAGCGCAACAACGCCTCCGCCCCGACCGTTGTGCCCTCGTGGCTGACCTGCGGCTGGTAGTGCAACAAGAATTGATTGCGTTGCAGGCCCAGGCGCAGGTCGGCCTCCAGCGCCGCGCGGACCGACACCACCGCCTGCATGGCGGGGTCGAAGAAACGCATGGCGTTGCGTCCAGCGTTCTTGGCCTGGTACATCGCCAGATCAGCGCGACGCAGCAGCTCATCAACCGTGTCCTGGTGATCGGCAAACAGCGTGATGCCGACACTGGCACTGCCGTGGTGCTGATGGGCCGCAATCTGGAATGGCGTGGCGAGCGCGCCCAGGATTTTATTACCCACGGCTTCAGCCTGCGTGGCCGCCTCGCCTTGCGCCGCGCTCAGGGCTTCGAGCATGACCACAAATTCATCCCCGCCCAGACGCGCCACGGTGTCCCCCTCGCGCACACAGGCCATCAGCCGCTGGGCCACTTGCTCCAGCAACAGGTCGCCCTGGTCATGGCCCATGGTGTCGTTGAGGGTCTTGAAGTTGTCCAGGTCGATAAACAGCAGCGCGCCCATGCGCCCGCTGCGCGTGCTGCTGGCCAGGGCCTGCTGCAAGCGGTCGATCAACAAACGTCGATTGGGCAGGCCGGTAAGGGTGTCGAAAAACGCCAGGTGGGCGATCTCTTCCTGCGCCGCCTTGCGCTGCGTAATGTCGGTGTGGGTGCCCACGTAATGTGAGACTTGGCCATCTTCGCCTTTCACGGCGGTGATGGTGAGCCAATCCAGATACACCTCGCCATTTTTGCGTCGGTCCCATGTCTCGCCGGACCAACTGCCCGTGCTGTGGATGCTGGCCCACATGGCACGGTAAAACGCGACATCGTGCCGCCCCGATTGCAGCAGGCTTGGTTTGCGCCCGATCGCCTCGGCCGCGCTGTAGCCAGTGGCCTGGGTGAAGGCACGGTTCACCCGCAGGATCACGCTGTTGGCATCAGTCACTATCATGCTTTCTTGCGATTCAAAAGCGATCGCGGCCACGCGCAGGTCGGCTTGCGTGCGATGTCGCTCAATGGCCAACTCGGCCAGCCTGGCGTAGCGCTCAATCAGCATGATCTCGTCAGCAGTGGGGCAGGCCACCTGCTTGTGGTAAATCGCGAAAGTGCCGAGCACTCGCCCATCCGCGCGCTGAATTGGTTGCGACCAGCATGAGCGCAGGCCCTCGGCATCAGCAAGCGCGACGAACGCGGCCCAGTAGGGGTGCTGACGCACATCCTCGACGATGACCCTCTCACCCCGAAATGCGGCGGTGCCACAGGAACCCACGCCTTCGCCAATCTCCACCCCGTCAATGGCCTGGTTAAAAGCGTCACTCAAACTCGGTGCCGCACCATGCAGCAAATGCCTGCCCTCGGCGTCCAGCAGCAGGATCGAGCACAGCATGCCCGGATGCAGAGTCTGCACCTGCCGCACCAAGACATCGAGCACCTGCGGCAGCGAGCTGTCGCGGCTGATCAGTTCCAGCACCTGGTTGTGCTGCGCGATCTCGCGGTTGCGCGCTTGCAGAGCCGCCTGGTCCTGCAGGGCCTCGGTCACATCCAGGCAGGTCCCCAACATGCGCACCAGGCAGCCACTCTCGTCGGCATGGACAGCGGCTTGCACCTTGACTACCCTGATTTCGCCGTTGGGCCTGGCAATGCCAAAGCTGGCGTCAAAGGGCAGCCCCTGGCTGATCGAACGGTCCATGGCGGCGGCAACCACGCCTGCATCGGCTGGCACCACGCTGGCCGCCCAGGCTACAAAGCTGGGCTGAAGGCTGCCGGGTTCGTGACCGTGGATGGCAAACATGGCCTCGTTCCACTCCAGCGTTCGGGTCAGCATACCGTATTCCCACACCCCCACACCCGCAGCCTTGGTGGCCAGCGCCAGCCGCTGCACCGCTTTGTGCTTGTCAGCCTCGATCGCCCGCCACTGCCGGACGTGGCGGCGTTGTCGCCGCTGCAACAAGGCCAAGCCGACACCTGTCAGCACGACAAAGGCCGAGAACATGAGCGCATGCTCCAACACATCGCGCCGCCAGGCGGTCAACAGTGACGCCAGGCTGCGTGTGACAGCCACGACCAGTGGTTGATCAAGTCTCAGCGCAGACGGATTGACGGTGCGAACCACCGCCAGACGGGCATCCTTCAGGAGGTGGCTGGAGCCGATCAGGGTGCTGACCTGGGCACCGCTTTGGGCATGGCGGGAGAAAATCGAGCCTGGCTGATTCAAGTCCTGCCCGAACTGATCGGGCGCTGGCGGGGAATACAGAAACAGCTTGCCGCTACCGTGAACGATGCCCGCCGACATGTCGTCGGCGTAGCGCACCGATTCCAGCATGAAGCTCAGGGCCACCGGGTCCAGGGTCGCCGTGACCAAGCCGCCAAAGCGACCCTCTGCGCCCGCAGTCATGCGGCTGACGGTGATGACTTGCGCGCCGAGCGCCGTGGTGAAAGGCTCGCTCACAAACAGTGTTTGCGCGCGCGGGTTGCGTTGCACCGCCCGAAAGTAGTCGCGCTGCGCAAAGTTGCTGCCCACCAGTTCGGGCCGGTTGGCCACTAGCACATTGCCCAGTTCGTCCATCACCGCGATGGTGCGCACGCTGGGCATGGCGCGGCTCAAGGAGTTCAGTCGGCGCGTCGCCATGGCGCCGTACTCAGGGCTTTTTTGCCATGCCGACATGTCATCGCGCACGTCGTCCAGGGCACGCCCGATGGCGGCAAGTTCGCGCTCCAGCGTATTGGCCATCACCTGTGATTGCGCGCGTAGCCGATCACCCTCCGTGACGCTGATCTGCCGCCGATCCTCCCACAGCGAGTAGGCAACCCCCGCCGCAATCAGCAACCACGCCGCGCACAGAATCGCCCATTGGGTAGCGAGGGCGCGCCGGGTGATCAGGTCAAGACTGAGCATGCGCCATCATATCGGCGAGTGGCCCACAGGCAAGCCAGCGCCGTGGCTACAGTGGGCCGATCCACTACGGTTTCGCCTGCGGTGTCCGATTGGCGTGCATCTGCTTCAACTGTTCGCGCCAAGCGGTCCAATCCTGCGGCCGCCCGGTCTCGAAGCGTTGTTGCAGCTGCTTGAGCACATTGGGCCAGGCACGCTCGAAGTAAGCCCGCGCCTTGGGCCACTCACCTGCGTTACCCCAGCCGAGGTGGCTCAAGGTCAGGCGGGTTCCCTCGGCCTCCGGTGCAAAACGCAGCACCACCACGGTGCGCTGCTTGCGCGCCTGCGGCAGGCTGGGCGGTGCGTTCCAGGTGAACGACAACAGTTGCTCGTGCTCCACGGCCAGCACCTTCATGTCATCGGCCCCCTGCAGGCCTGGCGCCGCATAAGGGTCGATGATGATGGCAAAAGCGCCATCGGGCCGTGCCTCCACGCGTGCCTCGGGCGCGAAGAAACTGACGATGCCCTCACTGGTGGTCCACGCCTTCCAGACCTCGGCCACCGGGGCCTTCACTGCAACGGAGAGCTCAATGGCGGGCTCGCTGGCGTTGGCGGTCATGGCGGTCATGCTGAATACGATGGAGACAAACAAACGGCGCATTGCAAATCTCCTTGAATCAATATCCTTGCATCCCAACCGGGCCTTGGTAGTGACCCGCGCGCTAAGCGGCCGGTCCCGATGCCGCCACTGCACCGTCGTGCAATTGGTAACGGCGCACCAGCGCATCGCGCTGGCGTGGGTCCAGGTTGATGCGCGCGGCATCCCGCCCGACGACGCCCAGCAGGCGCTCATCCATAACCCGACGCCACAGCGGCGGGAAATAGGCAATCGTGAACATGCCGAAGTAGCCACTGGGCAAGCGCGGCAGGTTCTCGAAGTGGCGCAGCGACTGGTAACGCCGAAGCGGATGCGCGTGGTGATCCGAGTGGCGCTGCAAGTGAAACAAGGCCCAGTTCGAAAAAATATGGTTGCTGTTCCAAGAGTGGTAAGGCTGGCACACCTCGTACTTGCCCGGCCCCCGTTCGGCACGCAGCAGCCCGTAGTGCTCGATGTAGTTGGCCGAGGTCAACTGAAAGTTGGCCCAAAACGACGCCACCAGCAGGAACGGCAGAATCTGCACCCCCAGCCACAAGGTCAGCGTGGTCCACAACAGCACCGTGATCAGGGCCGGTTGCAGGATTTCATTGTGCAGCGACCAGCGTGGCAGCTTCTCCCGCATCAGCCGGTCGCTCTCCAGCTTCCAGGCGCGCAGAAACGCGCCGGGCATCTCCCGCAGCAAGAAGGCATAGATCGACTCGCCCATTCGCGACGACGCCGGGTCAGCCGGGGTGGCCACGTCACGATGGTGGCCGCGGTTGTGCTCGATGAAGAAATGACCGTAACCGGTGGGCGCCAGAATGATCTTGGCCAACCAGCGCTCAAGCCGTGTGTTCTTGTGGCCCAACTCGTGCCCCAGGTTGATGCAAAAACCGCCCACCGATCCGGTGATGAGCACCATCGCCACCACGCCATGCACCGGCAGCGCATAGTGGACGACGAACCAGGCGCTGAAGACGAAGGCACCCCATAACACCGGCACCAGCAGGTAAGTGATCCAGCGGTAGTAACGGTCGGCGTCCAGCGCCGGCACCGCGCTCTCGGGCGGGTTGCTGAGATCCTCACCCAGCCACCAATCCAGCAAAGGCGCCACCAGATAGAAAAACGCCACCGGGAACCACAAGGCCAGCGGATCGCCCGTGGCCAACATCAGCGCCGGGCCGATGCCCACGGTGCAGGGCACCAGCAGCGACAGCAACCACGCGTAGCGCTTGCGGTCGCGATACGGTTCTGCCGAAATCGGCGTGGACATCGAGTTGGGCATGGTGCGCTCCGGCCTAGGGGATTCCTGGGCGGATTGTGCGCGATTTCAGCCCTGCGCGCAGCCGACCTACTCCAGCCCTACTCCAGCCCCAACTCCTGGATCTTTCGCGTGATGGTGTTGCGGCCAATGCCCAGTTTCTGGGCAGCCTCAATGCGTCGCCCCTTGGTACTGAGCAGGGCGGTGCGGATCAACCGGGACTCGAAGCGCTTCGTCAGCGCGTCCCATACGTCATGACGACCGCTAAGCAGCAATTCCATCGCCTCGGCTTCAAGCCCGTCCTCCCATGACTGCGATCCCTGAAAACCGCTCGCGGCGGGTTCACGCTGGGCGGCTGCGAGATCGGGCGATCGGGGTGGCAGGTCCGGGCTCGCCAGCAGCGGCAGGGGCGCTTCGCCCGCACTCGCAAGGGACTCCAAGGCCGTCACGTCCATTGCGTCCACCGGCGCATTCGGCGTGGGCACACCCTGCGTGCCACCGTCCAGAGTCCGCACCCATCCCACACCCACTTCCGGCGGAAGATCCTTGGACTCGATCACCTGCGCCGGCGCCATCACGGTCAGCCAGTGGCAGATGTTTTCCAACTGGCGCACGTTGCCGGGAAACGCAAAGTTGCCCAAGCACACGAGCGCGGCGTCCGAGATTCGTTTCGGCTCTACCCCCAGTTGCTGCGCACTGATGTGCAGAAAATGCCGGGTCAGCATCGGGATGTCTTCGCGGCGCTCGCGCAGGGCTGGCAGGCGCAGCCGAATCACGTTCAGGCGGTGAAACAGATCCTCCCGAAACGCGCCGTCCTTGACCCGTTGTTCCAGGTTCTGATGCGTGGCCGCAATCACGCGCACGTTGGCCTTGACCGCGCTGTGCCCGCCAACACGGTAGAAATGTCCGTCACTCAACACCCGCAACAGACGGGTCTGCAGATCGAAGGGCATGTCGCCGATTTCGTCCAGGAACAAGGTGCCGTCATCGGCCTGCTCGAAACGCCCTCGGCGCATGGTCTGGGCACCGGTGAAGGCGCCGCGCTCGTGGCCGAACAATTCCGACTCCAGCAAATCCTTGGGGATGGCCGCGGTATTGATGGCCACAAAAGGGCCATTGGCGCGCGGCGAATGCTTGTGCAAGGCGCGCGCCACCAGTTCCTTGCCGGAGCCCGACTCGCCGGTGATCATCACCGTCACGTTGCTTTGACTCAGGCGCCCAATGGCCCGAAACACATCCTGCATGGCGGGCGCCTGGCCCAGCATTTCGGGTGCCTCGGTGATGCGCTCCTCGGCCACCTGTTCGCGCTGGCTTTCTTCCAGTGCGCGACGAATCAGCGCCACGGCCTTGGGGACATCGAAAGGTTTGGGCAAGTACTCGAAGGCACCGCCCTGAAACGCCGAGACCGCGCTGTCCAGGTCAGAGTAGGCGGTCATGATGATCACCGGCAAACCGGGGCACTTCTGCTTGACCTTGTCGAGCAGTTCCAAACCGGAACCACCGGGCATGCGAATGTCACTCACCAAAACCTGCGGGCCATCGTCCTCACCGGACGCGTCCAGCGCCAGCAGCACATCGCGTGGATTGGTGAAACTGCGAGTCGGCAGGTTCTCGCGCAGCAAGGCCTTCTCCAGGACGAAGCGAATCGACTGGTCATCATCAACTATCCAGATCGGCTTCATGGTTTTGGAATACCCTTGGAAAATAGTCAAAAAAACATTGCGGGACAGACCGCAGTTACGCGCAGCGAACCAGCTCTGTCCTCAACCGATCAAGGTAGAGGAATCAATATCTTGAAATCCGTGCGGCCCGGGACACTCTCAACCTCGATCAATCCGTGATGCTGCTGGACAAACGTCTGCGCCAAGGTCAGCCCCAAGCCGGAACCACCTTCCCGTCCTGACACCAGCGGGTAGAAGATGCGGTCCTTGATCGAGTCCGGAATGCCCGGTCCGTTGTCGATGACATGCAATTCCAATGCCAACCTGTAGCGCTGCTTGCCGAAGGTGACCTGGCGCGCGATGCGGGTGCGAAAAGTCAGACACGCATCACCCTGCGCAATACGTTCGGCCAGCGCGTGGCAGGCGTTGTGGGCCACATTCAGTACGGTCTGGATCAGTTGCTCGCGGTCGCCCCGAAACTCCGGGATCGAGGTGTCGTAGTCGCGCACCACTTTGAGGCCTTTGGGAAATTCGGCCACGATCAGGGCGCGCACGCGTTCGCACACTTCGTGCATGTTGACATCACCCACCACATGCGGGCGCCGATGTGGTGCCAACAGTCTGTCCACCAGCGTTTGCAGTCGATCGGCCTCGTGGATGATGACCTGGGTGTACTCCTTCAGGTCGCGCGACTCAACTTCCATTTCCAGCAGTTGGGCCGCGCCCCGGATACCGCCCAGCGGGTTCTTGATTTCGTGCGCCAGATTGCGAATCAGCTCTTTGTTAGCCTGCGCCTGGTCCACCAACCGCTCCTCGCGCTCCTGGCGCGCCTGCTGCTCCTGCGGCAACAACTCCACCACGATTTCCTCGGGCACCTCGGTCTGCGTAACGATCACGTGCACCGGAAAGGGCTCGTGGTTGAGGCGCTTGAGCCAAGCGTCGTAGCGCAGCGCCGCAAACTGGTTGCCGCCCGCGCCCTGCAAGGCCCGATGTAAGTCCAGTGGCTCGGTGAAGCTGTCGGGCAGGATCGAGCCCTCTATGGTGCGCCGGGAGCTGCCCAGCGCATCCTCCAGGGCCGAGTTGGCAAACAGCACCTCACCGTCGCTGCGCACCACTGCCACCAGGGTGGCCAGCAGGTCGAAGGACTGAAAACGCAAGGACGCCAGCGGCGACGACAAGGACGATAAAGGGCGCGTGCTCAAGCGCCTATTTTGCCGTACTGGGCGGCGGCATGCGACCAAGTTCGCGGCGAATGCCCGCGATGTCGCCCTCAAGCCGTGCGATGCCGGCCTTGAGTTCATTGACGCGCTCTGCGTACTTGTTGGGGTTGCGCGCTTCCTCGGGACGCCGATCCGGCTCACCCTTGTTGTACTCGCGGGTCAACTCTTCCAGGCGGGTCTCGGCCTTCTTGAGCTCGGCTTCCAGGATCTGACGCGAATCCGAATCACGCGAGCGCTGATCCGCAGCGTCGACCTTCTGGCCCTGCTGCACACCGCTGGCGCCGGCCTTGGGTGCGGCCGGACGCGCACCACCCTGAATCACCGTGACATTGCCACCCTCGACCAGCTTGCAGCCCTTGGCCTGCGCGTCGGACACGGTATTGGTGTACTCGTTGCCGCAGCGGTAGATGCGGGTCTGGGCAAAACTGCTCGCTACGAAAACAGTAGCTGCGAGGGGAATGAATAAGCCGTATTTCATACTATTTAGTCCGTCAAGGCGTGACATGGACGCGCACCAAGTATGCGTCAAGTGCGCTCAAACGCCAAATCGGGGAAGCCACACATCCACAAAAAAGGGATGGCAGCGCCATCCCTTTTCGTAACCAACTGTAAGCATCCGCCAGCGCGGACGCGTCGATTACAGCGAGTAGTACATCTCGAATTCGATCGGATGGGTCGCCATGCGCAAGCGGGTGACCTCGCCCATCTTCAACTCGATGTAGGCGTCAAGCATGCTGTCGGTGAACACACCGCCCTTGGTCAGGAAGCCGCGGTCAGCGTTGAGGCAGTCCAGCGCCTGATCCAGGCTGTGGCACACGGTTGGCACCAACGCATCTTCCTCGGGCGGCAGATGGTACAGGTCCTTAGTAGCGGCTTCGCCGGGATGAATCTTGTTTTCGACGCCATCCAGACCGGCCATCATCAGGGCCGAGAAGCCGAGGTAAGGGTTCATCAAGGGATCGGGGAAACGTGCCTCGATGCGGCGACCCTTGGGGTTGGCCACATAGGGGATACGGATCGATGCCGAGCGGTTGCGGGCAGAGTAAGCCAGCTTGACCGGCGCCTCGTAGCCTGGCACCAGACGCTTGTAGCTGTTGGTGCCGGGGTTGGTGATGGCGTTGAGGGCTCGCGCGTGCTTGATGATGCCGCCAACGTAGTACAGCGCAAAGTCGGACAGGCCCGCATAGCCGTCACCCGCAAACAGGTTCTTGCCGTCTTTCCAGATCGACTGGTGCACATGCATACCGGAGCCGTTGTCGCCGACGATCGGCTTGGGCATGAAAGTGGCGGTCTTGCCGTAAGCGTTGGCCACGTTTTGCACCACGTACTTGAGCACTTGAGTCCAGTCGGCGCGCTGCACCAGCGTGCTGAACTTGGTACCGAGCTCGTTCTGACCGGCACCCGCCACTTCGTGGTGGAACACTTCAACCGGAATACCCAGTGACTCCAGAATCAGGGACATCTCGGCGCGCATGTCTTGCGTGCTGTCCACTGGCGGCACGGGGAAGTAGCCACCCTTGACGGTGGGACGATGGCCACGATTGCCGCCTTCGATCTTCTTGCCTGAGTTCCACGGTGCTTCGTAGTCATCGATCTTGAAGAAGGTACCCGACATGTCGGTGTTCCAGCGCACGTCGTCAAAAATGAAGAACTCGGGTTCGGGACCAAAGTAGGCCGTGTCACCAACGCCGGAGGCCTTGAGGTAGGCTTCGGCACGCTTGGCGATGGAGCGCGGGTCGCGGTCATAGGCCTTGCCGTCGCTGGGCTCGACCACGTCGCAGCTCATGAACAGCGTGGTCTCTTCAAAGAAGGGGTCGATGTTGGCGGTGTTGGGGTCGGGCATGAGCTGCATGTCCGAGGCTTCAATGCCCTTCCAGCCAGCAATGGACGAGCCGTCGAAGGCGTGACCACCCGTGAACTTGTCTTCGTCGAAATGCGACACTGGCACGGTCACGTGCTGCTCTTTGCCACGGGTATCGGTGAAACGGAAGTCAACGAACTTGACTTCGTTTTCCTTCACCATCTTGATCACGTCTGCGACGGTCTTTGCCATCAAATACTCCTGGTTAGGTCGTTGGTAAAAAGCTACAAGGACGGGAATGCAGGTTTTGTGCCAATCAGCGCAAAGGGTGCGCCCGTCAAACCCCGCATTTTGCCCTGAGTTGCCTCAGGGTTTGCTGACATCCCACAACAGAACAGACATTTGCAGCGCATCAATGCACGCATATGGTGCTAAATTTAATGCACCAAAATGAGCTACGCCGATTTTTGCACCAGTTCGGGGCCTAGTGAGACCCCCAAGCCGCGCAATCCCTCCGACAGCCTCGCGTAGGCCAAGGCCACGGCATCCGGCTCGCCCTTCACCCCCAGTTCGATGTGACGACCATACACGGGGTGGTCCACGCTGGGCAGGCTAAACACTTTCACACCCGCGAAGGTGCTCTCGATATCAAGCATCAGGGGCGTGAGGGCCGCCTCCATGGCCCCAAACACAATCACCGATTGCTCCAGCCAGGCGTCGGCCCGAAACAGATGACGGTAGCGGTTGTCCAGGACCGATTCAATCATCGGCCAGGCCATCACCGGGAAGCCCGGCACAAAGTGCACATCACCACAACTGAAGCCCGGAATCTTGTTGAAGGGGTTGGGGATGATGGTCGCACCCACCGGAAACACGCCCATGTTGAGGCGGTGCACGTTGTCGGGCCGGTCTGACTCGTAGCGCGTGCCCTGCTCTGTGGCCATGTCCTGCATGCGTTGTCGGATCAGCGTCTCGGCCTCGGGGTGCAAGGACAGTTCGACGCCCAGCGCCTGGGCCGCGCACTGGCGGGTGTGGTCATCCGGCGTGGCGCCGATACCGCCGCACGAGAACACCACGTCGCCGGACCCGAAGGCACGCTGCAGTGTGGCCACGATGCGTTGGGGCGCGTCACCCACATAGTCGGCGTAGTCAAGCGCAAGGCCGCGCGCCTTGAGCAACTCGATCACTTTGGGCAGGTGCTTGTCGGCACGCTTGCCCGACAGGATCTCGTCGCCAACGATGATCAGGCCGAAGCGCCTGGCGCCCTCACGCAGGGGGTTGGATTGGGTCTGGAGAATTGAGCTCATGAGACAAGGCTATCGGCGTGGAGTTGACCGTTTCAGCTGCAACACCCGCCTGGTGTGGCACAGGAACGAGGGCTTGCGCGCGCATGGCCTGCAAAGCCGCCAGGCAGTAGTGCGTGAACCACAGGGAGGAGAAGGCAAACACCAGTGTGTAGATCCAGATTGCCAGGGAACCAGAACCACAAACAGGGCTGCAAACATCACCCCGAGGCCCAGATCAGGCTGGGCGCGGCGCCCAGATAGCCGCTCAAAACGCCGATGCCCAGCAGCCAGCCGCGATGGCTGCGAAACAGCTCGCGCCGCTCGGCAGCACTGGCGTGCTCGGCCAGGGCGTCGTAAGCCATCACACGGTAAGTCAGCCAGCCCCAGATCAGCGGCGGCAACACCAGAATCAGGGGTGGCACCAACCAGAACGGTATGGACACGATCATCGCCAGAACGGCCACCACGGTGGAACCGAGCGACCAGGCCAGGCCGAGCACCCACGCACTTTGCGCTCAGGGCGGCAAAACGCCGCGCCGCCACCAGCTTTACCAGAGCCGGCGTCATCAACAACGCAACCACCAGCAGGCAGACCACCACAATCAACAGGGGTGACGGCAAAGATCACGATCAGGGGCGCCACCACGGACTTGAGGCGAGCCCAGGCCGATCCCCTGCAGCCATGACCAGACACTGGACATGGCGCTGGACGACTCCAGGCTCGCGCGCACGGCATCAATTGCCGGCTCCCAATAGAAGTACCCCAAACCCAGCGCCAGGGGCACCATCAACAGCAGCGGCAGCAAGGACAGCACGATGACGCGTGGGTGCAGGCAATACACCACGGCGCGCCAGAAAGAGTCCAGGAACAGGTTCATGAATGGGTTCGCCGTGGGCCGGTGAAGGCCAGGCACGCGAACGGCAAAGAATACCAACAAATTCAAACCGTCGCCGCCAGTGCATCCAGGTTGCCACGCGGCGCGCCCTTGCATATCGCACGCCCAGCACTTGCTCAGGCATCCCCAACTGGCGTAAACTGCTGACTAGTTTCACAGACTAGTTACATCATGCGAACAACACCAACAAAACCGACTACTACCGCCTGGCGACTTCAGGACGCCAAGGCGCAATTTAGCGAACTAGTGGACAACGCTCTGCGCGGTGTGCCTCAGCATGTCACGCGCCGTGGCAAGCAAGCAGTGGTGGTGCTGTCGGAGAATGATTTTGAAGCCTTGCAGCGCCATGCAGCGAACCGGTCCAAGAGACTCATCGGTCTGATCGAACGCGCTGGCAATGCCGAAGACGCCCGTTCGATCGAAGTCAAAGAAGCAAACCGCTGCCGACACCGTATTCCCCAGCATCGACTTGCAACCGCGTGAGATCGATTTCTCATGATCCTGCTCGATACCGTGGTCTTGTCAGATTGCGCAAGACAAGACCCAATGCCAGCGTGATGGCCTACCTCAAAGAACAGACCGAAGATGCGACGTTCATCAGTGCCATGTCGATTGGTGAAATTGAGGCCGGCGTTGAACGTCAGCGCAGTCAGAATCCGGCGTTTGCTGTTGAGCTTGAGCAATGGTTGGAGACCTTGGAATTGCAGTTTTCTCACTGTGTCCTGCCGGTAACGCCAGCGATTGCCAGACTGTGGGGGCGCTTGTGCGCTCAAACAGGCAATAAGGGGATCGACAACCTGATCGCCGCGACCGCCCTGTGCCACAACCTCACCCTTGTCACGCGCAACGCCAAACACTTTGAACCCACGGGGGTGCGAGTGTTCAATCCGTTCAGTGATGCGGTCTGATCAAATGCGATCACGTCTGCCACGATCGACGCCTGTCAAAGTTTGGCGGGGTACGAAGCCCCGATAGGGGCGTGGCGTAGGTGACGTGGGCATGTGGACAGGACACTACAGCGCCAGGGTCACGCTGGTGGTGCCGTAGGAGGTACCGCGTGTGGTTGCGCAGGATGCCGATGAGTGTCCGCATCCAGGAACGACTCCGCGAGCATGACGCTGGGTCACGAGCACTCGGCCGCTTGGGGCATGCTTGGGGATGCTCAGCGCCAGGCCGCAATAATCCATGCATGAACCTGATCGACATCCAAGGCGTCCAACTTGAAGTGACGCGTATTGCCGCGCCAACCTCGGCACCAACCTCGGCACCAACCTCGGCACTAACCCAGGCGCCAACCCCAGCGCCAGATCACGCGCCCATCGTGTTTCTGCATGAAGGGCTTGGCTCGGTCGCGATGTGGCGCGACTGGCCCCGCCTAGTTTGCCAGGCCACGGCTCGGGAAGGCTGGGTCTACTCACGCCGGGGCTATGGCCGCTCGGAAGCCGTGCCCGACGTACGCGGCACACCCACACCCACACAGGCGCAAAGGCAACGCAGCGGGCGACTGCCGCCCGACTACATGCACCACGAGGCCTGGGTCGTACTGCCCGCCCTGTTGAACGAGTTGGGCCTGGTCGCGCCGGTGCTGCTTGGCCACTCCGACGGCGCCAGCATCGCCCCTGCTGCACGCCAGCCGTCACCCGGTGACGGCCTGCATCGTGATGGCACCACATGTGATGGTCGAAGAGGTCTCGGTGCAGTCCATCGAACAGGCCCGCGTGGCCTACGAGAGCGGCGATTTGCGCGAGCGCCTGCAGCGCTACCACACCGATGTGGACAGCGCATTCTGGCAGTGGAACGACGTGTGGCTGAGCCCGGCGTTTCGCGCGTTTGACATCCGCCAGGACTGTCGGCGCGTCACCGCCCCGGTGCTGGCCATCCAGGGCGAGGACGACCCCTACGGCAGCATGGCCCAGATCGACGACATCGCGCTGCCAGCGTCGCAGATTCAGCGCGTCAAGCTGACAGGCTGCGGCCACTCACCCCACCGCGACCAGACCCAGGCGACGACCGAACAGGTGACCCGATTCCTGCTCGACAAGGCCTGACGCGCCGCGACACCGCCTGCGGACCGGTTCGACACAACGGCGACTTCACGGGCACTTAACCCGAATGACACTTACTTGAGGAGCATTCCGTTCGCTCTGAGCCTGTCGAGGCTTTTGTGCAGAGCTGTTGTGCTGGACTCGCAGCAGGGTGGGGGCACACGCCGCCGTTCGTGTCCCCCGCCCTTCGTGCTCCTCCTTGACCTCATTTTGGCGTGCACCCCCACCCCGCTGCTGCGAAGGGCTGCTTTGCTGAAACCTTGCGGGTCAGACCACTTTGCGCAGCAAACGTGCTCTGACCCCAACTGAACAGAACGGCCAACAAACCACGCAACTTGAGGGTCAGGCTGCCTGGGTGTTCTGCGCAGGTCAAGGGGGAGCCCGCAGGGCGGCGGACACGGAGCAGAACACCCAGGCGGCCTGATCTCAGCGCCCGCCAATTGGCGCATGGTCTCTCTTGCAGTCCATCCAGCTCTATTACATCGATGTACAACCAAACTGGAATTTCTTGGGCAAGCACGTTGAGTAAGTGCCATTCCACTTAACCCCGTTTGCACCTGCCGCGCGTATACCGATCACCTCAATCAACCAGGAGATCCTTATGAAATTCATCGCCACGCTGTTCGCACCCCTGCTTCTGAGCGGCTGCGTCAGCCTCGCCACCGCCGCAGCGCTCATCGATGTGTCTGTGATCGACCGCAGCACCGGCGAACAACTGGACGTTTACCGTCACCACGGGCGCCTGTATGTGGCAGGCATCCCTGGCAACCACTATGCCGTATCGCTGCGCAACAAGTCGGGTGCACGGGTGCTGACCGTGGTGTCGGTGGACGGTATCAATGCCATCAGCGGCCAAGCCGCGGCGTCGGCGCAGTCGGGCTATGTGCTGTCGCCCTGGCAGGCGACGGAAGTGTCAGGGTGGCGCAAAAGCATGGACGATGTGGCCGCCTTCTACTTCACCAACATCGACGACAGCTACGCCGCACGCATGGACCGGCCGCAGCACATCGACGTTATCGGCATGACCGTGTTTCGAAAGGCAAAGCCACCCCGCCCCATGCCGTCGATCAGCAAGACCGAACGATCACGCCCGACCGACAAGGCGGGTGCCAGCGCGGCCGCCCCGGCCTGAAGCGAGTCGCTGAGCAAACAAGCTGAATCGAAAATCGGGACCGGCCACGGGGAACGCATCGAGGCCCCCACCCGCTACACCGATTTCCGCCGCGCCAGCAGTACGCCCGCCGAAGTCATCACCATTTACTGACAACAACCGGGCCAACTGATTGCGCAAGGCGTCATCGGTGGCGCGACGCAGTATGCCCGGCCCAACCCGTTCCCGGGCGGCTTCGCGCCTGACCCCAGATACTGAGCCAACCGGCCACGACCGAAGGTGGAGCAATCGCCCCGCCGAGTGGCCGGATGGATCAGGTCGCGAAGATCGGCGCCTGTGGAATCGGGAGAATGCCCGGACACCTGAGCGGACCCTTCAACGCGCCATGCCCACCTCCTCCAACTTGCGCAGCATTGTTGCCATGCTGCTGGCCGTGGGGTTCTTCTCGCTGATGGATGCGGTGATGAAAACACTGGGCGCCAGCTTCGCCCCGATGCAGGTGGCCGCCATGCGGGGGACCTGTCAGCCTTGCCCCTGGTGTGCCTCTATGTGCTGTGGCGCCGGGAGGCTCACTTGCCGCTGCGGGTGCGCTGGCCACTGCACCTTCTGCGGGCGTGATTGGCGTGCTCATGTTGTCCTTGTTCGCCTTTGCTATTCGCGAACTGCCGCTGGCCGAGGCCTACACCGTCTTCTTTGTCGCACCCTTGCTGATCACGGTCCTGTCGATCCCGATCCTGAAGGAGCGCGTGCGACCAACGCATTGGATCGCCATCGCCGTGGGCATGCTGGGCGTCATCGTCGCGATGCGGCCAAATCAGAGACGTTCTTTCAATCGGTGCGCCGGGCCCTGGCGGCTGCAAGTTGCTATGCGGTTCCCGGCCATCACCGGACGGGTCCTGAGTCGAACTGACTCCGCAGCAGCGCCCGCGGGTGCGATTCAAAGTGATGTGTTGTAGAGTTCGCGCACCGTACGACCCCAAGGAGCGCCTCAAATGGAGACCAGCACCGTCAGCGACGAAGAAATCCTGCGTGGACTGCGTCGAGCACCCCAAATCAGAAACCGCATCGCCTCCATGCTGGCGGTGGCGCAAGGCACGAGCGAGGAGTTCAGGCGGGCGGATGACGCCGAAGACTGGCTGATCCAAGAAATACGCGGCCTGGGCCCTGACACCTTGCAAGCTCTGGGCCCAGGGCCAAGTGAGCAGACTGAGCAAGAAGTGCGACACACCGGACGTGCTCACCGCGAAGGTAAAAAAAACTGAGCTGGCACACCACCTTTGGCGCCATCACAGTCCAAGAACCCCAATACCGCAGCAACACCCAACGAATCCGTCCCTTTGCCCAAAGCGCGGCGTCAAGCCAGGGCTGCTCACCGCCCTTGCAGCGCGCACTGACCGATCTGGGAGCTGATCTGCCCTATGCCCAAGTAATGGACAAGCTGGTCGAACACTTTGGGCGTTGTCATCGCCGAGAGCACCATCCGACGGATCACCCTGAGCCATGCCAAACGGTTCCAGCAGCGCAGCCGAGGCTTACCCCTGGGACTGCCCAAAGCAGTTGCACCAGAGCAAACCTTTGTTGTCGAAATGGACGGCACCATGGTGCCCACGGTGAAGACCGATGCCACACAGTCGGACAAGCGCAAAGGCAAAAGCGTGCAATGGCAAGAGGCTAAGGTAGGCCTTGCACATGTGCAGGGCAGCAAAGAGCTGACCTACGGCGCCACCTTGTTGGGAGATGTCGGACATGGCGGGCAAAACAACTGCGCGCCTGCGCCAAGCGAGCGGGCTTTGGTAAAAGGCCACCGTATCCACGGTGTGGGTGATGGGGCGCCCTGGATCGCCAAGCAAGTCAAGCAACGCTTTGGCAGCCAAGGCAGCTACCTGGTGGACTTCTACCACGTCTGCGACTACCTCAGCGCAGCGGCCAACGCCATTGAAGTAGCCTGCGGCCAGCAGCGGTGGCTGACCAAACAAAAGGAGCGCCCCAAGCCCAAGGCCCGGGGCCGCTACTGAACGAGCTGCAAGCGCACCTGGAGCCGCCACAAACCCGGAGAAGACGCCCCCGTGCGGCGCTGCTACCGCTACCTCAGAGTCAGGCCAAGACCAATTGGACTACGAGGGGGCCATCAGTCAGGGTTTGCCGATTGGCTCAGGTGAGATAGAGAGTGCGCACCGCTACTTGATTCAGAAGCGGCTGAAGCTGCCTGGGGCTTGGTGGCTGGACGCCCAAAACGCGGAGAATATGCTGGCTTTGCGAGTCAATCGGGCCAATGGTGAGTGGCAGGGGTACTGGGCTACCGACTATCGGTATGCAGCTTGATGCGGGACACATCACTTTGAATCGCACCCCGTGGCGAGGGCCGCAACGCCTGGGCAGGGCGAACTAGAATGTGGGGCTTCGACCCGCCCCTGATCGTGGGCGGTACTCCCAAAGAAGACCCTATGACGTCCGACACCACAAGGGACGCGATCCTGGCTGACATGGCTAACATCGTGGCTGACCTTGCCACCTGCCGACCTGCTGCGCGATCTGGCCTATCGCCGCCTATGGCTATCCATTCTGATCAGCTCGCTGGCCGGTCAGGTCACCATGCTCGCGCCGCCATTGACTGCGGTCGTGTTGCCGCACGCCACTCCTTCCCAGACGGGGCCGTTGACCTCGCGGAGAGCTGGCGCCCTTCGTGTTGCTGTCCTTGCCTTCCGGGTGGGCTCGATCGCGTCCGCAAATTGCCGGTCTACGTGGCAGGCGAAGCCATGATTGCGGTGGTGTTGGCCAGCGTGCCGCCTGGGTGCTGGGGTTTGGAGTACGCCTTTCCTGTACGGGGTTGGCTTGCCATCGTGGTGCGTATTTGCCGGCTGGCACGGCCGCGCAGATCGTGGTTGACGGAGGAGCCGTGACCGCCTGTGGAGGCGCACGCCAAGAATGCCCTGGCTTCATCCGGCGCTGATGTGGCGGGCGGGCCTCGGCCGGTGCCCTGACCAAGCTGGTTATGCGCCTCTGGCCTTGGTGGCGGACGCCGTGTTGCTGCTGGTCAGTGTGCTGATCCTGCGCGGCATCCGTGTGTAGGAGGTGCGCCCCTAACTAGGCGTAGGCGCACTTCTGGCGCGATCTGAAGGAAGGGGAGCGGCTTGTGGCCCAGCAGCCGCCGTTGGTGGCGCTGGCCACGGCTGTGGACTGTGGCAGATGTGCCACCACGCGGCGATGGTGGTGCAGATTCTGATCGCCACCCGGGAACTCGGTCCCAATGAGCACCAGGCTTGTGTTACGTGGGTACGGGTCTGGGCACGGTGGTGGCCAGTACCTTGGGCAACCGCATTTCGCGCCATCTCGGACCGGGGCCCCGCCTGGCGTTGGGCTTTGCGGTGTGTGTGGCGGGTTGGCTGCAACCGGCGTTGGCGCCTTCCAATGCGTGGGGCGTGCTGTCGTTCGTGGTGATGTTGCTGTGTTTCAGCGCCGGGGCGGTGCTGATCTTCATCACTTTCCTGGTCCTGCGCCAGGCGGTTACGCCCGAGCACCAGGTTGGCCGCATGACCAGCACCATGCGCTGGTTGATCCTGATTCCGCCGGGCCCGGTGCTTTGCTGGGCGGCTACCGGGGTGAGCACCTGGATCGTTATGCCTGGGTGCCGGCGGCGTGGGGGCATTGGTCTTGCTCCGCGTGTTGCTGGCGGCATCCGGTGATTCGCAATGTGCGTACCCTGCCGGTACTCGGTGGGCCCGGAGCGGTCGATCAGGCGGCCAGGTAACGCTGTTCGAGGTGCTTGCGAAAGGGAAACCTGTAGCGTCTGGACCGGTGGCGCGGGTCATCAGTTCCGGAAATCTCCCAGCGACTGGCCTCGCTCCAGATGTTGGCTTCCAGCCAGTTGGTGACTGGCGAGAGGACCCCGGCAGCAATTTTTTGGTCCAACTCGGGGGTTTGAGCCCGGATGGTCGCGACGTACTGCGCCGCGTACATGGTGCTGCGTGTAGCTCGGAAAGTAACCGATCAAGCCCATGGGCCAGTGGATGTCCTGCATGCAGCCATCCTGAAATTACCGCGTGTGTTCAACGTCCAGGCTGGTCTCATCTTCTGTCCCAGAGGGGCGAACGTCCTCCACTTCAATTTCTCCTCGATCAGGGCGCGTTCGATTTCGTAAGCGCAGGATTACGTGGGCGGGTAGGTCAGCTCGTCCGCGTCCACCCCGGATCAGGCCGGGCCGTACACGGGTACACAGACGTGCCTGATTGTCGGCTTGCAGGGCGGGTTGCGTACCAAGATGCTGGCGCACCAGCGGTGTGATCAGCGACAGGAAGGGCGCGCCGCGACCTAGCTGCATCTCAAACGACAGGCTCTGACTTTCATGCACGCCCATCGTGCGCGCGCGCCCGATCGGCAGGTGAACCAGTTCGCGTGGCAGTCGCTGCTCTGGTAGCGTGCGTGACCGGTCTCCATGGATGATGCCCATCAGGCTTTGCAGGAAGTTGTCGTCCCGATATGGGGTCGTGATGCGCACGTCTTCGGGCTCACCGGCGCAAAAGGGGTGGGTCGAGAGGTCCAACCGACCCGCCTCGAAATTAAAAACCCAACAGCTTCACTGGGCCAGTCCAGGCCAAGCGCGCGTTGGGGACTCGATTGCAAACGGTCCCACTGGTTGCAGCACCGGCTGGTCGGCCTGCTTGTTCGTGACCTCGGGAACCAGATCGGGCAACCAGCCTTTGACATCCGCGAAGATGCGGTCGAGCTCGTCACAGCGCATGCCGGGTTCGTGTTTGTTCATCATAGGGCTTCATAGCGCGAGGTGCCGAAGTGGTCGGCCGGTAGCGCCGCTTCTTCACGCGCCAGACTGGCTGACGGTGCGCAGATTGGCAGCAGCGCGTTCC
>JADKEH010000002.1 GCA_016718155.1 Candidatus Rhodoferax randersensis | reverse complement strand
CCATGAACTCCGAAGTTGGAGCGGGCCATTTAATGAGGACCTCACTATGAGCCAGGACAAGCAACAAGAAGCCACGGCACAACCCCTGTTGGGTCGGCGCAAGTTCATCAACACCGCCGCCTTGGCCAGTCTGGCTGGCGTTGCCGCCTGCACAGAGAAACCCAGCACGGCTGCCGCGCCCGCCGCTTCCGCGCCCTCTCCTGCGGCGGCCGGTCATGCCGCCCCTGGCGGTACACCTCAAACCTGGCGAGCTCGACACCTATTACGGATTGTGGAGCGGCGGCCATACCGGCGACATGCGGGTCTTGGGCATGCCATCGGGCCGCGAAATCCACCGGATTCCCTGCTTTGTGCCAGATGCCCTGGTGGGCTGGGGCATTACCAACGAGTCCAAGAAGATCATGGGCACCAAGGCTGACGGCAGCCTGCGCTACACCGTGGCAGACACCCACCACACCCACGCGTCCTACAAAGACGGCAACTACGACGGTCGCTACGCCTGGATCAACGACAAGATCAACAGCCGCATCGCCCGTATCCGCCTGGACTACTTTGTCTGCGACAAGATCACCGAGCTGCCCAACGTGCAGGGCTTCCACGGCATCTTCCCGGACAAGGCCGACCCGGTGGATCCGGCCATCAACTACACCACCCGTGTGTTCTGCGGCGGAGAGTTCAGCATTCCCCTGCCCAACAACCGGCAGCGAGGACGCCAGCAAGTACCGCTCACTGTTCTCCTGCGTGGACGCCGAGACGATGGAAGTGCGTTGGCAGGTGCTGATCGACGGCAACTGCGACCTGGTGGCCACCTCCTTTGACGGCAAGTTGGCCGCCACCAACCAGTACAACATCGAAATGGGTGCCAAGTACGAAGACATGATGTCGGCCGAGCGCGACGCCTGCCTGTTCTTCAACGTGGCCCGCATCGAAGCCGCCGTCAAGGCTGGCAAGTTCAAGACCATTGGCGACTCTAAAGTGCCCGTGGTGGACGGCACGCGCGAATCCAACAAGGACGCCAAGACCGCCCTGACCGCCTATGTGAGCGTTCCCAAGAACCCGCACGGCGTGAACGCCAGCCCCGACGCCAAGTACTTCATCTGCGCCGGCAAGCTCTCGCCCACCGCCACCGTGATCGAGCTGGCCAAGGTGCTGGACTGGTTCGACGGCAAGCTGGAGAAGGTCGACGGCGCCATCGTGGCTGAAGTCGAAATCGGACTGGGCCCGCTGCACACCGCTTTCGACGGTCGTGGCAACGCCTACACCACGCTGTTCCTGGACAGCCAGGTGGTCAAGTGGAATGTGGAAGCGGCCATCAAGTTCCACAAGGGCGACAAGGCCGCCAAGTACGTGGTGGACCGGCTGGACCTGCAATACCAGCCCGGCCACCTGAACGCTTCACAATCCGAGACCAAGGCTGCCGACGGCAAGTACCTGGCCGTGGGCTGCAAGTTCTCCAAGGACCGATTCCTGCCGGTCGGCCCGCTGCACCCGGAGAACGAGCAACTGATTGACATCTCGGGCGACAAAATGGTGCTGCTGGCCGATCACCCGGTGCGCGGCGAGCCCCACGACTTCATCATCTTCAAGCGCGACCTGGTGCGTCCAAAGCAGGTCTATTCGCTCGATGACTTCCCGCTTGCGATCAAGGATGCTAAAGAGTCGGGCGTCGTGCGCAATGGCAAGAAGGTCACGATCAAGATGACCTCACAGGCTCCAGCGTTCAGTCTGCGTGATTTCAAGCTCAAGAAGGGCGACGAAGTCACTCTGATCCTGACCAACCTCGACAAGATCGAAGACCTGACGCACGGCTTTGCCATCCCGAAGTACAACGTCAATTTCATCGTTAACCCCCAAGAGACGGCCTCGGTGACCTTCATCGCCGACAAGCCGGGCGTGTTTTGGTGCTATTGCACCCATTTCTGCCACGCCTTGCACCTGGAAATGCGCTCGCGCATGATTGTCGAAGGCTGATTGGCGACACCAGCCAGCGGCAGCGTCTGAGGATTGTCCCCAGCGCTGCCTCGCAAGCGCCGCCTCAATGGCGGTGCTTGCATTGAAAGATGATATTTATGTATCTGACATGCCAACAGTTGGCGGGTCGGGCGTTTGCCTGCCTGGCCGTCTTGCTTACCTCGCTCACACTGGGCTGGGGCAACGCACACGCCAGCACCGGCGCCTACGAGGCAGAGCTGCCCGCAGAGCTCAATTCCGCCAAAGACCTGTGCGCCATGGTTCCCTGCAGCGCCGTATTTCCAGGCGCAAAAAGCTTCTCCGAGCGCATGGGCCAACCCCCCTACGTCGAAGCCTACGGCGATGAAGAGGCGGGCAAGAAGAAGCTGCTCGGCTATGTGATGCTCTCCACCGACATCACCGACACGCCCGCCTATTCGGGCAAACCGGTGATCACGTTGATCGGCATGGACCGCAGCGGTCGTTTCGTGGGCGTCAAGGTGCTCAAGCACTCCGAACCCATTTTGCTGCTGGGCATTCCCGAATCGACCCTGCTCAAGTTCAACGACCAGTACCTCGGCAAGTCAGTTGCCGACAAGATTGAAGTGGGCCAGTCGCGGCCCGACGAAAACGTGCTGGGGGTAGACGCCATCTCCGGCGCCACCGTGACCGTGATCGCACAGAACCAGGTCATGATGGCCTCTGGTACTGCGGTGGCTCGCCAAGTGGGTATTCTGGCCCCCACCAAGCGTGATCCAGCGCGCTATGTGGTTACCGGCCAGCGCTTGAGCTGGGCCCAGTTGGTCAAGCAAGGCAGCGTGCAGCGGCTCGCCGTCAAGCCCGAGCAAGTTGGCCTGGTGCGTACCGGCGAACCGTTTATCGAGCTGTGGTTTGGCGACCTCAACCACCCCGATGTGGGCGCCAGCCTGCTGGGCGACGGCGGTTGGGCCAACCTGCGCGCGCGCCTCAAGGAAGGCGATCACGCGCTGTTTGTTGTGCGTAGCGCCGGCATCGAATCGTTCAAAGGTTCGGGTTTCGTACGCGGCGGCATCTACGACCGGGTGCAGGTCAAGCAGGGTGCTGATTCATTCACCTTCCGCGATCTGGACTACCTCAACCTCTACGGCCTGGAAGCTGTCGGCGCGCCCAGCTTCAGCGAATCGGCCATCTTCATCATCCGCTCCAAGGCCTTCTCCGCCGCCTATCCCTGGAAGCTGAGCTTTCTGGGCAACCGCGTGGACCGCGCCACCGGCACACGCAGCTTCACCAGCTTCGACAGCAAGTACTGGCTGGCGCCGGAGTTGTTGGAGGGGGGCCGACCGGTGGTGGAGGAAGCCGCTGCGCCGTGGGTACGCATCTGGAAGTCACGCGCTGTCGAAATTGGCCTTTTTGCGGCGCTGCTGGTGATCGTGACCGTGGTTTATGCGTTCAGAGAACAACTCACCCGCCGCTCCACGCGCAAGAACAAGTGGCCGGTCAATGCCTTCAAGTACAGCGCCTGGGCGTTGAGCATCGGTTTCATCGGTTTTGGCGCCATGGCGCAGCCGTCCGTCACGCAGGTGCTGACCTGGTTCCACTCGCTGCTGTTCCAGTGGACCTGGTCGCTGTTCCTGTCCGACCCCTTCATCTTCGTGTTCTGGGTCTTCATCATCGTCACCGTGTTCCTGTTCGGGCGTGGTCTGTTTTGCGGTTGGATGTGCCCGTTTGGTTCGTTGTCAGAGGCAATGTACAAGCTCGGCGGCCTGATCGGCCTGAAACGTTTTCAGGGATCGCTGCCACGCGTCTGGCACGACCGGCTCAAGTGGCTCAAGTACGTGGTGTTCTTTGGTCTGCTCGCGGTGTCGATGTTCTCCATGGGCCTGGCCGAAGTGCTGTCCGAAGTGGAGCCGTTCAAGACCACCTTCCTGGTCGGCATCAACAACCGTGCCTGGCCCTATGGCCTGTTTGTGGCCGCTTTGCTGGGTCTGTCGCTCTTCATCGAGCGGCCTTACTGCAAGTACATCTGCCCGCTGGGCGCCGCCCTGGCCGTGCCCAGCACCTTCCGCTGGTTTGGCCTGCCGCGCAAGCAGGAGTGCAACAGCTGCAAGGCCTGCGCGGTTGGCTGCGGTTCACTGGCCATTGACGCGGACGGACGCATCGACCACCGCGAATGCCTGCACTGCCTGGACTGCCTGGTGCTGTACACCGACCCCAAGGTCTGCCCACCACTGGGCCAGGAGCGTAAACGCCGCGAACGTGCCGGGCTGGAAATGACCCCGATCGGACGCGACGGCTACTTCATCCCGATCCACCCCGTGAGCGCGCCCACACCAGCGTCGCTGGCGGCCAAGCAGGGTCCGGATCCCCGCATGCCGTCCGATCCCGTGATGCCACCGCACAAGATCAACGTCAGTCGCCTGATGTGGATCTGGCTGGAGATCCGCGACCACCTGTGGCCCTGGAGCGCAGAGGGCTGGCACTCACAACGCACCCTGCAGATCGCCGGCTTTTCGCTGGCCATTGCAGCCACGGTGGCCTGGATGTTGGCCGCTACCGGTCGCCTGTCTTCCGGCGCCATCATCGGCTGGTGGTTTGGCTGGAGCGTGTACGAGGTGCTGATCCGGCTGTCCGGGCGGCGCTACGTCAAGGACGGCCCGTGGTGGCAAGACAACTATCGCCATGCCAGCGTGATGGATATGCTGAGTTACGTAAGCTTCAAGAATCTGTTGATTGGTGCTGCCTTGTTCCTGACCTTAAAGACGCTCGGATTGATGCTGGTATGAGCCCCGCCGGGCCCCCCCCCCCCGCCCCCCCCCCCGGGCCCCGCCCGAAGGTCCCCCGGTGAACCCCCGATGAGGACGCTTTTGCCCTTGCTGCTCGCTGGACTGCTGGCGAGTGCGCACGCGGCGACGGTGCGGGTCGCGCCCGCCGCGTCGCTGCAGCAGGCCATCCGCATGGCCAAACCCGGCGATGTTCTGGAGATTGAACGCGCGGTCCATACCGGCAACTTCCTGATCGACAAACCACTCACCCTGCGCGGCATCGGGCGACCCAGCCTGAGCGGCGCGGAAAAGGGCGACACGCTGCGCGTCACCGCGACGGACGTGACGATCGAAGGGTTGATCGTGCGCGACTCGGGCGACAGCCTGGGCGAGCAGAACGCCGGCATCTACATCTATCCGGGTGCGCACCGCGCCGTGGTGCGCAACTGCGACCTGAGCTACAACCTGTTCGGCCTGTGGATCGAGAAGGCCAACGACGTGGTGATCGAGGGCAACCTGATCACCGGCAAGCGCGAGTACAACTCCTCGCAGCGCGGCAACGGCATCCAGCTCTACAACACCACCGGCGCGCGCATCACCGGCAATAACATCAGCTTCGTGCGCGATGCGCTTTATGTGGACGTGTCGCACCACGCCATATTCAAGAGCAACAAGCTGCACCACAGCCGCTACGGCACACACTACATGAACTCCTACTACAACCTGTGGGAGGACAACGACAGCTACTACAACCGTGGCGGCCTGGCGCTGATGGAAGTGCGCGACCAAGTGGTGCGCAACAACCGAGCCTGGGGCAACTCGGACCACGGCATCATGCTGCGCACCATGCAGGACTCGGTGGTGGAGGGTAACGTCATCGCCGGCAACAACCGCGGCTTCTTCATCTACGACGTGGAGTACGTCACCATCAAGGGCAACCTGGTGGTGGACAACCACGTGGGCGTCCACCTGTCGGCCGGCTCCACCCGCAACAAGGTCGAGGGCAACGACTTCGTGGCCAACCGCGAGCAGGTGCGGTATGTCGGCGCGCGCGACGAACGCTGGGGCACCGAGCGCGGCAACCACTGGAGCAACTACCTGGGCTGGGACCGCGACGGCGACGGCCGGGGCGATGTCCCGTATGAGGCCAACGACATGGTGGACCGCCTGACCTGGCGTTACCCTGCGATCAAGTTGCTGCTGGCCAGTCCGGCCGTGCAGGCCTTGCGGCTGGTGAGCCAGCAATTTCCGGTGCTGCGCGTGCCCAGCGTGGTCGATCCCAAGCCGCGCATGCAGCCCGGCCATAAGCAATGGAGTCAATGGCGTGACAAGCACTACCCCGGCCAGTGAAACGGCCGCGATCGAAGCGCGTGGCGTCGCCATGCACTACGGCGCGCTGCACGCCGTGGATGGCGTCGACCTGACGGTAAGGCGCGGCGAGATCTTCGGCCTGATCGGCCACAACGGCGCCGGCAAAAGCACGCTGTTCAAGATGATGCTGGGACTGATCGCGCCGACCCAAGGCGAGATCCTGATCAACGGCTGTTCGGTGCGCGGGCGCGGTTTTCGCGCGGCGCGTCGGCACATTGGCTACCTGCCCGAAAACGTGGTGCTGTATGACAACCTCACCGGGCTGGAGACGCTGCACTTCTTTGCCAGGCTCAAGGGCGCGGCGCGCGCCCAGTGCGCGCCCACGCTGGAGCGCGTTGGCCTGGGGCACGCCGCCAAACGGCCACTGCGGGAGTACTCCAAGGGCATGCGCCAACGGCTGGGTTTTGCCCAGGCCCTGCTGGGCGCGCCACGGGTGCTATTTCTGGACGAACCCACCAATGGCCTGGACCCACAAGCCATCCGCGACTTCTACGCCACGCTGCGTGGCCTGCAGGGTGAAGGCGTCACCGTGGTCATCACCTCGCACATCCTGGCCGAACTGCAGGAGCGGGTGGACCGTCTGGCCATCATGTCGGCCGGCAAAATTCAGGCACTGGGCAGCGTGCAGGCGCTGCGCGAACAAGTGCAGATGCCGCTCAGCCTGACGCTGCGCCTAGCAGCGCCGGACGCCTTGCTGGCGCAGCAGGCACTGGGCGCGATCACCGGCGTCCACACCACCGTCATCCCCGAGGGTTTGCAGGTAAGCTGCCCGCGCGAGGCCAAGATGGCGGTGCTGGCGGCCGTCACCGCGCTGGGCGCGCGGCTGCTGGACCTCAAAATTGCCGAGCCGTCGTTGGAAGACGTGTTCTTTGGATTCTCGGACTAAGGCTGCGCAATGGAACTATCCCAAATCCTGACCCTGGCCGCCAAGGAATTCCGCGACCGCATGCGCAACCGCTGGGTGCTGGCTGTGGCACTGGTGTTCACGGTGTTCTCGCTGGTCATCACCTACTTTGGTGGCGCGCAGCAAGGCGCGGTGGGCCTGCGCTCGATCGAGTTCACCATTGCCAGCCTGGTCAGCCTGGTGATCTACCTGATCCCCTGATTGCCCTGCTGCTCGGCTTCGACGCCGTGGTGGGCGAGCGCGAGCGCGGCTCGCTCGATCTGCTGCTGGCATTGCCCATCACACGGCTGGAGCTGCTGCTGGGCAAATACCTTGGCCTGGCCGCCGCGCTGACGCTGTCCACGCTGGTCGGGTTTGCGCTGGTGGCGGTGCTGCTGTACCGGCAGTTCAGCTGGCCGGGCCTGTTCCACTACGGCGGCTTCATCATCAGTTCGGTGTTGCTGGGCCTGGCGTTTTTGAGCCTGGCGGTGCTGATGTCGGTGATTGCGCGCGAGCGCACCCGCGCCTCCGGCCTGGCCATTGCCTTGTGGTTCTTCTTCGTACTGGTGTTCGACCTGTTGCTGCTCGGTGGGCTGGTGGCCACGGGCGGCAGTTATGGGGGCGAGGCCTTTGCCTACCTGCTGCTGCTCAATCCGGCCGATGTGTTTCGCATCCTCAACGTGTTTTCGCTCGAAGACGTGCGCACCCTGTATGGCCTGGCCAGCATCGTGCCGCCAGCTCTGGCCAAGCCCTGGCTGATGGGCCTGGTGATGCTGGCCTGGATTGTGATTCCGCTCACCTTGGCCCGATGGAGATTTCGCACATGACTCAGAATCGACGTTCCCGCCTGCTTGCCGCGCTGCTGGCCTGCCTGGCCGGTGCACTGCTATCGGGCTGCGAGCCTGCCACCCCGGCCAAGCCACTGGCGCCAGTGGAGATCGACGCCCGCACCACCTGCGACCTGGACGGCATGCTGCTGGCCGACTACCCGGGCCCCAAGGCGCAAATCCGGTACGCGGGACAGGCCGAGCCCACCTTCTTCTGCGACACCGTGGAACTGTTCAGCACGCTGCTGTCGCCAGAGCAGGTCAGGAAGATCGATGCCGTGTGGGTGCAGGACATGGGCAAGGCCAACTGGGACCAGCCCCGCGGCAACTGGATCGACGCCAAGACCGGCGTCTACGTGCTGGGCAGCAAACGCAAAGGCTCCATGGGTCCGACCGTTGCCAGCTTCTCGCAAGAGGCCGACGCCAAGAAATTTGCCCAGGAGTACGGTGGCAAGGTGCTGCGTTATGGCGACATCAAGCCCGATATGGTCGACCTCAGCGGCGGGGCCTTGCACGACACACGCATGTAGGCCACACGCAAAGACCATGGCGCAAACGCTTAATCGCCCGCACGTCGCCCACGCAAGCGGCACCCCGGGCCCAGCCGACCGGCGCGCCCGGGGGTGGGGTCTGGCGGCCGGCGGCGTATTGGCACTGGTTGCCCTGGCCGCCGCCACGTGGCTGCTGTGGCCCGACAAAGTGACCTCGTCCGCCACCGAAGACATCTGCCTGGTGGCGCCGCCGCAGGCCTGGAACAGCGCCTCCGGCGTGGCTCTGCTGGCGCCGCGCCCGATACCAGCGGACGCGCGCTGCCCGGTGTGCGGCATGTTCCCGGCCCGCGCGCCGCAATGGGCGGCGCAAGCCATCTTCAGGAACGGCGACACGCACTACTTCGACTCCCCCGTCAGCCTGTATATGTTTCTTCAGTCGGTGGAGCGCTTCAGCCCCGGGCGCAGTGCCGGTGACGTGGCCGCCACCTTTGTCACCGACATGGGCACACGCGCCTGGACCCCCGCCGCGCAGGCCCACTACGTGCACGGCTCCAAAGCCCTGGGCCCCATGCGCAACGGCAACCTGCCCGCCTTTGCCAGCCTGCAAGCAGCCCAGCTCTTTGCCGATCAGCAGGGCGGCCAGGTACTGCGCGCAGACCAGATCACGCCGGCCCTGTTGGCGCCGCTGGACACCCGCTCGGCGCAGGTGCACAGCACGCACGCCAAGTAGGTGCGCCGCCTGCGCGCACGGCCCGGGCCGGCCCGGCGGTGAAACTGGCATTAGCGCATCTCAAACGCCTCTTGATGAAAGCGTGGCCGCCAGCCCATGGCGTGTATGCCCTGACGCAACGCGTCGGCCAAGCCGCTGGGGCCGCAGAACCAGATCTCGGCGCCTTTCGGTTCGCCCAGTGACTCGGCCTTGAGCACCGCGCCCTGACGTGCGCCATGAATGTGCAGTGTGATGCGGGGCAGGGTGGCGCACAGCTTCTCCAGACGCGGCACAAACGCATCGGTGTCGCGGTCGCGCGTGCAGTAATGCAGGTCGGCTGCAGGCACTTGGCCCGGCTTGCCTTGCAGTGACTCCAGCCAGGCCAGGAAGGGCGTCACGCCAATACCGCCGGCAATCCAGATCTGCCTGGCGCCACGGTTGCAGCGCGCAATGTCAAAGCGCCCGTACGGCCCCTCCACCCGCACCGTCTGCCCCGCTTGCAGGCGTGCGCCGAGCTGCTTGGTGTAGTCACCCAGCGCCTTGATCTGGAAGCTGATGGTGCCGTCGCCCTGGTCCGCGCTGGCAATGGTGAAGGGATGCGCGCCCTCCTTGTCATCGAAGGTGACAAAGGCAAACTGCCCGGGTCGGTGAGCGCGCCACCCTTGCTCCAGGCGGCAACGCACGGTGGTGACATCCGGCATCGGATGCTCGACCGCGACGATTCGCCCGCTGGCCACGCGCGAGCGGCCAATGCCGCCCAGCAGCGACCGAATGGCGCCGTAGACGCCGGCCACCAGCAACACCGCCATCAGCGCGCCCACCGGCTGCGCCCAATAGTCAACCGGTGCCAGCAAGGCCGCATGCATGGCCAGCATCAGGTACAACAACGGCATGGCGCGGTGCAGGATGCGCCAGGTGCGGTAGGGAAACTTCTTCCACAGCGTGATGACCAGCATCACCAGCAGGGCGTAGATCGCCCACTCGCCCATGTCCTTGGACAGGTCGCGCAGAACTTCCAGCAGGCCAGTGAATTTTTCCTTCGGCAAGCGGCCGGCCCGGCCGATCGTCGCCTTCAGAATGTCGTCCGACATCTCAATCAGCCAGTGCATCGCCGCAAACGACACGGCCAGAATGCCGGCCCACTTGTGGGTGCGGTAGACCCGGTCCATGCCACCCAGCGGCGCCTCCAGCCAGGCCGGGCGGGTCGCCAGAAACATGGTCAGCGACATCATGGCGATCGACAGCAGACCGCTCAGGTAGAGCCCTTCCTGGCGGGCCAGCCACAACGGGTGTGCACCCGCCGGGGCGACCACGCTGCTGACATCCAGGCCCCAGGCGAGGGCGACCAGGGCCACCAGGGCGGCAAGTAGGGTCTTCATGGCAACTCCCGATCTTTTCTTACTTCACCACCGGGGCGGAGCTGGCGGGCTTGGGCGGCAGGTCGTCGCGGCAACGGCGCTGGTTGCAGTCGGCCGAGGCACGCGCGCCATCGGGGCCGCCGCCACCAAAGCGTTTGCCCTCCCCGCGCTGGTTCATGATCTCACCGGTCTGCGGATTGACGTAGAGCTTGATGCGCTCACCTTTGGGATCGGTGGCGCGCACCTCGTAGCCGCCGCGTTCGCGTTCGATCTTTTCGACATTGCGGTAGCCCGCGGCCTGCAGCTTGTCGTGGATCTGCGCGATCGACAACCACTGGCGCTCGGCCACCGGGTCGGCTCGGTGCTCGCCGGCGAACGAGGGGGCCAGCAGCGCGCCTGCGACAGCGAGTGCGCTGCCCAGGGCCAGGGATACGAGAAGGGTTGAGCGTTTCATGGTGTAAACCTCCGTGTGTTGGGATGACTGGCGTGACAAAGAAGGGGGGCCGGCGATCACTCGTCGTAGTAGCCCTGCTGCGGCGTCGGTGTGGCAGGCAGCGCAATTGGCCTTGGTGCGCACGTCCTTGTGCTTCCACTCCCAGGCCGGCACCTTGCGGTGCTCGCTGACCCACTTGGGCAGCTCGGTGATGCGCAGCGGCGCATTGGCGCTTGACACACCGCGCAGCAGCTTGCCGCTGTAGCGCGCGCCCCCGGCATCGGCAGCATTGGCGGTCAGGTACTCGGTGATGCGTTTGGCGATGGCCGGGTCGACACTGGCGTCGTCGCCGAAGTGGTTCTTCAGGTCGCCCATCATGCGGGTCCAGGAACTGGCCGGCAGCATCGACGGCGCGAACACCAGGTGGCAGCTGCCGCATTCTTCCTTGACCACCGGGTCGGTGACCGGTGGGTAGTAGTGGCCGCCACCGGCCTGGGCGCGGCCAAGCACCAAGGCCGAGAAACCGATAACCAGCAGGCCCAGGGCCAGCGGACGGTAGGGGATGTTCATGGTTGACTCCGGTTGATGGCTTGGGTGGCAGGGCTTCCGGAATCATGACCGTGCCGTCGCAGCGCAGCGCGGCATCCAGTGGATGGCCCACGCGGGGTGCCGCCTCGCCAATGACGGGTGGTCATGCTTTTGGAAACGTCAATAGGTTTATTGGCCGAGCATGAAAGTCAGCCAGTCACCTTTTTCCTTGACCGTGCATTCGCGCCCCAGCACTTCGTTGCAGTTGCGCTTGAACCATTTCTCGACCTTGGCCGGATCGGTGTAGCGAGCCGGGGTGACCGACACGGCCATCGCCTCGATCGTCTTGCCCGACGGGTTGCGCCCGGCGCCGCGCGTGTCCTTGCCGTGGCAACTGGTGCAGCTCGGCGTGTCGGGCTTGCCGCCAGTAAAGGCTTGCGTGTGCAGCGTCTTGCCACGCTCGGCCGAGAAGCCGGCAAACTTGGGGTCGGCGGCCTTGGCGGCGCTGGCATACTGGCTCAGCTGGTCCTCGCGCGGACCGGCGATGCCGGCGCCCGATAGAGTGAGAGCCAGCGCGGCGGCAAGCAGGGGGTGATCAGGTTTCGGTGCATGAGTGACTCCTTTTGGGACCGGTATGAGGGGTACTATGCGCAGGGTCAACTGAACCTGAGGTGAATCCACCGTTCATCCTGCGTTCATCTTGGCGCGTCTATAAAGTCGTCATGTCAAACCGAAACTCGACCCTGCCATGGCGCACGCTGCGTTGGCTGCTGTGCGCTGCCATGCTGGCCTGCGCCGGCGCAAGCGCCATCGCCAGCGAGGACCATGACCGCGCCCGCAAGGCGCTGGAAGCGGGCGAGGTGCTGCCGCTGCGCACCATCCTCGAAAAAGTGGAGCGCGACTTCCCCGGCCAGGTGGTCGACGTGGAGCTCGAACGCCGCCACGAACGAGCCAATGCCGGTGGCGCAGGTCGCTGGATTTACGAGATCAAGCTGCTGCGCACCAATGGCGCGTTGGTCAAACTCAAACTCGATGCGCGCGACGGCACGCTGATCAACCAAAAGGGACGCGACCGGCGTCACGACGCGGCGCCCACACCGCTCACCCCACCGGGATCACAGGCAGCACCGGCATCACCCAAAACCCCACCCGCTTCCGAGGCCCGCTGATGCGCATTCTGGTTGTTGAAGACGAACCCACCCTGCAGGCGCAGCTGGCCGAAGGCACCCGCGCCGCCGGCTACGTGGTGGACCTGGCCGACAACGGCGTGGACGCCCACTTCATGGGCGACACCGAGTCCTACGACGCGGTGGTGCTGGACCTGGGCCTGCCCCAAATGGACGGCATCTCGGTGCTGCGCAAGTGGCGTGCCGCCGCTCGCGTGATGCCGGTGCTGATCCTCACCGCGCGCGACGGCTGGCACGAGAAGGTGGCCGGCATCGACGCCGGCGCCGACGACTACCTGACCAAGCCCTTTCACATGGAAGAACTGCTGGCCCGCTTGCGCGCGCTGATCCGCCGCGCCGGGGGCCACGCCAGCGCCGAACTGGTATGCGGAGCGCTGACGCTGGACACCCGCAACAGCCGCGCCACGGTAGCAGGCAAGGCCCTGGCGCTGACCAGCCACGAGTACCGCGTGCTGGCCTACCTGATGCACCACCGCGACGAAATCATCTCGCGCAACGACCTGGTCGAGCACATCTACGCGCAGGACTTTGACCGCGACTCCAACACGGTGGAGGTGTTCATCGGCCGGCTGCGCAAGAAGCTGCCGCCCGGCCTGATCGAAACCGTGCGCGGCCTGGGCTACCGCCTGACCACCCCACCACCACCATGACGCTATTGGCCTTGCGCAGTTCGCTGCGGCTGCGCCTGCTGGTGGGCACGCTGTTCTGGATTGCCGCCTCGATTCTGGTGGCCGGCTGGGGCCTGAGCAGCCTGTTCCGCCAGCATGTATCCAACCAGTTTCATGCCGAGCTGCGCACCCACCTGGACCAGCTCACCGCCCAACTCACGCTGGACCCGCAGGGCCAGCCGCAACTCGCCCTGCCGCTGAGCGACCCGCGCCTGAGCCGACCCTACTCCGGCACCTACTGGCAGATTGACCTGCTGGGTAGCGCCAACGGCGCCAGCGCCGCGCCGGTCAGCCTGGGCAACTGCGCTCGCGCTCGTTGTGGGACCATGTGTTGGCCGTGCCGCCTGACGCGCCGGCCGACGGCCAGCTACACCAGCACCGCGTGCGGGGACCCCAAGACAAGATGCTGGGCATGATCGAGCGCAGCGTGCGCATCGAAGACCTCACCAACGGCAGCGCGCGCACGCTGCGCCTGATCGCGGCGGCCGACGAGCGCTTCATGGAGGCGCCGGTGGCCAGTCTCAACGGCACCTTGTGGCTGGCGCTGGGCGTGCTGGCGGCTGGCTTGATCGTGGCCGCGCTGGTGCAGGTGCTGGTGGGCCTGGCGCCCCTGCGCAGCCTGCGCAGCGCACTGGGCAAGGTGCACAGCGGCGAGACGCAGCAGCTCGAAGGCAGCTTTCCCGGCGAGATCACGCCGCTGATCGACGAGTTCAACACCGTGCTGGAGCGCAACGCCCAGGTGGTGGAACGCGCCCGCACCCACGCCGGCAACCTGGCGCATGCGCTCAAAACGCCCTTGAGCGTGCTGGCCAATGCAGCCGATGCCGCCATCGCCGCGCCGGGCAGGCAAGCGCAGGCCAGCGAGCTGGCACAACTGGTGGCCGAGCAAGTTGCTATCGCCCGCAAACAGGTGGACTACCACCTGGCGCGCGCCCAAGTCGCTGCCACCAGCCGCGTGCCGGGCGCCAAGACCGCCCTGCAACCGGTAGTGGAGGGCCTGCTGCGGGTGATGCGCCGCGTGCATGCCGATCGGCAACTGCACATCACCGTGGCGGCCTGGCCTGCGTCGCTGAGCTTTCGTGGCGAAGCGCAAGACCTGCAAGAGATGCTGGGCAACCTGCTGGACAACGCCTGCAAGTGGGCCACGCAACGCGTCGAGCTGAGCGCGCGCAGCGAGGCCAGCAGCTTGACCATCGTGATCGACGATGACGGTCCCGGCGTGGCCGCCGACCAACGTCATGCGGTGATCGGGCGCGGCGTGCGCGCCGACCAACAGGTGCCCGGCTCGGGCCTGGGCCTGTCCATCGTCGACGACCTGGCGCGCCTGTATGGCGGCGAGCTTGCGCTGAGCGCGTCGCCCCTGGGCGGCCTGCGGGCGGAATTGACGCTGCCGCTCAGCTCGTAGCCGCAGGTGCCGATCAGGTGCCGATCTTGCCGCCGTCGTTCTTGGTGATCACGATGGTGGCCGAGCGGGGGCGTTTGCCGGCGCCGTAGCCGGCGCTGCTGGGCCACTGGCTGGTGTACTTGGCGGGGTCGGCAATGTCGGCCAGGGCCGTGGTCTCGCCGGGGTGCTGGATGTTGATGAACACCGCCTTGCCGTCGGGCGTCTCGCACAGGCCGGTGATCTCGCAGGCCTTGGGGCCAACCAGAAAGCGCTTGAGGGTGGAAGGGGTGGGCGTCTTGCCCACATAGGTGTCCACCGCCAGCGTGCTGCCATCGGCCTTGGTGTAGCTCAGCGTCTTCTTGGCGCCGTCGCCCACCTGGCCGGGCAGGGCGGCCAGCATCATGCAGTTGGTGACATCGGTGTAGGCGCCGTCATCGGTCTGAATCCACATGATGCCGGTGGCGGGGCTGAACACCAGGCCGTCGGGGCTGGAGAAGTCCTGGTCGGCGGTGAGGTTGGACAGGTTCACCTTGCTGCCGTCGGCATCACTCTGCGCGCCCAGGGCGTACAGGTCCCAGGTGAAGCTGGTGGCGGCGGAGCCGGCTGCGGCTTCCTTGATGCGGATGAGGTGGCCGTTGGGGTTGCCTTTTTGTTCGCTGGTGCCCTTCATGTCGGTGTAGGCGCGCGGGTTGGCGCTGTCGGGGGCCAGTTGGCTGCTGCCGGTGGGGTCGACGCGGCGGTTGCTGTTGTTGGTCAGCGTGAAATAGATTTCGCCATTGGCGGGGTTCACCGCGCACCACTCGGGGCGGTCCATCTTGGTGGCGCCCACGGCGTCGGCAGCCAGGCGGGTGTTGACGCACACGTCGGCCTGGTCGGCAAAGGCGTAGCCGGCATAGCCCGCCACGGTGGGGTTGCTGATGCTCAGCTCCAGCCACTGGCCGCTGCCGTCGGCGTTGAACTTGGCCACGTACATCTTGCCGCTGTCCAGGTACTTGTCGCCGGTGGTCATCACGTCGGTGCTGTTGGCATCTGCTACGTCCCAGTTGGCGGTGCTCACGTACTTGTAGATGTACTCGTTGCGCGCGTCGTCGCCCATGTAGACGGCCAGCGGCTTGCCGGCCACGGGCAGGCCGAAGGCGCCGTTCTCGTGCGCGAAGCGGCCCAGGCCGGTGCGCTTCTTGGCGGCGCGGTCTTGTTGTAGGGGTCGATCTCGACGATGTAGCCCTGCGCGTTCATCTCGTTGCGGTAGTCGTCGCTGCCATTGCTGCTGGTGCCCGTTTTGCTGTTGTTCCAACGCGCGTATTTGTCGTCGGAACCGCCAGTCTCCCAGCCATGGCGCGAGGCGGCTCCTGGCTGCGGCCGTAGCGTTTGAGCGAGGTCACGCTCTTGTCAGCACGCGCGCGGCATCATCGGTGGCGCTGCGGAAGAAATAACCCGACCAGTTTTCTTCGCCGGTCAGCAGGGTGCCCCACGGCGTCTTGCCGGTGCCGCAGTTGTTGAGCGTGCCGCGCGTCTTGGTGCCGGTGGCCGAATACTTGGTGAGCATCAAGGCATTGCCGCGTGCGGGGCCAGCAATCTCGATCTCGCTCAAGGCCGTCAGGCGGAAGTTGAAGCCCGATGCTTGCACCGTGGCCCATTTGTCGCCGGTCTTCTTGATCTCGACCACCGACACGCCGTGGATGGCGGTCTCTTTGTCCACTTCAGACGCCGGCCGCGGCAGCGTGGTGGTGCCGCCGTTGGCGTGCAGAAAGTGGGAGCTGAGCTTTTCGTCGGTGGTGGCCTCGTGGTTGACGGCCAGCAGGCCGCGGTCCACCGCGCTGCGCGAAGGCTTGCCATCGGCATCCAGGCCAAACCACTCCATGCCGTCATGGTGGTCGCCGGCACGGTTTTCCCAGTCGGCATCGGTGCCGTCGTTCTTGTAGGCAGCAGTGCCGGCGGTCAGCGGGTCGCCCAAGGCATACAACACGCTGGCGGTGTAGCCAGCAGGCACGGTCACCACATCGGCCAGGTTCTTGGCCACTGCCGTGAAGCCCAGCAAGATGGCGGCCGGTGCCGCCTCGGCGTCACCACCGCCACAGGCCGACAGGCCCAAGCCACCCAGCATGGCGGTGCCGACCGCGCCGACGCTGCCGCGCAACAGGCTGCGCCGGCCCAGGCGGGCCTGCAGCACCGAGTCGAAACTGGGGTTGGCGCTGGTGTTGGAGTTTTCGTCGTTGAAGTCGATACGGTCTGTCTTCATGGTGGGTTCCTAGGTGAGCTTGATGGCAAGCGGTTGAGCAAACCTCAGACCTTAAAGACGGCGCGTGACAGAGGCGTGAAACAAATGTGATGGTTTGGTGACGGGGCCTGGGGGCCACGAACTTTGATCGACGTGGCGGTATTGAGCCAGTTACTGCCGTACAGAATCGAGGTCCAAAGCGTTCGTGGTGCCAGATCGTCCGGCGACTCGTCGCTGAACGCAGACGCGTGCTAGTCAGCACGGCTGGCGGCCAGGCGCGAGGGCGGTTACCGGGGTTCGGCTCCTGCGCGCTTGCGCGCTACCGTTCGTCGCACCGTGGAGCCGCGCTCGGGTTCAGACGGCCGCGAAATCGGGAACACTTCAAGAACGTACTCCGCCAGCATGTTGCAAAAAGCCGCAGCGTAGGACGGCAGGGGGCGCCGCCTGTCCCAGAAGATGGCCAGAGGTTCTCGCAACGCTTTGCCCTGATAGGTCACGCGGACGATGCGCAGCGGATAGCGATCGATTCGTACCGCAGATGGAACGATCGCTACGCCGTGTCCCTTCTCGGCCATCGCCAGGAGGGCATGCGGTGTCCGGCTTTCGAAGACGATATTGGCCTCAATGCCTGCCAGACTACAGGTGGCGTCGAAGGCACGTCGGGATACGAAGCTGGAATCGAGCACAAGCAGCGGGTAGCTCGCAAGCCTGGCAACTTCGATGGCCCCACCTTCGCCGAGCACGAGCGGTTCATGGCTTGCAGCCAGCAGCTCTACCGCCTCCAGCGGGTGATTTGCGAACCGTGTATCGGTGGGCGCAATGGCACGCAACAGATTCTGGCCGAGGTGAATCTCGCCTCTCTCCATCATGCCGAGGGTGTCGGTCCATGCCACGGACTCGATCAATTTCAACTGGACCCGGGGATAGCGTTCGGCGTAGCGGCGCAGGAAGCCAGAAAAACACCTCGATGAACTGCGGCGAGGCCGCCACCCTCAGCGTGCCCGTGTCGCCACCCCTGAGCAGCTGCGCGCGCTCGCCGATGGCGCTGGCACAGATCAACAGATCGCGGCAGTCGCCGAGCAACTGCTCGCCCTCTCCAGTCAGCACCAAGCGACGTCCCACCCGATCGAACAGCTTGAGACCGAGCTCCTGCTCAAGATTGCTGATTTGTCGGGACAGGGCGGGTTGGGCAACGCAGACGCATGGCTGCCTTGGAGACCGAGCCCAGTTCGGCCACCGTGACGAAGGTCCTTGCATGCCGCAGATCCATGACTCTCCTTATGCTGCACCGGCATCGATGATCAGTGAAATTATGTATTGGACGGCGACGCCTCGTCCGCCCTAAAGTGCAGTCGGCGAGTTTTTCGCCTGTTTGCGAAAGCGGGGACGTCATGAAACTACGTTGTCTGATACTGATTTTCACCCTCGGCCTTGGGCTCGCGACCGTCGATGCTGCTGCACAGACCTGGCCCGCCAAACCGATCAAGGCGATCGTGCCCATTGCGGCGGGCAGCGTCATTGACACGGTTCCCCGCGTGGTGTTCGAGCAGCTCGCCACGCAACTCGGACAGAGCATCCTGGTCGAAAACCGGCCGGGCGCGGGGCAGACCATGGGCGCCGGTGTCGTTGCCAGGTCGGAGCCGGACGGGTGTACGCTGCTCGTCAACTCGTCCGCTCATGCGATCGGACCGTTGCTTTACGCGAACCTGGGCTATCACCCGACGCGGGACTTTGCGGCGGTCGTCCCGCTAGGGTCACGCCCTTCGTCCTGGTGGTCAAGCCGGACAAGGGCTTCAAGACGGTCCGCGATCTTGTGGCTGGCGCCAACGCGAAACCGGGTGCGTTCAACTTCTCCTCCCCGGCGTGGGGTCTGCGTCCCATCTGAGTGCTGAACGTTTCCGGCTCAACGCGGGCATCGCGGCCGTGCATATCCCATTCAAGGGTGGTGCTGAGATGATGACCGAGGTCATCGCCGGGCGGATCGATTTCGCCTTCCTGGCGCTTGGCGCCGCCCTGCCGCTGATCCGGGACGGCAAGCTCGCAGCACTCGCGGTGAACAGCGCCGCGCGCTCCTCGGTGCTGCCGGAGGTGCCGACCCTCCGACAAGCCGGCTTCTCCGAGGCTGACTATCCGATGTGGTTCGGGGATCTTCCTGCCCGCCAGGGCACCGCGCGACATCGTCGACAAGCTTCATCGCGAGACGCTCACGGCGCTGCAAGAGCCCAAAGTGAAGGCCAAGCTGGCGGCAATGGGCGTCGATCCGATGATCGCAACCTCGGCTGAGTTCGACGCGCTAGTCGAAAAGGAGATCGCCATCAACGCGGCACTGGTCAATGCAATCGGATTGAGGCCGCAGTAACCATGGCATTTGCATCTTCGAACGGCGAAGGATACGAACTGCAAATGGGCCGCTGGAGCCGGCGTCTCGCGCCCGCGTTCATCCGATTCGCCGGAACCACCGGCGCGCTGCGGGTACTCGATGTTGGATGCGGCACCGGCAATCTGTGCCTTGCCCTGGCGCAGGACCCGGAAATCGTCAACGTGTGCGGACTGGACATCGCTCCTGCGTATGTCGAGTTCGCCAACCTTCAATTGACGACTCCCGCGTGAAATGCCAGGTCGGGAACGCATGCGCGTTGCCGTTCGCAGACGCCTCCTTCGACCACACCGTCTCCATGCTGGTGCTGCAGTTTGTCCCCAAGCCGATCGTGCAGTGCGCGAAATGCGCCGCGTGACGCGTCCCGGCGGAACCGTCGCCGCAGCCACTTGGGATACGCGCGGCGGGCTCGTCGCGCTGCGCATGGTCTACGACGCGGCGGCCATGATCGATCCGAACGGGAACCAGGCCAGAGCGGCGGCGTACACCAGACCCATGAGCCGCCCAGGTGAACTGGCGCGTGCCTGGCAAGCCGCGGGCCTGACGAACGTCGTGCAGGATTCGCTGACGATCCGCATGGAGTTCGCGTCATTCGCAGACTTCTGGACGCCTGTCGTAGGCAAGGAGGGGCCGATCGCCGAGTACGTCGGCGCCCTCAGCGCAAATTCGAGGGGCAGGCTCCAAGACACGGTGAGGCTGGCGTATCTCGATGGCGAGACCGATGGGGCGCGATCGTATGCGGCCACCGCCTGGGTGGTAAAGGGCACAGCGCCTTAGTGGCCTGCCTTTCCAACCACTACCCTTGATGGCCGGTTATGCCGCTGGCAGTTAGCGCTGTTTCCGGGGGGCAGGTCGGGCATTACGCGCAGTGGTGCGCTACGAGGCGCCGCTGTCGGCACAGGTGGCCTTGCACATGGACCAATTCTTGGCATGGTTTGAAAGTACCCGACCGACCGGGGCAACCACCTCAGGCGCAGCGGTCAATGGCATTGCACGGGCCGCGCTGGTGCATCTGTGGTTTGAATCCATACACCCGTTTAAAGATGGCAACGGCCGCCTGGGCCGTGCCCTGGCAGACATGGCGCTGGCGCAAGATATGCACGCACAAGACCGACATACCAGCCATGTGCTAGTGCGCGTGGTACGGCATGCCCCGACAGATGCTGGAGAGCCTGCTGGAAGCGGGGCATGTTCGCTCAGGTGGCGCTTTTTGGGCGGCTTGCCAATGGCTTACTACGAGTCGAGGGGTGGGGCAAAGGCTAGGCGCTACGCCGTGAACGTGCACGGCCGGGAGCAACCTGCAGTCAAACCTGAGCGCACGCCGCTTGATTTTGCAATTGCTATGAAATTCATAGCTACTTGCGCTGCACTGACGAGCGCTAGTAGATCGTTCCATCAATTAAGTTACTAAATGACCGATAATCACCTCGGTTCATTGGTAACTTGTGATGGAGGTGACGATGGCAAGGAAATCGGAGCGCGCTGCGCTGGCGTTGACGCCTGCGCAGGCGGCGACACTCGGGAAGCTGGCTGCATCGAGGACCGCGCCCGCGCGCGAAGTCGAGCGGGCGAAGGTGCTGCTGGGATACGCCTTCGGCACCTCGATCACCGAGTTGCAGCGCCAACTCGGCTTTAGTCGCCCGATGATCTATCGCTGCGTGGACGAAGCGCTGGCCGCGGGCGTGCTGGCGGCCTGAAAGACAAGTACCACCGCCCTCACGAGCCCGAGATCACCGATGAAGCCAAAGCCTGGGTGGTGAGCATCGCGTGCACCAAGCCCAAGGATCATGGGCTGGCGGCGGGTTGTGGACCATCTCCGCGCTGGCTCGGTTCGTGGGCGAGCGCGCGCCGAGGCTGCCGGGTTTGCCCGCCTGGCCAATGCGGGCAAAAGCACCGTGTGGCGCATCCTGGACGAACACGAGATCAAGCCCCACAGGATTCGCTACTACCTGGAGAAGCGCGATCCGCAGTTTGACCGCAAGATGCAGGAGGTTCTGATGGTCTATCGGGATGTCTCGCTCTACCGGCAAGGGGGCGGTCCATGACGCACGGCCCAACCCCATCTACACGGTCAGCGTCGATGAGAAGCCCGGCGTTCAGGCAATCGGCTTGACCGCGCCCGATCTGCCTCCGGTGCCGGGCAAGGCCGGCGCTGTTGGGCGCGACTACGAGTATGTTCGCCGGGGCACCGTCTCGATCCTGGCCGGAATCGATCTGCACTCGGGTCACATTTTTGCCAATGTGGAGGACCGCCATCGCAGCGTGGAGTTCATCGCTCTGCTCAAGCGCCTGGATGAGTACTACCCGAAAGACTCCATCATCCGAGTCGTGCTGGACAACCATTCGGCCCACATTTCCAAGGAGACCGTGGCCTACCTGGGCACGCGCCCCGGGCGATTCGAGTACGTTCACACACCCAAGCATGGCTCTTGGCTCAATCTGATCGAGTGCGCCTTCTCCAAGATGGCGCGCGCCTTCCTGCGGCACATCCGAGTCAAATCAGTGGACGAGCTGAAGGCTCGCATCCTCAAGGGCATCGAGGAATTCAACGCCACGCCTGTCATCTTCCGATGGAACAAGTTCGACCTCGGTTTGAACTGATATGTAATGTCATTGATGAAACGAATTACTAGAAGCCAATTTGATGTTCAAACATTGGCCGAATCCGCCTCTGCCTCGGGCCATAGCTGGGGAAACAGAAACCGCAGTGCATGCTGCGGCGGGCAGCGCACTTTGCCTTGCTACGAGTCGGATTTGAGCAGGCCGCGCCCGTCCCAGATCGCCCCGCCGCAGGCTGTCGGCATCGGCCAAGTTTGCGGCCAGAGCCCCTTTCTTTGCAAGCCTGCCAGCGCCAGCCCGCCGAAACGTCAGAGTTGATCCGCCGCTGACCCAGCAAGCCATGCTCGCCGTCCGCCAGCGGCATGACCCCGTGGTACGCCAGGCGCGATGGCCCGCCCCACACCACCACATCCCCATGCACCAGCCGATAGCGCTGGCTGCGGTCTTCGCGCTGGGGTGTGCCAAACAGAAACACGGCCGGCAAGCCCAGCGACAGCGACACGATGGGCGCGCGCGGGTCTTGCTCGTCCTTGTCCTGGTGCAGCGAGAGCTTGCCGCGGGGGCGTATTGGTTGATCAGGCAGGCGTGGGCACGAAGCCCGCATAACCGGCCTGCGCTGCGGCGCGTTGGGACAACTCCATCAAGCACGCGGGCATGGTGGGCTGTCCGGTGTGGGGGTCACGTGCTGCGTAGCGGTAGCCATGCGGATCGGACCCCCAGCCCAGCGGGCCACCAACTGGTGGTGGCCACCGACATGGTGCCGCCGCCGGTTTGCACGTGGCGCAGCGGCGCCTGCGCAGAATGACCGCGTCGATGGTCTGCAACAGGGCGGCCTCGCCCTCGCGCGCAAAGGCGTGCAGCAGCACGGCACCGCGAATCGCCATGTGCGCGGCCTCGGGGGCGGGGGCAAATCGTCAAAGAGGTCCATGGTCCAGATTCTCTGCCAGCGTTTGAAGGCGTAGCGCTATCCTCTCGGCTCCACACCCCTTCCCTGCCCGCAACCGGGCGCCAACGGAGATAGTTATGTTCAGTCACGTGATACTTGGCGTTAACAACATCGAAGCCTCCAAGAAGTTTTACGACGCCTTGCTCGGCACGCTGGATATCAAACCCGGCGTGTACAACCACAACGGGATCTGCGCACGCTACTTCTACCGCAGCCCCACCGGCAGCTTTGGCATCACCACCCCCTCAATGGCGAGCCGGCGACCCACGGTAATGGCAGCACCATCGGGTTCAACACGCAGACGCCCGAGCAGGCCGGACGCGTTCCATGCAGCCGGCCTTGCCAACGGCGGCACCACCTGCGAAGACCCGCCAGGCTGGCGCGATGGCGCGGTGGGCAAGCTCTACCGGCCTATCTGCGACCCCGACGGCAACAAGATTTGCGCGCTGCATCGGCCGGCCAAGTAAAGCGCCACCGCGCGTACGCTCGACCAGTGTTGCCAGCCTCCTGCATGTCCCACGCGGTATCTCGCTTGCGCACCGCGCGGCTGGCGCGCAGTGCCAAGCCGTTCCTTGGCGCGTGGCGGCTCGCGTAGGTTGCGCTGTGCGGGTTGCCGGCTGCTCCCCAGCCACTGTATGTGTGCCCTTCGCCCACTGGTGCCCACGCGCGCCGGGGTGTGCCTGATCATGTGCGACACCGAGCCGCTCAAGCCCAGCAACACTGGCTGGCTGATAGCCGATGTGGTGGCCGATACTGACTGCCTTTGGCTGGGCACGCACCGAGGTAGACCCTGCGCTGCTGGCACTGCTGGCCGACCCGCAGTGGCAGCCGTATCTGGTCTTCCCCGGCGAGTTTGTGGCGGCCGAGCGGGTGGTCACGCAGCTGATTGAGCGCAACGAGGCGCGTAGCGGTGGAGCGGGGGCCAGCATCCGACGCCCGCTATTTGTGCTGCTGGACGCCACGGCCCGAGGCGCAAGATGTTTCGCAAGAGCCTGCCCGTATCTGGACCACTGCCGGTGCCCTGAGCCTGCCGCCCGAGCAGCTGTCACGCTACCGCCTGCGCCGCTCGCGGCGCGACAACCACATCTGCACCTCGGAGGTGGCTGCGCTGTGTATGGAGCTGGCCGGCGAGCCGCTGGCCGCGCAGACGCTGGAGGCCTACCTGGATGTGTTCACCCAGCACTACCTGCAGGCCCGCAACCAGTTGCCGGTAGACCTGGAGGACGCGGCGCACTTGCGCTTGCAGGCCTTACTTCTTCCTCGCCACTTTAACGGCCGTGCCGCGTGCGGCGCCAGGTGGTTCTGGCCCGGCGACACCACCGGCCTGCCGGTTTGAGTCTCCAACTGCTTGCGCGCTTGTTTGGCGATGCCACCCCGCCTTGGCCGCCGTGGTGTTGTCCGCCATGCCCGTTGCGGCCGTGGTTTCTGCAATCTGTCCACTTGTCGCTGCGGCCCGTGCTGTTGCCGGTCTGGCGGGCGCGGTTGAGCGACAGGGCCGGGTCGGCCATTTCATGCATGCGCTCTGTAGCCGACTTTGGCGAGCCAGACTTTGATGGGCTCGGCTTTGGCGCTGGGGATGGATTGGAACAATGCGCAGGAGCGTGGCGGCTTTGGCGCAATCGGTTTCCCGTTGTTTACCGTCCGTGGCGGTCAGTTTGAACTGTACGATTTCCTCGTACGGTTGCTCCGGAGCCCGCCTCCTGTGCCAGCTTGCGCTTGAGGTCTGACCAATAGCGCGCTTGGCACTTTTGTTCTCGGTCCAGCACCTGCACCACATCAACCACCGAAAACCACCACGTCTCGGTGTCCTCGTCAAACACACGGCGGATGGGTTGACCGTCAAAGTCGGTCGGCAATATCTTCATGGCCTAATCCCTGCAAATGGATATACTGTATTTTTACAAGGGCTATCCATTTAGCTCCACAGCGTATTGACTACCGGACTCGCGCCTTGACGGGTGTTGGTTGTCACGAATGTTGGCATATGTGGCGGGTGCTGCTAAGACGGATTGCGTCATCAGTCGATAGAAGAGCAGCCCCTTGGAACGCGATGTCCGTCGGTTGAATCTGAAGGTGAATTCATCAAGGTAGTAGTCTACGTGTCGAGGATCAACTGCGCCCTGATGAGTGCCAAGAAACTAGCGCTTTTAGCAATGCTGCGATGCGGTGAACTCCGGGCAACGGCTCATGAGCCGGAACCTTGGACCCGAGCATGACATGGGGATCGTGCTTAAACCCATCCTCATTCACGGTTGCGTAAATTGCAGACCCGTCAGTGCGGAACTGTGCTCCTCGGTGCGATGTTCTCTCGCAAGAACGGGACAATCGCTTCGATGGTGGGCCCTGGAATTCGACGAAGACGAATGCGTCCGAAGCCCTTGGGCTCGTGCACCTCAATAGCAACAGCGACGGCAACCAAGTGGCTGCGATTGTGGGCTTTCGGGCTGGCGCGCTTGGGCTTTGGCTTGGCCGTGTCTTTTCGGCTCAACGCCAAGAAGGTCTCATCGACTTCGACTGTGCCGCACAGCAGGTCACGATCGGGACGCACCATCGCACGGCGAAACCGGTGCAACATGGCCCATGCGGTCTGGTAGCTATTCAAGCCGAGCACGCGTTGCAGTCCAAGAGCTGACGCCTTGCTTCTGATTGGTGATGTACCAAGCCGCAGCGAACCACAGCCTAAGCGGAGTACGGGTCTTGTCGAAGATTGTTCCTGCCGTCACACTGCTCTGATGCCGACAACTTCTGCAAATCAGCCGCCCCGAGTCGCACGTCCGGGCTCGTCAATCGCGCCGCAAGACGGGCAGCAAAATCCCTTTGGCCATCTCGGGTGCTCAAGGTATGCTGTGCAGGAATCTTCGGTGGCAAACCAGTCCTGAAATTCAATCCAGTTGCTTGGGTAACCTTTGCTTGCACTATGCCAAATTTCGTTCACCGACGGATGATAGGTCTTGTGGAGCTAAATGGATAGCCCTTATTTTTACACAGTATCGCCACGCCAGCAACCATGCCCCTCACCTTGGACACCCTGCGCCGCTACGCCGTGGCACGCACCCTGTTTGCGCCCACCACCTTGGGCCGGGCCATCACCAAGCTGGGCTTTGTGCAGGCCGACCCGATTCGCGCGCCGGCACGGGCGCAAGACCTGACGCTGCGCCACCGCGTCAAGGGCTACCGCGCGGGCGACCTGGAACGGCGCTACGCCAAGCTGGACATCGAGGAAGACTTCTTCGTCAACTACGGTTTCTTGCCGCGCGCCACGCAGGCGCTGATGCACCCGCGCACGCCCCGCACGGCGCTGACCCCGGCCCGGCGCAAGCAGATGGACGCTGTGCTGGCCTTTGTGCAGGCGCACGGCGTGGTGCACCCGCGCGCGGTGGACGCGCACTTTGCGCACGGCAAGTCGCGCAACTGGTTTGGTGGCTCCAGCAATGCCAGCACGCAGTTGCTCGACGACATGCATTACCGCGGCCTGCTGCGCATCGCCTCTCGCGCCAGTGGCGTGCGCACCTACTCGGTACGGGATCACGCGCAAGACGCACCCGACCCGCAGCAAGCCATGGATGCCCTGGTGGATGTGATCGTGCACAAGTACGCGCCGCTGCCCGAGCGATCTTTAGGTGAGCTGATCAGCCACCTGCGCGGCGGTGCACCGCAATGGGCCCACTTGCGCCGCGACGCCTTGGCGCGCGCCAAGGAACGCCTGGCCAGTGCCACGGTAGACGGCCAAACCTACTACTGGAGCGCCACAGAAAACCCGGCATCGCGCCGCCACGCGCCCGAGGAGGTGGTGCGCCTGCTGGCCCCGTTTGACCCGCTGGTGTGGGACCGCCGACGTTTCGAGCACCTGTGGGGCTGGGCCTACCGCTTTGAGGCCTACACCCCCGCCCCCAAACGCGTGCGCGGCTACTACGCGCTGCCGCTCTTGTGGCACGACACGGTGATTGGCTGGGGCAATGTGTCGGTGACCGATGGGCAGTTGCAGGCCGAGCTGGGTTACGCCGCCGGCAAGCCGCCGCGCGACGCCGCGTACCCGCGCGCGCTGGCCGAGGAGCTGGACCGGTTGCGAGCTTTCTTGCATCTACCAACGACAATCTGAGCATTTACGAGCAGCCCACCATGCCCCAAGACCTACCCCTTCGGCCTGAGCCGGTCAAGACTGCGGAGATGTGCGACGCCTGCGCCGGTGTGCAGCAACACTGGCGCCGCGCCAAGGGTCACCCCGAGCTGATGCAGGGCACGCACCGCACCGTGGCGCACAAACACGGGTCGGTGACCATCACCAAGTACCGCTGCGAGCGCTGCGGCACCATCTGGGAGTATGAGAACAACAAGGTCAACCGGCATGCTGGTTGGTCGGTATTGGGGCGGTAGTTTAGTTCGAACATTCCACGCGGATCGGGTTCACCAAGGCCAGCTCACTGGCACCTTCGTGACCGGCAGCGCGCTTGTTTGCTTTTACCTGACATGGGCTCAAGCCCACCCATATCATGAAAGGCAACCGTCATTGCGAACCTCCCGAATCCGGACCGATAACGCACACGGACCTTGAACCTGATGGCATCACTGCAATTGCCGCGTCGCTGCTGCTCCAATGACGAATACCGCGCGGCAGTCCATGGGTTCAGGAGACCTGGATTGCTTCACTTCGTTCGCAATGACGATGTACTTTCACGCTCACGCATCGCAACTCGCGAAGGGCCGACCAGACCCCGATGGCAAAGGCAATATTTCACCGGGCGCCTTTGCCTCGAAGATGAACAGGGATGCGCGCAACGATTTGGGCGGTGTTTGCTTCAGGTCCAACGGTCGGTGGCCAGACTGGGTAGTATGGTTAACCCACACCACCAACGATACGGCCTCACACAATGAAAACCCGCCCCGCCCGCGCCGAGGTCCCCGTCGAGCTGACCTGGAACCTTGACGACCTGTTTGCCAGCGCCGCCGATTGGGAGGCTGCGCTCGAAGGCGTGGACGCGGCACGCGCCGATGTCAGCCCCTACCAGGGCCAACTGGGCGACAGTGCCACCACCTTGCTGGCGTGTCTGGACACCGTGGAGGCGATCCAACAGCGCTTCATCCGCGTCGTCACTTTCGCGCACCTGCGCAACGCGCAGGACGGCACCAACCCCAACAGCCAGGCGGCAACAGCGCGCGTGGCCGCTCTCAGCGCCCGACTGAGCGCCAGCCTGGCGTTTGTGGACTCGGAAATACTGCAACTGCCCGATGGCGTGGTGGAGCACTATCTCGCCAGCGAGCCCGGCCTGGCGGCCCACCAGATTTACCTGCAGGACCTGTTGGCGTTGCGACCACACCGGCTGGGCGCCGATACCGAGCAGGTGTTGGCCGCGCTGGGCGAGGTGATGGGATCGCCCTCGATGATCTACAACCGCTCCAAGTCCAGCGACATCCAGTTTGCGCCGTTCACAGACGCCGCCGGCGCGGTCTACCCCAACTCCTTCAACTCGTATGAATCCACTTACGAATCGAATGAGGACTGCAGTGTGCGCCGCGGCGCCTGGCAGTCGTTCAGCGCGGGGCTGAAGGCCTACAACCACACCTATGCGGCCACCTTCGCGACTGAAGTCAAAAAGAACGTGGTGCTGGCCCGCTTGCGCCACTACCCCAGCACGGAGGAATTTCTGCTGCAGGCTCACAAGGTTCCGGCAACGCTGTACACCAACATCCTGCAGATCATCCAGACCGAACTGGCGCCGCACATGCGCCGTTACGCCCGGCTGCGCCAGCGCGTGCTGGGCCTGGACAAGCTGCTGTATTGCGACATCAAGGCGCCGCTGGACCCCGCGTTCAACCCCCGCGTGACCTATGACGAAGCCTGCGCGCTGATTCTGGATGCGCTGGCGGTGATGGGGCCGGAGTACTGCGCCTTCACGCGCACCGCGCTGACCGAACGCTGGGTGGACCGGGCCGACAACGTGGGCAAGTCCTCAGGCGCCTTTTGTGCCTCGCCTTATGGCGTGCACCCCTACATCCTGATCACCTGGGCCGATTCGATGCGCAACGTGTTCACACTGGCGCACGAGTTGGGCCATGGTGGGCATTTTGGTCTGGCGATGAAACACCAGCGGCTGGTCAACACCCGCCCGGCCATGCCTTTTGTGGAGGCGCCGTCGATCATGAACGAGATGCTGCTGGCGCACCACGTCCTGGGCCAAAGCACCGACCTGCGCATGCGTCGCGCGGTCATCATGCAAGTGCTGGGCACCTTCCACCACAACTTCGTGACGCACCTGCTGGAGGCCGAGCTGCAGCACCAGGTGTACGCGCTGGCGGAGGCGGGCCAGGCAATCACGGCGTCGGTGCTGAACCAGCGCACCGGCGACATCCTGAGCGCGTTCTGGGGTGACACAGTGGAGATCGACGAGGGCGCCCGCATGACCTGGATGCGCCAGCCCCACTACTACATGGGCCTGTATCCCTACACCTACTCGGTTGGCCTGGTCGCCTCGACGGCGATGGCCCGCTTGGTCCAGGACGAAGGACAGCCCGCGGTGGAGCGCTGGCTCAAGGTGCTCAAGGCTGGTGGCACGCTCAAACCCCTGGAGCTGATGCAGGCCGCCGGCATCGACATGCATTCGCCAGCGCCGATTCACGACGCCGTGGCCTATGTAGGCAGGCTGATCGACGAGCTTGAACTGGCTTTTTCAGTTTGAGGCACAGGCGCTAACCGATGCCAGGCTACCAGGTCAAACACGAAACCCACTTGTTGGGTAGTTCGAACTTCGAGATCCGTTCACTGCTTGACCGCCAGCAGTATGCCGACCCCGATGGCGCGGCGCTGGCCGCCGGCATCTCGTGCGCGTCCTGGCCGCTGTTTGGCATGGTGTGGCCCTCGGCGCGCATGCTGGCCAATGCCATGCAGACTTACCACATCAACGGCAAACGCATTCTGGAAGTGGGCTGTGGCCTGGCGCTGGCCAGTCTGGTGATTCACCGTCGTCTGGGCGACATCACGGCCAGCGACTGCCATCCGCTGACTGAAGGGTTTCTGCGGGAGAACCTGCGCCTTAACCACTTGCCGCGATTGAAGTACCAGACCGGTCACTGGAACCGCGAGAACCTGGCGCTGGGCAGGTTCGACCTGATCATTGCCAGCGATGTGCTGTACGAGCGCAACCAGCCCGAAGCGCTGGCCACCTTTATTGACTTACACGCCAACGAGCGGGCCAACATCATCGTGCTGGACCCCGATCGCGGCAACCGCACCGCCTTCTGCCGCAGCATGGTGGCACGGGGTTACGTGTCGGATGTGCAGCGGGCCGGCGTCACTCAGTGCACAGGTGAAGCCTACAAGGGGCACTTCTTGAACTTCAGCCGGTGAGCTTGGCACGCCGGGCCGGGCGGCTGCAGGGAATCGACTTCGCACCGACAATTCGGATTTCTGGGCGCTGTTCGCCGCCCTCTCAAAGGACCTTGACCATGACTGACCACGCCGCCCCGAGGATCGACCACCCCATCACCCACAAATGGCCCGCCCAACATCCCGATCGGCTGCAGCTTTACTCGCTGACCACGCCCAACGGCGTGAAGGTGTCGATCATGCTCGAAGAACTGGGCCTGCCCTACGAGCCCCATCTGGTCAGCTTTGAGACCAACGACCAGATGTCGCCAGAGTTTTTGTCGCTCAACCCCAACAACAAGATTCCGGCCATCATCGACCCCGATGGTCCGGGCGGCAAGCCGCTGGCGCTGTTCGAGTCCGGCGCGATTCTGTTGTACCTGGCGGAGAAGACGGGTCAGTTCATCCCGCAGGATGCCGCGCAACGCTACGAGACGATTCAGTGGCTGATGTGGCAGATGGGCGGCGTTGGGCCGATGTTCGGGCAAGTTGGGTTCTTCAAGGTGTTTGCAGGCAAGGACTATGAGGACAAGCGCCCGCTGGGCCGCTACGTGGCTGAGAGCAAGCGCCTGCTGGGCGTGCTCAACCAGCGCCTGGCCGCGCGCACCTGGATCATGGGCGACGGCTACACCATTGCTGACATCGCGGTCTTCCCCTGGGTACGCAACCTGATTGAGCGCTACGAGGCCGCTGACCTGGTCGGCATGCAAGACTTTCCGCATGTGACGCGCGCCCTGGCGGCGTTTGTGGCGCGGCCAGCCGTGCGCAAGGGGCTGGCGATACCCGCGCGCTGATCAAGTTCCGATCACGCCACCATCCTTTTTGCGGATCGCCACGTTGGAGGAGCGCGGCCGCCCACCCGGTGTGTAGTCGGGCCAGTTGGAGTATTTGGCGGGGTCCTTTGGGTCGCTGCGGTCCGTCGGGGTCTCGCCGGGGTGCTGCACGCTGATGAAAACCGTGGTGCCATCCGGCGTGAAGGTGATGCCGGTGATTTCGCAATTGGTCGGCCCGGTCAGAAAGCGCCGGGTTTCCCCGGTCGCCGGATCGCAGGCCAGCATCTGGTTGTTGCCGATGCCCTTGAATTCGCCTTTGTACATCTGGGTGGCGTGGGCATCGGTCTGGATCCACAGCAGGCCGCGCTGGTCAAAGGCAAGACCGTCCGGGCAGCCATAGATGTCCCCCTTGATATTGCCTTTGGCCTCGGGTCGCTCATTGGCCGGATCACCGGCCAGCGCCAGCAGATTCCATTCGAAACCAACACCATCAAAGTCGCCTTGGTCCTTCCAGCGGATGATCTGGCCCATGGTGTTGTTGGCACGTGGGTTGGCGGCGTCTACGCCGGGCTGGTTGGGCTGACCCCGCGAGGTGTTGTTGGTAAGCGTGCAGTAGACCCATCCATTGGTCGGGTCGATCGCCAGCCACTCGGGGCGGTCCATTTTGGTGGCGCCCAGCAAGTCACTGGCTTGGCGCGCCTTGATCACGACCTCGCCCTGATCGGCAAAACCGTTGGCAGCCGTCAGCGGACCCTGACCGTGTACCAACGGCAACCAGCGGCCGGTGCCATCGGCATCAAATCGGGCCACAAACAAGGTGCCATGGTCGAGCAGGTCCTTGTTGGCCTGCGCCTTGGTCAACCCGCCACCGGCGGGGCGGATCTTGTCGCGGCTGACAAATTTGTAGATGTATTCAAAGCGCGCATCTTCGCCGGAATACACCACCGCCCGGCCATCCCGGGTGACGCCGACCCAGGCGCCCTCGTGTGCGGCGCGGCCCAGTGCGGTGCGTTTCACCGGCGTGCTGGTGGGGTCCATCGGGTCCACCTCCACCACCCAGCCAAAGCGGTTGAACTCGTTGGGGTTTTGGCGCAGGTCAAAACGGGGGTCGAACTTTTCCCACTGGTAAGAGCCGTCCTTGCGCGCACCCCAGCGGCGCTGATGCGGCGTCGGGTTGTCACCCGCGCCAAAATAGAACGCCCAGTTCTCCTCGCCCGACAAATAGGTGCCCCACGGCGTCTGACTCGACGCGCAGTTGTTCAGTGTGCCCAGCACGGTGCGACCGGCCGGGTCAGCGGAGGTGCGCATCATGGCGTGCCCCGCAGCCGGACCGCCAACGACAAAGGGCGTGTCCATCGTGAAGCGACGGGCGAAACGCGACGGACGCACCATCGCCCAGGTACCGTCTTTCAATTCAACTTCGTACACCGACAAGCCATGTGCGTTTTGAGACTTCTTAACCTTCTCTGCATCCATGTTGGCGAACCCACCGACGTGCAGCAGTCCGTCATCGGCGTATTCATGGTTCAACGCAATCAGCCCACGGCGCGAGCCATCCAGCGGAAAGTATTCAAGCCCGTCGTGGTGCATGCCCAACTGCACCGCCTGATCAGCCGCCGAATTGGAGCCGTCGATCTTGAAGGCCGGCATGTTCCCGGCGATGCCGATCGGCTCACCCCATCGTGCAATGGGCGTGGCGACATACCCCTCGGGGACGACCAGTTTGTCCCCCATGCCGATCGGCACCCCCTTGAAGCCCATTTTTGGCCGATGCGGGCCCATCGCCGCACAGGCTGTCAGTGATGCGCCCAGCGGCGCCACGATGGCCGCCAGCGATGCCGCCGCGCCACCTTTGAGCAGCGTTCGCCGCGAGGCGTTGATGACGTCATGGATGCTGAGGTTGGAAGAACGGTTGCTGTCTTCCATCGTGTCGAAGTCTTTAGCCATGCTGATCTCCTGAAAACTTGTGGGACGGGCCGCCGCAACGCGTCGTCATTACGAACGAAGTGAAGCAATCCAGGACCCGTACTGCGCGTGCGCGGCAATCCACGGTGGATGTGCCCTTGATAAAACCGTCATTGCGAGGAGCGCAAGCGACGCGGCAACGCGCTACGCTCGCAATGACGGGTCTGCTTCATGCATTTGGGAAACGTCAATGTGATGGGGTCACTGTTGTTCCATTTTGGCACGGCAGGGTTGCAGCCGTGGCGCGGGCTAAACAAAACGCGCCCGAAGGCGCGTTTTTCATGGCCGCAAGAACCGCTTACTTGGAAACCACGCGCACCATCTCCAGGCACTTGTTGGAGTAGCCCCACTCGTTGTCGTACCAGCTCACCAGCTTGATGAAGGTGCCGTCCAGCGCAATGCTGGCGTCCGCATCAAAGATAGAGGTGCGGGTATCGCCACGGAAGTCGGTGGCCACTACTTTGTGGTCGGTGTAGCCCAGGATGCCTTTGAGGGCGCCTTCCGACTGGGCCTTGATCTCGGCGCAGATTTCCTTGAGCGTGGCTTCCTTGTTCAGCTCAACCGTCAAGTCCACCACCGACACGTCGGAGGTGGGCACACGGAAGGACATGCCGGTGAGCTTCTTGTTCAGTTCAGGAATCACCACACCCACCGCCTTGGCCGCGCCGGTGCTGCTCGGGATGATGTTTTCCAGAATGCCGCGGCCGCCGCGCCAGTCCTTGTTGCTGGGGCCGTCCACGGTCTTTTGCGTGGCGGTGGCGGCATGCACAGTGGTCATCAGGCCACGCTTGATGCCCCATTTGTCATGGACCACCTTGGCCAAAGGCGCCAGGCAGTTGGTGGTGCAGGAGGCGTTGGAGATGATGGCCTGGCCGGCGTAAGTCTTGTCGTTGACACCGAACACGAACATCGGGGTGTCGTCTTTGGACGGGGCGGACATGATGACCTTCTTGGCGCCGGCATCAAGGTGCTTCTGCGCGGTGACTTTGTCCAGAAACAAACCGGTCGACTCGATCACCACCTCGGCACCGACTTCGTTCCACTTCAGGTTGGCCGGATCGCGCTCTTGCGTCAGGCGAATCTTCTTGCCGTTGACGATCAGGGTGTTGCCATCCACCGCAATGTCGCCCTTGAAGCGACCGTGCACCGAGTCGTACTGCAGCATGTAAGCCAGGTAATCCGGCTCCAGCAGGTCGTTGATGCCAACGACTTCAATGTCGCTGAAGTTCTGCAAGGCCGAGCGCAACACGTTGCGCCCGATGCGGCCAAAGCCGTTGATACCAATCTTGATCGTCATAAACATCTCCACGAGTTAAAAACCTGAAGCGCTAAGGCCCGTCATTGCGAGCCTCCCGAATCCGGGCCGATACCGCACACGGACCTTGAACCTGCATCGTCATCGCGAGGCGCAGCGCGGCAATCCATGACTTCCTGGATTGCCGCGCTGCGCTCGCAATGACAACTCAATGTACATAGGCCCCTTGCGAGTGAACTACTTACCCAATACCGTTTGCACGGTTTCCGCCACGTTCTCCGGCGTGAAACCAAACAGCTTGAACAGCACCGGCGCCGGGGCTGACTCGCCGTAGGTGTCAATACCCACCACGGCGGCGCAGCCGTATTTCCACCAGCCATCGGTGACACCCATCTCGACCGCAATGCGCGGCACGCCGGCCGGCAACACGGCACTCTTGTAGGCTTCGTTTTGTTTGTCAAACGTGGTGGTACTGGGCATGGAGACGACCCGCACAGCTATTTTTTTAGCAGCAAGAAGCTCTTGTGCCTTGAGTGCCAGTTGCACTTCGGAGCCGGTGGCGATGATGACGGCCTGGGCCTTCTTCTTGAGGCCGACTTCGCTCGGCTCGGCCAACACGTAGGCGCCCTTGCTGATGTCGGCCAGGCCGGACTTGGGCGCGTAGTTGATGTTCTGGCGGCTGAGCAACAAGGCCGTGGGCTTGCTCTTGTTCTGCAGCGCCACGGTCCACGCCACGGCGGTCTCGGCGGTGTCACCGGGACGCCAGACATCCAGATTGGGGATCAGCCGCAGGCTGGCCGCGTGTTCGATCGACTGGTGGGTAGGGCCATCTTCGCCCAGGCCAATCGAGTCGTGCGTGAACACGTGCACCACGCGCAACTTCATCAGCGCGGCCATGCGAATGGCGTTGCGGCTGTAGTCGCTGAAGGTCAGGAAAGTGCCGCCGTAGGGGATGAAGCCACCGTGCAGCGCGATGCCGTTCATGACCGCCGCCATGCCGAACTCGCGCACGCCGTAGTTGATGTGGCGCCCGCCATTGCTCTCACCCGTGAAGTCGAAACGCAGACTGGGCGTGGACTTGGTGTTGGTCAGGTTGGAGCCAGTCAGGTCGGCCGAGCCGCCCAGCATCTCGGGCAGGGCGGCGGTGAAGGCTTCGAGTGCCAGCTGCGAGGCCTTGCGCGAGGCGACCGTCTCGGCTTTGGTGTGGGCGGCCACGGCGGTGTCCACCGCCACTTGGGCAAAGTGCTTGGGCAACTCGCCCTTCATGCGGCGCACCAACTCTTTGGCGAGCTCCGGGTGAGCTGCCTTGTAGGCGGCGAACTTGTCGTTCCAGGCTTGTTCGGACGCGGCGCCAGCGGCCTTGGCGTCCCAGGCGGCATAGATGTCTTTGGGCACCACAAAGGGGGCGTGCGGCCAGCCCAGGGCTTCGCGCGTGAGTTTGATTTCTTCAGCACCCAGGGGCTCGCCATGGGCCTTGGCGGTGTTGGCACGGTTTGGGCTGCCCTTGCCGATGGAGGTCTTGCAGATGATCAGCGTTGGGCGCTCTTCCGATTTCTTCGCTTCGGCCAGGGTGCTGGCCACCAGCTCTGCGTCATGGCCGTTGATCGGGCCCAGCACGTTCCAGCCACAGGCCACAAAGCGCAGCGCGGTGTTGTCGATGAACCAGGGCGTCACGTGACCGTCGATGGAGATGCCGTTGTCGTCGTACAAGGCAATCAGCTTGTTGAGCTTCCAGGCACCAGCCAACGCCACGGCTTCGTGGCTGATGCCTTCCATCAGGCAGCCGTCGCCCATGAACACGTAGGTGTGGTGGTTGACGATATCGTGCTGGACCTCACCGTCCTTGCGGTTGAACTCCTTGGCCAGGAGCTTTTCGGCCAGCGCCATGCCCACGGCGTTGGTGATGCCCTGGCCCAGCGGGCCGGTGGTGGTCTCGACGCCAGGCGTGACGCCGACTTCGGGGTGGCCGGCGGTCTTGCTGTGCAACTGGCGGAAGTTCTTCAGCTCGCTCATCGGCAGCTTGTAGCCGGTGAGGTGCAGCAAGGCATAGATCAGCATCGAACCATGGCCGTTGGACAGCACGAAACGGTCGCGGTCCAGCCACTTGGGGTTGGCCGGGTTGTGCTTGAGGTGCTTGCTCCACAGCCCCACCGCCATGTCGGCCATGCCCATGGGCGCGCCGGGGTGGCCGGAGTTGGCCTGCTGCACGGCATCCATGGCCAGCGCACGGATGGCATTGGCCATGTCGGCTTGGGTCGCGGTGTTGGGGGTGGTCGTATCAGCCATCGGTACCAAGTCCATTGTGGTGTGAGGTAGGGGGAAACCCGACATTTTACCGGGCGCGGCGCACGGCCGAATTTGTTGCGCGTGCGGGCGAGGAACCGCCTTGGCTTGCGTATAGTCTGCCCCATGCACGGACTGCACCTCACCGCCGACCTTTACCACTGCCAGTGCGAGCCCACTTGGCTGGTGGACGCCAGCGCACTGGGGCAGCGTTGTGTGGCTGCCGTTGAAGCAGCCGGCCTGCAGGCAGTGGGGCAGTTGTTCCACGCCTTCCCGGCCACCGAACTGGGCCCCTCGGGCGTGACCGCCACGGTGCTGCTGGCCGAATCGCACCTGTGCGTGCACACCTGGCCCGAGCAGGGCGCGGTGACACTCGACGTCTATGTGTGCAACTTTGGCGGCGACCACTCGGCCAAGGCGCAGGCCTTGATGGAGGCCTTGCTGGCACTGTTCGCGCCGCAGCGGGTGCAACGCAAGCAGTTGCAGCGCGGCGCGATTGACGCCTGAACGCGGCGTGAGACAAGTTCCGAGCAGCTTCCGATTGTTATAATATTGTTATCATATTCTGGAGGTCAATCATGCTGACAACCTTGCGTCAAATCGGCAACTCTCGGGGCATATTGATCCCGGTTGCATTTCTTGCATCGTGCCAGATCGAAGACCAGGTCGACATGCAATTGCAAGACGGCCAGATTGTGATCAAGCCTGTTAAGCGCAAACTGCGCGATGGCTGGTTTGGGTCACCCATGTCAGGTGCTGCGCTGGCCGAAGAGTTTGCGCGGACGCAGGTCTGGGACACGGTGCCCCTTGCGGATGAGGGTGAGTGGGTATGGTGAGCCGGATCATTGCGCGCGGCGATGTGTACTGGGTCAACCTCGATCCCACCATCGGCAGTGAAATTCAAAAGACACGCCCTGCGCTGGTCGTATCGCCCAACGACATGAACGCCGCTTTGCCTCGGGTCATCATCGCGCCCATCACCAGCGCCGGGCAGCCCATGGGTTGTCGCCCTGAATTGACTTTTCAACGAAAAAGGGCACGTATCCTGCTCGACCAAATTCGCAGCGTAGACAAAGCAAGGCTAGGCAAGAAGATGGGCAAGATCGATGAAAAGACTTGGCATCCCGTACTGCTGGAGATGCTGGCTTGACCTCCCCATGAACGCAGCGCCAGTGAAGGCCATGATCATGGCGGCGGGTCGCGGCGAACGCATGCGCCCGCTGACCGACAGCACGCCCAAACCCTTGCTGACCGTGCGCGGCAAACCGCTGATGCAGTGGCACCTGGAAGCGCTGGCGCGCGGTGGGTTCAGGCAAGTGGTGGTCAACACCGCCTGGCTGGGCGAGCAGATTGTCGACAAATTTGGTAGTACGTTTGCGCTGAGTCGTCCGTCCCTATTGCCTGGGTCGCTACTGAATTCAGAGCAACTGACGATTGCCTATTCGCATGAAGGGCGCGATTTTGGTGAAGCACTGGAAACGGCCGGCGGCATTGTGCGGGCCCTGCCTTTGTTGGGCGACGTGTTCTGGCTGATGGCAGGCGACATCCATGCGCCCGACTTTCGTTTTACTCAAGCCGCGGTTGATGACTTTATTGCCAGCGGCAAGCTCGCGCACCTCTGGCTGGTGCCCAACCCGGAGCACAATCCAAAGGGCGATTTTGGTTTGTCGCCCGATGGCTTGGCGCTCAATGACGCGCCGCCGAAGTACACCTATTCCACCATCGGCCTGTACCGCGCCGCGCTGTTTGCGCCGCCCTTTTGCAGCGTGCCCGCCGGCAACCCACAAGGCGTCAAGGCGGCGCTGGCACCGCTGCTGCGTGCCGCCATGGACCAGAGCCAGGTGAGCGCGGAGCTGTACCTAGTTGCCTGGACGGACGTCGGGACGCCACAGCGGCTGGCGGAGCTCAATGCCACCAAACCGCCAAGCCAATAGACCACTGGGACATCGGATCAAACTCGCAAACAGTGACTACAGGCAGCGCGCCAGTTTGACCTTGCGGTCCTTTTCGAGCCGATAGCGCTGCACCGTGGCATCGCCGTCGACCCGTACTTGGAGCTCAAGCAGAGTTCCAGTCAAGTGCCCCTCATAGGTGGCGGCGCGCGTCGTCGCGGCTTCGTCGGCCCGGTCGGGTCCAGGTCGGTAAGCTTGGTGGGTCCCTGACGCCGTGAACCGGCCGCGCGAGTCCGGCAGCACCGGGCCGGCTATCGCGCCCGCCGCGCAGTCGTAGGCGAGCCGCGCGCCGTCCGCGCCAAATACGACGTTGACTCTTTCGCCACCCCAGCTACCAAGGAGCGGCGTCGCAGTTTCCGCCGATTGACTACCGCCTGCAACGCACAGCGCGCCCATAAGCACCACCAACCTCACTTGACGAGGGCACCAGCAAATATTGAACTTGGCAGGGCGCAAGGGTGCAAGCGGCAAAAAAGGGCGACACGATCGCCATGCCGCCCTTTGTGCTGTGCCTGGAGACACGGCGCTCGCTGCTGTTCCCTATGCGGCCACGGCCGCCTGCCGACGGCGCCTGCTGGTCGCGAACAGGGCCGCAAACGCCACGCCAAACAATGCCAGGCTTTCTGGCTCGGGCACAAAGCCGATTTCCGCGATATAGGTGTGCCACACCGCGCGATTGATCCCGGGCACCACGTCAGCCCAATCGGCAGCGTACTCGCCGATTGCATAGAACTTGCTATGGTCCAGCGGATCGAATGTGACAGCGCTGTAGTCGCCCCAACGCTGGCGGCAACCGGCGTCGATCACATTGTGAGCGCCACACCGGTAGTCATCCACGTCACTCATGCGCAGGGTGACTTCGTCGCCAATCTGGTACAGCTCGCCCATCGTGTCCAGCCCGAAGGAACGTGCCAAGAAACCAATGCGACCGGCCAGCCCCTTGTCCGCGCCGCCGGAACGGTTGTAGCCAATGACGACTTGCCCGAGCTCGTTGACCGCAATGGAACCCTGGTAGTAGTCGAACCCTTCAGAGCCGATGTCTCCCTCGCCAATCAAGGCACCGGTGGCCGCGTCGACCACCGTCCAGCGCACCGCCGTGTAATCGGTGCCGAGTGGGGTAACCGTATGCACAGAATACAACTTGCCGTTGTGTTGGTACACGTTGCCCGAGATCCGATCATCCAGCGTGTCCACCAAGCGCGTGCCATCGGGTTGGCGTGCCGGCGCCGGGTCGTCATAAAGCGACACGACGATATTGGTGGCGGCGGTCTTGGTTGCGCCGGCGGCGTTGACACCATTGATCTGATGAAATTTCAAGTTGTAATCAATGATGCTGGCCGACATCACACTGGTCGTGTTGCCAGGGTTGCCATCCCAGTTCACCGCCGCTTGCAAGACGTTGCCATACGCTCCGGCGCCGCCAACTGTGTTGGCGTGGTTGAAGCGGGTCATGTTTGCAACGGTGGGCGCCCCACCGAACAGGTCGGCTTTCGGAATGGAGAACAGGCTTGAACGGCCATTGGTCACCCGGTCGCCAAAATTCTGCGTTCCGATGTAGACGCCTTTGTCGTCCATGCCCAGCGTTGGATAGTCCAGGGTAGTGCCGAGTGCACCCACGATTTGGGTGGACTTCCAAGTGCCACCCGCATTGGCCGTGTCGGACACCGCGATGTTGACCGTGCTCCCCACGCCGCCAAAGCCAATCATGATCCAGCGGTTGGTGTAGTGGTCAAACAGAACACGTTGATCACCGCCTGCACCGCCTGGCATGCCCGCAGCAGTCCAAAACGAGGGCATGTCGACGCGCGATTGAACCGCGCCCGTAGCCTTGTTGTAGACCGTGATGCTGCCGTTGGTGGTTTCAAGGAACTGCGTTGTACCGACCGCGCCCATGGTATCTGGCGGACGGTAACACTGGCCCAACAAGCAATTGTCCAGTTGCGAAGTACCTTCGAAACCGCGCACTGTTGCGGCACCAGCCAAGGTCGGAACCGATCCAATCGCAGCCACCAGCGCAGACACTTGCGCGAGCTTCATCAAGGACTTGTAAGTCATCAAGCATTTCTCCAAATGAGGGTTTATCTCTAGCACCGGTTAGTGCACATCCAAGTACAGCAAGTTTCGTTCCACAATTGGCAACATATTGATTCGTAAAGAATATCCCCGGTAAAGCGAAGTGCGCGATGTCCATACTGTCAAGCCAGTCGTCATCGGGTATCTACCAAGGAACCACATCGACTTCGGGGAAAATCTGACAAACCGACAACCATCGCGCGCGACCGCGCAATGCCACGCCACAACACCGCCCTTGTTCCTCCTCGCACCCGACATGACCCGAACCAACACCAACCAGCTCACCGCCTTCTTCCAGCAGCACGGCATTCGCGACGTCGAGTGCATCTTCCCTGACATCTCGGGCTACCCGCGCGGCAAGCTGATGTCGGCCAGCGCCTTTGCGGCCGGCGCGGAGTTGCGCATTGCCCAGGCCATCCCGATGCAGGCTGTCACCGGTGACTACTCCTACGACCCGATCTTTCCGGACGCGGACCCGGACGTGCGCCTGCTGCCCGACTACAGCACGCTGAAACTGTCTCCCTGGTCCAGCGTGCCACGCGCCGTCGCCATTCATGACTGCGTGGAACTCAATGGCGAGCCCTGCGTGTTTGCCGCCCGCTCGCTGCTCAAGACGGTGCTGCAACGCTACACCGCGCAGGGGCTGACGCCGGTGGTGGCGCCCGAGATCGAGTTCTACCTGACCGCCCCCAATACCGACCCCAACCAGGCCCTGGTGTCGCCACCGGCGCGCGGTGGCCGCGCCGAGGTTGGGCAATCGGCCTTCAGCCTGAACATGCTCAACGAGCTGGCACCGTTCTGGGATGCCTTTCGCGGTGCGCTGGACAGTTTGGGTGTGCGCGCCGATACCTGGATCCACGAGGTGGGCACTTCGCAGTACGAGATCAACCTGCTGCATGGTGACCCGGTGGCCGTGGCGGACCAGGCCTTTTTGTTCAAGTACGCGGCCAAGGAGATTGCCATCCAGCACGGGCTCAATGCGGTGTTCATGGCCAAGCCGATTGCCGGTGCCTCGGGCAGCTCCATGCACCTGCACCAAAGTGTGGTGGACACCAGCGGGCGCAACATTTTCAGCCTGGAGGACGGCAGCGAGAGCCCGAGTTTTCGCCACTTCATCGCCGGGCTGCAAACCTATGTGCCCGACCTGATGCTGGTGTTTGCACCCTTCGTCAACTCCTACCGGCGCTTCGTCAAAGGCAGCCAGGCGCCGGTGAACCTGCACTGGGGCTACGACAACCGCACCACCGGTTTGCGCATTCCAGTGAGCGGCCCAGCTGCGAGGCGGGTAGAAAACCGCATCGCCGGCGCCGACGCCAACCCCTACCTGGCGATTGCCGCGTCACTGGCGGCCGGCCTGGCCGGCATGGACGAGGCCTTGACGCCCACCGAACCCCTGGCCAGTAGCGCCAGCGCCTACGACGAAGCGCACGCCCTGGCGCGCAGCTTCCTGCCGGCGCATGAGCAGATGGCCCGCAGCACGTCGAGCCGGCGCCTGCTGGGCGATGCCTTCGTTACGGGCTACACCGCCGTCAAAGCAGTCGAGTACGAAAGTTATCTGAGCGAAATCAGCGCCTGGGAGCGGCGCTTTCTGTTGCCGCAAGTTTGATGCGACCACAGCAGTGGCACAGAGCGTGACCTTGGTAGACGCGGCACTTGCCAGGCCGCGCCGGGCACAGGTAAAGTGTCCATCCATGAGCCACTTCACATGCCTATGCGTATCCTGACACAGCCTTCACGCGTCACCGCCGCCTGCATCCTGGCGAGCGTGATGGGCTTGGCCACCTTGGTCATGCCCCTGACCAGCCAGGAAGCCGACAAGATTGTCGTGGCGCCGTTTTCCGGTATGGCGCTGGGGCCTGCCCGGGAGCCCTGGCGCTTTGCCACCTTGCCGATGAAGGCCAAGACCCAGTACACCATTGTCGAGATGGAAGGGCGCAGCGTTCTCAAGGTGGTGACCGAGCACTCCTACGGCAATCTGGTGCACGACACGCACATTCGGCTTAAGGACAGCGCCACGCTGACCTGGCAGTGGCGGGTGGACCACCCGGTGACCGACGCCGACCTGCGCAAGAAGAACGGCGACGACGGCGCCGCCAAGCTGTGCGTCTTCTTCGACTACCCCAAAGACAAGCTGCCGCTGAGCGAGCGCCTGCGCCTGAGCCTGGCCAGCAGCCTGGTCGGCGAGCCGGTGCCCACCGAATCGCTGTGCTACGTGTACGACAACCAGTTGGCCGTCGGCACCGAACTGGTCAACGCGTTAAGTAGCCGCATCCGCATGATCGTGTTGCAGAGTGGTAGGGATCGGCTTGGGCAGTGGGTGAGCGAGTCGCGCGACCTGGCCGCTGACTACAAACGCGCCTTCGCCGACGAATGGCGCGGCGAGGTGCCCGAAGTAATCGGCATTGCGGTGCAGGCGGACTCGGACAATTCCAAGAGCAACGGCCTGTCCTACTTCGGAGACATCGCGCTAAACCCGTGACGCCACGCCCGCGGCGGCCGCCCTTACTGCGTGACTTGCGGCGACCGACGCGGCGCGGCCGGCGCATCACAGCCCTGCGCCTGACCCAGACCCTTGAGAAACGCCCGGCGCACCGTGCCTGCGGCAATGGCCGCCGCAACTTCGCGCGAGTAGCGCTCGGCACCAGTGAGCTTGCGCACCCAGCCCCGAAATGGGATCACTCCCTCGGCGGCGCTTCGAAAGGCGTCCACCGCCGCGTTGCCCAGCGCGTCGGCGCCGCGCTCAAGCGTGCCTGCTTCGGTCGCCAAGACGGGGGCGTCCAGATCGGGGCCAAGGGCTTCGTCCAGCGCCTGCACATTGGCCGCAAACACTTCGCAACTGGCCTTCAGCGGGATCAGGTAAGCGCCTTTTTGGGCCTCGGCCAGCACCGCCGGAATCTGGGCACGCACCAGGTTGAGATCGCTCAGCGGGGTGATGGCCGCATCCGCAAACTGCGTATTGGCCTTGGGGTGTGGCTCGGCACCACCCTCAGACGTGCCTGGCGTACTGGGCGGGAGCGGTGGGTCGGTGGTGGCACAGGCGGCCAACACGGCAACTGTTAAGAGGGAAGCCAGAGTTTTCATGAAGACGCAGGGCGATGCTTTCAACCGGACTGCCGCCAGCGGCCCGGCTTGCGGATCAGGTCCAGAAGTCGGCCGGCACGTTGACGAACCACTCCGCATTGGCGGTGCGGCCCGCCAGATCGCCCATAACTACGCCCTGGATCGCATTGCGCGTCACAAAATTGCCAAAGGGCTTGCCCGGGTTCTTGATGATGTTTCGCACTGCGTCTGTGTCCACCGGACCGACCTTCACGTCGCCAAACGAGGTGGAGGAGGTATTGCTGCGCACGACGGGTTTTCCGCCGACCCAGCGAATCATGACGTTGTGGCTGATTGACCACTTGAACCAACGCAGTGGAATGAACTGCTTGCCCAGGCGAAACGCCAACACCGTGACGTAATGCCGCCGATCAATCACATGAAACAAGAAATTGGGCTTGTTGGTTTGAACGTTGCCCAACCGTAGCGGGCAACGTGAGGCGGGATGGTCGCCGGTTTTCGCCTTCCAAATGCCATTGGTCAAGGACCGATCGATCGAGGTCCACGGCTCTAGATGGTCCTCGCTGTCCAGACAGGTCTTGGGCAACACGCGGGGCCCAACGTCGACCGACATGCTGCCGTGACTGCGCTTCTCCCCGGCGTAGAAGAACTGCACGGTTTCGACTTGTTGCGTCTGCAAGAAGCCCATCTCCTCGTCACCCGCAGTGCCCGCCTTGTCCTGGCCAGGTGCCGAACCGGTGGCACTCCAGGCGTGCTTGATGGTCTCGGCGTCACGCGTGAGTGTGTAGCCCTGGGTGAGGTGAAACACCGCTCGCTTGGGATTGGTGAAGGGCTCAAACGCCACCCCGGGCGTCAGCCCGGCCTTCTGGACTGTCAAAGTCGCTTGTTGCGCATCAATACCGACCATGATGGGTCTCCTGGGGCGTCGGGCTAGGCGCGCCGAGCTGTGGTGGCAGAGAAAGGCCGTGAACCGCTGGGCCCCGCCAACTGCTGGGCGATGGCCGCGTTCTCGGCGACCGCGCTGTAATTGGCCTGGGTCACCAGCAATTCATCCATACGCCCCAAAGTCATGCGGCCCGCAACGCCGTCGCTAACCAACTGGTTGTCACGCTGGAACTGCTTGAGCACCTTGCCCGTTTCGGGGCCGTAGATGCCGTCAGGCGGTTTCGCACCATGGGCGGTAGAACCCGGCATCGGGTAGTCCAGGTCGATCAATCCCCGCTGCATTGCGGCAACGCCCTCGTTGGAGGCGCCGTAAGCGATGGGGGGGGCGTTGTTGGCGGCCTTCTGCGCCGTCGGGCTGCCCGCCAATTGTTTGGATACCAGTGCCATGGTCTGCAAGCGCCTCCGTGAAGGCGGGAACCACTTCCCGCCCTCGATAGAACGAACGGGTGACGCGAACTTGCAAAACCGGCTGGACGGGCACCCAGTTCGCTAAGATGCTGCCACATCAAGGAGGCAGCGAGACCATGGTCATCCGCAAATGTGAGTTCAGTCGACGCCGACAAAAGTCTTGTGACAGATATGGTCGCTGGGCTTATGCCGGGTTCACGGAGGTGTTTCAGATTAAGGCTGATTTCAAGGCAACGATTGGTGCCAATTTCAACAGGTTGATAGAAGGGCTAGCCCTATGAAAACCGAACTTGTTAACTCGCTCACCAGCACCTTCGAGGCTTGCGCACAGCGGGCCGATAGCGGTGTTGAATTTTGGCTGGCACGTGATATTCAGCACCTGTTGGGCTATTCTGAATGGCGCAATTTCTTAACGGTCATCAACAAGGGAAAAACCGCTTGTGAAGTGTCTGGGCACCCCATCTCAGACCATTTTGTTGACGTCAACAAAATGGTCGATCTGGGCTCTGGCAGCCAGCGTGATATTGACGACATCATGCTCACACGCTACGCCTGTTACCTGATCGCCCAAAACGGCGACCCACGCAAGCAGGAAATTGCCTTCGCCCAGACCTACTTCGCGGTCCAAACCCGCAAGGCCGAGCTGATTGAGCAGCGCCTGCTGGATGCCGAGCGCGTATCGGCCCGAAAAAAGCTGACTGAAACCGAAAAGGAACTCTCACAAGTCATCTTCGAGACCACTGGTGGCAACCAGGACTTTGCCCTCATTCGTAGCAAAGGCGACCAGGCACTGTTTGGAAAATCCACCCAGGCCATGAAGTCGACCTGGAACGTGCCAGACAACCGCCCGCTGGCCGACTTTGCTCCCACCATCATTCTCAAAGCCAAAGACTTCGCCACCGAAATCACCATCTTCAACACCCGCGCGCACCAGTTGGGCACCGAGCGGGCTATTTCCACAGAGCACATCACCAACAACGATGCGGTACGCAATACCCTGCTGAGTCGCGGTATTCGGCCTGAGAGCCTGCCAGCTGCGGAAGATGTCAAGAAAGTAGAGCGTCGGTTGACCTCTGAAGACAAAAAGTCGCTCAAAAACCCTGGGGCACTTGATGCCTGAGTTTGAACGGGTGTCAGCGTCTCTGGACGACTTGCTGAAACGCGCTCACGCAACCCATTGATGGAGTTCAGCAGGGCACCTCCACACGGCCTTGCCGTAACGGGCTGGTAACAAAACCCCACCTTCGGCAGGGTCTAGTTAAATCAAACGTTTGATTTAACTAGGCTAGAATCGCGGCCCATGTCCAAGGCCACTCTTCCTCTTGCCCCTCCCGTGGCGAAGACCCTGCGCAGCGATGGTGTCGAGGCCCGCAACCGCCTGCTCGACGCGGCGTTGGAACTGTTTGCTGAAAAGGGATATTCAAAGACCTCCACGCGCGAGATTGCCTCGGCGGCGCAGGTCAACATCGCCTCCATCAGCTACTACTTTCGTGACAAGGCCGGCCTGTACAAGGCGGTGTTCACCGACCCGCGTAGCAATCCCGGCGTGGCACCCGAATTGATAGACGACGCGACCCAACCGTTGGAGTGGGCGCTGGGCAACCTGATGCGCAGTTTTGTGGAGCCTCTCAAGCAGGGCGACTTGATCCAGCAATGCATGAAGCTGCACTTTCGTGAAATGCTGGAGCCCACTGGCATCTGGCAACAAGAGGTGGAATGCAACATCAAGCCATCCCACCATGCACTGGCCTCGGCGCTATGTCGTCACTTGGGGCTTGCGCAGCCCGACGACGACATCCATCGGTTGGCCATGGCCATCAGCGGCTTGGGCGTGATGCTGCACATCTGTACCGACGTCACCAACGCCGTGTGCCCAGCGCTGATCGCCTCCCACACCGCGCTGGATGCCTACTGCGACCGGCTGGTGGACTATGCCATGGCCCTCACCGCTGCCGAAGCGCTGCGTCGCGCGCTGCCCAACAAGCCCGCAGCCCAACAGAAGACCCGATCCGCCCCATCCACAAAAACCGCTGTTCATCCTCCGTCCCTGCCACGACGCTCCAAACCAAAAAAAACGCCAACATGATGATGATCCCGCAATCCTTCCTCAAACTGGCGCCCCTGGTCACCGCCCTGGCGCTGTCCGCTTGCTCCAGTCTCATGCCGCCCGCCCACGTGGACATGGTGGCGCCCCCGCAATGGCACGCGCCGCTGCCGCACCAGGGCACGGTGGGGTCGCTGACCCAATGGTGGCAACGGCAGGGCGACCCGCTGTTGGTGGAGCTGATTGCCGCTGCTCAAGCGGTCAGCCCGACCGTGGCGCAAGCGCTGGCGCGTGTGGAGGCCGCCCGCGCACAACAAGCGGCGGCGCATTCGGCGCTGGTGCCCAATGTCAGTGCCCAGGCGGCGGTCAGCCGGGGCGTGAACCAGCCCGGCCTGCCGCTGACCACGACCCAACAGGCTGGCCTGCAAGCGCAATGGGAAATCGATTTGGTGGGTGCCAACCGCGCTGTGAGCCGGGCCGCCCAGGCCAATGTGGAGGGCAGCCAGGCCCAGTGGCACGACGCCCGCGTCTCGGTAGCGGCGGAGGTGGCCAACCTGTACTACAGCCTGTCCACCTGCACGCGGCAGCTGGCGTTGGCGCAGCGCGACGCGGCCTCGCGCCAGGAGACCGCACGGCTGACCGAGATCAATACCAAGGCCGGCTTCTTGGCCCCCTCAGTTGGCGCCATGGCCCGCGCCAGTGCGGCCGACGCCAACAGCCGCGTGACGCAGCAAAGCGCGCTGTGTGAGTTGGACACCAAAGCGCTGGTCGCCTTGACTGCCATCTCCGAGCCAAACCTTAAGGGAAAGCTGGCCCTAGCCCTCGTCAAACCTGCGCAGGTAGCTCCTATTTCAGTAGCAAGCGTGCCAGCCCAGACCATTTCACAACGCCCCGATGTGTTTGCCGCCGAGCGCGATGTGATGGTTGCCAGTGCCCAGGTGGGCGCCGCCAAGGCGCAGCGCCTGCCACGCCTGAGCCTGTCCGGCTCGATTGCTGGCACGCGCCTGCGCACCAATGGGGACAACCAGAACGGCACCACCTGGTCCTTCGGCCCCTTGGCGGTGAGCCTGCCGATCTTTGACGGTGGCCAACGTGCCGCGGCGGTCACGTCGTCCGAGGCCAACTACCTGGCCGTGGTGATGGGCTACCAAGGCAAGGTGCGCCAGGCCGTGCGCGAGGTAGAAGAGGCCTTGGTCACCCTGCACAGCACCGAGGCGCGCAGCGAAGACGCCAAGGTTTCCACCCAGGGTTATGCGCAATCGCTGGCCGCCACGCAATCCCGTTTTGGCCAGGGTCTGGCCAGCCTGGTGGAGCTGGAAGACGCCCGGCGCAATGCGCTGGCCTCCGAGTCCGCCCAACTCAGCCTGGGCCTGGAGCGCAACCGTGCCTGGGTTGCGCTGTACCGCGCGGTGGGCGGCGGCTTTGAGCCCAACGCGACTTCGCATGCGGCCACGCGCTGAGGGATCGTCGTCCCTGCATGCCGGCCCGACTGATATCCGACTACTCCCCACCTGACTATTGATGCGACGCGAGACCACTATGAACCTTAAGTCCAGACCATTTATGCGCACACTTCCGGCTAAACCTCTCACCATCGGCCTCATCGCCGCCAGCGTGATCACGCTCACCGCGCTGGGCCTGTTTGTCGGCCGCAGCCATGCAGCAGACGCCGCCAAACCCGGTGCGACGGCCAAGCCCGCGCTGACCGTATCCCTGATACAGGCCAAGGACAGCATCCTCGGCATCAAGCTGTCTGCCAATGGCAGCGTGGCCGCCTGGCAAGAGGCGAGCATCGGCGCGGAAGCCAACGGCCTGCGTGTGGCCGAACTACATGCCAATATAGGCGACAGCGTCAAACGCGGCCAGTTGTTGGCCAGCTTTGCCGCCGAGAGCGTGCAGGCCGATGTGGCGCTGGCGCGCGCTGCCGTGGCAGAGGCCCAGGCCAATGCTGCCGAGGCAGCCGCTAACGCCGACCGCGCCCGCGCGGTACAGGGCAGTGGCGCCATCAGCGCCCAGCAGGTCAACCAGTACCTGACGCAGGAGCAAACCGGCAAGGCACGTGTGGCGTCGGCCCAGGCGCAGCTCGATGCGCAGTTGCTGCGCCTGAAAAACACCCAACTGTTGGCACCCGACAGCGGCGTCATCTCGGCCCGCATGGCCACGGTGGGCTCGGTCGTAGGTGCTGGCACCGAGATGTTCAAACTGATCCGCCAGAACCGTCTGGAGTGGCGTGGCGAGGTCACCTCTGCCGAGTTGAGCCGCATCACCCCTGGCACCGCCGTGCTGGTGACCGCCCCCAGCGGCGCGCAAGTCCAGGGCAAGGTGCGCACCCTGGCGCCCACCGTGGATGCAGCCACGCGCACCGGCCTGGTCTATGTGGACCTGCCAGGCGCAGCGCCCAGCGTGGGGGCCAGCTTCAAGCCGGGCATGTATGCACGCGGTGAGTTTGAGCTGGGTAGCTCGGGCGCACTCACCGTGCCACAGACGGCGGTTGTGGTGCGCGACGGCTTCAGCTATGTGTCGCGCGTCGGCGCCGACAACCGTGTCAGCCAGCTCAAGGTGCAGACCGGCCGCGTGGTGGGTGACCAAATTGAGATCAAAACCGGCATCAAGCTAGAGGACAAGCTGGTGGCCAGCGGCGGCGGGTTCTTGAGCGACGGCGATCTGGTGAAGGTAGTCGATGCCGCCAAGCCCCTCACCGCGACACCAAAGAGTGCTACAGCTCAGGTACGGCCTGCCTCAGCAGCTAGCAAATAGGGAGCATTTGGTATGAATGTATCTGCTTGGTCGATCAAAAACCCTATTCCCGCGGTGATGCTGTTTGTGCTGCTGACGCTGGCCGGCATCATGTCCTTCAAGGCCATGAAGGTGCAGCAGTTCCCCGATCTGGAACTGCCCACTGTCACCGTGTCGGCCAGCCTGCCGGGGGCAGCACCCGCACAGCTGGAAACCGAAGTGGCGCGCAAGATCGAGAACGCGATTGCACCTCTGTCGGGTCTCAAAAACATCTACACCAATGTGTCGGACGGCAGCGTCAGCGTGACGGCCGAATTCCGCCTGGAGAAGCCAACGCAAGAAGCGGTGGACGATGTACGCAGCGCCGTGCAGCAGGTGCGCAGCGACCTGCCCGGTGATCTGCGCGACCCGATTGTGAGCAAGATGAACCTGTCGGGCGCACCGATTCTGGCCTTCACCATCCGCTCCGCGCGCATGGACGATGAGGCCCTGAGCTGGTTTGTGGACAACACCATTTCGCGCGCGCTCTTGGGTGTGCGTGGCGTGGGCTCGGTTGCCCGCGTTGGTGGCGTGACCCGTGAAGTGCAGGTGGCGCTGGATCCGCTCAAGCTGCAAGCCCTGGGCGCCACGGCAGCCGACCTTTCGCGCCAACTCAAACAGGTGCAAACTGAAAGCGCCGGTGGCCGTGCCGACCTGGGTGGCTCCGAGCAACCCATGCGCACGCTGGCCAACGTGGCCACGGTGGAAGAGCTGTCGCGCCTGGAACTGAGTTTGAGCAGCGGCAAGCGCGTACGCCTCGATGAGATCGCCACCGTAAAGGACACGGTGGCCGAGCAGCGCAGCTTTGCCACTTTGAACGGCAAGTCGGTGGTGGGTTTTGAGATCACCCGCAGCAAGGGTGCCAGCGAAGTGGAAGTGGGCGCCGCCGTGCAAAAAGCATTGGCCGCCCTGAAGACCGCACACCCCGATCTGGAGCTGACCCAGGCCTTTGACTTTGTGACACCGGTGCAGGAAGAGTTCGACGCATCCATGACCATGCTGTACGAAGGCGCCGTGCTGGCGGTCATCGTGGTGTGGTTCTTCCTGCGCAACTGGCGTGCCACGTTTGTATCGGCGGTGGCATTGCCACTGTCGGCCATTCCCGCATTCATTGGCATGCACTACATGGGCTTTACGACCAATGTGGTGACGCTGCTGGCGCTGTCCCTGGTGGTCGGGATCCTGGTGGACGACGCGATTGTGGAAGTGGAAAACATCGAACGCCACCTGCGCATGGGCAAGACGCCCTACCAGGCGGCCATGGAAGCGGCGGACGAAATCGGCCTGGCCGTGATCGCCACCACCTTCGCGCTGATCGCCGTGTTCCTGCCCACCGCCTTCATGAGCGGCGTGGTGGGCAAGTTCTTCAAACAATTTGGCTGGACCGCCGTGTTCGCTGTGGCTGCCTCGCTGCTCGTGGCCCGCGTGCTGACGCCCATGATGGCGGCCTACATCATGAAGCCGTCCACCCACGTGCATGAAGAGCCAACCTGGATGCCGCTGTACCTACGGATCACCCGCTGGACGCTGCACCACCGCTGGGTCACGATGTTTGCAGCAATTGGCTTCTTCGTTGGCTCGCTGCTGTTGGTGCCCCTGATACCCAGCGGCTTTATTCCGCCAGACGACAACTCGCAAACCCAGGTTTACCTGAGTTGCCCCCGGCACCACGCTGGCACAACCCAGCGTTGCAGCCGAAAGCGCGCGCGCCCTGATTGGCAAGGTGGCGCATGTGCAAAGCGTCTACACCACAGCGGGCGGGGGCGCCGTGGGCACCGACCCGTTTGCTGGCGGTGGCGCCAACAGTGAGGTGCGCAAGGCCACGCTCACGGTGCTGCTGGCTGAACGGGGCAAACGCCCGCGCAAGCAGGTGATTGAGAGCGAGATGCGCACCGCGCTGTCCGAATTGCCGGGCGCGCGCTTCAAGGTCGGCCTGGGCGGCTCGGGCGAGAAATACCAACTCGCACTCAAGGGTGAAGACCCGGTGGCGCTGGCGCTGGCCGCGGCGGCTGTGGAGAAAGACCTGCGCAAGATTGCCGGCCTGGGCAATATTTCATCGAGTGCCAGCCTGACCCGCGCAGAAGTGACCATTCGCCCCGACTTCGCACGCGCCGCCGACCTGGGCGTCACCAGCGCGGCCATTGCCGAGACGCTGCGGATTGCCACCGTGGGCGACTACGAGTCAGCCTTGCCCAAGCTCAACCTGAGCCAGCGCCAGGTGCCGATCGTGGTGAAACTGGCCACCGATGCCCGCCAGGACCTGGAGTTGCTCGGTCGCCTGATGGTGCCCGGCGTCAAGGGCCCGGTGATGCTGAGCCAGGTGGCCACGTTCGAGATGTCGGGCGGCCCGGCCGTGGTCAGCCGCCTGAACCGGGTGCGCAATGTCAACTTCGAGGTGGAGTTGTCGGGCGTGCCGCTGGGCGAGGTGACCGAAGCCGTGGCCAAGTTGCCCAGCATTCAGAACCTGCCGGCCGGCGTGCAGCAGCTCGAGATTGGCGATGCCGAAGTGCAGGCGGAAATGATCGACGGCTTCAGCGTGGCCATGCTGACCGGCGTGTTGTGCATCTACATCGTGCTGGTGCTGCTGTTCAAGGACTTTCTGCACCCGATCTCGATCCTGCCCTCGGTGATCCTGTCGTTTGGCGGCGCATTTCTGGGTCTGCTGATCAGCGGCAAGATGTTGTCCATGCCATCCTTCATCGGCCTGGTGATGCTGATCGGCGTATCGACCAAGAACTCCATCCTGTTGGTGGACTACGCCATCATGGCCCGCCGCGACCATGGTCTGAACCGCTTCGACGCGCTGATTGACGCCTGCCACAAACGTTCACGCCCCATCATCATGACCACCATTGCCATGGTGGCGGGCATGTTGCCGCTGGTGATCGGCCTAGGCGACGCCGACAACAGTTTCCGCGCACCGATGGCGGCAGCGGTGATCGGCGGCCTGATCACGTCCACCATCCTGAGCCTGCTGGTGACGCCAAGCTTCTTCTCGATCGTGGATGACATCGAACATTTCGTCGGCGTTGCCAAACGCAAGCTGCGGCGGCAAAAGGACAACTCGGCGGTGGTGGCGACGCCGGGGGTGCCTTAGGCGCCCGGGTGACCGACCAAGCCGCCGTCACGACACGTCAGTCGAGGAGCTTGGCGTACTGGGGGTAGCGCTGGGCGGGGGTGCGGCCTGACGCCTGGTTTATACTTGCACAATCATTTGTACAAGTATCACAAGGGTCCATCATGCGAGTCGTCACCTATTCCGAAGCACGTAGCTCATTGAAAGCAGTGTTGGACGCTGTCAGCGAGGATGCCGACGTGACGGTGATCAGCCGCCGCGACGGCTCTGACGCGGTGGTCATGTCCCTCGACCACTACCAGAGCATCATGGAAACCATGCACTTGCTCTCCACGCCCGCCAATACAGCCGCCCTGGCCCGAGCAGTGAAGCAGGACCGCGCCGGCCAAGCCAAACGACGCGCCTTGGTGCAAGCGTGAGTCGTGGCACGCGAACTACGATTTGTCCCCGACGCCTGGGCCGCCTATGTCTGGTGGCAAGGGCAGGACAAGAGGACCCTGCGGCGCATCAATGCCCTGATTGAGTCCGCCATGCGCAGTCCATTTGAGGGCATCGGCAAGCCCGAGCCGCTGGTTGGCAACCTGTCGGGTTACTGGTCAAGGCGCATCGACGAGTCGCATCGACTGGTTTACCGCGCCACCGACCATGAACTGGTCATTGTTGCCTGCCGGTTTCACTACGACGATTGACCGCGACTTGGCTATGCACGCCTGAAGGTGAAAGTCTCAAACAAACCAGCCAGGCGCGCCAGCAAGTCGGCACCCGCGAAGTCCGCCACGGACACGCCACTCAAACCTGCATCGCCGCAGCCGGTAGTGCGAAACTGCTGCAAAGCGTAATGGTGCACCCCCATGTCGCTGAGTGTTTGCGCCAACGCCAGGATGTCCGCCTCGGTGTGAAGTTGCGGGTGCACGGTGGTGCGGAATTCATGCGCCACGCCGCTGGCCAGCACCTGTTCGGCGCTGGCCAAGGCATGGCGGGCGCTGTCGGGGATGTGGGTGATGGCGTCGTAGCTGTCGAACCCGGCCTTGATGTCCATGCCCACCCAGTCCACCAGCGGCAGCACTTCGGCCAGACGCCGGGGATAGGTGCCCGCTGTGTGCAGCCCCACGCCAAAGCCCAGCGCACGCACTTCTCGCATGGCATTGGCCAGATAGGGGTCGATGGTGGGCTCGCCACCGCTGAAGACCACTGCGTCGATTAAACCGACACGCCGCTGCAGGCGCGCCATGACCTGCTCCCACGACAACGCATCGGCACCGGTACGGGTTTGCAGATGCGGGTTGTGGCAATAGCCACAGCGCCAGGGGCAGCCCTGCACAAACACTACCGCTGCCAGTTTGCCAGGGTAATCGGTGGCGCTGAACGGGGTGATGCCGCCCACCTTGAGCGGCTTGACGGTGGACGCGGCTGCCTCGCCTGGCGGCTCGGAGGGATAGCAGTGCGGCTCGGCGCTCGGGCCGCGCTCAGCAGTCTGCGGCACCGGCTCAGGCGGTCAGACTGGCCTGGCAGCTGCGCTCGGTGAAATAGGTGCGTTCATGGAACTCGCCCTTCTTGCCGGTGTTGAAGGACGCCATCGGGCGGTGGTAGCCCATGACACGGGTCCACACTTCGCAGCGCTGGCGCTCGTCGTCACGCAACACCACGGGCGTTGCTAAGGGGGTCAGGAATTGTTGTTCGCTCAGGTCAGTCATGGAGGTCTCCTTGGTTGGTTGTAGGTGGGGGTTCGTCATTGCGATTGCCGCGCGGCAGTCCACCGGCCTTTGCGTGCCACGATGGTTCGCCACGGCCTTCGGCCTCGCGATGACGGGAATCGGAGTGCATCAATGTCAGTGGGCGGCTTCCAATTGCTTGCGTGCAATCAGATCGGCGTCGCACTTCGGGCAAAAATCGTGGCGCCCGCCCAGGTAGCCGTGCTTGGGGCAAATCGAAAAGGTGGGCGTGACGGTGATGTAGGGCAACCGGAATCGCGACAACGAACGCTTGACCAACTGGCGGCAGGCCTCGGCGCTACTCAGCGGCTCGGTCATGTACAGGTGCAGCACGGTGCCGCCGGTGTATTTGCGCTGCAGGTCGTCCTGCATCTCCAGCGCCTCGAACGGGTCGTCGGTGTAACCCACCGGCAACTGGCTGGAGTTGGTGTAGTAAGGCATCTCCTTCGTGCCCGCTTGCAGGATGTCCGCAAACTGTTTGGCGTCTTCCTTGGCAAAGCGGTAGGTGGTGCCCTCGGCGGGTGTGGCCTCCAGGTTGTACATGTGGCCGGTCTGGTCCTGGAATTCGAGCATGCGCGCGCGCACATGGTCGAGCAGGCGCACCGCAAAGGCGTGGCCCCACTCGGTGCTGATGTCTTCGCGGTCCTGGGTGAAGTTGCGGATCATCTCGTTGATGCCGTTCACGCCCAGCGTGGAGAAGTGGTTGCGCAGCGTGCCCAGGTAGCGCTTGGTGTAGGGGAACAGGCCGTTGTCCATGTGGCGCTGGATCACCTTGCGTTTGATCTCCAGGCTGTCGCGGCCCAGCTCCAGCAAGGTGTCGAGCTCTTTCAACATCGCGGCTTCATCGCCCATGTGTAAGTAGCCCAGGCGCGCGCAGTTGATGGTGACCACGCCCAATGAACCGGTCTGTTCGGCCGAGCCAAACAGGCCGTTGCCGCGCTTGAGCAGTTCGCGCAGGTCGAGCTGCAGGCGGCAGCACATGGAGCGGATCTGGTTCGGCTTGAGTTCCGAATTGATGAAGTTCTGGAAGTAGGGCAGGCCGTACTTGGCGGTCATCTCAAACAACAGTTCGGCGTTCGGGCTGTACCAGTCGAAGTCTTCCGTCATGTTGTAGGTGGGAATCGGGAAGGTGAAGACACGGCCCTTGGCGTCACCGGCCATCATCACTTCGATGTAGGCGCGGTTGATCATGTCCATCTCGACCTGGCAGTCGCCATAGCTGAAGTCGACTTCCTTACCGCCGATCACCGGCACTTGTTCGCGCAGGTCTTCGGGGCAGATCCAGTCGAAGGTGAGGTTGGTAAACGGCGTCTGGGTGCCCCAACGAGAGGGTACGTTCAGGTTGTAAATCAGCTCCTGCAAACACTGGCGCACGTGGTCGTAGTCAAGCTTGTCTTGCTTGATGTAGGGCGCCATGTAGGTGTCGAACGAGCTGAAGGCTTGCGCGCCGGCCCACTCGTTTTGCAGCGTGCCCAGGAAGTTGACGATCTGCCCGACCGCGCTGCTCATGTGCTTGGGCGGGCCACTCTCCACCTTGCCCGGCACACCATTGAGGCCTTCGTTGAGCAGGGTACGCAGCGACCAGCCCGCGCAGTATCCGGCCAGCATGTCCAGGTCGTGGATGTGGATGGCCGCGCTGCGGTGCGCCGCGCCCACCTCGGGCGGGTACACGTGGTTGAGCCAGTAATTGGCAATCACCTTGCCCGAGACATTGAGGATCAGGCCGCCCAGCGAATAGCCTTGGTTGGCATTGGCATTGACGCGCCAATCGAGCTGCTGCAGGTACTCGTTCATGCTGGACTCAACGTCGACCAGCGTCTTGCGGTCGCTGCGCAGCTTCTTGTGCTGCTCGCGGTAGACGATGTAGGCGCGCAGGGTCTTGGGGTAACCGGCGTCAAACAGAGCGGCTTCGACCGCGTCCTGAATCTGCTCGATGTGCGGCGTCACATGGCCCTGCACCCTGATTTTAGGCACCACCAGGTACTGCGTAAGACGCCTGGCCTCGGCGTGATCGAACTCAGCGGTGACCTGCGCTGCGCGGTTCAGCGCGTCGGCAATTTTGGTGGCGTCAAACGGCTTGATGCCGCCGTCGCGCTTGATGATATGGGTGAAGGCACTGGTAATCGCAAAACTCATCTTCTGTCCCCTGGTACACCATAGGTAGTGCGGGAATGGATGCTAAACCACTACAGGTAGTGGCCACAACGGGAGTTACGCTTGTTTACCCAGATCATTGATCTGGATCAGAGGATTTGTCTGAACGGTCAAAACGTATGCCTCGCGACCTAGGGTAAGTCCGTAGTCCTTGGGACTGCAATCGCCCTTGCGCCCAAGGCATCAGAGGCTCTGGCTACCGGCCAGGTGGCCCAGCGTGAACGCTTCCTCAAATACCGAATAACCTGCCCAGTCGCTGTGCGCAAAACTCAATCTATCGAACTGCAGCGCCAAGGGCCCTTGGGCTGCGCGCGACCGGGCACCGGTCATGCGGGCCGGTTGACTGGCCGGTTGCGGCTCGCGCGCCACCACGGGGATTGGAATGGCCATGGCGTGCCCGTACCGCGTGATATCGATGCGTGTCGTCTTGCCCGGCAAGTCGGGGTGGGCGCCAGACAGCTCGGCCAGGATCTCGTCGCGCCACTGTGCCCACGTTCGTTCTTGCAAGTAGCGCCGACCTTCGCGCAGGTCGCCCAGCGCACGGTAGCAAGTCAACACGGTGGCACCAGGGACCGGCCTGAGGCTCTGATGCTGGGCATCCACGTAACCCAAACCCGCCGTGCCATGGATCACGTTGTCCCAACTGGGGGCCGGTCCGGGCCGGTCGTGCAGGGCGGTGTCGATGTGCAGGTTGGCCACCAGCCAGGGCGCGTAGCGAATATGGCTTGCCCGCTGGCGCAGGGCCTCAGGCGCCCCGTGCACCACGCGGGCCGCCACAAAGATCGGTAACGCAACAATGCAACGCGATGCCTGCCAGCGCTCGATGCGCCCGCTCTGGACATCGAGCGCGTCTACCTCGACGCCGTGTTTGACCGACTCAATCCGAACCACCACCCGCTGCGTGCGCAGGCGCTCTCCTAGCGGTGCGGCCAGGCGCTGCGTCAACCAGCCATTGCCCTCGGGCCAGGTCAAGAGGCCCTCGTGATCGCTTGCCTCGACGCCGGGCGCCGTGAAGCCATGGCGGCTGGCAAAGTAATGGATGCCGGCCCAGGCCGACACCACACTCAAGCCAGCCCCGTAGTCGTCACGGCAGCAGTAGTCCAGATACCAGCGCAAGTGCGGATCGCTCAGGCCATGCTGCTCCAGATAAGCTATGAAAGTAATAGCATTCAATGCCCTGTGAACGGCACTTTCGGGTGATTTTGATACCGGAATGGTCCACTTGGCGCTGGCCCGCGCCTGCTCCACCAGCAGCGCGAACTTGCGGTATTGCGCCAGGGTTTGCGCACCCACGCCGTGCACCGGCAGCAGCCCCTCCTGCCAGGCACCTTCAAAGAACAAGCGCTCCTGCGGGGCGTGGCAGAGGTGACGTTCGTCATAGCTCCAGCGGCCGGCGACTCGCCGGCGCAGTCCTAGTTCTTCCAGCAGATCCTGCACTTCGGGCGCGTCATCGCTGGGCACCGGCAGGTAGTGCGCGCCCAGCGGACACGCGATGCCCGCCACGCTGCCCGCACGGCTGTTGCCCCCGGCGGTGTCCTCCAGTTCCAACAGGGCAAAGTCCTGCATGCCTTGCAGCCGCAGCCCCCGCGCGGCGGCCAAACCGGCCACGCCCCCGCCCACAATCAGCACTCTGGTCTGGTGGTAGGCGCTTGGCTGGGTAGCGACCTGTGGCTCGCGCAGCAAGTGCCCGCGCTGAGGGTTGGCACCCACAAAGCCACCTTCAATCGGCCGTGACGCTTGGCAGCCAAACAGCGGCAGTGTTGTCGCGCCGACAAAGTGACGCCGCGTGATCAATGCGGCACCTTGCCCCATTCCTGCTCGTAGGTCGTTACCAGCACCTGGTTGGACAGACGGTTGACCTCGGTCGGCACACGCGCCATGTCCAACGGAAAGTCAAACAGCAAGGGCAAACCCGCAGCGGTGAGAAAGCGCATGCCGCTGGGCAAGGTAGTGGGTAGACGGTAGGGCCGCCGACTGGCCACCACAAAGCCCCATTCGCCAAAGCTCGGCACGTGCGCGTGGTAGGGCGTGGCGCTCAAGCCGACCGATTCAATGGTGCTCACCACGGTCCAGAAGCTCTTGCGCGCCACCAGCGGCGAGGTGGTCTGGATCACGGCATAGCCACTGGCCGACAGTCGCTGGTCGAGCAGGGCATAGAACGAGTTGGTGTAGAGCTTACCGATCGAGAAGTTGGTCGGGTCCGGAAAGTCGACGATGACCACATCAAAGGTCTCACGGGTGGTTTCCAGCCACTGGAACGCGTCAGTGTTGACGACTTTCACCTTGGGTGACTTCAGGGAACCGCCGTTGAGTGGCGCCAGCGCCGGATGCTCAGAGAAGAGCCTGGTCATGGCCGGGTCGAGTTCAACCAGGGTGATGCTCTCGACTCCGGGGTACTTGAGCACTTCACGCACCGCCATGCCATCCCCTCCGCCCAGGATGGCGACTCGCTTCGGGCTGGCGCCGGTGGCCGAGTAGGCCGACATGACCGGGTGCACCAGCGCTTCGTGGTAACGGTATTCGTCGCGCTGCGAAAACTGCAGGTTGCCGTTGAGAAACAAGCGGTAACCCGCCTTGGCCTCACCCGCGCCATAGGTCACGACGATGCGCTGGTAGGGACTGGTGGCCGTGAACACCACGCGATCCTGGTAGAACTTGTCTTCGGCCCAGGTGGTAATGTGGTCGGCTCCGACAAAGCCGGCCGCCAGCACGGCGAGCGTGCCAAAGGCCGCCACGGCGTGCGACCTCAACTGGCGCAACTCATGGCGAAACAGCCACAGCGCCCACAACGCCACCAGGGCATTCATCAGGCCAAACAACAGGCCGGTGCGAATCAGCCCCAGGTGCGGCACCAACACCAGCGGAAAGGCCACGGACACCGCCAGCGCGCCCAGGTAGTCGAAGGTCAGCACCTGCGACACCAGGTCTTTCAAGGCCACGTTGCGCTTGAGAATGCGCATGACCAGGGGGATCTCCAGGCCCACCAGGGTGCCGACCAGCAAGACCAGGCCGTAGAGCAGGAAACGAAACGAACCCGGCAAGTAGGCGTTGGCGACGAACAGCAGTGCCGGCAAGGCACCGCCGGCCAGCGCCACCAACAGTTCTATCCGCAGGAAGTGCGCCGGCAGTTGCCGCTCGAAGAAGCGCGACAGGTAGGACCCCAGCCCCATGGCAAACAAGTAGCTGCCAATGACGGTGGAGAACTGCAGGACGGAGTCGCCGAGCAGGTAGGACGCCAGCGCGCCGGCCGCCAGTTCGTACACCAGGCCGCAGGCGGCCACCACGAAGACACTGGCCAACAGGGCCACTTCAACGGCGGGGGGCGTCGGGGCGTCGGGGAGATTGTCCTCCTTCACAAGTCGCTTTCAGTAGGGTCGCGGTCCCGCACCGGCGGTCGCGAATAGGGAACCGTGCCCCAGCGCCGGGGGCAGGTCGCACGCGCCACGCAAGCTCAGTGGATGGCCGCCGCAACGATGATACAAATGCCCAGCGAGATGGCTGCCACGACCAGTCCAAGGGCCTTGTTCTGCCGTTCGACGATTTCGACCCACAGGTCGTACGGTGTCAATTTGTCGACAACCCAAAAACACAGCCCAAAAATGCCCACACCGATCAGGGCGTAGAGCGCGGAGCCGATCAGGGCACCCGGTTTGATCCATTCCATGGAAATCTCCTTACGAAAAAAGCACCTTACTTAAGGTCGCGACTGCGACCGTGCGTTGCACCGCAATCGGTCCGACGCTCACTTATGCCCCCCACCGCCGGAGGACCCTCCGAATGATCCCCCCGAACTGCGAGAACTGCTGGAGGACGAGCAATTCTCGACCTTCGGATCGCAACTGGAGCAACGACTGATCAAGCCCAGAAACAACAGGATAACCACCAAGATCACAACGATGGTGACGCAGCCCACCCCGGAAATCGTCTTGGCATCACTGCGTTTGAGCAAGTCCTTTTTTCCCTCCAGCTTGAAGGCCTTGGCCACCTCGTCGCTGGCGATCTTGGCGCCACTGGACCAGGTGACTTCGGTGGGCGTCTGCTCCAGAGACAACATGTTGTTACCACCCACGAAATCCCGGTTGGACGTCTTCTGCCCGCGCGTGACCTGCCAATAGAACTCGCCCGCTACGTAGTTAGTTTCGGCGTTGTAGGTTTCCTTGAGCTGGTACTTGGTGCCCAGGTAGGTGGCGCTTTGGCCGTTGGACGCCATCACCGGTGCGCCGGTGGTCGGCTTGACCACGCTCCAACCCTCGGTTGAGTCCACCAGAAAAATGAAGCCGCGCTTCTGGTTGAACAGCAGGTACTCGTCCCAGCCAAAGTGCTCGTCGGGGTCGCTCGGCTCGGTACCCATGCGATGCTGGAAACCCACCACCTGCCAATTGGTGCCCTGCAGCTGGCCGATCGTGCCCAAGGGGATCATGGGCTGAACCGGCTCATCCTGAATCGCGTGCTTGAGCTCGCCGCCAATGCCTTGCGACAGGTCGATCAGGCTGCTGCAAGAACGGCAAGTGATGCTCTTGCTCTGCGCCAGCGTGATCTCGACCTGGGCGCCGCAATTCGGGCAGGCAAACTGGCGCCCCTTCTCGTCTTTGGCGGACTCGTCCTTCAGGCCGGACAGCTTCAGGTCTTCGAGCTGGACCGAGCGCCCCATCGCCAGTTGGGGAGGCTGGGTGCCGTAGTCGATGCTGAGCACCTCGCCCTCGGCACTGCGCAACTCGACCATCGAGAACGGCGTGCCCAGCGCCGGCAAATGCGGCAACTCCCCTTGCGCCGAAAGCAACGAGACCGTCGCATTGGAGGCGACGCTAAAGGACTTGCCGTTAAGCGTCGTGGTGGCACCAACCTTGAACGCCGAGGCGTCCGGCATGGTGCGCTGGATCGCCTGCGGCACGGTGAACACATAGGCGCCGTTGTCTTCGCTCAGATAGGCGTTGCTGCCATCGGGCAGGATCGCGACCCACTCGGTCCAGGTTCCCTCGCCATACTTGTATTGAAGGCGACCAATCAGCGTGAAGGACTTCTTGTTCCACGTGCCGCTGGCCATCAACTGCAGCGGGCTGTGGTCGTCAAACAGCTCGGCCATTTTGCCCACGCGCGCCAGCTTCTCGCCACTTCGCACCACCGTGCTCTGGCAAAAGCCGCACACCGCGTGCGTGGACTGCGCGCTGCGAAATTCAACCGGCGCACCACAACCGGGGCACGGTGCCCGGTAGGCGCGCTGAGGGTTATCGGTCGCCAAGGTCAGCCGATCTTGCTCACGTTAGTGATAGAGCTGACCGTCAGACCAGCTTCTTGAGCAACTCTGCCTTCTTGAGGTCGAACTCTTCCTGCGTCAGGATGCCCTTGGTCTTGAGTTCGCCGAGCTTCTCCAGAGTGGCCATCACGTCGTCGGGTTTGACGGTGGCCGCCGGGGCTGCCACTGGGGCTGCCTGGGCGGCCTGGTTGACTCCGCCCTGCAGGCCGGCCGCCAGGTTCTGCGCCATCACCTGGCCCAGTGCCACCCCGGCACCAAGCCCCATGGCGCTGCCGGCAATGCCGCCGCCATCACCGCCGCCTTCGGCAAACTTCGGGATCGCCTGCGCAGTCTGGTACTGCATGAACTTGCCCATGTCGTTGCCAACCATGCCCATGCCAATCTTTTGGTCCATGATTTTTTGCAGCTCTTCGGGCAGCGAGACGTTTTGTACCGTCATGCCTTCAAGCTTCAAGCCGATCTTGGCAAACTCCGGCGCCAATTGCTCGGTCAACGCCTTCGCAAACACCAGTTGGTTGGACGCCAGATCCAGGAACGGGATGCCACTGGAGGCAATGGCGTTGCTGATGTTCTGCAACACCAGGCCGCGCAACTGGCCATCGAGGTCGCCCACGCCATAACTGTCACGGGTGCCCGAGATCTCGGTATGGAACAGCTTGGGGTCGGCCACCCGGAAGCTGTAGTTGCCAAAGGCGCGCAGGCGCACGGCGCCAAAGTCCTTGTCGCGAATCGTGATGGGTTGAGGCGTGCCCCACTTCTGGTCGACCTGCTGGCGCGTGCTGAAAAAATACACGTCGCTCTTGAACGGGGACTCAAACAGTTTGTCCCAGTTCTTCAGGTAGGTGAGGACCGGGATGGTCTGGGTGGTGAGCTTGTGCGTGCCGGGTCCAAACACGTCGGCAATCTTGCCTTCGTTGACGAACACCGCCATCTGCGACTCGCGCACCGTCAGCGAGGCGCCGTACTGGATCTCCATGTCCGCCATGGGGAAGCGCCAGGCCAGCGTGCCGTCGGAACTCTCGGTCCATTGAATGATGTCAATAAACTGTTTCTTGATGAAGTCCATCAGTCCCATGTGCTGCTCCTGTTAATTGCAAACGAAATCGGATGATACTCGCGGCCCTCCGATTTTTGGCGAGCAATTGCGCACACAAAGGCGGTCCAAGCGGCGCACCACAACGGTTGCCGCGCAATCGCTCCAAGACGCCGAAAATAGACACTATCAATCGATTAGTAAAAGTCAATTGGCGTTATGGATCATGAATTACTACTATTCATCCCATGCCGATAGCAAACCTCTACCGGCAACACATTTAACCGACTGGAGCTAACCATGACCGCAACGCACCGCCCCGAAATCAAAACCATGGCCAACCTGGAGTCCGCCTTTGCCGGCGAATCCATGGCCCATATCAAGTACCGCTACTTCGCCAAACTGGCCCGCGAGATGGGTGACGAGGACACGGCGCGCATCTTTGAAGAGACCGCCGACCAGGAAGTGATGCACGCTTTTGGCCACCTCGATCTGCTCTACCCCAAGGCCAGCATGACGCCGGCCAAGGCATTGCAGATCGCCATCGACGGTGAAACCTACGAGTACACCGAGATGTACCCCGGCTTTCGCAAAACTGCGGAGGCCGAAGGCCAAGCCGCTGCCGTCGCTGAGATGGACGAGCAAATCGAGGAGAGCAAGGTGCACGCCGCGCAGTTCAGAGCCACGCTGGACAAAGCCCAGAAACGCTTTGCCGCCCTGGCCAAGGTCGAAGAGCGCCACGCCAACCACTACAAAGCCCAATTGGCCAAGGTCAAGGCCTGAGGCCAGCCGAATTTTGAACACTCACTTTCCAGGAACACCACTATGAAAACCTACCTTTGCATTGTTTGCGGCTTCATCTATGACGAGGCTGCTGGCCGCCCCGAGGACGGCATCGCGCCAGGCACCAAGTGGGCCGACGTGCCCGAAACCTGGGCTTGCCCGGACTGCGGCGTGGCCAAGGCCGACTTCGAAGCGGTAGAGGTCTGACCATGAGCGCCGCGCCGGGCCGCCCCAAGCAAGCTCGCACCCCCTCGGGGGGCAGGCGCACGGCGCCGTGGGGGCGGGCATGAACACCGCCAGAACGATTGCGTCAGCGGGCGAAGGCCACCCGCTCGTCATCATTGGTGCCGGTCTGGCGGGCTGGTCCACGGTGCGCGAGTTCCGCAAGCTCGACGCCACCACGCCGGTGCTTCTGATCACGGCCGACAGTGGTGACTTCTACGCCAAACCATCGCTTTCCAACGCGTTTGCGCAGAAGCGCGCGCTGGCGCAACTCATCACCACCCCGGCGGCCACGATGGCGGCCAACCACAAGGTGACACTGCATGCCCAGACACAGGTGGTGTCGATCGACCCGGTAGCGCAAACCATTGCGACCTCTGGTGGCAGCTTTGAGTACCGTCAGTTGGTGTTGGCCACGGGCGCGCAGGCCGTACGCGTTCCGTTGTCCGGCAACGCCGCCGAGCAGGTGTTATCGGTCAACTCGCTGGATGACTTCGCCATCTTCCACGCCAGTCTGACCGATCCATGCATTGGTCCAGACCGGAGTGGCCCAGACTCGACGGTGAGCCGCGCAAAGCAGGTGCTGATCATGGGCGCCGGTCTGATCGGCTGCGAGTTTGCCAATGACCTGACCGCATCCGGCTTGCAGGTGAGTGTGGTGGATCCCGCTGCCAGACCCATGGCTACGTTGCTGCCCCAGGAGGCCAGCGAAGAACTGGGCGCGGCACTGGCCAAGCTTGGCGTCGGCTGGCACTTTGGCACCACCGTCAAGGCTGTTAACCGATCGCCCTGCGTTGGCTCCGATACCAGCCAGGCTGCGCTGCAGGTGGAGCTATCAAATGGCGAGACCATGCTTGCTGACGTGGTGCTGAGTGCCATCGGCTTGCGAGCGGACACGGCCTTGGCACAGGCCGCCGGACTGGCCTGCGAGCGCGGTATCCTGGTCGACCCACTGCTGCAAACCAGTGCCCCGAACATCTTTGCGTTGGGGGACGGCGCGCAGTACGCCAGTGCGGGTGGCCGCACGCTGCCTTATGTGATGCCCATCATGAGCGCGGCCAAGGCGCTTGCACACACGCTAAGCGGCTCGCGCACTGAGGTGGCCTTCCCGGTGATGCCGGTCACCATCAAGACCCCCATCTTGCCAATCGTGGTGGCGGCGCCCGTACCCGGCGCGGTGGGCGCATGGCAGCGCGTCGAGCCAGGCGTGTGGCAGTTTCGCGACGAGGATGACCGCCCTTTGGGCTTTGTGCTGGCCGGCCGTCAAACCGCACGGCGCGCCGAACAAGCCAAACTGCTGGCAGACTGACCGGCGCTGGTGGCTCGCAGCCCTGGGCATGATCGGCGCGGCAAGTCGTCGGGGGCTTTTTGGCGCGCTCAATCCCATACCCATACGCACATCCACGTACTAGGGTTTTCCCCTGTCTACGTCTACAATTCGAGTCCCCAACAATGCTGGCGGGCTGGTCCTTCGACCATACTGATCGCAGCAGGAGACAACAATGCCCGAAGCAAGCCCCAAGAATGACGAAAAACGTGCCGAGTTGCGCCGTGCCGCGCTGGAGTACCACGAGTTTCCCACCCCCGGCAAAATCGCCATCGCCGCCACCAAGCAACTGGTCAACCAGCACGACCTGGCACTGGCTTATTCGCCTGGGGTGGCGGCTCCTTGCGAGGAGATCGTCAAGGATCCCAACAACGCCTTCAAATACACCAGCCGCGGCAATCTGGTGGCGGTGATCACCAACGGCACCGCCGTGCTGGGCCTGGGCGACATCGGTCCGCTGGCGGCCAAACCGGTGATGGAAGGCAAGGGCGTTCTGTTCAAGAAGTTCGCCGGCATCGACGTGTTTGACATCGAGATCAACGAGAAACACGACCTCGACAAGCTGGTGGACATCATCGCCGCGCTGGAGCCGACTTTTGGCGGCATCAACCTGGAAGACATCAAGGCGCCGGACTGCTTCTACGTCGAACGCAAGCTGCGCGAACGCATGAACATTCCGGTGTTCCACGACGACCAGCACGGCACCGCCATCGTGGTCGGCGCGGCCATGCTCAACGGTCTGAAGGTCGTGGGCAAGGACCCCAAGAAGATCAAGCTGGTGACGTCTGGCGCCGGCGCCGCGGCCTTGGCCTGCCTGGGTCTGCTGGTCAAGCTGGGCATTCCGCGTGAAAACATCTTCGTCACCGATCTGGCGGGCGTCGTGTACGAGGGCCGTACCGAGCTGATGGACGAAGACAAGATCGTGTTTGCCCAGAAGACCTCGGCCCGCACATTGGGTGAAATCATTGAAGGCGCCGACGTGTTCCTCGGTCTGTCGGCCGGTGGCGTACTCAAGGCCGATATGGTGAAGAAGATGGCGGCCAAACCGCTGATATTCGCCTTGGCCAACCCGACCCCCGAAATCCTGCCCGAAGAAGTCAAAGCCGTGCGCGACGACGCGGTGATGGCCACCGGACGTTCGGACTACCCGAACCAGGTCAACAACGTGCTGTGCTTCCCGTATATCTTCCGTGGCGCACTCGACGCGGGCGCCTCCACCATCACGCTGGAGATGGAAATCGCGGCGGTGCACGCCATTGCCGAGCTGGCGCAAGCCGAGCAAAGCGAGGTGGTGGCAGCGGCCTACTCGGGCGAACAACTGGCTTTTGGCCCCGAGTACCTGATCCCCAAGCCGTTTGACCCGCGCCTGATGATGAAGATCGCCCCGGCGGTAGCCAAGGCGGCTGCCGACAGCGGCGTGGCGCTGCGCCCCATTGCTGATTTGCAGGCCTATCGCGACAAACTGCAAACCTTCGTCTACGCCTCCGGCACCACCATGAAGCCGATCTTCACGGCGGCCAAGAAGGCGCTCAAGAAACGTGTGGCCTACGCCGAGGGCGAAGAAGAGCGCGTCCTGCGCGCGGCGCAGATCGTGGTCGACGAGGGCTTGGCTCGGCCAACGCTGATCGGGCGCCCAACCGTGATCGCGCAGCGCATCGAGAAGTTCGGCCTGCGCCTGAAGGAAGAACTCGACTACGACGTGGTCAACGTCGAGCAAGACCACCGCTACCGGCAATTCTGGCAAACCTACCACCACATGACCGAGCGCAAGGGCATGACAGCCCAGGTCGCCAAGATCGAGATGCGCCGTCGCCTGACCCTGATCAGCGCCATGCTGCTGCACAACGGTGATGTGGACGGCATGATCTGCGGCACCTGGGGCAGCACGGCCCTGCACCTGCAATACATCGACCAGGTGATTGGCAAACGCCCCGGCGTGTGCACGTTTGCCTGCATGAACGGTCTGATGCTGCCCAACCGCCAAGTATTCTTGGTCGACACCCATGTGAACTACGACCCGACAGCGGCCGAACTGGCCGAAATCACGGTCATGGCGGCTGAGGAGATGATGCGCTTCGGTATTCGCCCCAAGGCGGCCCTGTTGTCACACTCGAACTTTGGCAGCAGCAACCAGCCCAGCGCGGTCAAGATGCGTCAGGCGCTGGACCTGCTGCGCAGCCAAGCGCCATGGCTGGAAGTGGATGGCGAGATGCATGGCGATGTTGCGCTCGATGGCGAGGCGCGCGCCGCCTTGATGCCGCGCAGCACCCTGGCAGGCGACGCAAATCTGCTGGTGCTGCCCAATATCGACGCCGCCAACATCGCCTACAACCTGCTGAAAACGGCGGCAGGTGGCAACATTGCCATTGGCCCGGTGCTGTTGGGTGCAGCGAAACCGGTGCATATCCTTACAGCCAGCACAACCGTCCGGCGCATTGTCAACATGACGGCGTTGACCGTGGCGGACGCCAACGCCACGAGGTAGGGGCATGCGCACAAGCAAGTGCTTACTTTAGAACGCGGGTATCACATCTCGATTGCCTAAATTTTGGGCAAGCCCTTGCGTTTTCTGTCCAAATACGCGACACTACCCCTCTTGAAATTTCCGGGTTAACCCGGAGTGTTTTAGGAAATGATTGTCATGTTGTGCACGCAGGGGTTCAAGGCCACAGGCCTGAAGTTAGTGCTTACCGGCTTATTGATTGCAGCCGCGTCGGCCCTCAGTCTGGTGCATGCCAAAGAGTCAGGCGGCGCGTCGGTGGCATTGGCCAATTTGCCAGTGCAAGGACAACAGACCTACGCCCTGATTCTTCGGGGCGGTCCGTTCGAATTTGAAAAAGATGGTGTGGTGTTTGGCAATCGGGAACGCTTGCTACCCAACCACAGACGAGGTTATTACCGGGAATACACCGTCAAAACGCCGGGGTCGCGCAACCGCGGTCAGCGGCGCATCGTCTGTGGCGGTGTACCCCAGACGCCAGACACCTGTTACTACACGGCAGATCACTATGCGAGCTTCCGCAAGATTTTGCCCTGAATTTTTTGCATCACTATGGAAAGAGAAGCGGGAATGGATATGCCACTTCGAACCGTTAGAACCAATATCGTCCAGTCGATCCGCGCCTTCCGGGTGCAGGAGCTGCAGGACGCTGCCCAAAGCCTGGGTCAACACTTTCTGTACGCCAATTTGGCCAATGCGCAGACCAAGCAGGACGTGCTCGACCTGATCGGCCAGCAGTTCATGCTGCCAACGCAGGGCGGCAAGAACTTTGACGCCTTGTACGACAGCATTACCGACCCGCTGCACAAATCGGGACCGCAGCCTGGCTTCGTCGCCGTGCTGGAACACATCCCGGCCAATGCCAAGTTTGACAAGGAGGCGCGCGAGCAACTGCTTGATATCTTCCGGGACGCTGCCGACTACTGGGCGGATCGAAAGATACCGTTTCGGTGCTTCTATTCTTTTCTGTAGCCCGTTCTGCACACACCAGCCAAGCAGAACGGGCGAACGAGGCAAAGAGCGACATCGGCAACACTACCGCCATGTCAGGAATTGAACTGACCACCGAGACCGGCGAGAAGATGCCCACCGACAAGTTGTTGGACGTGTCGCCCCTGGCGCTGCGCATGAGCAGCCCCTTCAACGCCGGGTACTGGTTGACCGCTGCCTGATCGCCAGGCTCACCCAACTTGCCCGACAAGGCCCCTCGTCCAGGCGATGGGCCTTTTTCTTTTTTGGCGTGACCGCATAATGCTTGCCTGACCTTCATCAAGGCACCGACCGCCCATGAGCCCGTTGTCGCGCATCCGACGATACCTCGGCGGTCTACGCCAGCCATCCCTCGAGCGCCTTCAACGCGACCGGCACGCGGGTGGGCAGCAAGACGACCGGTTCCGGCAGGTGTTCCATGCCAGCAGCGACTCGATCGTGATCGTGCGCCTGGACAACGCTGCGTATGTCGAAGTCAACGAAGGCTACGAACGCCTGTCAGGCTATGCGCGTGTCGAGGTCATCGGGCAAATCGCGCGCGCCGACGCCTGGGTCGACCCTGCGCAGCGCAACCTGGTCGGGGCCACCTTGAAGAGCGAGGGTCGCATTCGCGATCACGCGGTCCAGTTCAGGCGACGCAACGGCGAGATCCGGGACTGCATTGTCAACGCAACCCTGATTACGCTGGAGGGCGATACGCCCGACCATGCCGTCTGGATCACCCGGGACATCACCCAGGAACACGCGATCAATCAGCAATTCATCGCCGCATTCCGGCTGACGCCGGACTCAATGTCGATTTCGCGGCTGCGCGATGGCCACTACATGGAAGTCAACGAGGCCTTCGAGCACATCATGGGCTATCGCCGGGAAGAGGTGATCGGACGTACCGCACTGGAACTGGGCATCTGGCGCGACCCCGCTCAACGCCAGGTCCTCAGCGCCCTGCTCCAGGTCAACAACGTGGCACACGAATTCCCGATCGAAGTGGTCACCCGAGGCGGCACCGTACGCCAGGCCTTGGTCAACTGTTCGGTGTTCGAGGCGCGCGGGGAGCGCTACATGATTGCCCTGCTGCGCGACGTCACGCAAGCTCGGCTGGCCGAGAAAGCGCTGCGCGACAGTGAAACCAAACTGATGGCCTTCTTCAACGCATCACCGACCGCGCTGGTGGTCTCTGACGTTTCGCGGACCTACGCAGTGGTCACGGTCAACGAAACCTGGGAACGCCAATTCGGCTACTCGGCGGCCGACTGCGTGGGCCTGCATGGCGGGCAACTCGGCATCTGGGAGTCTGCCGCCGCGCGCCAGCGGGCGCTCGCCGAAGTCGAAACCAGCGGAGAAATCCTGGGCATGGACGCCTGGATGGTTCGACGCGATGGTCAACGGCTGATGTGTCACATCACAGGCCGACGCATCGAAGTCGGCGGTGCATCGTTGCTGATCATGGCGCAAGCCGACGTCACTGAGCAACGACGCATTCAGGAAGAAATCCAGGAGCTGAACCTGCGACTTGAGCAGCGCGTGGGTGAGCGCACGCAGCAGCTACAACAGGCCAACGCAGACCTGTCCGCCACGCTGGCCACGCTACACCGCGCCAAGGACCAACTGGTGCATGCTGAAAAGCTCGCCGCACTCGGCGCATTGGTGGCCGGCGTGGCACACGAACTCAACACCCCCATCGGCAACGGTCTGACTGTGGCCACGACGATGGAGCACCATGTCAAAGTTTTCTCAAGTGTGATGAGCCAACGGATCAAGCGCGCCGAACTGGAGCAGTTTGTCAGCGACACCGGCCAGGCGGCCGAAATCCTGATTCGCAACCTGACACGTGCGGGTACGCTGATCAGCAGTTTCAAGCAGGTGGCGGTGGATCAGACCAGCTCACAACGGCGTCAGTTCAACGTGCAGCAGATCGTCTCCGAGATCGTGCTCACCCTCAACCCCACCATTCGCACTTCGGGCTGCGACGTGAGCACCAAGCTCGAAGACGAATTGTGGCTGGACAGCTACCCAGGCCCGCTGGGGCAGGTCCTGACCAACCTGATCAACAACGCCATCATCCACGGCTTCGGCGCCGGTCACAAAGGGCGCATCGAAATCGTGGCATGCGCACTGGACGCGGACCATATTGAGATCAGCGTGAATGACCATGGCAAGGGGATCGGCGCGGAGAATCTTCGGCACATTTTCGACCCCTTCTTCACCACCCGGCTCGGTCAGGGCGGCTCGGGCCTGGGCTTGCACATTGTGCACAACATCGTTACCGGGCTGTTGGGGGGCCAGGTCGCGGTCACCAGTCAACTTGGCGAAGGCGCGGTGTTCACGCTGCGCCTGCCACGCCGCGCGCCAGCGACGGCGATGGCGAGCGACGAGCTCGGTGCCATCCCCTCACCGTAGCAGCGGGTCAGCCCTGCGGCTCAAGCTCCGCAGCCAGCGCCACATACTGCGCCACCGGCACTTCCTCGGCTCTGCGCTGCACGTCAAACGTCCCGCCATAGGCGCGCTGCGACAACCACTGCCCCAGGGTGTGGCGCATCAACTTGCGCCGCTGGCTGAACGCCACCTGCACGATTTCACTCAACAACGCGACATCTATCGGCAGCGCCGGTTCGCGCGGCACCATGCGGACCACCGCGCTGTCGACGCGTGGCGCGGGGCTGAAACTCTCGGGCGGCACAAACAGCACGTTCTCCATGGCATAGCGGTACTGCAACATGACGCTCAGGCGGCCATAGTCTGAGGTCGCAGGCCTGGCCACCATGCGGTCGATGACTTCCTTCTGCAGCATGAAGTGCTGGTCCTCGATCAGGTGCACACAGTCCAGCAGATGGAACAGGATCGGCGTCGAGATGTTGTAGGGTAGATTGCCGACCACGCGCAAGCGAGCGGCCGGGTTGGCGCCAACTTGACTGGCGTCCTGCACCGGCATCAACTGCGCAAAATCGACCTTGAGCACATCGGACTCAATCACCGTGAGCTGGGTGTTGGCGCGCAGGCGCTGCGCCAAGTCGCGGTCCAGCTCGATCACCGTCAGGTGCCCAAGACGCTCGACCAGCGGCTGTGTTAGAGCCGACAAGCCGGGGCCGATCTCCACCATCAACTGGCCGGGACGTGGGGCGATGGCCGAGACGATCGCATCAATGATTGCGCCGTCGGTCAGGAAGTGTTGACCAAAACGCTTGCGGGCAATGTGCTTCACATCAAGCCCCGACAGGGCCGCTGCAGCTGGGGGTCGCCACTCGGACACCAACCGTGCCCGTGCTGCGCACCCTCACTGCGGGGGTTCACGCCGATCGACATACGCTTTGCCGCGCACATCCTGTGCCCAGGTGACATAGGTCTCGTCGATCTTCTTCTCGCGCAGCATGCCGCGCACCAACTCGCGCTGCTCGCGTTCGGTCAGGGAAGTATTGCGCCGCTCGGTCAACTGAATAATGTGCACTCCAAAACGGGAGGCAAAGGGCTCGCTGATCTCGGCCACGCCAAGGCGGTTCATGACTTCTTCAAACTCTGGCACGAACTGTCCCGGATTGGCCCAGCCCAGGTCGCCCCCCTGGGGACCGCTGCCGTCCTGAGAGTGCTCGCGCGCCAGTGTCGCAAAGTCTGCCTTGCCGGCCATGATGCGCGAGCGGAGGTCATTGAGCTTGGCCCGTGCATCCTTTTCGCTGAACTTGGGCGTCACCAGCAGCAGGATGTGGCGCGCCTGGGTTTGGGTGATGGTGGTGGCGGGCATGCCCACCACGCGCCGCTCGAGCACTTTGAGCACGTGAAACCCGGCGCCCGAACGCACGACGCCGGAGATGCCCCCCACGGGCAAGCCTTGGGTGGCCTCGACAAACAGGGGCGGATACCGGTCAGCCGGGCGCAAACCAAACTGACCACCGCTGACGCGATCGGGTGAATCCGACAGCTCACGTGCCAGCATCGCGAAGTCCTCGCCGGCACGCGCCCGGCTCAACACGCGCTCAGCCTTGGTCTGCGCCGCAGCCACTTGATCGGCGCTGGCGCCATCCGCAATCTTGACCAGCACTTGCGCCAGATTGAATTGCTGCGCAGCGGGGTCCTTGTCGTTTTGTCGCTCGGTAATGTACTGGTCGATCTCAAGATCGGATATGCGAACCCGCGCATCGACCTCACGCTCGCGCAGGCGGGTCAGATAGAGCTGATCGCGCAGCTCGCGGCGAAACTGGGCCACATTCATCCCGCTGCCCACCAGTTGGCGGCGCAGGTCGGCCACACTGAGCTGGTTTTGCTGCGCCACAGTTTGTTCGGCCTGGTCCACTGACGAGTCATCGACCTTGATGCCGGTATCGATCGCCTGCTGGAGTTGCGCCCTTTCGTCGATCAAACGCTCCAGCACCTGGCGCTTGAGCTCGCCCAGGTCTGGCGCATTGGCTCCCTGCTCCATCTGGGCGCGCAGGCGCATAGCCCGGACATGCACCTCGTTGTTGGTGATCGGATCGGAGTTGACCACCGCGACAATGAAGTCCGCCGGTCTCTGCTCCGTCTGCGGCACGGTGATCGGCGCGACGGTTCGGGATGGCGTCTGGCGCAGGCCTTGCGCCTGGGTGCTCGGAACCAGCAGGGCGGAGAGGGCGGCCACGGTCAGGGCCAAAACGCGATAGGTCATGTTGGAAATCAATCGTAATTGCTGAAACGGCTGGGGCTCTCGACGGGGTCCCGCAGGAATTGGTAACGCGGAATATTTTCTTTCAATGTCTTCAGGGGGTTGGCCCCCAGGCGGGAGAATCCGACAAACTCAAGCTGGAACATGACACGCTGGTTGGCCGACGAGGTACTGGTCTGCAAGCGCTCGAACACCAGGCGGCCCAACCAACAGCCCGCATCGTACTCAAAGCCAATCACCGAATCGACCAGCTTGCGTTCGGCCAGGCTGTAGTTGAGCCGTCCGACGCTGTACCAACGGCCCTCGCCCTGCCCACGCCCGGCGCCCAGTTCCTGGCCCCGGTCACCCCACAAGTCGTTGATCGGCCACTGCCACCCGATGTCGAGTTGCTCACTGGCGTCGCGCTGGAAGCGGTAAGCGGCGCTGATGACCCGATAGTTGCCGGGACTGTAACGTCCGCCCAGCGTGGCCCGCACCGACTGCCGCGTCTTGGGGTTGAATTGTACGGTCGTGTCAAAGGACCACCGCGGGTCCCAGTTGACTGCCGCACCCACCAAAATGTCGCTCAAACGCTCGGACACCGCCGGCGTATTGGGCAGGGTGACCAGCTGGTCCTTGAAACGCAGGCGCTGGGCCACGCCAAAGCGCGCCAGTTCGGCGCCACTGGCGAGGTCCTGCAGGCGCGAGCTCACGCCCAGGGTCAGCAGGTTGCTGTCCGAGATTCGGTCCTGGCCGACAAAGGCGTTTTCCAGATAAATGCTGGTGAAATTGAAATCGCTGGCCGCCGAATCGTAATTGGGCAGCAGACTTTGATCGCGGTACGGCGTGTTGACATACAGGGCGCGCGGCTCCAGCGTCTGGCGCACGTTGCGCCCAAAGAAGCTGGCCTCGCGCTCATAGATCTGGCCGGCGTCCAGGCTCAGCGTGGGCAACACGCGGCGTGCCGTGCGCTCGCCGTTGGCAAGCGGCGTCTCGAACTGGTAACTGGTCGCGTGCAACTGCAGTTTGGGGGTGATGAATCCGGCCGAACTGATCCATGGCCGGCTGACCTGGAGCACCGCAAATTGCCGCTGGCCGTTGGGTTGCAAGGTCATCAGACGGTCGGAGCGGAAACGCGTGTGATCCGCGTCCAGCGCGTAATCGAAACCATACACATTGGCGCGCGCATAACGCATCGCCAGTTGCGGCAAGCGGTCGTAGGGCGGGGTGATTGGCGAGTCGATGTCTTGCAGCGTCTGCCACTTCAGCGTTCGCAGATTGACCGACAGGTTGTCACGTGACCAGTTCAGCCCCAGGTCATTGGGCAGCAGGCGCTGCGCCAGAGCGGGGTTGGTGCGGGTGAAATCGCGCCAGTACTGGTCATCGCTGACCCGGTTGAAGTTGACGCTAAGACCAACCCGGCCGACAGCCGCAATGCCGCTGTCGGGCGCGCCCTGGTGGGTGTACGAAATGCCCCAACGGGTGGCGTCGCGCAACCTGTCCGCAGGCATGAGATCGGCCCGGACCTGACCAAAGTATCCCGGCTCCAGATAACGAAAGCCAGCCCCGACGTTGACGCCTCGCTTGCTCATGATGACGGGCCAGAACGTGGCATCCCGATTGGGTGCGATGTTCCAGTAGTACGGAACGGTGACTTCGGCGCCGTTGACGTTGTCCAGCCCGATCAGCGGCGGCAGGACACCGGACTTGCGTTTGTCGGACAAAGGGAAACTGAGTGCCGGAATCGGCAGAATCGGCACGCCCATGAAACTCAGGCTGACGCCCTCGGCATAGCCGGTTTCGGTTTCGTTGTCGATCTGCAGCGTGGCCGCGCGCAAAATCCAGTCGGGCATCCAGCTCGGGCCCGGCAGGCGCCTGCAAGTGGTGTAGGTGGCATCTTCGATCAAGGCATGTTTTTCACCCTGAAACTCGATCCGGCGTGCCTCGCCATGTGCGCCGTTCTGCAGAAAGCGGTAACGCGGCTGGGTGAAGAACCCCTCAAACTTGTTGACCTTGAGTTCCAGCAGCGGACCTTCGTAAACATTGCCGGCGCGGTTGATACGCACCTGACCACGCGCCCGGGCCAGGTCGTCCGGCTCGTAATACTCCAGCCGATCGGCCCGGATCACCATATCGCCACGGCGCAGCACGGCGTTGCCCTCGATCACGGTTTCGAGATCGGCGCGGCCAAACAGCAGGTCGCCTTCAATGAAAGTTGGCAAGCCGCCCGAAACAGGCTGCATCAACTGCTCGCGCAAGACAGGGCTGGCGCGCAACACGATGGGTGCTTGCTCCAGCAGCGGCTGCGCCCGCGTCAGGCCGGCCTGCAGACCCAGGCAGGCCACGGCGCCAAGGGACGCCCAATGGGCCAGCGGTCGGCGGGATTTGAACGGCCCGGCTTTCAGGTCGTGCATGGATGGGCGCATCAGGCGAAAGAGGTGTCAGGCTAAAGGTATGCAGCCGACAGGTGCCGCCGCGCAGATTTGTAGAATGGATTATCCATGAGCCACTCGAACCCCCAAGTCCCCTCGCCCCGGGCAGGCGCACAGGCTGCGCCGGGCTGGGCCGATCCGTCGCGCGCGGCGGCCTTCCAGTCCTGGCTGATGCCCCTGGCCCAGAGCCATCTGCTCCAGGCCGACACACTGCGGCTGGCCAGCGCCGATGCCAGCTTTCGTCGCTACTTCCGCATCGACTCAGGGCACGGCAGCCGCATCATCATGGACGCGCCGCCGGAGCTGGAAGACTGCGCCCCGTTTGTCAAAGTCGCCCAGTTGATGCACCAGGCCGGCGTGCTGGTACCTGAAGTTTTGGCCTGGGACCCGCGCAATGGCTTCCTGCTGCTGACCGACCTGGGTCAGCACACCATGCTGCAGACGATCAACCGGGAGTTACCGCAGGCCAACCTGGAGCGCTACCTGCAAGCCATTGACGCCCTGATTGCCTGGCAGTTGGCCTCAGAGCCCAATGTGCTGCCGCCCTACGATGAAGCGCTGCTGCGCCGTGAGTTGGCGCTGTTTCCCGATTGGTACATCAGCGGGCACCGCGGCATCACGCTCGACGCCGAGCAGGCGCGAACGTTGCAGAGCAGCTTCGACCTGATCGTGAGGCAGAACCTGGCCTGGCCCAGCGTCCATGTGCACCGCGACTTCATGCCCCGAAACCTGATGGTTCGTGACACCGGCCTGGGTGTGCTGGATTTTCAGGATGCGGTCTACGGCCCAATCACCTACGACATTGCCAGCCTGATGCGCGACGCCTTCCTGAGCTGGGAAGAGGACTTTGTACTCGACGTGACCGTGCGTTACTGGGACAAGGCGCGCGCTGCGGGCCTGCCGGTGGGCGCCGACTTTGGCGAGTTCTACCGTGGCGTGGAATGGATGGGCCTGCAGCGTCACCTCAAGGTGGCGGGCATCTTCGCACGGCTGACGCTGCGCGACGGCAAGCCGCAGTACCTGGCCGACGCCCCGCGCTTCATTGCCTACATTCGGGCCACTGCGGGCCGCTATCGCGAACTCAAGCCGCTGTTGCGCCTGATCGACCAGATCGAAGGCATTGAGCCGGTCAACGCCTACGCCTTTGGCCGCGTGTGATGCCACGCTTCTTTTGCCCCTTGCCAATGGACACTGGCGCGCTGCTGAACCTGCCGGCCAATGCCGCACGCCATGTGCAGGTGCTGCGCCTGCAGCCCGGTGACGCGGTAACACTGTTTGACGGCGGGCCCGACCACGGCGGGCGCGGCGGAGAATTTGAAGCGACCGTCGACCACATGGGGCGCAGTGAGGTGCGAGTGCGCGTTGGCCCACACCAGGCCCTTGAGCGTGAGCCGGTGCTGAGCATTCAACTGGTGGTGGGAATGCCCGCCAATGAGCGCATGGACTGGCTGGTGGAGAAGGCAGCCGAGTTGGGCGTGGCCAGCATCCAGCCGCTGATGACCGAGCGCAGCGTGCTGCGCCTGTCCGGAGAGCGCGCCCAGAAAAAACGCGCCCATTGGCAAAGCATCACGGTTGCCGCCTGCGAGCAAAGCGGGCGCAACCGGGTGCCGCTGATTCACGAGGTTCTCGGCTTTGACGCCTGGGCCAAGGGACTGCCCGCCACCGTACAGGACTGTCGCGTGCTGCTGTCACTGCGTGCCGATGCCAGGGGCTTGCGGCAGGTCTGCGCGCCTTCGCCTACGCGGCGAGCCATCACCTTCCTGTCCGGACCGGAAGGGGGATTGAGCGTCGCCGAAGAGGATCGCTCCATGGACCTCGGCTTCGTGCCCGCCAGCCTGGGCCTGAGCACCTTGCGCGCCGAGACCGCGCCGCTGGCGGCGTTAGCAGCGGTCCTGATTTGAATACCCCACGCCAACGCGGCGAGGTGTCCGCTCTGACTTGATGACCCTCTGGCGCCGCCAGCGGATCGAGCCGTTGTGCACTGGCGACCTGGTACTGGCAGAAGCGCTGCAAGGCTTCAACAGAGACCGTGTGTGCAGTCAAGCGCGAAAACTGCTCCTTCACTAGAGATCGTTGTACTTGGCGGGCAAGAGATGGCGATCCAAGCGACCCGCAATTTTTGTAGGTTGCGGCTGATGGGCGCCAGCGTTCGCAAGACCATCGATACCCTGATTGCCACGCGTTGCAACAAGACCGACTTGACGTGTTGACTAGACGCCAGCCGTCTGGGTAACGCAGCCTTGCCCCTCAAACCAGACGTGGGCCATGGCACCATTGATCAAAGTGAACTGGGGCGGCTGATGACCAATGTCCACGTCATAAATGACGGGGCAGGACAACTCGCCAAGGACGGCGGACAGTGCGTCGGCATAGGAGAGGCTGGTCGGCGACTCAGGGGTTGGGGCGGCACTGCGGCCAATCAGCAAACCGGAAAGACCGTCGAACCAGCCTTGGCGACGAAGCGCCAACAAAGCGCGCACCATGCAAGGTGGCGCCATCTCAGCATTTTCAAGATAAAGGACCGTTCCCCGTGAACCGGACTCCTGGATGAAGCGCGGTATGTCGCCGTACTTGGATCCGGCGAGCCATGCGATGGCGTCAAGGCAACCGCCAATGAGCCGCCCTCCAAATTCGACTGCTTCAGTCGATCCGTCCAGGCGCCGCCAATGTGTTGGCTCAGTGAGATCAAGCGGCGCATCGACTTTGACCGCAAAGTCAACCCACTTCTCTTGGTAACGGGTGGAAGACTGCTGAACGATGGGGCCGGAGAAGTCCGCCGCAAGTATCGACAGAACAGAGGTGGTGAGCGCGTCGGTCTGCGTCGGCGCGAGGTCCATCAGGTTGGCGCCGTGCGCGGTGGCCCAGCCCGAAATCAGGGTGAGGGGAAGCTGCAAGGTGCTGAGATCCGAAAAGCCCATGAACCATTTGGGCGAGACGGACTGGAGCGACTCGAAGTCGAGCAAGTCCAAAAGTTCGCTGGCAAGTTCTCCGCCCCACGGCGGCAGGATGGCCGACACGGCTGGATCAGTAAGAAAGCGCATCAGCTCCTGTGCGCGCTGATCTCGCGGCGCGCTGGCGTCCTTGTGCTGGTGTCGCAAGCATTCGCCTTCAACGATTCGGTATCCCAAGCGCCGGAGATGATCGAGAACGAGATCAAGCCTTGCCAGTGCCGGGCCCGATACGCCTGAGGAGGGCGCCGTGACCGCAATCAGATCGCCGGCGCGCAGAGGTTTGGGAAAGCGTGTCATACGAATCGGACTGTACCGCCAGTCTGAGCCAGACGACCCACTTCAATTCATCGGCAGCACGATATCCACCTGCGCGCCGCCCGTTGGGGCCTGCGACAGCGTCAGCTCGCCCTGATGGCTGGCCACCAGGTCCTTGACCACCGCCAGCCCGATGCCGTGGCCGGGTACTTGTTCATCCAGGCGCACGCGGCGTTGCAGCACCGAGTTCAGATCACCAAAGCCCGGTCCGTCGTCGATCACGCGAACGTTCAGGCCCTGGGCTTCGCGCCAGACCCGCACCGAGACCTGCCCACGCGCCCACTTGGCGGCGTTGTCCAGCACGTTGCCCAATATCTCGAAGGCATCGCCTTCATCGATGCGCCACTTCAAGTCAACCGGGCAATCGATCTCAATGCTGAGCGCCTTGTCGGCGTAGACCTTGGCCAGTGAGTCACGAATGCGCGCCGTCACAGGTGCCAGGGCCAGCAGGGGTGCAAATCGGGCTGCACCACTGGCACCGGCACGGCCCAACTGGTGCTGCACGATGCCGTCCATGCGACTGACCTGCTGCGCCACCGTCGCCGACAGGTGCTCGGGATCATCCAACGAAGTGCGCAATACCGCCAGTGGTGTTTTGAGGCTGTGCGCCAGATCGTCCAGCGCGTCCTTGTAGCGCGTCTGGCGGGCCCGTTCCTGATCGATCAGCGTATTGAGGTTGTTGGTCAGTCCGGCCAGTTCTGTCGGGTACCGCCCCTGCACCTTGGCCTGCTCGCCAAGTTCGATGCGCCGCAACTCCTGCGCCACCCGGCGCAGGGGCGCCAGCCCCCAGCCCAGCAGCAGCGTTTGCGCCAGCAACAGCAACAAGCCCGCGCCGCCCAGCCAGCCCCATAACGTGCGGCCAAAGGTGTCCAGCTCGCGGTCAAACTCGCGCTGGTCCTCCAGCACCGAGAACACCAGCGCACTCGAGCGCTCCTGCTCGGTCCAGGTCACGCCGTAGGTAGCGGCCAGAAACTGCCCGGACGCGTCCGACAGGCTGTCATAACGCCACTGGCCCGCGACCTGCTGCCGCAAGAACGGCGGACTCAAGCCCAGGGTGGAGCCCGACTGCCACTCCTCACCCTTGTCGACATTGGCGATATTGGCGTACAGGCCCGACGCGGGCAAGCTCAAGCGCGGCTCGGCCAAGGCCGCCGGCATCACCAAGGAGCCCTTGGCGTCGAGTTCGGCACCAGCCATCAACAGATAGACCGTGGTCTGCAACCGGGCAAAGCGCGCCGCGCGCACGCTATCGGCATAGGCACGCTGCACCGCCAGGCCGGCACCGGCCAGAAAGGCCAGCAGCACCAGCGCGGCGCCGAGCACCAGGCGGGCACGAATGGAACGATCAGGCCTCATCCCAAAGCAAATCGGTAACCCCGGCCGCGCACTGTCTCGATCGCCTTGAGCTGGCCGTCCGGGTCGATCTTGCGCCGCAAACGCCCCATCAAGACCTCCAGCACATTGCTGTCGCGGTCTTCGTCATGGGGGTAGAGGTAGTCGGAAAGCTCCTGCTTGCTGACCACCCGCGCGCGTTCGCGCACCAGCAGCTCCAGCATGCGGTACTCGAAGGTGGTGAGTTCCAGCACCTCATGACCGAGTCGTACGTTTTGCGCCGAAAAATCGATTGCCAGCGGACCCAGGGTGAGCACGTCGGAGGCGGCCTTGAGTGAGCGCCGCAGCAAGGCCTTGACACGCGCCGCCAGCTCCGGGTACTCAAAGGGCTTGACCAGGTAGTCGTCCGCGCCGGCTTCCAGACCCTTGACTTTGTCCTGCCAACTGCCACGCGCAGTCAGGATCAGGATCGGCAGGGTGCGCCCCTCGGCGCGCAAGGTTTGCACCACCGTCAAGCCACTGACCTTGGGCAGACCCAGGTCGACGATGGCCAGATCGACCGGATACTCGCGCGCCTGAAACAGGCCGTCTTCGCCGTCGGCCGCCACATCCACGCGGTAACCATCGGCCTGCAGTTGGCGCTGCAGCCCGATGCGCAAAATGGCGTCGTCTTCAACCAGAAGCAAGCGCATGGCGGCCCAGCAGGCGAAACCGGGCTACAAGGCGCGCCCGCTGGCCACGTCGATCAGAATCACGCGCACTTCGCCGCGGGGTGTCACCACCTTGACGCGCCACACCGCGCGCCCCCCGCGCTCGGCGCGCTCCACCGAGAGCACGCGCGCGCCACTGACACGCTGCGCGATGGCGGCCGCGTCATCGCGACTGGTGTCAGCCCAGGCGGGCAGCGCCAGTGACATCAGGACGGCGCAGAACAGGGCAGATAGTCGTTTCATGTCAGTGCAACAAGACGGGACGGGCGTGAACTCAGGTCAACCATGGTACTACCGCTCGATCGGCTCCACCGAAACACGCACTGTCAGGCTATTGCCGGGATTCTCACGAGTGACGGTGCTGTAGTGCTGGCCGCGGTACTCGTAGTTGACACGGTAGCCGGTGATGCGGCTCTGCGTGTCGTAGACGGTGCGGCAGCGTTTGACTTCTCGCGCGCTCGGCTCGTAGTAGCGGTCCCGACGATCGCGGTTGTCCAAGCGATCACCAGCAATGGCACCAACCACCGCGCCCAGCGCCGTGGCGGCATCCCTGCCATGACCCTTGCCAACCTGGTTGCCGATGATGCCACCGGCCACACCACCCACGATGGCGCCACCGTAGCTGCGCTCGGTGTCCACACGCTGGGTCTCGGTCACCCAGTGGCTGCTGCACTCGTTGCGCGGCACGTTGATGTTTTCATATTGGGGATCGACGCTGCGCACGCGCGCCTGATCGGTGAAGCTCTGGGCCTGGGCGCCAAGCAGGGCGGTGGCGAACAGGCTGGCAATGACAAGACGTTTCATGAAGGGCTCCTAGGGGTTGGTATGGAAGGCAGTGTGCGCGCGCCTGCATGAACGCATGCTGAACCGCGCGCAAATAGTCAGGCCGCTGAGGCGCGAGCTGTCAGCCCGAAACGTGCTGGCCAGCGCCCGCTGCCTGCCGCACTTCCAAACGGTGAATCCACGCCAGCAAGGCACACAAGGTAGTGCCCGCCACCACCAGTCCCACCGTGCTCATGGCCCAATAACCTGGTGCACCACGCAAGGCCGCTGGCGCCCAGGCGCTGTGGGTCACCCAGTAGCCGCCACCCAAGCCAATGCCCCACAGTGACAAGGCGAAGAAGACCAGCGGCAGCAAGGTGATGTGGTGCGAGCGCAGTACGAAGTTGGCCAGGGTCTGGGCCGCATCCCCGACATGAAACCACCACACCCACACCAGCAAGGGCATCGCGGCGGCGATGATGGTCGGGTTGTCGGTGTAGATCCCCAGCACCCACTCGCGGCCAAAGAACACCAGGGCACCCAGCACCATGGCCAGGGCCACCCCAATCTCCACACCGTGCCAGCCGAGCCGCCGCGCCTCGGCAAAATCCCGGGCGCCGACCCGCTGGGCTACCAGTGTGGCGGTGCCGTTGGCCAGCGCCAGCGGCACCATGAACATCAGCGACACCAGATTGGCGGCCAACTGATGCCCGGCCACGGCCTGCGCACTCTGGCGCGAGATCAGGAAAGCCATGGAGGTGAAGCCGGTCACCTCGATCAGGATCGCCGCCCCCATCGGTCCGCCCAGGCGCAACAAGCCGAGCAAGGCTTGGCGCTGGGGACGGCTGAATCCGCCACGGTGCAGGCCAAATTGAGCATAGAAGGGATCGCGGTGCAGCACCACCCAGGCAATGGCCACCTGCGCCCACATCACCAGCGCCGTGGCCCAGCCGCAGCCGACCACCCCCATGGGCGCGACGCGCCAGGGCTCGGCCATGCCGGGCAAGGGCAACGACCAACCGTAGATGAACAGCACGCTCAAGGGGATCTTCAGCAGCAAGCCCGTGACCTGAATCGCCATCACCGCCTTGGGCCGCGACACCGCCGTGTTGAAGCCACGGTAGACCGTGAACAGCAAGGAAGCTGGCAGCGAAAACGCCAGCGCGTTGAGGTAGCCTTCCACCTTGTGCGCGACGTCCGGCGTCGGATTGGCCAGCGCGAGAAAGGGCCACGGAAAAAGCAGCAAGGTGCAACCCAGCACCGCCAAGCCCAGCGACAGCCAGATGGCCTGGTGAACCTGGTCGCCAGCGGCATGCAACTTGCCAGCACCAAATAGCTGGCCCGCCACCGGGCTGATGGCCAGCACCACGCCCATCAAACCGATAAACACCGTGATGTAGGCCGCCGCTCCAATTGACAGAGCCGCCAGATCATTGGCGGCGAAGCGCGCAACCAAAATGGTATCGACCGTACTAAAGCCCAGCACCGCAAGCTGGCCGATCAGTACCGGCCAGGCCATCGGCAAGATACGCGCGAAGCTGTCGCGCAGTGAAGCCAGGTAGCTGGAATGTGCACCGCGACCCATCACGCCGCGCCCACAGAGGACCGGCGCGCTGGCAGACAAAGACCAAGTATGCGCATCGCGAGCAAGTATCGCTGATGTGCCTCGCCTCCGACGCACGCTCAATCGAACACCCCATATCCAATCGACCGCCAAGCTCACAGCCGCGCGGCTGCTTGTTCCATCCGGGACGAATGTCGTCTTTGTTCTAGACCACGGCGTCGACGAAAGCGCATCATGTCCGTCATGAAACCGACCCGAAACAACTTACCCAGCGTCTGCCAACCGGTGGCTCCATAAGGACTCGAACTCTATGCATACTGCCTTAATTGTCATGGGTTGTTCAGTGTTTATCCTTCTTGGAATTGGTCACGCCGCACTCATGCTGTTTACATCCAAATTCGAACCCAGGAGTGCCGCATTGCTGGCACAGTTAAAAGCTAACAGCACTGGGATGACCAAAACCGGAAACATGTGGAACGGAATCAAGGGATTTCATCTTAGCCACAGCCTGGGCATGGTGATCTATGGTGGTTTCTATATTGTGCTGGCGCTTGAGAACACCCATTATCTGAAGTCCTCAACGGCGCTTAACGTTGGCTTGTTGGTTGTCCCCGCAATCTATATTGTTCTTGCACACAGATTTTGGTTTAGCGTGCCGCGAGACTGCTTCATTGTCGCGCTCTGTCTGTTGGCGGCCTCTATCATCGTCGCGTAAGTCGCACATACCGGGACCTTGTCCACATGAACATCGAACTCGACGATCTGTGTCGCCCGGCAGTTCACGACCTGTTGCGCGAACACCTCGCGAACATGTATGAGTTGTCGCCCGCGGACAAGGTGTTGGCTGGACTGAGACTTCGCCCGCCAAGACCCCTGTTCATGTCACGTCGGCTCACGGGCGTGCATCAGTCTTCGCCGGACTAGCTGTTGTCGATTCCGTTCTATACCGCTCGTCCCACAGTGCGGACACTTGGCCGCATTCGTTCACTTTCATTTCGACCATCTATGTCCAATTCCAAACTGGCGCAACGCGGGTCCCACCTCATCAAGATCGGCACCTGGCAAATGCTTGGCATCGCTGCTGTAATCCTTGCCGGATGCGGCGGTGGTGCAGGCGAGGGTGAACCAAGCCCTGTGCCGGCACCGGTACCCGTCCCCATCCCGGTGCCAGCCCCTCCTGGACCTGCCGACCAAGATCGCATCAATGCCGCGACCCAGACCGCAAATACGAACCCAGCCTGCAGCAGTAGCGCAATGCCAGAGGGTTTCTACTGGGAGATCGGCGACACCAACGGGTCTCGGGCTTCGGGCAGTGTGAGTGGTACCGACACACCGACAGCGTCGCAGGTGATCGCCATCGCGTCGTCGTCGAAGTGGATCTACTCGACCTACGTGCTCCAGAAGGTCGGCAGCGTTCGCGCCAGCGATGTGCCATTCCTGCAGTTCACCAGCGGCTATGTGTTCCCCCCCCTCAAAGCCACCAAAGAGGCATTTTGCGGACTGACCGAAACCGTTGGAGAGTGTGCCGCGGACGTCGTGCAGTCCTCCTCGGCAATCGGGAACTTCTTTTACAGCGCCGGCCATTTCCAGTATCACGCGGCCAACGTCATGAGGCTTGGGTCGTTGGGCGCCCCAGCGCTCACCACCGAGATCAGCTCGCAGGTGGGCGCTTTCGGCTTCACTTACCTGCAGACCAACCTGGCCGGGGGCCTCAACGCCAGTGCCAGTGGCTATGCCAGCTTTCTGCGTCGCATGTTGCGTGGCGAGTACGTGATGTCGTCGCATCTAGGTAGCAACAAAGTCTGTGGCTCGGCGGCCTGTGCGGCCGGCCTGGTCCTCTCTCCTGCGCCGACCAACGAAGGCTGGAACTATTCGCTGGGTCACTGGGTCGAGGATGACCCGGTGGTCGGCGACCACGCTTTCAGCAGCGCTGGCGCGCTGGGCTTCTATCCCTGGATTGACAGCACCAAGACCTGGTACGGGGTGCTCGCGCGGCGCGCCGCGAATCCGGGCGGCAATCAAGGCGTCGTATCGTTGAATTGCGGCCGTCTGATCCGACAAGCTTGGGTCACCGGCGTGACGGTGACCAGCACCACACCGACCAGCATTACCTCAAACCGATAGTGCAGCCGCTTGATCCCGTCTATCGCGAAAGAACTCTTTTGGAGAGCACCCATGAATCAGACTTCACAATGTTTACCAATCCCATCGGTAGCTGATGGGGTAGCAGGATCGCGCAAGGTGGCCGTTATATCTGCATGCTGGCAGCAGGACATCGTTTCCGCCAGCACTGACGCGATTCAGCTCGAGTTTGAGCGGCGAAGTTGTCCACCAGACCGCCTTGAAATACATCGTGTACCAGGTGCCTTCGAAATTCCGCTCCACGCCATGCGGCTGGCACGGAGCAAAAGATATGACGCCATCATCGCGTGTGGCCTTTTGGTGAACGGGGGCATCTACAGGCATGAGTTCGTCGCCACAGCGGTCATCGATGGATTGATGCGTGTCCAACTCGACACCGACGTATCCGTCTTCGCTGCGGCTGTGACGCCCAGGGACACTCAACAACACATTGAGTTTGTGCAAGAACCCTCCTTGGTCGAGAAGGCCGTGATCGCCACGAAAACGCGACGCACCAGATCGCGCTCAGACTGCCGATCGCATGTGCGGGAGGGGTCAAGGAATCCCCAAAATTGCCCGTGTTGACGCGTGCGTCGAGTAGTTGCACTGTTTCGTTAGGCATCACCCAGCCACCTCCCGCCATGCTCGTTCGCAACGTCCACTATCGATCCCTCAGAGCTGGGGTCGCAGAGATTGCACCCCTCCTGGATGGTCTCGCGTCGCCTTCGGACATGCTTTGGCCGAATGAAACATGGCCTCGCATGCGCTTTGACCGCCCGCTACAGGTCGGAGCAGCGGGTGGCCACGGCCCAATCCGCTACGCGGTAGTCGCATACGAACCTGGCAGACGTGTGGACTTTAAGTTCACTGGTCCAAGCGGCTTCGAAGGTGGGCACCGATTCGAGGTCTTGGAAGCGGGCCAAGGATCGAAACTGATCCACACACTGGAGATGCGGCCAACTGGATTCGCCCGCATCACCTGGCCACTTATCTTTCGGCACCTTCATGATGCACTGGTGGAGGACGGACTGTCCAAGGTACAGCGCCACGTCGGTGAGCCACCATTGTCAGTTCCTTGGTCACCCTGGGTAAAGCTCCTTCGGCGAGTACTGGCTCCCAGCGCCCAGCGGCAACAGTGATGCCGACCCCTCCCCTCGCTCAAGCGGAGCGCCAACGGCACGCCAACGGGCCCTGGGTAGTGGTACGGTACGGGGTGCTTGCGCGGCGCGCCGCGACTTCGGGCGGCAAGCATGGGTCACAGGTGTTGCGGTGCCCGGCACTACGCCCACACCGGCTCGCTAAAACCAAAGTCGGCACGAAGGTCATGCACTCGCGCAGAGCTTGGCGAGCGGGGCTTCAGGCTCCGGAGCTCCGGGGTCAGATCACAAGACCAGCAACTCGGCAGGCATGCTACAGCCGGATGACACCAGCGATGCTCGTGACAAATGCGGCAAGTCTGCTCACCCATGTCGCTTTCGTTCTAGCGACTGTGCACGTGGGTCAGTAGACTCGGCTGACCGGCAATTGGCCGGCAGCGTTCTCAGGGCGGGGTGAAATTCCCCACCGGCGGTATCTGCGAGTAGTCGCAGGAGCCCGCGAGCGCCCGATGCTCGCCCTTGCCGGCGTCGGGGTCAGCAGATCTGGTGCGATACCAGAGCCGACGGTCACAGTCCGGATGAAAGAGATCGCTTGCAAAGGTGCGTGCCTGCGGTACGCACCGAGCATGCGTTCGCCCTGATTCTGGTAGCAACACCCTCGGAGAAATTCCATGAATCAGACTTCACAACGTTCGTCGACACAACCGACCCCACGCAGGGTGGCCGTGGTTGCGTCATCCTGGCATCTGGACATCGTCTCGGCGGGTACAACCGCTATCCAGGCCGAGTTTGAGCGACGACACTGCCCACCCGGCTACCTTGAGGTTCATCAGGTGCCAGGTGCCTTCGAGATTCCGCTCTACGCCATGCGTCTGGCTCGGCTGGGAGCGTACGACGCCATCATCGCCTGCGGGTTTGTGGTCAACGGAGGCATCTACAGGCATGAGTTCGTCGCAGCAGCCGTCATTGATGGGCTGATGCGCGTTCAACTGGACACCGACGTACCCATCTTCACTGCGGTCTTGACACCGAGAGACTTCCACGACCATGACGAGCATCGGACCTTTTTCAGAGATCACGCTCTGAAAAAGGGCACAGAAGTTGCGCAGGCTTGCCTCAACACCCTGGACTCGTTGACCAAGCTAACCCGGTCGTGAAGCCGCTGGCTCCCGAAAGTGCTCCATCATCAGCCGATAGAACCAGAACGCTTCGTCGGTGCGCATCAACTCGCCTAGGCGTCCGGGAGGTATTCCGGTTACGCGCCGCACCTCGCGGCCCATATGGGATTGGTCGGCAAAGCCCGCCTGCGCCGCCAGCGCGGCCAGGTCCAGCGCTGCGTCTGGTGGCTGCTCGGATGCATGGGCCATGGCCCGCTCGGTGCGCACGAACAGTTGCAAATCACGGTAACTCTGCCCAGTCCAGTCCCTGAATCGGCGCTGCGCCCGCCGAATACCAGCGCCCGATTTTGAGAAGGCGGCCCGCACCGCCAGCGACTGCACCCAACCGTGCAGGTTCGGCAGCGCTCGCGCGTCGTGCAGGTTGCGCCACAAGGGCTGCAACATGGCCTCGATTTGACTAAACGGCTCGTCGTTGTCGCGCATTCCGACATCGAGCAATCTGGCCAATAGCGGGCCTGAGGCCAGTGCGTCCAGTGGCACGATCTTGTCCACCAGCACCTCAACGTTGATGCCCAGCAAAGCCGACAAGGCCTCCGGATAGAAACTGACCGATAGCGCATGCACCGCTCCCGGCGACCAACTGGCCGATGGTTTTCGGTGCGGGCCTGCAAGCACAGCACGCGGCAACGCTGACGCCAAAGACGGGGCCGACGAGGCTGAGGTCGGCTGCTGCACCATGTGCAAGTCCCCCTGAAAGGTCCACGAGATCATGGGCAGGGGTGAGGCAGGGTAGTAGTTGAACCGCTGCGCGTCGGTGAACTGCAAACCCCGCGTATCGCGCTCCACCCCCAGATAAATGCAAGTGCCCAAGGCAGGGCGCGGCAGGTGCAAGCGTGCGTGCATTGGCATTTGCATCGGCATAGTTGTTGTCGAGTCCGTTCTATACCGAGGGTCTGATATTGGAGACACTGGGCCGCATTCGATCACTCTGCTTTCGACCCTCCATGACCAAAACAATTCTACAAGGACGCCTGTCCCACCGCTTGCGAAGCCTCGCCAGCCTGATCGTCACCTCGGTCGGTGTGATGGCCCGCCGTGCGGTGGGCAGACCCCTGGTGCCGCAGTGGAGCCCTACTTTCGAGATCGGTACGCTGTTCTTCCGCCATCAGTTCAACCACGCCTTGGCGCTGCCCGATATCGCACAGAGCCGCGCTTACTTCGACAGCCTGTACACCGTCCTCGAAGACTATCCACAGGTGGACGTGCGCGCCAACAGTCAGGGTGAGCCCCGCGGCGACTGGTTCATTCCAAACGGCCACCAAAGCCCCCTGACACTGCTGTACTTTCACGGGGGTGGCTATGCGTTTTACGGTGCCGTCTCGCGCCACTTCATTGCGATGCTGGCGCACCTGCTTCAAGTGCCGATCTTCGCGCCGGACTACCGGCTGACACCCGAGCACCCCCACCCGGCACAGATCGACGATGGCATAGCGGCCTACCGGTACCTGCTTGCCGACGGCGTTGCCGCCGATCGTGTGGTGGTGGGTGGTGACTCAGCGGGCGGGCACCTGGCACTGATGCTGTTGGCCAAGCTGCAAGCGTTGCACCTGCCCCAGCCCGCACTGGCGATTGCGCTGAGCCCGTGGACCGACATCGGTAGGCGTGGCGAAAGCCAGTTTGGCAACGACCAGTACGACATGGTGCAGGGCTACCAAACGCTGCTCTATGGCCAGTGGCTCAAGGCGACGACAGGTGTCAGCGATGCGGAGTTATCGCCCATCCACCAAAGCTACCGCAACGTGGCCCCCATCTACCTGCAGGCCGGTGGCAAGGAGATCCTGGTGGACATGATCCGCGACTTCGCGCACAGCCTGCAGGCCCAAGGTGCGCCCGTTCGATTGGATGTCTGGCAGCACATGACACATGAGTTCCATGCCTACGGCGACACCTTGAAGCAGAGCCGGCAGGCCATTGACTGCCTGCGTGCGGCGATGGCGTGGGCCACCGAAGGCGCAGGCGCAAAGCCCTTTTTGCCGATTGCGCAGACGGAGGTTGATGCCCTGGAATGAGCCACTGCGTTTTCAGTTCGGGCGTTCTGGTTTGTATTGATCGGGCTGCCATTGTTGCTTGCCGGGCATGTTGCGGTGCGCGCGGTGGGCAGTGGCGACCTGGCCCTGCTTCAACCCATTGGCGCCTACGTGTTTACGACATCACTTATCGGCGTGGCTGCGTTTCCGAGATCGCCGTTCCCGCTTTCGCTTGTCACCTCAGTGCTGCTACTTCTGGCTGGCTTTGGGCTCTGAGAACCACGTGCCTCCCGCACCCCCCCGGACGCCCAACCCCCTGACAAGGCGCCCAGTTCGGCGGTCACGTTAGCGAATACGCGGCGGTGCCAACAGTTGTTCGGGCAGGGTGAAGTAGGCGGCCGAGGCACCCAGTTGCTGGCGTGCCTGGCTCAACTCATGCCGCGCCACCGTCCGCAGGTGCACTTCATCCGGGCCGTCAAGCAACTGCATGGCCCGGCCCCAGGTCCAGAAGTAGGCCAGCGGCGTGTCGTTGGACAAGCCCATGGCGCCGAACACCTGGATGGCGCGGTTGACCACGCGGGTCTGCAGCCGCGCCGCCACCACCTTGATCGCCGACACGTCGACGCGGCTCTGCGCCGACGCACCAACATCAAGCTGCCATGCGGTCCGCAGCACCAAAAGCCGCGCCTGATCAATCTCCAGGCGGCTCTCGGCAATCCACTCCTGCACGTTGGCAAAGTCGGACAGGTGTTTGCCGAAGGCCTCGCGCTCCAGCGTGCGTTCACACATCATGGAGAGCGCCAGCTCACATTGGCCAATGGTGCGCATGCAGTGGTGGATGCGTCCCGGCCCCAGGCGCGCCTGCGCCATGGCAAAACCCTCGCCAGGCTGGCCGAGCAGGTGATCGAATGGCACCAGGACGTCGCGAAACACGATCTCGCAATGCCCCTCCGGCGAATGGTGCTGCATGATGGGAATGTTGCGCACCACCGTCACGCCCGGCGTGTCCAAGGGCACCAGCAGCATGCTGTGCTGGGCGTGTTTGTCCGCCGCGTCATCGCCGCTGCGGCACATCACAATCAACAGCTTGCAGTCGGGATGGGCGGCACCGCTGGTGAACCACTTGCGGCCGTTGATCACCCAGCTGTCGCCCTGCTGCACCGCACGAGTCTGCAGGTTGGTCGGGTCGCTGGAGGCCACATCGGGCTCGGACATGGCGAAGGCAGAGCGTATCTCGCCCTGCAGCAGCGGCTGCAGCCAGCGCTGGTTCTGCGTGGCGCTGGCAAACAGGTGCAGCAACTCCATGTTGCCGGTGTCGGGCGCGCTGCAGTTGAACACTTCCGAGGCCCAAGGCAGGCGACCCATCACCTCGGCCAGCGGCGCATACGCCAGGTTGCTCAGGCGGGTGCCCGGCTCGTCATCGCGCAAGGATGGCAGGAACAGGTTCCACAGGCCTTCGGACTTGGCCAAGGCCTTGAGATCAGCCATGAAGGGCGGCGGAAATTGCCCCTGCGCCACCGACTGGTGCCAGGCGGCGTTGTAGGGCAACACGTAGCGGTCCATGAAAGCCTCCAGGCGCTGGCGCAAGGCCAACACGGGGGCGGGGTAGTCAAAGTCCATGGCCGGTACTCCATCAACGGCGGCACGCGGGACAGCAACTGGTCTGCGCGGCCGAATCCGTCACAAACCCAGAGTCTGCCAAAGCAAATCCACTTTGGCTGTCACCTCGGTGCGCCCGCTGGGCTTTGCGCATTGACAAGCGCAAGTACCCAGCCACTTTGATTCCGTCACTCCGGTCGGGTGATCTGATGGAACTCAATTGAGAAATCCGAGCTGCTGGGTGGCACATGGAGCTCAGTTTCGCAATAACGGACAAAGCGTGCGGCAACACAGTACAGATCGGGTTGCAGGGCGTGCAAGGTGTTGAAGTGCTCGGCCACTATTTGGTAGTCGGTTTCGTAGTCGTGCGCAGCCAAGTTGCGAGCGCTGCGGGCTGTTTGCCAATCGTCAATGGAGATGACTACTCCCAGCTTTTCAAAAATGGCCAAAACCTTTAAAAAACTGTCAGCTTGCTCGCCAGATAACAGCAGGCTATGGCGCATGGCGGAGCCCAAAGTGTCTTGCAGTTTGGAAAACCGCTCGTTCACCGCCGCCAGTGCTTCAAAGAGGCTAGCGTCCTTTTTGCGAGAAGAAAGTGTTTCGCCACTCAACGGCCACGGCAGGCTGGCGTCGGACGCGTGTAGAAAGTAGACGCAGCGTTGTATGGCCTCCAGCAAGTCCCCAAGGTGAGCTCGTTGGGCTACCAGCAGCGTGTGTGTTGCCTTGGGCTGGGTCATAGCAGCACGCCCTGAGTGAGGGCAATGCGGGCAAAAGGTGACAGGGCGCTGTCGTCGCCGCAGGCCAATACATCGACAGGCAAGCCGAGTTGGCTCTCTAGCTGCGTCTTGATGCGTGCGCGTTGCATCAGGTTGATGGGGGGGGCGGTTTGCACGATCAGGTCAACATCGCCGCCACGGCATGCATCGTCAAGCCGCGACCCATACAGCCAAGTCTTGGCCTGGTTCCCAGCAATTTGGCGCACGACGGCTTGGATGGATTGGATTTGATCGGCGAGCAGACGCATGAACTGATTATTCCACGCTGAGCCGTACACGGTAGTTCAGCAATTCGCCAGGAATTTAAGCCTGACCCCAAAAGCAAATCGACTTTGGCTGTCACCTTGATGCTTAGGGTGCGGGCCAATTCGGCCGGTGCGCGATGTGCCAGGCTGGCCAGCGCCAGTGCGTGAGGGCACGCAGCAACCATTCCAGGGGGCCGTAGGCGTGGCCATTCAGCCACCAACGGCTCAAAAGCAATTGCGCGCTGTAGATCGCCAGGGCCAACAAGACGACCGAGGGCGGCGCCAGGCGCCCGATCAGCCCCCAGCCCCAGGCGGTGAACACCAGCGCGCAGAGCAGGGATTGCATCAGGTAATTGGTCAGCGCCATCCGTCCCGCTGGCGCCAACCAGGCGCCCAGGTGCGCGCCTCGCGGGTACTGCAGCCACAGGAGCAGCGTGGCGGCATAGGCCGCAGCGAGGGCCGGCGCGGTAAGGATGCCGACGGCCAGGCCAAGCAGGCTGTGACCGATCTGCGCCGTTGAGGCATACAGGTGGTTGTAAACCAGTGCGCCCACCAAGCCAATGGGCGCACCAATCAACACGACTCGAAGCAGCTTGCCGCGCTTGGCCGCCAGGTCATCAAGACAACGGGTCTTGGCGGCGGCCAGTCCAAGCAGGAACATTGCCAATGCGCAAGGTCCCTGGATCAGGATGAGCCCCGGCCAGGCCAAGGTATGAAGTTGATAGAAGTTCTGCGCGATCGTGGCCTCAATGCTGTGGCGGTAGGCGCCCGTGGCGCGAGCGATGTCGTCGTGCATCGCCTGCGTCGGCACCACGATATCGGCTGACGTCATCACCAGCCCCACAAGTGCCCAGCCCAGCGCCGTCACAAGCACCAGCGTGACGGCCAGCCTGAAGGCAGCCTGAGGCGCGAGATCACGCACTCTGAGCAACAGCAGCCCGAGCAGCGCGTAGGTCAACAAAATGTCGCCATAGAACAGCAACAAACCGTGGCCGATGCCCAGCAGCGCCAACCCCGCGCTACGGCGCACGTAACTCGGCACAAAGGCGCGTTGGGTCTGCTGCGCCGATGCCATCTGCACGGTAAAGCCGTAGCCGAACAGGAAGGAAAACAGCAGATAGAACTTGGTCTCGAACAGCGTTCGCACCAGGCTAAGCGCGAGGCGATCAACGGGCTCATCGAAAGCCGGATCGCGAAGACCGCTGCTGTAGTGGGCCGAGGCGAAGGCGCCAATGTTGACCATCAAAATACCGAACAGCGCAAAGCCACGCAGCGCATCGAGATTGGCAACTCGGTCGGTCGAAACGGATTCTGTCATGCGGGGGGCGCCCTCAGGTTAGGCCAGTGCCACGACGCGACCTGCGAGGTCGCCCGATACCACCGCTGTCTGCCCGCAACACGGCAGGCGATCTTACTGCGGTCTGGTTGGAATCCAGGCGCAATCGAGGCTGCGACGACGCACCACCGAGACCACCATCCAGTCGATGTGGCTATAGGCCCAGGCCCTGCCAGACCTGCTCCATTCTGGCGGTCACCTCGGGTGTCATCTGCAGCGGGCGCCCCCACTCGCGACTGGTCTCGCCCGGCCACTTGTTGGTGGCATCCAGCCCCATCTTGCTGCCCAGGCCACTCACGGGTGAGGCAAAGTCCAGGTAGTCAATGGGGGTGTGGTCCACCAGCAGGGTGTCGCGCGTTGGGTCCATGCGCGTGGTGATGGCCCAGATCACTTCCTGCCAGTTGCGCACGTTGACATCCTCGTCCACCACCACGATGAACTTGGTGTACATGAACTGGCGCAGAAAGCCCCAGATGCCAAACATCACCCGGCGCGCGTGGCCGGGGTAGGCCTTTTTGATGCTGACCACCGCCATGCGGTAACTGCAGCCTTCGGGCGGCAGGTAGAAGTCGATGATCTCGGGGTACTGCCGTTGCAATAGCGGGATGAACACTTCGTTCAAGGCCAGCCCGAGCATGGACGGTTCATCGGGCGGCTTGCCGGTGTAGGTGGAGTGGTAGATCGGGTCGCGGCGCATCGTGATGCGGTCGATGGTGAGCACCGGGAACCACTCTTGCTCGTTGTAGTAGCCGGTGTGGTCGCCGTACGGCCCCTCCAGCGCGTGCTCGTAGCCACTTGCGTGGGCTGGGTCGGGCCGGATGCTGCCCTCCAGCACGATCTCGGCACTGGCCGGCACGCGTAACTCGCTGCCCAGGGCCTTGACCAGTTCGGTGCGGCTGCCGCGCAGCAGCCCCGCAAACTGGTACTCCGACAGGCTGTCGGGTACCGGCGTGACCGCCCCCAGCATGGTGGCGGGGTCGGCCCCGATGGCCACGCACACCGGGTAGGGCTGGCCGGGATTGGCCGCGCAGTGTTCCCGGAAATCCAGCGCACCACCGCGATGCGGCAGCCAGCGCATGATCACTTTGTTGGGTGCGAGCACCTGCTGGCGGTACACCCCCAGGTTTTGCCTCGGCTTGTTCGGGCCACGGGTGATGACCAGGCCCCAGGTGATCAGCGGCGCCACATCGCCGGGCCAACAGTGCTGGATCGGCAAGCGCGCCAGGTCCACGTCTGCGCCTTCCCACACCACTTCCTGACACGGGGCGTGGCGCAACTCCTTGGGCGCCATGTGCCACAGCGTACGCACCATCGACTTCATGCCCATCATGTCCTTGAAGCCCTTCGGTGCTTCTGGCTCCTTGAGCGCCGCCAGCGCCGCGCCGAATTGACGCAACTCGCTGATGTCGTTCAACCCGAAGGCCAAGGCCACGCGCCGGGTGCTGCCAAACAGATTGCCCAGCACCGGCATGGTGTGCCCCGTGGGCTGCTCGAACAACAGCGCCGGACCGCCCGCGTGCAGGGCACGCTGGCACAGCGCGGTCATCTCCAGGTACGGCGAGACCGGCTGCGCCACGCGCTTGAGCTCGCCCAGGCCTTCCAGCCGGGTGATGAAAGCACGCAAGTCAGGGTCGGCCATGCGCTCAGGCGGTGGCGCCGGGGGCTGAATAGGTGCTGGCCTCGACCAGATCAGCGCGAACCTGGGCCAGCACTTGCTGCGCCTGCGTGGGGTCGAAATCCGCGTGGTACTTCTTCTTGATGCCCCGCTGCTGCAGCTGGTAGTAGCGATCGGCCGTGACTCCGTGGCGCGCCAGACAGTTCTTGACACAGGCCAGCGCGCAGCCATCCAGCGCCACGATGGCGCGACCGGAAGTGGCTGTCTTGACCAGGCTGGGCACGTCGCCACCGACCCCGGCGATGCACGACATCTCGGCCACGCCCTGGCGATCGAGCTGCACGGCAACGTGGTTCGCGAGCTGGGCCGCGCTGGAGCAACCCGAACAGGCATACACCAGGGCCAGCTTGTCTTGGTTGCGGGTCATGATGCAGGAAGCTGGCGGGGGGCAGGAGCGTTACGGGGCAGTGGTCGGTGCCGCACGCTTAACGCGAAAGAACGTCGTCATTGCGAACGCAGTAAAGCAATCCATGAACCCATCGTCGTTGCGAACGTAGTGAAGCAATCCATGGCCCCAAAATACATGGATCGCCACGGCCTGCGGCCTCGCGATGACGATGCGGGTTCAAGGTCCGTGTCTGATTCAGACCCGGAACTGGAGGCTCGCAATGACGGTGTTCTTTCATCATGTGGGGTGGGGGAAAGCCCATGAAGCTCAACGGTGCGCCAGGCGATGACGCATGCGCGCCAGCACATTGACCGGCTTGAGGCGCTCCAGATCGAGCACCGGCAGTTCGATCGCGTCGATGGTGTTCTTCACCAGCAAGCCCAGTTCCGTGTCGCCTTCCATTGCCAGGCGGCGGCTGAAGAACAGCGTGTCCGGGTCCTCCTGGCGGCGCGCCAACAACACAAAGTCGTAAGCGCTGGCACTGATGGTGAGGTCGGCGCCACCGGTATTCTGCGTGGCCACAAAGCGCTGGCCACGCCACTCAAAGTCAAACGCCCATTGCGCGTCGGTCACGCGCAGACGCAGCTTCTTGCCGACCAGCATCTGGGTCACGTCCGGGCTCAGCTGGCGCGACAGCGCCACGTTCAGCGCCGTCACAAACAGCAGCGAGCCCGGGTACGCCGGCAGCTTGGCCAGCAGGTCGCCCACCGGTCGGGGCAGCAGGAAAGGGCTAGGTTTCATGGTCAGACTCCAGCAGTAATGTGGTGCAGGGGCGAGTGGCGGCGCGGCGATAGAGGCGGCGACATGGGCGGTGGTCAGGCCGCTTGCGCGGCCAACATCTCCAGGCCAGGCTTGCCATACCAATAGCCGTTGCAAGGCTGGTCAGGCATCAGTTCAGTCATGGCTGCCAGGGCTTGCTCGCCGGTGCGCGTGCCAGTCAGCGTCTCGCTGAACAGACTCACCACCTCGGCGGTATGTTGCCACTGCGGGCTGATGCGCAGCACGTCAACCCCGAGTTCGCGCAGGCTCGGCACTTCAGCGACCAGGTTGTAGACCTTGGCCGATTGGGTCTGGGTGCCGTTGAGCACCAGAAAGCCCTCGGCTTCGCGGGTCCGCATCAGCAGGCCATCGCCATGCGCAAGACAACTGAACTGGCAGTCGTCCTTGGGCAGGTTGCGGTGGCGCGCCGTGAAGCAGCGCGCCGAGAACGCCAACGGCATGCGGCCATAGGCAAACACTTCGGTCTGCAGGCCCACGGGCCGGCCCTGTTGCAACAGCGCCAGATCGCTGCGCCCCATCTCCAGCGGAATCACCCAGCGCGACAGCCCCAGACCAGCCATCCATTGCAGCGTGGGCACGTTGTAAATGTTGAGGTGCGGGCCACCGACAAACGGGCCTTTGCCCTCCATGCACTTGACCGCACCCATGTCGTTGGCCTCCACCATGAAGTCACCGTTGGCCGTGATGCGGTGCAGCGTGCTGACATCGGAGCCGGATTCGATCAGCACCTGGGTGCTGAGCACCACCTCTTTGCCTGCGGCGCGCAGCTTCTGGGCAATCTCCAGCCAATCGGCCAGGCGCAACTCATGGCGGCGCGAACACACGGTTTCGCCCAGGTACACGATGTCCACCGGCATGGCGGCCACCGACTCATAGAACTTGAACACGGCATCGCGCTGCCAGTAAGTCAGCAGCGGGCCCAGGGCGAGTTTCAAAATGCGCTCTCCATAGCTAGTCAGCTGGGGTCAGAGCACATTTGCTGCGCAAAGTGGTCTGACCCGCAAGGTTTCAGGTTGCGGCGTCATTTCCAGGGCCGGTGGTAGGCGCCCAGGGTGTGCTGCTGGCCTTCGGCGACCTTGTCCAGGTCGTTCATCCAGGCCGGCTTGGCCGAATAGCGGTGCGGGTTGTCACGGCAGTTGTCAATCGCTTCGCGCCACACCTTGGTAACCTGCGCCACATAGGCCGGGCTGCGCTGGCGCCCTTCGATCTTGATGGCGCGCACGCCCATCTTCATCAGCTTGGGCAGCAGCTCCAGCGTGTTGAGGCTGGTGGGCTCTTCGATAGCGTAGTAGTTGTGCTCGTCGCCCACATCGAAACGGCCCTTGCACAGTGTCGGGTAACCAGCGTTTTCGCCCGGCGCGTAGCGGTCGATCAGCACGCCGTTCAGACGCGATTCACGCCCCTGGGGCGTTTCCTGCCAGCGCACGGCCTTGGGTGGCGAACACACACCATTGGTGTTGGGCGCCTCACCGGTGACATAACTCGAGAGGGCGCAGCGGCCCTCGACCATCACGCACAGGCTGCCGAAGCCAAACACCTCGATCTCGACCGGGGTGTTCTCCATCACTTGCTCAACCTGGGTCAGCGACAGCACCCTCGGCAACACCGCGCGGGCAATGCCGAAATGCTGGTGGTAGAAGTTGATCGCCTCGTAGTTGGTGGCCGAGCCTTGCACCGACAGGTGCAGGCGCAAGGCGGGGTAACGCGTCATGGCGTAGTGCATCAGACCGGGGTCGGCCAGGATCACGGCATCGACCCCACTTTGCGCGGCGCGGTCGATGGCACCTTGCCACACCTGGGGGCTGGCCGCCTGCGGGTAGGTATTGAGCGCCAGCAAGACCTTGCGGCCTCGATCGTGGGCATAACGGATGCCGGTGGCGATGGCGGCCTCGTCAAAGTTCAGGCCGGCAAAATTGCGCGCGTTGGTGGCATCACGAAAGCCGAGGTAGACGCAATCCGCACCGTGATCGATGGCGGCCTTGAGCGCGGGCAGGCTGCCAGCCGGGCAGACCAGTTCCATCCGGGTAGTGGGCGCGCCCGGCGCACTAGATAGGGAGTCGTCCATGTTGGTGCTCATCTTGATTCAGTGGTTCAGTCAAGGCGTCTGGGCAGCGGCGCAAGATCAGTCCGGGTCAGTCATCTATATGAGGGCGAGCAATTGGCACAGCCGACGCTGTGCTGAGGGACGGCTTGGCTTTGATACCGGGCCGCGCAGGGTCACGCGTTGGCGTGCCATTTGCTGGGTGAGGGTAGCCGATGCGGTCCGCGCGATCGCTGATCTTGATCAAGGAACGCCGGGTTTGTCCGAGGTCGCATGGTATCCTCGCCGCAGGATCGCTTACTTTGTCGGGCGCGCCGTTTTGAGCCGACAATCCCACGCGATCGGCATCCCACGACAGCCGGGGTGACAAGTCCAGCGACCAGCCACCCGCCAACAAACCACCACATGAACCGCAACCTTTGGCTTCTGACGATTTGCCAGGGCCTGTTCCTGACCAACAACGTCACCTTCATCGCCATCAACGGGCTGGTCGGCCTGAGCTTGGCCCCGTTCGGCTGGATGGCCACCTTGCCGGTGATGGGCTATGTGATCGGCGGCGCGCTCTCGACGCCGCTGGTGGCGCGCACCCAGCAGCATTTTGGTCGCAAGGTCTCGTTCCAGATGGGGCTGGCGGTGGCGTTTGCCTCGGCCATTCTGTGCGCTTACGCCGCTGTCACACGCGACTTCTGGCTGCTGTGCGCGGCCACCGTGGTGGCCGGCTACTACAACGCCAATGCCAACCTGTACCGTTTCGCCGCCGCCGAGCTGGCCGCCAAGGAATGGCGCGAGAAAGCCGTCTCACTGGTGATGGCGGGCGGCCTGATCGGCGCGGTGGCGGGGCCAAACTTGGCGACCTACACGCGCACCTTGACGGCCATGCCCTTTGTGGGGGCCTACCTGGCGTTGGCTGGCGTCGCCCTGTTGTCCTACCTCGCGATGCTGCCGATTGCATTCGAACCGCATGCGCCTTCCAAAGACAACTCGGGCGGTCGGGCACTGTCGGTGCTGATGCGCCAACCAGTATTCATTGTTGCCGCCACCACCGGGGCACTGAGCTATGGCGTCATGAACCTGCTGATGGCGGCCACGCCGATTGCCATGCAGCAGTGTGGTCTGCCGTTCTCCGACGCGGCCTTCGTGCTGGAGTGGCATGTCATTGGCATGTTCGCGCCAGGCTTCTTCACCGGCCACCTGATCAAGCGCTTTGGCGCGCTCTTGATCATGGGGCTGGGCGCGCTGCTGTATGCGCTGTGTATTGCCGTGGCCTTGTCGGGCACGGACTTGCACCAGTTCCTGCTGGCCTTATTTCTGCTCGGCGTGGGCTGGAACTTCCTGTTCACCGGCAGCACCACCCTGTCACTGCAGACCTACTCGTCCGAGGAGAAAGACCGTGCCCAGGGGGCGCTCAATTTTTTCGTGTTTGCAACACTGGCGCTGAGCTCGCTGGCCTCGGGCGTGTTGGTCACCACCAGCGGCTGGGCCTGGCTCAACTACGGCTCGATCGCGCCGGTCGCGGTGATTTTTGCAGCACTGGCCTGGCTGGCCCTGCATCGCCATCAGCCGCGCCCGGTGTAAGCCCGGCTGTGGCCGTCCAGACCTCAGGCTGAAACTAGAAATGGGCGTCCAGCCAATGCTGGAGCGCCGCAAACACCGGGCTGGCATCAAGTTCATTGAAGATCTCGTGGTACAGCGAATCGAAGCACTGCGAACTGACACACTGCTTGGGCGCCAGCGCCTCAAACGCCCTGCTGCCGGCTGGATTGACCAGCCGATCCGCCCCGGCATACAGCAGCAGGGTTGGCACATGCCAGCGTGCCGCCATGGCCACCGTAGCCGGCCCCGCATCGGCGATAAAGCGAGCCAGACGCCCGCTAACCCGGTCGTGCACCAGCCGGTCGTTCTGGTAGGCGTTGACGGTGGCCGGATCATGCGAAATCAGCTTGGCATCCAGTCCATTGCCAACGCACAGGTTGGGCGCAATGCGGGGCACCACTGCAAGCAACAACTTCTGCAGCGGGCTCAGGCCCGGATCCAACGCCGGAGACGACAACACCAAGCCCTGCACAGGACGCATCTCCAAGGATACAAAACGCGCTGCCACCAGCCCCCCCATGCTGTGCCCCAGCAAAATCAGCGGCGTGGACTTCTCCATGCGGGAACGGGTGCTGTCAACGATGTCCGCCAGGTCATCGAGCAGGCGGTTGTCGCTTGGCAAACCGCCCCGTGGTCCACCCGACTCGCCATGACCGTATTGGTCGTAGCCGCGCACGGCAAAACCCCAGTCATTCAACCGGCGCGCCACGTGTTGGTAGCGCCCCGCGTGTTCGCCCAAGCCATGCACCAGAATCACCACGCCGCGCAACGCACGCCCTTTATCCAAGGGCCAATCCTGAATGGCGACGTTGTCACCGTCGCTGGCGACAAAGGTTGAAAGCGTGGAGGGAGCGGACATGTTCAAACACCAAAACTATGTGGAATCGGTTGAAAGCAATGGCAGACCCATGTTAGCCCAAGGGGCGCTGAGTGCGCGCGCCGGACACGGTCGCCCGGCACCGGCCGCAGGCGCACGGGCCAAACCGACTAGAAGGATTCCCAATCTTCACTTTCGCCGCGGCGTGGTGGGGGTGTACCCGCAGTGGAGGTCGCGATTGGCGCCGCCGCTGGCAAGGCCACACGCCTTGGAGCGGCAGCGGCCACCGAGCGCAGCTTCGGCGGCTCGGGGCGGCGCGTGGGCGCCGCAAGCACCGCCCTGGGCGCCCGATACGCGACGGCTGGCGCCACGGTCGCCGCCGACTGACCCAGCTTGAACACCGCCACCGCCTGCGTCAGCTTCTGCGCCTGATCACTCATGCTCTGCGCCGCCGCAGCCGATTGCTCCACCAGCGCAGCGTTTTGCTGGGTCATCTGGTCAAGTTGCCCAATCGCCTGATTGACCTCGTTGATACCCTGCGACTGCTCCGCCGAGGCCGCCGAAATCTCACCGATGATGTCGCCCACACGTTGTACCGAGCTGACGATCTCGGTCATGGTGGTGCCCGCATCCTTGACCAGACGCGAGCCCGATTCCACCCGCTCCACCGAGGCACCAATCAGCGCCTTGATCTCCTTGGCCGCCTCGGCGCTGCGCTGCGCCAGGCTACGCACCTCGCTGGCCACCACCGCAAAGCCGCGCCCTTGCTCGCCTGCACGGGCGGCCTCGACCGCCGCATTGAGCGCCAGGATGTTGGTCTGAAACGCAATGCCGTCGATCACGCTGATGATGTCGGCGATCTTCTTGGAGCTGTGCGTGATGTCATCCATGGTGGTCACCACCTGGCCGACCACGGCGCCGCCGCGTGCCGCCACTTCGGCTGCCGAGGCCGCCAATTGGTTGGCCTGGCGCGCCGCATCCGCCGACTGCTTGACGGCCCCAGTGAGCTGGTCCATGCTCGACGCCGTGCGCTGCAGGTTGCTGGCGGTCTGCTCGGTGCGCGTGCTCAAGTCCTGGTTGCCGCTGGCGATCTCGGCACTGGCGGTACCGATGCTGTCTACCGCCTGGCGCACTTGGGCCAAAGCCTGCAAGTAGCGCTGTCGCATGCCTTCGACTTCCGATACCAAGGCGCCGATTTCATCGTGCTGGCCGGTGACAAACGCCTGCGTCAGGTCGCCCTGCGCCACGGTTCCCACCGCACTGGTGAGCGCGCGCAAAGGCGTGCTGACGTAACGCTGCACCAGCCAATACAGCCCGGCCCCAAGCAGCAGCGTGGCCAAGGCCAGCAGACCCCACTGCATGGTCATGGTGCGCCAATGCGACTTCATCGCCTCACGGTCAGACACCTCCGCCACCACCCACCACTTGGCGGCGTCGGCCTTGCGCAGCACGGCCCACTGGTCGCCCTGGCTGGCGGCAAACAGCGCTTGCGCATTGACAAGAAAGCCCTGGTCGGCCGCGCCCAGACCAGCCAGGAACTTGTCCGCGCCAGCATAAGCCTCCACGACTTTCTTGCCCTTGGCACTGGGGTGCGCCACGAATACGGCGTCCGCCAAGTTGGCCTGCGGATCAATCACGTAGACGCCACCACTGTCAAAAAAGCGCGCCTCGCTCACCAGCTTCTCTAGTGAAGCCTGAAAGCCCGACAGGTCAAACCCGACAAACAAGATGCTCACCACCTTGCCTGCGGCGTCTTTGACGGGCTGGTACAAGGTCATGTAGGGTTTGCCGAACAGCACCGTGCGCCCAATGTAGACCTGGCCCGCGGCCACGGCTGCATAGGCGGCACCGGCCCGGTCCAGCAAGGTGCCCTGAGCGCGCTCGCCGTTTTCCTTCTTGACCGAGGTGGCGATGCGCACAAAGTCGTCGCCCTTGCGCGCAAACACGGTGGCCACACCGCCGGTGTCCTTGGCGAACTTGTCCACCGCGCTGGAATCATCATTGAGGGCGACGCCAAAACTGGTGAGCTTGCCACTGGCCTCGTCGAGCACCGGGGCCGGGTCAAACGACTCCTTGAACGGCCCAAACGCACGCTCCACCAAGGCGCGCGCGGTGGCGTCAAACGCGTCCACCGAATTGGCCACCGACTGCGCCTTTTCCGCCACCGAAGCCACGATGCGCTCGCGCGACTGTCGCTCGGCAATCACACTCATGGCAATGCTGATCAGCAACAATACCGCCGCCAGCATGCCAACAGAGGCCAACACCAGGCGTTGGGCGACGGAACGGTACTTCTGCTTGGCTGCTTGCATGTGACGCTCTTTTCTCGATGACTGAACAGGGCGGCCATGGCAGTGCTGCCTGCGACGCCGTAGCCCGCCCGCCCGGGCTCATGCCGGTTTTAAGTATACGGAGGCGGGCGCTTTTGTACAGCCACTAAACGCTGAAAAAGCGCTGATTGTTCGCGCCAGTTGGTCGCCGCCACCCGGCGCGCAGCCCTGGGCTCGCCCTTGCGCTGCGCTCCAGCAGTGGCGCTCAGGCGGGTGGCAACAGGCGCTGGTAGGTCTGCACGGCTTTGGCCTGCACCCACAACGCGGTCTGCTGACTGAAGGCCAGAAAGTGAGGTGTGACCAAATGCCGCTCGAAATCGGCTTGACTGTCGTACACCTCGTAGAGAAACACGCCAGCGTCATCGGTCCCCGACTGGCACACGTCAAACTGCTGACAGCCTGGCTCGTCCTGCAGCGAAGTGCTGGCGTTGGCCAGCATCGCCGCCATGAACTCGTCAACATGAGCAGGCTTGATGGAGAACAGCACGGTGACGACGAACATGATCAGTTCCAGCTTGCCAACCAACGCGGCAGCCACAGGGAGAGTTGCGGCACGTAGGTGATCAGAATCACGATGCTGAAGGTGGCGCCCATCATCAGCCACAAGTGCCGCGTGATCTCGCCAATACTTGCCCTGGCCAGCTTGGCCGCCACAAACAGCGTGCCACCCACGGGCGGCGTGTACAAGGCAATCGCCAGGTTGGCAGTCATGATGACGCCCATGTGCACCAGGTCCATCTTGAAGGCCATGGCCAGCGGCAAGAACAGGGGTGCCGCCATCAGCAGGGCGGGCAACGGTTCGATGAAGATACCCAGGAGCACCAGCGCAACATTGAGCATCAGCAAGAACACCCATTGCACGTGGGCCACCGAGCCAACCCAGGTGGCGAGCTGCTGGGCCACCTGCTCGGCGGTGATCAGCCAGGCCAGCGCGCCGGTGGCGCCAATCACCAGCATCACCGTGGCACTGGTCATGAAGGCTTTGAGCAAGAGCTGCGGCAGGTCCCGGTACTTGAGATCCTTGTACAGGAACATCGAGACGATCAAGCCGTACACCACCGCCACCGCGGCCGCTTCGGTCGGGGTGAAGTAACCCGACCAGATGCCGCCGACGATGAATACAGGCATCAGCAAGGCCGGGCCGGCACTGACACCGGCCCTCCAGATCGCCCCCAGCGAGGCCGGCCTGCCGCCCGTGTCCACACCGGTGGAGCGCCCATGCCACATGCACACAGCGATCAGCGCGCCGGCCGACAGCAGGGCCGGCACCAACCCGGCCATGGACAAGGTGCGCATCGACACACCCGAGACAAAGGCATAGACCAGGAACGGGATCGACAGCGGCATCAACAAGGCCAGGGTGCCCGATACCGCCACCAGAGCGGCAGCAAAACCACGCGAGTATCCGCGCGCCAGCATGGCCGGGATGACCAGCGAACCAATCGCCGCCGTGTCGGCAATGGCCGAGCCCGACACACCGCCAAACAGCAGGCACGAAATGACCGTGACCACCCCCAAACCACCAGGCAACCAGCCAAACAACACGTTGGCAAACTCCACGATGCGTTTGCCCACACCGCCTTGCGCCAACAACTCGCCGGTAAACACAAACAGTGGCACCGCAATCAGTATGAAGGGCTCCACCCCACCAATGAAGGAGAGAAACACACTCTCCATCGGGTACTGCATGCCGTAGGCCACCATCACTGCGGCGGTGGTGGCCAGCAGCGCGAACATCAGCGGAATACCCGCCAGGGCGAGCGCAAAGAAGCTTCCGAATATGACGAGAGACAGCATGGTGAAGGTCAGCCGGTCAGGCTTGTGGGTAACGTTGGGCGCGTGGTACGCCACGCAGGATTTGCAGGAGGTCCCAAGCAACAAAGGCGAACATCAGACCGCAGCCCAGCGGCAAGGGCAGGTACTGCCATGACATCGGCCACTCCAGCGTGGTCAGCGTGTTGCCCCAGCCGCCGGCCACGATACGCGCCCCGTAAAAGCACACCACCGCCAGCACCACCAGGCAAATGCTCTGCACTGCTGCGTCGGCCCAGCGCCGCTTGGGCTCGTCGAGCTTGTCCAGGAATTCGTTGATCGACATGTGCGCGCCACGCTGGGCAGCAGCGGCACCGCCCAGGAACGTGACCCATACCATCAACAGTTCACCGAGCTCGGTCATCCATGCCAGGTCTTTGCCAAAAGCATGAATCACCACGTTGGCAAACACCAGGGTAATAAGCACCGTGCCCATGGCGATGACGGTCCAGTCCACCAGGTGAGCGAGCCAGCGCACTGGCAGCGCCACCGGGGCCAGCACCGCAGCGGGTGTAGCCGCGCCGGTCGGTGCGTCCGTTGGTAGCGCGCTCATTGTGGCAAGCCCTCTTGAGGAATCACTTGACCGCTTTGCGCACCGCGGCGGCCTCGGCCAGTACCGCGTCCACATCGGCGCCGTATTTCTCGCGGGCCTTGCCGTACACCGGCTCCACCGCCTTGCGGAAGGCCTCGGTATCGGGCTTGCGGTTGATCTTGGCGCCCTTGGCGGCCATGTCGGCAAGCAGTTTCTCGTCGTTGTCTTTGATCATGGTGCGCTGGAAGGGTGCCACCTCCTTGGCGGCCCGTGCCACCGCCTGTTGGTCGGCTGGTGTCAGCTTTTGCCAGGTCTTCTCGGAGATGGCCATCGGGATCGGGCTGTAGACATGGTTGGTAAGCGTCACGTGCGGCGCCACTTCGTAGAACTTGTTTGACGCGATGGTGTCGATCGGATTCTCTTGCCCCGCCACGGCGCCCTGCTGGATGGCCAGATAGACCTCGGGCAGAGGCATGATCTGAATACCAAAACCCATGGCTTCGAGCTGCCAGCGCATCATCTCGTTGGGGAAGGTGCGCAGCTTCTTGCCGCGCGCATCGGCCGGGCCATTGAGCGGGTCTTTGGTGGTCATGCTGCGAAAACCGGCCTCCCAGGTGGCCAGGAAGCGAAAGCCCTTGGCGGGCGCCTTGTCAAACTGGGCCTTGAGCCACTTGGACTCGTCGTAGAACTTCCAGCCCTGGGCGTAGCTGTCGATGATGAAGGGCATCATGGTCAGGTTCAGCGTCGGCACAAAGGAGGCGTACGAGCCGGTGGAGGACACCGTGAAGTCAATACCACCGAGCGCCAACTGCTCGATGTTCTTCGGGTCGTTGCCCAATTGGCTGCAGCAGAACACCTGCACCTTGTAGCGGCCCTGGGTGTACTCCTCCACCTTCCTGGCAAACACCTGGGCCGCCGCCTGGCGCGCGCCTTGCTGCTGGTCGGTGTGGCTGAACTTGAGAATGGTCTCGGCGTGGGCGCAGAAGGTGAGCGCCAGACTGGCGACTGCGGTCAAGGCAAAGCGTTGCAAAGGGGTGGAAGCGTTCATGGTGTCTCCTGGTGGTGGCTTGAGGTTGCGTGAAAGGCCGATGGCGTCGGGCTGCGGTGAAACTGGCTCGGGTCAGGGGTGAAGTCGTCGATGGCGATGCGCTGCCCACTTGCGTGCGACGCATAGACGGCTTCCTGAATCAGCAAGTTGCGCAGGTAGTCGCCAGCGGTGTTCTCGGTCGGGGTGCCGTGCAGCCAACTCTGCAGCACGTGCCGCTGCAGCAGGCCACAGGCGCCGCCGCCGAAGCTGACGCTGGAGCCGCGCTCGTAGACGTGCTCAGTCTCCGGGCCATGGTGCGGCTTCCACCACAGTCGCGCCGCGCCGTCGAGGCGCAACACGCCGTGCGCGCCTTCGAGCCACATCTCGCCCATGGTGCGCCGCGGGTTATCGGCCACGTGGTCGTTGAGGCGATTGGCGTCGAGCAAGCCCGCAGCGCCACTGGCAAATTCGAAGGTGATCAAGGCGGCGTCTTCGCCCTGGATCACCGGGTTGAGCTGGCGCAGCCGGGCATACACCGCCTGCACCTCGCCCATCAGGAAGCGAAAGGTGTCGATGAAGTGAATCGCCGTCTCCACCACCAGCAGGCGGGGCATGGTCTGGAAATAGGGCTGGCGGTCGAGGTAGGCCCGTGGCCCTTGCCCGTCGCCCGGGCGCAGGCGAAAGCTGATGCCATGCAAGGCGCCGAGTTGGCCGAGGTCGATCAGCCGCCGGGCTTCGCGAAACCAGGGCATGAAACGGAAGTTTTCGTGTATGACCAATGGCACGCCGGCCTGTCGCGCCTGGTCTGTTAACGCCTGGGCCTGCGCGTAGTCCACACCAAACGGCTTTTGACAGATGGCAGGCAAACCGCGCTCGAACGCCGTTGCCAGCACCGTTGCATGGCTGGGTGGCGGTGTCACCACATCGACCAGGTCGGGCTGTGTCGCGTCGAGCATCTGCGCCAGATCCGTGAAGGTTTGCGCAAGCGCAAAGCGCTTGGCTAGTTGGGCCGCTTTGTTAGCGTCCGGGTCACACAGACCCACCACTTGCACGCCGTCGAGTTGAGCCCAGCCCTCCAGGTGGAACTGGCTGAAGAAGCCCGCACCCACCACCGCGACGCGGCGTGGCGGATGGGGGCTAGTGGCAAGCTGGCTCATATCAAACGGGCGTGTGCAGGGCGCCCACCACGGCATTGACAATGTGCGCGGTGCCGTGGCTGCCGCCGATCTCGAACGGGCGAATCTGGCCCTGCGCAAACACGCTTTGCACCGCCTGGTCGATCAGCGTGGCCGCGTCGCTCAGTCGCGTATCAGCGTGGCGCTCGGCCAGCCAGTCGAGCATCATGGCGGCCGACAGGATCATGGCGGTGGGATTGGCCTTGCCTTGGCCAGCAATGTCGGGCGCAGTTCCATGGGCGGGTTGGAACAGACCATGCCGGTCTCCGATGTCGCCCGATGGCGCCATGCCCATGCCGCCCACCAGGGCGGCGATCAGGTCGGACAGGATGTCGCCGAACATGTTTTCGGTCACCAGCACGTCGTAGCTCCACGGCTTCATCACCAGGTTCAGGGCCATGGCATCGACGTAGACGCTGTCGGCCAGCACGCCAGGGTGCCGACTTGCGCTGGCCTCGAAGATGCTGCGCCAAAACGCCATGGAGGCAAACACATTGGCTTTGTCCACGCTCGTGACCCGGCCTGCGCGCCCCTTGGCGAGGGCCCGTCGCTCAGCCAGCTTGAAGGCGAATTCACAGATGCGGGTCGTGCCCGTGCGGGTGATCTGCATGGTGTCATAGACCTCGGTCGGCGCGGCCGGGTCACCGCGCACGTCGCCCCGGCCTCGGGCATAGAACAGGCCCTCGGTGCTCTCGCGCACCAGCACCATGTCGATCTCGGCCGCCTTCGGGCTGGACAAGGGGGTGGGCAAGCCCTTGAATGTGCGAATCGGTCGCACCCCGGCGTACAGATCGAAGTGAAACCGCAAGTCGAGCTGCGGAATGATTTCGGTGCCATCCTGGCCGCGCACGTGCGGCAGCCCCATCGCGCCAAACAGCATGGCGTGGGCCTGGTCACAGGTCTTCAAAGTCGCCTCGGGCAGGGCTACGCCGCTATCGAGGTAATGCTGGGCGCCGGCTCGCTGGTAGTCCAGGGTCAGGTCCAAACCAACACGTGCTTGCACCGCACGCAGCACATGCTCGGCGGCGCGCATGACTTCGATGCCGATGCCGTCGCCGGGCAGGACTGCAATGTGGTAGCTGGTGGTCATGAAATTGGAGTCGTGAATGAATGGAACGGGGCAAGCAGTCGACGGTCTACATTTGCTGCAGCCGGAAGCGCTCAAAGATGCCCAGCAGTTCGCGGCTGGCGCGCTGGCGGTGCTCGCGGTTCACCGCGCTGGCACCGGCCACGTCACCGGCGGCCAGTCGCTCAACCAGCGCCATGTGCTCTTGGGTCGAGTTGACCGGCTTGGGACGCAGCCGCAGGGTGAACATGCGTGCCCGGTGGGCGCGGTCCCAGTGGCTCATCACGGCCTGCGCCAGCAGCTTGTTGCCCGCCATGTGCACCAGCCGTTCGTGAAACACCTCATCTGCCGCCGCCCAGGCGTCCAGGTCATCCTGCGCCAGGGCCTTTTCCATCGCCTTGGTGGCGGTGATCAGGGGCTTGAGTTCGGCGCTGCCGGGTTTGCGCGCCGCCAGGGTTTCTGCTGCCATGCATTCGAGCGCGGTCAACACGTCGTAGATCTCGCGCATGTCGGTCGGTGACACCGGCAGCACCCGCATGCCGCGCCGGGGAATGACCTCAACCAGGCCCTCTCTACCCAGCCGGATCAGCGCCTCGCGCACCGGTGTGCGGCTCATGCCCAACTGCTCGGCGATCTGTTGCTCCATCGCCTGGTAGCCGGGCGCCCACTGGTTGTCCAGGATGCGCCGACGCATACCTTGGTAGGCCGCGTCGACCAGGCTGGTGCCTTCAGGGGGGGCGGTGTGGTTGGATGCCATGCGCGTTCTGACCTCAATAGTTCCAATGGACCGGTGGATGGCCTGCCACTGGCATGGCCAGCATGGGCAAGGCCTCGCCAAGCAGACAACCCAGAATGCCGGTGCGCAAATCCGGGCCGGCAAAGGCCAGGCTGGAGATGTTCTTGAGCACGCGGCTCTTGACGCCATCGAGGTGCGGCCGACCCATCTCGCTGGCCTGGTAGGCCTGCTCGACCCAGTCCAGGTGGGCCGCCTCGGCGTCCTCCAACCAGAGCGTCTGACTGCCATCGCGAGCAACGCGTATGACGCGGTTGCTGACGATGCTCACGACCCAGACTTCGCCCTGCGCATCGAAGGCCAGCCCATCGGGGTAGGTGCCGGCGCCAAACTCGGTGACGACCTGCTTGGGGCCAAGTGAGCCATCGTTGTGGACCGCGAAGCGAGACAAGCGGCGCGTGAAGGTTTCGTTCACATACAGCCACTGGCCGCTGGGGTCAACAGCGCATTCGTTGGTGTAGCCCAGGTCGTCGCCAACAATGCGTGCGCCTTTGGCATCCACCATCACGACAAAGCCGTCGCTGCAAGTTTTGCGGTAGCCCAGCGCACGTGGGGCGAGACGGGTACTGACGGTGATCCAGGTTCGGCCCTGACTGTCTTCCACCACGTAGTTCGTGGGGGGCAAGTCAAAGCCGTCGACGTGACGCAAGAATGGCTCGGTCCGTCCGTCGCGGTGCAGGCGAAACACGCCGCCTTGCTCAGCGCCCAGGTGCGTGAGCAGAAAAGTGCCGTCCCGGCACAGGGCGATGCCATTGGGCTTGAGTGGCTCGCCGTCCAGCGGCTGGCCCAGATACAGCCGCTGCGAGCCGTCTGGCAGCAGGTGCGCCACGCCACCGCGCCAGTCTGCGGTGAACACGTCGCCCCGTGCCGTGGCCAGCACGCATTCGGGGCGCACCAACCCGGTACCAAGCCACTGCGCTGCGTCGAGCGCCTGGTCACCCTGGGCGCGGGCGCTCAGCGCCGCTGCATCGGGATCGGCAGACACTTGAGACATGGTGGATGCGGGGGTTGCCATCGGTTTGTACGTGAAATTGGTCGCCGCTTTTGGTATTTGCGTATGCGTTAATGTATACGTTAAATTGCCAAACCGCATCAGGGTTTACCCAGTTACAGGGTAAGAGAGGGCTGGGCGTGCCTCACTGCGAATCACCGATCGGGAACACCGCGATGGTGACTGTCTTGCGGTCAGCGCGTGACCATGGCGTGCCTCAGCCGACTACCAAACGCAGCCAAACTGCTGCGCCAGCGCGCTCAGGTCGGCCGCGGACAGGTCGCTGACCGTCGGCCCGGCCAAGATCCGCAAACGCGCGGTTTCTTCCAGCTCTTCAAGCGTGGCCATGGCCGCTGCTGGCGACTGGTGCCACACATTGGGGCCAAGGCGCGTCAGCATCACGGCACGCAGCAACACGCCTTGCTGGGCATACCGCGTGATGGTCTGGCCAACCAGCGTCGCCACGGCAGGGTCGCCGGGCCGGTGGTAGGGCACCAGCGGGACATGGCCCACCTTCATCACAAAGTAAGGGGTGAGCGGCCCCAACAGCTCTGCGCCCAAGGCAGCGGACACCGGCGCGCCGGACAAGGCCAGCGCCACGCAGTGGCTACTGTGGGTGTGGATGACGCACCGAACCGTCGGCTCGAACGCCGCGGTGGCCCTGTATATCTGGGTATGCAACGCTATGGTCTTGCTAGCAAGGTCGCCCGCCGTCTGGCCACCCGCTGCGTCCAGTCGCGCCAATCGGGTCGGCTCCAGCTGACCCAGACACGCATCGGTGGGCGTGATCAGGTAACCGTCGTCCAGCCTCACGCTGATGTTGCCCGCCGTGGCGTGGACGTAGCCACGGTCGAACAGGCTCTTGCCAACGCGGCAGATCTCGTCACGAGCCTGCACTTCAAACGGGCTCATGGCCAAACCGGGCTTGACGCCAGTTGACCGAAGGCCTTGGCAAAGAAGTCGTCCGTTCCGAAATTGCCCGACTTGAGCGCGATGTGCAAACCGTGGGGCCGCGCCAACTCAGGTTGCGCATGGCACCACGGCACACCGGGATCAATCTGCGGGCCGATGCGCATCTGCTCAATGGCCAAGGCCTGCACGCAGGCGCCGGAGGTCTCGCCGCCGGCCACCACCAATTGACGCACGCCCCGTTGCACCAGGCCCCTGGCAATGGCCGCCAGCGTGCGCTCCACCATGGCGCCCGCCTGCAGAACCCCCAGTTGACGCTGTACCGCCTTGACGGCGCTGGCGTCGGCCGTGGCATACAGCAGCACCGGGCCACTGGCCAGCAAGGGCTCGGCCCAGTCCAGGGCCTGCGTTGCCACGTCAACGCCTGCGGCGATACGCAGCGGGTCGATGGCCAACGCCGGGCGACCACTGCGAATGAAATCGAGCACCTGCCGGTTACTGGCCAGTGAGCAACTGCCACACACCACGGCCTGCAAGCCCGTGGCTTTGGGCAAGGCACTGGCTTGGGTCGACGGTTGCAAACCATGGTTGGCCGGCAAGCCAATCGCCAGCCCCGAGCCGCCGGTCAGCAGAGGCAGCTCGGCCAGGGCGGGGGCCAGACGCAGCAGGTCTTGGTTTGACACTGCGTCGAGCACCGCCACCCCAACCCCCTGCGCACGCAGCGCGGCGATACGCTGCCCCACTGCCTGGCTGCCGCCCGCCACGACGCTGTGGTCGATCAGACCGACGGTCCGCTGACACTGCGCCTGTAACACGCGCACCAGGTTCGGATCGGTCATGGGGGTGAGCGGGTGGTTCTGCATGCCTGACTCGTTCAGCAACACGTCACCCACAAACAGGTAACCCTTGAACACGGTGCGCCCGTTGTCCGGAAAGGCCGGCGTGGCCACCGTCAGTTTGGTCTGCAGCGCGTCCATCAGGGCTTCGGTCACCGGTCCGATGTTGCCACGCACATCGCCCGCAAAAAGGCTGTCGAAGGTCGAGCAGTACTTGAAATAGAACTGGCGCGCGCCCAAGGTCTGCAACCACGCCAGCGCCTGCAAAGACTGCTGCACCGCCAGCGCAGGCGCCACCGTGCGTGACTTCAGCGCCACCACCACGGCATCGACTTCGACATCCACCACACCAGTGGGAACACCAATGGTCTGCAGCACCCGCATGCCCGCGCGCACCAGGTTGTTGGCCAGATCGGTGGCACCGGTGAAATCATCGGCGATGCAGCCAAGCTTGATCGGCTGGGTGGGGGCGGGCGGCGGCGGCGTCATGGCGTCGGGACAAAAGGCTTGGTCGGGTTGGCAGGTAGTTGAAAGACCTGGCAAGAGACCGGCTGGGGATCCTCAAATTGGTAGGGTTATCATACAACTTTGTGAATGTCTGGCGCCAGCCTGACGCTCTCAAACTGGTGTCAGCGGACCACGCCGCTTAAGGTTTCGCTTTGGGCGCGGCGCGAGCGGGCGTGACCAACACACGCGCCAGTCGCTCGCCTGTAGCGCCCCAAAACGCCGGGTCGGCACTTTCGATGCGGGTAATGGCGTTGTCCATGTGTTGGGCTGCGGCCCGGCGCGCACGGTTCGCGTCGCTGGCCTCAATCGCCACCACGATGGCTTGATGCTCGGCGCGCACTTGCGCCGAGAAATCGGCACGCAGCGCCTCATTGGCGCGCGTCACCTGGGTGGCGCCATGCAGGTACTGCGACAGGTAATCCAGCGTGCTGATCAGGAACGGGTTGCGCGCCGCCGCCGCAATGCAGCGGTGCAACTGCACGTCCTGCGCCACGCCGTCGCCGCCGTCCTTGACGGCTCGGTCCAGCGCCGCCACGGCCTGCTTGATCAGCTTGAGGTCGGTCGCCTTGCGCCGCTGTGCTGCCAACGCGGCCACCTCGGACTCCAGCGCTCGGCGCAACTCCACCATCTGGATCACCGCCTCGCGCGAGGCCGCGTGGCGCGCGTCAAACCGCAAGCTCGCCAGCGGCACCGTAGCGCAGACGTACACGCCACTGCCTTGGCGCGCCTCGACCAAACCCTGCGACTGCAATCGCGACACGGCCTCGCGCACCACCGTGCGACTGACCTGAAATTGCTCGGCCAGTTGGGCTTGCGTCGGCAGCTTGGCGGCGGGTGCGAAGCGCCCACTGGCAACTTCAGCCGCCAACTGCTGCGCCACCTGATCAGACAGGGAGCGGGTGCCGGAAACAGGGGCGAAACGGGCGGGCATGGCAATAGTCAATGGAACCGCCCAAGCATACCGGTAGCACAGGTACGGGTGACTTTATCCTCACCCCCAACCCAACAACCGCAGAAACAACCCCAGCAACGCGCTGACAGCCAGCACCGGCATCACGCCCTGCTTGAACCGCAGCAAAGCCACCGTCGCCGCCGCAGCCAACGCCAACGCGGCGAAGTCGAGGTTGGCCAAGCTCAGCCCGGTGGCTTCCACCTTGAGTGCAATGTGACTCAGGAAGAACAGCGCCAGGCTGGCGATCACACCCACTACCGCCGCCGTGATAGCGGTCAACGGCGCCGTGAAATGCAACTTGCCGTGGGTGGACTCCACCAGCGGGCCGCCGGCCAGGATGAACAGAAACGAGGGTAGGAAGGTGAACCAGGTCACCAGCACCGCCGCCAACGTGGCACCCAGAAACAAGCTGTCCGGGCCGAGCACCTGTTTGCTCCAGCCGCCCACAAAAGCCACAAACGTCACCACCATGATCAGCGGGCCGGGTGTGCTTTCGCCCAGCGCCAGGCCGTCCATCATCTGGGCCGCCGTCAGCCAGGTGAACTGCTCCACCGCACCCTGGTAGACGTAGGGCAACACGGCGTAGGCACCACCAAAGGTCAACAGCGCTGCCTTGGTGAAGAACCAGCTCATCTGGGTCAACGCACCATCCCAGCCCTGCCAGACCATCAGGGTCACCATGGGCGCCAGCCACAGCAGTGCGCCCGCGCCCAGCACCTGCGCCAGACGCCGCCTGGAAAGGCGTGCGTGCGCGGGGGTTGGTGTGTCGTCGTCGATGACGCAGGGGCCGATCGGCGTTGCGGGCGTTTTGGCTGCGGCATGCCCGCCACCCGTCGAGAACTGTTTGAGCCCGACGCGCTGGCCCAGCCAGCCAGTAAGCGCCGCTGCCAACACCAGCCAGGGAAAGGGCACTTTGAACACCGCGAGGGCGACGAAACTGCTGACCGCGATGGCCCACAACAGCGGTGCCTGGGCGGGTTGCTTCAGCGTTTTCGAACCAATGCGGTGCACCGCCTGCAACACAATCGCCGCCACGGCGGGCTTGATGCCGTAGAGCAGGCCCGCCACCCAGGGCACGTTGCCAAACGCCACGTAGATCCAGCTCAAGGCGATCAGGATGAACAAGGAGGGCAGCACAAACAGCGTGCCCGCAACCACGCCGCCCCAGGTGCGGTGCAGCAGCCAGCCGATGTAAATGGCTAACTGCTGGGCCTCGGGGCCGGGCAGCAGCATGCAGTAGTTCAGCGCGTGCAGAAAACGCCGCTCCGATATCCAGCGCTTTTGCTCGACCAGCTCGCGGTGCATGATGGCAATCTGCCCCGCCGGGCCGCCAAAGCTGATGAAGCCCAGTTTGAGCCAGAACCGAAACGCCTCGGCAAACGACACGCTGCGGGTCATGCCTGCGCCTTCTGGCTGGCTGGGACGGCGTTCCAGGTGTGCTTCTCATCCTGGCCACGCACCGCATCCTGGCACCAGGCGTACAGCGCGTCGTACAGCGGCATCATGGACTCCAGCATCCGGTGGTCGTCAGGCTCGATGCGCGACATGCCCAGCGACAGCGCGACGAGTCCGCCGGACTGCGGCGTCAGATCCAGGCGGTCGGTATCGGCGCCGCGCACGATCTGCGCCAAGCGCTCCAAGGCGGCATCACCACCCAGGCGGTAGGCTTGGATGAAGGCGTCAAAACTGCACATTTCCCCGACGTGCGTAAACCGTGTGGGCGCCACATGGTTGGCCACGTCGTAGGCGGTGGCCTGTTCGCGCTGCGCGACGGTGCCGACCTGGTCGGTGGGCACGTACAGAAATTGGGCCTGGGCATCAACAAAACGCCGAATCAACCACGGGCAGGCGATACGGTCGACGCGCGGACGCGCACGCGTCACCCAGCGTGTGGGACTGCCCACTGGTTTGGCGACCACCGGCAAGCCCTGCTCCCGCCAAGCCTCGATGCCACCCTCCAGGAACACCGCCTCGATACCTTGGTCACGCAGGGCTTGCATGGTGTTGAGCCCGACTTCGTGGCCGTGAATGCAGTAGACCACTACCGATGCAGCAGCGGGCAAAGTGCGCGCCCATTGCGCCACCTCCAGCGGGTCGCGGCGCAGGGCGCCAAGTAGGGTGCAGGCAGACTCGGCGAAGGCCTGATTTTTGCGAACGTCGACCAGCAGCGGGGGGCTCAGGCCATCCAAAGCGCGCGCAAGCAAAGAGGGAGAAATGGAAAAAGAAGACGGTTTTGTGGTGTCCATGGAAAGTCCTTGAGAGACGCAGCACTTGGACGGGACACCGTCTTGAGGCTCGCAAGAGCCCGATGCCGGGGGGCTGACAACACCCCGACCGGCAAAATATAGCATCAATCAAGCTGACCTGCATCCTCTCGCCTGGCTTTGCCGCCGGCTTCTGTCGCGTGCGCGGCGGGCAGCGCCTACACAAGCTGCCATGATGGTGACCATGCAGACCGAAACCCCCGATCCCCAGACCCTTCAACCCACCACGATGATCGACAGCGATCACCCCGCCGTGCAGGCATTCGCTCTCGCGCACGCCACGGGGGCCAACAACCGCGAGCGTGCCGTCGCCTTGTTTTATGCGGTGCGCGACGGCTTTCGCTACGACCCCTATCGCGTCAACCTCTCACCTGACGGCATGCGTGCCAGCGCAGTGATCGCAGCAGGGCACGGCTGGTGCGCCAATAAAGCGGTGTTGCTCGCCGCCGCCTGCCGCGCAGCGGGAATCCCGGCGCGCCTGGGCTTTGCTGATGTGCGCAACCACCTGTCCACCGAACGCCTGCGCCAGATGATGAAGACCGACGTGTTTGCCTGGCATGGTTACACCGACATCTGGCTCGACGGCGCCTGGCGCAAGGCCACGCCGGCATTCAACCGGTCACTGTGCGACAAGTTTGGTCTGTTGCCGCTGGAGTTTGACGGCGTGAACGATTCGATCTACCACCCTTTTGACAAGAGCGGCCAGCGCCACATGGAGTACGTACGCCAGCGCGGTGTCTTCAACGACTTGCCGCTGGACGCCATCGTGGCAACCTTCAGGGACATCTACCGAACCGTCGCGCCCGACGCAGGCCAAGCAGCCATCGAATCAGGCGCGGATTTTCTGGCAGATGTGGCGCGCGAGAACCCGCCGAACTGATGCGCTGGCTCAACGCGACAGCTTGAACACCGAGGTACCCGCCATCAGGTTAGGCGCGGTTCGCACCACGTGGCCGCCCTGCAGCCCAAAGCTGTCCTGAATCGTGAGCCCGTTGCGCTCGGCCAACACCCGAAAGTCAGCATGGGTGCCGACCCGAATGTTGGGCGTGTCGTACCACTGGTAGGGCAAGCGCTTGGTCACCGGCATGCGGCCCCGGAACACGCTCAAGCGATTAGGCCAGTGCGCGAAGTTCGGAAAGGCCACGACACCAATACGCCCGACCCGCACGGTCTCGCGCAGCATCACCTCGGCGTTACGCAGGTGCTGCAAAGTGTCGATCTGCAGCACCACGTCAAACGAGGCGTCGTCGAACATCGCCAGGCCTTCGTCCAGGTTGAGCTGGATCACGTTGACACCGCGCCGCACGCAGGCGAGCACATTGGCGTCGTCGATCTCAATGCCGTAGCCGGTGCAGCCGCGGGTGTCCGCCAGGTGCTGGAGCATGGCGCCATCGCCGCAGCCCAGGTCCATCACGCGTGATCCAACCGGCACCAGGTTGGCGATGGCTGGCGGGGTCAAGGCGTCACTTAGTGAGGCACCGTCTTGCTGCACACTGCGATGCGAGCTTGCTTGCGGACGGCCCGGCGTGGTGCCTGCAATAGCGTCGGTGGCGGCCGACAGGTCTTGCCAGATGCTATCGAAATAGGAGCTGACAACGCTCATGTAACGAGGGTCATCGAGCAGAAAGGCGTCGTGCCCATGCGGCGCATCGATCTCGGCATAACTGACGTCACGCCGGTTGTCGAGCAAAGCCTTGACAATCTCGCGGCTGCGCTTGGGCGCAAAACGCCAATCGGTGGTGAAGCTCACCAGCAGAAACCTGGCTTGCGCACGCGCCAACGCCAGTGACAAGTTGCCGCCAAAGGCGCGCGCCGGGTCGAAATAGTCCAACGCACGGGTGATCAACAAATAAGTGTTGGCATCAAAGTACTCGGCGAATTTGTCGCCCTGGTAGCGCAGGTAGCTCTCAATCTGGAACTCGACCTCTTGGGTGGTGTACTGGTAGGCGGCCAGCGTGGGGGCGTCGGCTTGGGATTCGCTGCTGGTGCTGGCCGCCACCCCTTCTTGACCAACGGCTTCGCGCAACTGCCGCCCGAACTTCTCGTTCATCACATCATCACTGAGGTAAGTGATGTGACCAATCATGCGGGCAATGCGCAGGCCACGCTTGGGCACCACGCCATGCTGGTAAAAGTGGCCCGCGTGGAAGTCAGGATCGGTGACGATGGCGCGGCGCGCCACCTCGTTGAAGGCAATGTTCTCGGCGGTCAGGTTGGGCGCGCTGGCAACCACCACCGCGTGCCGCACCCGCGTGGGGTGTTGCAGCGTCCACGACAGCGCTTGCATGCCACCCAACGAGCCGCCCATCACCGCCGCCAGCGTCTCGATACCCAGGGCATCAAGCAGGCGCGCCTGGGCGTTGACCCAGTCTTCCACCGTCACCACGGGGAAGTCGGCGCCGTAGACGCGTCCGGTCGCCGGGTTGGTGTGCATCGGTCCAGTGGAGCCAAAGCAGGAGCCCAGGTTGTTGACGCCGATGACAAAGAACCTGTTGGTGTCGAGCGGCTTGCCCGGCCCGATCATGTTGTCCCACCAGCCCTCGGACTTGTCTTGACCGGCGTAAACCCCGGCCACATGGTGCGAGGCGTTGAGTGCGTGGCAGATCAATACTGCGTTGGACTTGTCGGCGTTGAGCGTGCCGTAGGTCTCGAAGCTCAGGACGTAGTCGCCAATCGACGCACCGCTTTGCAAGGGCAAGGCAGCGGCAAAGTGCATGGACTGGGGCGTGGCAACAAAAGACATGGTCAAAAAGCAAAAAACCCGGTAACGCTAAACGCGGGACCGGGTGACCTGTGGGGTGGCGGGGACCGTTTTTAGCTGTATTTCGAAGCTCCAGGGCTTCGGCGCCCGCAATCGTGGGAATCAAATCGGCGCAGGAGGCTAGTATAAATCGAAGTCCCTCTGCTCGACGGGAACACTCAACTGATCAACGCCCAAAGGCCCAAACCGAGAAAGATGAGCGCCGAGCTGAGGTGCACGATGCGGATCGGCACCAGTCGGGTCACGCGCTCACCCAGCCAGACCACTGGCGCGTTGGCCAGCAACATGCCCAAGGTGGTGCCGGCCACCACCCAGGCATAGGCGCCGTACTGCGCGGCCAGCATGACCGTGGCGATCTGCGTCTTGTCGCCCATCTCGGCCAGGAAGAAGGCGATGACCGTCGTTCCGAACACACCAAAGCGGGGACCGGCGCCACTGTCTTGATCGTCCAGCTTGTCCGGGATCAGCATCCAGATCGCCATCGCGATGAAGGATCCGCCCAGCACCCAGCGCAAAACATCCGGCCCCATGAGCGTGGTGACCCACACTCCCAACGCGCCAGCCATGGCATGGTTGGCAACGGTGGCCACCAGTATGCCCGCCACGATCGGCCAGGGTTTGCGAAAACGCAGCGCCAGAATCAGCGCCAGCAGTTGGGTCTTGTCGCCCATTTCGGCCAGCGCCACGATACCGGTTGAGACCAGAAAAGCTTCCATCGGTCGATCCTAACTGAGCCACTTGCCTACCCTTCGCGCGCCGTTGGCCCAAGCCAGGCACCGCACACAAATGGACATGCTGGCGCGCTATTTGCTTTACTGTGGTGCGTTTTGTCGATTTCTCGAATCTGCGCACCAATTCAAGGCAAATTACTTCAAAGAGGTTCTCATGGAAGCACTAAAACAGGGCGCCGACACCTTGTTCATCCTTCTCGGCGCAGTCATGGTGCTGGCCATGCACGCGGGTTTCGCGTTTCTGGAGCTCGGTACCGTCCGGCGCAAGAACCAGGTCAATGCGCTGGTCAAGATTTTGGTGGACTTCTCGGTCTCCACCGTCGTCTACTTCATCGTTGGCTACGGCGTGGCGTACGGCACCAGCTTCTTTGTCGGGGCAGAACAATTGGCCGCCAAAAACGGTTATGAACTGGTCAAGTTCTTCTTCCTGCTGACGTTTGCGGCGGCCATTCCGGCCATCATCTCCGGCGGCATAGCCGAGCGGGCCAAGTTCTGGCCGCAATTGATTGCCACGGCGGTGATTGTGGGCTTTATCTACCCCTTCTTTGAGGGCATTGTGTGGAACCAGCACTTTGGCGTGCAGGCCTGGATCAAGGGACTCACGGGCGAAGAGTTTCACGACTTTGCCGGCAGTGTGGTGGTCCATGCGGTAGGCGGATGGATTGCGCTACCGGCGGTCATCTTGCTGGGCGCACGCAGCAACCGCTATCGCAAGGACGGCGCCATTTCGGCCCATCCGCCGTCGAGTATTCCTTTTCTGGCATTGGGCGCCTGGATCCTGACCGTTGGCTGGTTTGGCTTCAACGTGATGAGCGCGCAAACGCTGGACAAAATCTCCGGCCTAGTGGCTGTCAACTCGCTCATGGCCATGGTTGGGGGCACTTTGGTGGCCCTGCTGGCGGGCAAGAATGATCCCGGCTTCGTGCACAACGGCCCGCTGGCCGGTCTGGTTGCGGTATGCGCCGGCTCGGACCTGATGCACCCGCTGGGCGCCTTGGTGGTGGGCGGCATCGCGGGCGGCATATTCGTGGTGATGTTCACGCTGACGCAAAACAAGTGGAAGATTGACGATGTGCTGGGTGTGTGGCCCTTGCACGGACTGTGTGGCACCTGGGGTGGCATCGCCGCCGGGCTGTTTGGCAGCAAGGCCTTTGGCGGACTGGGCGGCGTCAGCTTGGGCGGCCAGTTGATCGGAACCGCCCTGGGCGTGGCGTGGGCACTGCTCGGCGGGGTGGTGCTCTACAGTGTGCTCAAAGCCACCATGGGTCTGCGACTCAGTCAGGAAGAGGAGTACGACGGTGCTGATCTGTCGATCCACAAGATCACCGCCACGCCGGAGCGCGAGGTCAACTGGTAGCCGCCAGGGGCCGAGCGCCCAGCAACAGGCCTGTCTGCACCGCCATCGGCAACCAGGCATTCAAGTCCAACACCAGCGCCGCATCCAGGGATGCGGCCAAGGAACAACCAGCGCGCAGCGCCGTCAGGAACACCGCCTCGCCCGCTTGAGCGTCGCGCACACAGGCACGAAGCCCGTCACGCCAGACCACGGCAGACTCGGCCAGTCCGGCACGCAGACGCTCGCCAGCCTCGTCAAGACTGGGCGTCCCGTCCCGGTGCGCACCCAGAATGCTGACTACCGGCCAGGGACTCTGCAGCGCCACGCAACCGGGCACCAACGCCAATGTCAACACCGCCGGATCGGCCGTCATCAACAAGGAAAAGCTGGCGGTATCCACGGCTTGATCGGCGGCGCAGGACGCCAGGTGCAGAGCCCATTCGACCGCCGCAACATCGGGCAGATAGGGCTCCGGGTTGAGCTGTTCGCTGTCTCGCACGAACGCGTCCAGACCGCCACCCCACCGCGCCAAATCCCCCTGGCGCGGCGGATGCGCATGCCAAAACGCACGCGCCAAGTCACTGAAGCTTTCTGGGCCCAGCAGTTCGCGCATCACCGGGTAGGCCGCAGACAGTGCGCGCTCGGCCATGTCGTGCCCGTTGGCCTGGTAGGCCATGAGACCTCTGCGGAAGTCGCCCTGCACGAGAACTGCCAGATCGCGCGCCGCGAGCTCGGTCGGCCGCGCAAACAAGGCCTTGAGCAAGGCCTGCTGCTGCTCGGCCAGCGAACTCACGGCGCGGCCTGCCATACGGCCTGTCCCATTTCCCTGGCACGCGCCGCCTCGTCCAGCAGTACATTCAGCGCGGGAATGTTGGTATCCCACTCGATCAAGGTGGGCACCATGCCAAACCGCGACAGCGCATGCCGGTACAGTCGCCAGACCGCCTCACACACGCGGCTACCGTGGTCATCGATCACGATATCGCCATGCTGGTCGCTGACATGGCAATGCCCGGCCAGATGGATTTCGCCAACCGCCTCAACCGGGACTGCGTCGAGCCATTGGCGGCAATGCTGCTCCGGCTCACCGTCGACACCCGCCCTTTGAGCGTTGAGCGCATTCACATAGATGTTGTTCACATCCACCAGAAGGCCACAGCCGGTGCGGCGAGCCAGCTCGGTCAGGAACACGGGCTCGGTCAGCGCCGGGTAGTCAGGGTCGCTCTTCCAGTTCAGGTAGGCGGTGGCGTTCTCCACCAGCAGGCGACGCTGCAAACGGTCCTGTACCTGCTGCACGTTGGCGCACAACACATTTAGCGCCTCCGTGGTGCAGGGCAGGGGCAGCAGGTCAGCGCCATGAATCATGTCCCCCGCATACAGGCCGCGTGCAAAGCACGCGTGGTCACTGACCCATGTCGGCTCAATCCGCTGCACCAGGCGAGCCAGTTGGTCCAAGTGCCAGTGGTCCACCCCCGAGACCGCGCCCAGGGACAGGCCTACGCCATGCAAGCTGACCGGGTAATGCTCACGCGCGCGCTGCAAGACAGCCAAACTGGCACCACCGTCGGCAAAGAAGTTCTCCGAGTGAACCTCCAGAAAATCAATGTCAACCAGCCGTTCGATCAACTCTGCATAGTGGGGGTGCCGCCAGCCAATACCCACCGCTGGTGCTTGGGCACCGGGCATGCCGTCATCCCGCTTGGGCAAAGCAACGACCGCCATGGTTCCAAGGGCTTGGAGGTTCAAGTCTTCTTCGATGCTTCGGCTTCGGCTTTGGCCTCGTCCATCGTCAAGCCCTTCATCTGCTTACAGGTCCCTTTGGCGACGTACTTCCACTCACCCTTGTCCATGTCCACTTTGGCCTGGCCGGAACACGAATGCGCGCCCGAAATGCTGGCGCAATCGTTCTGACCAGCCTTGGAGATGCCGAAGCACTTCTCCTTCTCAGCGGCGTGGGCAGGCACTGCGACAAAGGTCAGAGACATCAGCGAAGCTGCGGCAGCAACAATCATTGCACGTTGGTTCATGTGAAATACTCCTGATCAAGAATGGCTTAAAGTGGCGCCAATCGAAGCCCAGCCTGGGTTGCGCTTGCAGTCTCCTGGCAAGGGTTTAGTCATGTCGAGTCGGCCATCCTTACACCTCATCAACGAAATCGCTGGTCATCCGTCGAAACGCAACCATTCTGCAACCTGCCATGCCCTCGTCCACCTCTATCAGGAGCACGCCTATCATTGCCGCGACTTCGCTGACCTTTGAACAGCAGCTCATCGACTGCCACCAGTACCTGCTTAGATTTGCCCGTTTGCAATTGCGCAACGACACCTGGGCCGAGGATGCGGTGTCCGAGACGGTTCTGGCAGCGCTGGCCAAGCCGCAGGCCTTTGCCAATCGCTCCCAACTCAAAACCTGGCTGGTTGGCATCCTCAAGCACAAAGTAATTGATGCACTGCGACACCACCGTCGCGAAGTCAGTGGCCTGTCCACAGGCGACGACGAGGACGCCGATCCCCTTGAATACCTTGACTTCAAGGCCGACGGGCACTTCGTGCAAGCGCCCGCCGACTGGGGCAACCCCGAGCAGCAGATCACCAGCCGCCAGTTCTTTGAGGTCCTGGACGCCTGCACCAATAAACTGCCCGCCACTCAAGGGCGCCTGTTTCTGATGCGCGAGTGGCTGGAGCTCTCCAGCGAGGAAATTTGTAAGGAGTTGAATCTGACACCGACCAACTTGTACGTCCAGTTGCACCGCGCACGTCTGCGCCTGAGGGAATGCCTGGAACTGAACTGGTTTGCCAGTCCCAAGGCCACATGATGTCTATTCGACGCACCTGCCGGCAAGTCGCCGCCCTGTTGATTGCACGGGAGGACCGGGCGTTGCCGCTGGCCGAGCGCTTGGGCCTGCGCTTGCACCTGGCGATGTGTGCAGGCTGCACCGGATTTGAACGGCAAGTCCTGACCATGCACAACGTCATGAAGCAATGGCGCAACTACGAAGCGCCTGACGTGCCGGCGTCCCAAAAAGAGCACCCGACCAATTCTGGCGCATAAGGCGCGCTAGCACCAATTGAACCGGATTGCCGCGACCTTGACCAACGTTTTCCAAAATATTTGTGAAATCCTGAGAGTTCAAGCATAATGGTCGCGTATCGCCGTTTAACGGCGGTATTAGTTTGCGGTGTTTAGTCAGTTTCGCGTCTGCTTTAAGTCTTCATTGGTTTGTTGATAGCGGGTTAATTGCGGTTATTGGACTCCATCGCGTTTTGAGTCTTTTTGAGGAGTCCTTTCATGGGCAACAAACTTTACGTGGGCAACCTGCCCTATTCTTTCCGTGACGAAGATCTGCAGCAGACGTTCGCTCCTCACGGCACCGTCACCAGCGCCAAAGTCATGATGGAACGCGACACCGGTCGCTCCAAGGGTTTCGGCTTTGTTGAAATGGGCAGCGATGCCGAAGCGCAAGCCGCAATCAACGGTGTCAATGGTCAGCAATTTGGCGGTCGCGGTTTGGTTGTCAACGAAGCTCGCCCGATGGAAGCCCGCCCCCCCCGTAGCGGTGGCGGCGGCTTTGGCGGCGGCGGTGGCGGCGGCTTTGGTGGTGGTGGTGGCAGCCGCAGTGGTGGCGGCGGCGGTGGTGGCTACGGCGGCGGCGGCGGCGGTGGTCGCTCTGGCGGCGGCGGTGGTGGTGGCTACGGCGGTGGCCGCAGCAGCTACTAAGCATCCGGCTGGTTTACTCCATCCAACAAAAGGCTCCGCAGGGAGCCTTTTTTCATGCCAGCCAGCATGGCCGCCGGATCGACACCAGGAAAACTCAGCTGGTTGGGCTGCGCGGTTTTCTGGCTCGTCCGGCAAATGCGCGATCAAACAGCCAGTTGGGCAAGATTCTCAGCAACTTGGCAAGCCATCCCATTTGCCACGGAATGACGCGGTAGCTGGTGTTGGCCTCTATTGCCGTGAAAGCCTGCTCTGCAAAGCGCTCGGCGGGCATCAGAAAAGGCATGCCATAGGTGTTCTTACGGGTCAGGGGTGTATCAATGTAGCCTGGCGAGATCGTCACAACCCTGACGCCGCTGCCCCGAAGTTCCAGGCGAAGACACTCGCAGTAGCTGATCAATGCGGCCTTGCTCGGGCAATTTGCACCGTGTCCTGCAAATCCGCGAATGCCGTTGACGCTGCCGATGCCCACCAAGGTACCGGTGCCACGCCTGCACATTGGCTCGACAAACGGGTGAAACGTAGCGGCCGTCCCGATGTTGTTGGTTGCAAACGTGGCGGCCATCACGTCCAGGTCGGTGCGCTGCCGAGTGTCCACCCCAACGCTGATGCCAGCACAGGCCAGCACGACGTCAGGCACGCCTTGACTGGCCAGACAGGCCTGCGCGGCTGCGACAATGCTGTCAATCACTGATACATCGGCACGGTAGACCCGATAGCGGTCAGCGGCCAAACCGTGCAATGCCGCCCACGCCTCGATGTCTTCGGTCCGTCGAGCTGCCAGCGCGAGCGAATAACCAGCCTGGTAAAAGCGCCAGGCTAAGGCCTGCCCGAGTCCGCTGGATGCGCCGGTAAGGAACAGCAGTTTGGCCATCCAGCGAGCGCCTGCCGTCTAGTTGCGGCGGGTAGCGGCCAAAACACCGCGCACTCGGCCTTTGAGCGCAATCACACGCTCGGCATTCTCATAGTCCATGGCGTCGGCCGTGAATCGGTCATTGCCAGCGGTGAGTTGCACCGGTAAGTGGGACCTGACACGTTCACTGTCGATGAACGCATGCAGGAACTCGCCCTGATAAGCCAATTCCGGCACGGCTTTGCCCGCGGCGTCCACCGAAGCCTGCCTCACCACGCGGGCGTTGCCCGACAGTTGAATCTCGGAAACATCCCCATTGGCCAAGGCCTGCTGGGCGCTGGCGGTGGTCAATCGACCCGCCAGATCGAAGGAGCGGATCCGAACGGCATCGATTTCAAGTGTGTCGGAGTCGGGGTAGTGACGCGCCTGCGTACCCAGCACTTCCGTCTTGAGGCGTCCGGAATCACCAAAAGTACGAACCGAAAAGTTCTGCATGAAGTAGTCTGGCTCGTGCCGTGCGGGTCCAGGTGCAGCGGTCGGCACCAAGGCCGGCGTGCTGCGAACCAGCCAATAGGTGCTGAGCGCCAATAGCCCCATCAGAACGACAGGAATGTACAGCGACAGCCGTGCCCAAGCTGATCGAAGCAGGGTTCTCACCGGGCAGCGTCCTCAAGCAAGCCCGCGTATCGACCGCTGGCAACCAACAACAGATCGCAAAACGCGCGCGCAGCGCCGTGGCCGCCATGCTCGGTGGTGACATGATCGGCGTGTGCCTTCACCTCTGCATGCGCATTGGCCGGGGCGCAGGCGAAGGCGCATTGGCGCATCACGGCCAGGTCGGGCCAGTCGTCACCCATGGCTGCCGCCTGCGACCAGTTGAGCCCAAGCTCCTGCAAAGTCTGAACGGCGGCCGGACCCTTGTTTTCGGTCCCGAAGTGGGCGTGCACCACGCCCAGCGCTTGAAGCCGATTGCGCAGCGCCAAGGAATCACGCCCGGTAATCACCACCGGGACAATTCCTGCGCGCTGCAGCAGCTTCAGACCGTGGCCATCCAACGTATTGAAGCGCTTGAGCGTCTCGCCCTGTTCCGAGAAATGGAGTCCCCCGTCCGTCAACACACCGTCGACATCAAAGAAAGCGATGCGAATACCCTGCGCCTTCAGCAACAACGCTGCGGGGAAGGTCAAGACCGGCTTCATCAGATGACCTTGGCTCGCATCAGGTCGTTGATGTTGAGGGCACCACCGAGTCGGCCCTCGGCATCAAGCACCAGCACACTGGTAATACGTTGGAGTTCCATCAACCCGGCAGCCTCCACGGCCAGCGCATTGGCTGAAATCGTGCGGGGCTTTTGGTGCATCACCTGCTGGGCATGCATGCCCCGCAAGTCGACACCCTGTTCGATCAGCCGACGCAAATCGCCGTCAGTAAAGATGCCTGCCACGCGACCCTGTTGATCGACGACGGCGGCCGCTCCGAGGCCCTTGCTGCTCATTTCCCGCATCAACTCGCTGAAACTCGCATCCAACCCGACTTTGGGCACCGCATCGCCAACACGCATGACATCGCTCACATGGGTCAGCAACTTGCGGCCAAGTGCCCCGCCCGGATGGGAGCGCGCGAAGTCCTCCGCCTTGAATCCGCGCGCATCGAGCAACGCTACCGCCAGCGCGTCGCCCAGTGCCAGTTGCGCGGTCGTGCTCGCCGTTGGCGCTAAATTGAGCGGACACGCCTCTTTGTCGACACCACAATTCAGGAACACATCAGCGTGGCGCGCCAAGGTTGATTCGGGATTGCCGGTCATCGCAACCAGTGGCGCGCCCAGACGCTTGAGCACCGGCAATATGGAGGTCAACTCATCGGTCTCGCCACTGTTGGAGATCGCCAGCACCACATCCAACGCGGTGATCATTCCAAGGTCGCCATGGCTGGCCTCACCGGTGTTGACAAACATGGCCGGGGTTCCGGTGGAAGCCAGCGTGGCGGCGATCTTTCGCCCTACATGACCACTCTTGCCCATGCCCATGACCACGACGCGACCCGTGACGCCGAGCACCAACTCAACCACCCTGGCAAACGACACGCCGACGTGCTTTTTGAGCCCTAGCACGGCGGCGGCTTCAATGTCCAGGGTCTCCATGGCCAGTCGAATAGCTTGCTCCGCCGCGGGCGAAAGGTTCCTAAGAGGTTCGCGTTTCATGCAGACATTTTATAGATGCGATGGCAGTTGTTAGGATGCGGGGATGTCGCCGCTTGAACTCACGCTGCTTTACCTGCTGGCTGCCGTGCTGGGCGTCGTGGCCTGCCGTTACCTCAAGTTGCCGCCGATGCTGGGTTATCTGGCCGTTGGGGTCCTGATCGGTCCCAATGCGCTGGCGGTCGCCAAGGACGCGGATGGCGTTCGTCATCTGGGCGAGTTTGGCGTGGTGTTCCTGATGTTCGTGATTGGGCTGGAATTCAACCTGTCCAAGCTCAGGGCGATGCGCCGCCACGTATTTGGTCTGGGGCTGTTCCAGGTGACCGTGACCATGCTGGGCGCAATCGCGATCATGTTATTGGTCGGGGTGATCGCCCCCCAACGCTGGGGCATGAGTTGGCAAACCGTGGTGGCCCTGTCAGGCGCCTTGGCCATGAGCAGCACCGCCATCGTCGTGAAATTGATGACGGAGCGACTGGAGATAGAGTCTGAACACGGCAAACGCGTGATGGGCGTGCTGCTGTTCCAGGACTTGGCCGTCGTCCCCCTGTTGGTGCTGATCCCCGCTCTGGGAGCGTCCGCCGAACAGTTGATAACAACCCTCGCGGTGGCCGGACTCAAGGCCACCCTGTTGATCTTCCTGCTGCTGGCTGGCGGGCAACGCATCATGCGCTGGTGGTTGACGCTGATCGCCCGGCGCAAGAGCGAAGAGCTGTTCGTGCTGAATCTGTTGCTGATCACTTTGGGACTGGCGTGGTTGACCGAACTGGCGGGTCTGAGCCTGGCGCTGGGCTCATTCATTGCCGGGATGCTGATTTCCGAGACCGAGTACAAGCACCAGGTGGAAACCGACATCCGTCCTTTTCACGACGTGCTGCTGGGTCTTTTCTTCATCAGCATCGGAATGATGCTCGACTGGCGCTTGGTGCTGGAGCGCTGGCCATTGGTGCTGCTGTTGGTCACGCTGCCGGTGTTGTTCAAAGCAGGGGTGGTGGCGGTTCTGGCCCGGGGGCTGGGTGCCACCTCCGGTGTGTCGCTGCGCACCGGCCTGTACCTGGCCCAGGCCGGCGAGTTTGGTTTCGTGCTACTGACGCTGGCGCACAAGAACACCCTGATCTCGGCGGAACTGCTCAACCCAATCCTGGCCAGCATGGTCTTGTCCATGCTCAGCACGCCTTTCATCATCATGTACAGCAACGCGATTGTGATGAAGCTGGTGGCCAGCGAGTGGTTGCAGCAATCCTTGCAGATGACCACCATCGCGCGCAAGTCCATCAACGCCAACAAGCACGTGATCATCTGTGGTTATGGTCGTTGTGGCCAGAATCTGGCTCGCATGCTGGAGCGCGAGGGTATCCCCTACATGGCGCTGGACCTCGATCCGGACCGAGTGCGCCAGGCGGCCGCCGCTGGCGACTCGGTGGTGTTCGGTGATGCAGCGCGTTTGCAGGCGCTGATCGCCGCCGGACTGGCGCGCGCCAGCGCGGTGGTCATCACTTACCTGGAAGTGCCCGGCGCCTTGAAAGTCTTGGCCAACGTGCGCGCCCACGCCCCGCAGGTGCCGGTGATTGTGCGCACGCAGGATGACCATGACCTCGACACCCTGCGCGACGCGGGCGCGACGGAAGTGGTGCCCGAGGCGATCGAGGGTTCCTTGATGTTGGCCAGCCATGCGCTGGCCTTGGTGGGGGTGCCGATGCGCCGTGTGATTCGCATCGTGCAGGATCAACGTGACGCCCGCTACAAGCTGTTGCGCGGCTACTTTCACGGCGCCGATGACGACTCGGTCGATGAGCTCAAACTGGAGCGGCTGTGCACGGTCACGCTACCGCTCGGGGCGGCATCGATCGGCAAGCCCTTGGGCAATCTGGCCCTGCATGCACTGCAGGTTCAGGCAATCAGTCTGCGCCGAAGCGCTGGCAGGGTAGTGGATCTGGCCCAGGACCCAACACTTGAAGATGGCGACACCCTGGTGTTGTCGGGCAAGGCGGAGACCCTGGCCATTGCCGAGCAGAAACTGCTCAAGGGATAAACCCCAGCGGCTGGCTTTGGCGGGCAACGCGACAAGGCACAATCGGCGCATCTCTTTACATTGGGCAAGCCATGCAAGGCCGCAGCGTTAACCAATACCTTCGGGACCACATTCGCACCGTACCGGACTGGCCCGCTCCAGGCGTCCAGTTCCGGGACATCACGCCCTTGCTGCAAAACGCCAAGGTGTTTCGGGTCCTGATCGATGCCTTTGTGCACCGTTATATGGATCCGGCCAAGCGCCCCGACGTGGTGGCCGGTTTGGATGCGCGAGGGTTCATTCTGGGTTCAGTGGTCGCCTACGTGCTCAATGTCGGTTTTGTCCCCATTCGCAAAAAAGGCAAACTGCCGTTCACCACGGTGGAGGAGACCTATGAACTGGAGTATGGAAGTGCCACGGTGGAACTGCACACCGATGCGGTCAAGGCGGGCGACCGGGTGCTGCTGATCGATGATCTGATCGCCACTGGTGGGACCATGATGGCCGGCAAGAAGCTTCTAGAAAAGCTCGGCGCCCAGGTCATGGAGGGCGCCGCCATCGTCGATCTACCTGAACTCGGCGGCTCGGGCAAACTGAAATCCGCCGGGTTGCCCTTGTTCACCCTGATCGCCTTTGACGGCCACTGAGCTTTCACCAGACCCGCGTGCGCGCGGTCAAGGCCAGGCTTTCAGTTCAGATCACCGTACTGCGTGCCACTCAGGGGCGATGACCGGTCCTCGCCCTCGGCCAGCTCGGTGTCTTCAAACTCGACCGGCGGCGCGGGATTGCGGCGACCCGATTTGACCACGGTACCGCTGGGTGCCAAAGGGACCGGGCGGGAGGCTGTAGACAAGGCGCGCTTGAAGGCCTCTACCTCGTCGGCCTGCAGCGGCTCAAACTGCGGGATACGGGAACCGCCGGGTTTGGGACTCGTGGCTGCGACTGGTGGCTTGATGGGCACCACGCGGGTCCCGCTCGCCGGCATTGGCCGGGGTTTGGTCAGACCGGTCGTCACGTGCTCATTCACACGCCAATAGACCGCGGTGACTTCGATGTTGTGGCGAACCTTGGCGCCTTGGGCTATCAGCGCCTCAATCTCGGCTAGGCGATTGGTATCCCCAGCTGACTGGTTGGCCAAGTCCATCATCACCAGGTATTGCTGGCCGCGTGGATCGAGCGAGAGGACCTTAAACTTGTAACTTGCAGCCAGCACGCCTGCGCGCGTCATGGATTCCCGCACCACCCCGTACAACAGTTCACGCCGCTCTAGACGCTCGGTCTTGCGATTGGCGGCGTTGCTTGCGGATACGTGAGAAGCCTTCGCCTTCGTTCTGGCTGACGGCATGATAGGAACCGTGGCATCGACGTGACCCAGGCCCGAACTACGCTCTGAGTCCAGATCAACCTTAGGATGTTTCTTTGCAAACCAGCTAAACAACGACATAGTGCTCTTTCAAAATCAGTCGCAGCAATTAGAGCGGTTTCCGGTCAGAAATGCGGTGAAGAAGTGTAACGCCGAGCCTTTGCCATGCACTTGGCGTCGCCCGCCGGCATGCACTCAGGTGACGGCGATCCGTTTGCGGCTGCTCAGCATGCGTTTGCTGACCAATGCACCCAAAGCCAGTGTCAGTGCCAGTGCGCAGGCCGGTTGGCGGTTGGACAGCTCGGCAAAGCGCAGCGGGGTCAAACTCCAGAGCTTGCAGTCGGTTGCAGCCTGCACCGTCGCATTGCGCGGCAAGTGCGAGAAAAAGCCCCCCTCTCCAAGCGCCGCGCCCGCACCCACAATCGCCAAGCGCACCCGATCATCGGCGTCCTGAAAATGCACGCTCAGGCTACCAACTTCGACAAAGTACAAGGTGCGGTCCAGCGCGCCCTGCGAGATCAGGATTTGTCCCTGCCCAAGGGTGAAATACTGCAAGAACGGCGCCAGCGTAGCCCAATGCGAAGGCGTCATGGATTGACTGAAAGCGTCCTCGCCCTGGTTGTTGGCACAGGCCGCGACCAAGCCTTTGATGTCTTGTTTGCTGGAAACCTGAAGATTAGCACTCATGGTACGCGCACCTTAGCTATTATTGTGTGACAACGCAACGGGTGTTATTGCCTACATTCAAGGACAAAACACCCTTTACTTCCCTATGCAGAAGCGGGAAAAGATCACCCCGAGCAGATCGTCGGAGCTGAATTCACCCGTAATTTCGCTGAGTGCATTTTGTCCCAGCCGCAGCTCTTCTGCCAGGAGTTCGATGGATGGGGTCTGTCCAAGCAGGTGGACCGAAGCCTCGCGCAGGTTCGCCTGCGCCCGGCTCAATGCCTGCAAATGGCGTTCTCGCGCCATGTAGACCCCCTCGGCGGCGGGTTGCCATCCGACCAGGGCAAGCAGTCTGTGACGCAGGCTGTCCATGCCTTGGCCGGTCTTGGTGGACAGCGCCAGGCCGTCAACGGGTGGCTGAGCTTTGCCCAGATCGGCCTTGCTCCAGACCTCGATGCGCGGCACCTGTGGGGGCAATTTGACCGCCAGCGCCGCGTCATCCGAAGCATAGACAGGGTCATGGCAGCGAGTCAGGTCATGCATGAACAGAATTGCGTCGGCCTCGGAAATTTCCTGCCAGGCTCGTTGGACACCCATCTGCTCGATCTCGTCATGACTCTCACGCAGGCCGGCCGTGTCCACCACATGCACGGGGACGCCTTCGATCTGGATGGTTTGCTGGATCTTGTCACGCGTGGTTCCGGCGATGGGCGTGACGATGGCCAACTCGGCACCCGCGAGCGCGTTGAGCAATGAAGACTTGCCTGCGTTGGGCTGGCCCGCGATAACGACCTTGATGCCCTCACGCAACAGCGAGCCCTGCTGCGCCTTCTGGCGCACTGTTTGCGTGACCAGTTGCAATGCCGCGAGTTGGCCCTGCGCATCAGCCTGGCGCAGGAAGTCGATCTCTTCATCGGGGAAATCCAGCGTAGCTTCGACCAGCATGCGCAATCTGATGAGGCCGTCGCGCAAGTCGTTCACTTCCCTGGAAAAGGCGCCAGACAGGGATCTGCAGGCGCTGCGCGCCGCGGCTTCGGTGCTGGCGTCGATCAAGTCAGCGATGGCTTCGGCTTGAGGCAGGTCGATCTTGTTGTTAAGAAAGGCGCGCTGCGAGAATTCCCCCTGGGTCTGCGACCCGCAGCCCGGGCAGGATGGCGACGCCGTTTGCCCGGTCGTGCTCTAGGCCGGCCTCGATGCAACGCGCCATCAGGAGTTGCAGCACCACCGGGCCACCATGAGCCTGCAATTCCAACACGTCTTCACCCGTGAAAGAGTGGGGAGCGGGAAAGTAGATCGCCAGTCCATGGTCAATTGGAACGCCCGCGCGATCCAGAAACGGCCCGTAGCTGGCCTGCCTCGGCGTCAGCGTCCGACCGCACAGCGCCTGGGCCAATGGGGCAAGATTTCTGGCGCTGACGCGGACAATCCCGACCGCTCCGCGACCGGGTGCCGTGGCGACGGCAACGATAGGGTCCCGGTGACGCGTCAGCACGGCAAAATGACTGCGCAGCTCACCGGACCCAAGCGCTTTGACAGCCTCAGAACTTGGGCAGGTTGAACTGCGGCGGCACGCCCATGCGCGTGTTGATGACCCACTGCTGGGCGATGGACAAAACGTTGTTGGTAATCCAGTACAGGACCAATCCAGCCGGAAAGAAGAAGAACATGACACTGAATATCAGCGGCATGAACCACATCATCTTGGCTTGCATGGGATCCGGTGGCTGTGGGTTGAGTGCCGTCTGCAACAAGGTCGTGGCGGTCATCACCAGCGGCAAAATGTAATACGGATCGGGTGACGACAGATCGTGAATCCACAGGGCCCAAGGCACATTGCGCATCTCGACACTGGACAATAGAACCCAGTACAAGGCAATGAAAACGGGTATCTGCACCATGATCGGGAAGCAGCCACCCATGGGATTGACTTTCTCCTCGCGGTAGATACGCATCATTTCTTGCTGCATTTGTTGCGGGTTGTCTTTCAGGCGCTCCCGCAATTCGACAATTCGTGGATTGACGGCCTTCATTTTGGCCATGCTGGCGTAGGCCTTGGCGTTGAGCCAGTAGAAGGCCGCCTTGAGCAGAACAACCAGCGCGACAATGGACCAACCCCAGTTAAGCAAGATGCTGTGCAATTTGTCGAGCAACCAGTACAAGGGCTTGGCAAGGATCGTGAGCCAGCCGTAGTCCTTGACCAGCTCCAGGCCCGGCGCGAGCGCTTCGAGATCCTTTTCCACCTGGGGCCCGGCAAAGAACTTGGACTCTACGGACCTGCTCGTGTTGGGCGCGATCGCATCAAGCGGCGTGATCATGCCAACCGCGTAGAGGTTCGTGTCGATCTTTCGCATGAAAAGGTCGCGCTTGATACCATCCCCGAGTAGCCAGGCGCTGGCAAAGTAGTGCTGCACCATGGCCACATAGCCGTTGCTAGCGGTCTTCTCGATGTCGACCTTGTTCTTCTCAATATCGCTGAATTCAGCCTTTTGGTACTTCTTGGCCTCGGTATAGACGACCGGACCGGTGAAGGTGAAGTAGAACGACGACTCGCCTTCGGGCTTGTTGCCGTCACGCACCAGTTGCAGATACAGTTGCGGCGAAACTGCCGCCGGGCCGGTATTGATAACCTCGTGCTTGACGTTGATGGCGTAAGAGCCTCGGCTGAGTACATAGGTTTTGACCAGTTTCACGCCGCCGACCTCGGGCGATTCGAACCTCACCGACAACTCGTTCGCGCCGTCCTTGAGGGTGCGCTCGCCCGGTATGACCTTCATGGCGGTTTTGTGCGTAGGAAATGCGCCAACGCCATTGCCTGAAACCAGCCCAGATTGGGCGAAGTAGATCCGGTCTTTGCTTTCATCAAGCAAGACTACGTTTTTGGACTTGTCCGCCATGTCGGCATGGCGAACGAACTCGGTCTTGACCACCGAGCCGCCTTCTGTGTCAAATGTGACTTTGAACACATCGGTGGCGACCGTCACGCGTTCACGCGGTGCAAGCGGCTCTGGGTTGGTCGGCCCAGAGGGCGGCACAGGGGTCCCCGCGCTGGCAGCGACGACCGTCGCGGCAAGTGGCACAGAATTGGTTGGCCCGCTTGCTGCGGGCAACGGGCCAGCCGTCTTTGCCGGCGCCGTGGAAGAGGCGGGGAAGAACGTCGCCTTGTGCCCGTTATAGACCTGCCACTGGTCCCAAAGCATGACCATGGAAAAACCAAAGATCACCCACAAGATGCTGCGGCGAATGTCGTTCATGAGGACTTCTCAGTAGTCGAAGAGGAAATAAGCTGCGTAAACAGGCGTGGCTTCTCGATCGGAACCGGATCGTTACCGCCAGCACACCAGGGGTGGCAACGAGCAAGCCGCGCCACCGTGAGGTAACTGCCGCCCAATGCACCGTGCGATTGAAGGGCGTCCAGCGCGTACGCTGAACAGGTGGGCTCAAACCGGCAAGCCGAACCTAACCACGGGCTCAGCAACAAGCGGTAGGCCTTGACCAATGCAATCAACGCGCGACGGATCATGAGGTGGCGGCCTTGGTAAAAAGCTGCTGCAACTCCAGCCTGACTGCGGTCTTCAGGTCGGTTGAGGTGGCACTCTTAAAGCGTGACCGGTCAAACGCGCTGCGCAGCCTGACCAGGTGGGCGGATTGCGGCAGGTGTGGCTCAAAGCTGGAGCCGATCTCAAATACTTGTCGCTTGATCGTGTTGCGGGTGACGGCTCGCTTGGCCCACCGCTTTGGCACCATGGCGCCCAGCCACGGTCCGGCAACGACAAACAGCGCCTTTGAAGGCGCCGAGGTGTCACTTGAACTCAAGTGCGATTGGGTCAAGGGACCATCCACGGAGGCGCGATGCATGGCGAAGTGGGCTGTCCGCGCGACAATCTCACCCGCCAGAACCGCTTGAAACTGGCTGCGGGTCTTCAGACGCTGCACTTTTGAGCGTAACCTGAATTGCGTTTCGGTTGCGCGGCAAAAGGCTGTCGAACTCAGACCGCCAGACGCTTGCGCCCTTTAGCACGGCGGGCATTGATGACTGCGCGGCCGCCACGGGTTTTCATGCGGACCAGGAAGCCGTGGGTGCGGGCGCGGCGAATCTTGGACGGTTGGTACGTGCGTTTCATTTGGGTATCCTAAAGGGCTCTGTTCCAGCCCAACGCTCCAAAAAAAGCAATTGAGCCACTCACTAAACTCCCCTGACGCCGTCGGGGGAACCCTCGATTATCGCAGGTTTTTCGCCATTTCGACAACAAAGTGGATCGCGGCTGAGCCGACCTGCCGCAAGCGACGCAGGGCTGGATCAACTTGTGGATAAAGTCTTGATAATCTACAATCTCGCGGTGCTCGCGACGATAACTATCCACAGTAGCAGAATTCCATAATGACAGAGGGAAGATTCAAGAACCCCAGCGGAGCAAACGACTGGGGAGTTGGGCAGAGCCTGTGGCAAAGTTGCGTCGACCAACTCGCCCAGGAACTGCCTGAGCAGCAATTCAATACCTGGATCAAACCGTTGGTGGCGCAGGTTAGCGACGATCTTACCAAGGTCACAATTCTGGTCGCCAACCGCTTCAAACTCGATTGGGTGCGGGCCCAATACAGCAGCCGTATCACCAGCCTCATTGAGGCCATGTCGGGTCAACCGGTTCAGTTGGAGTTAGCACTCGCTCTTCGTGAGAATGCTTCCAGATCAGAACCATCTCAAGTTCCAGTTGAACGAGCCTTGGTTGACGAGCCTCTTGAATTGGGTGAAGACAAGTCACCTGGTGTCCCAAAGAACAGACTGAACACGGCGCTTACTTTCGATAGCCTGGTTGAAGGAAGCGCCAACCGCATGGCCCGCGCGGCGGCCATGCACGTCGCCGGAATGCCTGGGCATCTCTACAACCCTTTGTTTATCTACGGCGGTGTAGGGCTGGGCAAGACCCACTTGATGCATGCCGTCGGCAACAAACTCCTGCTTGATAGGCCTGCTTCGAAAGTTCTCTACATCCATGCTGAACAATTTGTGTCAGATGTGGTCAAGGCCTACCAGCGCAAGACATTTGATGAATTCAAGGATAAGTACCACTCGTTGGATTTGCTGCTGATAGACGATGTTCAGTTCTTTGCCAACAAGGAACGCACACAGGAAGAGTTCTTCAACGCCTTTGAAGCATTGCTGGCCAAAAAATCGCACATTGTGATGACCAGTGACACCTATCCGAAGGGCTTGTCAGATATCCATGAGCGACTGGTGTCGCGATTCGATTCGGGCTTGACCGTTGCCATCGAACCCCCAGAGTTGGAGATGCGGGTTGCCATTCTGATCAACAAGGCACAGGTTGAGGGTGCCGACATGCCCGAAGAAGTCGCTTTCTTCGTCGCTAAAAACGTTCGCTCCAACGTGCGGGAACTGGAAGGTGCGCTGCGCAAGATCCTGGCTTACTCTCGTTTCAACCAGAAAGAGATCTCCATTCAACTTGCACGCGAAGCCCTGCGCGATCTGTTGTCAATACAGAATCGGCAGATTTCAGTGGAGAACATTCAAAAGACGGTTGCGGACTACTACAAAATCAAGATCGCGGACATGTATTCCAAAAAGCGTCCCGCCAGCATTGCCCGCCCGCGCCAGATTGCCATGTACCTTGCCAAGGAGTTGACTCAAAAGAGCTTACCGGAGATTGGTGAGCTGTTTGGTGGACGTGACCACACGACCGTGCTGCACGCTGTTCGGAAGATTGGCGGTGAACGCCAACAAATGACCGAACTCAACCAACAACTCCACGTTCTGGAACAAACGCTCAAAGGCTGACTGGAAGCATCACCCATGAAGGCGTTGCACCAAGGAACAAGTCTGGGGATAGTTCTGGCACAAACCAGGACTTATCCACTGCTCCCGTCAAAGCCAAGAAGTTGTTCATGCCTGACGCGCACCAGGAAACCGCACCTACCAACAGGGTTCAAGCAATCCCAAGTTCTTGATAAAAAAAGAGAAAATGGAACTGTCCACAGGTAGAGGCTGCCTCTATCTACTACTACTATATTGAATTAGATAAATTAATGAAGAGGTTGACATGATCGTCCTGAAGGCAACACAAGACAAAGTTCTATCGGTTCTTCAGTCGGTGGCAGGTATCGTCGAGCGTCGACATACCCTGCCAATTCTGGCAAATGTGCTGATTCGCAAGACCGGTTCCTCGATTCAGCTCACTACCAGTGACCTGGAGATTCAGATTCGTACCACGGCTGACCTGGATGGCGATACGGGCAATTTCACAACAACAGTTGGTGCGCGCAAGTTGATCGATATTTTGCGCACCATGCCAGTTGATCAGACCATATCACTGGAGTCAAACGCCAGTAAGTTGATTTTGAAGGGCGGCAAGAGTAAATTTACGCTGCAGACCATGGCGGCCGAGGACTTTCCCTTGGTACAAGAGTCGGCCAGCTTCGGACCCGTGTTCAGCGTACCGCAAAGAACCCTTAAAGATCTGCTCAGCCAGGTGTCCTTCGCGATGGCGGTGCACGACATTCGCTACTACCTCAATGGCATCCTGTTTGTAGCCGAAGGCAAGCAGCTCAGTCTGGTAGCCACCGATGGGCATCGTTTGGCTTTTGCTTCGGCCACGCTCGATGTCGAGGTGCCGCGTCAGGAAGTCATCTTGCCGCGCAAGACGGTCATTGAGCTACAGCGCTTGCTCAGTGATGCCGAAGGTGCCATCGACATGCAGTTCGCCAATAACCAAGCCAAGTTCATGTTTGGCGGCATGGAGTTTGTCACCAAGCTGGTTGAGGGCAAGTTTCCGGACTACAACCGCGTGATTCCGAAGAACCACAAGAACATCATTACACTGGGTCGCGCCACCTTGTTGGCAACGTTGCAACGTACGGCGATTCTGACCAGTGACAAGTTCAAAGGGGTGCGTTTGAACATTGATCCTGGAACCTTGCGAGTGGCGTCCAACAATGCCGAGCAGGAAGAGGCGGTGGATGAACTGGACATTGACTATGGCGGCGACAGCATCGAAATTGGCTTCAACGTGACCTACCTGATTGATGCCTTGGCCAACATGGACCAGGAAATGGTTCGATTGGAATTGTCGGACGGCAACAGCTCAGCTTTGTTCACTATTCCAGACAATGCGACCTTCAAGTACGTGGTGATGCCCATGCGAATCTAGCGCCAGGAAATTTCGTCTTGTAGCAATACAAACCAAGCCCGCGATGAACGATCGGTTCATGGCGGGTTTGGTCATTAAGAGTTTGATGAATTATTGAAACGATGTGGGTGGATCCGGCTTTGGCCGGCCCGATTCCCACTTGATTAGAAGCTAGCCATGACTGCAGAAAACAAGCCTGTTCCGACTTCAACCATCGAAAACGAAGCCGTTCATACGGGTGAAGGGACCAGCGACAGTTCCAATTTCCAGCCCACTATCGATACCAATCAGGCCGGTGCTACCGAAGCCTATGGGGAAGGGTCGATCCAGATCCTGGAGGGCCTCGAAGCGGTGCGCAAGCGCCCCGGAATGTACATTGGAGACACGTCGGATGGCACGGGTTTGCATCACCTGGTGTTTGAGGTCGTCGATAACTCGATTGATGAATCCCTGGCCGGGCATTGCGATGACATCTTGGTGACTATCCACTCGGACAATTCGGTCAGTGTGGTGGACAACGGTCGAGGTATTCCGACTGGCGTCAAGATGGATGACAAGCATGAACCTAAACGCTCAGCGGCCGAGATCGCCTTGACTGAATTGCATGCAGGTGGGAAGTTCAACCAGAACAGTTACAAAGTCTCTGGTGGCTTGCACGGTGTGGGTGTGAGTTGCGTGAATGCCTTGTCCAAGATGCTGCGCCTGACGGTGCGTCGTGACGGCAAGGTACACGTACTGGAATTCAGCAAGGGCTTTGTTCAGAACCGCTTGACTGAAACGGTTGATGGCACCGAGGTTTCTCCAATGAAGATCATTGGGGAAACGGAGAAGCGAGGCACCGAGGTGCACTTCTTGCCAGACAACGAAATCTTCCAGCAGAACAGCGATTTTCACTATGAGATTCTGAGTAAACGTCTGCGCGAACTCAGTTTTTTGAACAATGGTGTGCGCATTCGCCTCAAGGACGAGCGCACCGGCAAGGAAGACGACTTCGCGGGCGCCGGGGGCGTTCAGGGCTTTGTCGGCTTCATCAACAAGGGCAAGACCGTCCTGCACCCCAACATCTTTCACGCCATGGGTGATCGCCAGAGCGATCAAAACACCAATATTGGCGTGGAAGTGGCGATGCAGTGGAACAGTGGCTACAACGAGCAGGTCCTTTGTTTTACCAACAATATTCCCCAGCGCGACGGCGGCACCCACTTGACCGGCTTGCGCGCGGCCATGACACGTGTCATCAACAAATACATTGATGACACTGAATTGGCCAAAAAGGCCAAGGTCGAAGTGACTGGTGACGACATGCGCGAAGGCCTGTGCTGTGTATTGAGCGTCAAGGTGCCCGAGCCAAAGTTCAGCAGCCAGACCAAGGACAAACTGGTCAGTTCGGAGGTACGCGGCCCGGTTGAGGACATTGTCAGCAAGCTGCTGTACGACTACTTGCAGGAGCGCCCGGCTGACGCCAAGATCATTGTTGGAAAGATCATCGAAGCCGCGCGTGCGCGGGAAGCGGCGCGCAAGGCGCGCGACATGACGCGGCGCAAAGGCGTGCTTGATGGCATGGGCTTGCCTGGCAAGTTGGCTGATTGCCAGGAAAAAGACCCCGCCATGTGCGAGATCTACATTGTCGAGGGCGACTCGGCGGGCGGCTCCGCCAAGCAGGGTCGCGACCGGAAATTCCAGGCCATTCTGCCCTTGCGCGGCAAGATCCTGAATGTGGAGAAGGCGCGCTACGAAAAGCTGTTGACCAGCAACGAAATTCTGACCCTGATCACCGCACTGGGTACCGGCATTGGCAAGGCGGGTGGCAGCACTGGCAATGATGATTTCAATGTTGCCAAGCTGCGTTATCACCGCATCATCATCATGACCGATGCCGACGTGGACGGCGCCCACATTCGTACTTTGTTGCTGACCTTCTTCTACCGACAAATGCCGGAACTGGTGGAGCGTGGCCACATCTATATTGCCCAGCCGCCCTTGTACAAAGTGAAGGCGGGCAAAGAGGAACTGTATTTGAAAGACGCCAGTGCGCTGGACAGTTTCCTGTTGCGCATTGCCCTGGTCAGCGCCGCAGTGCATACCGGTGGTGAGCATGGCAGTGTGCTAAGTGGGGAGACTCTGGCGGAACTGGCGCGCAAGCACCAGGTAGCGCAGTCGGTCATCGCGCGCCTGCGCAACTTCATGGATGCCGAGGCGCTTCGCTCGGTGGCCGATGGCGTGGTGCTGAATCTGGACACCGTGGTTGACGCCGAGGCCTCTGCAGTGGCGTTGCAGGCGCGGTTGCCAGACGCCGAAGTTGCGGGCGAGTTTGACGTGCGTACCGATAAACCGATTCTGCGCATCAGCCGTCGCCACCATGGCAACGTCAAGAGCAGTGTCCTCACTCAGGATTTCGTCCACGGCGCTGACTACGCGGCCCTGGCAGAAGCGGCCAATACCTTCCGAGGGCTATTGGGCGAGGGTGCCAAGGTCGTTCGGGGCGAAGGTGAACGGCAGAAGGAAGAGCGTGTCAGCGACTTCCGTGAAGCCATGGCCTGGTTGATCGCCCAGGCCGAGCACGCCACTTCGCGCCAGCGCTACAAAGGACTGGGTGAAATGAACCCCGAGCAACTGTGGGAAACCACCATGGACCCGACCGTGCGCCGCTTGCTGCGGGTTCAGATTGACGACGCCATTGAGGCCGATCGCGTGTTCACGATGTTGATGGGCGACGAGGTGGAGCCGCGTCGTGAATTTATTGAAACCAACGCCTTGCGCGCGGGCAACATCGACGTTTGAGCCAACGCCCCTTCGGTGACCAGTTGGTTCGTTGGCGTGCCAGGTTATGTGAGCCCGCTTAACTGCTGATGTAGCTGGTTAGCTGTGAAATGGTGAGTTCATGGTCGGCGATGATGTCGTCCATGATGTCACGGATTGAGATCATTCCCAGAACCTGATCACCGTCCACAACGGGCAGGTGGCGGACCCTTTTTTGGCTCATCAGGGTCATGCAATCGCGCGTGCGGGTTTGGGGCGTGACCGTGATCAGGTCACGCGTCATGATGTCGGCGACCAGCGTCGTCTTGGAATTGCGTCCCTGCAAGGCGACCTTGCGGGTGTAGTCGCGCTCCGACACCACGCCGACCAACTTGCCCTCGTCCATTACCAGCATGGCACCAACTTCATACTGGGCCAGCAGTTGCAGGGCTTCAAACACGGTGATCGAAGGGGCCAGCTGGTAGATCGTGCTGTTGCGTTTCTTGAGTAAATCCAGTACGGGCTTCATGCAGGCTCCACAAGGTTATTGATCAAATCAGACCTGTCCAGTGTAGCCATACTGCCGTGAATCACCAACGAAAATGAGCGCCGAAAATGTACACCCCTCTTAACCGTTTTCAGGGCGAGGCCGGCGGGCGATCGGCGTCACCCAGCACCTGGGTCACGTCACGCAGCGCCATGCCGTACATGTCGGCAAACTCCTCGACCGACTTACCGCTGCTCACGAACGCCCGGCGCAGCGCCTCTTGCCTGGCGGACTGCTGATCGCGTTCGGCAAAAGCCTCGGCCAGCAGGGCATTGGCTTGGGGGTCGTTAGTCTGCACCCGAGCCAGGTACTCCTGGCGTGTCAGGTCAGAGGCGTCGAAGGCCGCCAGCAGGCGGGTGCGGAATTTCGGACGCAGATCTTCTTTCGATCGAAGCTGCTTGCGGCGGAACAACTCCAGCAGCGCCAGGCATATGTGCTCTGGCGCCACGTCTTCCACCGCCGCGCCCTGCAGGTCATGGCGCTTCATGCCTGCTGCCACGCACTGCAGGTAGGGGCCCGAGCGCGTGTGCACACCCAGGGCCAGCTTGAGGCTGTCGCGCTCGAACTGGTCGGGGTGCAGGGCCAGCAACTCCTGGAAGACGCCGAGCTTGAGCGGCAGGAACCGGGCGCCAAACAGGTGAGGGTAAAGCGCAAACAGCTTTTCCAGCACCGGTTGCGCGCTCTGGGCGCGCCCGGTTTTGCTGGACGGCGGGGTGTCGGGGGCTGGCGTGCTGGCTGTTGTAGAAGCTTCGGATGTGTTGGCGGTCATGGCATAAAAAGAGAATCAGGTGCCGATTGTCAACCAAGCGCGTTGGCCGACCGTCGCCCGACAACAGGGTTACCCGCCTTCTGTCCAGTATTTTTGAATGACGAAGTCAATCAAGCTGAATGAGTTTGACGGATGTAGCACTAGACTGCGGTTCATGATTGAAGCAGCGCGCGAACCTCAACGCTACACCACGACGGCGATTCTCTTGCATTGGCTGTCGGCCCTTGCCGTCCTGGGTCTGTTGATGCTTGGGTGGTACATGGCCGATTTGCCGCTGTCACCGCAGCGCCTGAAACTGTTCAACTGGCACAAGTGGGCGGGGGTGTCGGTGTTGGGCCTGACGTTGATGCGCCTGCTGTGGCGCTGGACGCACCGCCCGCCGGCCTTGCCAGCCGAACTGGTGGGCCAGACGCAGGCGTGGCAACTGCGCCTGGCCAGGGCCACCCATGTCACGATGTATGGGCTGCTGCTGCTTGTGCCGCTGATCGGCTGGGCCTACAGCTCGGCCTCGGGCTTCTCGGTTGTTCTGTTTGGCGTTCTGCCCTTGCCCGATCTGTTGCCCAAGGACCAGGCTTTAGCGCAGTGGGTGAAACCGTGGCACGCCGTCGGTGCTTATTCGCTGTGCGCCCTGATCGCGTTGCATCTGGCGGCCGCCCTGAAGCACCAGTTCGTTGGCAAAGACGGTCTCATGCGACGCATGTGGCCCGCCGATCCGGCGCGCCGCGTCGCGCAAGAGCCCCTGTCATGAACCAAAAACTGGAGAACCCTGTGAAACTGTTGACCGCTGCCAGCGTCCTGTGTCTGACCCTGTGCGCCAACGCTGCGATGGCGCAGCAAAATTTGGTGCCAGCGCAGAGTGAAATCGTGTTTGTCAGCAAGCAGATGGGTGTGCCGGTGGAGGGTCGATTCCGCAAATTTGATGCGCAAATCAGCTTCGACCCAGCCAAGCCCGAGAGCAGCAAGATTGCATTCACCGTTGATCTGGGTAGCGCCTCGCTGGGGGTGCCGGAAGTGGATGCCGAGCTACCCAAGCCGGTCTGGTTCAATGTGCCGAAGTTTCCCCAGGCCAATTTCAGCGCCACGGCCGTGCGTCGGGTTGGCCCGGGCAAGGTCGAGGTGCAAGGACCTTTGTCGATCAAAGGCGCCTCCCAGGTGCTACGGGTGCCGGTGCAACTCAGTCAGGCCGGCGCAGTGACCACGGCGGTGGGGAGTTTCACGCTCAAACGCCTGGCCTTTCGCATCGGCGACAACGAGTGGGCCGACACCTCCATGCTGGCCGACGACGTGCAGGTGCGTTTCAAACTCACACTCAGCGGGGTAGGCAAGCTCTGATTGGCACGCCCGCCCAACCCATTTTTGCAGCGCTTCACTTTTGTTTTCTTTTTCCTTTGGAGACTTTCATGCGATTCCTGACCTCTGCCTTGCCCACTTTGGCGATCTCACTGGCCGCCATGGCCCCGGCCATGGCCGGCACCTATGCGGTGGACCCGACGCACACCAATGCCACCTTTGAGGCCAGCCACTACGGCACCTCCACCAATCGGGGGCGCTTTGGCAAAGTCGAAGGTAGCGTGCAGTTTGACCGCCAGGCCAGGACCGGCGCTGTGAACGTCAGCATCGATGTGGCCGGCTTGACGACGGGTACCGCTGCTTTCGACAAGCACCTGCAGAGCCCTGACTTCTTCAACGTGGCGGCGCATCCAGTGGCCAAGTTCTCCGGCGACAAGCTCAGCTTCAACGGTGACAAGCTTGCCGAGGTGACGGGCGTGCTAACCATGTTGGGCAAGACCAATCCGGTGACCTTGAAGGCCAACCAGTTCAACTGCTACACCAACCCCATGCTCAAGCGCGAGGTGTGCGGTGGCGACTTTGAAGCCACCATTGACCGGACCCAGTGGGGCATGGACTACGGTGTCAGTTATGGCATCACCAAGTCCGTACGTATCGTGATTCAGGTTGAGGCCATCGCCCAGTAGGGTCGCGCTGGCATCACGGGCCGTCGTCGCGGGCACGTGAGCGGGCTCGGCAGCGGTGGGGTGCGAGCACGCCGCGTTCGGGCGTGTAGAGTTCGCTCCCATGAAACTAGCTTTTCGAATTTTGGTGGTGATCCTGATCGCGGCGGCGGTCTTCCTGGTAGCCGGCTTGATTGCCATCTGGGCGCCGGACCGCCCGGTTGAGCGCCTCATGCCGCGTTGGGCCAGCGCGCCATCGCAGTTTCTTGACGTGCAGGGGATGAAAGTGCACCTTCGCGATGAGGGCCCACGCGATGACCCGGTGCCCATCGTGCTGCTGCACGGCACCTCCGCCAGCCTGCATACCTGGGAGGGTTGGGCGGCTGCGCTGCGCGGTCAGCGGCGCGTCATCCGGTTTGACCTGGCCGGTTTTGGCTTGACCGGACCGAATCCCAAGAACAACTATTCGATTGAAAGCTATGTGGCTTTTGTGACAGCGGTGCTGGACCAGTTGGGGGTGCAGCGCTTTGTTCTGGCGGGTAACTCGCTGGGCGGCCAGATCGCGCTGGAAACCGCGTACGCGCTGCCGCAACGCGTTGACAAGCTGGTGTTGGTTGATTCTGCCGGGTATGCGTTCACGCCCGAATCGATTCCGCTGGGCTTTCGGATTGCGCGCGTGCCGGGCTTGCGCGGCTTGGTGGAGGTTGTGCTGCCGCGTGGCGTGGTGCAGGACAGCTTGCGCAACGTCTATGGGGACCCGAGCAAGGTGACCCCCGAGCTGGTGGATCGCTACTACGAGTTGACCCTGCGCGCGGGCAATCGCCGTGCCCTGGCCAAGCGGTTCCAGCAAATGCTGGTAAGCAATGGCGAACATATCAAGACCCTGAAGCAGCCCACGCTGATTCTGTGGGGGGGCAAGGATCGCCAGATTTCGCCGGAGAATGGCCGAGAGTTTGCACGGGACATTGCAGGCTCACGCCTGGTGATCTTTGATGATTTGGGACATGTTCCGCAGGAAGAGGACGCTGGGCGTACAGTGGCGGAGTTCAGGCGATTTCTCGGCCTGAGCGGGTCTGGCACTTGATCTGAGGGCTTAATGTGGTCTTCAATCAAGCCCAGCAAAGAGTGATAGCTATCTAAATAATAGCAAGGTGTCTGTCGTGAACAAAAAACCGTTTGAAATTGCGCGCGAGACGCTCAAGCAGTTGACTGCGCGCAAGCTGGCGCCCACGCCGGCCAATTACCAGTCGGTCTACAGCGAGGTGGCTGGCGTTCCAACCTTGCCGCCGTTTCCGGCCGATCGCCTGCGGGAAATTGCGCAGGCCTTGCCGGCCAAGACGCCAGGGCAGCAGCGGCACCGTGCGCTGCTGGAGTCCGCCGTGGGCCAGATGAACTGGGACGGTGTCAAGAGCGCCCTGCTCGCGTATGCCGGGTTCACGCCGCCAGCGGCAAGTCAGGACTCCGCAGCGCTGGTCACGCCATCGGCGGCGGTCAGTGCACCAGCGCAGGTGCCGGGTGCATCGGTGGTATCGGCAGTATCGGCCCCGGCGTTGACGACCGAATTCTTTGAGCAGATTGCGCGCTTGCTTGACTATGCCCGTCCGGCATTGGGCACGGACGATGCGCGCTTCAATCAGCAGACGCAAGACGTGCTGAAGGCATTGCGCCAGCCGGGAGCGGATGCCGTGGAGGTCAAGCGTCTGCTGGCCGACTTTGGTCACCGCTTGTCGTTTGCCGCCGAGGAGCAAGTGGAGGTGCGGGCCGGTTTGCTCAAATTGCTGCATCTGATCTTCGAGAACATTGGCGAACTGAGTCTGGAAGACCAGTGGCTTACTGGTCAGATCGAGACGCTCAAGTTGGCGTCTCTGCCGCCGTTGACCTTGCGTCGGCTTGACGAGGTTGAGCGCCTGTTGCGCGACGTGATCTTCAAGCAGGCCGAGGCCAAGGGGCGCGAGCTGCAGGCGCATGAGGAAATGCGGCAGATGCTGGCCGCGTTCGTGGCGCGTTTGTCGCAGATGACCGAGTCCACCAGCACGTTTCACAGCAAGCTCGACGAGAGCGCGCGCTTGATCGAGCAGGCCAAGTCCCTGACCGATGTGGCGCCCGTGCTGAAGGACGTGGTGGGTGCCACGCGCGCCATGGCGCAGGACACCATGAGCGCGCGCGACGAGTTGCGCGGCATGCGTGAAAAGGCGCTCACCACCGAGGCCGAAATCGCCAAGCTGCACCAGGAGCTCGACCGCGTCAGTATCCAGGCGCGCCACGACTCCCTGACCGGCGCGCTCAATCGCAAAGGCCTGGACGAGGCGCTGGTACGCGAGCTGTCGGTGGTGCGGCGCAAGGAAACACCTTTGTGCATGGCGCTGCTCGACATTGACAACTTCAAGAAGATCAACGACCAGTTAGGGCACCAGATGGGCGACGCGGCGCTGACGCACCTGGCGGCAGTGGCGCGCGAAGTGATGCGACCGCAGGACACCTTGGCGCGCTACGGTGGCGAGGAGTTTGTGCTGCTGCTGCCCGATACTTTGCTGGACAAAGGCGTGGAGGCCATGACGCGTTTGCAGCGTGAGCTGACCAAGCGTTTCTTTATGTCGGGTACCGACAAGGTGCTGATCACCTTCAGTGCCGGCGTGGCCCAAGTGGCTGCCGACGAAACCGGGCCCGATGCCATCAAGCGGGCCGACCAGGCGATGTACCTGGCCAAGCGGGCTGGCAAGAACCGGGTGCTGGCGGCATGAGATGGTGCAGGGCTTGCCTCGGCGTGGCGATGCGCCTGTCCTCAACCAACTGTCTATCTGTGGAGTGACGTGGCATGACGTATTTGGTGTTGGGTTTGGTGATATTTTTGGGTGTGCATTCGGTGCGCATCGTGTCCGATGGCTGGCGCGCTGGCATGCTTCAGCGGCTGGGCGAAGGCGGCTGGAAGGGGCTCTATTCATTGGCGTCGTTGCTTGGCTTTGCGCTGATCATCTGGGGCTTTGGTCTGGCACGCCAGCAGCCGGTGCAGCTCTGGGGCTTGCCGGCGGCAATGCGCCATCTGGCGTCCTTGCTGATGCTGGTGTCGTTCATTCTGCTGGTAGCCGCCTATGTGCCTGGCAACGGCATCAAGGCACGCCTGCATCATCCGATGGTGCTGGGTGTCAAGACATGGGCGTTGGCCCATCTGCTGGCCAACGGCAACTTGGCGCATGTCTTGCTGTTTGGGTCGTTCCTGATCTGGGCGGTGTTGAGTTTTGCCGCGGCGCGCCGCCGTGACCGAGCCGCAGGCACGCAGTACGCCCCCGGGCGAACCGGCGCCACGTTGCTGACGCTGGTTGTCGGGGCTGGTGCTTGGGTGGTTTTTGCGCTGTGGCTGCACGGCCTGCTCATCGGCGTGCGGCCATTTGGCTAGAGTGAGGCAGCAGGAGCAGACACTGAGCGGTTTCCCCCACTGGTCGTCGAATGTTGGAGCCGTGCGGCGCTATTTGGCGATCAGCCACTGAATCACGAACTTGGCGGCAAAACCGACCATGCCGAAGGCCAGGCCCAGAAACAACACAAACGTGCCAAAGCGTCCGGCCTTGGATTCCCACGCCAGTTGACCAATGATGAACAGCATGTACAACATGAAGCCGCCCACCCCGAAGGACAGGCCGAAGGCGGCGATTTGTTCCTCGGAGTAGCCAAACATCACGATCGGCCCGGTGGCGCGGGCTGGGTTGTCGCGGCGTCGCGCGAGGGGAGCGTGGCGCGGTCCACTAGCTCGCAGTAGGCATGCCAACTGGCGTGGCCCAGCACGGGCATCACCACAATCAAGCCGAGCATGCCAGACAACAGCCCGATCAGAGTCAGCACCATGATGATGGCGGCCCACAAGGCCATCGGCAGTGGGTTGGCCAGTACCGCGCGCCAGCTTGTCAGCACCGCTTGCAGCAGCGTGACCTGTCGGTCCAGCAGCAGCGGCATGGCCACGGCGGTAGAGGCGAACATCGGCGCGGCGAGCACGCCACCCAGCATCAGCCAAAGCTCAAACAGGTAGCCTTCCTTGGCCAATACCACGTGCTGCGCGAACGCCAGTGGCGTGTTGACTGGGACAGGTGCCAGCAAGGTGATCAACGCCGCCGAGGTGACCACCCAGCCCGTGCCCGCCAGAGCCAGCAAAGCGCCAAACTGAACCATGCACCAGTAGTCGTTGCCCCACTTGCTGCCGTGTTCGCGCTGCCAAGCCAGCCAAGTATGCACCACCACGCGGGCATTGGCCGGCTCGCCCAACATCAAGGCGCGACTGAGCGCGTAGAGGCTGGTGGCCAGCACTGGCGCCATCAACAGAAAGCCCGAGAACGCCCCCGCCAGCAACCAGAATCGATGGTGCGCCACCGACAGCAGGACCGCGCCAAACAGCGCCATTACCAGCCCGTGTAACACGCTGACCCAGCCGCAGCGACGCATGTCGCGCCAGCCCAGGGTCAACCAGTGCAGCGGCCGGCCGATTGACAGGGTGTGCACCGCGCCGACGACGGGGCGGCTGGCTTGAGTGGGTGTGGCAGGTGGCATGGGCGTGATCGGGCGGTGCGAAGTGGGCACAGCTTAGCGCGATTGGCGGCGGGTGTCGGCAGGAGCGATTGCAGACACCTCTCATAATGAGCCTACTGTCTCAACCTGGAACCCTGCCATGCCGCGCCCCATACTCGACGAATCTCACATTCACCCTGCCATCCGCGAGCGCGTGGCTAAACACGAGCAAGGCATTGTGCAAGAAGTGCAGGCGGCCCTCGCCGGGTACCCGGTGGTAGTGGTGGGCATGGGCATGAATCCGTTCCCCAAGAAGGCACGCCGCGCGCTGGACGCGGCCGCGGTGGCGTACCACTACCTCGAATACGGCAACTACCTGAACACCTGGCGCCAGCGTAATGCCCTCAAGCTGTGGACCGGTTGGCCCACGTTTCCGATGGTGTTTGTCAAAGGCACGCTGGTGGGGGGCGCTTCGGAATTGGCCAAGCTGATCAACAGCGGCGAGCTGAAGAAGATGCTGGCCTGAGGCCCCGGTGCGCCAACGTCGAGCCAGCGATGGGCACGGCCCCCGGCACCGTGGCTGGCGTCGCGGGGCAGTGTCGTCTAGGGCGGACTAACCCTTGTCGCCCGAGTGGCGGCCACCACGGCCATGGCCCTGCGCGGCATGGGCATCAAACACGCCCTTCTGGTAGGGCGTCAGGACGGTGTAGAAAGCCTTGACGGCGTCCGCGCGTTTGTCCATGGTGGCATCGCGCTCGGCGCGCATAGCGCGCATCTTGTCGATGCGCTCGGGCGTGGTCAGCTTGTCCATCTCGGCACGCATCTCCATGCGGCGCTTCATGGCATCGGGTGCCGGCTTCATGGCATTGGTGAAGCTGCTCCAGGCGCCTTCCTGGTCGGCCGTGATCTTCAGTTTGGCCTTCAGCTTGGCGTGACGGCGCTCCATCATGGCCTGCATTTTGGCCGGGTCCATGGCGCCCATTTGATGGTCGCCACCGCGATGCATCATCTTGCCGTCGTGTTGCATGCCGCCGCCAGCGCCCATGCCTTGTGCCGAAGCGGCCAAGCCGGTGCCGGCCAACAGAGCCGCCAGCAAGAGAGGTTTGAATGTCGATTTCATGTGCGTGTGCCTTTCAGTGAGTGGGCCTGACGATGGGATCAAGGTCAGGATGACGTGAAGTATGGGCGCCACATGTATCGCCCGGATTGCGCGGCGATAAGAGTTTGTAAAGTTGGGACCATCGCTGTGCCTCCCCTGCGCTGCAAGCACAATAGGCGCTTTCCTGGCGGACGAGTCGCGGTGTGGCCGACGTCAAAATCGTGTGTTAACCCCCAAAAGAGAGTACGCGTGTTCAAAAATGTGATTGTGTATCGCCTCGGCGCGGATTGGACCGCCACCTTGGCGCAAGTCGAGGCAGGCCTGGATTCAGCCCGATTTGTCGAATGTGGCCCCAGCCAGGAGCGCTCGCTCGGGTGGGTCGAACCCCGTGGCGAGGCCCATGGGCCCTTGGTCGAGGCGGTGGGGGGTCAGTGGATCCTCAAGTTGATGATCGAGGCCAAAGCGGTGCCGGCCTCGGTGCTCAATCGCAAGGTCAAGGACCAGGTCGACCACATCGAAGCCACCACCGGGCGCAAGCCGGGCAAGAAGGAGCAGCGCGACATCAAGGAAGACCTCAAGCTGTCCTTGTTGCCGATGGCGTTTTGCAAGCAGGTCACCGTCACGGTCTGGATTGACCCGAGCGCGCGCCTGATGGTGCTCGATGCTGGGAGCCAGGCCAGGGCCGATGAGGTGGTCACGGCGCTGGTGAAGTCGCTCGATGGCTTTGCGCCAACTTTGCTCAATACCGTAACGTCGCCGACCGTGGCCATGTCGGAGTGGCTGGTGAGTCAGGAGCCTGCGGAGGGTTTCAGCGTGGACCGGGAGTGCGAACTCAAGGCCACCGACGAGTCCAAGGCGGTGGTCCGGTATGCGCGCCACCCCCTGGACAACGATGAGGTCGTGGCCCATGTGCAGGGCGGCAAACAAGCCTCCAAGCTGGCGCTGACCTGGGACAGTCGGGTGTCGTTCATGCTGACCGAGAGCCTGCAGATCAAAAAGATCGCCTTTCTCGATGTCGTCATGGACGGCGTGAGTGATCGCAAGAACGAAGGTTTTGACACCGACGTCGCGCTGGCCACGGGGGAACTGCGCCGGCTGATACCGGATCTGGTGGCGGCGCTGGGTGGCGAATTGCCGATATCCTGAGACCTTGCGGGACAGACCAAAACGACACGAAGTGCGTTTTGCTCTGTCCTCAACTGATCAGGGGTGTTTTTGCGGGACAGACCGTGGCGACACGAAGTGCGTTTTGCTCTGTCCTCAACCGACTAATCCCGCACCCGACCCTGCGCGTCAATCACGCCAAGCTGCACCATCTTGGAGGCGACCCGGTCACCCGCAAAGTGGACGCGGAAGTCGCCAATGCTGATGTCGACCATGCTGTCGAAGGCCTTCTTCAATTTGGCGCGGGTCGGGTCTTTGCCCGCAGTGCGCAGGCCCGCGACATAAATGCGGGCGGCAGTGTAGCCCTCAAGCAGGTAGACGTTGGATTTGCCCAGTTTGGCCGCAGTCATGTCGGCCTGTAGTTCCCGTACCACCGCTACCTTGAGGTTGTCGCTTTTGGGTACGACGCGCGTCACCACCACGCCAGCACCAATGGGCCCCAACAAGTCGGCCAGCAGGCTCTCGCCGGTGTTGGAAAAACCATAGACGGGACCGCGGAAACCCTTGTCACGCAGGGTGCGAATGGCGCTCGCCGCGCCCTTGGGATCGCTGATCACCAGCACCGACTGGGGCCGTGCCTGCAGCGCCTTGTCCACACTATCGAGCGGGGCTTTCAGCAGCAGGTCTGCGCCCAGGCTGGTCATGGTGCGTTCGGCCGAGTCCAGCGCCGCCATCGATTCGCCGTCATTGGAGTGCAGGATCACCAGTTTGCGCGCACCCAGCGTTTCCGCGTGACGCGTGATGGCTGCCGCTTCTTCGGAATAGCCGGGACGCAACGAGTAGACATTGGGGTACATCGCACCCCGAAACTCGTCGGCGGCCGCCATCGGGGCAAACAGCAGCACGTCGCTGTCCTTGATCGCCGGATAGGCGGCGGTCAGTTGCGGCGAGCCGTAATAGCCAAACAGCGACAACACGCCCTGGGACATCAGTTTCTTGGTGTTGGCCAAGGTCGTGGCGGGCGTGCCGGCATCGTCCAGTGTTACCAGATTGATGGTGCGGCCATGGACGCCACCCTCGGCGTTGACGCGGTCAAAGTGCAGCTTGGCGCCTTGTGCGAAGGCTTGGCCGAGCGACGAGGCCGCTCCCGACAAGGCCACCGACTGGCCCAGCACGATGCTGGTCTTGGTGACCCCCTCTTGCGGCCAAGCTGCGTTGCTCAGGGCCAGCAGGAGAAGGCCGACCAGGGCTTGAGGTATTGATTTGTGGGGTTTCATGGCACACCTTGTGACGTATCCACAGGCCCATCGCCTGTGGCGTGCACTATAGGCTATTTGACGCCCGGCGCGTTGCATGCAGTCGATCTGCAGTCGTTTGTCGCTGCGCCATGTCAGCCAAGCGCTGCGCAAGCGCGTTGAGAGACTATCTTGGCAAATTGCGGGGGCAGTGATGTCGGTGCAGGTTTCGTCAGAATACGTTGGCTCGGTGCCTCAGCGCGCCATCAGCACGGATGCGCGGGCTTTGTTGCTCACGGAAGTCGATTTCAAATGGCTGATGGCGGGGCAAGGCTGGTGGGTCAATGCACAGCGATTCCATGCCGACCCCCGGTATGCCGCCGACTTGCTGCGGCTGGGCTTGATCTCCCCGTGCGCGACCCTGCGCGAGTGCGCACTGACCTTGCAGGCACACACAGTAGACCTCGACGTGGGCGATCTGGCGTGATGGGCGGCCGGCCGGCTTCGATCAGTCGGTCCTGATCACTGGCAGTGACAAGCTTGCCAGCGCGCCTTGGCCTGGCGCATTGACGAGTTCGATACGGCCATGGTGCAAGGCGGCGATTTCCTTCACAAAGGCCAACCCCAGGCCGGTGCTTTTCTTCTTGGACTGGGGGCGCGCCAAGGAGTAGAACTTCTCGAACACCTTGTCCTGCGCGTAGTCCGGAATGCCGGGTCCCTGGTCGCGCACGCTGATGCGGGCGCTGCGCGGATCGCGCCGCAACGTGACCAACACCTCGCTGCCTGCGGGCGCGAAGTCGATGGCATTGTCGATCAGGTTGCCCACGGCGCGGCGCAACAGGAACGCGTCACCCTCCACGCGGGCGTCCACCGGCGCCTCCAGGCGCAGTTGAATCTGCCGGGTGGCGGCGGCGGTTTGGGCGCTGCCCAGGGCGTCTTCCAGCAGCGCCGTGAGGGGGACGGGCTCCGTTTGGTCCAGCACGCGACGGGACTCCAGGGCGGTGAGTTCCATCATGCGGTCGACCATTTCCTGGATGCGCTGGGTCTCGCGCATGATGTTGCCCACAAAGCGCTGCTGCTGCTCGGCCGGCATGGGTTCTTGCAGCAGTTCGGCGGCGCCCCGGATGGCCGACAGCGGGCTCTTGACTTCGTGCGTCAGGGTCTGCACATAGTCGGCCACGTAGTTGCGCCCGGCCAGCGCATCGCGCATTTCGTCGTAGGCCGCCGCCATGACGGCGAGGGCGCGCCGCCCCAGCCGGGGCAGGTTGAAGCCGCGTTGCTTGCGCACGTAGGCGATGTAGTCACCAATCAGGCCGAACGGGCGCACCAGCCACACCGAGACGATCACCGCCAGCACCAGTACCGCCAACGCGGAGATCAGGCCGGCGACCAGCGTTTTCTCGCGCGCGGCGGAGACGAACTGACCGAAACTTTGCACCGGCTTGCCGACGGTGACCGCGCCGATGATGTCGCCATTGCCACCGTTGTAGGCGCGAATCGGCGCGCTGGCGTACATCACCGAAGTGAGGGGTTGGCCCTCGATATCGGGGGTGGTGCGGGCGCCGTACTCGCCGCGCAGGGCCAGCTTGACGTCGCGCCAGCGCGAGTAATCGCCGTAGTGGTCGTGGCCGAGTGAGTGAAAGAGCACCTGGCCCTGGCGGTCCGTCACGTAGGCGCGCAACTCGACGCGGGTCTTGTGCACGCCGAAGATGCGTGCCGAGAACTGCTTGGCGTAGAGCGACCGGAACAGCGGCTCCAGGCGCTCGGTGTTGACTGCGCCGTTTTGCACATCCTGCTCGATCAGGGTGGCCATCAGGTAGGCCGACTCAACCAGTGATTCTTCCGCCGACTCGCGGTAGCGCGGGTCCAGGTCGATCACCACGTGGTACAGGAAGAACGCGATGCCTGCGGCGTAAATCAGCAAGATGCCGACAAAGATGCGGTTGCGTTTGCTCATCGGGCCGCTTGCCGGGTGATCAAGGTGAGGCGGGCAGGTCTTCGTTCAGCGCGTAGCCGGTACCGCGCAGGGTGCGGATCGGCTCCACCTGGGGCGCCACCGCCTTGAGTTTGGCGCGCAATGTCTTGATGTGGGCGTCCACCGTGCGGTCCAGGCTGTCGGTGGCGTTGTCCCACACCAGCTCCAGCAGTTCATCGCGGGTAAAGACCCGGCCAGGCCGTTGCACCAGCAGGCGCAACAGGCCGAACTCATAGCGGGACAGATCGAGTGTCCGGCCGTAGTAGCGAATCTGGTGCCGGTCGCGGTCGATCACAAAAGGCAAGGCTGGAGTGGGTTCGGACACCGTGCCGCCGGTCGGTGCGTTGACCTGCGAGGCGCGGCGCAGAATGGTGCGCACGCGGGCCACCAGCTCGCGGGGCGAGAAGGGTTTGGCGATGTAGTCATCGGCCCCCAGTTCCAGGCCCACGACCCGGTCGATCTCGTCGCTGCGGGCGGTCAGGAACAACATCGGTACCTTGGCCCCTCCAGGCAAGGCCTGCAGCCGTTTGAACAGCTCAAAGCCATTGAGGTCGGGCAGGCCGACGTCCAGAATCGCCAGCGCGGGTGGCTGCAGGGTGAACTGGCGCAAGGCTTCGGCGGCGGTGCTGCACCACACCGGCGTGAAGCCGTCGGAGTTCAGGACATATTGCACGGTATCGGCGATACCCGGCTCGTCCTCCACCAACAGAATGCGCGGCTTGTTGTCCATGCCCGCGATGGTAACGCGGGGTGCACGGGTCAACGCCGGGGCGGGCCCTTTTTCGTCAGGCCTTGGTTTTCATGGCGCAGGTGTTGAAGCCGAAGATCGCATAGGGTGGGCACCAGCCAATGGCGCCAGTGAGCAGTGGCACGATGCCGAGCCAACCCCACCAGCCGACGGTGCCGGTGGCAGCCAGTCCAAGCAACACTAGGCCGATCACGATGCGGGCAATGCGGTCGATGCCGCCAACGTTGAGTGTCATATCAGTCCTTGTAAATGTGTTTCAACGTGTGTATTGGGCGCCTTTAAGTGGCGCGGCGTATGTGACCTAGGTCACTCAGACCCCGGCGCTCACGGGAGTACCTTCGTGCTGCGCACTGCGGTGCGAGCTTGCTTGAGGCGGCTCGGCGCGGCGCTCATGCCGCCAGCGTGGCGGACAGTTCACGCAGGGCGGCGCTGTTGGTGATCTGAATCTGCTCGCGCCCCAAGGCAACCCAGCCCTCGCGCTCGAAGCGGCGCAGCAGCCGCGTGACGATCTCGCGCACCGTGCCCAATTCATCGGCAAGGGTTTGATGGGTGATGGCCAACAGTTGGCCGTGCCCCAGCAGCGCCGCCGCCAGGCGCCGGTCAAGCTTGTGAAAGGCGACCGCGTCGATCAGGCTGGTCAGATCGGCCATGCGTTCGGCAAACAGGCCCAGCACCTCGTCGCGAAACGCCGGGGTCTCCAGCCAGCGTTTGAAGATGTCGGGCGCAATCAGCAGTACCGTGCTGGCTTTGGTGGTGATGCCGTGCGCCGACAGCGGCTGGGTGCGAAACAGGCAGGCCGACGACACCAGGCATAACTCGCCCGGCACCACCCGGTACAACTCGAGCGAGCGGCCGTCGCCAGAGCTGCGCGAGACCTTGACCTCGCCCGACAGCACCAGTGGAAAGCCTTGACACGGGGCGTTCTCACTGAACAAGACGGTGCCAGCTGGCACCGGCAGTGGCGCCACGGCGGGGGCCAGCTCGGCCAGTGTTGGGCGCACGTTGGCCAACGCGGGGTAGAGCACGGTGGGCGTTGGGGAGGCGCTTGAATTCATAGCAAAGAACGGTGTAAGTCAGCCATAGATATGGTTGCGACGCTACTAAAAGCTAGCATTCATGCCCCGCCAGATCATCCAGAATCGGGCAATCCGGCCGCTCGTCGCCGTGGCAGTGATCCAGCAAACTCGACAGCGCGCGCTGCATGGCCTGCATGGCCTCGATGCGTTGGGCCAGGTCGTCAAGGTGGCGTTGCGCAATGCGCTTGACGTTGGCGCTGGCGCGTTTGCGGTTGTGCCACAGGCCCACCAGTTCGCCGATTTCCACCATCGAGAAGCCCAGATCGCGCCCGCGCTTGATGAATTGCAGGGTGTGCACGTCGGCCTCGCTGTATTGGCGATAGCCGCTGTCGGTGCGTGCCACCCGCGGCAGCAGCCCGAGCGATTCGTAGTGGCGCACCATCTTGGCGGAAATGCCCGAGCGCTGTGCCGCGCTGCCGATGTTGACCGGCCAATTGGTCAAGGTCATGGCAGCGGGATCAGGGCGTGACCGCGTAGCCTTCTTCGGCGATGGCCCGGGCCAAGACCTCGCGCGGCTGCTGGGACTGCACGTCCACCTTGTTCTGGCTGCGGTCGATCTTCACCTCGGCTTGCGGGTCGACTTGCTGGATGGCGTGGGTGACGGCTTTTTCGCAGTGGCCGCAGGTCATACCGGTGACTTGAAAGGTTTGGTTCATGGTGTTCTCCTGAAACTTTGCGGGACAGACCTTTAGCTCTGTCCTCAACTGATTGTCGGATGTTGGCGGTTTACTTTGCGGGACAGACTCTCAACCTGAAAGAACATTGTCATTGCGAACGCAGTGAAGCAATCCAGGACTTCCGGTTGCATGGATTGCCACGTCGCCTCGCGCCTCGCAATGACGGTGTCCTCTCACGTGAAAGAACATCGTCATTGCGAACGCAGTGAAGCAATCCAAAACATCTGAATCCATGGACTGCCACGTGGTATTCGTCATTGCGAGGAGCGCCAGCGACGCGGCAATCGCAGTGACGGCATCGGTATTGGTCCGGATTCGGGAGGCTCACAATGACGGTGTCCTTTCATGATGTGACGTGTTTACCGGATCAGCCCAGCAAGCATATCCTGAACCTTGCCATCGTGGGAAGGTCAAGGCCCGGCCAAAGACCCTTGTACCGGCAGGTGCGTTGCGGGCCAGGGCTTGACCCTGCCATCATGGAAAGGTTCAGAATCGATCACATGAATACCACCACCACGCCCAACGCGACCCTGGACCTCGGCATCGGCGGCATGACCTGCGCCTCCTGTGTGATGCGCGTGGAGAAAGCGTTGAAGAAAGTGCCGGGCGTGCAGGAGGCCAGTGTCAACTTGGCCACCGAGTCTGCGCGGGTGCGGTACGAGCCGTCGGAACAAACCGAGGCACGCTTGCGCCGCGCCGTGCGCGATGCTGGCTACGAGCCACGAGCGGCCGGTGCACCGGAGTCACCCCAGGACGCCTCGCCCTGGGCCGGTTTTGCCCCGGTGGCCCTGGGGCTGGTGCTGTCGGCACCGCTGGTGCTGCCCATGTTGGGTGACCTGTTTGGCCTGCACTGGATGCTGCCAGCCTGGTTGCAGTTTCTGCTGGCCACGCCAGTGCAGTTCATTCTGGGCGCCCGCTTTTACCTTGGGGGCTGGCATGCGCTCAAGGCACGCACTGGCAACATGGACCTGCTGGTGTCCATCGGCACGACGGCGGGCTGGGCGCTGTCCGTGTGGCTTTGGCTACGTGCCGAACCAGGCGGCATGGTGCACCTGTATTTCGAAGCCTCCGCCGTGGTGGTGACGCTGGTGTTGCTGGGCAAGTGGCTGGAGGCGCGCGCCAAACGCCAGACCACGGCGGCGATCCGCGCGCTGCATGCGCTGCGGCCGGATGTGGCACACGTCTTGGTCGAGGGCGGCAGGGCCGCTGCGACGGGCCGCCCCGAGCAAGGCGCGGCCCCCGTGGGGGGCAGCGACTTACACCAAGTGATGGAGCGTGGGGGCGTCATGGACCTGCCGGTGGCCGAGGTGCTGCTTGCAGACCGGCTGGTGGTGCTGCCAGGTGAGCGTTTTCCGGTGGACGGCACGCTGCTGGAGGGCCATACCCAGGTGGACGAATCGATGTTGACCGGCGAACCCCTGCCGGTGGCCAAGGATGCCGGTGCCCGGTTGACGGGTGGCTCGATCAACGGCGAGGGGCGGGTGCTGATGCAGGTCAGTGCCGTGGGCAGCGAAACCGTGTTGGCGCGCATCATCCGGCTGGTAGAGGATGCACAGGCGGCCAAGGCGCCGATCCAGCGCCTGGTAGACCAGGTGTCGGCGGTGTTCGTGCCGGTAGTGTTGGTGATCGCTCTCATCACGCTGCTGGCTTGGTGGCTCAGTGGCCATCCGTTCGAGACGGCTGTGATTCATGCCGTGGCGGTGTTGGTGATTGCGTGCCCGTGCGCGCTGGGGCTGGCCACTCCGGCGGCGATCATGGCGGGCACCGGGGTCGCGGCCAAGCATGGGATTCTGATCAAGGACGTGCAGGCGCTGGAGCTGGCGCACAAGGTCGATGTGGTGGCCTTCGACAAGACCGGCACGCTCACCATGGGTCAGCCGCGCCTGACCGTGTTTCGGGTGGCGGGTGAGTCTGAGGCGCAGGCGGCGGCCGGTTCCGCGCAGCGCGATACGCTGCTGGCCGTGGCTGCCAGCCTGCAAAGCGGCAGCGAGCACCCGCTGGCGCGCGCCGTGCAGGCAGCGGCGGTGGAACGCGGCCTGAGTCTGTCGGCGCTGCAGAACTCGCGTGCCGTGCCGGGGCGGGGCAGCGAGGGCGATCTGGGTGCAGACCGCTACCTGATTGGCAGCTTGCGCTGGATGGCCGAATTGGGTGTCGACTTGGGGCCACTGGCGGGACAAATCGAGGCCTTGCAGGCACAGGGCGCCACGCTGTCGGCCATGGCCCAGCACACGCCGCAGGGCTTGCGCTTGCTGGCTCTGATGGCTTTTGGCGACGAGGCCAAGCCCGGCGCGGCGCAGGCGCTGGCACGGCTGCGCGCGCGTGGCATCAAGATCGTGATGATCTCGGGCGACAACCGCAGCGCGGCCGAAGCCATGGCGCGTAGTCTGGGCCTGCGCCCACAAGACGGCGAGGTGATGGCCGAGGTGTTGCCCGGTGACAAGGCGGCGCTGGTGATCAAGCTCAAGGAGGGAGGTCATACCGTGGCGATGGTGGGCGACGGTGTCAACGATGCACCGGCCCTGGCCGCCGCCGATGTCGGCCTGGCTATGGGCAACGGCACCGATGTGGCGATGCACGCCGCCGGCATCACGCTGATGCGGGGCGACTTGGCGCTGGTGGCGGCGGCGCTGGACATCTCTCATCGCACGGTGGCCAAAATCCGGCAGAACCTGTTCTGGGCCTTTGCTTACAACGTGGCCGGCATCCCGCTGGCGGCGCTGGGCTACCTCAACCCGGTGGTGGCCGGTGCGGCCATGGCGATGAGTTCGGTCAGCGTGATGAGCAATGCCTTGTTGCTCAAGCGCTGGAAAGCGTTACAGTGAAGCCCAGCGCGCGGTAGGTGGCAACGCGTCGGCAACCGCCCATAACCCACTGGGAGCCCAGCCATGGAGCCGATCAGTCTGCGCATCATTCACGAGGAACACGTCGCTTTGGCCGCCATGCTGCGCTCCACCCAGTCACTGGTGGAGCATGGCCCTGGCGAGCACCCGGAGAACTTCTTTCAAGTGCTTCAGGCGATGCTGTTCTACATCGACGAGTTTCCCGAACGCCTGCACCACCCCAAGGAAAGTGCCCTGCTGTTCCCGCCGGTGGCGCGACTGGCGCCGCACACGCGGTTTGTGCTGGAACGGCTGGAAAGCGACCATCAGCGTGGCGAGGCGGCGGTGCGGGAATTGCAGCACCAACTGACTGCTTGGGAGCTGCTGGGCGAGCTCCGGCGCGCTGCCTTTGAGCGGGCCGTCAAGCAGCACATCGAGTTTTATCTGGAGCACATGCGGCTGGAGGAAACCGTGATTCTGCCCGAGGCCAAGAAAGTGCTGTCGCCGGCTGACTGGAACGAGCTGGACGACGCCTTTCGTACCAATTGCGACCCGCTCACCGGCAAGTACCCGCGCGATCCGGGCTTTGACCGCTTGTTCAGCCGCATCATCATGAACGCGCCGGCGCCAATCGGTTTTGGCGAGGGTTGACTTGCAGGAGTTTCTATGACCCGTCCCATTCGACGCATTGCCATCAACACCGGCGGGGGCGACGCGCCCGGCCTCAACGCGGTGATCCGCGCCGTGGTCACGGCGGCGGCGAATCGTGGCTGGGACTGCGTCGGCATTCGCGATGGATTCAATGGCATCATGGCCCCGGAGCGTTACCCGCAGGGTGGCGTGCTGCCGCTGACCCGTGATCGGGTGCGTGGCATTTCCCACTTGGGCGGCACCATTCTGGGCACGACCAACAAGGGCAACCCTTTTCATTTTCCCACCCCCCAGAGCGACGGCACGGTGGGGGACACGGATCGGTCCGACGAGATCGTGGCCTATTTTGAGCGCCACGGCATCGATGCCCTGGTCTCGGTGGGCGGCGACGGCTCGTTGACCATTGCCAACGACTTGCACCGCAAGGGCGTGCGCGTGGTGGGCGTTCCCAAGACCATTGACAACGATCTGGACAAGACCTACACCACGTTTGGCTTTGACACGGCGGTGTCGTTTGCCACGGAATGCCTGGACCGCTTGCACAGCACGGCCGAGAGCCACCAGCGCGTGATGGTGGTGGAGGTGATGGGCCGCTATGCGGGCTGGATCGCGCTGCATGCGGGTATCTCCGGCGGGGCGCACGCCATTCTGATTCCCGAGATTGCCTTTGACCTGGACAGGGTGGCGGCCAAGATCCGCGAGCGTGATGCCGAGGGCCGCATGTACTCGCTGGTGGTGGTGGCGGAGGGTGCGCAGCCTCGGCAGGGTCAGCGCGCCGTGCTCGCACCAGCCGAAATTGGCCACGCGGAACGCCTGGGCGGTATGGGTGAACACGTCGCCGCCGAGCTGGGTCGCCTGACGCAGAAGGACGCGCGGGTGGTGGTGCTGGGCCATTTGCTGCGCGGCGGCAGCCCCACTTCATTCGACCGGCTCGCTGCCCTGCGTTTTGGAACGGCCGCCGTGCGCGCGCTGGAAGAGGGCTTGTCGGGGGTGATGGTGGCGCTGGCTTTCCCCAACGTGAACTACGTCAGTCTGGAAGAGGTGGCCGGCCGCATGAAGGCGGTGCCGCCCGATAGCGACACGCTGCAGACCGGGCGCGACCTGGGGATCAGTTTCGGGGATTGATGGGCCAGGCACCCGCTGGTTAATGCGCTGGTGTGAATGCGTAGCTTACAAAGAAATGTCACCGGGCAACTGTTGCTGCTCTAGGATCGTGATCTGCTTGCCCGGCATCTGGCCGTCGCGGATCAGGAAGGCTGCACCCGCCAGTGCTGCCAGGCCCGAACCGACAAACCAGGCCGTTTTGTTCTCTACGCCCTTGGGCTTTCGCGGACGGGCGAAGGCCTCAAAGTTGCCATTGCTGTAATACACGTTGTTTTCCTTTTTTTGGAATTCAGGCCACGGCACCAAACAGGGCCCCAGCGCCGGCCGTGACGGCCATCGCGACCGCGCCCCAAAATGCGACGCGCCACGTGCCGCCCCACACCCGGGCACCGCCCACCTGAGCGGATAGCGCACCCAGGCCAGCCAGAAAAGCCAGCGACGACACAGACACCCAGAGAATCAGATGCGCAGGCGATGCCGTGGCGACGACGGCAATCGGCAGTACCGCGCCCACGGAGAAGCTGGCCGCCGAGGCCCATGCAGCTTGTATTGGCCGCGCTGCGGTTGTGTCGCTGAACCCCAGTTCGTCTCGGGCATGTGCACCCAACGCGTCATGGGCCGTTAACTTGGCGGCCACCTGATCGGCCAGCAGCGGGTCCAGACCCCGGCCGACATAGACGCCCGCCAGCTCCCGTTGCTCACCCACCGGGTCCTGCTTCAACTCGGCACGCTCGCGTGCCAGGTCGGCGTTCTCGGTGTCCGCCTGGGAATGCACGGACACGAATTCGCCCGCCGCCATCGACATGGCGCCCGCAATCAGCCCCGAAACACTGGTCAGCAGGATCGTCCGGTGCTCTGCGCCCGCTGCGGCCACGCCGAGCACCAGGCTGGCGGTCGACACGATGCCGTCGTTGGCGCCAAGTACCGCAGCGCGCAACCAGCCGATGCGGTCACTGTGGTGGTGTTCGGCGTGGCTTCGCACACCTCTTCCCTTCACGCCGCCAGCGCTTCCTTGGTCAGGCTCCAGGCCTGCGACAGTTTGGCGCTGCGCACGTGGTGTGCGCTCTTGACCCTCTTCATGCGGTCTTCGATTCGGTCCTTGACGTCGGCCTTGGCCAGACTCAGTTGCAGCTTGAGCGCTTCCGCCTTGGAATCGGCTTCCTGTTTCAGTGTGTCGACACGTTGTTGGGCACGGCGCACGGCGCTGTCAAGACTGGCCTTCGCCGCAGCGAGCTTGGCCTGCAGCTTGGTCTTGGCCACGCCGCTGGCGTGCGACGCTTCGGATTCAAGTTCCTTGATCTCGGATTTGAAAGCCGCGATGTCGTGGTCGAACTGCGCTTCTTCCACTTCGGTGCGGGTGCGGCGCAAGACTTGGCCGCCAACAGCCTCCAAAGCCGAGTCCACTGGGATGACCCACTCCTCCTCGATCTCGGCCACCAGCGCCACCTTGCCCGGCTGCAGGTGCTGGTTGGCTTCCTCGATGAAGTCCAGGCCCACGCCTGCCGCCCAGAAATCGCGGGACGGCCCCGGCCACGGTGCCGGTCAGGGCACCGATGGCCACACCGACCGGTCCGCCGAGCAATCCGATCAGGCTGCCAAGCGCCAGACCCGTGGCCGTGCCGACGGGACCGGAGTCCATCGACTGCTGGACGTTGACCGACCCCTTGGCGTCTTTGGCGAGCACGGCGGTGGCAAACAACGTGATGTCGCCTGCAGCGTGCAAGTTGCGAAGTGCGTTCAGCCCCGAATTGGCAGCCGTTTCAGTGTCGAAGATGGCGACTAATAGCTTGTTCATGTGAAATCCTTTTAAGTTGTGTTGAAACCGTATCCGTGCAGGCGCTGGGATTTATCCCGTGGCCTTCTCTAGCGATTTGCGCAGGCGGGCCGTTGCGGCGCTGACATCGGCCTCGAACTCCCTCCAGCGCACTGCTCCGGCCTTTTTCATCTCGGAGAGCCGGGCTTCGGCCGACTTGACGTCCGACTGCAGGGCGGCGATGTCCGCGTCGATCTTGACCTTGGCATCGGCGGCGGCGGCACCGGCCTTCTTCTCGAGATTGGCGACTGCGGCCTTGCTCTTGGCAATGTCCTCGTTGGCCGCAGCGACGAAGGCGTCGCGCTTTGCGGTGTCGGTGGCATACGTGAACTGCGGCATGCCTTTGATCGTGTCTTTGGTTGCACCAGGCATCACGAGCTTGCCCGCCTTGTCCTGGATCTGCGTGACGGGAATAGCCACGTCGTGTCTGCCGATGCCAACAAAGCCGCCGGCGCCGACGATCACGTACGACACGTTCGCGTTGGGCGAGATGATCAGGTCTTCCACCTTGCCCACCTTCTTGCCGGTGTCGTCGTAGATGGTCTTGCCCAGAAGCGTCTTCTTGACGCTCCACCCCATGGCGAGTTGCGTCGTGACGCTGACGCCGACGATGGAGCTGCCGCCGGCGACCTGGGCCGCGACGGGTCCCGTGCTGCAAAGCGCGCCAACGGCTGTGAGCGTCGCAAGCGCAAGGCTGGAAAAGTTCTTCTTCATGGTCTGTGTCCCTGGTGTGTGAGTGCTATCAAGTCACTGATGGCGGGTGTAGGGCAGTGGTCTGTCCTTCAAATGATTCTCCCGGCTTGTGAGTCGGTCCGTCCGTTCGATAGCGCACACAGCGGGCCAAGGTCAAGAATGCGGGGGTGAAGAACCAGTACACGGGGTGGCACTGTAGCCACGGTTCGAACTTCATGGCCTGACCGGTAGATCGAGCAGCTTAAGGATCTCTGCCATCACCTCGTCTTCGTGACCGACCCAGACATGCCCTCCCTGGTCGAACCCGACGAACTTCGCACCGGCGATTCGGCTGGCAGTGTATTGCGCGCTGGCATAGGTGCCGTAGCGGTCGTCACGTGCGCTGACGATGAGCGTCGGGACGTGGAGTGACTCCAGCGGCGATGGCGTCAGTTGCTTTCCGACGGACGAGTCGCTGCGCAAGCCCTCGGCCCGGGTGGAGACCGGAAGGATGTTGTCCAGCATGGCGTTCACCCGAGAGCGCTCCTGTTGGCTGGCAGTCGCGAGCAGCTCGGGCGGGGTGGCCAGCACGACCTTGATCACCTGATCACGGGCGACGTGAAGCGCCGCCCAGAACAGGAAGTCCGAGCCGATCAACCGCATCATCAATGCCTCGACCCACGTCGGCATCGGCGGCGCCGAATCGGCCTGGGTGGCAGGCTTGTAGGCCAGCGGCACCAGCAGGATCAGCGCGCTGACCCGATCGGGGTGGCGGATGGCCATCTGTAGCGCCGACGGCGCACCAGCCGAGCCACCCTTGACCGCTGCACGGCCGACGCCCAGCGCGTCGAGCAGACACACGTGCGCATCTGCTTGCGCAGTCGCCGACGCGTCGGCCGGCATCTGCGTGCCCAGGTATCCGAAGCGCGACATCGCAATCACACGAACGCCGTGCTGTGCCAGCGTACCGGCGAAGGCCATTCCTTGGTCGTGCCCACCGCCGCTGCCGTGCACCACGAGTAGCGGGACGCCCGCACCGACATCCTGGTATTCGATTGGACCGCAGCGCGTGGGCAGCAGCACCCCGCCCTGTGCCGCGCGCGCCGTGGCAAGGGCCAGGTCGTGATTGAAGCGCCAGCCGATCATGGCCACCGTGCCAACGAGCACCAACCCCAATGAAACCAGCACAATCCACCGCGTCGAACTATTCATGCTTTCTCCTTGAACGCCATCAAAACCAGTACAGACAGCAAAACCAGCGTGGCGACCACGAATCCGTAAGCCCTGTAGCTGGCTTCGGTGGGCAAGACGGGCACAACGGAGGGCCAGAAGTTGATTGCCGTGTGGAACAGCAGTGCCGCCACCACGCTGCCCTTGGTGTGATTGACCAACCATGCGAACAAGACAGACATCGCCACCACGCTCAGCAGGAAGAGAGCGAGCGGGATGTGGACTTGTGCGGTGCCATCAATGAAGAACAGCGGTAGGTGCCACACCCCCCACACCAGACCCAGACCCAGGCTAGCGGTCCGCCATCCCAGCCGGTCCTGCAGAACAGGCTGTGCATAGCCGCGCCAGCCAAACTCTTCTCCCAATGGACCTCCCAGCAGCAGAACCAGCGGCAGATTCACGAGAGTCATCAGCAAGTGCCCGGATGCGGGCGCGGTGCCAATGTTGCCACCCAGGGCGATGTGCAGGCCCGCCGCAATGGACATCATGGTCAAAGGCGAGAGCAGAGCGAAGGCCCACCATCCCCAACCAATGCGCCACCGGAGGCAGCGTGACATCCAGGCGCGCAGCCCCTCGCCATTGTGGGTGCTCGCAACCACTACGATCGCGGCCAGGCTAGGCCCGAAGCTGCCGGCAAACATCAGCGCTGTCGCAAGCCAGGGCAGCTGCAATCTGATGGCTGACGACAAGGCCCAGAATGCCCAGGACCAGGAGAACGTCAGAACGAAGAAGCCGAGAAGTGGCACGCGCAGACGGGTCGCCTCAGTAAATTTCTCGTGACGGTCATTTCCCGCCCTCACTGGCGGCCGGCTGCATCCAGCTAAAGAGCGCAATGGCAGCCACCGCCAACAGCGTCGCCACGCCAAATGCCCAGCGCGGGTCTATGGTCCACAGGGCACCAGCCACCAGGGACGCCGGCAGGTAGAGCACGCCCGTGACGAAGTTGTACGCACCCACCGCCGTCGCACGGCGTTCCGGCTCCAGGTCGGCAATGAAGGCCTTGCTTTGGGACTCTTCGGTGGCATAGAAGATGCCATACAGCGCGAACAGCGCAATCACCTGCCAGCCCTGAGTGGTCCACACGAGCGCGAGATTGATAGCGGCATAAAGGCCATATCCGAGCAGCACGATGCGGCTGCGACCGATCGTGTCGCCCAAGCGGCCCACCAGCGGTGCCGCGACGACACACACCGCGTTGAACAGCGCATACAGCAGCACCGTGTCGGTCAGGCTGAAACCCACCGCGTGCGCCTTGAGCAGCAGAAAACCCAGGCTGTAGTAGGCCAGCGCGAATACACCCGCCGGCACCAGGAAGCGCTTGAAGCCCGGGCTGAGCGCGTGCCAGTTGGCGCCGACGCTTTCACGTTCATGGGGTTTGCCTGGCTGATCCTTCATGAGGGCCAGCACCACGATGCTGAGCACCGCCGGAACGATCGCGGCCCAGAACAAGGTCTGGTAGGCCCCGACCGACTCGCCCAACCACCGCAGCAAACCATATGCCATCAACGGTCCGAGCACCGCACCGGCCTTGTCCAGCGCCTTGTGCACGCCGAACGAATAGCCGCGGGTGGCGGGGTCGGCCAGCGACGAAAGCCAGGCGTCGCGCGGCGGCCCGCGAAAGCCCTTGCCCAGCCGCTCGATGACGCGGAACGCGCTCAGGCCAACGACAGAGGTCGAGACCAGCAGGATGGTCTTGGCCAGCGTCGAGAAGCCGTAGCCCGCCAGCGCGAACACCTTGCGTTTGCCGCTGCGATCGGACAACCAGCCGGCCACGTAGTTCAGCGACGATGCGGAGAAGTCCGCCAGGCCCTCGATCAGACCCAGCAAGGCGCTCGAGGCCCCCGCGACTGTGGTGAAGAACACCGCGAACACCGAGAAAATGGCTTCAGAGCTGAGGTCGGTCAGGAAGCTGACGAGGCCAAGCTTGAGGACTTCGGGGTTCAATTTGGGCTTCATACCTGTTACCTTGTGATTCGTGTCGGGGATCATTGCCAACCGTAGCGCCGGATGTACACGCGCTTCATCAGCGTGGTCAGCAGGCAGTAGCCGAGCAGGATGGCCACCAGCCAGCCGTAGTAGGCCGCTGGCAGGGCCTGCAGCTTGAAGTAGCTGGCCAGTGGCCCCAGTGGCAGCCATAGCCCCACCGCCATGATGGCCAGCGTCATGCCCATCAACGGCCACGCGGCGCGGCTATGCACGAAAGGCAGCTTGGGCGTGCGCAGCATGTGCACCACCAGGGTCTGGGTCAGCAGGCCGACGACGAACCAGCCGGACTGGAACATCGTCTGCTGCGCCACGCTGTTGGCGGCGAACACCCACCACATCACGGCGAAGGTGGTGATGTCGAACAGCGAGCTGATCGGCCCAAAGAACAGCATGAAGCGGCCGATGTCCGCCGGGTTCCACTGCAGCGGCCGGGTCACCAGTTCGGCGTCGACGTTGTCGAAGGGAATGCCGGTCTGGCCGATGTCGTACAGCAGGTTCTGCACCAGCAATTGCAACGGCAGCATGGGCAGGAAGGGCAGGAAGGCGCTGGCCACCAGCACGCTCAGCACGTTGCCAAAGTTGGAACTCGCCGTCATGCGGATGTACTTGAGCATGTTGCAGAAGGTGGTGCGGCCCTCCACCACGCCCTCGTCCAGCACCAGCAGGCTTTTCTCGAGCAGGATGATGTCGGCGGCTTCCTTCGCGATATCCACCGCGCTGTCCACCGAGATGCCGATGTCGGCCGCGCGCAGTGCAGGGGCGTCGTTGATGCCGTCGCCCATAAAGCCGACCACGTGGCCGTTGGCCCGCAGCGCGCGCACGATGCGTTCCTTGTGCAGTGGTGTCAGCTTGGCAAAGATGCTGTGCGATTCGGCCGCAGCCTTCAGCGCGTCGTCGCTCAAAGCTTCGACCTGCGAACCCAGCAAGACGGCATCGGCAGGCAGGCCCACCTGGCGGCAGACCTGGCGGGTCACCAGGTCGTTGTCGCCGGTCAGCACCTTCACTGCGATGCCGTGTGATGCCAGCTTCTTTAGCGCGGGCGCCGCAGATTCCTTGGGCGGGTCCAGGAAGGCGATGTAGCCGATCAGCGTCAGGCCGACCTCATCTGCCACCGCGTAGGTCGTCTGCCCTGGTGGCAGGGTTTTTACGGCCACCGCCACCACGCGCAAACCCTCGGCGTTCAGCGCTCCCGTCACGGCCTGCGTGCGCGCCAGCAGCGCGGCGTCCAGCGGCAGCGTCGGCATCGTGCGCTCGCCGTCCAGGCTGGCGTCGATCGGATCGGGCGTTCGCACATGCGTGCAGGCGGCCAGCACCTCTTCCACGGCGCCTTTGCAGATGAGTTCGTGGTGCTGCTCCTGCCCGTCCGCCATCGCGGCCACTACTACCGACATGCGCCGACGCTCGAAGTCGAAGGGGATCTCGTCCACCTTGCGGTAAGCGTCGTTCAGCTTCAGTTCGGCCGCCAGTTCCACATGGTCCAGCACGGCGTGGTCGAGCAGGTTCTTCAGCCCGGTCTGGTAGTGGCTGTTGAGGAATGCGAAGTTCAGCACCTCGTCGGTGTCCTGGCCGTAGGCGTCGGCGTGGCGCGCCAGGGCAATCTTGTCCTGCGTCAGCGTGCCGGTCTTGTCGGTGCACAGGATGTCCATCGCGCCGAAGTTCTGGATCGCATCCAGCCGCTTGACAACCACCTTCTTGCGCGACAGCAGTACAGCGCCCTTGGCCAGCGTGCTGGTGACGATCATCGGCAGCATCTCGGGCGTCAGGCCCACTGCCACCGACAGCGCGAACAGGAAGGCTTCCAGCCAGTCTCCCTTAGTGAAGCCGTTGACGAAGAAGACGATCGGCACCATCACCGCGGCGAAGCGGATCAGCAGCCAGCTAACGCTGTTGACACCAGCCTGAAACGCGTTGGGCGCGCTTTCGGTGGCGGTGGCATGCGCGGCCAGTGTGCCGAAGTAGCTGCGGCCACCTGTGGCGACCACCAGCGCCGTGGCCGTGCCGGAGACGACGTTGGTGCCCATGAATAGCAGGTTGCGTTGTTCGAGCGCACCGGTGCCCGGGGGGGATGCGGTCTCTGGTGTCATTGGCTGGACGAACTTCTCCACCGGAAGTGATTCCCCGGTCATCGCGGACTGGGCGACGAACAGGTCGCGTGCACTCAGCACGCGACAGTCGGCGGGGATCATGTCGCCGGCCGACAAGGCCACCACGTCGCCGGCCACCAGTTCGCGCACCGGAATCTCCTGCGGCTTGGATGACAAACCCAGCGTCGAGGCCGCGCCAGCGGCGCGTCGGATCACGGCGGCAGTGTTTGTGACCATGGCCCGCAGGCCCTCCGCCGCACGGTGGGACCGGCCTTCCTGCACGAACCGGATGCTGGTGCTCAGGGTGACCATGATGCTGATCACCACCGTGGCCTTGCTGTCGCCGCTGAGGAAGGACAGCAGCGCCAGTGCTGTTAGCAGCAGGTTGAAAGGATTGAGATAGCAACGCCACAACCGCAGCCACCCGGGCAGCGGCGGTTCGTGTTGCACCTCGTTCGGGCCGTCCCGTGCCAGGCGCCGGGCGGCCTCGGCAGCGTCCAGTCCGTCGGCTTGCGATTGCAGACGCACCAGCGCCTGTGCGGGTTCTTCCTGGGCTGCTGCTAGCAAGTCCTGGCCGAACTTTGCAGGGGCTAGTCCCCCCACGGGCGCAGCCGTCAACGAGGCCAGTAACGGGTGGCGCTCGAAGTGCATTTTCGCACGGCGGCGGCGAAGGAAAGTGCTGAAGCCCTGGGTCAGAAGCTTGTTCACTATTGCGTCTCCTCCCAGGCGATCAGGGGCGGGTGACCTTGCCCAGGATCTGTCCAGCACCAGGCGTGGGGATGTCAAGTTCCTTCGGCACCAGGGGTTGGCCGAATTGCTCGACCTGAGCCGCTTGCATTGTGCGTGTCATGCCATCTCCTTCGGGAAATCGGCGCCGCGCGCCACGGCCTCGGCCACCGTGAATTCCTGGCGCAGCTCGTTGAGCTTGGCCATCGCGCCCTCGAAGGCGTCGTTGCCCAGCAGCAGGTGGTGTGGCGGCTTGCCCGAGGCCACGGCCTTGATGATGGCCTGCACCGCACGCACGGGGTCGCCAGGCTGTTTGCCGGACGATGCACGCACCGCCAGGCGCACCTTGCCGGCGGTGGCGCTGTAGTCCTCGATCGGGTGCTCACTCTCGTTGGCCGAGCGCCCGGCCCAGTCGGTTTGAAAGCCGCTTGGGTTGACCACCATGACCTGGATGCCCAGCGGCTCAACCTCTCGCCGCAGAGCCTCCGACAAGCCCTCGACGGCGAACTTGGTGGCGTTGTACTGGCCCAGCGCCGGCATGCCGCGCAGACCGGCCAGCGACGACAGGTTGACGATGCAGCCATGGCGGCGCTTGCGCATGCCGGGCAACACGGCCTGGGCCATGCCGGTCAGGCCGAACACGTTGACATCGAACATCTTGCGCACCTCGGCGGCGTCCCCTTCCTCGATGGCGGCGAAGTAGCCGATGCCGGCGTTGTTCACCAATACGTCGATGCCGCCGAAGCGCGCTTCGGCCGCCCGGACTGCCGCAGCGACCTGGTCTGGTTGCGTGACGTCGAGCTTGAGCACCAGGACGTGGTCACTCGCAATTAGGCCCCGCAGCTTGGTCAGGTCGCGGGCGGTCACCACGGTTCGGTAGCCGCGTTCGATGGCCTGTTTGGCGAGTTCCTGGCCGAAGCCGGTGGAGCAGCCGGTGATGAACCAGACCGGCGTTTCGGTGGCATGGGAGGGGTTGGATTGTGTGTTCATTGAATTTCCGTGGCGATCAGGCCGCCAGGGCCGGATAGTCGGTGTAGCCCTTGGCGCCGGGCACGTAGAAGGTGGCCTCGTCCGGGGCGTTGAGCGGGGCGTCCTGGCGCATGCGCGCCACCAGGTCAGGGTTGGCCAGGAACGGCCGCCCGAAGGCGATCAGGTCACCGCGCTTGTCGAGCAAGGCCTGTTCGGCGCTGGCGTGGTCGAAGCCCCCGGACAGGATGAAGAGGCCGTCGAAGCCCGCGCGCAGCTTGAGCTTGAAGTCGGCGGGAACCGGCGGCGCGCCCATAGACGAATGGTCGACCAGGTGCAGGTACAGCAGGCCCAGTGCAGAGAGCGAATGGACCAGCGTGAGGTATTGGGCCTCCACCTCGGGGAACGCGCCGGTGCCGTTGAAGACACCGTAGGGCGAGAGCCGGATGCCCACCCGGTCGCGGCCGATGGCGGCCACCGTGGCGCGCGCAATCTCCAGCGCCAGGCGGTTGCGGTTCTCGATGCTGCCGCCGTAGCCGTCGGTGCGCTGGTTGACCAGCGGGTTGAGGAACTGCTCGATCAGGTAGCCGTTGGCGCCATGCAGCTCGACGCCGTCGAAGCCAGCGTCCACTGCGAGCTTCGCGGCGGCCACGTATTCGTCGATGACATCGGCGATGTCGTCGTTGGTCATCGCTCGGGGCGGGCTGTGCGGCTGTAGACCTTGCGTGTCGGTGTACATCTCGCCCGGGCACACAGCGGTGCCGGGCCCCAGCACCTCGGCACCGGGTGGCAGGTTGGCGACGTGCCCCACGCGGCCGCAGTGCATGAACTGCACGAATATCTTGCCGCCTTGCGCGTGCACGGCCGTCGTGGTGGTCTTCCAGGCCTGCACCTGCTCCGCGTTATACAGCCCGGGAATACGTGGGTAGCCCAGGCCGTTGGGGCTGGGCGAGGTGCCCTCGGTGATGATCAGGCCGGCCGTCGCGCGCTGGCCGTAGTACGTGGCCATCAGCGCATTGGGCGTGTGCTGGGGTGTGGCCCGGCTGCGTGTCAATGGCGCCATCACCATGCGGTTGGCGAGTTGCAGCGAGCGGGCAGAGAATGGTTCGAAAAGCATTGGAGGAACTCCTGGGAGTAGTCGATCCTGCGCAGTGCGAAGGCAATGCACTGGCGGCAAGGTCTGGGTTTCTGGGAGTTGCAGCTTGATCGCCAGAGTCGGCAAGGTCTGCGTGGTAGCGCACATTGCTTCGTGTGTCGTCTACCGCACAAACGATGCGCGGTGCCTGGACTACGCTAGGAAATTGCAACGACTGCGCTGCGGTCGGCGCAGTACTCACGCGGAAGCGTGGTTGATGGGGGCGTTTGAGGCGGTGGCAGGTGGAACCGAGGCCGATTCAGATTTGATCAAGAAAAGTCAGAGAAATTTGAAGTGCGCAAGAGCGTAAACAATTGCCCACGACTCAGAAGACCAAGATGGCGCGCTTTGATCTGAGTGATGCGAACTGATCGAGATGTGGCAAGCATGACGTTTCCCGCGAGGAAATCGGGCAGGTTTTGTTGGACACGCCAGCGCTCAACAGCGGCCTAGCTCCACCACCACATTGAGCTCGGCACACGCCCTATTCCGGTAAAGGGACCGTGTGCGGGACTTCACTGCACTGCAGGGGTTCGATGAGGGTGGCGTGTGCTGAGCGATGAGACAACCTTGCATATTCGTCACGTCATGGCGAATATGCAGGGACTGGTTGGTGGTGGTGGCGGAGGGTGTGCAGCCTCGGCAGGGTCAGCGCGCCGTGCTCGCACCGGCCGAAATTGGCCACGCGGGACGCCTGGGCGGTATGGGTGAACACGTCGCCGCCGAGCTGGGTGGATCGACGCAGAAGGACGCGCGGGTGGTGGTGGCGCTGGTGGCGCTGGCTTCCCAACGTGAACTACGTCAGTCTGGAAGAGGTGGCCGGCCGCGTCACGGCGCAGCCGCTGCGGGCTTGAAGTGGGCATCGAGCCGGCGCGTCGCAAGCACAGCGTCCAGATGCCGGGCCAACTTGACCATAGGCAGGGTGTTTTCGTGATTCTCCATCCACATGACCACTTCGCCGTCCTCACTTTGCGAGAGATTGAAAAGTTGACCGTTGATGCGTATCTGTTGGGCGGTGCCATCGGCCTTGGTTGGCAACCGCTCGGCACCAAAGGCTTTCACCAGTTCGGCAATCAGCGCCTCACGCAGCGAATCCCGTGCGCCCGCCACGCGGTACTCGCGGTAGTCAAGACGCTCCTTCAGGGTACCCCGATGGGCAAGCGTGATTGCGCCCGCGCGCAGAACCACTTGAAAACCCCCGCCGCGTTGCGGCTCCCACGCAAAATAGTTGTCGAAGTAAGCCTGATCAGCGTCCTGCCAGTTTCCCGTGGACGTGATGGCAAACCCGGTCGGCACGGTGCGCCGTGCATTGTCCGCAATCGTGACCTGCTCGATCAGCATTGCATTGCTGCTGTTGCTGTTGCGAATGAGGCGCGCAAAGTGCTTCTCGTCGGGCGAGAGCGACAGCGGAGCGATCTTGAGGATGTCGTCATCGCTGCGTTCCAGCGGCAAAGGCTGCACCGTGCGCGTACGCGTATCGAGCACCGCCCGGGGGAACAGATACAAGCCGGGCATCGCGAGGGTGCGTTCGTCGATGTAACCCTGGCGCGCCAACGTCGGCTGCGCTGGCGCCCCGGCCGGTGTTGGCGACAAGCGCCGTGCGATGCGGTTGGCGCTGCTCGCGCTGACAAACGTGGTGCGCAGCCGCTCGCCGTCGGGCTGGAGTAGGTAGTGGTAGGTCGCGCGAGAGCGCGAGTCGCGGTATTCGACCTCGACCACCAGCGCAGGCTCAGCGCCCGGCACCGTCGCGACGCCAATGATGCGGTCATAGCGCACGGCAGCGTCGACCGGTGGCGGCGCATTGGGCTTCCACGGATCCGGGATGTAGTGGTCCAGCGTGCGCCCCTGCACCGTCACCGGCGCCCCTTGGTAGCTCACCTCAAAGTCGGCGTCAGCCGCATAGTCGCTGGTGGTTGCTGCGTACCAAAATTGGGTGAACGATCGCGCCACTGTGCCGATGCTGAAAGCGCCCACGGTCTGCGAGCGAATCGGCTCGTTGCGTTTGACCACGCGAAAACGGTAGCGTATGCCATCGGCGAGTGCGGGCTCGCCGCCGTGGGCACGTGGCAGCCACTCGCTCCAGCTTCGATCCGCCTGGCCCGGATAGGCCGGTAGCGGCAGCGCCAGCCCTTCCTCTTTGTCCTTCGTGCCCGTGTTCACAAACAGCAGGCGTTTGCCCCGGCTGGTAAAAATCTCCACCGCTCCAGGCACAATCAACCGGCCATTTTCGTGGCGCGCGTCGGCCGCCCACAACGGTCCCTGACGCCCCACCCGAACGGTGTTGCCGCTGGCGGCCGACAGCCCGATGTAGGGAAGGATGTCGCCGCTGGGCAAGGTCGGCGCGCTCGCCTGCGGCCACGACACTTCCACCGCCAGCATCAGGCGTTGTCCCTCAAATGTGGGCGGCACATCGGCCATCAGGCGCGCCACAGTACCTACTATCACCAGCAGTGCGACATGCGCCCCGCCTGCCAGCAGCAACGCCCTGAGCTGCGTGCCGCCGCCACCCACGACGACCCGGCTGACAATCACACCGATGACCACGCCGACCACCAGCGCAAACAGCGCCTGAAACACCACGAAGTAGCCTGATCCACCCTCTCGTGACAGAATTTTGTACCAGTCCACTGCGTGCGACGCGAGCCAGCCGCCAAGGACAAGGCCCATCGCGCCTACCGCGATGGCAACGCCGATCGTGCCAAGCCAGGACGCCATGGTGCTACGACTCACGACGACGGCCAGACAAACGGGACAGACCTGGGCGCAACGGTCGATGCTGGGCGTGGATGAACATGGAGTTCCTCAAAACATGGGTTTGTGGTGTGTGGGAATCGTATGGTCGACCGCTGCCAACTGCGCGGCACCTGTTACGTCTAAGACCAGTGTAAAGATGCCAAAACGCTTTGGTGGCCAATTGGCAAAGTGTCTCACACCACTGCGTCAGTGTTTCTTTGGAAGCTACAATCGTTTCTGTGAAAGCAACACCCGCATCCGTTTCCGATCTCCTCTTTCCCCTGCAATACCGCGGCAGGGCATTGGCATTGTTGCTACTGCAACCCGAGCGAAGGTTGCATGTGCGCGAGATCGCCCGATTGACGCAGGCGGTTGCCGGAACCATGAGCAAAGAGTTGGACCGCTTGCATAAAGCGGGCCTGTTGGAACGACACCGGGTCGGCAACCAGGTTCACTTTTGTGCCAACCAACAGCATCCGGTCTACCCAGAATTGAGCGGCCTGCTGCGCAAGACAATAGGCCTCGCCGACGTGCTGGCGATGGCATTGGCTGGCGAACTGAGTCGAATCAAGGTTGCGTTTGTATTTGGATCCGTTGCCAAGTCGGCGGACACTGCAACCAGTGACGTCGACGTCATGGTGATCGGTTCGGTGGACTTTGGTTCTGTCGTGAATCGGCTGTATGAAGCCCAGAAGTCCCTGCACCGCGAGATTAACCCCAAGGTGTATTCGGTGGACGAGTGGCGTGCCAAGCGTCGGGCAGATTCATCGTTTGTACGGGATGTTCTCGCCAAGCCCAAAATTTTTCTGATTGGAACCCAACGTGACCTCGACGAACTTGGCTAACCTGGCACGAATCGGGCAGCTCGACCCGGTCCCGTTCTCGAAGGACTTGGTCCAACGCATGCTGGCCACTGCCCAACAACGACTGCGCGATGCGGCGTTTGCGCAAAACAGCAATGAAACCCGCTTTGACTGCGCCTACACAGCCATCCGTGCCCTCGCGGATGTCGGCCTGCACCTTGGCGGATACAGGACATCGACGAGTAAGCCAGGCCATCACCAGACCGCCATCCAGTGTCTGGCAGATACGCTGGATGTTCCACAACCCACCGTTCGAATATTGGACAGTCTGCGAAAGCAGCGCAATGTCACCGATTACGACGGCGAGTTGGTCACACAAGCTGCACTGACGGAATGCCTGAATCAGGCACAGGCCCTACTGGGCGTTGCCCAAAAGATTATCCAGGACGACCTGCGGTTTCGCGGCGAAACACCCTGACGCAGCGCAATTGCGCCAGGTCATGCTGCCGGTGTGCCAATGCTCTGGCGGTTGGTGTTGCTCAACGTGTAGGGAATTCACGCATCAAGCCATCGCTATCTCTACCTTGCGCCCGCAATCCGCACCATCCGACTTCAGCGGCGATCAAATGAATCTGTCGTCGATCCATGTTCGCATCAACAGTCGGGTTACGGGGCCGGTCTGCAATCGATCCACGTTGGAGAGCAATACGGAAATCAGACCGGTTGCAGGCTCCATGAAGACGAAGGTACTGGTTCCGGCATGCCCGCCGTTGTGTCCTACCGCAGTTCCAGTGTTTCCCTCAATCACCATGAAGCCCAGGCCATGCTGCATTGCGGGCAGGCCTGGCGGCGAAGCGATGCCGTTGCTGTAATCGAATTTCGTGCCGGGCGCTAAGGCCAATGGCGTTTTCTCAAACAGTTGAAAGTGCTCCTACACCGCGCGTCGAACTCCGGTCCCCAGTAGGTGCCAAAGCCGCTGGTTGGCCGATAGCCACAACGGTGAATAGCTTGCCGGTACTGGCCAGTGCAAAGCGCGTGTCACGGTGGATAGGCAACTTGGCCCAACGCAGTGCATGACCCACTGCCTGCTCCAGTAGCACGCGTTCACCCTTGACCACCAACGCGACGCCACCAAAACGTTCAGCCTCGGCCTCGTCGTGCATCCGATTGGCCACCGGTGCGAAGTCAAGATCGATTTCGGGTGACTTCATAGGGTCGGTGGCGATTGCTTATTCGAGATTGCACACTTGAATTCGATGAGACTGAAAGCCGACGCAGCGCCGGATGCACAAGCATCCAAGACCATTTCGCAGCCAGGGCCACGGTGCGAAACGGCTGATGGGTCAGCGTGGCCTACTTCAGCAAGCCCTCGGCGCGCATCGCAGCCTGTACCGCCGGACGCTCGGCTACGCGGGCGCGCAGCGCCGCGAGGTTGGCAAGACCGGAGATGTCCACGCCGACGAGCTTGGGCCAGTTGGTGACGGTGAACAGGTAGGCGTCGGCGACGCTGAAGTGATCGCCCATCAGATAGGGTTTGGTGCTCAGCTCACCGTCAACCCACTTCAGGCGCGCGGTGAGCCGGTCTTTGGACATCTGTTTGGCTTCGTCGGGCATGCCGGGTGTGAACAAGGGCGAGAAGTTCTTGTGCACCTCGGTGCCGATAAACGTCAGCCACTCCTGCAATTGGTAGCGTTCGAAACTGCCGTTGGCGGGGGCCAATTGCCTGTCGGGCACTTGGTCGGCGATGTATTGCACGATGGCCGGGCCTTCGCGCAGGCGCTGGCCATTGTCGAGCTCGAGGACCGGCACGTAGCCGAGCGGGTTGATGGTGTAGAAGTCGGTGCCGTCGGGCAGCTTGTGGGTTTTGGTGGGCGCGGGGATGGCTTCAAACGCCAAACCGGATTCGTGCAGGGCGATGTGGGCCGATAGCGAGCAGGCGCCGGGGGAGTAGTAGAGCTTCATGGCAGAGATCCTGTTTCAAGGTGGGGCCCAACCCGAGCGGGTTATGCCGGGAGTAGATGCTAACGCCAGATGCCACGCGCCGTCCCCCGCAGGTGCAATGGCCCACTGCGCAAGGCGCTGACAGCGCTATTTGGTCAGGAAGTTGAGCATCTTGGTGGCGAACTTCCCGTACGGCGGCCACAGGTACTGGATGCTGCTGAAGGATGCCTGGTAGAACACCGGTCGCATCTTGGAGAAGGTCACGAAGCCTTCGTAGCCGTGGTAGTGGCCCATGCCGCTCTCGCCGACCCCGCCAAAGGGCAGGTCATGCTGGCCGACGTGGAACAGGCCGTCGTTGACCGACACGCCGCCCGACATGATCCGGTCCAGCAGCATCTGCACCTTGTCTGCGTCGTTGCTGAAAGGGTAGATTGCCAACGGCCGAGGGCGGCTATTGATGTAGTTGATGGGCTCGTCGATGTGGGTGTATTCGATGATGGGCAGGATCGGGCCGAAGATCTCGCGCAGGCGCAGCGCGCAGTCTTCGGGGGCACCCAGCACCAGGTGTGGCGCGATTTTGCGGGTGGCGGCGTCCCATTTCGGGCCTGGGATCAGTTGGACCAGCGTTGCGCCGCGGGCCTCGGCGTCGTCCAGCGCAGCGGTCAGGCGCTCGAACGAGCGCTGGTCGATGATGGAGGTCAGGTCGGGCGTGCCAAGCTGCGGGTAGCGTTGGACCACGATGCGCTTGGCTTCCTGCACAAACTCCTCAGTCTTGCCCTTGGGCAGAAACAGGTAGTCCACAGTCGTGCAGATTTGGCCGGCGTTGAACAGCTTCACGAACAGCAGCCGTTCCGCTGCCTTGCGCACCGGGAAGTCGTCACACACGATGGCGGGCGCCTTGCCGCCGAGTTCGAGCGTGACCGGACACAGGTTCTGCGCCGCGGCGGCCATGACGGCGCGACCGGTCTGGCCCGATCCGGTGAACAACATGTGGTCGAACTTGAGCTGTGAAAACTCGATGCCGACGCCGCCGGTTTCGTCAAAGAACGCCAGCTTCTCCTTGGGGAAGTAGGCCGGTATCTTCTCGATCAGCAATTGCGTGAGGTGGCGCGAGTTTTCGCTCATTTTGACCATGGCGCGGTTGCCGGCGGCGAAGACGTAGACCAGGCCCAAAAAGCTCAGGTTGATGGGGAAGTTCCAGGGCACGATGCAGCCCACCACGCCCAGCGGCTGGGGGATGACCCGGTTGCGCGCACCCAGGAAGTTGCGCCAGTCCACGCCACGGCGTTGCGGCTTCATCCAGCCTTTGAGGTGGCGCAGGGTGTGGTTGACGCCGTCAATGACCGGAAAGATCTCGGCAAACAGGGTCTCATGGTCGGAGCGGTTGCCGTAGTCGGCATTGACCGCTTGCACCAGGGCGGGCTTGTTCTCGCGGATGAATCGTTGCAGCTGAAGCAGGTCTGCTCTGCGTTCGGCCAGGCTCGGCACCGGGTCGGCCAGGTAGGCCGCGCGCTGTAGGTCAAGTGTGCTTTGCAGGGTCTGGCGGATTGCGTCCTGGGGTGTGACGCTGTGCAGGGGAAGGGCTGACATGTTGAATCCTGTCTGACTGGGACCGAGGGCCGCAGGATGCGGCATGGTCGGTGCGCCAGCATAGCGCCAAGCTCCCCGCTCGGGAATAGGGAGCAGTCTCCAATGCGATCAGTGCAGGGCGTGCGCCGCGAACGCGTGGGGATGTAGCAGCTCGTCCGAGGACCGTCGTGCGTTGGTCCGGGGCGGCGTGATGTTTGGGCAGTCCAGGAGCTCCAGGTCCAGGAATCGTTCGCTGGGTTGGAACAATTGCTTGTACAGCTGGGTGAACAAGCGACGCGCCTGGTTCGAGGTCCGCTCGTCGCAATCCTGGTCATTGAGCAGAATTGGCTGGCGTTGCAGGATGCGGCGAAATTCATGCACCAACAGGGTACGGATCAGGAAGGCCTCGTGATCAGACATCGCGGTGGGTGATGTCAGCACCGGCGAGAAGCGCTCGATGAAGCGCCGCCAGGCTTGCTCCAGTCGGCCGGCGCAGCACCGGTTGCCGCGCAGCGCGTGAAGGGGGCGTGTGGACATCCTCGCGTCAAGGTCGGCTTGCATCACGCAGACATGGTCGCAGGCGCGGTTGGCCAGCAGGATGTCTTGCAGGCTGGCTCGGTCGGCCCGGGTGTGCGCGTAGACGCCCTCTGCAATTTCACCGTAGCCGTTCCAAAGCAGTTCGCGCTGCAACTGTTGACGCGCGCTGGCCTTGAGGCCGTGGCTGATCATGAGCAGGGTGCTGCCTGGTGTATCGACGGTCGGGACTTCGACGTTGTAGATGCGCTGCTGGGCGTGGCGCACCCGTCGTGCGCCGCTGGGCGAGAGGCGGTAGTGGCTTCGGCGACCCTCGCGGCTGGCAAGCAGCCAATCGTCGGCCACCAGTCGGTACACGCTGGTGCGCACCAGGCGCGAGGACAAGCCAAACGGGCTGGCAAGCTTGATCAGGCCGCTCAACCATACCGCTTGGCCCCGCACGGCGATGGCATCGCCAAACAGCGTCATCACAAGCGAGCTGCCCTTGAGGTGCAGCGCACGACGCAGCTCGTCCACCACCGGGGACGGCAACTGGTCCACAGGGGCCTGACGCATGGGAATTAAACGTGATACAGGATTGACGATTGTTTGAGGCGCATTATGGTACTACTATACAGAAATTAGACACTACCGGGAATAACCATGCATGGTTGGTTGGAATTGCACTTGCTCCCGAGGTTGACCTGGCGTGTTTGTCAGAGTGGCTGCTTGCGACGGTTCGCGGCCTTTGTGCTGACCCTGTTGCTGGGCGCGGCCCTGCCGCGAGGGGCGTGGGCACAGCCTGAAGGAGTGACCGACGCCGAAGTGGTGATCGGGCAGTCCTGCCAGTTGAGCGGGCCACTCGCAGCTTTGTCCGGTGAGGTGCGCCAGGGCGCCAAACTGTACTTTGATCACGTCAACAGCACTGGCGGCGTACACGGGCGCAAGATCCGGCTGGTCACGCTTGACGATGCCTACGATCCCAAGAAGGCTGCCGACAACACGCGTGAACTGATTGACAAGCACCAGGTGTTGGCGCTGTTCCAGTACGCCGGAACACCGCCCTCCTTGGCGGCGGTGCCGATTGCCGAAGAGAAACACGTTCCCTTGATCGCGCCCTTTACGGGCAGCGACGCGCTGCGCGTGAAGTTCAGCCGCTATGTGTTCAACATCAAGGCCAGCTACAGCGATGAACTCACGGCCATGGTGCGCCAGCTCGCGGCGGTGGGCATCGATCGGGTGGCCGTGGTCTACCTGAACAACGCGTTTGGCACCGGTGGCCTGGCCGCAGTCGAGAAGTCGGCTGGCGAGCACCGCGTCACGCTGCTGGCAAAGGTGCCGCTGGAGGTCGATGGTTCGAAGATGGCGGCTGCGGTGGAGCAGGCGAGCAAGGGGCAACCGCAGGCGATCATTGTGGTGAGCGCGGGCAAGCCCAGCATTGATTTTGTGGACGCCTACCTGAAGGCGGGGCATCACTCCACCTTCTACATGCTCTCGGTGATCAGCAACACGCAACTGGTGCAGGTGTTGCAGGACAGGGCGCGCGGCATCGTCATTACCCAGGTGGTGCCGCCGCCCTGGAATAAGTCAGCCGGGGTGGCGCGCGAGTTGCAGGGGCGTGCCGCCGAAGCCGGCCTGCAGGAGCTGACCTTCAGCCAGATGGAAGGCTTCATCTCGGCCAAGTTCCTGGTGGAGGGCCTGCGGCGTGCTGGCAAGACCGTCAATCGCGAGTCCTTGATTCGGGCGCTGGAAGACCTCAAGAAGCACGATCTTGGCGGTTATTTGGTGGAACTTTCCCCCACCAAACACAGCTCCGGCAAGTTCGTGGACCTGATGATTCTGGGGGCCGACGGCAAGTTCCGGCGCTGATGCGCTGCGAGTTCAGCCGTTTTGCCACATCGAGCGTGAAGCGGCCATCCTGGCCGAGATTGCTACTTCGTCTTGGCGCGTGACTTGATTGGAGTCGGCGTCTTGGCAGACGTGACCGCGCGTCGCGTTGCCGGGCTTGTCTGTTTGGTGCGAACCGAGCTGGCCGGTTTGGCCGGTGGCTTGCGTTGAACCACTTTGGCGGCGGCAGCACGTTTGGCCAGCGCCAGCGTGCGCACGCGCTCGATGTCGGCATCCGAGAACACGCCATTGACACCCGAAATGGCCGCCAGCTTCATGCCGTGTTTGAGGCCCAGGCGGTAGATCTCGCGTACCTTCTCCCACTCAATGTTGCGGCCCACCGTGAAGTTCTCAAAACGGCCATCCAGTGCCAGCACGATGGTCTCGGCCAGGCAGGCGTAGGCGATGTTGGGTGGCAGGCCGATGTTCTTCATCTCGACCTTGCCGGGCAGCAGTATTTCGCCGGACTCGATCACCAGCACGTCTGGGCGCTTGGCCACCTCGGAGGCGGGCAAGTCCAGCGGACGCGCGACGTCGGTGATGACGCAGCCGGGTTTGACCTGCATGATGTCGAGCACTTTCTTGCCTGCGCCGGAGGTGGCCGTGACGATCATGTCCATTGCGGCAATATCCTTGTCAGCATGGGCGGATAGGAACAACTTGGCCTGTGGGTTCTCCTTCAGGATCGATTCCTTGAGGGCCAGCAGCTTGGCGGTTTCGGGCGAGACCATGTAGACCTCGTGCGCCACGGTTGCCAATAAACGTGCGCAGACCGAACCAATGGCACCGGTAGCACCCACTACCATGGCCTTGAACGCAACTTTTTGGCCCTTCTTGGGGGGCGGCAGCAGCCGCATGCGCAACATCGCATCGTGTGCTGCCCACAGGGCACCCGAAGCGCTGTAGCTGTTGCCGGTGGTGATCGGCAGGGGCGCGCGCTTGGCGACGGTCAGGCCGGCATCGCCAACCACCTTGGTGAAAGCGCCCAGGCCCATGATCTGCGCCCCAAGGCGCTTGGCCATGGCGGCGGCATCCAACAGGCGGCGGTAAGTGAACTCCGGGCTGTGCGCCATGATCTCCTTGGGCGTGCCGCCCACCGAGATGAGCCAGCCTTCGGCTTCCACCCCGGTGGGTGACTGGATGCCGCTGACTTTGGAGTAGACGAACGGCGGCGCATACGCCATCGCCTTTTCCAACGAATCCATGAACACCGGCGGCGAGACTTGCGACAGCAGCTCAATCGGTTTCACCTTCTTGAAGTACTCCTGCGACAAGGGGTGGATCACGAATGCAAACCGGTTGGTTCGCTTGAACCCGTTGGGGTAAAGGATGCGCGGCTCCAGCGCCAGGTCGGTGATGATTTCCAGATAGTCGTCTTCGAGCAGATCCTGCGCCGGTTTACCCGAAGCCGCCAGGATCATGGCATCCAGCAGGTTGGGTGCCAGCACGTGGTTGAATAGATAGGGTGCGCCGTCGATCACCATGTGCACGCCTTTGTCCCTGAACTGAGCCAGACGCTCGTCGTTGACGGTCGAGGTGATGATGGTTTTGCCAGCCAGTTCTTCGATGCTGAACTCATCAAGGTCGTGGACATCGGCCACGATCACGGTGGCCTTCTGCATCGCGCGCCGCAGCACGAAGTGGGTCCAGTCCTTGACCGGGGTGCTGGACATGACGGTAGGGGAGGTCCAGTCGGTCACGTAGTGGGCACCATTGGCGTACAGCTCCAGCGCGTCAAGTGAATCCAGCAACTTGGGCACGCCGAGCTGGCGCACCGGGTCGGCAAATTGCAGGTTCTGGGTGTACTCCAGCAGCGAGGCCGCCAGCTTGAAGTTGGTGATGCCCGAGAAGAACAACACCCGCGCGTTGTTGAAGTAGTTGCCCAACTTGGTCTGCACATGACGGATTGCCCACTCCTGCAAGATGTCGTTCAGGCGGGCGCCAGTGGTCACCGGCACGCGCTTGACGACTTCCATCAGGTGTTTGCTGTCCTTGTCGACATAGCGTTTGGCGCCCACGCTGTAGCTGTCCTTGAGGACGCCCAGGCCGATGGCATCAGCGTGGCGCTCCCAGTGTTTCATCAGCTTGGTGGCCTTCGGTGTGCTGCCATCGGTGCCGACGCGGCTCAACTGGAACGGCTGGCCCATGAAAGTGGCCTTGATTTCAAAGTCCTGATTGCGGTGACCCAGGCTGATGCTGACGACGTGTTTCATGGTTCTCGCGGTGTTGGTAGTCCAAGGCGCATGGTAGTGCGTGTCGGCAGTTGTAGGGTCACTCTAGGGCCGGTCCATTGAAGGCTGTTTGTCATTCATCAAGAACTTTGGTCGATCCGTTTGGCGGACAACCGCTGCCCGGCCCATAGGACCTCGTCGACCACCGCTTGCACGCCTTGGCGCTGAGTTTCGTTGAGGAGTTGACCGTTTTCGTCGAAGGCGGTTCCGGCGTTGCCCAGCGCATACTGCTTGGGTGCCATCCAGCATTGCAGGTTGCGAAGCAAAGGACAGAGGTGTTCCAGCGATCTCAGGCCACCGAGGCTGCCGGGCGATGCGCTGAGCAGGCCAACCACTTTGCCCGAGAACGGTTTGAGCCCGTCGGACCACTGGGCGTCGCCCTTGACTGGGCTGGATGACCAGTCGATGGTGTTCTTCAGCAAGGCGGTGTAGCTGGCGTTGTATTCGGGCGAGCAGATGATCCAGGCGGGGTGTTCGCTTAGAACCGTTTTGAGCCGGATCACATCAGCGGGGGTGCCGCGTGCCTCCAGGTCGGCGTTGTAGAGTGGGATGTCGAGCTCGCCGAGTTCCAGTAGCGTAACCTCGGCGCCAGCTGCGCGGGCCAGGGTGGCGGTGAACTGTGCCAGGCGGCGGTTGTAGGAGTTCAGGCGGGTGCTGCCCGCGAAGATCAGTAGTTTCATGGCCCGATTGTCGCGCGGCGCCCGTGTTCGGTGTGTCGAGTCCCAAATTGACCTGCGCAGTAAAATTGCGGCCTTCCCTCTGACCCGGTGTTCACCGCGTGCGCACCACCCCTTCCATGTTGTACCCCCAGGAATTTGATGTCATCGTTGTGGGTGGCGGCCATGCCGGCACCGAGGCGGCGCTGGCCAGTGCGCGCATGGGCTGCAAGACCTTGCTGCTCACCCACAATATCGAGACACTCGGCCAGATGAGCTGCAACCCGTCCATTGGCGGGATTGGCAAGGGGCATCTGGTCAAGGAAGTGGACGCGATGGGTGGCGCCATGGCCCAGGCCACGGACGAGGGGGGTATCCAGTTTCGCATTCTCAATTCCAGCAAGGGGCCGGCGGTGCGCGCCACCCGCGCCCAAGCGGACCGGGTGTTGTACAAGGCGGCCATCCGCAGGCGCCTGGAGAACCAGCCGAACTTGTGGCTGTTCCAGCAGGCGGTGGATGACTTGATGGTGGAGGGTGACCGCGTGGTGGGCGCGGTGACGCAGGTTGGCATCCAGTTCCGGTCCCGAGCGGTGGTGCTGACGGCGGGCACCTTCCTGGACGGCAAGATTCATGTTGGCTTGAACAACTACGCCGCCGGACGGGCCGGCGACCCACCAGCGGTGAGTCTGAGCGCGCGTTTGAAGGAGCTCAAGCTGCCGCAAGCTCGGCTCAAGACCGGCACGCCGCCGCGGCTGGACGGGCGCAGTATTGATTTCTCGAAGTGCGTGGAGCAACCCGGCGATGGCATGCCGGGTGGCATGAGCGCGCGTATGCCAGTGTTCAGCTTCATGGGCCGTGCCGAGCAGCATCCCCAACAGATGTCGTGTTGGGTGACGCACACCAATGCCCGCACGCACGAGATCATTCGCAGCGGCTTCGACCGCAGCCCAATGTTCACGGGCAAGATTGAAGGGGTGGGGCCGCGTTATTGCCCCAGCGTGGAAGACAAGGTCAACCGCTTTGCCGACAAGGACAGCCATCAGATCTTTCTGGAGCCCGAAGGTCTGACCACTAACGAGTATTACCCCAACGGCATCAGCACCAGCCTGCCGTTTGATGTGCAGTATGACTTGGTGCGCTCGATGGCAGGCCTGGAGAACGCGCACATCCTGCGTCCAGGGTATGCCATTGAATACGACTACTTCGATCCAACCCAGCTCAAGAGCAGCTTCGAGACACGCGCCATCGGGGGCTTGTTTTTTGCCGGGCAGATCAACGGCACCACGGGTTACGAAGAGGCGGCGGCGCAGGGCCTGTTTGCCGGTATCAACGCGGCGCTGCAGGCCGGCGCCAAGACCGCCTGGCAGGGCGAAACCTGGGTGCCGGCGCGCGATCAGGCTTACTTGGGTGTGTTGGTGGATGACCTGATCACCAAGGGGGTGAGTGAACCCTACCGCATGTTCACCAGCCGGGCCGAGTTCCGCCTGCAGTTGCGCGAGGACAATGCCGACCTGCGCCTGACCGAGGTGGCGCGGCAATTGGGCTTGGTGGACGACGCACGCTGGGCGGCCTTCAGCCGCAAGCGCGATGCTGTTTCACGTGAAACAGAGCGGCTGCGTTCAATCTGGGTCAGCCCGAAGAATCTGGCTGCAGCCGAGTCGGCGCGCGTGTTGGGCAAGACCATCGACCATGAGTACAGTCTGGCGGATCTGTTGCGACGCCCGGATGTGAGTTACGAGCAACTGATGTCGCTGGATGCTGGCAAGTACGCCGAGCCGGAAATGATGGCGGGTGTTTCACGTGAAACCGACCAAGCGATGGATGCACGGGCAAGCTTTGCTCAGGCCGTGATCGAGCAGGTGGAGATCGCGGCAAAGTATTCCGGCTATATCGATCGGCAGCGTGATGAGGTGAGTCGGGCCGCCCACTACGAGCACCTCCGTCTGCCCGAGGATCTGGACTACATGCGCGTGTCGGCCCTGAGCATTGAGGCGCGCCAGAAGCTGAACAGGCACAAGCCGGAGACCCTGGGTCTGGCGTCCCGCATTTCGGGCATCACGCCGGCCACGATTTCTCTGCTGCTGGTTCACCTGAAGAAAAGTAACCTCAAGGAGTTCGCCGTGCTGGGTCAGGCGACGTTGTCAGCGGGTGACGAGCCTGATGCGTAGCCTGGAGACGCCCTTGCGGCAAGGACTTCAGGCCATGAAGTTGACGTTGCAGGACCAGCAGGTGACGGCCTTGCTGGATTATCTGGATCTGATTCAGAAGTGGACCAAGGTCTACAACCTGACGGCGGTACGCGATCCGGCGGAGATGCTGACGCACCATCTGCTCGACAGCCTGGCCGTGATTGAGCCCTTGCGCCGGATGCTCGCTGAGCATGAGGCTGGGGAGGTTGTGGGTTCACCAGGGCGCCGCCGTCTGTTGGATGTCGGTTCCGGTGCCGGTTTGCCGGGCGTCGTGATTGCAATCTGCTGCCCGGAGCTGGCGGTCGATTGCGTGGACACGGTGGGTAAGAAGGTGGCCTTCATTCAGCAAGTGGCGGTGAGCCTGAAGCTGCCCAATCTGCGCGGCATCCACGCGCGGGTGGAGAGCCTGACGGACAAATACCAGGTGATCAGCTCCCGCGCCTTCGCCTCGCTGCTGGACTTCACCAGCTGGTCGGCGGGGGCGCTGGCGGAGCGGGGCGTCTGGATGGCCTTGAAGGGCAAGCACCCGGCGCAAGAGTTGGCCGCGCTGCCGACGTCGGTCGAAGTGTTTCACGTGGAACCATTGGTGGTGCCGGGGCTGGGGGCGGAGCGGTGCATGGTGTGGATGCGGGCTCGTCGGGCGTAGGCTTGGTTCTTTGAGATCGTGCTCGTTGGGTTGGGCGAGTGGTGGTGGATGGGTTGGGGGTTGCGTTTTGCTCCGTGTCCCCCGGCCTTCGGCCTCCTCCTTTACCTACGCAAAACGCAACCCCCAACCCATCTGCGCGCGCTCATTGCACTCGGCTAGCTGACATGGGCTCGTGCCCGCCCCACATCATGAAGAACTCCGTCATTGCGAGTCGCCAGTTCCGGGTCGGAGCCGCACACGATCCTTGAACAGGTTTCGTCGTCGCGAGGCCGCAAGCCGTGGCGATCCACGTACTTTGGGGTCATGGGTTGCCGCGCTGCGCTCGCAATGACCGCCGGTTCATGGAAGGGCGCGAAGCGACGTGGCAATCCATGCCGCCGGAAGTGATGGATTGCTTCACTGCGTTCGCAATGACGATGTTCTTTCACGTTAAATCCGCGCAGGGCAATTCGCGGGGCGGGGGGACATGCCAGGCGTCCAAACTCCGGTGGCCTGGCTTACCGGTACACGCCGTGCGAAAAGTGGGGGTAACTCGCAACACCATAGGCAGGAGTGGCCATTGGGGTTTTACGTAGGTAAAGGAGGAGGCCGCAGGCCGGGGGACACGGAGTAAAACCCCAATGGCCACTCCAGCCGGGCCATCCTACAGGCAACTCCAATGCAACAGAGTGTCCCGACCCAGCAAACAGCCGACCAAAACCCAAGGCTGTCTAACGTAAACTCACCCACTCCATCCTCAAAAGAAACTCCCATGCTTGGCGTAACCGACTACGGCACCTTTGTCGTCACCGTGATTGTTTTCTTGCTGATCCCCGGCCCCGGCAATCTGGCCCTGATCACCTCCACCAGCAAGGGTGGCATCGTAGGCGGCCTGGGTGCCACGCTGGGCGTGATACTGGGCGACCAGGTGTTGATGTGGTCGGCCGTGGCGGGCGTGGCTGCCTTGTTGGCCGCCTACCCGGATGCCTTCAACGCGGTGCAGTGGCTTGGCGCCGCCTACCTGGGGTGGCTGGGCCTCAGGATGCTGTTGGCCAAGCCCGGTGCGGCGCCGGTGCTCAACATCACCGCCGGCCACTACCTGCGCCAGGCGCTAATGATCACCTTGCTCAACCCCAAGGCCATCCTGTTCTATATGGCCTTCTTCCCCTTGTTCGTGGACCCGGCGCGCCAGCAGGGCCTGCTGACCTATGGCTTCATGGCCGCGACCATTGCCGCCATCACCTTCCTGTATGGCCTGTGCTCGGTGCTGCTGACCTACTTTCTGGCCGAGCGCATCCGCGCCAACCCCACTGCGTCGCGGGTGTTGGAAAAGATCGCCGGGCTGTTCTTGATCGGCTTTGGCGTGAAGCTGGCGGTGTCACGCTGAGTGGCGCTGTCGTCTTTGTTTCACGTGAAACCCTGAAGCCCGTCTCCGGTTCCCGCCTTTCCCACTGAGCACCCCCACATGGCCAAAATTTTTTGCGTTGCCAACCAGAAGGGTGGCGTTGGCAAGACCACCACCACCGTCAATCTGGCGGCCGGTCTCGCCAAGGTCGGCCAGCGCGTGCTGATGGTGGACCTTGATCCGCAAGGCAACGCCACCATGGGTTCCGGGGTGGACAAGCGCAAGCTCGAACTGACGGTGTACGACGTGTTGCTCGAATCCGCGTCGGTACGCGAGGCGCGCACCACCAGTCCGAAACTGATCGAAGCTGGCTGCGGCTATGACGTCCTGGGTGCCAACCGCGAGCTCGCAGGTGCCGAAGTGGAACTGGTCGACGTCGAGCGGCGAGAGAAACGTTTGAAACTGGCCATGGCCGAGGTGGATCAGGAGTATGACTTCATCCTGATCGACTGCCCCCCGTCTCTGTCGATGCTGACGCTTAACGGCCTGTGCTGCGCCCATGGCGTGATTGTGCCGATGCAGTGCGAGTACTTTGCGCTGGAAGGGCTGACCGATCTGGTCAACACCATCAAGCAGGTGCACGCGAACTTGAACAAGGATCTGGCCATCATCGGGCTGCTGCGTGTCATGTTCGACCCACGCATCACGCTGCAGCAGCAGGTCAGCGACCAGCTCAAGGCGCATTTTGGCGAGAAGGTATTCAACGCTGTGATTCCGCGCAACGTGCGCCTGGCCGAGGCGCCCAGCTATGGTGTGCCGGGGGTGGTATTTGATCCCGCCTCCAAAGGTGCGCAGGCGTTTGTGGCGTTTGCCCAGGAAATGGTCGAGCGCATCGAACGGATGGCGCCTGGTTCCACCAAAATCTAGAAGGAACTGGTGATTTGACCAATTGCCAGTTGCATGATTAGCTATAAAAAGAATAGCAAGTGAGTGTTCAAGACGTTTTGATTCTGCCGGGCTGGCAAGACTCCGGTGCTGGCCATTGGCAAACCCGCTGGGAGGCCAGTCACGGCTACCTGCGCGTGCAGCAGCACGACTGGATGCGTCCGCTGCGCGGCGACTGGATCGCCCGGCTGGAAGAGGTGTTGCTCGCGCGCGAGGCGGCGGGGCGCGCGTCAGCGGTGTTGGCGGCGCACAGCCTGGGTTGCATGCTGGTGGCGGCCTGGGCGGCGCACTCCCGCAATTCCCACCTGGTCCAGGGCGCGCTGCTGGTCGCGCCACCGGATACCGAACGCGACGATGTACGCCAGATGCTGCCGAGCTGGGCGCCGGTGCCGATGGGCCGGTTGCCCTTCAAAACCGTGTTGTTCGCCAGTATCGACGATCCATTTTGCGGTCTGGCGCGGGCGCGAACCTTTGCCACGGCTTGGGGTGCTGATTTCATGGAAGCGGGCCAGCGTGGACACCTCAATGCCGAGAGCGGTTTGGGCGATTGGCCGCAGGGGCGCCAGGTGCTGCAGCTACTGATGGCTGGCACAACAATCAACAAGGAAAACTGAATGGTCACCAAGAAACCCAAGGGCCTGGGCCGCGGACTCGAAGCCCTGCTCGGCCCCAAAGTCGATGACACTTTTGCCGGTGCCGGCACCGATGGCGCCAACCCCGGCTTGCCTGCCTCGCTGTTGCTGGCCGACATGGTGCCGGGCCAGTACCAGCCGCGCACCCGCATGGACGAGGGCGCCTTGTACGAGTTGGCCGAGTCGATCAAGGCGCAGGGCATCATGCAGCCGATCCTGGTACGCCAGCTCAAGGACGGCGCCAACCAGGGCAAATACGAGATCATCGCTGGCGAGCGGCGTTTCCGCGCCGCCCGGCTGGCCGGGCTCGATAGTGTGCCGGTGCTGGTGCGCGATGTCCCGGACGAGGCCGCAGCGGCCATGGCGCTGATCGAGAACATCCAGCGTGAAGACCTCAATCCTTTGGAAGAAGCTCAGGGCCTGCAACGTTTGATCAAAGAGTTTGGACTCACTCACGAACAGGCGGCGCAAGCCGTGGGCCGCTCGCGCAGTGCCGCCAGCAACCTGCTGCGTTTGCTCAATCTGGCCGAACCGGTGCAGACCATGTTGATGGCAGGCGACCTCGACATGGGGCACGCCCGCGCGCTGTTGGCGCTGGACCGTGCCAGCCAGATCACGGCGGGCAACCAGATTGCGACCAAGAAAATGTCGGTGCGCGAGGCCGAGAGCTTGGTTAAAAAGCTGAGCGCCGAGTTCACCTTGACTTCAGCGAAGCCCAAGAAAGAGAAGTCGCGCGATTTGAAGCGGGTTGAGGAGGAATTGTCCGATCTCCTGACGGCCCAGGTCGAAGTGCACATCAAGAAGCGGGTCAAGCGCTCCGGGCGCGTTGAGGAGATGGGCGAGCTGAGCATCCAGTTCGGCTCCCTGGACGAACTCAATGGTCTGATCGACAAACTCACGCGCGGTGCTCAACGGTAACGCAGTCGATGATGCTGAGCATGCTCTGGCCTTTGCCTGCGCTGTTGGCGTGGGCCTGCGCCTGGGGATTTTTCCTCGGTGCCGCAGACTTGGGTCTGAGTCCGGCCGCCGCCATGATCGGGGCCAGCGCGCTGGGCATTGCGCTGACCCGCCTGGGTGCCAATTGGTGGCGTCGCGTACTGATTGGACTGGGCTTTCCGCTGTCGCTGGCGATCTCGGGTCTGGCGAGTGTTCCCGCCTGGGCCTGGCTGGTGCCCTTGGCCCTGTTGCTGCTGATCTATCCACTGAACGCGTGGCGCGATGCGCCCTTGTTCCCGACCCCTGCCCATGCTCTGCGCGAGTTGCCGCGCTACGCACCCCTGCCGGACGGTGCCCTGGTGCTCGATGCAGGTTGTGGTTTGGGCGACGGACTGATTGCGTTGCGCCAGGCGTATCCCCAATCCCGCTTCTATGGGCTGGAATGGAGTTGGCCCCTGCGTGCCGCTTGTGCCTTGCGCTGCCCATGGGCCCACGTGCGCAAAGGTGATATTTGGCGCGCCGACTGGCGCCCCTATGAGATGGTCTACCTGTTCCAGCGCCCCGAGAGCATGTCAAGGGCCACCAAGAAGGCGCTGCAGCAGCTCCAGCCCGGCGCATGGCTGGTCAGCTTGGAGTTCGAGGCGCCAGCGCTGCGACCGCATGCTGCCTTGAGTGCCCCCGATGGGCGACCGGTGTGGCTTTATCAGGCGCCGTTCCACACCACAGAGCCTGCTGCTGCAGTCTGACTGCGAAAACTCGACCGACAGTCGGCGCAGGCCGTAACATCGGGTGCTGTAGCAATGACCCCAACTTCGGACCCGCAAGATCATGAGTCAAGATAAAGCATCAGCGCCAGCCACGACGGCACCGGCATCGGTTCAGGACGTGGTCATTTTTGCCATGGCCAGTTTGGCCGAAACACGTGAGTCCCAGTCACGCAACCACATCCTGCGGGTGCAGCATTACCTCAAGGTTCTGGCGGACGCACTCAAGCACCATCCCCGCTTCGCGGCGGCCCTGACGCCCGAGCGGGTAGCCGCCCTGTACCAGTCAGCGCCACTGAACGACATGGGCACGATTGGTATCCCGGACCGCATTCTGCTCAAACCAGCCAGCCTGACCATGGCCGAGTTCGAGATCATGAAGACCCACACCACGCTGGGCTACGAGGCGCTGCTACACGCCGAGAAGACGTTGGGGCGGGATATCGAATTTCTGAGAACCGCCAAGGAGTTGACGCTGTCGCATCAGGAAAAATGGGACGGTACCGGCTACCCCCACGGCTTGAGCGGCGATCACATTCCCGTCAGCGCGCGGCTGATGGCTATTGCGGATGTGTACGACGCCCTGACCAATGACCGGGTGTACAAGGCCGGTGTCTCGCACGACAAGGCCGTGCAGGTCATCTTCCAGGGGCGCGCCAGCCATTTCGATCCGGACATGGTGGATGCCTTCATCGAGATCCAGGACGAGTTCCGCCTGATCGCCCAATGTTACGCCGACAGCGAGGCCGACATGCAGAAGAAGATCGATTACATGGCCAATGCGATTGCGGAGGATGCGGGGGGCTGACAGTCGGTTGTCGACCTCCCAAGATGCAGTTCACCGGAAACTCAAATCGGTCCCGACCGATTTGCGAGTCCATCCACCACTCCCCTCAAGATAAAGCGGCAACGTTGCAGCCGGTGCGGTGCCAGCACCATGTAGATCGCAAAACGGATCACGAGGCGCGACGAGAAGTGCAACTTCCAGGACCAGGGCACGGTCGAGCGTCGGCACAGCAGGATCGCGTTGCGGTAGGCATAGTAGTGCCGCAGCGGACTGTGCAGCGGAATGACCCAACGCCAGAGGCGAAGACCACTGTCACCCAGGCTGTGCGTCATGCATGCCCCGCCAATCCCGAACAGGCGATAGCCCAGGGATGACGCCCGAAAACACCAGTCCCAATCCACGCCATCGACAAACAAGCCTTCATCCATTGGGCCAACTGCGTCGATCGCGGTAACGGCAATCAGGCTGCCGGAGGAAATCAGCACGCTGGCTTCGACCGTGTCGAGTGCGTTGCGCGGATAGACCTTCACCGACCTCCAGCGCGTGTACCGCAGGAAAGGCGCGGGCATGCCCGACGTTTCATCCCGGTACTGCGGGCCAACTGCAGCCAGCCGCACGCCTGTGTCGCGTAAGTGTTGGTGCGCGCGCAGCAAGGCCGTGACACAAAGCGGTTCAAGGCAACTGTCATGGTCAAGCAGTAACACGTACTCGTGCTTGCGGTCCTTGGCCAGTCGGATGCCGGCATTGTGTGCGGCGGCGATGCCGCGATTCTGCTCAAACTCGATCAATTCGAAATCGAGGCGCGCCCTCAGAGTACGCAGATATTGCACTGTCTCGTGCGACGATCCGTTGTCCACGACTACCACGCGGTTCACTTGCCCTGCGACCGATTCCAGCAAGGCAAGCAAGCGTGCATGGTCGGGTTTGTAGCTGACAATGACGGCCAACACGCTGGCGGATTCGGCGACTGGCATGGATGATGGCGTCACAAGGCAGCGACTTCCACCAGACAGTCATAAAACGTTGGACCGTGTCCCAAGTCCGTCAGCTTCTGGCTGGTTACCTGGTTGACGTTGGTGCCGGCCAAGCCAAACTTGCGCCACCACACGCCCAGCCCGTTGACCACGAATGGGCGGGCGCGATCCGAGATGGCGAGTTTGCAGCGGTACTCGCCGCGCTGGTTGAACACACGCACGGTCTGGCCGTGTGTCAGGCCCCGAGCGGCCGCATCGGTCGCGTGCATTTCCAGCAGGGGCTCGCCCTCGCTTTCGCGCAGGCTCTTGACGTTGACGAAGCTGGAGTTCAGGAAATTCCTGGCCGGTGGCGAGATCATGGCCAGCGGGTAGGCCGGGTTGCTGTCCAGCGCTTCATGGTTGGGAACATGGTTGGGTAGCCCATCCTGGCCGCTGGCGGCCAAGCGTTCGCTGAAGAACTCGCACTTGCCTGACGGTGTGGGGAAGTTGCCTTCTGCAAACGGTGCCTCAGGAAGCGCCAAAGTGGCGAAACCCCGCGCCAGCAATTGCTCAAAATCGACCGCCTGGCCATAGGCGGCGCGACACAGCGCCAGGTCGTCTTGCTGAAAACAGTCGTCTTCAAAACCCATGTGGTGGGCCAGCTCGCGGAACACCTGGGTGTTTGGTTTGCATTGACCCAGCGGCGCGATGGCGGGCTGATTCAGCAGCACGTCGGTGTGGCCATAGCTCAGGTGCACGTCCCAGTGCTCAAGCTGGGTGGTGGCCGGCAGAAGGTAGTCGGCGTAGTCGGCTGTATCGGTCTGAAAGTGTTCCAGCACCACCGTGAACAAGTCCTCGCGTGAGAAGCCCTGCACCACCTTGGGCGACTCGGGCGCCACCGCCACGGGGTTGCTGTTGTACACCACCAGGGCCTCAATCGCCGGGCCGAACGCGGGCGAGCTTGGGCGCAGCAAGTCGTCGCCAATCGTCACCATGTTGAGCGTGCGCGGCACCTTGCCGGCCAGCAAGTCAGGGCGCTGCAGGGCTGCCCGGTCAACCGGAAAACGCCCGGAGCTTGACAACAGCACACCACCGGCGCGGTGGCGCCAGGCACCAATCAGCGCGGGCAGCGATGCGACCAAGCGCGCCGCATTGCCGCCGCCGTGGACCCGTTGCATGCCGTAGTTCATGCGGATGGCGGCCGGTTCGCGGCTCTGGGCGCAGGCGCCATAGTCGCGCGCCAGCGCGCGCACCTGCTCGCTTTGCAGGCCGCAGACAGCGGCGACCCGTTCAGGGGGCCACTGCAGGGCGCGTTCGCGCAAGGCCTCCCAGCCCAGCGTGTACCGCGCCAGGTAGTCATGATCCAGCCAATCGTTCTGAATCAGCTCGTGCATCAACCCAAGCGCCAAGGCACCGTCGGTGCCGGGCAGCAGGGCAATGTGTTCGTGGCACTTGTCGGCGGTCTCGCTCTTGCGCGGATCGATGCAGATCAACTTGGCACCCTGGCGCTTGGCCATTTGCGCATAGCGCCAGAAATGCAGGGTGCTGGTGATGGCGTTGCTACCCCAGATCAGAATCAGCTTGGCCTCGGCAAAGAATTCCACCCCCATGCCGACTTTGCCGCCCAGCGTCTGGGTTAGTCCCTCGCCACCCGCCGCGGAACAGATGGTGCGCTCCAGCAGCGACGCCCCCAGCCGGTGGAAGAAGCGCGCGGACATGCTGTCACCTTGCACCAGACCCATCGTCCCGGCATAGCTGTAAGGCAGGATGGCCTGCGGTGCACGCGCCGCAATGGCGCTCAGTCTGGCGGCAATATCCTGTAGCGCCTGCTCCCAAGTCACCGCCTCGAACTGCCCGGCGCCCTTGGGTCCGACGCGTTTGAGCGGCTGCAGGATGCGCTCGGGATGGTAGGTGCGTTCTGGATAGCGCGAGACCTTGGTGCACAGCGTGCCGCCGGTGTGGGCGTGGTCCGGATTGCCCTGCACCCGGACCGCGACGCCGTTGTCGACGGTGGTCAACAGGGCGCAGGTGTCGGGGCAGTCGTGGGGGCAGGCACCGCGTACTTGGGTAAGCGGCCCAGGGGCAGAGTGGGCGGGCATCAGAGGGTTCAATCAAGTGACTCAATGGTGGCAAGTTTAAGTCGCGCCTCGATTCCGTTCCAGTCAGGACCGTGTGCCTGCTCCAGGCAGGTTTGCCGCACTCGGCATAAACTGTACCTTTGAAACCTGGCGGGACGGATCTTTGGCGTGAAAGAACATCGTCATTGCGAACGAAGTGAAGCAATCCAGGACCCCTGAATCCATGGACTGCCGCGCTGCGCTCGCAGTGACGCCATCAGGTTCAAGGTCCGTGTGCGGTTCAGACCCGGAACTGGAGGCTCGCAATGACGGCACTCTTTCGTGGCGTGGGGCGGGCAAAGGACCAGTTCCGTTGGCGCTGTCCCCAACTGATTAGGATTCTGAATGAAACTGATTGATTCCATCGTGGCGCAAGCGCCGGACGTGGCGGCGATCCGTCGTGATATCCATGCTCACCCCGAGCTGTGTTTTCAGGAGGCCCGCACCGCCGACGTGGTGGCCCAGAAGCTGACCGAATGGGGCATCCCGATTCACCGCGGCCTGGGCACCACCGGCGTGGTGGGCATTGTCAAGGCGGGAGACGCTGACCGCGCCATTGGCCTGCGTGCCGACATGGATGCGCTGCCGATGCAGGAATTCAACACCTTCAGCCACGCCAGCCGTTTCCCCGGCAAGATGCACGCCTGCGGCCACGATGGCCATACCGCCATGCTGCTGGCCGCAGCCCAGCATCTGGCTACCCACCGTGATTTCGATGGCACCGTTTACCTGATCTTCCAGCCGGCTGAGGAAGGGGGTGGCGGTGCGCGCGAGATGATCAAGGAGGGCCTGTTCGAGCAGTTCCCGATGGAAGCCGTGTTTGGCATGCACAACTGGCCTGGCGCGCAGGTCGGCAAGTTTGCGGTCAGCGCCGGGCCGGTGATGGCGTCGAGCAATGAGTTCAAGATCACGATCCGGGGCAAGGGCGGGCATGCGGCGATGCCGCACAACAGCATCGACCCGGTGACGATCGCTTGCCAGATGGTGCAGGCGTTCCAGGCCATCGTCAGCCGCAACAAGAAGCCGGTGGACGCTGGCGTGATCTCGGTCACCATGATCCATGCCGGGGAGGCCACCAACGTGATCCCCGACAGCTGCGAGCTGCAGGGAACCGTGCGCACGTTCTCGGTGGCGGTGCTGGACATGATCGAGCAGCGCATGCAGCAGGTGGCCCAGCACACCTGCGCCGCTTTTGATGCGCAATGTGAGTTTGAATTTGTGCGCAACTACCCGCCCACCATCAACTCCGCCAAGGAAGCCGAGTTCGCCAGGCGCGTGATGGCCAGCATTGTGGGTGAACAGAATGTGGGGGCCCAGGAGCCGACCATGGGTGCGGAGGACTTTGCCTACATGCTGCAGGCGCTGCCGGGCTGCTACGCCTTTGTTGCCAACGGCGACGGTGCACACCGCGAGATGGGCCATGGTGGCGGGCCATGCATGCTGCACAACCCGAGCTACGATTTCAACGATGCCCTGATCCCGCTGGGCGCCACCTATTGGGTGCGGCTGGCCGAGGCCTGGCTTCAACCGGCGCGGCGCGGGGGTGCGGCATGAACGGCGTGTCGCAGAGTTTTGCGTCTTCGTACGCGCAGGCCAGGCGCAAGTTCCTGGAGGCGGCAGCGACGGCCGGTGTGGTGGTGCGCTCCTATGCGCATCCCCAGAAGGGCAGCGAGGGTGAGGACCTGGCGCTGGATGTGGCGTTGGACGGTGCTGCCGATGCGGACCGCCTGTTGATCGTCAGCAGCGCTTGCCACGGGGTGGAGGGTTTTTGTGGAAGCGGGGTGCAGGTGTACGCGCTGCACGACCAGGCGTGGCGTGACCACGCCCGTGCCAACGGCGTAGCGGTGCTGTACCTGCACGCACTCAACCCGCATGGCTTTTCGCACCGTCGTCGTGTGACGAACGAGAACGTGGATCTGAACCGCAATTTTCAGGATTTCTCCGGGCCATTGCCAGCCAATGAAGCCTATCGGGCCTTGCATTCGCTGCTGTTGCCGGTTGACTGGCCCCCTGATGCGGCCAACGCCAAGGCGGTGGCCGACTTCCATGCGCAACAGGGCATGGCCGCTTTCCAGGCGGCGGTGTCGCGCGGCCAGCATGAGTTTCCCGATGGGCTGTTTTTTGGTGGTACGGCGCCGACCTGGAGCAACCGCACGGTGCGCCAGGTGCTGCGTGACTACGCGACCCGCGTACGCCATGTGGCCTGGATTGATTTGCACACGGGCCTGGGTCCCAGCGGGCTAGGCGAGCGCATCTATGCCGGCCGGGACGATCCCGAAGCGCTGCGGCGGGCGGGCCGATGGTGGGATGGTGGCGGCGCCACGCCCGTCACTTCGATCTACGACGGATCGTCCAGTTCCGCATTCCTGACCGGTTTGATGTGGCTGGCGATGTACCAGGAGTGCCCGCAAGCCGAGTACACCGGCATCGCCATGGAGTACGGGACCCAGCCCATGGACCAGGTGATGTTCGCGCTGCGGGGCGACCACTGGTTGCACAACCATCCCGATGCCCCGGCCATGCTGGCCAGCCAGATCCGCCAGCAGATGGTGGCGGCGTTCTATACTGATACCGAGGTCTGGCAGGCCCAGGTGGTCAGCCAGGCCCGGCAGTCGATGTTCCAGGCTGCGGTGGGATTGAGTGCACCGCCGCCGTCAACGTGACATTTGGAGGTGGCGCAGATGACCCAATGGAGTGAACTTCGTTCTCGCGAGCGGCCCCCGGCGCTGGCCTCGGCGAACCAGCGGCACACGCCACAGGGGAATCGTTTTTCGTTTGTCCAACAGGACTTCGAGATCGAAGACCCGACCATCGATACGACTGGCCGCTATCGGGTCTCGCCCAAGGACTATGGTTTCTCGATTCGTGGCTTTGAAGGCGGGCGCACTGCCTGGGCCCGCGATTTCGCCAATGGCACCATGCTGGTGATGCATGGCGACGGCCTGACCCACGTGCTGTCGCAGCGAGTCCCGGCGCGAATTGTGTTCATCGGTCTGGATGGCCGGGTGCTGCAGGATACCGCCATGGAAGCACACCAGAGCGACCCGGACTCCGAGCAGGTCACGGTGCGTCTGGTCATCAGCGCCTCGGTCGCGCTCAACGGTGAGACACCGGAGGCGGCGCGCGTGCAATTGACCGACCTGATTCAGCGTGCCGTGCTCAGCGGTCCCTTGTCGGCCGCGTCGCCGGCCGTGGTGACCCATTGCGTGTTTGAGTTGAGCACCGTGCATGTCACCGATACGACGGGCCGCGCGGATACCGATTTTTCGCGATTATTGGACTTCTGAGCGGGTCGAGCGCATCGATTCACGGGGCGAAGCGCCGTGCAGCCATCTCCAGCAGGCCATCAAAGATCAGGTTGTCGGCCAGCTCAAACGGCACAGACATGCTTGGGGCCATCTTCCAGCCGGCACCACCGGTCATGACACAGTGGGGCTCACAAGCGCAGTGGGCGCGCACATGCTGGATCATTCGCTCGACCGCACCGGCAATGGCGTAGGTGCCCCCGCTGGTCAATGCGTCACTGGTGTTGGTCGGAAACTCGCGCACTTCACCGGTGGGTACATGCAGCCCGGCAGTCCCGGACTCCAGGGCGCGCAGCATGATTCCGTGACCGGGCAAAATCAAACCACCCAGGAATCGGCCGGTGGCGTCAATCGCTTCCACTGTGACGGCGGTGCCCACCATCACCACCACCATCGGGCGTGCCGGGCCCTGGGCCAGCGAGCGGTGCCAGGCGCCAATCATGGCCACCCAGCGATCGGCGCCCAGGCGGGTCGGAAAGTCGTAGCCATTGGTCAGGCCAGCCTCGGCGATACTGGGCACCACCCATTGCGGGGCAACATCCCAGATTTCCATTTGCTCTTCCACGCGACGTTTGACGGCGTCGCCGGCAACGACGCAGCCAAGCATTCGCTGGGGCGCCGGCAAGCCTGCCCATGGGCCCTCGGCCAACTTGTCCACGTGTTCCAGGAACTCCGCCCCGTGGTCCAGCACGGCAGCGTGGGGGTGGGGTGACTGGTAGAGCGCCCACTTCAGGCGGGTGTTGCCCACATCAATTGCCAGGAAGGTCATGGCGGGATTATCACCAATGGCGCGCGCCGAGTGGGCAGCCAAGTCAGTCAGTCCTGGCGCCATGGCAGGCCCAGTCGCCGCCAGCCACCCAGATGTCCCCGCTGCGCGTGCTCGTCGGGGTCGCCTTCAAATCCTTCCAGCACGTTGTAGGCCAGCAGGCCCAACTCGGTGGCGCGTCGGGCCGCCGCCACCGAGCGAATACCGCTGCGGCACAACAGCAGGACTTTGTGGTTGAGGGGCGCGACGGCGGTCAGCGCCTGGTCAAAGTCCGGGTTGAACACCATGCCGGGCCACTGTTTCCAGGTCACCACTGCGGCACCGGGAACGTATCCGACCCAGGCGCGCTCGGCGTCGCTGCGGATGTCAACCAGCATCGCTTCACCCGATTGCCACCAGTGCCAGGCCAGTTCGGGCGTCACGTCACCCGTGTAGCCGCGCGCTGGGCGCACCTGCATGCGCGGATTGTCGTCGTCGGGCGTGGACGACGGTGGGCGGGAGGTGCCGGTAACCGGATGGGCGTGTAGTGGCATGGCGACAAGCTAGGTGAACGGATCGGTTGAGGGCAGGGCTTGCTGCGCTGGGCGCGGCGGCCTGTCCCGCAAGGCTTCAGCTGTGCATTATCGGCAAGCGTGGTGCCGGTCGTGTGGCGCTGAAATAAAGACGAAAACCGCCCGGTCGGCTATGATTGACGTTTACGTAAACGTCAATTGGTCCGCACCCGCTCGCAGCCAAGAGAATGGTCCGCCAGGCGCTGCGGATACTGACGAAAGAGAACACACCATGACCGACTTGTCCGCCGAATTCAAGGCCCTGGCCAGCTACCGCCCCAAGCACAAGGTGCGCTTCGTCACGGCCGCCAGTCTGTTTGACGGACACGACGCGGCCATCAACATCATGCGCCGCATTCTGCAGAGCATGGGCGCCGAGGTGATCCACCTAGGGCACAACCGCAGCGTCGATGACGTGGTGACCGCCGCGCTGCAGGAAGACGTGCAGGGCATCGCCATCAGCTCCTACCAGGGTGGCCACGTCGAATATTTCAAGTACATGATCGACCTGCTGAAAAGCCGAGGCGGCGCGCACATCAAGGTCTTTGGCGGTGGTGGCGGGGTGATCGTGCCGTCTGAAATCAGCGAGCTGCAGGCTTATGGCGTGACCCGCATCTATAGCCCGGAAGACGGGCAACGCATGGGCCTGGCCGGCATGATCGGCGAGATGGTGATGCGGTGTGACGCCGACCTCAGCAGTTACGCCCCGACCGATGTCCAGGCAATTCAGGGCCACGCCGACGCCAACTGGCGCGCCTTGGCGCAACTGATCACCGCGCTGGAAAGCGCACGGGGCGACGGGGCCGCGCTCAGCCCGGCTCTGGGCGCCTTGGTGCAAGACATCCGCACGCATGCGGCATCGGTCAAGACGCCGGTGCTGGGCATCACCGGCACCGGCGGCGCGGGCAAGTCCTCGCTGACCGACGAGCTGATCCGGCGCCTGCGCCTGGACCAGGGCGATCGCCTGCGGGTCGCGGTGATCAGCATCGACCCCTCGCGGCGCAAGAGCGGCGGTGCCTTGCTGGGTGACCGTATCCGCATGAACGCCATCTCGCCTTGGCAGCAGGGGGCCCGCGTCTTCATGCGTTCATTGGCGACACGCGATTTTGGCTCGGAGATCAGCGCGGCCTTGCCGGATGTGATCGCCGCCTGCAAGGTGGCCGGTTTTGACCTGATCGTGGTCGAGACCTCGGGCATCGGCCAGGGCGACGCGGCGATCGTGCCACACGTGGACGTGCCGATGTACGTGATGACGCCCGAGTTCGGCGCCGCCAGCCAGTTGGAAAAAATCGACATGCTGGACTTCGCCCAGTTTGTGGCGATCAACAAATTCGACCGCAAGGGCGCGGTGGACGCCTTGCGAGACGTGGCCAAGCAGGTGCAGCGCAACCGCGAAGCGTTTACCACAGCGCCAGATCAGATGCCGGTGTTTGGCACCATGGCAGCGCGCTTCAACGACGATGGCGTGACCGCGCTGTACCAGGCACTGAAAGTCCGGCTGGCGGAACTGGGATTGAGTTTCACCGAGGGACGCCTGCCGGTGGTGGCAGTGCGCCACAGCACCAATCAGACCCCCATCGTGCCGGCAGCACGGGTACGTTACCTGGCCGAGATCAGCGACACCGTGCGCGGCTACAAGGCGCGCGCGCGCGGCCAGGCGCGGCTGGCGCGTGAACTGCAGCAACTCAATGAGACCGCGCGCATGCTGCATGAAGACGACGCCAGTCGCGATGGCGCAAAGAACACTGTGCTGCGTCTGGCCACAGAGCGCACCCAGCGGCTGGACGGCGCTGCCCACAAGCTGTTGGCGCAGTGGCCCGAGATGCAAAAAGCCTACGCCGGCGACGAATACGTGGTGAAGATCCGCGACAAGGAAATCCGCACCGCGCTGACCACCAAGTCCTTGAGCGGCACCACCATCCGTAAGGTTGCCTTGCCCGGCTTCGAGGACCACGGCGAGATCCTCAAGTGGCTGATGCTCGACAACGTGCCCGGCAGTTACCCCTATACCGCCGGCACCTTTGCCTTCAAGCGCGAGGGTGAAGACCCAACGCGCATGTTCGCTGGCGAGGGCGATCCGTTTCGCACCAACCGGCGCTTCAAGCTGCTGTCCAGTGGCCTGCCCGCCAAGCGCTTGTCTACCGCGTTTGATTCCGTCACGCTGTATGGCAACGACCCCGATCCACGCCCGGACATCTATGGCAAGGTCGGCAATAGCGGCGTCAGCATTGCCACACTGGACGACATGAAGGTGTTGTATGGCGGCTTTGACCTGTGCAGCCCGAGTACCTCGGTGTCCATGACCATCAATGGCCCGGCTCCCACCATTCTGGCGATGTTCATGAACACCGCCATCGACCAGAACATCGACAAGTTCAAAACCGACAACGGACGCGACCCGACCGATACCGAAATCGAGAAGATCCGGGAGTGGGTGCAGGAGAATGTGCGTGGCACGGTGCAAGCCGACATCCTGAAAGAAGACCAGGGCCAGAACACCTGCATTTTCTCGACCGAGTTTTCACTCAAGGTGATGGGTGATATCGCCGAGTACTTTGTGCACAACCGGGTGCGCAATTTCTACAGCGTATCGATCTCGGGCTACCACATTGCCGAGGCCGGTGCCAACCCCATCAGCCAGCTGGCATTCACCCTGTCCAATGGCTTCACGCTGGTCGAGGCCTATTTGGCGCGTGGCATGCACATCGACGACTTCGCGCCCAATCTGAGCTTTTTCTTCAGCAACGGCATGGACCCCGAGTACACCGTCATGGGCCGCGTGGCGCGGCGCATCTGGGCCGTGGCCATGAAAGAAAAATACGGCGCCAACGAGCGCAGCCAAAAGCTGAAGTACCACATCCAGACGAGTGGGCGCAGCCTGCACGCGCAGGAGATTCAGTTCAACGACATCCGCACCACGCTGCAGGCGCTGATCGCGATCTACGACAACTGCAACAGCCTGCACACCAACGCCTTCGACGAGGCCATCACCACCCCCACCGAAGACAGCGTGCGCCGCGCCATGGCGATCCAGCTCATCATCAACCGCGAGTGGGGTCTGGCCAAAAACGAGAACCCCAACCAGGGCGCCTTCATCATTGAAGAACTCACCGAACTGGTGGAGGAAGCCGTGTTATCCGAGTTCACGGCCATAGCGGACCGCGGCGGCGTGCTCGGCGCGATGGAAACCGGCTACCAGCGCGGCAAGATCCAGGACGAGAGCATGACTTACGAGATGCTCAAGCACACCGGCGAGTTGCCCATCATCGGGGTCAACACCTTCCGCAATCCGCATGGCGACGCGGTGCTGGACAAGCTGGAGCTTGCGCGCTCCACCGAGGACGAAAAACAAAGCCAGCTCAAGCGGCTACAAGACTTCCACACCCGCCACGCGCATGCAGCGCCGGCGCAACTCAAGCGCCTGCAGCAGGCGGTGATCGAAAACAAGAACGTGTTCGAGGTGCTGATGGACGCTGTGCGCGTCTGCTCGCTGGGCCAGATCACCAACGCGCTGTTTGAAGTGGGTGGGCAGTACCGGCGCAATATGTAAGGACTTAACTTGGCGCTGCACTGGCCGCTGGCAAGTGGCTGCGCTGGCTCAGTCCCTGCTGGGCGTCGAGTCGCCTTTGGGGTATTTCTTCCCGTTCTTCGCCAATTTCTGAATAACCGCTGCGTTCAGGTCGACGCCCAGCACCGACGACAGTCGGACGAGGTAAAGCAAGACGTCAGCGAGTTCGTCGCGCACGGCCTCAGCGGTTGTGGGGTCTTTGGCAATCGACCAGGACTGCGTCTCGGTCAACCACTGAAAAAGTTCTACCAACTCGCCCACCTCGCCGGTCAGCGCCATGGCGAGGTTTTTCGGCGAGTGGTACTTCTGCCAGTCCCGATCGTCGGCGAACTTCTGAAGCTCGACCTCCAGCACCGTAACGTCAACCAGGGCGAGCGTATTCATGCGGTGCCGGTTGGGCAGTACCTGTCACATTGCAGTGGCCAGATCGCCCAAGAACGTTTGACTTAGCCGCCCTTTTTCGCGCGCTTGCCGGGGTTCTTTTTGTTGCGAGTGGCCGGGCCACGCTCCAGGCTACGGCGCTGGCCCTTGCCAGTGGTGAAACAAACGCCAGACGGAGCAACGGGTTTGGACGCGCAGATGTCGCTTTCGGTTCTGATTTTCTTGGCCATGGTGAATTTCAAAAATGGGGTTGGACGAACCCTCTATTAGGCCACACTGCGCACGCAGGCCCGTGGCGAGGGCTGCACGCCTGGGCAGAGCGAACTAGAATGAGCTTCGACCCGCCCTGACCAGGGGCGGGCACCGCCTACCAAAAGACCCCATGACGTCCGACACCACAAGTGCGGGACGGCGATCCTGGCTGACATGGCCACCATCGTGGCTGACCTTGCCACCTGCCGACCTGCTGCGCGATCTGGCCTATCGCCGCCTATGGCTATCCATTCTGATCAGCTCGCTGGGCGGTCAGGTCACCATGCTCGCGCTGCCTTTGACGGCGGCCGTGTTGTTGCACGCCACACCCTCCCAGATGGGGCTGTTGACTTTCATGGAGCTGGCGCCCTTCGTGTTGTTGTCTTTGCCGTCAGGGGTATGGCTTGATCGCGTGCGCAAATTGCCGGTCTACGTGGCGGGCGAAGCCATGATTGCTGTGGTGCTGGCCAGTGTGCCGCTGGTGTGGGTGCTGGGGGGCTTGAGCATGCCTTTCCTGTACGGGGTTGGCTTTGCCATCGGGTGCGTGTTTGTCACGGCCGGCACGGCCGCGCAGATCGTGCTGACGCAAGTGGTGCCGCGTGACCGCCTGGTGGAGGCGCACGCCAAGAATGCCCTGGCTTCATCCGGCGCCGAGGTGGCTGGGCCGGGCCTCGCCGGTGCCCTGATCAAGCTGGTTGGTGCGCCTCTGGCCTTGCTGGCGGACGCCGTGTTGCTGCTGGTCAGTGTGCTGATCCTGCGCGGCATCCGTGTGCAGGAGGTGCGCCCGACCAAGGCGCAGGCGCACTTCTGGCGCGATCTGAAGGAAGGGGTGGGCTTTGTGGCCCAGCAGCCGCTGCTGGTGGCGCTGGCCACGGCTGTGGGACTGTGGCAGATGTGCCACCACGCGGCGATGGTGGTGCAGATTCTGATCGCCACCCGGGAACTCGGTCTCAATGAGCACCAGGTGGGCTTGTGTTACGTGGGCATGGGGCTGGGCACGGTGGTGGCCAGTACCTTGGGCAACCGCATTTCGCGCCATCTGGGACCGGGCCCCTGCCTGGTGTTGGGCTTTGCGGTGTGTGGGGCGGGTTGGCTGCAACTGGCGTTGGCGCCTTCCAATGCGTGGGGCGTGCTGTCGTTCGTGGTGATGCTGCTGTGTTTCAGCGCCGGGGCGGTGCTGATCTTCATCAATTTCCTGGCCCTGCGCCAGGCGGTTACGCCCGAGCACCTGCTGGGCCGCATGACCAGCACCATGCGCTGGCTGATCCTGATTCCCGCCGGGCCCGGTGCTTTGCTGGGCGGCTACCTGGGTGAGCACCTGGGATTGCGTTATGCCTTGGGTGCCGGCGGCGTGGGGGCATTGGTCTTGGCCGCGTGGGCCTGGCGGCATCCCGTGATTCGCAATGTGCGCACCCTGCCGGTACTCGGCGGGCACGGCGCGGTCGATCAGGCGGCCAGGTAACGGTGTTCGAGGTGCTTGCGAAAGTGCGAAACCTGTAGCGTCTGACCGGTGGCACGGGTCATCAGTTCCGAAATCTCCCAGCGACTGGCCTGGCTCCAGATGTTGGCTTCCAGCCAGTTGGTGACTGGCGAGAGGTCCCCGGCAGCAATTTTTTGGTCCAACTCGGGGGTTTGAGCCCGGATGGTCGCGACGTACTGCGCCGCGTACATGGCGCCAAGCGTGTAGCTCGGAAAGTAACCGATCAAGCCCATGGGCCAGTGGATGTCCTGCATGCAGCCATCCTTGAAATTACCGCGTGTGTCAACGTCCAGGCTGGTCTTCATCTTCTCGTCCCAGAGGGCCGGAATGTCCTCCACTTCAATTTCTCCCTCGATCAGGGCGCGTTCGATTTCGCAGCGCAGGATTACGTGGGCGGGGTAGGTCAGCTCGTCCGCGTCCACCCGGATCAGGCCGGGCCGCACACGGGTACACAGACGTGCCAGATTGTCGGCTTGCAGGGCGGGCTGCGTACCAAGATGCTGGCGCACCAGCGGTGTGATCAGCGACAGGAAGGGCGCGCCGCGACCTAGCTGCATCTCAAACGACAGGCTCTGACTTTCATGCACGCCCATCGTGCGCGCGCGCCCGATCGGCAGGTGAACCAGTTCGCGTGGCAGTCGCTGCTCATAGCGTGCGTGACCGGTCTCATGGATGATGCCCATCAGGCTTTGCAGGAAGTTGTCGTCCCGATAGCGGGTCGTGATGCGCACGTCTTCGGGCACACCGGCGCAAAAGGGGTGGGTCGAGAGGTCCAACCGACCCGCCTCGAAATCAAAACCCAACAGCTTCATCACGTCCAGGCCAAGCGCGCGTTGCGACTCGATTGCAAACGGTCCCACTGGTTGCAGCACCGGCTGGTCGGCCTGCTTGTTCATGACCTTGCGAACCAGATCGGGCAACCAGCCTTTGACATCCGCGAAGATGCGGTCGAGCTCGTCACAGCGCATGCCGGGTTCGTGTTTGTTCATCAGGGCTTCATAGCGCGAGGTGCCGAAGTGGTCGGCCAATAGCGCCGCTTCTTCACGCGCCAGACTGATGACGGTGCGCAGATTGGGCAGCAGCGCGTTCCAGTCATTGGCCGGGCGCTGGCTGCGCCAGGCGTGTTCACAACGTGAGCCGGCCAGGCTCTGCGTCTCTACCAGTCGCGACGGCAGCAAGTTTGACAGCGCCCATTGGCGCCGCATCTCGCGCACCGAGGCACGCTCCGTGTCATTCAGCGGTGCTTGTTCCGCGGCATCAAGCAGGCTTGCCAATGTGGGGTCGGTGATGGTCTGGTGGATCAGCACCTCCATCTCGGCCAGGGCCTGGCTGCGCGCCTCGTTGCCCTTGGGCGGCATCATGGCCGATTGGTCCCACGAGGCCATGGCCGTCAGGTGGTGAAAGTGGTGCAGCTTGGTGAAAACCGCGAGCAGTTGCGGGTAGGCTGAAGGGCTCATGGCGTCGGTCCGGTCGGAGGGAGCGCCCATGATGCCAGCGTTTGCGCGGCGTGGTGGCCGAAGCGGCGCTTAAACGATCGCGACGGTAATATTTGCCACGCAGTGTGTCAGCGGCTGGACCGATCCAACGCCGCTGCGGCGGCCGTCAAGCAACTGGCGCCATCAGTTTGGCAGGATCTCGTCTTCGTCGTCCAGGTCGTCATTGGCCGCAGCGCGCGCGGCTGCTGGCAACTTGGCGTAGGGAATCAGGGGCTTGTCCAGCGGATGAAGTTTGTGGCGGGTGAGTCCGCGCAACTGGACCGAGCGCTCCATGGTGCGCAGCACCAACTCGGGTTCCATCATCAGGCTGAAGGGGTTGAGGGCATGTGCCGAAGTTCTCATGGTGTGTTTCTCCTGAAACCTTGCGGGACAGACCTTGAGCCCTGTCCTCAACTGATTGCCGGATGTCGGCTGGTCACGCCAGAGTTTGGCGCTTGGGAGAACTATAGTTTGGTGTCGCAAAAAGTTCAGTCGGCATTTGGCGCAAGTCACTGTAGGACTTTGCCCGACAGGCCAGGCTCGCCTACCGATCAGCCATCCTGCTCGATGAGCCGGACTTTGACACTCTTGCCCTTGATGCGCCCGGCGTTAAGTTTCTGCAGCGCCGCCTGGGCGATGTCGCGGCGCACGGCGACAAAAGTCGTGAATTCCGTGACGCTGATCTTGCCGATCTGGTCGCGGCTGTAGCCGGCGTCCGAGGTCAGGGCGCCCAGCACGTCGCCCGGGCGAATCTTTTCCTTGCGCCCACCCAAAATTTGCAACGTCACCATCGGTGGCAGCAGCGGCTCGGTGCTGGCCTTGGTCAGTTCATCGAGCTTGTGCCAGACCGACTCGCGCTTCTGGTACTGCTCGATCTTGCCGACAAAACCCATCTCGGGCATGGAGGCCAGGCTCAACGCCAGACCCGATTCGCCGGCCCGGCCGGTGCGGCCGACGCGGTGCACGTGCACCTCGGGGTCGGGCGTGATGTCCACGTTGATCACGGCTTCGAGCTCCTTGATGTCCAGGCCACGAGAGGCCACGTCGGTGGCCACCAGCACCGAGCAACTGCGGTTGGCAAATTGGGCCAGCACGGCATCGCGCTCGCGCTGCTCCAGTTCACCGTACAGCGCCAGCGCCGCAAAGCCTTGCTGTTGCAGGTAGGCCAGCAAGTCCTTGCACTGTTGCTTGGTGTTGCAGAAGGCCAGCGTGCTGACCGGGCGAAAGTGGTTCAGCAACTGCGCCACGACCTCTAGCCGGTTGGCACGCGTGACTTCATAAAAGCGCTGCTCAATCAGGCTCTCGCTGTGCTGGGCCTCGACCTTGACCTGGACCGGATCGCGCAGGAAGGCACTCGCCAGCTTCTCAATGCCGGGTGGATACGTGGCCGAGAACAGAAGTGTTTGCCGTGTGGGCGGGCACTGTTTGATGACGGTGGTCATGTCATCGAAGAAGCCCATGTCCAGCATGCGATCGGCCTCATCGAGCACCAGCGTGTTGAGTGCATCGAGCGCGAGGTAGCCGCGCGCCAGGTGGTCCATGATGCGCCCCGGCGTGCCCACCACGATGTGGGCGCCGTGCTCCAGTGACGCCCGTTGTCCTCGCAAGGCCACGCCGCCGCACAGTGTCACCACTTTGATGTTGTCCAGGGCGCGCGCCAGACGACGGATCTCCACGGCTACCTGGTCGGCCAGCTCGCGGGTTGGGCACAGCACCAGGGTCTGCACCGCGAAACGGCGCGGGTTCAGGCGCTGCAGTGCCGCCAGGGCAAAGGCAGCGGTCTTGCCGCTGCCGGTCTCGGCCTGCGCGATCAGGTCCTTGCCCAGCAGCGCCGCGGGCAGGCTGGCGGCCTGAATCGGCGTCATGCTGAGGTAGCCCAGTTGTGTCAGGTTGTCCAGGGTGGGGGGATCCAGCGCCAGGGTGCTGAAGGCCGGGCCACTCGGGGCCGGGGTTGCGGGGGTGGGCGCTGGGGCCAGAGCTTTGGTCATGGGGCGATTATCGGCACCACGGCGCGGCAGGGCAGTTAGCGGCTTCTAGAATGGTCGGACCTGCCAACATCCGACAATCAGTTGAGGACAGAGCTAAAGGTCTGTCCCGCAAAGCATCAGAAGACACCTCATGACCCAACTTCACATTTCCAGCAGCTTCGACGCCGGCGCCATCGAGGTGCTGAGCCTGGCCGAGCCCGGCGACATCCAGCTCAGCATCCGGCGTGACAACGCGAGTGAATTCGCGCAATGGTTTTACTTTTGCCTGCATGGCGCGGCGCAGGTGCCCGTGACCTTGCGCTTTCTCAATGCCGGTCAATGTGCCTACCCCAAGGGTTGGACCGACTACCGGGTGGTCGCCAGCCATGACCGCCAAAACTGGTTTCGCATCGACACCGGTTTCGATGCACAGGTCATGACGGCGACCCTGACGCCCGACACGAATTGCGTGTACTTCGCCTATTTCGAGCCCTATTCCCATGAGCGTCACCTGGACTTGATCGGCTCGGCGGCGCTCTCTGAGCACGTGCAGGTGCGCCGGCTGGGCGCCACCTTGGACGGTCGCGACATGACGCTGCTGCGCATCACCGACGAGCACGCGTCCACTGCCATGGCGGTGCGGCGCAAGGTCTGGTTGATCGCCCGGCAACACCCCGGCGAGACCATGGCCGAGTGGTTTGTCGAGGGCTTTCTGGAGCGATTGTTGGATGCCGACGATCCGGTCGCCAAAGTGCTGCTGGGCAAGTGCGTGTTCTACGTGGTGCCCAATATGAACCCCGACGGCGCCGTGCGCGGCAACCTGCGTACCAATGCGGCGGGCGCCAATCTGAACCGGGAATGGCAGACGCCCAGCATGGACAAGTCGCCCGAAGTGTTTCTGGTGCGCCAGGCGATGCAAGAGGCCGGGGTGGACCTGAACCTCGATGTCCATGGCGACGAGGGACTGCCCTACAACTTCGTCGCCGGGACCGGGGGCAACCCTGGCTACAGCCCACGCATCGAGGCGCTGGAGCATGCGTTCAAAGCCAGTTGGACTGCGACATGCCCTGATTTCCAGGTGCAGCATGGTTATGCGCCGGATGCCGCTGGCAGCGCCAACCAGAGTATGGCCACACACTGGGTCGGACAGAACTTCGACTGCCTGGCCTACACCATCGAGATGCCCTTCAAGGACAACGCCGACCTGCCCGATGCGCAGTGCGGCTGGAGTGGCGAGCGCTCGCGCAAACTGGGCGCTAGCGTCTTGCTGCCGATTCTGGCGGTGGTCGATGCGTTGCGCTGAGTCTGTGTTCAGCTTGATGCCGCGCGGCGCGGTGGTTCGCTCTGGCCTCGCGGTGCCTCAGGCATAGTAGGCCGCCACGTAGTCTTCGAACGGACCTTGCGGTGCAGCCTCGATCTGCTCGTGCTGCGCCAGCGAGTCCTGTACGCTTTGCTCAAACCGGGCCAGCATTGCGGGCGTGGTTTGGGCGTCAAGCAAGCTCGCCTGATGCTTTCTGGACAGGTCCATGGCATAGGCGTAGAAGCTGCCCTGCTGGCGCACGCCCTCCAGCACCTGGGCTGAGGGGGTGAGCTCGGGCTGGTCAATGCGCTGGCGCAAAGTCTGCAGGGTCTGGCTGTAGCGCTGATTGCCGTAGGCGGCGTCCAGCATGGCGGCAAACGGCGCCATGTCGTCGAACAGCTCGTGCGCCAGCGGGCGAAACGCTTGTTCGCGGTTGTGCACCAGCAAATGCAGGTCGTTCTGACGGCCGCGGTTGACCACGCGACGCTTGTTTTCGTCGTTCTCGGCTTGCTCGCGCGCACTGATCGGCGGGCTGTCGCGAAACAGGCACATCAGCAGCAACACGTCGGCAAACGGGCTTTGTTCGGGTGCAATGCCAATCGCCTCCATCGGGTTCAGGTCATACAGGCGCATTTCCACATACTCGACGCCGTCGGTCCGCAGCGCTTTGGCGGGCCGATGGCCGTTGCGGCTGACACGCTTGGGGCGCATGGCGGCGTAGAACTCGTTTTCGATCTGCAGCAGGTTGGCGTTGAGTTGCTTCCAGTGGCCATCCTGCTGGACGCCCAGCTCCTGGTAGAACGGGTCGGGTGTGCGGATGGCGCGCTCCAGCGCGTCGGTGTACTCGGCCAGTGAGTTGAAACTCACCTGCAGATTGGCCTGGGCCCGGTTCTGGTAGCCCAGATCACTCATGCGCAGACTGGTGGCGTGCGGGTAGTACATGGTGCCCGAACCCATCTCCTGCAGGTCGGACTTGCGCCCCTGCAGGAAGGACCTGCAGATGGCGGGCGAGGCGCCAAACAGGTAGGGCACTAGCCAGCCATAGCGCAGGAAGTTGCGGATCAGGTCGAAGTAGCGCTCGCTGATGAAGTCCTTTAAGGGCGTGTTGTTGTCGCAGCAGTCCTGCAGGGCCAGCCAGAATTCCTGCGGCAACGACCAGTTGTAATGCACGCCGGCAATGGTCTGCATCTGTCGGCCATAGCGCAGGCCCAGGCCCTCGCGGTACACGTACTTGAAACGCGCGGCGTTGGAGTTGCCGTAGTCGGCCAGGGCGATGTCGGCGTCGCTGCCCAGCACGCAGGGCATGGAGCTGGCCCACATCAACTCGTCACCCAACTGGTGCGCCGTGTAGCGATGGATGTCGCGCAGGAACGCCAGCGGAAAGTCAGGGTCTTGCGAGGGCGGTGTGATGAATTCGAGCAGCGCCTCGGCGTAATCGGTGGTGATCCAGGGATGCGTGAGCTTGGAGCCCAAGGCGCGCGGATGCGGTGTGCGCGCCAGCTTGCCGTTCTGATCCACGCGCAGGCATTCCTTCTCGAAGCCTCGGGTGATGCCTTGCAGCAGCTGCGCCTGGGCACTTCGTGAGAACTGGCTGACTGCATCGCAGCAGGTGAACTTCAACATGACTATGACTTTCTTTGGAGGGACCCAGATACTATGCCAGCTGGCTTTGACCTGATGCCTGACTGTCGTGATCAAGCACCCGGCTGAAGGTGAGGCCGATCATGCAGCTTCCAGGGGTTGGAATGTCGCGCCATGACCGGCTCGTCGCTGGCCGACAGGGCGCTCGAAAAACGCGTCGCCGCTTGGGCTCAGGTCGGATTGAGCGGGGCCGGTCGAGTGATGGATTCGGCCGTATCGGGGCGCCCGAACAGGTAGCCCTGCGAGGCGTGGCAGCCATTTTGGGCCAGGAACTCGCGCTGCGCCTCGGTTTCAACGCCTTCGGCGATCACGGCCAAGCCCAGGCTGCGCGCCAGGGCCACGATGGTGCGGGCGATGGCGGCGTCGTTCGGGTCGGTCAGCACATCGCGGATGAAGGACTGGTCGATCTTGAGCTGATCCAGCGGCAGGCGTTTGAGGTAGGCCAGTGAAGAGTAGCCGGTGCCGAAGTCGTCCAGTGAAAAGCGAACGCCCGGCGTTTTGAGGGCGGTCATCTTGGCTATGACGTCATCCAGGTTGTCCACCAGCAGACTCTCGGTCAGCTCTAGTTTGAGTTTGCGCGGATCGGCACCAGTCTCTTCCAGCACGGTAAGCACTTGCATCACAAAGTCCGGGTGGCGAAACTGGTGCGCGCTGACGTTGACGGCTACCGTGAAGTGGGCGGTTTCGGGGCGCTCGCCCCACGCCACCAACTGGGTGCAGGCGGTTTGAAGTACCCATTGCCCCAGTGGCAGAATCAGGCCAGTTTCCTCAGCCAGGGGGATGAAGTCGGCCGGTTGCACGAGGCCGCGTCGTGGGTGCTGCCAGCGCACCAGTGCCTCAAATCCAGTGACACCGCCGGGGCCATCGACCTGGGGTTGGTAGTAAAGCACCAGTTGACATCGTTGCAGACCTTCGCGCAGGTCGCTCTCCATGGTCGCGCGTTCGGTCGCAAAGGCCTGCATCTCCGGGTCGAAGAAACGCAGTGTGTTGCGTCCAGCGGCCTTGGCCTGGTACATGGCCAGATCGGTCTGTTTGAGCAGCTCTTCGACCGTGCTGTCGTGCGCGTTGAACAGCGTTGCGCCAATACTGGGTGTGCTTTGGCAGGTTTTCCCTGCCACCAGGTAGCTGCGGTTAAGGGCGGTCAGAATGGCCGTCCCCATGGCCTCTGTTTGGGACAGGGCCTCCTGGGTGTGCTCGCTCAGGTCTTCTAGCATCACGGCAAATTCGTCGCCGCCCACGCGCGCCACGGTATCCCCCTCCCGAATGCAATGGCTCAAGCGTTGGCCCACCAGTTGCAACAGCAGATCGCCGATATCGTGGCCAAGCGTGTCGTTGAGGTTGCGGAAGTTGTCCAAATCAATTAACAGCAGCGCACCATGACGCTTGTTGCGCGCGCTTGCCGCGAAGGCCTGCTCCAGGCGGTCGAGCAGCAGGCGGCGGTTGGGCAGTTCGGTTAGCGGGTCGCTGTAGGCGAGCAATCTGATTTGTTCTTCCGCCTCCTTGTGCTGGGTAATGTCGTTGAAGGCAGCCACATAGTTGGTCACCTCGCCGCGTTCACCCAGCACCGCCGAGATGGCCAGCCATTCCGGGTAGTTTTCTCCGTTCTTGCGCCGGTTCCAGAGTTCGCCCTGCCAGTACCCGGTACGGTTGAGCGTGGCCCACATTGCGTCGTAAAACGCCGCGTCCTGCAGACCAGACTTGAGCAACAAGGGGGTCTGGCCAACTGCCTCCTCGGCGCTGTAGCCGGTCACGCGGGTGAAAGCCTGGTTGACCTGCAGGATGACCTGGTTGGCATCGGCCACGAACATCGCCTCGCGCGACTCGAACGCGATGGCCGCCACGCGCAAGCTCGCCTCGGTTTTCTTGCGTTGCGTGATTTCACGCGCCACGGTCATGACCGCGCTCAGACCGTCTACCTCGATGGCGGCACCGGCTGACTCCACCTGAATCTGTTCACCGTCGAGCGTCTGAAAGCTCAGCTCATGAAGCGGGACAGATCCAACTTCACCGCGTTCCAGCGCGGCCGTACGCTTTTCAACAATGCCGGAGTCATGCTCGGCCACCAGGTCACGCCAGGCTTTTCCAATCAGTGCCTCGGGGTTGGCCGCATGGAACAGGTTGGCGGCGGCTTCGTTGGCGAACAGCATTCTGCCGTTTCTGTGCACGAAGATGGCTTCGGGCGAGAGCTGGAACAGGGATCGGTAGTGGGCTTCGCGTTCGGCCAGTTGGGCGGTGCGCTGCGCCACGCGCTGCTCCAGTTGATCATGGGCGGCGCGCAGGCGTTCCTGCTCCTGGGCCAGCAGTTGGGTGGCGCGCCGGTCACGGCGCAGCAACAGCGCACCCATCAACCCCAGCAACAGGGCCGGCAACACCAACGCAGGCAGCAGGTAACTGTTGCGCAGGTAGTTCCAGGGGCTGGTGTCCGCGGGGCGAGCCATCACCAGCCGCCACTCGTCGTTGCCGACAGCGGTCGTGTGGGTGATCAAAGTCTGGTCACCCGCGAACATTTCACCCGCCCCTTCGAGGGCGAGTTGCGGATCGAGCGAGGCATTGGCCTGACTCACGCCGGATTTGAGCACGCCGGTGGCGAAGACGAGCTGGCGATTGCGGTCAAACAGGGCTGCCGAGAAGGGGCTCTCTTCCTGGCCGCGCACCAAGGCGGCCCACTGCTGCGCCAAGGGCTCGAATTTGAGGGCCACGCCCAGCGCGCCGTCATATTTGCCGTTGGCAGAGGGCAGGGCAATCGCTGCGGACACGGATTGGAGGCCCGAGATCGGATCGGTTTGGACCAAGGCGCCGGAGCGCTTCTGGCTGTCATGCGCAAGCCGCAGCGCGGCCATTTCCTGGGTGGCCCCAGGGTCCCGCATATACGGGCTTCTTGAGGAGGCAAAGACCTTGCCATGGCGGTCGATGGCGACAAAGTCCAGCGCTTCTGGATAGCGTTTGAACAGTCCCGGAAAGTAGTCCCGACAGTGAGACGGATCGCGGTCCTGGACGCAGCGCGATTCGGCAATCGCGCCCAGTGCGGTTTCGTAGCCGGCCAGTTGATTGCGGATGTCCAGCGCGGTGCGATGGGCGCGCGCGCCGAGGTCGCGGGCGAGGGCTTCCTGGCTTTGGTGGTAGTCCTTGCTGCTGATGACGCCGCCATACACCAGCGCCAGCGCGACGATGGCCATGAGCGAGGGTAGCAGCCCTCTTCGTTGAGGCGGGTTGGGACTACTCATGCTTGGAGTGGTCTAGGTGCGCTTGCCACAGCGAGGCGTGGTTGCGCGCGGGCGCCACTTTGCCAGCCGTGCCGGGTCGTGTCGCATGTTCATCAGGCAAATGCCAGCCGGTTGGACATACGGTTCGGGTAAACCCGGTGGATGTGTCGAAAAGCGTTGGACCTTGCGGTCATGTCACAGATGCTTTGAGTGGTTTGGTCAGCGCTAACCAGACTAGGATGCCGACCCTGAACGAATTGCTATGGAATATATAGCATTTTTGCGATCCTTGTAAGCAGAACTTTATCGGTGCGTGAAAGGTTGCGTGGATCAGACGCCCCGCCCTGTCGCACAATGCGGCCTATGTCCTACCTTCCCGAATTTATCGCCCCAGCACGCTTCACCGATCCAGCCGCTGCGCTGGCGCAGGCGCGTTTGATCTATGACGCCAGTCTGGCGCACCTGCGCCTTGCCATGCAACGCTTCGTGGCGGGCGAGCCACTGCACGGTGCAACGACCGGTGCGATCGACGCACTTCAGCGGGTGCGAGCCTGCTACCCGTTTGTGCGGCTGCAGACCGACACCGTGTCGCGGATGACCTCGGCCTACAGTGCGCATCTCAGCTACGGCTTTGTGGCCGGGCCGGGCCGTTTCGAGACCACCTTGACGCGCCCCGACTTGTACGCTGACTATTACCTGGAGCAGTTCACGCTGTTGTTGCAGAACCATCAGGTTGAACTGGAGATCGGCACCAGTTCGCAGCCGATACCGGTGCACTTTTCTTTTGCCGAGCACGACCACATTGAGGGCAGTCTGAGCCCGCAGCGGCGTCAATTGATGCGCGACGTGTTTGACTTGCCCGACCTGGGCGCGATGGACGATGGCATTGCCAATGGCACCCACGAACCGGCACCGGGCGATGCGCACCCCCTGGCCTTGTTCACCGCGCCAAGGGTGGACTATTCCCTGCACCGCTTGCGCCATTACACCGGCACCGCGCCCGAGCACTTTCAGAATTTCGTGCTGTTTACCAACTACCAGTTCTACATCGACGAGTTCGTGCGCTTGGGGCACTCGGAGATGAAAGACCCCAACAGTGACTACATTGCCTTTGTCGAGCCCGGCAACGTGGTGACGCGCCGTGTCGGGCAGAGCGCCTTACCGGGTGACGAGTGGGGCGCCTCGCCGCCACGGCTGCCACAGATGCCCGCCTACCATCTGGTGCGCGCCGACCGTAGCGGCATCACCATGGTCAACATTGGCGTGGGGCCAGCGAATGCCAAGACCATCACGGATCACATTGCGGTGCTGCGTCCGCATGCCTGGATCATGCTCGGGCACTGCGCCGGGCTGCGAAACAGCCAGCAGTTGGGCGACTACGTGTTGGCGCACGGCTACGTGCGGGAGGACCATGTGCTGGACGAGGAACTGCCATTGTGGGTGCCAATCCCGGCGCTGGCCGAGATTCAGGTTGCCCTGGAGGCTGCCGTCCGTGACGTGACCCAGATGAGTGGCGCCGAGCTCAAGCGCATCATGCGCACCGGTACCGTTGCCTCCACCGACAACCGCAATTGGGAGTTGCTGCCTGACAATGGCCCGCAACGTCGTTTCAGCCAGAGCCGTGCCGTGGCGCTGGACATGGAAAGTGCCACCATCGCCGCCAATGGTTTCCGGTTTCGGGTGCCCTACGGCACGCTGCTGTGTGTCAGTGACAAGCCGCTGCACGGCGAGATCAAGCTGCCGGGCATGGCCAATCACTTTTACCGCGAGCGGGTGGACCAGCACTTGCGCATCGGCATTCGCGCGGTCGAGCTTTTGCGCACGGAAGGCGTCGACCAGTTGCACAGCCGCAAGCTGCGCAGCTTTGCCGAGGTGGCATTTCAGTAAGCCAGTGGGCTACCGGTCCACCAACGCTGCGGCCACATCATCAGCAACCACCAGGAGCTAACCTGCCATGAATGCCGACCTACCTGCCAGCTCCGCCGACACACTTGCCCAATGGCACCCCAATTTTGGCTACCTGCCAGCCACCTTCAAAGACTGGCCGAAAGACCGGCCGGTACGCATCGCCGTGTTGGGCGATTTTGGCGCGTCGGCAGCACAGGGCCGCCTGTTGACCGGTGAGGCGCTGGCACAGGCTGCACGACCGTTTGCGGTGGAGTTCGACAGTGTCGATGTGGTGCTGGCGCGCCTGGCGCCTCGGTTGCATCTCCCGCTGGGCCCCCATGGCAGTACGGTCGAAATTGGTTTCGACGCCCTGGAGGACTTCCATCCCGATGCCTTGTTTGACCGTCTGGAAATCTTCAGAGTCTTGGCCAGTCTGCGCCAGCGACTGCTCTCGCCGGCCACCTTCGCCGCCGCGGCGGCGGAGTTGATGCCAGGACCGGCGCAGGCGCCAGCGCTGGTCGACACAGGGCCTGGCGCAAGTGCGCTGGCGCAAGCCGGCACCGCTGTCAGCGGTTGGGTCCTGCCCAGCGATGCCCGCCTGGGCGACTTTGCTCGTCTGCTCGGTGGCCCGCCCTTGGCGGCGCCCGTTGCCCCCACCAGTCCGATTGATGCCTTGCTGCGCTACGTGGTGGCCCCGCACGTGCAGCCCGCGACCGACCCGCGCCGGGACGAACTGGTGGCCAGCGTGGATGCCAGCCTGGCCGACTTGATGCGCAGCGTGTTGCACCATCCGCAGTTCCAGGCGCTGGAATCGCTTTGGCGCGGGCTCGATTTCCTGCTACGCCGCCTTGAGACCAGTGTCGATCTGACTGTGCATGTACTGGATATACCGGTGTTGTCGTTTGCCGCTGATCTGGTGGCCTCGGACGACCTCACCGGCAGCGGTTTGTACCAGCTCCTGGTGGATCAGCCCGCCGAGCATGCCGATGGGGGCTACACCTTGGTGCTGGGCTGTTACCAGTTTGATTCGACGCCGCCGCACGTTGAGTTGCTGGGTCGCATCGCGGGCGTGGCCCAGCACGCGGGTTGCGTGTTCATCAGCAGTATTCAGGCAGCGTCCTTTGCCGCTTCCCCGAGCAGTTCCAATGCGCTGCACCCCCTGACCGCCTATGCGTGGCAAGCCCTGCGAGGCCAGAGCGCCGCCGATCACTTGGCCTTGGCCGCGCCGCGCTTCATGCTACGGTATCCCTACGGCCAACGCAGTGACCCGATTGAGCGCTTCGCTTTCGAGGAGTTCAATGAACAGGAAGGTTTGCGCGCGCTGCTTTGGGGACACCCCGCCTGGTTGCTCGCCAGCTTGCTGGCAGGACCCAATGCACAGGGTGGTGATGCCCTGATTGATGACCTGCCGTTTCACTACGCAGTTGATCGCCATGGCGATCAAGTTGCGTTGCCTTGCACGGATGAATGGGTGGGCAGCGATGCCGTGACGCGTTTGGCGCAGCAGGGGCTGATCGGGGTGGTGGGGCGTCGTGGGCTGCCCCAGGTCCAGTTGTCGCCTCTTCAGACGCTGGGAGGGCAAGGCCTGCACGGCAGTCCCAGCGGTACGCGGTCCCACCGGGGCCAGGTTTTCAGCGCCAGTGCGAACCCGCGTGGTGCTTTGTCCGCGGCACTGGAGGCGGAGCTTGACAGGCTGCTGGCGCCGCGCAGCGTTGAAGCCGGTCCGGGTCCATCACGGGACCCGGGTTTGGACGCACTCATTGCCGGGACAGGGACTTGAGAATTTGCTGGGCATCCAGCACCAACTGGCGATCTGTCCGCCACGGACTGGCTAGCGGCTAACGATTGGCGGGGTTGTTACCGTCGGCGGCGCGTTTGAAGCGTTGTTCTTGCTCCACGCAGAAGGCCGTGCCAGCCAAGTCCGCACGTTGGCACGCCCGGTGCAGACACATGGGCTTTGCGAACACGCCTTCGTTGGCGCAGAGCTTTTCGGCGGTTACAACCGGTTTGGGCGGCGCTGGCGGCGGTGCCACGGGTGCTGGGGTGATCGGCCTTGGCGCCGGTTCGGCGGCCTGCACTGGCGCTTCAACCTTGCTGGGGGCGGTTGCGATAGGGCGGCGCAGCTGCGCGGGTTTGGCTGGCTTGACAGGTTTTTCTGTGACGACCGCTGCTGGCGTCGTGGCGCCATCTTTGAGCGTGGCAGCTTGCGTGTCAGGCTGATTGCCCAGAGCTGGTGCCGGGGCGGCAGTCGGTGCTGAAGCCGCGCCGGCCGACGCCGGGGCATTGTCCAGAACCGCGCCTGGCATCGAAGCCGCTGCCGTGGCCACCGTGGCGGGTTCGGCGGGCTTGGGACTGCGGGGGCGCTGGCTGCCGGCATCGGCTGTGCCGTGACGGGTTTGCTTGACATCCTCCAATTCCAGGCGGCGCCAACCAGCAGCACCGCGCCTACGCCTAACCACAACAGCCAGGAGCCGTAGGAGCGCTTTTGCTGCCCCGCCTGGTTGCCGGACTCCAGGCCCATTGGTTCGGTTTTGGGGTGGTGCTCGGCGTGTTCGGGTTCGTCGGATGACGTGCGCGCTGTCTCGGGCATGCTGCGCGGGTGGGCCCGCCGTTCCGAGCGGTGGGATTGAAGTTCGGGCGCTGGCTCTTGCGGTTCAAGCGACGCCAGCACGGTCGGTGAATCTTCGTCCTCATCGTAGGCGTCGCGTTTTGCAGCCGCCGATCGGACCAACTGCGTTTGTTGATACTCGAATGCTGTCTGGTCCGGTCGTGTCGAGTCTGCCTGGCCTGGCGCGCCGGGCAACTGCAAGACTTCGCCCGGGGGCAGGCAGTTGGGTCCGAGCTCCGCGCGCCAATCAAATGAGGACATCCCGTTGGGTGTGCTCAGCATCAATGCTTTGGCATATTCCTGTACCGATTGCGGGCGGTCATGCGGGCGGATATTCAGACCCCAGGCAATGCCGGTCACGAACTCCGTGGAATAGCGCTGCCCAAATTCAGTCGCCACGGTCCTGGCGACACTGGCAAAAGGCGGCATGCTGTCATTGATGACGCGAATCGTCGCGGGCATGGGCGGCTCGTTGCACAACATGCCATGCACGACCGCGGAGAGGGAGTACAGGTCGGTCCACGGGCCCTGCAGCATGTCCTTGATATCGGCGTACTGCTCGATCGGCGCAAAGTTGACCTTGAGGACGGCCGTGTGCTGCTTGGAGCGGTCACTGATGGCCAGTCGCGCAGCGCCCAAGTCCAGCAGTACCGGCGGACCGATGTCCTGCAAAAAGATGTTGTCGGGCGAGACGTCGCGGTGCAGCGCCTTGCCGCGGTGCAGGACCTTGAGCGCGCCCAACACCGACCACAGGACTTTGCGCAGCCACGCCTCGGACGGCGGCGTGCGCATGCGCATGCGCGCCTGCTTGAGAGTCATGCCGCGGTACAGCGGCATGACCATATAGGCGGTGTTGTTGGCTTCCCAGAAGCGAAACACCTTGACCAGCGAGGGGTGTTCGAACTTGGCCAGCATACGCGCCTCGCCAACGAAGGACTCCAGGCCGGTGCGAAAGGTTTCCTGGTCGCTGGAAGTCCGCACAGTGATGTTCAGTACATCGGCCGATCGGCTCGCCAGGGCCGTGGGCATGTACTCCTTGATGGCTACATCGCGCTGCAGCGAGTGGTCGTAAGCCCGGTACACCATGCCGAAGCCACCCACGCCGATCAAACCCAGGATCTCGAATTCACCCAGCCGGGTACCGGGTGCCAAGGCGTCTACGTGGGTGACGTCTGGTGCAGCAACGCGAATGGGTAAATCAATCATCAGCCCTTCAAGCGGAAGCACGGCTGTCAACGGCATGCAAACCGCGTCAACCGTGAGATCTCAGATTCTATTGCAGTAGTTTCACCCTGATTCTGATCCAAGAGGTAAGAACTTTGTCACATTTCCGCACATTCTGAGACTTTGTGGGACAGATCTTCAGCTCTGTCCCCAACTGATCGTCGGATGTTGGCGGTTTACTTTGTGGGACAGATCTTCAGCTCTGTCCCAAGTCCTTCTGAGCCGCCTTGATCATGTCTGCCGCCTTCTCCGCAATCATGATCACGGGCGCGTTGGTGTTGCCCCCGATGACGCTGGGCATGATGGAGGCATCGACCACACGCAGCCCCTGCAAGCCGTGCACCCGCAGTTGTGAATCCACCACATCCATGGGTCCATTGCCCATGCGGCAACTGCCCACCGGATGGTAGATGGTGTCGGCATGATTGCGGATGAAGGCCTCGATCTGGGTGTCCGTGGTAGCACCGGCGGAGTTGGACAGTTCCTTGCCGCCAAGCCCTGCCAGAGCAGGTTGGGTCAGGATGCTTCGAGTCAGTTTGAAGCCTCGAATCAGGCGTTCAAGGTCATCGCGGTCACCCAGAAAGTTGGGATCGATCAGTGGCGTGGCATTCGGGTCCTTGCTTGCCAGCCGGACGCTGCCCCGACTGCGTGGACGCAGCAGACAGACGTGGCAGGAGTAGCCATGCCCAAAGGTGGTGGTGCGGCCATGGTTGACCAGCTTACCAATGACGAAGTGCAGTTGCAGGTCCGCCAGCGGCTGATCTGGTGAACTCTTGATGAAGCCACCGGCCTCGGCGAAGTTGGTGGTCAGCATGCCGCTGCGCTGTCGGCGCCACTCGAAGATGCCCTGGATGGCTCGTACCATGCCACTCAGCGACAGGCCAAACAGGTCTTTCAGGTGCGGCGCATCGACTACCAGCACCACGTCGGGATGGTCGTGCAGGTTTTGGCCCACGCCCGGCAGATCGTGCTGGGTGGCGATACCATGCTCGAGGAGCTGCGCGTGTGGCCCGATGCCTGAGAGCAGCAGCAACTGAGGCGACTGCAGCGCACCTGCGCACAGAAGCACCTCGCGCGAGGCCTTGAGTTGTTTGAGCTGGCCGTCCTGCTGAAACTCCACGCCGACGGCCCGTTTGCGCTCCATCAGGATACGTGTGGCGTGGGTGTTGGTGAAGACATGCAGGTTGGGCCGCCCGCGGTTGGGCGCCAGGTAGGCCTTGGCCGCGCTGAAGCGTTCCCCGTTCTTGTGGGTCACCTGGTACAGGCCCGCACCCTCTTGCTCAGGGCCGTTGAAATCGGCGTTCAGTGGGTAGCCGGCCTGCTTCGCCGCTTCGACGAACACCGGTCCAAAGCGGTTCGGGCTGCGCAAGTCCATCACGTTGAGTGGTCCGTTGGTGCCATGAAACGCATCGGCACCCCGCTCATTGTGTTCGGCTCGCTTGAAGTAGGGCAACACGTCGTCGAAGCCCCAGCCGGGGTTGCCTTCCGCTGCCCACTGGTCGTAGTCCTGCCGATGGCCGCGCAGGTAGATCATGGCGTTGATGGAACTGGAGCCGCCCAGCACCTTGCCCCGAGGCTGGTAACCCTTGCGACCATTGAGACCGCTTTGCGGCACAGTGTCGAACTTCCAGTTAGCCTGGCCGGTCTGGGCCAACAGTGCAAGGCCGGCCGGGCAATGAATCAGCACGCTGCTGTCGGGCGGGCCGGCCTCCAGTAGGGCCACGTTGACGTTTGGGTCTTCACTCAGCCGGGCCGCCAACACACAGCCCGCTGAACCACCACCCACGATGATGTAGTCAAACATATGCAGCCCGCCTTCCAATGCCGAGAAGGCCCGATGGTATCAAGCCAGCAGACAGGACGACTGGGATTGCGCGGTGATGGTCCGTGGCTCGGGCGTTTCCTGCGCACATCGGGGCTGCGCCTTGGGGCAGCGGGTGCGGAATACACAGCCCGAGGGCGGGTTGATCGGCGAGGGCAGATCACCCATCAGCAACTGGATGGTCTTGTTGCGCTCGATCTTCGGGTCCGGAATCGGAATCGCCGACAGCAGCGCCTCGGTGTAGGGGTGGGTGGGGTGGTCGTAAAGCGCATGTTTTTCGGACAGCTCCATCTCCTTGCCCAGGTAGAGCACCAGAATGCGGTCGCTGATGTGTTTGACCACTGCCAGGTCGTGCGCGATAAAGATCAGCGACAGACCCTTCTTGCGTTGCAGGTCCTTGAGCAGGTTGATGATCTGCGCCTGGATCGACACGTCCAGCGCCGACACCGGCTCGTCGCAGATGATCAGCTTGGGCTCCAGAATCAGCGCGCGCGCGATGCCGATGCGCTGGCACTGGCCGCCCGAGAACTCATGCGGGTAGCGGTTAATCTGCTGCGGCGTCAAGCCGACTTCGGTCATCACCGCGCGCACTTTTTCCAACACTTGGGTCGGGCTCAGTTCCGGTCGGTGAATGCGTAGCGGCTCGCCGATGATCTGGGCAATCGTCATACGCGGGTTGAGCGAAGCCAGCGGATCCTGAAAGATCATCTGGATGTCTTTGCGCACCGCCAGCCACTGTTTCGCATCGGCTTGGTGCATCGCCTGGCCCTGCCAAACGATCTCACCGGCGGTGGCCGGAATCAGGTTCAGGATGCCGCGTGCCAGGGTCGACTTGCCGCAGCCGGACTCGCCCACGATGCCCAGGGTTTCGCCCTGCATCAGGTCGAAGGAGACGCCATCCACCGCCTTGAGGATCTTCTTGGGCTCCCAGGCCCAGGCCTTCTCGCTCTTGACCTTGAAGTGCACCTTCAGGCCGCGTATCGAGAGGATCGGTTGTGCCTCAGACATGGCTCAGCTCCTGTGCGACGGGGGTGGTGAGCTCGTCAATCGGTCGGTGGCAGGCGCGCATCACGTTGGCCTGGTGGCTGGCGCTGATCAGAGTCGGCAGCTCGGTGCTGCAGCGGTCGATCGCGACCTGGCAGCGCGGCGAGAACGGGCAGCCTTTGGGTAGATTGTTCATATTCGGCGGGTTGCCGGGGATGCTGAGTAGTTCGGCGTTGTCGCTGTTGAGGCGCGGCAACGCGCCGAGCAGGCCGATGGTGTAGGGGTGCGAGGGCTGATAGAAGATGTCGTTGGCCTGGGCGTACTCCATCACGCGCCCGCCGTACATCACCATCACGCGGTCGCAAATGCCGGCGACCACACCCAGGTCGTGCGTGATCAACACGATGGCGGTGCCAAAGTCGCGCTGCAAATCGCGCAGCAGCGCCAGAATCTGCGCCTGCACGGTCACGTCCAAAGCGGTGGTGGGCTCGTCGGCAATCAGCACCTCGGGCTCACACAACAGCGCCATGGCGATCATCACGCGCTGGCGCATGCCGCCGGAAAACTCATGCGGGTACATGTCGATGCGTCGCGCCGCGTCCGGGATCTTGACCGCTTCGAGTAGTTCGATGGCGCGGGTCTTGGCCTGCTTGCGCCCCATGGACTTGTGTAACTCCAGCACCTCGGTCATCTGCCGCTCCACCGTCAAGTAGGGGTTGAGCGAAGTCATCGGGTCCTGGAAAATCATCGCCACCCGGTTGCCACGGATCTTGTTGAGTTGCTGCGCCGGCATGCTCAGCAGGTCCTGCCCCTGGTAGAGCACCTGGCCGCTGGCCTTGCCGTTCTTGGCCAACAGGCCCATCATGGCCAGCACGGTTTGGGATTTGCCGGAGCCGGATTCACCCACGATGCCCAGCGTTTCGCCGCGACCCAGTTCGAAGTTCAGCTGGTTGACGGCGTAGACCGGACCATCGTTGGTCTGGAATTGAACGTCCAGGTTCTTGACTTGCAGGAGTGTTTGCGTGGTTGCCATGGTTCAACGATCCTTCGGGTCCAGCGCGTCGCGCATGCCGTCGCCAATGAAATTGGCGCAGTACAGGGTGATAGACAGCGCCGCAGCCGGGAACAGAATCAGCCACGGTGTCGCACCCATCACATTGGCGCCGTCATGGATCAGCACGCCCCAGCTGGTCATGGGCTCCTGCACGCCCAGGCCCAGGAAGGACAACACCGACTCGGTCAGAATCACGCCCGGCACCGTGATCGAGGTGTAGATCACCACGATGCCCAGCAGGTTGGGCACCACGTGCTGGAAGATGATGCGCCAGGTCGGCACCCCGATGGCGCGCGCCGCCTCCACAAACTCCTTGGACTTGATCGACAGCGTCTGCCCGCGCACCACCCGCGCCATGTCCATCCACGAGAAGGCCGAGATGGTCAGCACCACCAGGTAGAACTCTCGCCCCAAAATGGTCACCATCAGGATCGCGATCAACAGGTAGGGAATGGCGTAGAGCATGTCCACCACGCGCATCATGAAGGCGTCCACCTTGCCACCCAAGAAGCCGGCGGTGGCGCCCCACAGAATGCCCAGGCTGACCGAGACCAGGGTCGCCAGCAGACCCACCACCAGCGAAATGCGTCCGCCAATCAACGTGCGCACCAGCAGGTCACGGCCCAGCTCGTCGGTGCCAAACAGGTGCCAGGCGGCAAAGGTGGGCGGGATACCCATTAGATTCCAGTCGGTGTCTTCATAGGAATGCGGCAGCACCATCGGGCCGAGCACACACAGCAGCGTGATGATCGATAGCAGCACCAGGCTGATCACGGCCGCGCGGTTGCGCATGAAACGAATGCGAGCGTCCATCCATGGGCTGCGTCCCGGCAGGGGCACCTCGGTGATGGCTTCGATGCTCTGCTGGAGAGCGACTTGTTTGGCGTTCATGGTTTTGCTCAAGGGATGATCGGGAAATTGCCAAGGTCGTCATTGCGAGCGCAGCGCGGCAATCCATGGCGATGGCTCGTCACGGTGGATTGCCGCGCTACGCTCGCAATGACGGAGACAATGGGCGCTCGCAATGGCGGGAACAACTTCCACTTTCTTTGGTCACGAATTTAGTAACGAATCTTCGGGTCGAGCAGGGCATACGCCAGATCGACCAGCAGGTTGAGGGTGACCGCCAGAACGGTGACCAGAATCACCAGGCCCAGCACCAGCGTGTAGTCGCGGTTGGAGGCGCCGTTGACGATCAGCTTGCCCAAGCCGGGTAGGGAGAACCAGGTCTCGGTGACCACTGCGGCGGTGATCGACGAGATCGCCAGCGGACCGAGCACCGATACAACGGGCAGCAGGGCCGGGCGCATGGCGTGGCGCAGGATCACGGTGCGCACCGGCAGACCCTTGGCGCGCGCGGTGCGGATGAAGTTGGAGTTGAGCACCTCAATCAGACTACCGCGCATGACGCGGCCGATGGTGGAGACGTTGATGAAGGTCAGCAGGGCAATCGGCAGCACCATGTAGCGCACTTCAAAGTCGTTCCAGCCGCCAGACGGCGCCCACTGCAACCAGATGGCGAACACCAGCACCAGCACCGGACCGATCACGAAGGACGGGAAGGCGCTGCCGATGTTGCCAATCAACATCACGAAGTGGTCCACATGGCTGTTCTGGCGCAAGGCCGCGAATACGCCCAACAATGTGCCGACCAGCATCGAGATCAGCATGGCGATGCCGCCAATCGTCAATGACACCGGCAGGGCCTTGGCCACCAAATCGTTGACCGACCAATCGGCGTAACGAAAGGAGGCACCCAGGTCACCGTGCAGTAGGCTGTTGAGGTAATACAGGTACTGCTGCCACAGCGGCATGTCCAGGTGGTACTTGGCCTGCAGGTTGGCCAGCACGGCCGCGGAGACCTTGCGTTCGGTGTCAAACGGCCCGCCGGGCGTGGCGTGCAGCATGAAGTAGCAAATGGTGATGACCGCCAGTACCGTGGGCAGGGTGGCAAGGACGCGGCGAAGGGTGTAAGACCACATGAAGTGAACTCCGGTGAGATGCGCGAGGGTCGGAACAGGACGGCCGACCCTGCCGGGCTTGCGTGGCCATCGACCCCGCCGCGCCAGCAGCGCGGTGTCGAGCCAGCACGGTCGGGCCGCTGGACCGACTAGTGCTTGATGATGTAGAAGTCTTTGCTGCGGAAGTGGTCCATCGGGTTGGCTTCGTCGTAGCCTCCCACATAGGACTTCACCAGCCGTGGCAAGGTGTACTGCAGCAGGGGGATCATGGGGTAGTCGTCCATGATCATCTTGGCGGCCTGGGTCAGCAAGGTCTTGCGCTTGGCCGGGTCCATCGACTGGTTGCCCTGGAGGATCAGCTCTTCGGCCTTGCGGTTGCAGTTCTTGTTGTCGTTGGAGTCAGAGTCACATTGCACCAGCGTGAGGAAGGTGGTGACGTCGTTGTAGTCGGCCACCCAGCCATGGCGCGCAATCTGAAAATCGCCATCATGGCGCTTCTTGAGCAGCACCTTGAACTCCAGGTTGTCCATCTCGGTGTCCAGCGCCAGCTTGGTTTTCCACTCGGACGCCGTGAAGATGGCCATCTTTTTGTGGTATTCGCTGGTGTTGTAGGTGAACTTGATCTTGGCGCCGGGCTTGACGCCGGCTTCGGCCAGCAGTTTTTTGGCTTCGGCGACACGCTTGTCCATCGGCCAGGTGGACCAATCGTAGGCGGTTACATCGGCACCCGAGATCCCTTTGACCACCACCCCGTAGGCGGGCACCTGGCCATCGGCGGTGACCTTCTTGGCCAGGATATCGCGGTCGAGCACCATTGACAGCGCTTTGCGCACCCGCACGTCCTTCATGACCGGATCATTGTTGTTGATCGCGTAAAACCGCAGGCCAAGCATCGGGCCGTTCTTGATCTCCTTCGGATTGGACTTTTTGAGCGGCTCGTAGGTGCCGGGTGGCAGTTGGTAGACATAGTCGTTCTCGCCGGACTGAAACAGCTTGATGTCGGCGTTGCCATCTTCAACCGGAAGAAAAACCACTTTGGTCAACACCACCGCGCCGGCGTCCCAGTACTTTGCGTTCTTCTCGGTCACCACCTTGCTGTTGACCTGCCAGTCCTTGAGGACAAAGGCACCGTTGCCAATCAGATTGCCAGGTTTGGTCCAGTCCTTGCCGTGCTTCTCGATCGTGGCCTTGTGGTTCGGTGCGAACTGCGTGTTGGCCATCAACTCCGGCAAGAAAGCCACCGGTGTCTGGGTCTTGACTTCAAGTCGGAGTTTGTCGAGGGCCTTGACGCCGAGCGTAGTGCCGGGCTTGCTGCCCTTGGCCACGTCCATGCCGTTCAGAATAAAGGGGGCAAAGGTGGTGGCGTACTGCGAGGCGGTCTTGGGGTCCAGGAAACGGCGCCAGCCGTAGACGAAATCGTCAGCGGTGATGGGGTCGCCGTTGGACCAGGTGGCATTCTTGCGCAACGTGAACACCCAGGTGGTCGGGTCGGTCTGTTTCCAGGCCTCGGCCACGCCTGGCACCAGCTTGCCACTGGTGTTGGTGGCGGTCAGGCCCTCGAACAGGTCACGCGCAATCTGGTTGGCGCCCACCGATTCGGCCAGCGCCGGGTCCAGCGACTCCGGCTCCGAGCCGTTGTTGCGGACGAACTCCTGTTTGGCATGTAACGCCGTGCCGGCGGGCACCGTGGCCGCCCAACTGGCGGCGCCGGAACAAAAAGCCACGGCCAGGGCCATGCCGCGAAGTGCGTATCGGGTACTCATTGGGGGAGGTCTCCTCAGTCTTGGATGGTGATGACATGTGTGGCGCACTACCTTGTGGGCGGGCGCGGTTGCAAACCTGTTTCGCGATTTCAGATTGGTGAAAAATGCGTAAAACGAGCCGCATTATCCGCTGAACGCCACCGGCGGCCATCCGCGCAGACCCGCACAACGGCTCTGAATGGCGCGGGCACGACGTTGAATTTTTGGCCGGATCGCAAAAGATTGCACACAATTGAATTGTGTAATATCATACCGCCATGTCAAAAACACAATCGCTGCTCGTCCCCAACCCGGCCTTGCTACTGGACAACCAGTTGTGCTTTGCCCTGTACTCAACTTCCTTGGCAATGACCAAGCTGTACCAGCCGCTACTCAAGGCGCTGGGCCTGACCTACCCCCAGTACCTGGTGATGCTGGTGCTGTGGGAGTCCGATGGCATCAGCGTGTCCGAGCTCGGCGAGCGCCTGTTCCTGGATTCGGGCACCTTGACGCCTTTGCTCAAGCGGCTCCAGCACGCCGGGCTGCTGCAACGCCAACGAAGCGCCGTCGATGAGCGGCGCGTCCAGATTGTGCTTAGCCCCGCCGGACAAGCCCTTCGCGAACAGGCCAAGCTCGTGCCGCAATGCGTACTCAAGGCGGTCGATTGCCCGCTGCCGGAGCTGATTGACCTGACGCGTCAGATGCAGCAGTTACGCAGCAAATTGCTCGCCTGACTGCCCGGCCCAACCGTTTGGCAACCCGCTGGCACCTCGTTTACCAACCCGCTTCCAGCAGCGAAGCATTCACTCCCAAAGGAAAAACCATGGTCACCAAAGTCGAAACCGTCATCTACAAGGCCCACGCCACCGCCACCGGCGGACGCGACGGCAGCGTCAAGTCATCCGACGGCCTGCTCGATCTCAAGCTGAGCGTGCCGCGCGAAATGGGCGGTGCCGGCGGCGGCGTCAACCCAGAGCAACTTTTTGCGGCCGGCTACAGCGCCTGCTTCATCGGCGCCATGAAATTTGTTGCGGGCCTGCAAAAGGTGGCCATGCCGGCCGATGCATCGATCAACGCGACGGTTGGCATCGGCAAGATTCCCGCTGGTTTTGGCATCGAAGTCCAGATGGTGGTGAACCTCCCCGGCATGGACCGCACGGTTGCCCAGGCGCTGGTCGACAAGGCGCATGAGGTTTGTCCCTATTCCAACGCCACGCGCGGCAACATCGAGGTCAACATCACGTTATCCTGATACCCTGCGCAAATCAGCAAGGTTGGCCGATCAACTCGGCCATTGACCGCCGCAAACTTGTCGTCAGTCAGCTCGGGCATGATGGGTGCAACGCATTAAGGACAACGCGATGAAGTGGGCCCTGCTGTCGGACATACATGCCAACCTACAGGCGATGGACGCCTGCATGGCGCATGCCCGCAGTCAGGGAGCGCAACGGTTTGCCCTGTTGGGCGACTTGGTGGGCTACGGCGCCGATCCGGCGGCGGTCGTCGACAAGGCCATGGCACTGGCCGAGCAGGGGGCCATGCTGGTCAAGGGCAACCATGACGACATGGCTGTGGCGCCGCCTGAATCGAACCGGACCGTGGGCGACGCCTCGGCCGCCTGGACCCATGACCGGTTGAGTGTGTCGCAGCGCCGCTTTCTGGCGGCCTTGCCGATGACCTGTCACGACGGCTCGATGCTGATGGTGCATGCCAGCGTCGACGCGCCACACCGTTGGCGCTACGTCTACGACCAACAGGTTGCCACCTTGAGCCTGGATGCGGCGTCGGAGCAGCCCGAGGTGCGCTATGTGTTTGGTGGCCACGTCCATTTTCAGACCCTGTACTACCGTGGCGCCAGCGCTGGCCTGATGAAGTTCACTCCAACGCCCGGTGTGCCCGTGCCCGTACCGCGACATCGGCTTTGGCTGGCTACCGTGGGATCGGTCGGGCAACCGCGCGATGGCAACCCGCTGGCCATGTACGCCATGATGGACACCGCCAAGTCCCAGCTCACCTTTCATCGGGTTGCCTACGACCATGCCGCTGCCGCTGCGGCGATTCTGCGCACGGACCTCCCCGCCTTTTTTGCCGATCGCCTGGAGTTGGGGCGATGAAGTTGCTGGAACCGGGGACCTTGCTGGACGGCTTCCTGGTCGAGGATGGCCTGTACTCGGGCGGTATGGCCCATATTTACCGTGTTCGCTATGCCGAGGGGGCGCACCACCCTGGTTTCCCAATGGTCATGAAGATTCCCCGCATGACCGCCGGGGACGGTGCCGAGAACATCGTCAGCTTTGAGGTGGAACACCAGATCATGCAGGTGGTCAGCGGCCCCCACGTGCCGCGCTTTGTCGCGGCCGGCGACCTGACCAATATTCCCTACCTGGTGATGGAGTACGTGGCCGGGCAGACGCTGCAGCAGCGCCTCGATCAGGACCCCCGTCCCGACGCGAGCGAAGTGGCTCGCCTGGGTGCCGCCATGGCGCGGGCGGCCCATAGCCTGCACAAGCAGGACATCGTGCACCTGGACCTGAAACCGGCCAACGTCCTGATCACGCCAGAAGGCAAGGCGGTGCTGCTTGACTTTGGCCTGTCCTACCACGCGCACTACCCGGATTTGCTCGCGGAAGAGTTGCGCAAGGCGGTTGGCTCGCCGGTCTGGATCGCCCCCGAGCAAGTAGTGGGCGTCCGGGGCGACCCGCGCAGCGACATCTTCGCCATCGGGGTCATGCTGTATGAACTGGCCACCGGTGAGCTGCCGTTTGGCAACCCGCAGACGGCGGCCGGCCTGCGCCAGCGCCTGTGGATGGACCCGCCGCCGCCGCGCAAGCTGCGCCCAGACCTGCCCGAATGGCTGCAGGAGGTGGTGCTGCGCTGTCTGGAACCGGAGGCCGCCAAACGCTACGCCTCGGCGGCCCACCTGGTGTTTGACCTGAGTCACCCTGACCACATTACCGTCACCGAGCGGGGCCGCAAGACCCGTGGCACCGGTTTTCGTGTTCATTTCAAGCGCTGGCTCAAGGCCGCTGGCATGCACTATCAGCCCAGTCCCCTGACGTCGCAACAGCTCGACGAGGTACCGATTCTGATGGTGGCCCTGCCGCACAAGGATGTCACCGACGCCACGCTGTACTCGCTGCGCCAGGCGGTGCAGCGCTCGCTGGGTCTGCGACCGGGCGCACGCCTGGCTTGCGTCACCGTGATCTCGCCGGGCGAGACCAGTGCCTCCAGCAATGAGCACAGTGAGACCAGCGTGCACCGGCGCTACCTGAACCAGATGCGGCAATGGACACAGCCGCTGGACTTGAGCACGCACCAGACCTCCTACCACGTGCTGGAGTCCGGCGACGTGGCGCAAGCGCTGGTGCGCTACGCGCATGGCAACCACGTCAGCGTCATCGTCATGGGTGCGGCGACGCACGGTCTGCAGATGCAGCGCTTCGTGGCCACCGTCCCGATCAAGGTCGCGATGGAGGCGCCTTGCACCGTGATTCTGGTCAAGCAGTCCTTGCCGTTTGAACGGCTGTCCGACCCGGGCATCGAGACCCGCAGCGAAGCGCTAGCCAGTTAGCCTGGGCGATACCGGTTGGGGCATGGCGGCGACAATGTCGCCATGACCGCAAGCAAGCACCCTTTCGAGACCCTCACCCCGGACCAGGTGATGGACGCCCTGGCCAGCGTCGGCCTGTACGGCGATGGACGACTGATGGCCTTGAGCTCCTATGAGAACCGGGTCTACCAGGCGCACCTGGAAGATGGCCAGGCGGTGGTGGCCAAGTTCTACCGGCCCCAGCGCTGGAGCGACGCGCAGATTCTGGAAGAGCACAGCTTCTCGGCCGAACTGATGGCGGCAGAGGTGCCTGTGGTGGGGCCGCTTACCTTGAATGGCGGCACACTCCATCACTTTGGTGGTTTTGCCTTCAGTGTCAGCCCGCGCCGGGGTGGTCGAGCGCCCGAGCTGGACGATCCCGACGTGCTGGAGTGGGTGGGGCGCTTTCTGGCGCGCATTCATGCAGTGGGCGCGCAGCGCCCGTTCGCCAGTCGCCCCGCGTTGGATCTGCCAAGCTTTGGCATCGAGCCACGCGAGTGGCTGCTGGCCAACGACCAGGTGCCGCTGGACGTGCAAACGCTGTGGGCCAAAACCAGTCAGGATGCTATTGATAGCGTAGCGTCTTATTTATACTTTACGGGCACTAAGGCTGGATTTGACGCTGAGAGCGAACCTATCCAGACGATCCGGCTGCATGGCGACTGCCATCCCGGCAACATCTTGTGGACCCCGTTGGATGCGCCGTCCGGTGCCTTGCCCGGCCCGCACTTCGTGGACCTGGACGACGCCCGCAGTGGCCCGGCGGTGCAGGACCTGTGGATGCTGCTCAGCGGCGACCGCCCGCAGCGCACGCGCCAGCTCGGCGCCCTGGTGGATGGCTACGAGCAGTTTCGTGATTTCGATCGGCGCGAACTGGCGCTCATCGAGCCACTGCGCACGCTGCGCCTAATCCACTACAGCGCCTGGCTGGCCCGCCGCTGGGCCGATCCCACCTTTCCCATCAACTTTCCCTGGTTTGGCTCCAGCGACTACTGGAAGGGCCAGGTGCAGATGCTGCAAGACCAGATCGAGGCCATGCAAGAAGACCCGCTGGTGGTGTGAGGGACAGGCTCAGGCTGCCACGGCGGTTTGGCGCACCTGCTTTAGCACCTCGAACAGCTCATCAAGCTGTATTGGCGTGAACAGGGCATCGGGCCCGGTAGGCGCATAGCCGGTGAACGGCGGCTCATACAGCAGCGCCGCATCCATTACGCCGCGTTCGGTCAGGTGCGTGACGATCAGGTTGACAAACTCCAACTGGTTGGCGCTTAGCGTCTTGCCGCTGACAAAACCATTCAGGGCCAGGGTTGCAGCCTCACGGTCCAAGCCCACCAGCGAGCGCACAAACAGGCCCAGGCCATGCGCTTCATTGCTCGCACGCGCCAGGTCGTCCGCCGTGCCGGTGCCGCTCTCGATCAACCAACGCTCCAGTTCCGCCAGATCGGTCGCAGTCAGTGGCTGGTTGCGGCGCAGCTTGTGCAGGGTGAGGTGGCTCTCATGGGCGCGCAAAAAGGCCCGCACCTTGAGCCGGAAGCGTTCAAAGTTGCCCGCGCTGCCGCTCAACGCCAAGGGCACCGCAACGGCCTCGCCGAGTTCGTCCTCAAAGTCCGTGTAGACCACTTTGCGCGCAGTCCGGTCAACCAGCTTCACCAGCGCGCGCAAGTGTCGGCGTGCCTGCTCCAGCATGGGGATGGTGACGTCCACCCACCACGCATCACCGGCCACCCGCTCGATCAACAGCATGTGCTGGCGCACCGCCGGAATCGTGCCCAACTCCGATAAACGGTCTGCAATTTCGCGCACCGCAGCCTGCAGCCGGTCGAACCCCGGCTCGGCGCGCAACACGCATAACTGGGTGCGCAGCATCAGCAGGTCAAAGCGTTTGACGTCTTCGTCGTCATCACGCACGGCGCTGGGCAGGCCAGACAAGTGCTGGCTCGCCTCCTGCAACTGGTCGGCGGTGGGCCGCCGCCAAGTATCAGCCTGTGCCCACGTCTCGACCCAGCGGCGCTGCGGCCGCACCACGAAGTTGTCCAGGCTCATGCCGGCCACCATGCCATGCAGCAGTTGGGCGGCATCGGCGCGTACACCCTGTTCCGTCAGCCGCACGTTGTCGGGGGCAGGCAGGTCGCTCGCGTGCGGCCCACCGGCGGCCAGGCGTTGGTCCAACTGGGCAATCAACTCCAGGCGGGCGTTGAACAGCCGCTGGCCCAGCGGCTGGCCGGTGGCGCCATCGGTTGTTGGCAGGTTCTGGCTGAAATACTCCAGGTTTTGGCAAAAGTCGAAGATCAAAAAATCCTGCTTGTCCTGCCCCGGCGCGAACAGGTCTTTGCACAGTCGCGTGCCACGCCCCACCATCTGCCAGAACTTAGCCTTGGAGCGCACGATCTTGAAGAACACCAGGTTCAGCACCTCGGGCACGTCAATGCCGGTGTCCAGCATGTCCACCGAGATGGCGATGTGCGGCGCCTTGTCTTTGACGCTGAAGTCGTCGATCAGGCTCTGCGCGTATTCGGTCTGGAAGGTGATGACGCGCGCAAACAGCCCGGCGTAGTGCGGGTAGTTGGCGTTGAAGCGCTGGGCGATGAACTCAGCATGGTCGTTGTTCTTGGCAAACACAATCGTCTTGCCCAGCCGGTCGCCGCCTGCGACTTTGTGGCCACGCGTCATCAAGGTCAACAGCACCTTGTCCACGGTATCGCTGTTGAACAGCCACTTGTTCACCGCCTCGGCGCCCACCTCCTCGGGCGCGCCGCCTTCTTCGTTCCACTCCAGCGCGTCCCACTGCTCGCGCTCGTCTTCGCTCAAGTCGGCGTAGCGAATGCCCTCGCGCTGAAACTTCAGCGGCACCGACACAGCACGTGGCGGCACCAGGTAGCCTTCGGCAATCGCGTCGTCCAGCCCGTAGGCATCGGTCGGTACGCCATCTTCCAGGCCAAACAGGCCATAGGTATTGTGGTCAATCTCGTCCTTGGGTGTAGCGGTCAGGCCCACCAGCAACGCGTCAAAGTAGGCAAAGATGGCTTTGTACTTTTGGTAGATGGAGCGGTGCGCCTCGTCCACCACGATCAAATCAAAGTGGCCCACGCCAAAGCGGCGCTGGCCGTCCTGCGCGTCGTTGATCAGCCCCATCATCGTCGGGTAGGTGCACACAAACACGCGCCCCTCGGCGTGTCGGTCGCTCACCAGATTCACGGGCGAGGCCTCGGGCAGATGCGCCTTGAAGGCGTTGACCGCCTGATTTACCAGCGCCACGCGGTCGGCCAAAAAGAGGATGCGCTTGGCCCAATTGGCGCGCTGTAGCAGGTCCACCAGCGCAATCACGGTGCGCGTCTTGCCCGCGCCCGTGGCCATTACCACCAGGGCCTTGCGCTGGTGGTCCCGCTCGAAGGCTTCGCCAATGCGGCGAATGGCGCGCAGCTGGTAGTGCCGCTCCACTATTGAACTGTTGATGGCCATGCCCGCCAGCGGCTTGCGCGATTCCCTGCGCTGCACCAGCAGTTGCAACTCCACCTTCTTATGGAATCCCTGTACCGGCCGGGGCGGGTACTGGCTGTCGTCCCAAAACCAGTGCTCGTAGCCGTTGGTGGTGTAGATCAGCGGGCGCTGGCCAAACTGGGTTTGCAGGCAATCGGCATACAGCTTGGCCTGCTGCTGGCCCACGCGCGCGTCGCGCCGGGTGCGCTTGGCTTCCACCACGGCCAGTGGCTTGCCATCGTCGCCCCACAGCACGTAGTCCGCATACCCAACACCCTGGTTGTTGGGCATGCCTTGCACTTCAAACTCTCTGTCGCGTGCTTGGTCCAGCTTCCACCCTGCTTCTTTGAGCAGCAGGTCGATGTAGAGGTCGCGTGTTTGGGCTTCGTTGTAGTCGTGCGTGTCGGGTGTGGCCGTGTTGGCCGCTTTGGCTGCGGCTACTTCGGCGCGCAGCTGTGCCAGCTCAGCGTCCAGTGCGGCGGTCTTTTGCTGGGCGGTGGACAGTGCTGCATCGCGCGCAGCCAGTTCGTCTGCTAGGGTGGCCAGCTGTTGCAACGCCGCCTGCGTGGCTTGCGCGCTGGCTTGGGCAGCGGCTTGTTCTGCTGCAGCATTGGTAGGGCGGGGCAGCAGATCGGCGCGGAACTGCAACGCCGGGTCTGGCCGCGCCGCCACGTTACGCCCGTAGTTGCGCGCCAGCCAAAAGGCCACCTGAAACAGCTCGCGCAGCACGGCGGTGGCGTCACTTGCCGTGATGGGCCGCGCGCTGTGCACGGCGTTGTTGCCCTGCTTGCGCACCACGTCCATCTTGGCGTGCAGCGCGGGGCCTACCAGCACCTTGAAGCTGGGCTCAAACAAAAAGGCCGACAGGTCGGGCTTGTAGGGCATTTGCAGGCGGCCAGAGCGCCCGCCTTCGGCCTGGAACAGCCACACCACCGCCAGCTCCAGCGTGCGCCGGGCGTAAAAGCAGGCAGTGCGCGGATCGGTCAGCGCGGCCTGCTCGGCCTTAGTGGCCTCCGCATAGAGCGCGGGCCATTCGGCCTGCAGGAACGAGAAATTGGATGACATCAAACTCCCTACTGTTTTTTGCTCTTTTTCTGCCCCGCGTCTATTGCGCGTTCAAAGCAGCTTCGGCCTCTGCCAGCCGTCGCATCAGCTCGGCAAACGACGGAGGTTCTGTCAAAAACATGGGCAGCATCGTCGCATAGTCTTCGCTGATCGCAGCCCAACGGTACTGGGGTGGCACCAGTTTGAGTGTGCCAGGCACGGCACTGTCGTAATTGGCCCACGCGGAAGCAAAGTAGCGGCTCTTGTGCAGTGCCACATCGGCCAATAAATCCAATCGGGCCAGTCCCGCTGTGCGGGCATGATCTTGCTGCCAAAGCGCACAAAAATCGGAGTAATGCCGCGCAAAGCGGTCACGCACTGGCAAATGTTCTGGCCGGTGGTATTCCGCATGCAAGATGGTCGCTTTCTCCCAAAACGTGCGGGCTACATCCAAAACCACTACCGGAGCAACAAGGTCTGTAAAGGCAGCAGCAGGCAATACGCCAGCAAGCATGGTGCGCGCCACGGCCTGCACACTGGGCTGCTGGTTGGTGAGCGAACCAAACTCCAGCTTGACTCGCTTGGCAATGTACGCACTGGTTTGTGGGGTGACGCTGGGGTAGGTAAACCACAGGTTGGGCGTACCCGCTGTGCTATCTATCTCATAGCTAAGCCAGCTTGCTCCACCTGGGCTTGCGCCCAGAACGGATGATATTTCTGCCTCCAATACGGGCTGCAGACGCTGCACATAGGCCTCACTGGCTTGTGTCAGCGCATCCATGCGCTTGCGGCGCTGGCTGGCAGATGGCGCATCGTTGAAGTAGCCCTCTTCAAAGCCCAGTGCAGCAGGCAAGATAGCCAAGTCAATGTCTTCAGAAAAGCGCTGCACTGCGCCAAACACCATAGACAGCGATGTACCGCCTTTGAACTGCACCTGCCCTGTCAGTGCAGGCATCGCAAACAAGCGCCCCAGCAGCCAGCCCACCCAAAAGTCTTTCTCCACTATCAGCGGCACCACGCGCAAGCGCGCCGCAGCTTCGGTGAAGATCAACCGGCGCTCCTGCGCGCTCTGCAGGGCAAAACTGGGGGGCGCTGTAGCCATTAGCTTTTCTCCGCAATGTGGCGCAGGAACGGATGCATCCACACCGGTGCGAGTGGCAAATCTTTCATCAACTGTGCGCGTTGTTTGGGCGGCAGCATCTGCTGCAGGTGTGCCACCCGCTCCAGCGTAACGTGGGCCTTGCCCAGACCGCGCAGTGCAGCGAACACCAGGTTGCTGGATTCGGCAGCAGCGGTGACGCGGCGGGGCGAGCGGTGCTTGAACTCAATCTCTTGCCCCCCTACCCACAGCTTGCGGCTAGGGCCATTGGTCTCGTACACCGGCTTGGCTACCACCTGTTCGCTCAGACCCAGCAGGTTGGTGGCCTCCACATCCAGTGGCTGCACCACCACACCATCGCGCCGGGCCACGGCTTGCACCAGTGCGGCGGTTGAGGGGCTTAGCGCGCCCAGCAGCGGGTGGCTGCGCGGCACGTCATACAGGCCGCGCGCTACGCGGCGCAATGTGTTGGCGCGCACCATGCGCGACAGCGCCATGCCTACCGCGTGGGGCGTACCCAAGTCTAGAAAGTCTGCCGGGGTGAATACCCGCCCAGGCTCTTTCTTGGCCCAACGTGCAACCCGCTGCGTCAACTGCCGCGACAACGTGGCTGCAGGCGCGGACGCACTTGCAGACTTCTTGGCAGGTTTTGAGGCTGGTTGCGGGCTCATGGCCTGATTGTGGGCATTTTTTGTTAAAAGTACAAGTAGTTATTTTTAACAAAAATACTTTCTATTTATCTGAAAAACGAATCACTTTTCGGACAAACACCAGCTCTGTTACCACGAAAAAATTGCAGTTTTGGTGGCAAAACCAGAACTATCACCCAGTACGCCCCATGTCCGGCCACCAGTAGTGCGTCCGGCCAAACGGATGTACCTCCGTATCCCGTCCGGCTTGGTGCAAATCGAGCGTCCATTGGCCGTTGAGCCCGCGCAGTGCGGCCAGGCAGCCCATCAGGGCGTCGAAGCCGTGGTCTGCGTCCTCGGCACCCGCCTCGTCAGGCAGACCCAGCCCCACCTCCTGAAAAAGCCAGCGCCAGCCCTTGGTGCGCTGGCCGTGCTCAGCATGTTTGGCCCACGGGTGCAGCTCCTGGCGCAGGGCGTGGTAGCAAACCCAGGGTGCGCCTCGGTGACCACGCCACCGTGGTCTTGCCGCTGGCTGAGCCAATGCAATAGCAAGCCGCCACCAATGCTCATGGAGCCAAACAGCGAGTTGGGGCTGGCCACACTGTTCTTCACGGCGGGGTAGCGCTCGCGCAGCCACAGGTCAGCCTGCCGCCAACCCGAGGGTCCGCCACTCCACGCAGTGAGGGTGTCAATGCCCGTGGCAACCAGCGTACCCGAGCCTATGCAGGCTTCTGCGCATGCAATGACGGCCTGCGCGTCGGGCAAAGCCTTGAGCGCCACAATGTGCGACGCCACCCAAAGCCCCCGCTGCTGCTGAACCTGCAAAACTGCCAACCCGTGCCGGCCATTGCCGCCGGGGTCATAGCCCACAACGAAATGGCGGTCGACAGGTTGCATGGGGACTACAACTCCCCCGCAAACGCCCGCTGCTGCAGCGAGGCGAACAGGGCGTCCAGCTGGGCCAGGGCGGCGCGGTGGGTGGCTTTGAGGGCTTCGATGGCTTGGATGCGGGTGGCGAAGGTTTGTTGGAGGGCGAGTGGGGGGACTACCACTGGCACTCTTTCCAGATTCGATTGGTTGATACCGGAAATCGTTGACTGCGTTACGAATGGCCGAACGCGCTTGTCGCGAATGGTCTCATTGTTCAAGTAGTGAAGCACGTACAGCGGTAAGAGCTTTGTTCTGTCAGGTGTCACTCGAATGAACGAAGACTCAAACAACAACGGCTCAGTCGCTGGCGGAATAAGGCATGGTTTCGCAGCGCCTTCATAGGTGAGCGAACGTCGTGCCAGCAATATGTCCGCCACACCGAGGGAATACTTCTTCAAATCTGCCTCTGAGCAATTCACGCGTTTCAGAGCGCCACGCCGGACGATGCCTTGGAACGCATCGCTCATGTGGACCATCTCAACGCCGCCCTTTTCGGTGTATTCCTCTTTCGGGTAGTACGCGCCGTTTTGCAGTGGAGTTTCAAGCACATCAACCAGCGTGGCAACGGGAAACCTAGGCGCTCCCTGCGCATCGTCGCCAAACATTTCGAGAAAGAGGGACTGGGTGAGGGTGTCGAGGTGGGCCAGGGCTTGGCGGCGTTGGGTTCGGAGGGTTTCGGCCTGGTCCAGGATGGCGGCGATGCGGCGTTGCTCTTCCAGCGGAGGGAAGTTCACCTCCACACCAGAGACCAGATCGATATTCAAATTCTTGACTGTCGCCCCTGCTGCGAGCTTGGTGAACTTCGCATAAATGAAGTCTGACCCGAGCAGGTGAAAGAAATAGTCCTGATCTACGTCACCGTGTTTGCTACTGAGCACCAACCATCCGTCGTGAATGCAGCCAGATGTCCCCATGATGTAGGGGCGTCCAAAGCTCATTGAGTTAGTCAAGAGAAAGTCGCCCGGCTTGACCATGCGGGAACGACTCACGCCCTCTGGGCGAATGCGCTTTTTCGTTTCGGTGATGAACTTGTCGCTAGCTGATGCGTCGGAAATTGAAATCCAGTTCACGCCATCTTCGTCGTCCGTGATGTAGTCCTGAATGGGTCTTGGTGAGCCACCACGCGCAATATCGAAAATTTCGCCTAGCGAGGCTGTCTTCCACGCGCTCACTTCAACATCCCCTCCAACGCCCTCATCCCCCACCCCATCTTCCACATCCATTGATTCTTCATTTCACTCTCATTTTGATAGCTGACCGCGCACATTCCACGGGGTCTAGAGGCCGATTTGACTAACATTGCGCCAACGCAAACCGCACCACCGATTCGCTCAACCAAATGCCCTGCGCACGCATCCGCTGCAACGCATCGGGTATGGACACTTCATAGCCCAGGTGCTTGGCTTTGAGCAGCACACCCACCGAGCCCGTCAGGCTGAGCCCGCACAAGCGGGCCACCCTGCGGCCTGCCGTCTCGTCAATGCACACCAAAGGCAAGCCCAGGTTCATGGCTGTTTGAATGACCGACGCTTCGCCACGGTCCAGTGAGTTTTGCAAGAATGGCTGCAAAGTCACCGGCTCGCTTTGAACTTCCAGCCACTCTGCGCCATTGAATGCATCCACCCCAAACGACTGCTGGCCCCCAGCGCGCACCTCTTCTGCAACCTCCAGCGGCACCACCACGCGGGAGTACAAAAACTGTAGAACCGCCAGGTTGCCCGTTGCTGCGGTGATGGCGATGAGTGGGGTGGTGTTGGTAACAAGTACCAAGCCGCGCTCAAGCATTGCTAATGTCCGAGGCCAGTTCGTCGTCTTCCAAGTCAATCATCGGCACGCCGAAGCGCTGCAACTGGGCAAGAAAGGTCACGCGGTCCATGCCGATCAGACTGGCGGCCATGCCGGATGAGAGGCGCTTCATTTCAAACAGCTTGGCGGCCATGGCAAGTTTTGCCTCGACAGCAAAGTCTTCGGGCGCGCGGTGCATGGCGTCCAGGTAGTGGTTGGGCACATCGACAACGATTTGCATGCTGAGTCCTTGGTGGTGGGGTGACGTTTGAGTATCGTACTTTGGCGCTGGGCTTAAGGGTTTTCAAGCATTTTCTCCAGGGCCTTCATCCCCGCTGCAATCTCGTCTTCCAGCTTGGCCAGTTCCGCCAAGATTTCCGATGGCGCGCGGTGCTGCACCTGCGCATGTACCACCTCCTTGTAGCGGTTGATGCTCAGGTCATACCCATTGGCAGCAATATCAGCCTTGGGCACGCAGAAGCTTTGCGCGGTGCGGCTGCACTGGCGTTCGGCACCGTCGCGTTGCGACCAGCGGGCCAGCACGTCGGGCAGGTTGTTTTTTGAATGCTCTTCTTTTGATAGCTTGTTGCGCCCATTCCGCGAGGGCTGGAGGCCCAATTTATCCTCAACCAAGAGTGGCTGACGCTTGTCGTCCAGGCTGTAGCCGTCGGCCTGCATGTCGTAAAACCACACGTTGTCGGTGCCACCACTATTCGTCTTGGTGAAGAACAAAATGGCGGTGCTGACGCCCGCGTAGGGCTTGAACACGCCGCCGGGCAGGCTGACGATGCCGTCGAGCTTTTGGTCTTCCACCAGCATGCGGCGCAGTTCCTTGTGGGCCTTGCTGCTGCCAAACAACACGCCGTCGGGCACGATGACCGCCGCGCGGCCACCGGGCTTGAGCAGGCGCAGGAACAGGGCCAGAAACAGCAGCTCGGTCTTTTTGGTCTTGACCGTCTGCAGCAAATCCTTGGCGACGTTCTCGTAGTCCAGGCTGCCTGCAAAGGGCGGATTGGCCAGCACCAGGCTGTAGCGGCCTTCTTCTGCGCCGTGCTCCTGGCCCAGCGAGTCGCGGTAGGTGATGGCGGGGTTGTCCACGCCGTGCAGCATCATGTTCATGCTGCCGATGCGCAGCATGGTGTTGTCAAAGTCGTAGCCATGGAACATGGCGTGGTTGAAGTGCTGGTTCAGCTTGGCGTCGTGGAACAGGCTGGCGTGTTGCTCGCGCAGGTATTCGCCCGCCGCCACCAAGAAGCCGCAGGTGCCGCTGGCGGGGTCGCAAATGGTGTCGGTGGGCGTGGGGGCGGTCATTTCCACCATCAGCTGGATGATGTGGCGCGGGGTGCGGAACTGGCCGTTTTGCCCGGCGCTGGCGATCTTGCCCAGCATGTATTCGTACAGGTCGCCCTTGGTGTCGCGGTTGTCCATGGGCACGGCGTCCAGCAGGTCCACCACCTTGGCCAAGAGGGCTGGCGTGGGGATGGTGAAGCGCGCGTCCTTCATGTGGTGGGCGTAGGTGGAATCGTCTGAGCCCAGGGTGCGCAGGAAGGGGAAGACGTGTTCACCGACGATGACAAACATCTCCGACGGGGCTTCGTTTTTGAAGCGGCTCCAGCGCAGGGCGTCATACGCCCTGCCCCGCGCATCGTTGCCCTCGGGGAAGATGCGGCGCTCCATGGGTTTCTTCAGGCGCGTGGCCTTGTTTTCTTCCAGGGTGTGCAGGTCGTCCAGGCGGCGCAGGAACAGCAGGTAGGTGATTTGCTCGATGACTTCGATGGGGTTGGCGATGCCGCCGGACCAGAAGGCGTTCCAGATCTGGTCGATTTTGCTTTTGAGGTCGCCGGTGAGCATGGGTTTGGGGTGGAGTAGGGGGGGTGGCCCGGCTGGGGGAAGTGCGCCTGAGTGTAGCGGCGGGATGCCTCACCACGAGGGCCGGGCAGGGTTCTCGCGATTGACAGCCGAGTCCGCCTTGCGGATACTGGTACTCGACATCCAGAATTCCAACCCCACCGAGGAGACCGATGATGCGCACCCCCGTTTTTGCCCGTTCGCTGCTGGCCACCGTGCTGTTGAGCGCTTGCGCCAGCGCCGCCTGGAGCCAGGAAGTTGTGTTGAAAGTGGCGCACTTTCTGCCGCCGGGCTCCACCGCGCACGCCAAGTTCATCACCCCGTGGTGCGACAAGATCACCAAGGAGTCGGCGGGCAAGCTCAAGTGCCAGATCTACCCGGCCATGCAGTTGGGCGGCACACCGCCGCAGTTGATTGACCAGGTGCGTGACGGCATTGCCGACATTGTCTGGACGCTGCCGGGCTACAGCGCCGGGCGCTTTCCGGCGATCGAGGTATTTGAGCTGCCTTTCATGACCAAAACCGCCGAGGGTGCCAGCCGGGCCATTTGGGAATATGCCGCCACTAACAAGCTGGCGCAGACCGAGTTCAAAGACGTGCATCCGATCCTGTTCCACGTGCACGACGAAGGCCATTTGCACCTGGTCAAGGGACCGATCAAGCAGCCTGGCCGACTTCAAGGGTTTGAAGCTGCGCGCGCCCACCCGCCAGACCAACAAGTTCCTGGCCGCCTTGGGCGCCACGCCGGTGGGCATGCCGGTGCCACAGGTGTCGGACGCGCTGTCCAAGGGCGTGATCGACGGCGCCATGTTGCCGTGGGAGGTGGTGCCCGCGGTCAAGGTGCAGGAGCTGGTGAAGTACCACAGCGAGGGCGATCCCAAGTCACGCGCCCTGTACACCACGGCATTCATTTTCGCCATGAACAAGGCCAAATACGACAGCCTGGCGCCGGAACTCAAGAAGGTGATCGACGCCAACGGCGGCGCCGAAGCCTCGGCCTGGGTCGGTAAGGTCTGGGACCAGTCCGCCGTGGGCGCGCGCAAGCTGGCGGCCGACCGTGGCAACCAGTTCAACACCATCGGCGCCGAGGAGCTCAAGAAGTGGGAGCAGACCGGCCAGACGGTGGTGGAGTCCTGGGTCAGCGAAGTCTCGGCCAAGGGCCATGACGGCAAAGCCTTGCTCAAGAGCGCGCGTGAGCTGATCCAGAAATACGACACGCAGTAGCCCACGCCCGCAGGAAACACGACTTGGCTGAATCGCTCGGGGCGCCGCTGCCACCGCCACCCGACGCCATCGGACGCTGGCTGTTCCATGTGTCGCGCGGCTTTGCGGCGGCCGGCGGGTTGATACTGGTGGGCATCGCGCTGATGTCGGTGGCCAGCATTGCCAGCCGGTTTCTCACCTCCAAGGGCCTGCAGGGCGACTTTGAGTTGGTGCAACTGGGTTGCGCCGTGGCGGTGGCGGCCTTCCTTCCATGGGGCCAGATGCGTGGCAGTCACGTCATGGTGGATTTCTTCACCGAGGGCGCTGGTCCGCGCACCAAGCAAGTGTTGGACGCGCTGGGCGCCCTGCTGCTGGCGATCTGCGCCGCCGTGGTGGCGTGGCGCATGGTGGTTGGCACGCTGGAGCTGCGCGCCAGCCAGGAAAGCTCGATGCTGTTGGGCGTGCCGACGTGGTATGCCACGCTCTTGATGATTCCATCGTTTGCCTTGCTGGCTCTCACGGCCTTGTACAGCGCCCGGCTCAAATGGCAGGAGCGTGCGCAATGAGCGGCACCGCCATTGGGGGCACATTTTTCGCGCTGATGTTGCTGCTGCTGGCGCTGCGCGTGCCGATTGCCATCTCCATGTTCCTGACCGGCGTGGCGGGCTACGTCACCATGACCGGTTGGGCGCCGTTGATGAGCTACCTCAAGACCGTGGCCTATGGGCGCTTTTCGGTGTACGACCTGTCGGTGGTTCCGCTGTTCTTGCTGATGGGCTCCTTCGCGTCGCGCGGCGGTTTGTCCAAGGCGCTGTTCGGGGCTGCGGGCTCGCTCATCGGCCACTGGCGTGGCGGGCTCGCCATGGCGGCGGTGGGCGCCTGCGCCGGCTTTGGCGCCATCTGCGGCTCGTCGTTGGCCACCGCTGCCACCATGGGTCAGGTGGCTTTGCCAGAGCTGCGGCGCCTGAACTATTCACCCGCCCTGGCCACCGCCACCTTGGCCGCTGGCGGCACGCTGGGGATTCTGATTCCGCCGTCGATCGTGCTGGTGATTTACGCCATCCTGGCCGAGCAGAACATCGCCAAGTTGTTCACCGCCGCCTTTGTGCCGGGCATCATTGCCGCGCTGGGCTACATGGTGGCCATCGGCATCTACGTGCGCCTGTATCCAGGCTCGGGGCCGGCTGGTGAACGCAGCACCTGGGCGCAGCGCCTGCGCGCGTTGATCGACGTGTGGCCAGTGCTGCTGATCTTTCTGCTGGTGATCGGCGGCATTTATGGCGGCGTGTTCACACCGACCGAGGCCGCCGCCGTGGGTACGCTGGGCACCGGCGTGATCGCCGTGGCCAAGGGCATGCGCCTGGGCGGCTTGATGGATTGCCTATACGCCACCGCCGAGGCCACCGCCATGATCTTTCTGATCCTGCTCGGGGCCGATGTGCTCAACGTGTTTCTGGCCTTGTCGCAAATGCCGGCCGAGCTGGCCACCTGGGTGCAGGGCTCGGGCCTGCCGCCTTTGTTGGTGCTGTTGGCCATCATCCTGATCTATGTGTTTCTGGGTTGCGTGATGGACAGCCTGTCGATGATCCTGCTGACCATCCCGATCTTCTTTCCGATCATCATGGGGCTGGACTATTGGGGCCTCAATCCCACTGACAAGGCCATCTGGTTTGGCATTCTGGCGCTGATGGTGGTGGAGATCGGGCTGATCACGCCGCCGGTGGGCATGAATGTATACATCATCAACAGCATGGCGCGTGACGTGCCGATGTCGGTCACCTTCCGGGGCATCGTGCCGTTTCTGATTTCTGACGCGGTGCGCGTGTTGCTGCTGGTGATGTTCCCGGTGCTGAGCCTGTTTCTTGTGCGCTGGATGGGTTGAGCATGGCACACCCACCCACCCTGAATGCGGCCCAGACCCTGCTGGAGGCCGGCGCGGACCAGGCCATTGCGCTGGTGTGTGACGACGAACAGGTGAGTTACGCCGCCCTGCGCCAGCGCGTGCGCCGCGCCGCCGGGGCGTGGGCTGCGCTGGGTCTGCGGCGCGGTGAGCGTGTGGTGGTGCTGGCGCCCGACAGCATCGACTGGGTGGTGGCCTACCTGGGGGTGATCTGGGCCGGTGGCGCTGCGATTGGCGTCAACCCGCGCCTGAGCATGGCCGAGCTGGGCCCGATTCTGGAAGAAAGCGCGGTGCGTTTCGTCTGGCACGAGGCCGACAGCACCACCGCCTTGGTGAGCCTGGTGACCGGCATGGCGCAGGCGCCGTCCTTGGTGGCCGATGACCTGGATGATCCGCGCTGGTCACGCGCCGTTGGCCAGGCTGGCGAGATTGAGCCGCTGCTGCAGGACGCCGAGGCGCCGGCGCTGTGGATTGGCACCTCGGGCACTACCGGCGCCTCCAAGGGCGTGGTGCATGCCCAGCGCGTGGTCCTGCAGGCGCATTCGTTTGCTGCTGGCGTGATGGGGCTCACGGCCGCCGACCGGCTGTATGCCAGTTCCAAACTGTTCTTTGCCTACGCCTTGGGCAACAGCCTGCTGGCCGGACTGCGTGCCGGCGCCACGGTGATTCTGGACCGCCAGTGGCCGGAGCCCGAGCGTGTGTTGGCGATGGTGCTGCGGCACCGCCCGACGATTGTGTTCTGCGTGCCCACGCTGTACAGCCGCATGCTGCAAAACGGCGTGGCGCAGCGATTCGCGGGACAGGGGGTTCGGCACTTTGTCTCGGCCGGTGAGTCGCTGCCGGGTGCGGTGCGCAGTGCCTGGCGCGCGGCTAGCGGGGTCGACATCGTCAGTGGCTACGGCACCTCCGAGACGCTGTGCCTGATGCTCTACAGCCAGAACGATCAGGGCCTGCTGCAGCCCACACCCGGCACCGAGGTGCGCTTCGCGCCCGACGCCGACCCAGCCCTGCCGCGGCGCATCTGGCTGCGCAGTGGCACCGTGGCACTGGGCTACTGGAAGCGCCCCGAGGCGCAGGCCGATGGATTTGAGGACGGTTGGTACTGCCCGGGCGACATGTTCCTGCGCCGCGAAGATGGCTCACTGGAGTTTGCCGGGCGCAACGACGACCTGCTCAAAATCAGTGGCCGCTGGGTCAGCACACTGTGGGTGGAGCAGGCGCTAAGCCAGGCAGCGGGGGCGAGTGTGCTGCAGCTTGCCGTCATTGGCGTTGCGACCGACGAAGGGCTGACGGCCCTGTCCCTGCTGGTGCAAGCTGCTGCGGGCCAGCAGTGCATGGCGGCGCAGCGCATCGACACGGGCATGGCGGCATTGCCCGCTTACCGGCGCCCGCGATGGGTCCACTGGGTGGAGGCGCTGCCCTTGACTGCGACCGGCAAACTGCAGCGCGTCCGCCTGAAGGCGATGCACCAGGCGGCGCTGGCAACGCGCTGACACGACGCTTTCTTCTGGGCTTCCTGCAGTAATCGCCGCGTCGCCTTGTTGGCGCCGCATTGCCAGGTCAGGTGTGGGCGCAGCCCAGACTGGCTACTTGCCGTTGATGCCCAGCAGTTCGACTTCAAACAGCAAGGTGGCATTGGGCGGAATCACGCCACCGGCACCACGTTCGCCATAAGCGATGGAGGCGGGGCAGGTCAGCTTGGCCTTGCCGCCGATCTTCATGCGCTGCACGCCTTCGGTCCAGCACTTGATGACGCCGCTCAAGGGGAACTCGATGGCTTCATTGCGCTTGTAGGAGCTGTCGAACTCCCGTCCATCGGGGAAAGTGCCGCGGTAATGCACCTTGACCTTGTCGCTGGCGGTGGGGCTGGCGCCGTTGCCGTCTTTGAGGGAGCGGTAGACCAGGCCGCTGGCGGTTACCACGGCGCCTTCTTCCTTGGCGGCGGCAGCAGCCACCGGGTCGGCGGCCCAGGCCAGGGTTAAGGTGGACAGTGCTGCGGCGAGCGTGGCGATGCGTAGAACAGTTTTCATGCGAAGTGTTGTCGAGAGTTGAACCAGGGGGCTGATTGTCGCAGGATGACCGTCCTTGCAGGCCAACTCGGGTTGCTCACGATGGCGGGGTCGCGCAGCCGGTTGCCGCCGACGCGGCGCGGGCTGCGATCTTGGGGGACCGCAGCTGCGATAGGGGTCGCAAACCAAAAGCAATCAGGAAAATGCGCTATCGTTTTGGGAATAGATTAACGGGAGCGTTTCGATGTTTTATCAACGACTGGTTGTGGCGGCCGCCTTGGTCGCTTCTTCCTGGGCAACGGCGCAGGAAGGCGTCAGCGACAAGCAGGTGCTGGTTGGGCAGTTCGCTGCGATCAGCGGGCCCGCCGCGCAATTGGGCCAACGCATGCAAGTGGGGATTGCGGCTTATTTCTCGGCGGTCAACGCCCAGGGCGGGGTTCACGGCCGCCAGTTGAAGCTGATGACGCGGGACGACGGCTACGAGCCCGTCAAATCGGCAGCGGCGGTCAAGGCGCTGATCAGCGAGGACAAGGTGTTTGCCTTGATCGGTTCGGTTGGAACCCCGACCGGCTTGGCGGCCGTGCCAATCCTGACCGAAGCAAAGGTGCCGCTGGTGGGAATGTTCACGGGGGCGCAGGCTTTGCGCGAGCCGTTCAACCGGCAGGTGTTCCATGTGCGCGCCAGCTACTTTGACGAAACTGAACGCATGGTGCAGCACCTCACCAGCATGGGTGTCAAGAAGATCGCGGTGTTCTATCAGAATGACGCCTATGGCCAAGCCGGCCTGGAAGGCGTGACGCGGGCGCTGGCCAAGCGACAGCTCAAACCCACTGCCATCAGCACGGTCGAGCGAAACAGCGTTGATGTGGCCAAGGCGCTGGACGATATTCTCAAAGTGGAGCCCGAAGCGGTGGTTCAGATCAGTGCCTACAAGTCCTGCGCCGCCTTCATCAAGCAGGCTCGTGGCAAAGGCTACGGGGGGCAGTTCTTCAACGTCAGCTTTGTGGGCTCCAAGGCCCTGGCCGACGAGCTTGGCAACGTCGGGCAAGGCGTGGTGATTTCACAAGTGGTTCCCTTCCCCTACACGCCGTCCTCTGCGATCGCGCGTGAGTACCAGCAGCACATGACGGAGTCCGGGCAGAAAGACTTCGACTTCTCCAGCATGGAGGGCTACCTGACCGCGCGGGTGTTTGTCGAGGGTTTGCGGCGCGCTGGCAAGACGCCAACCCGCGAGGCGCTGATCACCGCGCTGGAGAGTATCAAGAACCTGAACCTGGGCGGCTTCACCGTCAGCTACAGCAACCAGGACCACCAGGGCTCGAGCTACACCGATCTCACCATCATCGGGCGCGACGGCAAGTTCGTGCATTGATGCGCCGGCGGCGCCTGTGTTTAGCTCAGGTGCTTGCCTGCGATGCCTGCCAGCTCGAACATCGTGACCTGTGGCTTGCCAAAGACAGCGAGCAGCTTGGCGTCGGCGTTGATGGCGCGCTTGTTGGTGGCATCCTGCAAGCCGTTTGCCTTGATGTAGTCCCATAGCTTTTTGATGACCTCGGTGCGCGCCACCGGACCGGCACCAATCACGGCGGCCAACTCGGCGCTGGGCAGCTTGCCGCTGGCGGCCGTGGTCTTGCGCGGGGCCTTGGGCTTGACGGTCTTGGCGGCGGCCCGCGGCGCAGTCGTCTTGGCAGGCGCCTTGGTTGCGACAGCGCCCGCAGAAGCTGCGCGCGTGGCGGTCTTCTTTGCGGGTACTGCCGTCTTGCGCGGCGGGAATTTGCTGGGTGCAAACTCGAAGTTGACCTTGCCGGCTTCGGCGTCCCACGCCAACATGGCCTTGAAGGCGCGTCGGGTGCGCATGGACACAAACTTGTCCAACAGGTCGGTCTTGCCAGTGCTCAGCAGCTTGTGCATCTGCGTGCGCTCGATCGGCTGCTGCAGAATGATCTGGCCGGTCTTGAAGTCGCAGCTGGGCGTGGGCTGCGCCAGGGTGGGCACGGACTTGTCGCAGACGTAGTTCTTGCCGTGCTCAAAGACCCTGCCGCCCGTGGCATTGCCGGTTCCAGCGCCGCACTTCGGGCAGGCGCCGAGAGACTCCTGGGCGGAGAAGTCGATAAGCTCCCCGCTTTCCTCACCCTTTTTGTCGTCGCCGAAGTCGAATTCCAGCTTGTAGTTCTTGGTTTCTTCGTCGAACTTGATGACCATCTCGGCAGTGAAGGGCCAGCCGGCCTTGGAGCGGAAGCCGTCCAACGGACCAATCTTTCTGTCGCGCAGAAACAGCTCCACCTCGGCCACCTCGAAGGTACGCCCGGCAGGTGTCTTGCCGAACGAAAAGCCGCAACCGTCTTCAGTGCCAGTCTTTCCGGTGCAGGTGTAGCGGCGGTAGTTCTCCTTGACGATGCCGCCGCAGTTGGGGCAGGGTGCGGCCAGCGTGGCGTAGTCGCCAGGGATGGTGTCGCGGTCGTATTCCTTGGCCTTTTTGACCATGCGCTCGGTCATGGCGGCAATCTCGGCCATAAAGGATTCGCGGCTCATCTTGCCCTGTTCCATCTGCGCCAGCTTGTATTCCCACTCGCCGGTGAGCTCGGCTTTGGACAGCTCTTGCACGTCCAGGCCACGCAAGAGCGTCATCAGCTGGAAGGCCTTGGCGGTGGGAATCAGCTCGCGGCCTTCGCGCAGCATGTACTTCTCGGCAATCAAGCCTTCAATGATGCTGGAGCGGGTGGCGGGCGTGCCCAGGCCTTTTTCCTGCATGGCTTCGCGCAGCTCGTCGTCTTCCACGGTCTTGCCGGCGCCTTCCATGGCACCCAGCAGCGTGGCTTCGGAGTAGCGGGCTGGGGGCTTGGTCCTGAGGCCCTTGGGGTCCACGGTTTCGGTCCTGACTTTCTCGCCGGGCTGCACCGGCACCAGGCTCTGGCCCTTGTCGCCGTCCTTGGCGTCTGCCACCTCGTCAGCCGCTTCCTTGCCGTAAATGGCCAGCCAGCCCGGCTTGACCAGCACCTTGCCTTCGGTCTTGAAGTTGTGGCTGGACATGGCCCCCACGCTCCCCACTTCGTGTGGTTCGCTGCCCCCAGGGGCCCCCCGGGCCCCCCCCCGCCCGGCTACATAGGTGATTCGGGTGGTCACCTGGTATTCGGCGCTGGGGAAAAACACCGCCAGGAAGCGGCGCACCACCAGGTCATAAATCTTCTGTTCGGCTTCACTCAGGCCGTGGGGTGCCTGCAGCGTGGGGATGATGGCAAAGTGATCGCTGACCTTGGCGTTGTCGAACACGCGTTTGGTCGGTTTCACATAACCGCCCTTGACCGCCTGGGCCGCAAACGGTGCCAGGTGCTTCATGCCGCTCTCAGAGAGCATGGCAAAGGTGTCCTTGACCACGGGCACATAGTCTTCGGGCAGGTTGCGCGAATCGGTACGCGGGTACGTCAGGGCCTTGTGCCGCTCGTACAGGCTTTGGGCGATTTGCAGCGTGGTCTTGGCGCTGTAGCCGAATTTGCCATTGGCCTCCCGCTGCAGGCTGGTCAGGTCAAACAGTAGGGGCGAGGCTTGTGTGGTGGGCTTGCTTTCTTCGGTGACGGTAGCCTGTTGGCCACGCACGGCGTCGGCAATGGCTTGTGCTTCGCGCTGGGTCCAGACGCGGTCGGCCCTTTTCTCGGCGTCGTCGGCGTCTTTTTTATGCGCGGGGTTGAACCATTTGGCGGGGTATTCGCCAGCCTGGGCGCCAAAGGATGCGTGGATTTCCCAGTAGTCACGGCTGATGAACTTGCGGATCTGCTCTTCGCGTTCCACCACCACCGATAGGGTGGGTGTTTGCACCCGGCCCACCGTGGTCAGGAAGAAACCGCCATCACGCGAGTTGAACGCGGTCATGGCGCGCGTGCCGTTGATGCCCACCAACCAGTCGGCCTCGGAACGACAACGTGCCGCGTCGGCCAGGGGTTGCATTTGCTTGTCGGTGCGCAGGGCGCCAAAGCCGTCGCGAATGGCTTGCGGCGTCATGGACTGCAGCCACAGCCTTGACACCGGCTTGCGTTGCGTCTTGGCGCGAGCTGGTGCGGCATCTTCGCTGCCGAAGGCATACTGCTCAATCAGGCGGAAGATTAATTCGCCCTCGCGGCCCGCGTCACAGGCGTTGATCAGTTTGTCCACGTCCTTGCGCTTGGCCAGTTTGACCACGGCATTGAGCCGGGTCTTGGTCTTGTCCACCGGCTTGAGGTCAAAGTGCGGTGGGATCACCGGCAAATGGGCAAAGCTCCATTTCCCGCGTTTGACATCGAATTCGTCCGGCGCCTGGATTTCCACGAGATGGCCCACGGCACTGGAGACGACATAGGTGTCGCTTTCAAAATACTCGTCGTGTTTTTCGAACTTGCCAGCCAGCGGCGTGAGCGCACGCACGATGTCTTGCGCAACGGAGGGCTTCTCGGCAATAACCAGTGTCTTATTGAGAACTACGTTTTTCATCTGACTACAATCCACTTTCTCGCGTGCGCACAGGCGCACGCACACCTACGTGAGCGCGCACACACGCGCCCATACGAGTTCACCATACCAAATTTTTTTACATCGTGTCCAAGATACCGCCATCAGCCCGCAGTCGCCGCATTCAAACCCGTCGCTCTGGCGTGCATGGCAAAGGCGTTTTTGCGGTGCAGGACATCGCAGAAGGCGAGACCATCATCGAGTATGTGGGTGAGATCGTCAGCTGGCCTGAAGCACAGGCGCGCCATCCTCACGACCCCTCCGACCCCAACCACACCTTTTATTTTCACATCGACGAAACGCGTGTGATCGACGCCAAGGTGGGCGGCAACTCGTCGCGATGGATCAACCATTCCTGCGACCCCAATTGCGAGGCCGATGAGCAGGATGGGCGGGTGTTCATCAAGGCGCTGCGCAATATCGCCGCCGGTGAGGAGCTCCATTACGACTATGGCTTGATCATCGATGAGCGCTACACACCCAAGCTCAAGGCCGAGTACCCGTGCTGGTGCGGTGCCCAGGATTGCCGGGGCACCTTGCTCGCGCCCAAGCGCGCAAAGCGATGAACACTGAGATGGCGCGATGACGGCACGTTGGCAGGCCGAGGCGATTTGGCAGTCGGTCGAGCCGCTGCTGCCGGGTTTCAGTGTGGAAATCCTGCCGGAGACAGACTCCACCAACACCGAGCTGATGCGTCGCGCGCGCGCCGGGCGGCTTGAGCCGGTGCTGCTGCTGGCCGAGCATCAAACCGCAGGGCGTGGCCGCTTGGGGCGCCAGTGGCAAAGTGGTGTCGGCGGGGCCGCAGGTGCCATGGTGCCGGCCCTCACCTTCTCCGTCGGTCTGGTCCTGTCGCCAGCGGATTGGTCGGGCCTGTCCCTGGCGGTGGGGACCAGCATCGCGCACAGCCTGCACCCCGATGTGCGATTGAAGTGGCCCAATGACGTGTGGTGGCGCGACCGCAAATTGGCCGGCATCCTGATCGAGACGGCGAGTTTTGGGGAGCTTCGTTACGCCGTGATCGGGGTGGGCGTCAATGTGACCGATCCGAAGTCAGGTGACTTCTCGGTCCCGGCCGCGTGGCTGGGAGAAGTCATTTCCGGCATCACCGCCCAGGCGGCGCTAGGCCTGCTGGCGGCACCCTTGGTGCGCACGGTGAAGGCCTTCGAGGCAACTGGTTTTGGTCCGTTCAAGGACCGTTTCAACCGATGCGACGCCTTGGCTGGCGTGGCGGTCACGCTTAGCGATGGCATGACGGGCACGGCCCAAGGCGTGGATGAGTGTGGCGCCTTGCTGGTGCATACTGCGCAGGGTTTGAGGAGGGTTACCAGCTCGGAAGTCAGCGTGCGGCCCTTGCGTCCGCCCGACTACGAGAATATTTGACCAGATCGGGTCAACATTGCGTTGTTGTTCATGTTGCGATTTGCCGTTCTGCTCTTACTGCTGATCAATGGTCTTTACTACGCGTGGTCGCAGGGGCTGCTGCGGGCCTACGGCTTTTCCCCCACCGAGCAGCGCGAGCCACAGCGTCTGGCGCAGCAGGTGCGCCCGGAGGCCTGGCGCTTGCTTGCGCCCGAGGAGTTGCGCCGGTCTGAGTCGGTCGCGCGGGTCCCTTCCAAACCCCCCGAGTGTCTGGTGGCTGGCTTGTTTGACGACGAACGCAGCGCGGCCTTGCGCACCGCACTGGAGCGCACACTGCCGGTTGGTTCGTGGACCTTGGAGCGATCCAGCGAGCCCGGGCGCTGGATTGTCTACATGGGCAAGTTCTCCAGCGCGGAGGCGGCCAGCAAGAAGCGCACCGAGCTGGCCTCGCTCAACCTCAAACCGGAACCCATTGGCGACCCCAAGCTGGAGCCCGGTTTGTCACTTGGCGGCTATGACGTGGCGTCCGATGCCAATGCCGCGCTGTCTGAGCTGGTCAAGCGCGGAGTCCGAACCGCCAAGGTTGTGCAGTTGCGCGAGGCAGTACAAGGTAGCGCGCTGCGCTTGGCGTCGGTGGACGATGCCTTGCGCGCCCGGCTGGACGAAATCAGACCGGCATTGGGCGACAAGCCGCTACGACCGTGCCCTTAGTTCAGTCGCCTCGCCACTGCCCGCCTCGACTCTGAAGCGCACATTGAACCGCGCGCCAGGAGGTGTTTGGCCCGGTTTGGCGTCTTCGACGCTGACCACGGCCTGATGGTGCTGGGCGATCTCAATGACGATGGGCAAGCCCAGCCCCGAACCGTCGGCCTCGTTGCCCAGAGCACGGTAGAACGGCTGGAACACCAGCTCACGCTCGGCCAGCGCAATACCTGGCCCGGAGTCTTCCACCTGCAAAACGAGCGTGCCGCTGAACGGATCGGCGAGTACGCGTGCGGTGATGACACCAGGGTTCGATGGGCTTGATGGCGTGTAGTTGATGGCGTTGTCCACCAGGTTGCGAATCAGTTCTTTGAGCAGGGTCGGGTTGCCGCTGAGTTGCCCGCCGACGGCGCCGGGCAGGGCGCCCTCGTAGCCCAGATCGATGCGCCTTTCAATCGCCCGCGGTACGCTGTCTTGCACCACGTCCATGGTTAACGCGGCCAGATCGCAAGGCTGGCGGCTCATCGCCGCGCCGCTGCTTTCGGCCCTGGCCAGTGCCAGGAGCTGGTTGACGGTGTGGGTGGCACGAATGCTGGAGCGCCCGATTTGGCGCAGCGACTGCTTGAGTTCGTCGGTATTGGCGCCCTCGCGTTGCGCCAGATCTGCCTGCATGCGCAAGCCCGCCAGGGGCGTCTTGAGTTGGTGGGCGGCGTCCGCCAGGAAGCGCTTTTGTGTGGCGATCGACTCCTTCAGGCGCATCAGCAGGTCGTTGACCGACGCCACCAGGGGTGCGACTTCCAATGGAACCACTTCGGCCTCGATCGGGCTCAAATCATCGGGCTTGCGAGCGCGGATTCGCTCTTCCAGTTCGTTGAGTGGCTTGATCGCCTGCACCAGGGCCAGCCAGACCAGCAGCACCGCCAGCGGCAGAATCACGAATTGCGGCAGCATCACGCCCTTGGTGATCTCGGTGGCCAGGATCGAGCGCTTGTCGAGTGTTTCGGCCACCTGGATCAGGGCCGGCTTGGCGTCGGGCAGTTCCAATCGGACCCACATGTAGGCGACCTTGACCGCGACACCGCGCACTTCGTCGTCGCGCAGGCGCACTTCGCCAACCACCACCTTCTCTTCGTCGGGCGGTGGGGGCAGGTCGCGTTCGCCGCTCAGGAACTCGCCGCGCAGTCCGAGGACCTGGTAGTACACGGTGTCGCTGTCGTCGGCGCGCAGCAGCTCCCGCGCGGGCAGGGGCAGGTTGAATTGCACCTTGTTTTGTTTCACGGTCAGGAATTGCGCCAGCGCCGCCACGTTGTACTCGAGGGCGCGGTCAAAGGGCTTGCCGGCAATGCCCTGTGCCACCAGCCAGGTGAGCACCAAACTGACCGGCCACAGCAAGAGCAGCGGCGTGAGCATCCAGTCCAGGATCTCCCCGAACAGGGAGCGTTGCTCGCGCTGGAAGAGTTTCAAAGGTTTAGCCTGGGATCTTCTCGAGGCAGTAGCCCAGCCCGCGCACCGTGGCGATGCGAATCGGGCCTTTTTCGATCTTCTTGCGCAGGCGGTGGATGTAGACCTCGATGGCGTTGTTGCTGACTTCCTCGCCCCATTCACACAGGCGTTCCACCAATTGATCCTTGCTCACCAGTCGTCCGGCGCGCTGCAGCAGCACTTCGAGCAGTCCGAGTTCACGCGCGGACAGGTCGACCATCACGCCGTCAATGGTGGCCACTCGGCCAGACTGGTCATAGACCAGGGGCCCGTGCTTGATCATGCTGCTGGCTGATCCCATGCCGCGGCGGCTGAGGGCGCGTACCCGGGCTTCCAGCTCCTGCAGGCTAAAAGGCTTGGCCATGTAGTCGTCGGCGCCATAGTCAAGCCCTTTGACGCGTTCGTCCACGCTGTCGGCAGCGGTCAGGATCAGCACCGGCAGCGAGGAGCCACGTGCGCGAAGTTTCTTCAGCACCTCCAGGCCGTGCATCTTGGGCAGGCCAAGGTCCAGAATCAGCAGGTCAAATTCCGTGTTGGTCATCAGCGCGGCGTCGGCCTCGGTGCCATTGGCTACGTGGTCCACGGCAGCGCCCGAACCGCGCAGCGTGCGCATCAGGCCGTCGGCTAACACCTGATCATCTTCGGCAATCAGAATTCGCATGTCTGTCTCCTGGGTTGCGTCGAGTTTTCGGCCGCGTTTTTTCCGATTCTAGGCGTCCGCGCGAAAGGCGTGATGCGGCCGGCCCAGGTGCGGGTATTCACGCGACATAGGCCTCCAGGCCCAAGGCGATCACGGTGACGACTTCCTGGCCAATGGCCTGGCGCATTTCGTGCTCTGCCTGAGCCACCGCCCGTTCAAAGGCGCCAAGCCACGCCTGGCCGATGACAGTGAACTCGATGGTCTGTGCCCGAGCATCCAACCGGTCGGGTGAACGATGCACCAGGCCCCAGGCCTCGCACTGGTCAACCAGCTTGCCCATGGCCTGCTTGGTGACGCCCGCACGCGTGGCCAGTTCGGTCAGGCGCGCGCCACGCACCGGCAGGTGCCGCGTGATCTGGACGTGCGCAGCGGTGAGTTGTCCCCTGGCTGCCAGGTTGGACAGCGCCAGCGGTACCGTCTCGTCGTGGGACATCAGCTTGAGCACACGCACATCGAAGCGTTTGAGCGAGCGGCGCATCAAATCGCCCATGTGCGTGTGGCGCCACCCGTGGTTTGCATTGATCGTCGACATGGGGTAAATAGTAAATCAAATTGACTAAATATCGAGAACATGAATCCAGACTTCGCGAGTAAACTACTGTTCAAGCATCCAGCCTGTCATTAATTGCAGCGGTTGCCCTGAGCCCAACCCATTGATTCAACAGGAGATTTTCATGGACGCACCCGTCAAGAACCTAAGCGCAGCCGCCAGCGAAAAGGCCAAGGCCCTGCAGGTGGCACTGGCCCAGATCGAGAAGCAGTTTGGCAAGGGCACCATCATGCGCCTGGGTGAGGGCGAGGTGATCGAGGACATTCAGGTGGTCTCCACCGGCTCCCTGGGACTGGACATTGCGCTCGGTGTGGGTGGTTTGCCGCGCGGTCGGGTGGTCGAGATCTACGGTCCGGAATCGTCAGGCAAGACCACGCTGACCCTGCAGGTGATCGCCGAAATGCAAAAACTGGGCGGACAGTGCGCGTTTGTGGATGCCGAGCACGCGCTGGACATCCAGTACGCGCAAAAGCTGGGTGTCAACCTGCAGGATTTGTTGATCAGCCAGCCTGACACGGGTGAACAGGCGCTTGAGATCGTGGACAGCTTGGTGCGCTCCGGCGCGGTCGATCTGATTGTGGTGGACTCGGTTGCAGCCCTCACACCCAAGGCCGAGCTGGAAGGCGAGATGGGCGATTCCCTCCCCGGCCTGCAAGCACGCCTGATGAGCCAGGCCCTGCGCAAACTCACCGCCCACATCAAGAAGACTAATTGCATGGTGATCTTCATCAACCAGATTCGCATGAAGATTGGCGTGATGTTTGGCTCTCCGGAGACCACCACCGGCGGCAATGCGCTCAAGTTCTACGCCTCGGTGCGGCTGGACATTCGCCGCACCGGCACCATCAAGAAGGGCGAGGAAGCCATTGGCAACGAGACCAAGGTCAAGGTGGTCAAGAACAAGGTGGCGCCACCGTTCAAGACTGCGGAATTCGACATCCTGTTTGGCGAGGGTATCAGCCGCCATGGCGAGATCATCGACATGGGGGTGAACGCGCGCATCCTGGAGAAGTCTGGTGCCTGGTACGCCTACAACGGCGAGAAGATCGGCCAGGGCCGGGACAATGCGCGCGAATTCCTGCGTGAGAACCCGCAGCTTTCCCACGAGATTGAGAACAAGGTGCGCGAGTCACTTGGTATTCCGCTGCTGCCCGAGGCAGTTGGCACCGAATTGGCAGCACCCGCCAAGGGCAAGAAGGGCGACTGAGTCGCAGCGACCTGGCTCGGGCAACAACCTGATCCGTAGCCCCCGGCGCTGCCCTGGCCATGACTGCACCCCCACCTTCCCTCAAGGGCCGCGCCTTGCGGCTGCTGTCAACGCGTGAGCATTCGCGCGCCGAGTTGCAGCGCAAGCTTCAGCCCTTCGAGCAGGTCGCAGGGACGTTGGCCCCTGTGCTTGATGAACTGCAGGCCAAGGGCTTCATCAGCGAGCAGCGTGCGCTCGAGTCGATCGTCCATCGCCGTTCTGCCAAGTTCGGCGCCTCACGCATTCGCCAGGAACTGCAGGCCAAGGGCCTGGAGCCCGAGGCGGTTGCCCAAGCGGTTGATCAGCTACGCCAGAGCGATCTAAGCCGTGCTCGCGAGCTCTGGCGCAAGAAGTTTGGCGCCCCGCCGCTGGATGCCGCCGAACGTGCCAAACACATGCGTTTTCTGGCCAGCCGGGGCTTCGATGGCGATACGATTCGGCGCGTCGTGTCGGGCTCGGACGACGACTGAAGTCATTGGCAGCTGTCTGCCGACCACAATCATCTGAGATCTAAAGCCCCAGCATCAGTTGCAAGTTCTGCACAGCGGCGCCGCTGGCGCCCTTGCCCAGATTGTCCAGACGCGCGATCAGCACGGCATGGCGGAAATCATCGTCCGGGCCATGGTTGGCGAACACACGCAGTTCCATTCTGTTGGTGTCTTGTAGGGCGATGGCGTCCAGCTTGCCGTCGGTCCCGGCGGGCTCCACGGTGACCCACTCACTGCCTGCATAGTGGCGCTGCAGCGCGTCGTGCAGGTCCTGCGCCGACGGCTTGCCCGGCAACTGGTCCAGATGCAGCGGCAATTGCACCAGCATGCCTTGCTTGAAGTTGCCAACCGACGGGATGAACAGGGGCCGGCGGCTCAAGCCGGTGTAGCGCATGATCTCCGGGATGTGCTTGTGCTTGAGGCCCAGGCCATAGGTTTCGAAGGCCGGCGCGTGCCCCTGCTCGTAGGCCTCGATCATGCTGCGTCCGCCACCCGAATAGCCGCTGACCGAGGGGAGGCACAAGGCAAGATCGGCCGGAATCAGTCCGGCGTCCACCAAGGGCCGGATCAGGGCGATGGCGCCGGTGGCGTAGCAGCCAGGATTGGCGACCCGCCGTGCCTCGACGATGGCTTGCTGCTGCGTGGCGCACAACTCCGCAAAGCCATAGACCCATCCAGGCTTGGTGCGATGTGCGGTCGAGGCGTCAATGATCTTGGGCGACTGGCCACCAGAGTGGCGATCGATCTCGTCGATCATGGCCACGGAGGCTACTGCCGCATCGTCGTGCAGGCACAGGATGACCAAGTCGACTGCCGCCATCAGGGCGCGTTTGGCATCCGGGTCCTTGCGCAATTCCGGCGCAATGCTGACCACTTCGATGGCAGGCATCAGCGCCAGGCGTTCGCGGATCTGCAGCCCGGTGGTGCCTGCTTCGCCGTCAATGAATACCTTGTACATGCTGGGTCCCGTCTGGCTGCGCCTGTAAGTTAGACAAAAGTTTGGTGCGTTGCAACATGATACATTTGGCGGCTGCGTTGTCCAGTGCCTGCCGCAAACGCCCGCCCAGCGTCGTGGCCGGATCAGTAGTATCCATCCCTGAAACCTTGTGGGACAGACCGCAGCTAAGCGCAGTGAGCCAGCTCTGTCCTCAACTGATTGAGACCTATGAAGATACACGAGTACCAAGGCAAGGAAATCTTGCGCCAATTTGGTGTGCCGGTGCCGCGTGGCATTGCCGCCTTCACTGTTCAAGAGGCCGTTGAAGCGGCACAAAAACTGGGCGGCCCGGTCTGGGTGGTCAAGGCGCAGATTCATGCGGGTGGCCGTGGCAAAGGTGGCGGTGTCAAGCTGGCACGCTCCATCGATGAAGTGCGTAAACTCGCTGGTGAGATTCTGGGCATGCAGCTGGTCACGCACCAGACTGGCCCGGGCGGTCAGAAAGTTCGCCGCCTGCTGATCGAAGACGGCGCCGACATCAAGAAAGAGTACTACGTGTCAGCCGTGACCGACCGAGCGTCGCAGCGCGTCGCGATGATTGTTTCCAGCGAGGGCGGCATGGACATCGAAGGCGTGGCGCACGACACGCCGGAAAAAATCATTACCGAAATCGTCGACCCGGCCCTCGGTCTGACCGACGCCCAAGCCAGACGGCTCTCCGACGCGATTGGCGTACCGGCCGCCTCGACGGCGCAGGCCGTGGATGTGCTGCAAAAAGTCTACAAGTGCTACATGGACACCGATGCGTCCCTGGTTGAAATCAACCCCCTGATCCTGGAAGGCAACGGCAATATCAAGGCCCTGGACGCCAAGTTCAACTTCGACGCCAACGCGCTCTTCCGTCATCCCGAGATCGTGGCGTACCGTGATCTGGATGAAGAAGACCCGGCCGAAGTTGAAGCCAGCAAATTCGACTTGGCTTACATCAGCCTGGACGGCAACATTGGCTGCCTGGTTAACGGCGCCGGTCTGGCCATGGCGACCATGGACACGATCAAACTGTTTGGCGCGGAACCCGCCAACTTTCTCGATGTGGGTGGCGGCGCGACGCCGGAGAAGGTGACCGAAGCCTTCAAGATCATGTTGAAGAACGAAAAGGTCAAGGCGATTCTGGTGAACATTTTCGGTGGCATCATGAAGTGCGACACCATCGCCACTGGCATCATCACCGCCTGCAAGGCGACCAACTTGAATGTGCCGCTGGTAGTGCGCATGAAGGGTACCAACGAGGATATGGGCAAGAAAATGCTGGCCGAGTCCGGCCTGCCCATCATCAGCGCCGACACCATGGCCGATGCGGCCCAAAAAGTGGTTGCTGCTGTCAAAGCGGCAGCGTGAGACCTTGCGGGGTACGCCACGGACTGCACCACAGCTCGGGCCTGCCCTCATCACTTCAGGAATAAATCATGTCGATCCTCATCAATAAAGACACCCGCGTCATCACCCAGGGCATTACCGGCAAGACCGGCCAGTTCCACACCGAGAAGTGCCAGGAATACGCCAACGGCAAGAACTGCTTTGTCGCCGGCGTGAACCCTAAGAAAGCTGGCGAGAAGATTTTTGACATCCCGATCTACGCCTCGGTCAAGGAAGCTGCCGGTCAGACTGGCGCTACCGTCTCGGTAATCTACGTGCCGCCAGCGGGCGCCGCGGCCGCCATCTGGGAAGCCGTCGAAGCCGATCTGGATTTGGCGATCTGCATCACCGAGGGCATTCCGGTGCGTGACATGCTCGAAGTGCGCAACAAGATGAAAGCTCGGGTCGCCGCAGGCGGCAAGAAGACCCTGTTGCTCGGCCCTAACTGCCCTGGCCTGATCACTCCCGACGAGATCAAAATCGGGATCATGCCCGGCCACATCCATCGCAAGGGTCGCATCGGCGTGGTCAGCCGTTCCGGCACGCTGACCTATGAAGCGGTGGCGCAATTAACCGAAATCGGTCTGGGTCAGTCCAGTGCGGTCGGCATTGGAGGCGACCCCATCAACGGCCTCAAGCACATCGATGTGATGCGTTTGTTCAACGAAGATCCCAACACGGATGCCGTGATCATGATTGGCGAGATCGGTGGACCCGACGAAGCCGAGGCAGCCCGCTGGTGCCAGGCCAACATGAAGAAGCCCATTGTCGGTTTTATCGCGGGGGTCACCGCACCGGCCGGCAAGCGCATGGGCCATGCGGGTGCGCTGATATCAGGCGGCGCTGACACTGCGGATGCCAAGCTGGCCGTGATGGAAGAGTGTGGCTTCAAGATCACGCGCAATCCGTCTGAGATGGCCAAGCTGCTTAAGGCGATGCTGTAAGCACTTGGCAAGCGGCGGCGGCCTCAGCGCTACACTTGCCCATTAGTCTCAAGGCTCGCACTGGACGGCGGCGTCGATGCCGCTGTGTACGTACTTCCACAGTCGACGTCATGCTTAATTGATCGCTACACTTTCGGTCATGGGCAAGAAGCGCTCACGGCTCCAGGCTGTGAGCGCTTCTTTCATTTAATGAACTGGAGAGTTGCTGATGGAAATGCTGCAAAGCGCGGATTTTTGGATCGCCGTCGGTCAGATCATCATGATCGACATCTTGCTGGGTGGTGACAACGCCGTGGTAATCGCGTTGGCTTGCCGACAATTGCCCCCGCATCAGCGCACCAAGGGCATTCTGTGGGGTACCGCTGGGGCGATTGTGCTGCGGGTCATTCTGATCGGCTTTGCTTTGACGCTGCTCCAAGTGCCCTACTTGAAGCTGATCGGCGCGGCGCTGTTGATCTGGATCGGCGTCAAGCTGCTGGTTCCACAGGACGAGGATGGGCACGCCAACATCCAAGGTAGTGACAAGCTCTGGGCAGCCGTCAAAACTGTCATCGTGGCGGACCTGGTCATGAGTATCGACAACGTTATTGCCATCGCCGGGGCCGCGACCGGCGCAGGCACCTCGCACCAGATGCCGCTGGTCATCTTCGGCTTGTTGGTCAGTATTCCCATCATCATTGGGGGCAGCCAACTGGTTCTCAAGCTGATGGACCGGTTTCCGATCATCATTACCATTGGTGGCATGCTGCTTGGCTGGATTGCGGGCACCATGGCGCAGACCGATCCTGCCGTGGTGCAGTGGGTTCCGCAAACCAAGCTTTGGAGCTATGGGCTGGGGGCGGCGGGTGCTCTCATGGTGTTCGCAATGGGTAAGTTGTTGGCCAGTCGGGCGGCCGCGCCTGCTGAGGAGGCCGGCCGCTGAGCGGCTGATCTGTGCGTGTGCCGACGCAGAAGTGGAAAAAAAAAGACATTCACGTGTGAACAAGTCCCTTGTCGCGGTGTGCGTGGTCTGCTAACGTCGCAACTTCGTATCAACTCTTGAACCGTGCCGTTTCATGTCGAGGCGTGCACGGCAGTGGTTGTCCACAACCAGGTCTGTATCCGGGGCGAAGGCGGCAGTGGCAGTTTCACCATCATCCAAGAAAAATCAGTTGTGGCGTGCCGATTGGTTTGCGGGTCTGCTGATTGTGTTGGCGGTCCTGGCGCTGCACGTTTCCACGGATATATTCGGCACGCTGGAGCGGCGCTTCTACGACTTCGCCAGCACCAGCACCTCGCGCCAACCGTCTGATCGAATCGCCGTGGTCGCGATTGACGACCAGAGCATTGCCAACATTGGCCGCTGGCCCTGGCCCCGAGACGTTCACGCCAAACTCATCGATCAGTTGGCGGCGGCCCAAGCCAAGACCATCGTCCATTCGGTATTTTTCTTCGAGCCACAGGTCGATCGGGGGTTGACCTTCATCCGCCAGATGAAGGCCGTGCTGAGCAAGCCAAGCGACCCCACGCAGGCTATCGGCCCGCTCGAGGAGCAATTGCTCAAAGTTATCACCGACGCCGAGACGGCACTCGATACCGACGCGGTGCTGGCCCGCAGCATGAAGAATGCGGGCAACGTGTTGATTCCGTCGTTTTTTGTGCCGGGCGAGCCGGTGGGCAATGCCGACGGCGCGCTGCCCGCCTTTGCGCTGAGAAGTGCGCTGGACGAGAACAAAGGCTACTCGGTGGCAGTGACCAAATCGCAGCAACCCATTGATGCAATTGGCTCGGCAGCGGCCGGTGTTGGCCACCTGAACCCGTTGCCAGACAGCGATGGTGCGGTGCGCTCGGAGGCGCTGCTGGTCAACTACTATGGCAAGGCCGTGCCTTCGTTGTCCTTGCTCGCCGCGATCAAAACCCTCAACCTGGCGACGACGGATGTCAAGCTCAATGCGCCCGAATCGGTGCAAATAGGCAAGCTGCGGATTCGAACCGACGAGACTGCCGTCATGTTGCCGCAGTTCTACAGGAGCCGCGAAGGCAAGCCTGCGTTTCCCATCGACTCGTTCTACGACGTCCTCACCGGCAAGATACCGGCTGCCAAGTACGCGGGTAAGATTGTCATCATCGGCGCCACCGCCGCCGGTGTTGGTACCCACTTTCCGGTGCCAGGCAACCCTGGCCTGACGCCTGCGGAGACCATGGCGCACGTCACCTCCAGCATTCTGAACGAACATTTCATTGTTCAGCCAGCTTGGGTGGGCCCGGGCCTGATCGCGGTCTTTCTGCTGATCCTTGGCTACCTGTTGGTCGGCTTGCCGCGCTTGTCGGCCGGACCGGCCGCAGTCATAACCTTGGTCCTTTTTGCAGCCCTGTTGGGCACCGAGTTCGGGCTGTTGTCCGGCGCCGCCGTGTGGTTCAAGATGATTTTTCCGGCAAGCCTGCTGGTGATTGGCCACCTGGGGCTGACCACCAAGCGATTCTTGATGACCGAGGCTGGCAAGGTCAAAGCGGACGAGGAGTCGGCCGAGACCAACCGGATGATGGGCCTGGCTTTGCAGGGACAGGGCCAGCTCGACATGGCGTTTGACCGGTTTCGCCGGGTACCCATGGATGAGCCGGTGATGGGAAACCTCTACAACCTCGCGCTGGATTTTGAGCGCAAGCGCCAGTTCAACAAGGCGCAGGCTGTGTATGAGCACATGGCCGCCTATAACAAGGACTACAAAGACCTGAAGACCAAGCTCAATCGGGTCAAGAACCTCTCCGAAACGGTCATGCTAGGTGGCGGCAGCTCGCACGCCGGGGGCACCATGCTGCTCGATGGGGGGGCGGTCGCCAAGCCGATGTTGGGCCGCTACCAGATCGACCGGGAGCTTGGAAAGGGCGCCATGGGTGTGGTGTACTTGGGTAAAGATCCCAAGATTGGCCGCGTGGTGGCAATCAAGACCATGGCCCTGAGCGAAGAGTTTGATGGCGACGAACTGGTCGATGCACGAGAGCGCTTCTTTCGCGAGGCGGAAACGGCGGGGCGCCTGCAGCACCAGAACATCGTGACAATATTCGATGCGGGTGAAGAGCACGATTTGGCCTACATCGCCATGGAGTTCCTCAAGGGCAAGGATCTGGTGGACTATTGCAGGGAGGGGCAACTGCTTGCGGTACCTCGGGTGCTGTCGATCGTGGCCCGCGTGGCCGAAGCGCTGGCCTACGCGCACCGACAAAATGTGGTGCATCGAGACATCAAGCCGGCCAACATCATGTACGAGGCCGATAGTGACACCGTCAAGGTTACCGACTTTGGCATCGCCCGAATCACTGATTCAAGCAAGACCAAGACCGGGCTGGTACTGGGAACCCCCAGCTTCATGTCACCCGAACAACTTGCGGGCAAGAAGGTGGACGGGCGCTCCGACCTGTATTCACTTGCGGTAATGATGTTTCAGATGCTCACGGGCGTGTTGCCGTTTCGTGGCGACTCGATGGCGGAGTTGATGTACAAAATCGCCAACGACCCGGCTCCTGACATTCGGACCGTCCGCACGGACTTGCCGGAGAAGCTGGCCAAGTTGGTCGCCTTGTCGTTGAGCAAGCGTCCTGAGGCCCGCTACCAAAGTGGCGATCAGTTCGCAGCGGATTTGCGTGGCGTGATGGCGGCGTTTCTGGATCAGCCGGCGGTCGAACCAAGGCCCAAAGCGACAGTCCCGAACGGACCCAGCCCGGCAGCCAGTGAGAAGACCGCAGTCTTTGCGGCCACCGTGCCCGGCATTGGCGTGGATATGATGAGGCCTGCAAATCGGCGCAACGAAAAGGACGCCGGGTTTGCGGCCACCGTACCAGGGTTTCCCGCGGGGCCAGTCAAGGCAGTTTCGCCGCGCAGCACCGACCCTAAGTTGGACGAACCGAAGCGCGGCGGTACGGATATCGAGATTTAGCCTCAAAAAATGATTTTTACCTTTTGCGCCAAATCTGATCCCGGCCGAGCCAGGGACAACAACGAGGATGCCGTCGCCTTTGATGACAGTGTTCGACTCGGTGTCCTGGCCGATGGTATGGGGGGCTACAACGCAGGTGAGATTGCCAGCGGGATGGCAACCGCCTTCATCAAGTCGGAGCTGAGTCGCTGGCTGGCCGAGGCCGGTAGGTCCGCCAGCGTTCGTGAAATCAGGCGGGCGATGGAGATCTGCGTCGATAACGCCAACCTGTCCATCTTCAATGCGGCCAATTCCAACCCGCATTACGCCGGGATGGGCACCACACTGGTGGTGAGCGTCTTTCAGGACGGCCGATTGTTGTTGGGGCACATCGGCGATTCACGTTGTTACCGTTTTCGTGGCGGCGTGCTGTTGCAGATCACCAAGGACCATTCCTTGCTTCAAGAGCAGATTGATGCTGGTCTGCTGACGCCAGCCCAGGCGGCGCTGTCGGCCAACAAGAATCTGGTCACCCGCGCCTTGGGCGTCGAGGATGGTGTCATGCTGGAGCTCAACGAGCACCAGGTCGAGGTTGGGGATCTTTACTTGATGTGCTCGGACGGGTTGTCCGACATGGTGGACGATGCCACCATTGCCCAAATCATCCGGGGCGAAGGAACGCTGGAGCATCGGTGTGAACTGATGGTTGGCGCCGCCAACGACAACGGTGGGCGGGACAATATTACAGTTATGGTGGTGCAAGTTACAGCGGAGTCCGAAAAGCGCGGTTTAATATCCAGATTGCTTGGAAAGTAGTAATCTGATGCAATTCTCAAAATCCAATTACAGGAACAGGAGTCGGTCATGCCGAAAATGATCGTATCGATCGACGGAGTGGTTATCAAGGAAGTCCAGTTGACAAAGGACCGGACCACCTTGGGCCGACGCCCGTATAACGATATCGTGATTGACAATCTGGCGGTCAGTGGAGAGCATGCGGTTCTGCAGATGAACGGCAATGAGGTGCATCTGGAAGACCTCAACAGCACCAACGGCACCTACGTCAACGGCAAGGCCATCAAGAAGCAACTGTTGCAAAGTGGCGACAGTATTGAGGTTGGCAAGTACCGGATCAAATACGAGACCGATTCCGCGCCGGGTTACGAAAAAACCATGATTTTCAAGCCGGGCGCTGGGGGATTGGGCCCGATTTCGAGCGCGCGCCCATCCGAGTTCCAATCCAGTCTGTCGGGTGACTCAACCGGCCTGGCGGTTGTGCAGGCCGCCATCAAGGTCCTGTCAGGCGCCGCAGCGGGCCGCGAAGTGCCCCTGACCAAAGTGGTCACCACCATCGGCAAACCCGGGGTGGCGGTGGCCGCGATCACGCGTCGCCAGCAAGCCTTCGTGGTACACCATGTTGAAGGCGTGGCCAAGCCCACACTCAACGGATCGCCGGTTGGGACCGACCCGGTCGCACTGAAGAATGGTGATGTGATTGAGTTGGCCGGGACTCAAATGCAATTTATCCATAGCTAGAGCAAGCCTTTAAGCCTGTTTGTCATGATCAGGCGACTAGGCAGGAGGGCGCCATGGAAACCCTTCTGAAGCATTGGCGCCGCATTGCGGTGACCTTGCTGCCGCTGGCGTTTGCCTTGCTGCATGCGGCTGGCGCGGTCAGATTGGATGTGCTCCAGCATCTGGAAAACATCATTTATGACGCCCGCTTGCGTGCCACCATGCCGGGCACATTGGACGAGCGAATCGTCATCGTCGACCTTGACGAGAAGAGCCTCGCCGAGGTGGGCCGATGGCCGTGGAGCCGCAACAAGCTCGCCGCGTTGACCGATGAACTCTTCGACCAACAGCAGATTGCATTGCTTGGTTTCGACGTTGTCTTTGCTGAACCCGATGACAGTTCCGGCTTGAAGCAACTCACTGCCCTGTCGCAGAACGAGCTTCGGGAGTTCCCGGCATTTGCCGAGAAGCTCAATGCCTTGCGCGGGTCACTCGACTACGACGCGGTGTTTGCCGCCGCACTGAGCAAGCGCCCGGTGGTGTTGGGTTACTACGTTACCAGCGACCGTGAGGGACGAACCTCTGGCGTGTTGCCGCCGCCGGTCATGGGGCAGGATGTCTTGCAGGGCCGCGCACCGGTCTTTACCTCCTTCAACGGTTTTGGCGCCAATATTGAACCCTTGGTGCGAGCGGCACCCGTGGCTGGTTTCTTCAACACGATCGCGGAAGCCGATGGCGTGGTTCGGACCATTCCCCTGGTTGCGGAAGTCAAGGACCAGTTTCACCAATCCCTGTCGTTGGCCATGTTTCGGATGATGGCGGGTTCGCCTACGGTGATCGCCGAATTCTCCAAGGAGCGCTACCTGAGCCGCAACGCACACGGGCTTGAGAACATTCTGCTCAACCAGGGCGGCAAGGTTCATGCCATTCCCGTCGACAAACGTGGCGCCATTCTGATCCCCTACCGGGGGCCGGGAGGAGTCAAGGGCGGATCGTTTCGCTATGTTTCCGCCGCTGATGTCTTGGCGCGCCGGATTTCAGACGGCAGCCTGAGAGGAAAAGTCGTTCTGTTGGGCACCACCGCGCCAGGACTGCTGGACCTGCGCACGACGCCAGTGGGGCAGGCCTACCCCGGTGTGGAGGCCAATGCGAACGTGCTGTCCGGTTTGCTAGACAACCGAGTGTTCGTGGCCCCGGACTATGCCCTTGGCTATGAGGTCGCCGTTTTGCTGATCGCTGGCCTGCTGCTGGCTGTGACGCTGCCGCTGGTGTCCGCGCCGCGAGCGGTGTTGATCAGCGTCGCGGTTGTGATGGCAGTGGTTGGTCTGAACTTCTGGCTGTATGGCGCCCATCGGCTGGTGCTTCCCCTGGCCTCGGCCTTGGTGATGGTGGCCACCGCATTTGCGCTGAACATGAGTTATGGCTATTTTGTCGAGAGTCGGTCCAAGCGTGAGCTGGCCCACTTGTTCGGAACCTACGTGCCGCCCGAGCTGGTTGACGAGATGGTGAAGGACCCGGACCGCTACAGCATGACGGCCCGCAGCAAGGAGATGACTGTCCTATTTTGTGATATGCGCGGGTTCACCAAGCTGTCGGAGAACCTGGAGCCGACTCAAGTGCAGGCGTTGCTCAATGAAGTCTTCAGTCGTCTGACGCAAGTCATTCAAGGCAATCGAGGCACTATTGACAAGTACATGGGCGACTGTGTCATGGCTTTTTGGGGTGCGCCGGTGGAGAACCCTGATCATCCTTACCTAGCTGTAAAAACGGCCATGGAGATCGCTCAGGCTGTTGGCGTGCTAAATCAGGACCATCGGGCCCGGGGTCTGCCTGAAATTGGTGTTGGTGTGGGTGTCAACACCGGCGTCATGTGCGTGGGGAACATGGGTTCCGATATCCGGCGTGCGTACACCGTTATCGGCGACGCGGTTAACCTCGGCTCCAGGCTGGAAGGCCTGTCGCGCATATATGGGGTCGATGCCGTGGTGAGCGAATCCACGCGTAAGCTGGTGCCGCAGTTCGCTTGGGCCGAGTTGGACAAGGTACGCGTCAAGGGCAAGGACCAGGCGGTTTCGATCTTTTGCCCGATTGCGCGCGCGGATGAACTTTCTACGGCACAGGGTCAGGAAATCAAGACCTGGACGTCCTTTTTGAAGGCCTACCGGTCCCAGGATTGGGAGCAGTCCGACATTCTGATGCTTAATCTATTGCGTATGAACGCGAAAAAGTACCTCTATCAGCTCTATTCCGAGCGCGTCGCCTCTATGCGTTTGTTGCCCTTTGATCCAAAATGGGATGGCGCAACGAATTTTGAAACGAAGTAGGAGCGGCGATGAAAGTACGTGTACTCGGCTGCTCTGGCGCAATCGCGAAGGATTGCCGGACCACGTCGTTTCTGGTCGACGATGACGTGCTGGTCGATGCCGGCACTGGCGTGGGGGATCTGACGCTTGCCGAAATGCGCAATATCAACCATGTCATCCTGACCCATTCCCACCTTGACCACATCGCGGCCCTGCCGCTGATGGTTGACACCATTGGCAGCAGTCGCCCCACACCGTTGCAGATCCATGCCTTGGCCGGAACCATTGAAGCATTGAAGGTTCACATATTCAATGACGTCATCTGGCCAGACTTCAGCCGCATTCCGTTGCCGGAGGCCCCGTTTGTGAGTTTTCATGAACACCAGGTGGGCGACACCTTGCACCTGGCCGGCAAGGCCATTGAGGTTCTGCCGGCGGTTCACACCGTGCCCGCTTGCGCTTACGCCATCACAACCGGTGGGGGCTGTTGGGTTTTCTCCGGCGACACGGAACGCAATCCGGCGTTCTGGCGCAGAATCAATCAGCTGGACGTGTCGATGCTGGTCATCGAGACTGCCTTTAGCAACCGCGAGAAAGACTTGGCCAAGCGCAGCCTTCATCTGTCACCGATGGTTCTGGCCGATGAGCTTGACCTGATTGCCAAGGACAAGCGTTTCCCCATCTACATCACGCATACCAAACCCGCCGAGACTGAAATGATCATGGCTGAGATTCAGCGCTTCGACCAGACGGCAGTGACGGGTCCCAACGTCACGCACGACATCCGGTGGCTGCGCGCCGGGCAGGAGTTTTTGCTGTGAGCGCGGTTTTGAAGCCTGGCGCTGCGGACCGCAGTTCCGAGCAAGCGTTCTTTGAGTCGCAAAAATTGCCCGCCGACAAGCGCGGGCTGACATTCGAAGCCCTGTTCTACAAGCAATTGCAGCAGGTCACGGCACGGATTCACGACACCGAGAACCTTGACCAGATCATGCTCGACGTGAGTCCCGACATCTGCAAATTGCTCAATGCGGACCGGCTTACGCTGTACGCGGTCAGCGAGGATCAATCGTCCATTGTGTCGAAGATCAAGACCGGGCTCAACAGCAGTCGCGACCTCAGACTGCCGATCACGCCCCAGAGCATTGCAGGCTACGCTGCCTTCAGCCGCGAGCTCGTCAATTTGGCCGATGTCTATGACGAGGAAGCACTTAAAGATTCACCCCGCGCTGACCTTCCTGAAAGAAGTCGACAAGCGCTCGGGCTATCGCACGCGTCAGATGCTGGCAGCCCCCATTGTTGGGGGCGACGTGCTGCATGGTGTGTTGCAGGTCATCAACAACAAGAATGACCAGCCGTTCAGTGGGCTCGAAGTCGAGGGTGTGACCCAGCTCTGCAAAACGCTGGCCACGGCGATCAGACAACGTGTCCAAAAGGCCGAGGATGGGCTGCGCAGCAAGGCAACCAAGTACGACCGCTTGGTGGCGGATGGCGTCATGAGCGCGGCAGAGCTGGAGCAATGCCTGCACGAGGCACGCACCAATGGCAAGGCCGTCGAGCATGTGCTGATGGCGCACTACAAAGTACGACCGGCCCAGATCGGCCCCTCCCTGTCCAAGTTCTTCCGGGTGCCGTATGAGCCGTTCAACTCCGGGCGCATTCGCTCCGAGATGCTGCACGGCCCGCTCAAGCGCGATTTTTTGGAAGAGCAGGGATGGATTCCGCTCGAAGAATCGCCAGAGGGGCTGGTCATCATGTGCGTCGACCCCGAGGCGGTTCGGGGCTCCCGGGTGGTGCCGCAGGTGTTCCAGCGCATGACCAAGTTCGCCTACCGGGTAACCACGCAGACCGAGTTTCAGGAAACACTGGCGCAGCTCTTTGGCGCCGGTGTGGAGGGTGGCTCCATTGACCAACTGCTGGCCGACATGGACACGCCGATTGAGGACCTGATCAACGATGACTCACTGGAGTCGGCGGCGGCCGACAACGAGTTGGTCAAGTTCGTCAATAAAGTGATCATCGACGCAAACAACCAGAAGGCGTCCGACATCCACATCGAGCCGATGCCGGGCAAGCTCAAAACCGGCATTCGCTTTCGCATTGACGGCACCTTGATGCCCTACATCGAAGTGCCAGCACACTTTCGTCAAGCGATGGTCACGCGCCTCAAGATCATGTGCGATCTGGACATCTCAGAGCGTCGCAAGCCGCAGGACGGCAAGATCAAGTTCAAGAAGTACGGCCCGCTGGACATTGAGCTGCGTGTGGCCACCATTCCTTCGGCCGGCGGCGTGGAAGACGTGGTGATGCGGATTCTGGCCGCTGGCGAGCCCATCCCCTTGGACAAGCTGGGCCTGACGCCGCACAACAAAGAGCGGGTGATCCGAACCGTGGAAAAACCCTACGGCCTGTTCTACGTCTGTGGCCCCACCGGTTCCGGCAAGACCACCACGCTGCACTCCATCCTGAAGCACCTCAACACGCCAGACACCAAAATCTGGACCGCCGAGGATCCGGTGGAAATCACCCAGAAGGGTTTGCGGCAAGTGCAGATCAACCGCAAGGCGGGCATAGACTTCGCCTTGGTGATGCGGGCCTTTCTGCGCGCCGACCCCGACATCATCATGGTTGGCGAGTCACGCGACAAAGAGACCGTGGCGATGGGTGTGGAGGCGTCGCTGACCGGCCACCTGGTGTTCTCCACCCTGCACACCAATTCAGCGCCCGAATCGATCACCCGTCTGCTGGACATGGGCATGGACCCGTTCAACTTTGCCGACGCTTTGCTTGGCATCCTGGCGCAGCGGCTGGCCAAAAAGCTGTGCGACTGCAAGGAAGGGTACGTACCGGACAACACCGAGTTGCGTCGCTTCGCGGTGGAATACGCCGAAGAACTGCGGCATTCGTCCGCCTGGAAGGCCGACTACGACGGCGAGATGCAAAACCTGGTGGATGGCTGGGCCAGCAGCTATGGCGACGGCGGCCAGCTCAAGTTCTACCGGGCAGTGGGCTGCGACAAATGTAACAAGACCGGCTACAAGGGCCGCATCGGCCTGCACGAGCTACTGATTGCCGATGACCCGATCAAAAAGCTGATCCAGGAGCGCGCCCGCGTGGCGGAGGTCTTCGCGGCAGCGGTCGAAGGCGGCATGCGCACCCTCAAGATGGACGGCATGGAAAAGATCATGATGGGGCTCACGGACATCAAAATGGTGCGACAGGTTTGTATTAAGTGACGATGCCGGCCTTAGCCCCGGGCTCCATGTTCAGGCATTGCAAAGGGCGTTTGCCCACCTGCATGCAGAGGATGGCGAGTGAACTGGCCCGAACGGCTTAAAGAGTTGCAGATCAGCGTCGCCGGTCAAGCTACGGCCGCATTGCTCAAGCAGTCGGTCTACCAACTGGTGTATGAGCCGGGTGCGCAGCGTTTCGTGGGGCTGGGCCTGCCAGCAAGCGAGCGCGTTTTCCAGGATGGCGATTTGTTTGCCGCGCTGGACATGAATCTGCCCGAAGGCTACCTATTTGATCGCATCCTGGATCGATATCCCAAATTTGCGCTCTCCAAAATGCACCTCCTGGCTCTCATGGGTTCGGGAGGCATTGGCCGTTTGGGGTACAGCCTGCCTGGCGCGCCACCAACTGAAGCTCCCGCCAGTGTGTCCCGGCAAGACCTGTTGCGCGGCGGACGTAGCGCCGCAATGTTTGAAGAACTGGTGGACGCCTACTCAGCGCCTTGGCTTCGAAGACATCGCGGCCGTCATGCAACTGCGCGTGCGCGACCGCCTGAGCAGCCGCAAGTACATTGGTAGCTATGAAGATGTTGCCAGCGCCCTGCAACTCGTATGCACCGACGCCCCCGCCGCGCTGAGCGAATTTTTCGACTTTCTGGCGCTTAGCGTGCTCTTGCGTAATGGCGACGCACACCTGAAGAACTTTGGGGTTCTGTATAACGAGCTCAGCCCAGGTGACGCGCCCAGCGTATGGTTGAGCCCCCTCTACGACCAAGTCACAACCACCCTTTATACCTATGAGCGCCCTGGCGGCATCGAGACGGTGGACCACACCATGGCCCTTAAGCTGCGGCGCGGCCAACGCAGTGGCGACCGGTCGCCCGCCCGAAGCTATCCTGCGCGCAAGGACTTGGAGAAATTTGGCCGCGACATATGTGGCGTGCAAGACCCCGGCGCAGTGGTGGACAAACTCAGTGACGGCATGAGTCAGGCCCTACAACTGGCACGCGGCCATGGCAGCATTGCGCCGGCCTTGCTTCAAAGGATGGAGGCAATTTGGGATGGTGCGCGCCAAGGCTATTGACGGTGTCTTAAACACATCTGGCAGTAGAGCCGTTGTGGGCGGCTGGATCACGAAAAAAGATCATGATGGGGCTGACGGACATCAAAATGGTCAGACAGGTTTGTATCAAGTGACACATATGGCGTGACAAAAATGTCGTCGCCCCGCTCCGGAATCTGCAACAAAGGGTATGCGTTGCCGATTTGGGTGGGAAACTGGTCAGGGGGCGCTATGCCGCGCACTCACCAAGGCTGGCACGGATCATGCTGTAGTGAATCGTCTCTTCCATTTCTTTAACCCAAGGAGTTTCCCATGAAACGTTCTCTGCAACAGGGTTTTACCCTGATCGAACTGATGATCGTGGTCGCGATCATCGGTATTTTGGCCGCCGTTGCGCTGCCTGCGTACCAGGACTACACCGTCCGTGCGAAAGTATCTGAGGCTATTTTGGCTGCCTCCCAATGTCGCACCAGTATTACCGAGACCATTCAGAGCAACTCCAGCACTACCAACCCAGCTGCCAACGCTTGGGGCTGTGAGCAAAACACGAACGACACCGCTGGCAGTGAGCCCACGCTCTATGTTCTCAGTATCAAGACTAGCAACGTCGGGGTAATCACTGTCAGCACCAGTGCCAATACGTCCCTCAATCAAGCGGCCAGCAAGACCATCACGATGACGCCTTATTTGAATGCGACAACTGCAATTGGTACAACTGATGTCAACGTACCCGTCTTCAAGTGGGTTTGCGCTCCCGGCACGATGCCAGCGAAGTATTTGCCAGGTTCTTGCCGCGGTTAATCCCCATTGATCTCGGGTTATTTTGACGATCTGATACAACCTCGAGAAAGAAAACGGCGCGTCTTGGACGCGCCGTTTTGCTTGAATACCTGCCTATCAAACAAGCATTCGCAGCACTAGAAACCGCTTACCTCCGAACAGCATGATGTATGGGCGCCATGAATTTGTAGGTTTGCTGTCGATGCGCGCGTGATGCTGCCACCCATGCCGATTCGAACCAGTTTGCTTCAATGGACCGCATTCGCGCTGACAGTGGCGTTCCTGGTACCCAACCACTACCCGCCCTGGTTGAGCTTCCACAGTGAACTAGTGGCAGCAGTTGCTTTTGTGCCCATCATAATTTGGGCCGGCCTTCGCGGCGGCCCACTGCCGGCGATTTCAGTTGGGGGGCTGCTCCTGGCTGCCGTTGCCCTACTTCAAACGGTTGCAGGACAGATTGCATTCAGCGGGGATGGCTGGATGGCCATCCTCTATCTGACTGGGTTCGCTCTCGCGGCGCTTGCCGGAGCAAGGCTGATCACGCCCGCCCTGGAGGGGACTGCGCCGGCTGCTGTTCTGGGGCCTATGTGGGCCGCACTTGCCGTGGCGGGTCACCTGTCCCTTGGCGTTGCCCTGCAGCAGTGGTTGCAGCTTGACCTGCTGGGCATCTATGGCGCGGATCTGCCGCCCGGCGGCAGGGTTTTTGGCAATCTGGCACAACCGAACCAATTGGCTACTTTGCTGTTGATGGGTGTAACGGCACATGTGGCCCTGTTTGAAGCCCGGCAGATAAGCGCGCGCGTGGCTGTGATCGGCGTGCTGTTTTTGACGCTCGGTTTGGTCATGACGGGATCGCGCACCATTGTGCTGGCCTTGGCTTGGCTGTGGCCAGCCTACCTTTTGATGCGTCGACGGTGCGAGTTGCGAACCCATCCCATCGTGGCGATTGGCCTCACCGCTTGCTTTTTTATTGGCAGTCTTTCCTGGCCCGCCCTCAACGAAGTGTTGCTGCTTGCTTCAGACGTCCAGACCGCAGTCAATCGTCTGGATTCACCGGGAATCCGTTCAATTTATTGGCACTCCATGCTGGAGGCAATTTGCCGCAGCCCCTGGGTTGGATATGGCTGGAATCAAATTGGCTTTGCGCAAACTGCCACCGCGTTGGACTTCGCGCCCACGTTCAGCTTCTTTTATAGTTCGCACAGCTTGCCATTGGACCTGCTCCTGTGGAACGGTTTGCCTGTGGGGCTGGTTGCTATCGCGGGCTTGGCTGCATGGGCGGTCTGGCAGACGCGCCGATGTCAAGACTCGTCTGCGTGGCCGAGCCTCGTTACGGTGGGCATCGTCTTCAGTCACGCTATGGTCGAGTATCCGCTCAACTACGCCTACTTCCTGTTGCCGGTTGGGTTATTGATGGGCTCTCTATCGGCCCGGTATCCCTCAAGCGTCGATCTGCTGTGCGCCAGATTGAATCATCGTGTCCAGAAGTCGGCGCTGATGTTCGTACTGGCCATGGGGTGCACACTGCTCGTCAAAGTCAGTCTCGAGTACCCACTTTGGGAGCGGGATTGGCGAAACTTGAGATTTCAGGAGGCGACCATCGGTGAACCTATGCGCGATGAGTTGCCCACCGCTGTCCTGTTGACCCAGCTCAGCGAATTGATGCGGTTCTCGAGAACGGACGCACGGCCCGGCATGACGGCGAACGAACTTGAGTGGATGCGCTTGGTTTCGGGCAGATTTGGCCACTCCTCTGGTATGTTCAAGTATGCGCTCGCCCTGGCGGTCAACGGTCAACCGATTGCGGCAACCCAGGCGCTCCGTCGACTATGCAGCATGCACCCACGCCGCGCGTGTAGCTTAGCTCGGAAGCGATGGGCAGACCTGGGACAAGGCCAGTACCCGGTACTGCATAAAGCGCCGTTTCCCGTCGGTCCTTGATATCGGCGCGCATTCATCGCGCCAAGCAACGTGCAAAATCCTCGCGAGTTTCGCGCTCCTCGCTCTTCGCAGTCCGGTTGCGATTCAGGGAGGATCATCCCGCAAGTTGACGGTGACGTCGCCAGTGGGAGAGCGCTTGCGCGCGATTTCGTATTTCGCCGGAAAACTGCCTTGCCGTGCCGCCTCGAGAAGTGAGACATCGGCCTCATCCAGTCTACCAAGCGCCCGCAAAGCGCGCGATCGCACGTAGAGTAGATGGGGATCGGTTGGGATCGAGCGTCTGGCAGCCTCTAGGTCCGCAAGCGCCTCGCCAGCACGGCCTTGTCCGAGCAAGGCAACGGCACGCGCAACGCGAAAACGGCCATTTGGAGGATTCAGGCGGATTGCTTGATTGATGTCTTCCATAGCGCCGTCAGGCTGGCCTGAGCGAAAACGCTCTCCGCCGCGGTTGAACAGGATTCGACTTGAACCGGCAATTTCAAGCTTTGGCAGTTTGGCCGCGGCGTCATCCCAAAGTGCCAATTTGGAGCGAAACGTGTCCAATCTTCCCAACGACTGAAAAAACAGAAGGGGAATAACAAGGACCAAGATGCCAATGCCAACTCTCGGGGGCAGTCGGTAAGCCAATGCCGCCACAAACGTGCAGTAGCCGATTGCCCACAAGTAGCTTCGATAAAGTACGTAGGGTTCCTGAAACCGTACAGACGCTAGTTCCACCAAGAATAGAACACACGCGAAGGTCAGCGCAAATGCCACCAGCCTCGCATGGTGTGTTCGCACCGACCAGGCCGTTGCCAAGACTGGCAGCGACAGAAAACCGATGATCCAAGCCCAGGCGCTCTGATGGGTCCACGGGCGAAGAAAATCTACCCGCAGGTCGGCTGACATAAGCCCAGGATCAGGCCACAACCACTGCTGCCAATATGCCAAAAAGAGCCTGGCCTGAGTAGACGCAGACAACAGCCACTTTTCATACCCATTCAAAAATTGGGGCAACGAATACAACTCGGTTTCAAGGTCTTTGATCGATGACTCGTAAACCTGTCCCACCACGGAGAGGCTGGTCAGCACGGCCAACAACATGGCCGGAAGGCAAAGAAGCAGGAACACCGAGCCTGTTCTGACGGTGTCTCGTGACCACCGCCCAACCACTGGAATCAAAGCGAGCGCCGCGATCGGGAGCAGAGCAGCATGCTGCTTCGACAGAATTGACAGTGAAGCCCAAACGGCCGCCCAGACCGCTGGGCTGAGTCGATTCTGGACCAGCGCTTGTAGCAATGCGCGAAGGCAAAGCAAGGCAAACAGCGCAGCGAACACAATGGTCCGCTGCACCAGGTAGCCTGCGCCGTAGACAGCCACCGGGTGGCACACGAAAGCCGTGGCCACCAACCCTGCAATCCATCGCACATGCAGTAGATTTGCCGCCAGGCTCGGTGGCAATGGTTCGCTGGCAACCAACAACTCTTCCAGAAACCGGAACATCTGGTAAGCGACAAGGACGTGCAGTGCCAGACTCACCCAGCGATGCGCCTGCATGCTGCCAATCTGTGTCTCGACCCATCCCACAGTGAAATAGGGCAGACCACGAATCCCGACTTCCCACGGTGCAATCGCTGCTGTTGTCAGGATGTCGGTGTGAAAGAGATTTGTGTCGTCAAAAACCAGCGGGTTTTCGAGGTAGGGGAAATACAGCCAAACTGCCAACACGGATATCAGGGCAAAACCCAACAGGTGCCAAACCAGCTCGGAACGCAGGCGGCCACGCAGTGTTCTCATGGCGCACAGTAGCTGCCCGATTTGCCACCATGTTTTTCCAACAGTTTGACCTGGGTGATCGTCATCCCCCGGTCAACCGCCTTGCACATGTCGTAAATGGTCAACAGGGCCACTTGCACCGCTGTCAGGGCTTCCATCTCTACGCCGGTTGGTCCGACGGTCTCGACGGTTGCGGTGCAGGAGACGTGGCCCATGTTGGCGGCTTCATCCAAGCCAGTCTCGAATTCGATGGCGACACGTGTCAGTGCCAACGGGTGGCACAGCGGAATGAGGTCGCTGGTTCGTTTGGCTGCCATGATGCCGGCAACGCGGGCAATGCCCAGCACGTCACCCTTTTTGGCCGTGCCGCTTTGGACAATGGCCAGCGTGGCGGGTAACATTTCAATCTGCCCGCGGGCGATGCCGATACGGTGGCTGCTGGCCTTGCTGCCGACATCGACCATGTGGGCCTGGCCGAGTGAATCAAAATGGGTCAGCGCGCTCATGAATTGACTGCTTTACAGAACGTTTATCAACTTCGGACATCATACGACCATGCTTGAGCAGAAACCTTCAAACTGGAAAGATCGGCTGCGCGCCAGCGGTATTCATTTGGGATTGAGCTTGTGTATCGCGGCCTTGGCCGCGTGGCTGGTCTTCGGGCTTTGGTATCCCTACCCCTACCGGGAGATTTCCGGGGGGCGGGAATTGTTTTTGATCGTGATTGCGGTGGATGTCATTTTGGGCCCGTTGATCACCTTGGTGGTGTTTAACCGCGCCAAGCCGTGGACGGAGTTGCGGCGCGATCTGATCATCGTGGTGCTGATCCAGCTGGCGGCGCTGGGCTATGGTTTGTGGACGGTGTGGGTGGCGCGGCCGGTGCATCTGGTGTTTGAATACAAGCTCTTTCGGGTGGTTCACGCTATCGACATTCCGGTTGAGTTGTTGGACAAGACGCCCACTGGCATCACCGCGTTGCCCATGACCGGGCCCACGCTCTTATCCCTGCGACCTTTCAAGGACAGTGGCGAGAGCATGGATGCCACCTTGGCAGCGGTGGGAGGCGGGTCGCTCAGTGCGCGCCCTGATCTGTGGCAGCCTTACGAGGCGGCCTCAGCCGAGATTCGACGCGAAGCGAAACCGGTGTCCGATCTGAAGGCGCGCTTCGCTGCCCACGCGGCAGCCATCGACGCCGTCATTGCCGCCAAAGGCCGCAAGCCGGAGTCACTGGTCTACCTGCCCTTGGTCGGGCGAAAGACCTTCTGGACGGTGTTTCTCGATCCCACCAACGGCGATGTGGTGGCCTTCATGCCCTTGGATTCGTTTTGAAACTTCCCCTTAGTGCCATCGCGACGGTCTTGGTGGCAAGCGGCCTATCGACCGGTTGGGCGCAGACGCCGACGAGCGTTGCACCCTCTGCTTCCGCCGGGCAGCTCCCCACCCTGGGCAGTGGTGGCGAAATGAACAGCAGCGCAGAGCGCCGCCTGGGCGAGCGCATCGCGCGGGAGCTCTACCGGGACCCGGACTACATCGACGACCCGGTGTTGGTGGACTACGTGCAGGGCATCTGGCAGCCGCTGCTGGCCGCCGCGCGCGCACGCGGCGACCTGTCTGACGAGCTGGACCAGCGCTTTGCCTGGGAGGTGATGCTGGGGCGCGACCGCAGCATCAATGCCTTTGCGCTGCCTGGCGGCTACCTGGGCTTGCATTTGGGCTTGGTTGGGGCGGTCAGCAGCCGTGACGAATTGGCCTCGGTGCTGGCGCATGAACTCAGTCACGTTACGCAACGGCACATCTCCCGGCTTATCACCAAGCAAAGCCAGCAGGCGCCCTGGCTCATGGGGGCGATGATTCTGGGCGCCCTGGTGGCCGCCAAGAATCCCAACGCGGCGAATGCCGTGATCGTGGGCGGCCAAGCAGTTGCCGCACAGAGCCAGCTTAACTTTTCGCGCGACATGGAGCGCGAGGCGGACCGGGTTGGCCACGGCATTCTCATTCAGGCAGGCTTTGATCCCAGCGGCTTTGTCACCATGTTCGACAAACTTGGCCAATCGTCGCGCCTCAATGACAACGGCGCTTTTCCCTATCTGCGCAGCCACCCGCTGACCACTGAACGGTTGGCGGACATGCAGTCGCGCGTGCCGCCAGGTGCGCGCGCGCCCGATGGTGCAAGCCAATCGGTCAGTCATGCCGTGCTCAGTGCCCGGGCGCGCGTGCTGTCCAACACGGCGGTCGACGCCCAGCGCGCCTGGCTGACACTGGTGAACCCATTGGCGACCGAAAAGGGCCCTGTGTCAGTCCAGGCCGCCAACCTCTATGGGGCGGCGCTGGCGGCCAGCAAGTTGCAGGACCCGGCATTGGCACTGAGCTATGTTCAGCAACTCGGTCGTTTGCCGATATCAGATCCGGCCGCCGTGAGGTTGATTGAGCTGTTGCGCGCGGAGCTGGTGTTGGCCCAAGGGGACGCGGCAAAGGCAGTCGCCCTGCTGACAAACATGGCGCCGCGCCAGTCGGGTACACCGGCGACGGCGACGGCGCTGGCCGACCGACCCTGGCTCATGCTGTCCACCCAGGCCTGGATGGCAGCCGGGCAGGCAGCGTTGGCTGCCGAGCGTTTGCAGGAGTGGGTGGTACTGCATCCGCGCGATGCCCAGGCATGGACGCTGCTGTCTGGCGCCTATGCCGCGCAGGGGCAGACGCTACGCAGTGTGCGCGCCAGCGCAGAGGCCAAGGTGGCGGTGCTGGACTATGAGGCGGCGCTGGATCGCTTCAACGCCGCTCAAGCCTTGGTGCGCGATGGTGTGCGGGCCTCAGGCGTTGACCACGTCGAGGCCTCGATCGTCGACACGCGCCGGCGCGAGGTGCAGTTACTTCTTAAGGAACAGGCGCTCGAGCGCTGAGTCGATGACCAGGCCAAAGGCCGAGTAGATGAGTGAACCCAGCAGCGCGGCACCGAAGCCGTTGACATGAAAGCCGTCGAGCAAACTCGCGGCAGCCCAGAACATCAGCGCATTGATCACGAACAAAAACAGCCCGAGCGTGACCACCGTGACCGGCAGCGTCAACACCACCAGGATCGGACGCAGGATCGTGTTGAACAGCCCGATTACAAACGCCGCGATCAGGGCCGCACTGAAGCTCTTTACCTGCACGCCGTCATACAGGTAGGTCACAGCCAGCAGGGCGGCTGCGGCAAGCAGCCATTTGCTTAGTAGTCTCATGGTTTTTGGAGCATACCACCGGCCCAATAGCTGCCGCCCTGACTACTTCCAGCGCAGCGGTTCCACCTCGACCGTGTTCGAGCCGTCGCCCAGAAACAAGGTGCCATCCTGAATCGTGGCCTGCAGTTGCATGCTGCGCGCCGCCAGCGCGCCCAAGGCTTGCGACACGCCCGTGGCCAGCCGAAACACACTGAGGTTTTGGGGGCGGCTCAGCTTGGTCTCGATGCCGCGCCACCATATGTCGGCAGCGTGGCTGAAGCAATACAGCACCACTTCGTCTGACTTGCCGCAGGCCTTGATGAGCGGCTTGTCCTCGGGTTGCCCGACTTCGATCCACAGGCGCGTTTGCCCGGTGAAGTCGCGCAGCCAGACATCGGGCTCATCCGGGTCCGACAGGCCTGCGCCAAAGGCCAGGGTGCCGTCGCCTTTGCAGACGGACTGAAGCTTGTAAGCCTGCAAGGCCAGGGCAGCCAGGCGCACCATCATGCGCTCGTCGGTCTCGCTGGGATGGCGCGCCAAGGTCAGGTTGTGGTCGGCGTAGTAGGCGTGGTCAATGTCGGCCAGTTGCAGGCTGGCCTTGTAGATGGTTGATTTGGTGGCCATGGTGGGTCCGAGGGTAGTGAGGTCAGCGCGCCGCGAGAATGGCCCGGGCCACTTCGGCGAAGCCTGCGCCGCGCTCGTGAGTCGCAATGTAACGCGGCGGGTGGGTCAGATCCGCCTCGAAGCGTCGAATGTTGGCCACGCCGACGCTGTTGTCGAACGCCTCGAACATGACCTGGTCGTTGGTGGAGTCGCCCACAAAAGCCCAGCGGTCAATTTCGTGGGACAAAGTGCGGCCCCACAGTTGCGCCACGATCCACTGTGCACCGATGAGCTTGTTGTGCGCCCCCAGCCAGCCGTTGATGTGGATGCTGCTGACCGATGCGTTCAACCCGGCCGCGCGCATCAGCGCCACCACCGCGTCAATCTGGTCCGCTGACAGGTGGGCGAACTCGCTGTGGTCGATGGCGATGTCGGTCTCGCGGCCCGCAGAGTCTTGCGCCAAGGTTGTGCCAGGGATGGCGTGCAACACCTGTTGCGCCACGGCCTGCAAACGATGGTAGTTGCTGCGGCGTGTAGCCTCATCTTGCAGATACAGTTTTGATAGCGCGTCAGGTCCACCCAATGAGCCTTGCAGGCCAGTTTGACCCATGGCGAAGGCGACCGCCCCATTTTCGGCAACCACGGCGTCCAGCGGCCACGGCGCGATGCCGCGCTGGGCGTCGCCTTTGGCGAAGGGCTCGCACCATCCGATCGGCCGTCCGGTGATGGCCACCACGTGCAGGCCGGCGGCTTTGAGGGCGGTTAACGCGTCCAGCGCATCGGGCGTGATCGCACCATCGGTAGTCAACGTGTCATCGATGTCGGTGAACACACCGACGATTCGGCTGCGTTGCTCCAATGGCCAATTTGACAGCGCCTGCAGGCCCGTCATTGCCGTCTTCATCATGCGTGACAACACAGTCCGTCATTGCGAGCGCAGAACTTCGTCATTGCGAGCGCAGCGCGGCAATCCACGACCGCGCGCCGCCAACGTGGATTGCCGCGCTGCGCTCGCAATGACTGGGAAGTTACGCTCGCAATGACGAAGACCGGCATGACTGGAGTTATCAGCGTCACGAGTTGGCCGATTGCAGTGTCAAGCCGGCATGCTCGCGCAAGGGATGGAAGTGAATCTTCGGAAAGCGCTCCTGCGCCAGCCGCACGTCGTAAGGCGAAGTGCACAGAAAGGCCAGCGTGTTGGCCGCGTCACGTGCCATGCGCGCTGGGTAGGCGTGCACGAACGTGGTCAGCTCGGCCGGTGTGTCGGCGGTGATCCAGCGCGCGCCGGTGTACTGGCTGCCCTCGAGCCGGATATCGGCGTCGTATTCACCCTTGAGCCGGTGCTGCACCACTTCAAACTGCAACTGACCAACCGCGCCGAGCAGCATGTTGCCACCCATCTCGGGACGGAACACCTGGATCGCCCCTTCCTCACCCAGTTGCGCCAGGCCCTGCTGCAACTGCTTGGTGCGCAGCGGGTTGCGCAGCACCACGGTCATGAACAGCTCGGGCGCGAAGAAGGGCAACCCGGTGTACTGCAGGGTGACCGTGCCGTCGGTGATGGTGTCGCCCAGTTGCACGCCGCCATGGGTGGTAAACCCCACGATGTCACCGGCATAGGCCTCTTCGACCGCTTCGCGTCGTTGGCTCATGAAGGTCACCACGCTGGTGGGACGCAGCTCCTTGCTGGTGCGCATCACCTTCAGTTTCATGCCGGGCGTGTACTTGCCAGAGGCCATGCGCACAAAGGCAATGCGGTCCCGGTGCGAGGGGTCCATATTGGCCTGCACCTTGAACACCACGCCCGAGAAAGCTTCGTCGTCCGGCTGCACTTCGCGGATGACAGGCTGGCGGTTGACCAAGGTCGAACTGGTGCGGCTCTGGGGCGAGGGTGCCAGGTCCACCAGCGCATCAAGCACTTCCATCACACCGAAGTTGTTCACCCCCGAGCCAAAAAAGACCGGGGTCTGTTTGCCCGCCAGAAAGGCCGCGTGGTCCCAGGTGGGCGAGGCACCGGTGGCCAGCTCCATGCTGCCCAGGGCGGTTTCGAACTCATGGCCAAAACGCTTGAGCAAGGCCCCTTGATCCCTTAGCGGCATGGTGTCAAAGTCTTGCGGCCGACGGTCCGAACCCGATTCGAACACCGACATGGTGTGCGTGCGCAGGTTGATGATGCCGCCAAAGGTCTTGCCCTGGCCAACCGGCCAGGTCATCGGCACGCAGGGCATGCCCAGTTCACGCTCCACCTCGTCCATGATGTCCAGCGGGTCGCGCACCTCGCGGTCCATCTTGTTGATGAAGGTGATGATGGGGGTGTTGCGCTGGCGGCAAACCTCGATCAGGCGGCGCGTCTGCGCCTCCACGCCGTTGGCGGCGTCAATCACCATCAAGGCAGCGTCCACGGCGGTCAGCACGCGGTAGGTGTCTTCCGAGAAGTCTTTGTGGCCGGGCGTGTCCAGCAGGTTGATCACATGGTCGCGGTAGAGCATTTGCATCACCGAGCTGGCCACCGAAATGCCGCGTTGTTTCTCGATCTCCATCCAGTCGCTGGTGGCGTGGCGGGTGGCCTTGCGCGCCTTCACGCTGCCGGCGATCTGGATCGCGCCCGAGAACAGCAACAGCTTTTCGGTCAGCGTGGTCTTGCCGGCGTCGGGGTGGGAAATGATGGCAAAGGTGCGGCGGCGGCGGGTTTCGGCGGTATACGACACAAGGGTTCCAGAAGGTGGGTCAGGGCGGGCACACACCCTGCTCAGAACCCGGTGAATCCCGTCCTGCCATGTGATGCGGCGCATGCGGGCGTACGCCCAGATGCGCCGATTTTATCGGAGGTGGCTATCTGCCCTCCGGTCATCACCAGGGCGGTGTGTGGGCAACTGCCTCAATTTCACCTCGTCATTGCGAGCGTAGCGCGGCAATCCACCGTGGTGTGCCCGCGAAGATGGATTGCCGCGCTTCGCTCGCAATGACGGGAACGACGGCGCTTTCCATGCACAGGTCGTCATTGCGAACGAAGTGAAGCAATCCAGGACCCCTGTACCTATGGATTGCCGCGCTACGCTCGCAATGACGGGAACGACGGCGCTCGCAACGACGCAGTTGCGCTTAGAGCGCCTCGGCGTGGCGGGCGTACATCTTTTGCATGCCGCCAATCCAGCGCTCGTAGTCCTGCCCCTTGTTGCGAAAGTACTGGGCCACCTCGGGGTGCGGCAGCACCAGGAACTGCTCGTTCTGCATGGTGGTCACCACTTCCTGTGCCACCACCTCGGGTGAGATGATGCCGTCATGCGAGGCCGAGCCACCGTCGCCGGGGACCATATCGGTCCGCACCGATTGTGGGCACAGGCAGGACACGCGCAGACCCTTGCGGCCATAGGCAATACGCAGCCATTCGGCAAACGCCACCGCTGCATGTTTGGTGACAGCGTAGGGGGCAGACTCGACAATCGTCAGCAATCCAGCGGCCGAGGCGGTGACCATGAAGAAGCCTTCACCCCGCGCCACCATCTCGGGCACCACGGCGCGCGCTGCCCATACGTGGGCCATGCCGTGGATTTGCCACATCTTGTCCCACAGCGGATCTTCCAGCTCGAAGCCGCCCAGGCGCCCCAGGATGCCGGCGTTGGAGATGTAGGCATCCACTTGGCCGTAGTGTTGTCGGGTGGTCGCTACCAAGGCCTGGATGTCGGCCTCCTGGCTCACGTCGCAGCGCACCGCCAGGCCCTTGATATCGCGCGCCACGTCTTCGGCACGCTCAAGGTTGACGTCGGCCACCACCACCGCGCGCGCGCCGTCCGCTGCAAAGCGCTGCGCAATGCTGCGCCCAATGCCGCTGGCGCCGCCGGTCACGATGGCGACCTTGTTCCGAATGTCCATGAAAGTCTCCTAATTGGTTGGGGTCAGAGCACGTTTGCTGCTCAAAGTGGTCTGACCCACAAGGCTTCAGTCCAGTTGGGGTCAAAGCACATTTGCTTCGCAAAGTGGTCTGACCGGCAAGGTTTCAGACCAGCCAGTGTCCGACCTGGCGCGGCTTCGGTCTGCCACCGAGGCGACACAAGTGGCGCGCATCTTCGTATAATTGGCGCTTCCGAGGAGCGTTGCAGTTCACCGACACGTGAACGAGGCTCGGACCGCATGGCTGGATTTGAAATTTTCAGCTCATCGCACTAACGGCGCTCACCCACTGTTCTGGTTGGTGAGCCTTTCCCGAAGTCCTCCGGCTGTCAGTGGTTGTTCGAAACCGTATGGAACCAACCAAGGAATCTGCCATGAGCGCCGTTGCCACCCCCAAACAAGATTACGTCATTGCCGACCTCGGGCTAGCCGCCTGGGGCCGCAAGGAACTCAACATCGCCCAGACCGAGATGCCCGGTTTGATGGCAATCCGCGAGGAGTTCGCCAAGAGCCAGCCCTTGAAGGGCGCGCGCATCACCGGCTCGCTGCACATGACGATTCAGACCGGCGTGCTGGTCGAAACCCTGCAGGCGCTGGGCGCGCAGGTGCGCTGGGCCTCGTGCAACATCTTCTCCACGCAAGACCATGCCGCCGCCGCGCTGGTCGAACAGGGCACACCGGTGTTCGCCTACAAGGGCGAAACCCTGGTGGACTACTGGGACTACACGCACCGCATCTTCGAGTTTGGCCCCAAGGGTTCCAAGACCGAAGGGCCAAACATGATTCTGGACGACGGCGGCGACGCCACCTTGCTGATGCACCTGGGTGCCAAGGCCGAGAAAGACATCAAGGTGCTGGCCAAGCCCGGCAGCGAAGAAGAGATCTGTCTATTCAACGCCATCAAGGCCAAGCTCAAGGTCGATCCCACCTGGTACAGCCGCCGGCTGAAGGCCATCATTGGCGTCACCGAAGAAACCACCACCGGCGTGCACCGCTTGAACGAAATGTCGGCCAAGGGCACCCTTGCCATGCGCGCCATCAACGTCAATGACTCGGTCACCAAGAGCAAGTTCGACAACCTGTATGGCTGCCGCGAGTCGCTGGTGGACGCCATCAAGCGCGCCACCGACGTGATGATTGCGGGCAAGGTCGCGCTGGTGGCCGGCTATGGCGACGTGGGCAAGGGCTCGGCCCAAGCCCTGCGCGCCTTGAGCGCCCAGGTGTGGGTGACCGAGATCGACCCCATCAACGCCCTGCAGGCCGCGATGGAAGGCTACAAGGTCGTGACGATGGAGTACGCCGCCGACAAGGCCGACATCTTCGTCACCGCCACTGGCAACAAGAACGTCATCACCTACAAACACATGGCCGCCATGAAGGACCAGGCCATCGTCTGCAACATCGGGCACTTCGACAATGAAATCGACGTCGCCTCGCTGGCCAAGTGCAAGTGGGAAGAAATCAAGCCGCAGGTGGACCACGTGGTCTTTCCGGCCAAGGGCAAAACGCAGCCTAAGCGCATCATCCTGTTGGCCAAGGGCCGTTTGGTGAACCTGGGCTGCGGCACTGGCCACCCCAGTTTTGTGATGTCGTCAAGTTTTGCCAACCAGACCATTGCGCAGATCGAACTGTTTACCAAGCCCAAGGAATACAAGGTTGGCAAGGTCTATGTGTTGCCCAAGCACCTTGATGAAAAGTGGCGCGCCTGCACCTCAAGAAGGTCGGCGCCATGCTGAGCGAATTGACCGATGAGCAGGCCGCCTACATTGGCGTGAGCAAGGCCGGGCCTTACAAGGCCGACAGCTACCGCTATTGATGCGCGCCGACCAACTGCTGCTGCAGCGCGGCCTGGCCAGTTCACGCTCGCAGGCGCAACGCCTGATTGGGGCGGGCGTGCAGTGGCGTGAGCAAACCGCCCCTGCGACCAGCGCCTTCAAGCGTATCGGCAAAAACAGCGATGAGATGCCCGAGGACGCTCAAATCGAGCTGCTTGACAGCAGCGAGGCGCGTTACGTGTCGCGCGGCGGGCTCAAGCTCGAAGGCGCGCTGCGCCAGAGTGGTCTGGTTGTCACTGGCAAGACCTGCCTGGACCTCGGGCAGTCAACCGGCGGCTTCACCGATTGTTTGTTGCAGCACGGCGCCGCGCGGGTAGTGGGGGTTGATGTGGGTTCGGGCCAGTTGCATCCCCAGTTGCGGCAGGATCCCCGCGTGTTGGCCCTGGAAGGCGTCAACGCACGCCATCTGGAGGCCGACGATTTCGCGGCACCCGCTGCGGCTGAATCAATGGTGGACGGCGATGTTGACGCGTCGGTGGATGACGATGAAGTCGCTGCCCCGGCAATCAGTTTTGACCTGATCGTCGGTGACCTGGCCTTTATTTCGCAGACGCTGGTGATGCCCGCCTGTGTGCCTTTTCTGCGTGCCGGCGGCGCCGTCCTGATGCTGGTCAAGCCGCAGTTTGAACTGCAACCTGGCCAGGTTGGCAAGGGCGGCATCGTGCGGGATGAAAGCTTGTACGCGGAGGTGGAGCAACGTATTCGCGCTTGCTACGCCGAATTGGGCCTGATCGTTCAGGGCTGGTACGAGAGCCCCATTCTGGGGGGCGACGGCAACCGCGAGTTCTTCGTGTTCGCACAGAAACCATCTGAACAAACATCGGGATAGTCCGCCGTCGCGCGCAACGCGTGCGCCCAGTCCTCCCCTGAACAAGGTCCCAGCATGACACTGTCCACTGCAACCCTGCCACTCAGCATTGAGTTCTTTCCTCCCAAGACGCCCGAGGGCGTAGAGAAGTTGCGCCAGGTGCGCCAGCAACTTTACGAGCTCAAACCGGAGTTCTGCTCGGTCACCTTTGGTGCCGGCGGTTCCACCCAGGAGGGTACTTTCTCCGCCGTGCGCGACATTCTGGCCGAGGGCGTAGATGCCGCCTCCCACTTTTCCTGCATTGGTGCGACCCGCGCCGGCGTGCGCGAGCAGCTCGCTACCCTGCGTGCCATGGGCGTGAAGCGCCTGGTGGCCTTGCGCGGCGACTTGCCCAGCGGCTACGGCACTGGCGGCGAGTTTCAGTACGCCAGCGACCTGGTGGCCTTCATTCGACAGGAAACCGGAGATGGCTTTCGCATCGAGGTGGCGGCGTATCCGGAGGTGCATCCGCAAGCCAAAACTCCCGCGTCGGATTTGCAGGCTTTTGCCAGCAAGGTGCGCGCGGGGGCCAACTCGGCCATCACCCAGTACTTCTACAACGCCGACGCCTATTTTCGATTTGTGGAAGATGCCGATGCATTGGGGCTGCAGGTGCCGGTGGTGCCGGGCATCATGCCCATCACCAGCTCGACGCAGTTGATGCGCTTCAGCGACGCGTGTGGCGCCGAAATTCCGCGCTGGATTCGCTTGCGCTTGCAGTCGTTTGGTGATGACTCGGCATCGATCAAGGCCTTCGGCCTGGATGTGGTCACCGCTCTGTGCGAGCAGTTGCGCGCCGGTGGTGCACCGGGCCTGCACTTCTACAGCATGAACCAGAGCGTCGCCACGCTGGAGATCTGTCGACGCTTGGCGCTCTAGCCGGACTCCAGCACAAAGGACGCATGTTGGTCCTGTCCCAGTAATTCCACCATCTGCGGCAGCGCGTCCTTCAGAAGGGCCTTGAGTGTGTGCGGCGGGTTGATCACGAAGACGCCACTGGCGCTGAGGCCCGGGCGCACCACCTCGCCGGCTGCGTCCTTGCCCAGCTTGTTGGACTTGATGTTCAGACTGGCGTTGAGCCAGCTCTTGCCCGCCTTGATGGCGAGGTTCTTGAGTTTGCGCGGCAGGTCATGTGATTCCGGGCGCGGAATCAATGGGTACCAAACCATGTAGGTGCCGGTGGCAAAACGCTGTAAGGCCTCGCTCACCATCGCCACCACACGCGGGTAGTCGCTCTTTATTTCGTAACTCGGGTCACACAAGACCAGCGCGCGCCGCGAGGGCGGTGGCAAGAACTTCTTCAGGCCCTCGAAACCGTCCTGGTCGAACACCTCAATCTGTCGTCCGGCGTTGAGTTGGCCAATGTTGGCAAGTAGAGTGCGGGCGTCGGTCGGGTGCAATTCGAACAGTTTGAGTCGGTCCTGCTCGCGCAGTAACTGGTGAATGATGAAGGGCGAGCCCGGATAAACCCGGTGGCGGCCTTTGGCGTTGAAACTGGCGACCATATCCAGGTACGCCTGCAATGCCGGGGCGCGCTCGGCTGGGGCGGCGGGCGGCTTGGCAGTCAGGCGCAACAGACCCTCGTCGGCCTCGCCGCTGGTCTGTGCGTAGTCACCATCGAGCCGGTAGAGGCCGGCCCCGGCATGGGTGTCCACCACCAACAGAGCAGTGTCCTTTTGGGTCAGGTGCTGGAGGATGGCCATCAATGCCGTGTGTTTGAGCACGTCGGCATGGTTGCCGGCATGAAATGCGTGGCGGTAGCTGAACATCTGTGAATGGTAACCGCAATGCCTGCGAATTTTGTATAATGGAAGGCTTCTCAGCGCCGTTGTGGCTCCGCGGGGAAGCTTGAAACCCCACCTAAGAGATTCCCACCAGAGGAACGCCGACCGTGGAAAAGAGCCCGCCAAACCAACTCCTTTTTAGGAAATTCTCATGTCAACTTTCAGCGCAAAACCCGCTGAGGTCGTGCACGAGTGGTTTGTGATTGACGCGACCGATAAGGTCCTCGGACGAGTAGCCAGCGAAGTTGCTCTCCGTTTGCGCGGCAAACACAAGGCCATTTACACGCCTCACGTCGATACCGGTGATTTCATCATCGTCACCAATGCAGCCCAGCTGCGCGTCACAGGGGCCAAGTCCCTGGACAAGGTGTACTACCGCCATTCCGGTTACCCAGGCGGCATATCGTCCACGAACTTCCGTGACATGCAAGCCAAGTTTCCCGGCCGTGCTTTGGAAAAAGCCGTCAAGGGCATGCTGCCCAAGGGGCCGCTCGGCTACGCCATGATCAAGAAGCTCAAGGTGTACGGTGGTGCCGAGCACCCCCATACTGCCCAACAGCCGAAAGTCTTGGAAATTCCAGGTATTTCTGCCGATGCAGTTAAAAGGGAGTCTGCCAAATGATTGGTGATTGGAACAATGGCACCGGCCGTCGCAAATCCAGCGTCGCCCGCGTGTTTCTAAAAAAAGGCTCCGGCCAGATCGTGGTCAATGGCAAAGCCATTGATCAATTCTTTGGTCGGGCAACGTCCATCATGATTTGCAAGCAGCCACTGCTGCTGACCAACCATGCCGAAACGTTTGACATCATGGTCAATGTGGCCGGTGGTGGCGAGTCCGGTCAGGCCGGTGCAGTGCGCCACGGCATTACCCGGGCCCTGATTGATTACGACGCGACGCTCAAGCCCGAGCTGAGCAAAGCCGGCTTCGTGACGCGTGATGCACGCGAGGTCGAGCGTAAGAAGGTCGGTTTGCACGGTGCTCGTCGCCGCAAGCAGTTCAGCAAGCGATAATTCGCTGCGACTCCTGCAACACAGGCTGTTGCAAGTCAAAAAGCCGCCCGGACGCCAGTTCTGGCGGCTTTTTGCTTTTGGCAAAACTTGGTTACAAGTTCGTTCGTGCTGAGGCTTTGTTTTGCATAGCGGCTGCTAGACTCTGCGCTCCATGCGATTTCGACTGCTACGACGCCGTTTGACCATCAGTGCCCCGCGCATGGCCGTGCGCAGCGCGCTGCCCTGGCCGTTTCGCTGGGCGGTGCTGGCCATCGTTTTTGGCTTTTGTGCCGCCATCGGATTGTGGGCCTTTGAGTTTGGCAAGGACATCGCCGGCTTGGACCGCGGAACCAAAGACGAACTGGTGCAGTTGCGCACGCAGCTTGCCGCCATACGTGCCGAGGTGGTCAGTTTGCAGGCGGCGCGGGACAAGGCGCAACTGATCGCCAACACGGCTGCCACGGAACTGACGGCTGAAAAGGCCGCCCAACAGCGAGTCATGCTGCAGGCCAAGCAACTTGAGGCTGAAAACCGTTCGTTACGGGACGATTTGGGTTTTTTTGAGCGCCTCATCCCCAGTTCCGGCGCGCAGGGCATGTCGATTCGGGGTCTGCAGGCCGAGGTCAAGAATGGACGCGAACTCAAGTGGCAGGTGCTGGTCATTCAGGCGGTCAAGAATGCACCTCAATTCAACGGACACCTTGAACTGACTTTCAATGGCGTGCAGAATGGCAAACCTTGGTCTGGGGGTTTGCCCACCGGGGTGCAACCGATCACGTTGGGCCAGTATGGGCGGATGGAGGGCGCGTTTGAGCTTCCCCCCCAGACTGTCGTCAAGGCGGTTTCAGCCAAGGTGATGGACGGGGCGGTGACCAAGGCCACGCAGACAATCAAGCTGTAAACTGCCGCGTGTTCGAGATTCTTGTGGGACAGATCTGCAGCGCTGTCTCCAACTGATTAGGAAGTCTCCGTGTTCAACAAGAAGAAACAACCCCCCATCAAGAGTCTGATTGCCGAAGGCAGTCAGATCGACGGCAATTTCACCTTCAGCGATGGCCTGCGGGTGGACGGGGCAATCAAGGGCAATATCTACTCCAACCCAGAATTGCCCAGCATCCTGGTCATTTCTGAGACCGCCTCGGTCGTTGGCGAAATCAATTCCGACCACATCATCATCAACGGCAGCGTCACGGGTGACGTGCACGCCAGACTGATGCTTGAGTTGCAGCCCAAGGCCCGCATCGTCGGAAATGTTCAGTACTCTGCGCTGGAGATGCACCAGGGTGCCCTGATCGCGGGCCAGTTGCGGCCCCTCGTGGCGGGCGAGGAAAAGCCCGCCCTGAAGCTGGCGGCAAACAACGCCTGACACAATGGTTGACGGATTTGCTGTACTATTAACCCTATCCCATTGAATCGGAGGCCTCCATGAGTGCCGTTGCAGACGCTATCCAGACCGAAATGCCCGTGCCTATCCTCTTCACCGACAGTGCCGCCGCCAAGGTGGCGGACCTGATCGCCGAGGAAGGCAATCCCGAACTGAAGTTGCGCGTTTTTGTGCAAGGTGGTGGATGCTCGGGCTTCCAGTACGGGTTCACCTTTGACGAAATCACCAACGAAGACGACACCACCATGACCAAGAACGGCGTGTCCTTGTTGATCGATGCCATGAGCTACCAGTACCTGGTTGGCGCAGAGATTGATTACAAGGAAGACTTGCAGGGTGCTCAGTTCGTCATCAAGAACCCCAACGCCGAAACCACCTGCGGGTGCGGCTCCAGTTTTTCAGCAAGCAGTCCCTCGGACCATTAGCCGCTGATTAGGCGGGATAGATCCCACCCAATACACGGGCGCCTCGGGCGCCCGTAACGCTTTGCAGGCTGCCGGTTTCGCGCCGCGTGGTCTTCCGAGCCAGCCAGGCAAACGCGGCAGCTTCGACCTGCAGGGGCGGTAAACCCCGCTTGTCGGAAGACTCCACCCGACACTTAGGCAGATGAGCTTGCAGCCGGCGCATCAGTTGCCCATTGAGGGCGCCGCCGCCGCACACAATCAGTACCGTTGTGTCAGGTCCGTGGGCCTGCAGGTCAGCGGCGCATCTGCGTGCCGTCAGCTCGGTCAGTGTGGCCTGCACATCCACCGGTGCCAACTCGCTCCAGGCGGTTAGGCGGCCCTGCAACCAGTCAAGGTTGAACAGGTCGCGGCCGGTACTTTTTGGATACGCCTTGGCAAAGTAGGGTTCGTCCAGCAGTTGCGCCAGCAGTGCCGGGTGCACCTGGCCGCAGGCGGCCCAGGCGCCATCGGCGTCATAGGCTTGGCCCAGATGGCGCAGGCACCAGCTGTCCAGCAGCACGTTGCCAGGGCCACAGTCGAATCCCACAACGGGCAACGCTTCACTGGCCGCAAGAACGGTCAGGTTGGCGATGCCACCAAGGTTGAGCACGGCGGCGCACTCGTCACTGGAGCCGAAGACGGCCTGGTGGAAGGCTGGCACCAATGGTGCGCCTTGCCCGCCGGCGGCCACGTCACGGCTACGGAAGTCGGCCACCACGTCAATCCCGGTGAGCTCGGCTAGCAGGGCGGGGTTGTTGAGTTGCAGCGTGTAGCCGGTGCCATCAAACTCGCCAGGGCGGTGGCGCACGGTCTGGCCGTGGGCGCCAATCGCGCGGATCAGCGAAGGCGGCACTGCGCTTGCCTGCAGCAAGTCCGTGACGACGGCGGCGTAGACCCGCACCAAAGCATTGGCAGCCAGGGCGCTGCGGTGCAACTCGTCGGTGCTGCTGCGGTTCAGGGCCAGCAGCGCTTGGCGCAGCTCAATTGGGAAATCGCGGCTGGCGTGGCCCAGTACGCGCGGCTGCTGCCCGGAAAAATCCGCCAGCACGCCATCTACCCCGTCGAGCGAGGTGCCCGACATCAGTCCGATGTAGAGCTCAGCCACCGGCGCTCAAAGTCGGCCGCGCGGCTACTGCGCGGTACTTTGCTGCACAGTCGCCGCTGCACCCAACTGCAGTCTGGCGAATGACGCAACCCGGTCGAACAAGGGCTTGGCCGAGGCAGGCACGGGAATGGTTTCGCTGTTCTTGGCAAGGGTCAATGGGTCCTGGTGCTGACCGTTGACGCGGAACTCAAAGTGCAAGTGAGGTCCGGTCGCCCAGCCGGTGGCGCCAACCGCCCCGATGTTTTGACCTTGGCTGATGCTCTGGCCCTTGCGCACATTGATACGGCTCAGATGCGCATAGACCGTGCTGTGACTGTTGCGGTGCATGACGACGACAACGTTGCCAAAGCCGTTCTGGACACCGGCAAATTCGACCACGCCGTCGCCAACGCTGCGCACCGCCGTGCCGGTGGGGGCTGCGTAGTCCACCCCCAGGTGAGCCCGCCACTTTTGCAGGATCGGGTGAAAACGCATCTTGAAGGTGCTGCTGACGCGCGAGAACTCCATTGGGGAGGCCAGATAGGCGCGCCGCAGGCTCTGGCCGTCCAGAGTGTAGTAGCCGCCCTTTGGCGGCGTGGCTGCGGCCGCGACGGTGCCGTCGCCGTCAGCGGCCAGGGGGCTTTGGAACCACATCGCCTGATAGGTTTTGCCACGGTTGACGAACTCGGCGCTCAGCACCCGACCGCTGCGCATCGGCTCCCCATCCCCTTCCAGTGTCTCGTAAACAACCGAGAAGCGGTCGCCCCTGCGCAAGGCGCGGTGGAAATCGATGTCCCCCGCAAAGATCTCGGCCAACTGGACCGCCACCGAGTCTGGAATCCTGGCCTCGTCGGTGGCCGCGAACAATGATGATTGGATGGTCCCGCTGGCCAGGCGTGTAGAGGCCGTGAGCGTGCCAGACTCGACGCGCGACTTGAAGCCTTGCGCGGTCCGCTCAACAACGAGACGCTTGAAGTGGCCGTCGTCGTCCGCGTTCCAGCGGGCGCTCAGCTTGAACAGGCTGTTGTCGTCGCCGGCCTCGACGGTGACGTTGCGTCCGCCTCGACCCAGCAGCACTTGCCTGGCGGTGGTGTCGGTTCGAATGAACGCGGCGGCGGCAGCGTCGCTGATGCCCAAGCGACCCAGCAGTGAATCAGCGGAGTCGGTGGAGCGGGTCGTCTCCGAGCGAAACAGCCGGAAGTGGTTGAACTCGAGTGCCTCAGCCTGCGGTTGCAGGGCTAACGGTTGGACTGGCTCGAGCACTTGACGAACCGGCAGTTCAGCGGCGTCTGGCGCAAAACTGGCCACGGCGAACGCACCGCCCGCGCCGCCCAGCAGCAGCGCCGCGACCAGGGCGACCAAGCGCTTGGGGTGTCGCTGGATGCGCTGACCAGAAGCGGTCAACCAGGAAGTACCGATGGAAACAAGGCCGTTGACCAAGAATGAATCCCAGAAATTGACTGATTGGTGAGCGTTGCCCGAACATGCGAGCGGGCACGGCAACTTCGCCACTTAAAATTGAGCGCGACGGCGAGCCGCAAGTATAACGTCACCTACCGCACAGACATCTGCAAAAACCCTTATGAATCAAGCCTCGTCATTGCCATTTCCCATCACCGACCGCGTTCGCGAGGCCATGGCGGTCACCTTGCGTGGCTGTGAGGAGCTGATCCCGCAGGAAGACTGGCTGAAGAAACTGGCTCGTTCCGAGGCCACGGGAGCCCCCTTGCGAATCAAGCTGGGCCTCGATCCGACGGCACCAGACATCCATGTTGGCCACACCGTGGTGCTCAACAAGTTGCGTCAGTTGCAGGACCTCGGGCATACCGTGATCTTCCTGATTGGGGATTTCACCACCCTGATCGGCGACCCCTCGGGGCGCAACAGCACCCGTCCGCCCCTGACGCGCGAGCAGATCGACGCCAACGCCCAAACCTACTACCGCCAGGCCTCCATGGTGCTGGACCCGGCCCGGACCGAAATCCGCTACAACAGCGAGTGGGGCGACGCGCTGGGCTCGCGCGGCATGATCCAGCTGGCCTCCCGCTACACCGTGGCGCGCATGATGGAGCGCAACGATTTTCACGACCGTTTCAAGTCGGGCGCATCGATCAGCGTGCACGAGTTCCTCTACCCGCTGATGCAGGGCTATGACAGCGTGGCGCTCAAGAGCGACTTGGAATTGGGCGGCACGGATCAGAAGTTCAACTTGTTAGTGGGCCGTCACTTGCAGGCCGAGTACGGACAGGAGCCACAGTGCATCCTGACCATGCCGCTGCTGGAGGGCTTGGACGGCATCGAGAAGATGTCCAAGAGCAAGAACAATTACATCGGCATTTCGGAAGACGCCAACACCATGTTTGCCAAGGTGCTGAGTATTTCTGACGTGCTGATGTGGCGCTGGTACACCTTGTTGAGCTTCCGGTCCGAATCACACATCGCCGCCCTCAAGGCCGAAGTCGATGCCGGCCGCAATCCCAAGGACGCCAAAGTGGCGTTGGCCAAGGAGATCACCGCGCGATTCCACAGCGCGGCGGCGGCTGACGCGGCCGAGCAGGACTTCATCAACCGCAGCAAGGGCGGTGTGCCAGACGAGATTGCCGAACTGTCGCTGCCTCTGGGTGAAGGCGGCATGGCGGTGGGCATCGCTGCCTTGCTCAAGCAGGCCGGGCTGGCTGCCTCCAGCGGCGAGGGCAACCGCCTGATCGACGGCGGCGGCGTGCGTGTCGACAGCAGCGTGGTCAGCGACAAGGGCCTCAAGCTCGGTGCCGGTAGCTATGTACTGCAAGTGGGCAAGCGCAAGTTTGCCCGCGTGACGCTGAGCTGACGCCCTGCCGCCCTGCCGCCCTATTTCGCCCCGGCGGCCTCCAGCAGCCGCACCATGGCATCGAAGCCGCGCGCCCGGGCCAGGGCCAGCGGTGTGGTCCCCTGCCGGTCGGTCAGATGCGGGCTGGCGCCCGCGGCCAGCAAGTCGCGCACGATGTTCTGGTGCCGTTGACCACCATCGCCGAGGACGATGGCCTCTATCAGCGCGGTCCAGTGCAGGTTGTTCACGTGGTCCAGCGGGGCGCCGGCAGCAATCAACTGCTTGACCACACCCACGTGGCCCAGGTGGGCGGCGGCGATCAAGGCGGTGCCGTCGTAGCGGCTGGTGACCAGAGCCGCGCTGGCGCCCTTGGCCAGCAACAGGCGCAAGGTCTCCTCATCGCCGGCCACGGCCGCAATCGTGACCGCGTCGTAGCGATCGTTCTCCAGCAGCGCCAGGTTGGCCCCCGCCTTGGTCAGTAAGCGAATGGCCTCGCGTTGGCGTGCGAAGGTGGCCACGTGCAACGGCGTGCGGCCAAACTCGTCACGCACGTTGAGGTCGACGCGCGCGTTGATCAGCTTCTGAAGCTGGGCCACATCCCCCGTGTGTGCGGCGCTGTGTAGACCATGGTAGGCGCCCACCTGCGCATTGCTGGGTGCGACCTGGGCGTGCGCACTCGGCGCCGACACGCCCAGCGCCAGCAGCAGGCATGCGCCAGCCAAGCCAGGCCAGGATCGGCGCTGGGCCCAACGGCCAACAAGGGGTGCTCGCATGGTGTCTTCGTCCTCGCTCGGGGCCGGCTAAGTCACTTGAGCGAGTCCTTGACCTTGTCCAGCGCCACCATGGCGCACTGCTCATCCAGATGGCCACCGGGTGCGCCGCCAATACCGACAGCTCCGATCACTTCATTGCCGACCTTGATCGGGACCCCGCCACCGAGCAAGAGGAAACCGGGTATGTGGACCAGATTGGCCCCGGCCGGGTTCTTTTGTGCCCCTTCCATCATGGCCAGGGTGGTGTTCTTGGCAGACGCGGAGGTGAATGCCTTTTGCAAGCTGGCCCCCAGCGTGTGCGGGCCCGCGTTGTCGGCACGTTGCACCGCGCGCACGCTGCCGGCACGGTCGACCACGGTGGCTGTCACGTTGTAGCCGTTGGCAGTGCAAGCGGCCACGCTGGCCGCGGCGATCTGGTTGGCCAGTTCAAGCGACATGTTGCGCTCGGTTCGCACCGCCTGCGCGCTGGCGGTGGCGGCTGCAACGCTGACCATGAGGGCGAAAAATTGGTTCAGTTGGGGCATGTTTCTCTCCAGGAGTTGTGGGGTTCATACGGTTCGATCAACCGTGTCTGAACTGTAAGAACTCCCCGCGCCCCTTACCATGCGGGTCGCTACGACGCAGGCTCCGTAGAACTACGCACCGGCAGGTGCGATCACGCGCCACAGACGTGCTTGCGGCGGCACGCTTTGCGCAACCAGTTAGACCGCGTCACCATCCTCGTCCGCCAGCGCCGCGTACTGGCGGATCAGTTGCGCCAGGGACTCGGCTTCGAGCTTGGCAAACAGGTTGGCCCGGTGCGCCTCCACGGTGCGCGGCGATACCTGTAGCGCCCGGCCCATCTCCTTGTTGGTCAGGCCGGACAGAATCAATCCCAGTACCTCGCGCTCGCGCGGTGACAACTGGGCATAACGCGCCCTGGCCTGGTGGTCAACCTGTTTGCGCTGGCGCGCCTTGACGTGCTGGCGCACACAGCCCTGCACCGTCTCCAGCAGCAACTCGTCGTTTACCGGCTTCTCAAGGAACTCGGCCGCACCGGATTTGAAGGCGCGTCGGCACAGGTCAACGGTGCCGTGGCCGGTGAGCATGATCACCGGCTGGTCCACTCCTTGCGCCATCAGCGAATCAAGTACCGCCAGGCCGCTGATGCCGGGCATGCGCACGTCGAGCACGATGGCGCCGATGCCCTGACGGTCAAACTGGTTGACAAAAGCCAGCGGGTCACCCCAGGTCTGCACACGCAGGCCGACCGTGCCAATCAGCAATGCCAGAGCGGCTCTGACCGCGTCGTCGTCATCGATCAGGTGGATCAGCGGGGACAGCGGCGGACTCATACTGTGCCGGGCGCACCCAGGGACAGTGGCAGACTCAGGCAGAACTCGGCGCCGCCTGAGGCGCCGTTACGCGCCGTCAGCGCGCCACCCATGTTGGCGGCCAGCGTTTCGCACAGGCTAAGGCCCAGGCCCAGCCCACCGGAACGGGTGGTGAAGAATGGCTCGAAGACGCGTGGCAACACGTCAACGGGGATGCCCGGACCGTTGTCGGACACGCTCAGGCGCCCCTGATCGGCGTCGCGGCGCACGTCCACTTTTACCTGCCGATTCACCGCAGGAACCTCTTCGAGTGCCTGCACGGCATTCATGAGCAGGTTGTGCAGGATCTGTTCCAGCGCCACCGGTTCTGCCAGCACCCTAAGAGAGGAATCAGTGCTTGTCACGCTGACGCCAATCTGGTGGCGCTTGAGCTCGGGCTCCATCAGGTACAGGGCCTTGTCCACCACGGCTTGCAGTTCCAAGGCCTGCAATTGACTGCCCAGTTGCGGTCGTTCCACGGCGCGGCGCAAGCGTTGCACGACCTCGGCGGCCCGTTGGGCCTGGCCGACCGCTTGATTCAGAGCGGCGCGTAGGGGTGGCAAATCGGGCGCGTCTTCGGCCAGCAGGCGACTGGCCGCCTGGGTGTTGGCCAGCACGGCCGTGAGTGGCTGATTCAATTCATGGGCCATGCCAGCGGCCAGTTCTCCCAGTGTGTTAAGCCTCGCCACCTGCCCCAGCCGCAGTAGCTCCCGGGCACGATGGCGTTCCTGACGCTGGTTGATGAGGCTGCGCGCGGCGAGCATCACCCCAGCCATCATCAATGCGTAGCCTGCCATCCACACCCAGGGCAGTTGGCCCCAGCCAAGCTGCCGCTCGGCGGTGAGAACGAAGGGTTGGCTGTCGGCCGCCAGTGCCTTGTCAAGTTGGAACCGCCAACCGAGCGTATTTAGCGGGGTGACGTCGCCACCCTGCAAACGCATCGATTGCCCGGCGTGCGACAGGGTGAGTTGCACCGGGCTGGTATCTGGCGCCATCGGCCACTCGCTCCATGGCACCATGCTGCGAATGTCAATTAGCATGGCAAAGCTGTTGGGCTGCGCCGCCTGCAGCAACTGATAGCGCCCGCGTTGCAGGTCGACCGAAGCCAGCACGGCGCGGCCCAGCCGGCGCGACTCGGCCTCGGCGGCCTGCAAGGGCGAATCGGCCCATGCGGCGTCGCGATCGCGCCGCTGTACGCTCAGAATTTGCGGGTAAAGCGCCGGCAGGCGTTGTTCCGGGCGTCGCGTGTCCTCGGTGCCGCCCAGTAGCGCCAGCGTCGCCAGGACGGCCTCTTGCTGCACCACGCGTTGGCTCAGCAAGCGATGCGCGATACGGACGTCCGCAGAAAACGTGTCTTTCAAGCGGGTCAACTCGCTGTTGCCGAGCCACACCGCGCCCAGCAAGCTGGCCAAGACCCAGGCCACAACCCAGGGCATGTCGCGTTGTCTGAATGTGGAAAGCATCGGTTTGGTGGCGGCGGTTCGCAATCGGTTGAGAACGGCGCCAAAGGTTGGCTCTGAAAGTGCTCAGGTTGACAGCCATTCTGGCACGGAGTCCTTGTGCACAATAGCGCCATGAACTCCGCCGCGCCTCGCAAGCCCTTGCCCTCGCCCCGCGCGTTGCTTTGGGCGTCGGTAGCGGTGGCCATTGTCACCATCACACTCAAGACCCTTGCCTGGTATATCACCGGTTCGGTCGGGCTGCTGTCGGACGCGATGGAGTCATTTGTCAACCTGGCCAGTGCGATCTTCGCCCTGATGATGGTGACCATTGCGCAGCGCCCGGCGGACGAGGAGCATCCCTATGGCCACCACAAGGCAGAGTACTTCTCATCGGGCTTCGAGGGCATTCTGATCATCGCCGCGGCAATGGGCATCATCTGGGCCGGCGGGCACCGGCTGTTCGACCCGCAACCACTGCAGGCGGTGGGTTGGGGTTTGCTGCTGTCGGTGGTGAGTTCGGCCCTCAATGGCCTGCTGGCGTGGGTCATGTTTCGCGCCGCCAAGGAACACCGCTCCATCGCGCTGGAGGCCGATGCCAAGCACCTGGTGACCGATGTCTGGACCTCGGTCGGCGTAGTTGTCGGAATCGGCGCGGTGGCGGTGACCGGCTGGCTTTGGCTGGACGCGGTGGTCGCCATTGGCGTGGCGCTTAACATCCTCAAGGAAGGTGTTCACCTGATGTGGCGCTCATCCCAGGGCCTGATGGACGAGGCACTGGAGCCCGAAGTGCTGGCGCAAATACAGCAAGTGCTGAACGACTTCGCGCACCACACCATCCGTTTTGACCACGTCACCACGCGCCGTTCCGGCCAACGCCGTTTTGTCGACATGCACATGCACATGCCGGCTTCGTGGTCGCTGGGTCGTGCCGCCGCCGTGCGAACCAGTGTCGAGCAAGCGCTGATGAGCGCCGTGCCGGGTCTGCGCGCCAGCATCCAGTTGCTGCCCAGTGATGTGGAAGCGCACTTTGACGACCTCAAGGATTTGATTTAGCACGCGCCATGCTGGCATTGGTACAACGTGTTCAAGAAGCCCGGGTCGTGGTGGACGGTCAAATCGTGGGTCAGATCGGTGCCGGTTTGCTGGTACTGGTCTGCGCTGAGCGCGGCGACGGCACGCAGCAGGCTGACAAGTTGCTGGCGAAGATTCTCAAGCTGCGCATCTTCAGCGACGCCCAGGGCAAGATGAACCTGAGCGTGCAGGACATGGACGGCCATGGCGCCCCTGGCGGCTTGCTGATCGTTAGCCAGTTCACCCTGGCGGCCGATACCTCCAGCGGCAACCGGCCAGGTTTTTCTGCTGCGGCGCTGCCCGCCGAGGGCGAACGGCTGTACGACTACTTTGTGGCGCAAGCGCGCGGCGCGCATGGCCTCGTGCAGACGGGCCGGTTTGGCGCCGACATGAAAGTGCACTTGGTCAACGACGGGCCGGTGACGATCCCGATGCGCATCGCGCCGCCATGACGCGCCGGCCCTGAGTCCGTCAGACGGAGCGTGTCACCCCGCATAGGGATCATCAAACCCAAGCCTGGCGAGAATTTGCGCCTCGCGCGCTTCCATGGCCTGGGCGTCCTTCTTGCTGGTTTCATGGTCCCAGCCCTGGGCATGCAAGGTCCCGTGCACCAGCAGGTGGGCGTAGTGGGCTTGCAGGCTTGTGCCTTGTTTCATGGCTTCCCGGGCCACCACCGGCGCGCACAAGACCAGATCAGCGCTGACGACCGGCGCTTGCGTGTAGTCAAAGGTCAGCACATTGGTGGCGTAGTCCTTGTGTCGGTAATCGCGGTTCAGGGCCTGTCCTTCGGCGGCGTCCACGATGCGCACGGTGATTTCGGCATCGCACTGCAGCGCATGGCGAATCCAGCGCGTCACACAGTGGCGCGGCAATGCGGCGCGGTGCGTGGCGGCGTGGTCGATCGGGCCGAACTGCAGTGACAGCGCCAGGGACTTAAGCGGCATCGACCCTCCTTCGCGGCGCGTCGTAGGCGTCCACGATACGCGCCACCAGCGGATGGCGCACCACGTCGGCACTGGTCAAGCGTGTGATGGCAATGCCAGTGACACGCTTGAGCACACGTTCGGCATCAATCAGCCCGCTGGGTTGGGTCTTGGGCAGGTCGATCTGGCTGACATCACCGGTGACCACGGCCTTGGAGCCAAAGCCGATGCGGGTCAGGAACATCTTCATTTGCTCGATGGTGGTGTTCTGCGCCTCGTCCAGGATCACAAACGCATTGTTGAGTGTGCGCCCCCGCATGAAGGCCAGCGGCGCGATCTCGATCGCCTGGCGCTCAAAGGCCTTTTGCACCTGCTCGAATCCCATCAGGTCGTACAAGGCGTCGTACAAGGGACGCAGGTAGGGGTCGATCTTCTGACTCAAATCCCCCGGCAGGAAGCCCAGGCGTTCACCGGCTTCCACCGCCGGACGCGTCAGCACAATGCGCTGCACGGCACTGCGCTGCAAGGCGTCCACCGCCATGGCTACCGCCAGGTAGGTTTTGCCAGTGCCCGCCGGGCCAATGCCAAAGGTGATGTCGTGGCTAACCATGTTGTCGAGGTACAGCGCCTGGTTGGGGGTGCGCGCGCGCAGGTCATTGCGTCGGGTTTGCAGCACCAGGCTGTCGGCCTGGTCCATGGCGGCGTCGCCGGCCAACATCAGTTGCACCGTGGCGGTCTCAATCGGGCGCGCTGCGATCTCGTACAACGCTTGCAGCATTTCCATGCCGCGCTTGGCTTGCACTTTGGGACCGTCCACCTTGAATTGCTCGTGGCGGTGTGCAATCTTGACCTGCAAGGCCGCTTCGATGGTGCGCAAATGCTCGTCCATGGGGCCGCACAGGTGCGACAAGCGGGCGTTGTTGTGGGGCGTGAACAGGTGTCTGAGAATCAAGTTGATAATTCCTCGCTGTAACGCTCAATGATAGGCAAATAATGATTGGCAAGTTAACCGGCACCTTGGGCGACAAGAATCCACCGCAGGTGCTGGTGGACTGCAACGGCGTGGGCTACGAAGTGCAGGTGCCCATGAGCACTTTCTACAACCTGCCTGGGTTGGGCGAAAAGGTCAGCCTGTTGACGCATTTTGTGGTGCGCGAGGACGCGCAGATTCTGTTCGGTTTTGGCTCAAGCCAGGAACGTGAAGCGTTTCGCCAACTCATCAAGATCTCTGGAGTCGGGCCGCGTACGGCGCTGTCGGTGCTGTCGGGTATGAGTGTGAGTGAGCTGGCACAGGCCGTCACCCTGCAGGAGCCGGGTCGTTTGACCAAGGTGCCCGGCATCGGCAAGAAAACAGCCGAGCGCCTGTTGCTGGAACTCAAAGGCAAGCTGGGGGCCGACATCGGCGTGCCGGCCCATGCCACCAGCGATGCGCAAGCGGATATCCTGCACGCCCTGTTGGCGCTGGGTTACAGCGACAAGGAAGCGGCGCTTTCTTTGAAGGCGTTACCGGTTGATGTTGGCGTTAGTGATGGCATCAAGCTGGCGTTGCGGGCGCTGGCACGCTGAGAGCGCTTAACACACCCCTTATCCCCCCAACCCCCTTTCCACCCTCGCCAGGGCGGAAAGGGGGAGCCTTATCTTGCTTCTGGTGTCCGGCACCGGGTCAACCGGGAGCGGTTGAAATCGGGGTTGGCGCGGCAGGAACTCAGGGCTCGAGTTCCGATCGCCGGGGGCGGAGGGGGGGGAGGGCTGGGCGCTGCCGCCAGCCGGCGCGTGCGCCGTCACGTCAGGACCCGCTACGACCGCTCGCAACCCATCTTGCCCTGAAGCAACAGTCGCGACATTCGCGCCGTGGAAGCATTCCCAGATGGCCAAGCACCAAATGAGGCTCCCCCTTCCCGCCCTGGCGAGGGTGGGAAGGGGGCTGGGGGGATAGGGGGTGTGTTAAAAAAACCCCGCCCCACCAACCACGATTTCACACACCGCGAACAAGGCTGTCACTGGGCCTCGCGCACCGGGCGACTATTGAGCGGCTGAACCGGCCGGGCATTGTTGGGAAACAGTTGCGAGAACAGTTTGATTTGCTCGCGGCTGATGGTGGTCGGCGTCTTCAGCACCATCCACAGAACGCCCTCGGTGCAGGGCGGCGTGGTGAGGGAACCCAGGAACTGGTAGTAACGCTGGTCCGTGGGCAGCAGCGAGGTCAGGTCAAGCGCGTCGGTGGGCGTGCGCACGCGGTCGCCCGCGTCCAGCGGCATGTAGGTCCACACCGTGTTGATGACGGCATTGGCCGCGCCCGGCTCCAGCAGCACCGCCACCACCGCCAATTGCCCTTCCGGGTTCTTGTGCACCAGGTGGGCCACCATGGCGAAACTCTTGAAGTTAACCCGTTCCTCACTGGGGTGATGAAAGTGCATCTGCACCAGCTTGTAGTTGGTGCCGCGTACGGTGATGTGGTTTTCGCCCAGCATGTCCACCTGAATGGTGTGGCCGTTGTTGACCACACTCGCGCCACTGGCCTGGTAGTGAAACTGCAGGGGCTCGGCCGGGCCTTGCAGCGTGGCGCCATCCTCAATATGGATGGGGGACTGACGTTTGCCAATCGCACAGACGTTGAAGTCGGGCTTGAGTTTGCCCCAGGCCTGCGGGCCGGTGTCGCCTTCGTAGCTCCAATGTGGATCGCTGCCATGCGCGCTGGGTTCGTGTCCAGCCGTCGCAGCCGCCCTGGCGCGTGCGCTCAGGTGGCTGGCGGGCGCCCGTGCCGCGGGCCGGCGGCTGGCGTCCGTTGGTTTGGCGGCGGTGTGCTCAGCCTCCCCGGTCTTGGGGGCATTTTCAATCGGCCCGCGTGGCTCTACCGTGATGTATTTCTTCTCCTTGCCATTGACAACCAGCGTCAAGCGTTTGGGCGCCACACCACCGGCCACCGCGTCGCGCAACTGGTCTCCAACGCTTTTCTTGTCGGCTTCTGCTTCAGCGGGTTTGCTCGCCGCCTTGGCTGCCGGTTTCGCCGCGGCGCTGCCAGGCGCACTGGCGCTGCCGCGCGCCGGATCGGCGGCCAGCGTTCTGAGCGGATACAGCAAGCCCGCCAGCAGGACCATGGCCGCCATGACGTGCAGACGATGCGACCCGCCATTGAGCGGGTGGAAGCAGTCGAACCTGGGAAAAGGGGTCATGGTGTCAGCGTACGCATTGGGCGGGTCAGTTGCAAGCTCGACCCGCAACAAGGCGACGGGGCTACAACTCATATCGGCAGATGCGGCGGCACACTTGAACCCGGCGCTGACGCGCTGCCATGGAGGGATGCCACGCAGCCAGCGGCTATAGTCAAGCCTTGCCAGCGCCACCGTTTGCGCGGGCCCACTTTCAGACCACTGCCCCGCCGTGAGTATTCAAACCGACGACTTCGTCATGCCACCGGCCAAACGCGTGGTGTCGGCCGCGCCTGCGTCGCCTGGTGAGGAGGCCATTGAGCGCGCCTTGCGCCCCAAACTCCTGGATGAATACATAGGGCAGATGAAGGTGCGCGAGCAACTGGAGATCTTCATCGGCGCCGCCCGCAAGCGCGACGAGGCGCTGGACCATGTGCTGCTGTTCGGGCCGCCGGGCCTGGGCAAAACCACGCTGTCCCACATCATTGCGCAGGAGCTCGGCGTGAACCTGCGCCAGACCAGCGGCCCGGTGCTGGAGAAGCCCAAGGACCTGGCGGCGCTCTTGACCAATCTGGAGAAGAACGACGTTCTGTTCATCGACGAAATTCATCGGCTCTCGCCCGTGGTGGAAGAAATCCTGTACCCGGCACTGGAGGACTATCAGATCGACATCATGATTGGCGAAGGCCCGGCGGCGCGCTCCATCAAGCTTGACCTTCAACCCTTCACGCTGGTGGGGGCCACCACGCGTGCCGGCATGTTGACCAACCCCTTGCGCGACCGCTTCGGCATTGTCGCCAGGCTGGAGTTCTACACGCCCGATGAGCTGGCGCGCATTGTGCGGCGCAGCGCTGGCTTGCTCAAAGTCCCCACCGACGATTCTGGTGGTTTCGAGATTGCCCGGCGTTCGCGCGGCACGCCGCGCATCGCCAACCGCCTGCTGCGCCGCGTGCGTGACTTTGCGGACGTCAAGGGCGTGGGCGAGATCACCTTGGACATTGCCAATCGCGCGCTGGCCATGCTCGACGTGGACCCGCAGGGCTTTGACGTGATGGACCGCAAACTGCTCGAAGCGGTGATTCACCGCTTTGACGGCGGTCCGGTCGGCCTGGACAACATCGCCGCCAGCATTGGCGAAGAGCGCGAAACCATTGAAGATGTGATCGAACCCTACCTGATCCAGCAGGGCTATCTGCAGCGCACGCCACGCGGGCGCATCGCCACCCTGGCCGCCTACCGGCACCTCGGCGTCGCGCCGCCAACCAGTCGTGGCGACGGCGTGGGCGCGGATCTGTTTGGGGCCTGGTGCGCCAGGCTTGGTCGACCATGACACCCAGCACGCGTGCCAGCGCGTGGGCCCGAACAGTTGATGGCGCGTGCTGGGCCCATGCCAGCCCAAGCCCGGGACCGCCCGGCCGTCGCGATTGCGCGGTGCTACATGGATAGCAGTCCACATTCAGGGCTTGCCTGTGCTGCAGGCCGGGCTTGCGGTGGGCTGCGACTTCACTTCCATGGCACCACTTTGCGTCTTGCCCCGCGCCCACAACTGGCGAGGCCGGCGGTGCTCAGCCCCAGCTGCCGCAAACTCAACACCGTCAGCCAGCCAGCTGGCTGGCATTTGGTGGTTGGCGGGCCTATAGGTGGCGACCTGCCGGAGGTCAAGTGCCGGTTCGGCAGCGCGCGCCACGTTCGCTGGTCCGCCAGCCTCGGAGGCATGAGCCAAACCCGAGCAAATTTCATGACGTCCCGCGTGCCAGGAATCCTGGGGCCTGTTGGGGGGTGGTGGCAGAACCGCGGGAACCCCGGGCCGACCGTTCGGAGCATGGTAGCAGGCGGCATCAACAGGAAAACGGGGGTGGCCAGCACAATGACCTGGAACTGATTCATCGCGCCATTGTGGCGGGCTTCACTGCCCCGGCCAGCCCGGATCAACCCTGAGGGACCGCGCCAGTCAAGATCGTGGTGTCGCCGACGGTTCAGGCCGTTGTTTCGTCCAACACCGCGTCGTCATCCAGGTGCGAGGTGTCCGACCAACCCACGATCGAGAAACCTTCGCTGGACCACAGCAGGCGGTTGGCCGCGGCATTGCCCAGGTTCCAGGTGCGCGGGGCTTGCAGGTCCACCCCAGCGGCGGCGCGGTACAACATGTCCATCACGCCGCCGTGGGCCACCAGCACGATCTGCTCGTCTTGGTGCTGCGCGGCGATCGCCTGCGCGGTGCTGAGCACGCGCTCGCGCAGTGCCAACAGCGATTCGCCCTGCGGCGGCGCCCACTCGGGATCGCGTCTGCGCCAGCGCAGCGCCTCCTCGGGGTGTTGCGTCTCGATTTCAGCGTAGGTCATGCCTTCAAAGGCGCCAAAGCTGCGCTCGCGCAAACCCGTGGCGGTGTGCAAGGGCCGGTGCGTGGCCTCGGCCACGGCGCGCGCGGTGTCCCAGGCGCGTTGCAGGTCACTGCTGTAGACGGCGGCGATAGGTTCTTCGCTCGCGGCCAGTGCCCGCGCCAGGCGCTGGGCTTGCCAGCGGCCTTTGTCATTGAGGCCAATGTCCAAATGCCCCTGCAGGCGGGTGCCAAGGTTCCAATCGGTTTCGCCGTGCCGTACGGCAATGATTCGGGTCGCTTGCATTCTTTAATCAGTTGAGGACAGAGCTGAAGGTCTGTCCCGCAAGGTTTCAGTCAAGTTGGGGTCAGAGCACGTTTGCTGTGCAAAGTGGTCTGACCCGCAAGGTTTCAACGTGGAATCTCGATATTGACCTTGCGCAGGCCGGGTGGCGCCTTGGGAAAGCCGTTCAGGGCCGCTTGCAACATGGCGGGCACAATGGCCGCGTCATCCGACCAGCGCCCTTCGTGCTGGGCCCGGCTCTCGTAGACGATCTGGTTGTCGGGCAGGCTGCGCATCACCACGGCGACCTCGCGACGGTAGGCCGGGAAGTCGGTGTGTATGGCCACCGTGCCAACACGTCCGAATCGCCCCCAGCCGAAGCCGTAGCCGATGAAATGGTGCCGCGACACACCAAACCACGGCGACTCCCATACGTCAGCAGTGTCCTGCTGAACCCGAACTTCAATTTGCACGCTGTACTGCGCAGCCTGCTCGTTGCGGCTGAGGCCGAACATGGACAACACCGGCACGGCCAGGCCTTCCAGTTGGGCCTGCTGTTCGGCTCGGGCCTGCTGCGAGGGCAGCCGCTCGAAGCGATAGCTTGCGGGCACGTTGACCGCTTTGGCGGTCGCCGGGGTGAAACTGGTGACGTCGGTATCCACCAGGCGCATTGACGAGCAGCCCACCTGCAGCAGCGCGGCGACGCAAAGAACACAGCTAGCGAGTTTCATGACACCTCCTGGGAATCAGCCGTTCAGGCTTCGAAACTGACGGTTTGCAGTCCAGGCAACTTTGCCACAGGGAACTCTTCCTCGTCAAACACCTTGTCGCCATCCTCACTGGCAACACCGGTAATCGCAATATCGGCAAAGTTGTGGCGGCTGCGGTCCATCAAGTGCGAGGGCACCACGTTTTGCAGCGCGGTGAACATGCTCTCGATGCGGCCGGGGAACTTCTTTTCCCAGTCGCGCAGCATGTTGCCGATCTGCTTGCGCTGCAGGTTCTCCTGGCTGCCGCACAGCGAGCAGGGGATGATCGGGAACTGGCGGTGCTCGGCCCAGCGAATCAGGTCTTTCTCGGCCACATAGGCCAGCGGACGGATCACGATGTGGCCGCCGTCGTCGCTCACCAGCTTGGGTGGCATGCCCTTGAGCTTGCCGCCGAAGAACATGTTGAGAAAGAAGGTCTGCAGCATGTCGTCGCGGTGGTGGCCCAGTGCGATCTTGGTGATCTTCAGCTCGTCAGCCACGCGGTACAGGATGCCCCGGCGCAACCGGCTGCACAGGCTGCACATGGTCTTGCCCTCGGGCATCACCTTTTTGACGATGCTGTAGGTGTCCTGGTTCTCGATGTGAAACGTCACCCCGAGACCCTTGAGGTACTCGGGCAGGATGTGCGCGGGAAAGCCGGGTTGCTTCTGGTCGAGGTTGACCACCACCAGCTCGAAATTGATCGGAGCGCGCTGTTGCAGCTTGAGCAGGATGTCGAGCAGGGCGTGGCTGTCCTTGCCGCCGGACAGGCACACCATCACGCGGTCACCCTCCTCGATCATGTTGAAGTCCATGATGGCCGAGCCGACCTGGCGGCACAGGCGTTTTTCCAGCTTGTGGGTTTCGCGCTCGATCTTGAGCGCCTTCTCGCGCCCGGTGTCAGGGGCATCCACTTCGTCGTCTGTCCAGATTGCGTTCATGTCTTTCTTCCCCTTTACCACTGACCAGTTTCGATACGAATGGCAACTTCGCAATCGTCAAAAATCTCCAGCTTGGCGATCTTCACCCGCACGCCCAACACACCTGGCAATTGCATCAGGCGGTTGGCCAGTTTGCCGATCAGGGTTTCGAGCAGGTTGACGTGTTCGGCGGTGCACTCGTCGATGATGATCTGGCGCACCTTGCGGTAGTCCAGCACGTGGTGGATGTCGTCGTCGTGCGGCAGCAGCGGCTGCGGGCCCAGGCTCAGCTCGGCGTCGACCTGAATCGGCTGCGGCGCGGTCTTCTCGGAGTCCAGGATGCCCAGGTTGGCGTCGAAGCGCAAACCCGTGAGCGTGAGAATTTGGGTGCCGTGTTCGGGTGACATGGTGGGGCGGTGCCTACAAAAGGGAAAAATCGCGCTCGAACTTCATCAGGTGCTGGCCGCCATCCACCAGTAGCGTAGTGCCGGTGATGGACGCATTCTCCAGCGCGAATCTGACCGTCGCCGCCACGTCGGCGGCAGTGGAGGAGCGGCCCAGTGGCGAGAGCTGGTGCAGCGCTTCAAACTTTTCGGGCGTCAGCATGTGGCTGGTCAGCGTCAGGCCGGGCGCCACGCCCACCACCCGCAGTTGCGGCGCCAGCGCCAGAGCCAGCATGGTGTTGGCCGCCTCCAGCGCAGCCTTGGACAGGGTGTAGCTGAAGAAGTCGGGGTTTTGGTTCCACAGCTTTTGGTCCAGCAGGTTCACCACGACGCCGCTGGCCGGCGCCTCGCCGGTGGTGGCCACGCGGTGCTGGTGCAGCGCCTGCGCCAGCACAATGGCGGCGCCAGTGTTGCAGCGCAAGTGCTCGGTCATTGTTTCGAAGCTGAAGCTGGCGGCGCTGTCATGCTCGAACAGGGCCGCGCTGTTGACCACCGCGTGCACCTCGCCAAAGTGCTCGACCACCCGTGGCAGCAGGCCGCGGACCGTGACCTCGTCGCCAAGATCGGCATCAAACAGGGCGCTGTCGCCCGACAGTGCTGCGCAGTCAGCTGCTGTTTTGATAGCGTCCGCCTGCGAGTCACGGTAGTGCACCGCCACTTGCCAGCCAGCCTGTGCCAGCGCCAGCGCAATCTCTCGACCCAGGCGCTTGGCGGCACCGGTCACGAGAACGGTGCGAGGGGCGGTGGCTCTGGACATTCAGGGGACAATTCGGGGGTGACGACAACACCCTACAGTTTAACGGCCCCCCTGCACAGCGCGATTGCCAAGGTGATTGGCGCCGAGGGTGGCCGGATCGGTTTCGACCGCTACATGGCGCTGGCTCTGTACACGCCCGGCTTGGGCTACTACGCCAATCATGGCGTGGTCTTCAGCCAGATGCCGGCCGGCGCGCAGACGCAAGGGGCAGGGGCCGGCGGCGATTTCGTCACCGCCCCCGAGCTGAGTCCCCTGTTTGGCCGAACCCTTGCCAAGCAGGTGGCGCAAGCCCTGCAGGTCACGCAAACCGATGAGGTGTGGGAATTCGGCGCCGGCTCGGGCGCCCTCGCGCTGCAACTGCTCGACACGCTGCAGGCCCAGGGCGTGCCGCTGCGACGCTACACCATCGTCGACCTGTCGGGCAGCCTGCGCGAGCGCCAGCAGCGCACGCTGGCCAGGCATGGCGACGTGGTGCACTGGGCCAGCGAACTCCCCCCCGCGATGCGCGGCGTGGTGCTGGGCAACGAAGTGCTGGACGCCATGCCGGTCAAGCTGCTGGCCCGCGTGGCGGGGCAGTGGCACGAGCGGGGTGTGGCGCTGGCGGCGAACCAGTTGGGCTTCGTTTGGCAAGACCAGCCGACCGATCTGCGGCCACCGCTGGAGATCGAAGGCGGGCACGACTATCTGACCGAAGTCCATCCCCAGGCCGAGGCCTTCGTAGCCACGCTGGCCGACAAGCTGGTGGCCGGTGCCGTGTTTCTGATCGACTATGGTTTTCCCGAGGCCGAGTACTACCACCCCCAGCGCCACATGGGCACGGTGATGTGCCACCGCGCGCACCGCGCCGACCCCGACCCGCTGGCCGATCCGGGTCTGAAGGACATCACGGCCCACGTCAATTTCACCGGCATTGCACTGGCCGCGCAGAACGCCGGGCTGAACGTGCTGGGCTACTGCACCCAGGCCCGCTTCCTGATGAATTGCGGTCTGGTTGATTTGCTCGCGGCGGCCAGTCTGCCCGAGCGTGCCAACGCGCAGCGGCTGATCATGGAGCACGAAATGGGCGAACTGTTCAAGGTGATTGGCCTGTGCAAGGGCGAGCCCTGGGACGCCCTCGGCTTCGCCCAGGGTGACCGCACCCATAGACTCTAAGGTTGGCGAGACAGACCGGATTTACACGAAGTGGGCAGTTCGCTGTCCCCAACTGACTACGGAGACTTCCTGAATTCACGGCAGCGCGCTGCGCTTTCCATGAACCGGTCGTCATTGCGAACGAAGTGAAGCAATCCAGGACCCCGCGGTATTCGTAGGGAGCGCCAGCGACGCGGCAATCGCAGTGACGCCATCAGGTTCAAGGTCCGTGTGCGGTATCGGCCCGGATTCGGGAGGCTCGCGGTGACGGGTCTGCCGTGATCCATTTTGGAAGCGTCAATAAGGAAGGTTTCATGATTCGTTGGCTGTTCGTTACCTTTCTGGCACTGTTGCTGATCAACTGGCTGCTGCCATTTCTGGCGCGTTTTGGCGTGGGTCGCCTGCCAGGGGACTTTCGTTTCAAGCTGTGGGGGCGCGAGTGCTTCGTCCCCCTGGCCTCCACCGTGCTGCTGACGCTGGTGGCCAGTCTGCTGGCAAGAGTCCTGTAGTCCGCCCGGCGATCTTGAATCCTGGCCGGGTGGACGCATGTGCATGGGATGGAGGAGAGGTTCATGACCGAAAAACTGCACATCGTCTGCCCGCACTGCCACACCACCAACCGCGTCGCACAGGCTGATCTCGCCAACGCGCCTGACTGTGGCCAGTGCCACCAGCCCCTGTTCACGGCCCATCCGGTGGCGCTGGACGAAGCTGCCTTTGAGCGGCATGTTCAGCGCAGCCACATTCCGGTGCTGGTCGACTTCTGGGCGCCGTGGTGCGCGCCCTGCCGCCAGATGGCGCCGGCCTTTGAGCAGGCTGCCGCCCAGCTGGAGCCGCGTGTGCGCCTGGCCAAGGTGGATACCGAGGCGGTGCAAAGCCTGGGCGCGCGTTACAACATTCGCAGTATCCCGACCCTGGCGCTGTTCGTGAATGGGCGTGAGGTGGCCAGGCAAGCGGGTGCCATGGGTGCGGCGAACATCGTGCGCTGGGTGCAGGGGCAGTTGCGCTGAGGGAACGGGTGGCGCCAGCCAGCACTAGGGGAACTGGGTCACCGGTTTGCCGGGAGGGGTCCAGCCGGGAATTCCGGATGCCATGATCGCCTCGAAGGTCTTGTCCTTCTTCATGGATTCCAGTGCGTCTGCCCACGCCCGGACCGTGTCTTCGGGCGTTTGTCTGGAGAAAGCCAGCCAGGTCTGGACCTTCATTAGCGGTAGCGCCTCTCGAACACTGTCGCGCGCAAGGCCGCCGCGAGACAGTAGTTCGTCGATGGCCACATTGGAGGACGCGAAGGCGTCGACACGTCCCAGCATCAGTTTGCGCAGGTTGGAAATGTTCTCCACCGTCCGGTCCAGGTTGGTGAACCCGGCTTGGGTGAGCATCTGGTCGCGCGCGTCATCACGGTACACGCCAATGGATTTCAACTGTTTGGCGTCGTCCAGGCTGCGCAAGACAATCTTGGAGTCGGCCTTCACGTACAGGGCGTAGGCTGCCTCGGTAAACGGTCCGATCCACTGAAACTGCGGATTGCGTGAGGCGGTGCGCGCCATGATGAACAGCGCGGTGTTGGCTTGAGTCTCCACCAGCCGGTAGCCGCGTGCCCACGGGACAAGATCGATTGGGTCGGTGTTGTTGACCCTTCGCTGGATCTCCCGAACGACTTCCACCGCCGGACCACCCAGTTCGCCATTTGGCAGCTTGATCTGAGTGGGCGGATTGAGTTCGGTCAGGATGGTCAACTGCTGCGCCCAGGATGCGGCGTGGACAGCAACCAACAGGCCGCACAGGACAGTCAGCCGGCAAACGGCAGAGGAGCGACGTACCATGGTGTCTCCTGGATAGGTGCTCAAGATTGTGCGCCATGGCGGGCACGGCAAGCCCACCGGCGCAGCAGGGCGGGCGGAAAACCGGCACACTGCGGCCATGATGCTGCGTCGATCAATCCTCGCCTGGGCGCTTTGCCTGCCGGTTGCCGCGCGTGCTGGCATTCTCGACTGGCTCAATGGCGGCACCGTGGGAAAGCCTTTGCCCACGCATGATCTCAAGTTTCTGGGCGCCGCGCCGGATCCGTTGGCAAGGTTGCAGCTGGTCGATTTTTGGGCCACCTGGTGCGCGCCGTGTCGGGAGTCGATTCCCAAACTCAACACCTTCCATCACAAATACGCTGCACGCGGCCTGGCAATCATCGGCGTCACGCAGGAGAAGCAAGAGGTGGTGGAGCGCTTCATGAAGATGGTGCCGTTTCACTACCCGGTTGCCATCGATCTGGACGGCAAGCTGCACGAAAACCTACGTATCTTTGGTTTGCCGTACGCCTTGTTCATTGACAAGAACCACACGATTGTCTGGCGCGGCGCGCCGTCGGCGATCAACGATGGGTTGATTGAATGGCTACTCAAGGATGCAGGCCCACTGGCTTGAAATGCCGCGCTGATGGCCCTTTGTGCAGCCGGGGCTTGACTCTCGAGCGGCTTCAGGGTTTCCAATAGGGTTTTACCTCTGATCGATACCATGGCCGCCCACTGCTGCGAACACGACACACCAAAAGCCAAGCAAATCCAGAACCTGCCGCGCTATCGGCGCATTCTGTGGATCGCCCTGGTGCTCAACGCGGCCATGTTCGCAGTCGAGCTGGTCGGCGGCTACCGCTCGGGCTCGCTCTCGCTGCTGGCCGATGCGATTGACTTTGCTGGCGATGCGATGAACTACGGTGTCTCGCTGGCCGTGTTGTCAGCGGCCTTGACCTGGCGCGCCCGTGCGGCCCAGCTCAAGGCACTCAGCATGATGGCATTCGGCTTGTTCGTGTTGGGCCGGGCAATCTGGGCGGCACTGGGCGGCGGCGTGCCTGACGCGGCGACCATGGGTGTGGTGGGCGCCTTGGCGCTGGCCACCAACGTGTCGGTGGCCTGGATGCTGTACGCCTTTCGCGAGGGCGACGCCAACATGCGCAGCGTCTGGCTGTGTTCGCGCAACGACGCCATCGGCAACATCGCCGTGATGGGCGCCGCGCTGGGTGTGCTGGGCACCGGCACCGCCTGGCCCGACCTGGCCGTGGCCGCCGTCATGTCCACGCTGGCGCTGTGGGGCGGCTGGCAGGTGCTGCGGCAGGCGCGGGGCGAATTGCGGGCAAGCGCGGCGGCTGGGCATGCGCATTGAGTGCGCCAGCCTGTGTTCCATCTACATCCAAACGGCAGCGCTGGCCGAGACTGGTAACGCCCTCGTAACAGGCGGGTCTGTTTGGGGTTTAGCATGGCGCACTCAACTGATTCACCGTGCCCACCATGAACCTCTCCACTGCCGCCGCATGCACCGATCGGACCGCGCGCCCCTGGGGCTGGTTCGAAACTTTGTCCGAGGTGCCGGGTCACAAGATCAAGCGCATCCGGGTCTTGCCGGGCCAGCAAATCAGCCTGCAACGCCACCACCAGCGCGCCGAGCACTGGGTGGTGGTGTGCGGGCAGGCGCATATCTCGGTGGGCGCACGGTCGCTGGAGCTGGGCGTGGGGCAGCACGTGGACATTGCCTTGGGCGAGGTGCACCGCCTGGCCAACCGGACGCGGGAGCCGGTGGAGATTGTCGAAGTGCAGTTTGGAAATTACCTCGGCGAAGACGATATTGAGAGAATGAGCGATGACTACGGACGTACTTGATGCGGTGTTCGCGGGACCGACGGTCATGACCGATCTCGGCAACCCGTTTCGCCTGGCCGTGGGTGCGCAGCCGGTGGCTTGTGTCGACGTGGGCGGCACCAAGGTGGCGGTCAGCATTGCCGACCAGCAGGGTGTGCGCGGTCGTGTGACCGAGCCCACGGTGACGCAGGGCGAACGCGACGCGCTGGGTCAGCAGGTGCTGCGCCTGATCGCGCAGAGTTGCGCCAGCCTGGGCCTGTCCAGCGCCGAGCTGGACGCCGTGGGCGTGTCCTCGTGTGGCCCCTTCGTGCTCAATCAGGGCTGCGTGGAACTGGCGGCCCCCAACATCTGTGGCGGCTTGGCGGGCCGGGCGCGCGGCTTGCCCAACGACTGGCTCACCGCCGTGCTGGAGGCGTCGTTGCGCCAGGTGTTTGCCAAGGTGCGGGTGGAGAACGATGGCATTGGCGCGCTGCAGGCCGAGCGGCGCTGGGGCGCCCTGCAAGTGGACGGCCAGCCCTTGGCCAATTGCGCCTACGTCACCTGGAGCACCGGCATTGGCGTGGGCCTGTGTGTCGATGGCCACGTGCTGCGCGGCAAGAACGGCAATGCCGGCCACGCCGGCCACCTGTTCGTCAGTGACAACCAGGATGCGCTATGCGGTTGCGGCAATGTGGGGGACGTGGAAGGCCTGGTGGCGGGCAACGCCATCGCGCGGCGCTTTGCGTCGCAAGGTTTCTCCGATGCCGCCATCCTGCTCGGCGCTGCTCGCGACGGTAACGCACCAGCGCTGGCGATTGTCGATGAGCTGTGCCGCGTCATGGGTCGCACCCTGTACAACCTGGTGGTCACGCTGGACTTGCAACGCATCAGCCTGGGCGGCAGCGTGTTCTGGCACCACCGCGATTTCCTGTTGCCCAAGTTGCGCGCCCAGGTGCGCGGCAAGTTGCCGGCCCTGACCGCAGGTTGCGAACTGGTTGCCGCCGGGCTGGGTGACAAGGTGGGTGATTACGCGGCGCTGGCGCTGGTCACGAGTTAATGCGAAAGAACATCGTCATTGCGAACGCAGTGAAGCAATCCAGGCCGCCAAAATACCTGGATCGCACGGCCTACGGCCTCGCGATGACGATAGGGGGTCAAGGTCCGTCTGCGGGATCGGCCCGGATTCGGGAGGCTCGCAATGACGGTGCTCTTTCGTGATGTTGGGTGGGCACGAGCCCGTGTCGGATCGAGAAGCCGCGACAATCTCCGCCCAGGAGGTGGTTGATGGAACGATCCGGAAAGACGCAGCGGCGTCGAATCATGATTGCCGCCACGGCGAGTGCCTTGGCGGCCGGCGCCGCGATGGTGCTGCGCCCAAGCGGTGTGGTGATTCCCCACCCGCATGGTGCGCCACTGACGGTTGAGTTGGGCGACCTGCCCGAAGGCAAACTGCGCACCGTGGAGTGGCAGGGCAAGCCGGTTTGGGTGCTGCGCCGCTCGGCGGTGGCCGTGGCCGCGCTGGCCGCGCACGAGGGCGGGCTGGCTGACCCCGATTCGCAGCAATCGATGCAGCCACCGAGCTGTCAGAACCGGCATCGCTCGCTGCGTCCCGACATCTTCGTGGCTATTGGGCTGTGCACGCACCAGGGCTGCGCGCCGAATCTGCAGGGTGAGACCGGCTTCTTGTGTCCCTGTCATGCCTCCAGCTACGACCTGGCCGGCCGGGTCTTCAAGGCCGGGCCGGCCACAGCCAACCTGGTGATTCCGGCCTACCGTTTCGAAGCGGACAACCGGCTACTGCTGGGAGTGGACGCCTGAGGGGCGAGTGAGCGCGCCGCCAGGAAGCTCAAGCTCAACAGCACGATCACGCTGGCGCCCACCGCCAGTTCCTTGCCGTCGTACCAGGCGGCAACATCGGCATGCAGCCAACGCGCCAAGCCGAATCCGGCCACCGCGAAACTGATCAGGGCCACCGCCAGCCCCATCACCCGCGAGGCGATGCGCGCGTGGTGGTCGGCGCGGCGTAGCAGGCGGGCGATCCACAGGCCATTGATACCGTCCATCACCAGCATGCCGGCGGTGAAGCTCAGGCCCAGGGCCAACGCATGGCCCACGCCGCCGTGTCGGGTGGCGGTCATGGCAAACAGCGCGGCCTGGCTGATGGTGTCAAAAGACAGGGCAAAGAGCGCGCCCACCGCAGCAATTGCCAGCGGGTGCGAGGTGGACTGCAGCCGTGCCAGCAGTCCGGCCTTGAGGCCCACTGGCGCCACCACCGCATCGGGCGCCGTGGTCAGCACGGCGCGCAGATTGAGCCCGCCCAGCAGGGTCAGAAAAATGATCGAGATCCAGGTGCCCAGACTCTCCAGCCAGGTTGGCACCTGCCACTGGTCCGAGGCGGCACCCACGCCCAGGGCGATCAGCATCACGATGCTGCCGTGGCCCAGTGAGAACAGTGAGCCGCACCAACGGGCGTGCCCAGCGCAGCGGCGCAGGTTGAAGCGCGTCAGCCCGTCGATGGTGGCCAGATGGTCAGCATCCAGGCCGTGTTTGGCGCCCAGCACAAAGACCAGCGTCAACAGGGCAATCCAGTCAGTGGGCAATTCCATGGGGTCCCTCGGATCGGGCGCGGGTTGAAGTCGGCCCGGTCAAACCGGGCACGCGAGCAGCTACACAAGAACCATGCCCGCGCGCAATCTGCGACGCGCGCCAATGGTAGCGGCGGTCGGGTCAGATGGTGGCGTGGTCTGCAGCACCGCCAACTGGATAGTTAACCGGTTAGTTGTTAACCGCTTCAAGATTTGTTTTGACCCCGACAAAGACCCGCCAGCCGACGCGGATACCTGTGTGCAGACGGTTTTCTTGGTGAATGCGAAGTGCCTGGCCCGCTCCTTGCATTGACAACCCTGATCGGGCCCGGACGCGGCCTGGCAAATGGGGACACGAGACATGAGCGATACACACGAGATCTTCGATCTGGGTCGTCAGGCCCTGCACGACGTTGAACAGCGCCTGGGCCTGTCGCGACGCGAGTACCTGCAGTTCTGCGCCACGCTGGCCGTCACCATGGGCCTGCCCAAAGGCGCCGAGGCGGCGGTGGCCAAGGCCATTGAGACGTCGAAACGGCCGTCGGTGATCTGGCTGCACTTTCAGGAGTGCACCGGCTGCTCGGAGTCGCTGCTGCGCGCCGAGCACCCGACGCTGGAGAAGCTGATTCTGGACGTCATCTCGCTGGACTACCACGAGACCCTGATGGCCGCCGCCGGCCACCAGGCCGAGGCCGCCCGCAAGGACGCGATGAAGGCCAACAAGGGCAAATACATACTGGTGGTCGAAGGGGCGATCCCGACCAAGGACAACGGCAACTACTGCAAGATTGGCGGCCACAAGGCGATCGATCTGGTCAAGGAATGTGCCGCCGACGCGGCTGCCGTGATCGCCATCGGTTCCTGCGCGTCCTGGGGCGGCATGCCCTCCACCGGGCCGAATCCGACCGGCGCGTCCAGCGTGGGCGAGGTGCTGGGCAAACCGGTGGTCACCATCCCCGGCTGCCCGCCCAACCCGTACAACTTTCTGGCCACGGTGGTGCACTTCCTGACCTTCGGCAAGCTGCCCGAATTGGACAAGCTGGGTCGCCCCAAGTTTGCCTACTCGCGTCTGATCCACGAAAACTGCGAACGCCGCGCGCACTTCGATGCCGGCCGCTTCGCGATGGAATTTGGCGACAGCGGCCACCGCCAGGGCTACTGCCTGTACAAACTCGGCTGCAAGGGTCCAGAGACCTACGCCAACTGCTCCACTTTGGGCTTTGGCGATGCGGGTGAGAACAACTGGCCGGTCGGTTGCGGTCACCCCTGCATTGGCTGTTCTGAGAAGGGTGTGGGCTTCACGAAGCCGATCCACCAGGTGGCCAAGATGCTCAATGTGACACCGCCGCTGCAGTACCCGCGCATCGTCGAGGAGCAGGGCAAGGGCGCTACCTTCGCCTCGGCAGCGGCCGTGGCCGCGCTGGCCGCCGCCGCTGCCGGTGCCGCCGTCATGCTGACGCGCAACCTGGGCCTGTCGCACGCGGCACAAGAAGCCGAACGCGCCAAGGAAGGCGCCGCCTCGCAAGACCAGACCAAGGTGTGACCATGGACACCCGTCGCAATTTCCTCAAGGGCGCCATCGCCAGTGGCGCCGCGGTGACCACGGCGGTGATGGCACCCGCCGCCAGTGCGCGGGAAACCCGGCCCCGGCCCGCCGAGGCGCTGGGCCTGTTGTACGACGCAACGCTGTGCGTGGGCTGCAAGGCCTGTGTGTCCGCCTGCAAGCAGGCCAATGAGAACCCGGCCGAGTACTCCACCGCCGATCATCTGTGGGATACGCCGCTGGACACCTCGGGCTACACCTTCAACCTGATCAAGATGTACCGCAACGGCACCATGGAAACCAAGGACGCCGAGGCCAACGGCTACGCGTTCATGAAGACCTCGTGCATGCACTGCGGCGACCCGTCCTGCGTGTCGGCCTGCCCGGTGTCGGCCATGACCAAGGACCCGGTCACCGGCGTGGTGGGCTACAACGCCGACAAGTGTATTGGTTGCCGCTACTGCGTGGCGGCTTGTCCGTTTGGCATCCCCAAGTACCAATACGACTCGCCCACCGGGCGCATCGGCAAGTGCGAGTTGTGTCGGCATCGGCACAAGGACGGTCAGTACTCGGCCTGCGCCGAGGTTTGCCCGACCGGCGCCACGCTGTTTGGCCGCACCGAGGATCTGCTGGTCGAAGCCAAGCGCCGCATCGCCATGAAGCCGGGCGAGGTCAACACTTTTCCGCGCGGCCGGCTCAAGTCGCAGGCAGAGAAGAACGCCGCCGCCCAGGGCAAGGTGGCCCCGACCACGCCCAAGTGGCGTGCCGAGCCCGACCAGAGCTACGAGACGCAGGCGGGCAAGTACTTGCAGCACATCTACGGCGACAAGGAGTACGGCGGCACCCAGGTGCTCAAGCTCTCCGGCGTCAACTTCCAAAAAGTTGGCATGCCCAACTTGCCGCCCGATGCGGCGGCCGCCATGTCCGAGACGATTCAGCACACGCTGTATGGCAACCTGATCATGCCGTTTGCCGTGCTGGGCGCAATGAGTTTCATTGCCAAGCGCAACGTCAAGCCGGATGACACCGAGTCCGACAAGGAGGAAGGTTGACATGAGTGCTTATCAACACGCCGCGCCAGCCCCGGTGGGCGGTCGGCTGCTCAACGCCGTCACACTGAGCTGTGGCGTGCTGGTGGCCGTGATGCTGGCGGTGCTGGCGGTGCGGTTCACATTTGGCCTGGGCAGCGTCACCGCGCTCAACGACGGCTACCCCTGGGGTATTTGGGTGGTGGTCGATGTGGTGATTGGCTCGGCCTTCGCCTGCGGCGGCTTCTCGGTGGCCATGCTGGTCTACATCTTCAACCGCGGCGAGTACCACCCGCTGGTGCGCCCGGCCCTGTTGGCCAGCCTGTTTGGCTACACGCTGGCCGGTGTCGGCGTGATCTTCGACCTGGGCCGTCCATGGAATGTGTGGAACATGTTCTGGCCGGGTTCGGCCAATCCGGGTTCGGTGATGTTCGAGGTGGCGCTGTGCATCTCGCTCTATATCGTGGTGATGTGGATCGAGTTCTCGCCCACCTTCATGGAGCAGATGGGCAAACACGACGCCAAGAAGAAGCTCAACAAGGCGATGTTCTTCATCATCGCGCTGGGCACCGTGCTGCCGATGATGCACCAGTCCTCACTGGGTACTTTGCTGGTGGTGATGGGGGTGCAGATTCACCCGCTGTGGCAAACACCGGTGCAGCCGGCGCTGTACCTGCTGTCGGCTATTTCGATGGGTTACGCGGTGGTGTTGTTCGAGTCCTGCCTCACCTCCACCACCTACCGGCGCAAGCTTGAGACCCATTTGCTCACGCCCATGGCCAAGATCATGCTGGGGGTGCTGGTGGCCTTTTTGTTGGTGCGCCTGGGCGACCTGACCGTGCGGGGGGTCTGGGGCCACGCTTTCACCGCCTCCATCGCTGCCGTGTCGTTCTGGCTGGAGTTGGCCTGCTTTATTGCGCCGCTGGTGCTGATTGGGGCCGAGTCCAACCGGCGCAATCCGGCCAAGCTGTTTCTGGCCGGTGTATTGCTCATGACCGGCGGCGCGCTGATGCGCATCAATGGCTTTCTGATCGGCTACGACACTGGCCCGGGCTTCAGCTACTTCCCGACTCTGCCCGAGGTGCTGGTCACCGTCGGCATATTCGCCCTGGAGGTCCTTGGCTACATCATCATCACCCGTCGTTTCCCGGTGCTGCCCCGGGAAAGCGCGCAGGTGGCCCGTTAAATCAATAAGAGTGGAGACAGCACATGTCCAAACGCATCACGATTGACCCCATCACCCGTATCGAGGGCCACCTGCGAATCGACGTTGACGTCGATGGCGGCAAGGTCCAAAAAGCCTGGTCCTCCGGCCAGATGTGGCGCGGGGTTGAACTCATCCTGCTCGGGCGCGACCCGCGTGATGCCTGGGCTATTACCCAGCGCATCTGCGGCGTTTGCACCACGGTGCATGCCATCACCTCGGTGCGGGCGGTGGAGAACGCCCTCAAGATGGAGATCCCGCTCAATGCCCAGTACATCCGCAACCTGATCATCCTGGCGCACTCGGTGCACGACTTCATCGTGCACTTCTACCACCTGTCGGCGCTGGATTGGGTGGACGTCACCTCGGCGCTCAAGGCCGATCCGGACAAGGCCGCGCTGCTGGGCGAGAGCCTGTCGAGCTGGCACCTCAACAACAAGCACGAGATGCGCCGCGTGCACGAACGCCTCAAGCATTTCGTCAATGGCGGGCAGCTGGGCCCCTTCACCAACGGCTACTGGGGCCACCCGGCCATGAAGCTCTCGCCCGAGGTGAACCTGATGGCGGTGGCGCACTACCTCCAGGCGCTGGAAGTGCAGCGCAAGGCCAACAAGATCGTGGCCATCCTGGGCTCCAAGACGCCGCACATCCAGAACGTGGCCGTGGGCGGTGTGGCCAACCCGCTGGCCACCGACTCGCAGGCGGTGCTGACGGTGGAACGCCTGATGGCCATCAAGGGCTGGATCGACGAGTTGTCGGACTTCGTCAAGAACGTCTACCTGATCGACGTGGCGGCCGTCGGCGCTTTCTACCCGGAGTGGACGCAGATCGGCAAGGGCATCACCAACTACCTGTCGGTGCCCGACATTCCGCTCGACAGCAAAGGCACCAAGTTTGCCTTTCCCGGCGGCTTCATCGAAGGTGGTGACCTTGGCAAATACAAGCCGATCTCGTCGTTCAACGACGAGTACTGGACCAAGGGCGTCGAGGAGTCGGTCAAACACTCCTGGTACGACTACGAAAAGGCCGGTGCCCTGCACCCCTACAAGGGCGAGACCAAGCCCAACTACACCGACTTCAAGGACGATGCCAAATATTCCTGGATGAAGTCGCCCACCTTCTACGGCAAGACCGCGCAAGTGGGCCCATTGGCGCGTGTGCTCAACGGTCTGGCGGCCAAGCACGAGGCCACCACCAAGTACGCTACCGCCACGCTGGACACCGTCTCGGCACTGGCCAAGACCAAGATCGGGCTGGACGCCATGCACTCCACCATTGGCCGCCACGCCGCGCGCGCCATCTCCTGCTGCGTCAATGTGGACCTGCTGTCCGAGCAGTGGACCGCCTTGCTCACCAACATGGGCAAAGGCGACCTGTCTACCTTCAACCGGCCGGTGTTCCCCAAGGACGAGGTCATGGGCGTGGGCTTTCACGAGGCGCCGCGTGGCGCGCTGTCGCACTGGGTGGTCATCGACAACGGCAAGATCAAGAACTACCAGTGCGTGGTGCCCTCCACCTGGAACGCCTGCCCGCGCAACGAGAAGGACGAACCCGGTCCGTATGAGGCTTCCTTGCTCAACACGCCGATTGCCGACGCAGAAAAACCGCTGGAAGTGCTGCGCACCATCCACTCGTTTGACCCGTGTATTGCCTGTGCCATTCACCTGACGGATACCGAGAGCAACACCGCGATCACGGTCAAGGCGGTGTAAACCAGTATCGTCATCGCGAGGCCGCAGGCCGTGGCGATCCAGGTATTTTGCCGGCATGGATTGCTTCACTGCGTTCGCAATGACGATGTGCTTTCACGCTAACATGATCGGGTCGAGCGGTTCGCCCCGATTCACTTTTTGGGTCTTTACTTATGCGCGCTGTGGTTCTGGGTATCGGCAACACCATCCTCACTGACGAGGCGGCCGGTGTGCGCGCCGCCATGGCACTGGAAAGCGCCTACCAGATACCCGACAACGTGCAGGTGATCGACGGCGGAACCTCCGGCATGGAGATGATCGAAGACCTGTCCGACCTTGACTTTCTGGTCGTCATCGACGTGGTCAAGACCGGCGCCGCGCCCGGCACGGTGGTGAAGATCGCCGGCGACGACATTCCGGTGTTTTTCCGCCGCAAACTCTCGCCGCACCAGATTGCGCTACCCGACGTGCTGGCCAGCCTGGAGCTGCTGGGCACCATGCCGCAAGAGATCGTGGTGCTGGGCGTGGAGCCGGTCTCGCTGGAGTTGGGCATGGAGATGACGCCCACGGTGGCCGAGCGGATTCCGACCCTGGTGGACATGGCTGTGGCCGAGTTGGCCCAACGCGGGTACGTGTTGACGCCGCTTGCAGTGTCGGTGCATTGAAGGCTTGCCGTGTGTCTGGCCGCCCCCTCCCGCGTGATTGAAGTTCGTGATGGCACCGCGCTGACCGAGTGCTTCGGGCAGACGCGCGAGGTTAGCTTGTTGTTGCTGGAAGACCAAGATGTGGCGGTGGGCGACTACCTGCTGATCCAGGCCGGTGGTTTTGCGTTCGAGCGGGTCGAAACCCAGCGCGCCGAGGAAGCACTGGCGCTGATGCAACAACTGATGACACAAGGCGACGACGCGCGCAGTTGGGGCGAGGCAGTATGAGCGCCGCGCCGGGCCGCCCCAAGCAAGCTCGCACCGTAGCCCGCGAGGGCGAAGGCTGTCCAGTGAGCGCGGTCGCGCCATCTCAAGGCGCGTTCCGAGTGCACGCGCACAACCCCAGCGATCTGGTCGAGCAGACCTACTTTCGCGTCCACCAGGAACGCATGGCCGATGTGCCCATCCTCAACGCGGCCTTGTCGGTCGAGGCGATTGACTTTCAGCGCTGGCAAGGGCACTGGCTGGGCATCGTGGTGACACCCTGGTGCATGAGTGTGTTGCTGGTGCCCGGCAGCACCGACAACTGGGTCTGGACCGGCGAGAACAAGCGTCGCTTTGTCAAATTCCCGGCCGGCGAGTTTGCTTTTTTGGGCAGCGAGGAGGCCGAGCTGGGCGAGTTCCAGAGCTGTTCGCTGTTCTCGCCCATGGGCAAGTTTTCAAACCAGGTCGAAGCTGCCATGACCGCGCGCGCGTCCATGGTGGCGTTGCTGACGGCGCCACCGGCGCCCGAAGCAAGGGCTGCGGAATCGTCGGCGGCGGCAGCGAAACCCCCCGTCGCGCAAAAGGTACCCGTCACGGTGCCAGTCGCTAGCGACCGGCCTGCCCTGTCGCGGCGTGGCTTTTTCTCGCTGCGCGCCCGCTAGGAGCCCGCGCCATGCACGAGATGTCGCTCGCCGAAGGGGTGTTGCAATTGATCGAGGACGCGGCAGGCGCACAATCGTTCACCCAGGTCAGCGTGGTGCGGCTGGAAATCGGCCAACTGTCGGGCGTGGAGCCCGAGGCGATGCGCTTTTGTTTTGACGCGGTCACGCGGGGTAGCGTGGCCCAGGGCGCGCAACTGGAAATCATCGAACTGCCCGGCACCGGCTGGTGCATGGCCTGCGCCAAGTCGGTGCCCATGAAAGAAGTGTTTGGCGAGTGCCCCGAGTGCGGTGGCTTCCAGATGCAGGTCACCGGCGGCACTGAGATGCGGGTGAAAGATTTGGAAGTGACGTAAGCGAGTGTCAAGGACGACGTGCAACACTATCGAAGCAGCCCCAATGCGCGACCACAAACTCGTCGTAGCGAGGCGAAATCGCCTCGTCATTGCGAGCCCTCCCCCCCGCCCCCCCCCCGCCCCCCCCCCCCCCCGCCCCCCCCCCCCCCCCGCCCGCCCCGCGCCGCCGCCCCCGGGGTGCGGGGTGCCCCGTTTCTCCCTCCGTTCGCAATGACGACCGGTTCATGGAAAGCGTAGCGTGGCACAAGGAGTCCGTCATTGAGAGCCTCCCGAATCCGGGCCGATACCGCACACGGACCTTGAACCTGATGCCGTCACTGCGAGCGCAGCGCGGCAGTCGATGGATTCAGGGGTCCTGGATTGCTTCACTGCGCTTTCCATGAACCGGTCGTCATTGCGAACGAAGTGCGGCAATCCATGGCCCCAAAATACATGGATCGCCACGGCCTGCGGCCTCGCGATGACGAGCCAGGTTCAAGGTCCGTGTGCGGTTCAGACCCGGAACCGGAGGCTCGCAATGACGGGGGTTCGTGTCTGCGGGATGGCGCTTTTGTGTTGCCCTTAATGATTTAGAGGTCAGGAGAAAACCATGTGTACCACTTGCGGTTGTGCTTCGGGGTTAGTCAAGATCGACGGCGAGTCTGTCGATCACGCTCACGACCATGGACAACACGGCAGCCATGAGCATGTGCACGCCGATGGCACCCGGCATCGTCACGACCACGATCACAGCCACGATCACTCCTGCGGCCATGATCACGACCACACACCTCACCACCATCACGGCGAAGAAGCAGCCCACTCGCACGCACCGGGCCTCAGCCAGACGCGCATGGTGCAGATCGAGCAGGACATCCTGTCCAAGAACAATGCTTTTGCCCAGGCCAATCGGCAGCGCCTGGCGCAGCAGGGCATCTTTGCGCTCAACCTGGTGTCCAGTCCTGGCTCGGGCAAGACCACGCTGTTGTGCAAGACCATCCAGATGCTGGGCGCGCAAGCCGTGGCGGTGATCGAAGGCGACCAGCAGACCAGCCAGGACGCCGAGCGCATCCGCGCCACCGGGGCGAGCGCCATCCAGATCAACACCGGCAAGGGCTGCCATCTGGATGCCCACATGGTGGGCCAGGCCATGGCCAAGCTGCCACTGACCGACAACACCCTGCTGATGATCGAGAACGTCGGCAACCTGGTCTGCCCGGCCGCTTTCGACCTGGGCGAGGCGCATAAGGTGGCGGTCTTGTCGGTGACCGAGGGCGAGGACAAACCGATCAAGTACCCCGACATGTTTCGTGCGGCCAGCGTGATGCTGCTCAACAAGATCGATCTGCTGCCCTACCTGACGTATGACGTGGACGCCGCCATTGGCTTTGCCCGGCGCGTCAACCCGCGCATCCGTGTGATCCAGGTCTCGGCCACCACCGGTGCTGGCATGGACGAGTGGCTGCAGTTTCTGCGCGATGGCGCCAAGGTGGCTAGCTACAGCCGCCGGCCAGTGGTGGTGCCAGCCAGTGCACCAAGCTCGGAACCCGCGGCGCAGTTGTAGCGGTTGTCGCCTTGACGGTTATTGCGCGTCGCATCCGGGTGACTGGCATCGTCCAGGGGGTGGGCTTTCGGCCCTTTGTTTGGCGTCTGGCGCAAGAGCTGACGCTGACCGGCTGGGTGCGCAACGACGACTACGGTGTGGAGATCTCGGCCCAGGGCGGCGCTGCCCAGATTGCCGCCTTGCTGCAACGCATCCAGGCCGAGGCGCCGGCGCTGGCGCGCATCGACACGCTGCATGCGCACGAGGTCGCGACCGAGGGCTTGGGTGCTTTCAGCATTGTCGCCAGCCAACGTGGCCCGGCGGGCAGTGCCAGCAGCGCCATTGGCCCCGATGTGGCAGTCTGCCCGGATTGCCTGGCCGAACTGTTCGACCCCCAGAGTCGGCGTTGGCGCCACGCCTTCATCACCTGCACGCATTGCGGCCCGCGCTACACCGTCACCCGTGGCCTGCCCTATGACCGGCCCCAGACCAGCATGGCGCCGTTCCCGCTGTGCCCGGCGTGTGAGCGGGAATACGGCGCGCCGGCGGACCGGCGTTTTCACGCCGAGACCACCTGCTGCCCGGTTTGTGGCCCCAGCTTGTCCTTGCGCGACATGCAGGGCGCGGCGATCTCGGGCGATGCCATCACCGCCACGCTGGCCCTGCTGCGCGCCGGAGCCATCGTCGCCATCAAGGGGCTGGGCGGCTTTCATCTCGCCTGCGACGCGCGCCAGAGCGAGGCGGTGGCCCGCCTGCGCCTGCGCAAGGACCGCGAGGAAAAGCCGTTTGCCGTGATGGCCGCCAACGTGGCGAGTCTTGCGCCCTTTGTTCGGGTCGATGACGCCGAGCGCCTGCTGCTGGAAGGCCGCGAGCGCCCGGTGGTGCTGCTGCGCCGTCAGCCGGGTGCCGAGCAGGCCTTGCCTGGTGTCGCGCCGGGTCTGCTGTCGCTGGGTGCCATGCTGCCCACCACGCCGATCCACTTTTTGCTGTTTCACGAGCACGCCGCACGCCCGGCCGGCACCGACTGGCTGGCCCAGGCGCAAGACCTGCTGCTGGTGATGACCAGCGCCAACCCCGGCGGCGAGCCGATCGTGCGCGAGGGCGCCGAGGCCATGAGCCGCCTGGCCGGCATCGCCGACGCCGTGCTGGACCACGACCGCGAAGTGGTGGCGCGCTGTGACGACAGCGTGGTGCGAACGCTGGCCGGCCAGACCCAGTTTGTGCGCCGCAGCCGGGGCTACGCGCCAGCGGCGATTCGCCTGCCTTGTGCCGGGCCCTCGGTGCTGGCCTTTGGCGCGCACCAAAAGAGCAGCGTGTGCCTGACGCGCGGCGACCAGGCCTTTGTGTCGCCGCACATCGGTGACCTCGACAACGCCGCTACATGCGCCTTTCAGGACGAAACCGTGCTGCGCATGGCGTCTTTGCTTGATGTCAGGCCCGAAGTCGTGGCGCACGACCTGCATCCAGACTACTACAGCACGCAGGCCGCGCTGGCCTTTGCCGCCCGGCATGGGCTGCCCACCGTGGCCGTGCAACACCACCACGCGCACATCGCCGCCACCTGCGCCGAGCACGGCCACCGGGGCGAGGTGCTGGGCCTGGCGCTGGACGGCACCGGCCTGGGTTCGGACGGCGCCGCCTGGGGTGGTGAGCTGCTGCGCGTGCACGGCGCCCGGTGTGCACGCCTGGGCCATCTGCGGCCGCTGCCGATGCCGGGGGGCGACCGCGCCGCGCGCGAGCCCTGGCGCATGGCGGCGGCGGTGCTGCATGAAGCCGGCCGCAACGCCGACATCGCCGCGCGCTTTGGCCAGCCCGGCGCGGACACACTGGCCACCATGCTGGCGCGCCGCCTCAACTGCCCGCCGAGCTCCAGCATGGGCCGGGTCTTTGACGCAGCGGCGGGCCTGCTGGGCCTGTGCTCCCACATGAAGTTCGAGGCGCAGGCGGCGATGCTGGTCGAGCAGGCAGCGACCTGTTTCATCGAATCGCTCGACTGGCCGCGGCCTGTGTCAGGTGGCTGGAGCGTGGATGTGAACGGACAGCTTGATCTGCTGGCGTTGCTGACCGCGCTGGACGGTGCCGTGGATGTGGAGCAGGCGGCCGCCCGCTTTCATGCCACGCTGGTGGCGGCCCTGAGCGACTGGGTGCGCCGCGCCGCCGACCGGCACAGCCTGTCGACCGTGGCCTGGGGTGGCGGTTGCTTTTTGAATGCCCTGTTGTCCACTGGCTTGCGGCAGAATCTGGAACAACATGGCTTGACTGTGCTGGCACCCCGGCAACTGTCCCCTGGTGACGCCAGCGTCGCCGTCGGCCAAGCCTGGGTGGCGATCCAATCCTTGGAGTTGTGAAATGTGTCTAGCCTTGCCCGTGCGGGTGGTTGAAGTCGGCGTCGGCGCCAAAGACGGTTGGGCCATCGTCGATCTGGGCGGCGTCAAGAAAGAGATTTCGCTGGCCTTGCTCGATGGTGTGCAGGTGGGGGATTACGTGATTCTGCATGTAGGTTACGCGCTGACGCGGCTCGACCCGGATGAGGCGGAACGGACGCTGGCTTTGTTTGCGCAGATGAATGATTCCGACGTGGCGGTGCCTTGATTCATGGCCGTTTTTCTTACACACCCCCTATCCCCCAACCCCTTTCCACCCTCGCCAGGGCGGAAAGGGGGGCCTTATTTTGCTTCTGGTGTCCGGCACCGGGTCAACCGGGAGCGGTTGAAATCTGGGTTGGTTCGGCAAGAACTCACGCGGCTAGTTCCGAGCGCCGGAGGCGGGATGGGATGGGTGCAGCTTGAGACAGACAGCGATCCGGTTGCAGGTCCAGGTGCAGGTGCAGGTGCAGGTGGTGGTGGTGGTGTCTGTCTCGTCGCTGGCGCGCAGCGGCCAGCCAGCGTGTGTGCAGCCGGGTCGGAACCTGCTACGACCGGTCGCGACCCATCTTGCCCTGCAGCAGCAGTCGCGACGCTCGCGCCGTGGAAGCCTTCCCAGATCGCCAACCATCAAATGAGGCTCCCCCTTTCCGCCCTGGCGAGGGTGGAAAGGGGGCTGGGGGGATAGGGGGTGGAAAGCAGCCAAAGCAAAAGAACAAACAACATGGCCAAGGGGGTCACGCATCAACCCCGCCACACAAGACCTGGCCAACACCGTGAAGTACATCGACGAATTCCGCGACGGCGATGTGGCGCGCACCCTGGCCACCAAGATCGCCGCAGCCGTGCAGCCGACACGGACTTACAGCTTCATGGAGTTCTGCGGCGGCCACACGCATGCGATCTCGCGCTACGGCCTGTCCGATCTGCTGCCGCCCAGTGTGCGCATGGTGCACGGCCCGGGTTGCCCGGTTTGTGTGCTGCCGATTGGCCGGGTGGACATGGCCATCGACCTGGCGCTCACGCAAGGCGTGATCCTGTGCACCTATGGCGACACACTGCGGGTGCCGGCCTCCAAGGGCTTGTCCTTGATGAAGGCCAAGGCACGCGGTGGCGACATCCGCATGGTGTATTCCACGCTGGACGCGCTGCAGATCGCGCGCGACAACCCGCAGCGCGAGGTGGTGTTTTTTGCCATTGGTTTCGAGACCACCACGCCGCCCACGGCGCTGGCCATTCAGCAGGCCGACAAGGAGGGCTTGCGTAACTTCAGCGCCCTGTGTTGCCACGTGCTGACGCCAGCGGCGATCAGCACCATTCTGGAATCGCCCGAGGTGCGCCAGTGGGGCACGGTGCCGATTGATGGCTTCATCGGCCCGGCGCACGTCTCCACCGTGATCGGCAGCCGGCCCTATGAATTTTTTGCCGAGGAATACCGTAAGCCGGTGGTGATTGCCGGCTTTGAGCCGCTCGACGTGATGCAGGCCATCCTGATGCTTGTGCGCCAGGTCAACGAGGGCCGCGCCGAGGTGGAGAACGAGTTCTCCCGCGCCGTCACGCGCGACGGCAACGTCAAGGCGCAAGACCGGGTGGCCGAGGTGTTCGAGCTGCGCCGCGAGTTCGAGTGGCGCGGCTTGTCCATGGTGCCCTATTCGGCGCTGAAGATTCGCGCGCGCTACGCCGCCTTTGACGCCGAGCGGCGCTTCAAGCTGGTCTACCAAACCGTGCCCGACAACAAGGCCTGCGAGTGTGGTGCCATCCTGCGCGGCGTCAAACGGCCGCAAGACTGCAAGCTGTTTGGCACCGTCTGCACGCCCGAGAACCCGGTTGGCTCGTGCATGGTCAGCAGCGAGGGCGCCTGCGCGGCGCACTACAGTTACGGACGCTACAAGGACATGGTCTCATGAGCGAAGTCAAGCGCGGTTACGTACGGCCGCTGGATCTGAAGAACGGCCGGGTCGACATGACACACGGCTCGGGCGGTCGTGCCATGGTGCAACTGATCTCGGAGCTGTTTGCCAAACACCTGGGCAACGACTACCTGGGCCAGGGCAACGACGGCGCGGTGCTGCCCGCGCCGCTGATCGACGGCAAGCCGGGACGGCTGGTGATGTCCACCGATTGCCATGTGGTCTCGCCCTTGTTTTTTGCCGGTGGCGACATTGGTTGTTTGTCGGTGCATGGCACCGTCAATGACGTGGCGGTGATGGGCGCCACGCCGCTGTATCTGGCAGCCGGCTTCATCCTGGAAGAGGGCTTTGCGCTGGCGGAGCTGGCGCGTATCGTCGAGTCGATGGCTCACGCGGCGCGCACGGCCGGTGTGCCGGTGGTCACTGGTGACACCAAGGTGGTGGAGCGCGGCAAGGGCGACGGCATCTTCATTACCACCACTGGCGTGGGCGTGCTGCCCGATGGCGTGCAGCTCGGTGGTGCGCGCGCCCGAGCGGGCGACGTGGTGCTGGTGTCGGGCTCGATTGGCGACCACGGCGTGGCCATCATGAGCCAGCGCGAGAACCTGTCCTTCGAGGCGCCGATTGTCTCGGACACGGTGGCCCTGAACGGCCTGATTGCCGCCATGCTGGCCATTGGCGCCGACATTCGCTGCCTGCGCGACCCGACGCGCGGCGGCTTGGCCGCCACCCTCAACGAGATCGCCGGCCAGTCTGGTGTCGGCATGATGCTGCATGAGAAAGCCATTCCGGTAAAGCCGGTGGTGGCCGCCGCCTGCGAGTTGCTGGGGCTGGACCCACTCAACGTGGCCAACGAAGGCAAGCTGATTGCCATCTGCGCCGCTGCCGACGCGCCGCGCCTGCTGGCCGCCATGCGCGCGCACCCGCAGGGTGCCGATGCAGCCGTGATTGGTGAGGTGATCGCCGACGACCACCACTTCGTGCAGCTCACCACCGCCTTCGGCGGGCGTCGCATTGTCGACTGGCTGGCGGGTGACCAATTACCGCGTATTTGTTAATGACCGGCCATGCAACACGTTTTCACCATTTATACGAAAATTCACGTGTAAATGGTGTAAATCAAATAAAATCATTGACTTATGGTCTACTCTAAGCAAGATTTTAGTGAGTATTCGGCCGAATCCCAGCGCGTACGGGCCAACTTGGAGCAAACGTACGCTGCCTGGGTCGATGTCAGGCGTGAGGCCGATGCGATGCCCGTATCGATGTACTGGAGCAGCAAAGACGGCGTGGACTACCTCAGCGTCAAGAACACGTCGCAGGACAACGGTCGCAGCTTGGGGCGCCGCAGCCCCCAGTTGGAGGCACAGTACCAAAGCCACGTGGGCACCAAAGCGCGATTGAAAGAGCGCATCCACGCCCTTGATGCGCAATTGACCGAGCGCGCCGGTTTGTACCGCCGCCTGCGCCTGCCATCCATCCCTGACCGTCAGGCTGAGATATTGCGCAAGCTCGACCTTGAGGGTCTGCTGGGCATCGACTTGATGGTCGTCGGGACCAATGCTTTCATCGCCTACGAACTGGCAGCCGGGGCCAGATTTCCCACAGGAAACGAGGAAACCGAAGACTTCGATATGGCCTGGTGTCGCGGCACCAAAGCATCACTGCTGGGGCAGGCTGCGAGCGCGAAAGGCGGCAAGTCTCTATTTTCTGTGCTGAAAGGCTTGGACTCCAGTTATCAGATCAACCCTCGCAAGCCGTACCAGGCCGTGAACAAGGCCGGGTACGAAGTGGAGCTGTTGGCCGCGCCCAGCACGCATCCCCTGCCAAAATTTGAACCCTTTGAGCCCATGGTGACCTTGATCGAACAAGAGTGGCTGCTCCAGGGAATGCCCCTGAGCGTGGTGGTCGCCACCGTGCGGGGTCGCGCCTGCCCCCTGTATGTGCCCGACCCCCGTTGGATGGCCTTGCACAAGCTGTGGTTGGCCAGAAAGCCAGAACGAGACCCGGCCAAGAGACCCAAGGACCAGCGCCAGGGTGAAGTGCTGCTCGATGCCACCCGCTTTTTTTTCAACGACAGCCATCCCCTGAACATCGACTTTGTGCTGTCCATGCCCGAAGAACTCCAACCTCACTTCAATGCTTGGTGTGAGAGTCGGCACTTTGTGCCGCAGGATACTGCGGCTTGAACACCTTGCGACCCATGCGAATCCTGCTCCTCACCCACGCCTTCAACAGCCTGACCCAGCGCCTGGGCGCCGAGTTGCAGCAGCGCGGCCACGAGGTGTCGGTTGAGTTTGACATTGCCGATGGCGTGACCGAGGAAGCGGTGGCGCTGTTCCGCCCCGAGCTGATCGTCGCGCCCTACTTGCGTCGCGCTATCCCTGAGTCGATCTGGTCGCGCCACGTCTGTCTGATCGTGCACCCCGGCATCGTGGGGGACCGCGGCCCGTCTGCGCTGGACTGGGCGATTCAGGATGGCGAGGCCGAGTGGGGTGTGACCGTGCTGCAGGCTGAACGCGAGATGGACGCCGGCCCGGTCTGGGCCAGCGCCGCGTTTGCCATGCGCCGGGTCAAGAAATCCAGTATCTACCGCAATGAGGTCACGCAGGCCGCCACTCGCGCGGTGCTGCAGGCGGTGCAGCGCTTCGAATCGGGCAGCTTCAAACCCTCGGCGTTGGCCAGCTTGCCCGCCGTGCGCGGTTGTCTGCGGCCCTTGATGAAGCAGGACGACCGGCGGCTGGACTGGACGCGCGACAGCACCGAGGCTGTTATGCGCAAGGTCAACGCGGCCGATGGTTTTCCGGGCGTGGCCGACAGCCTGTTTGGTGCGCCCTGCCACCTGTTTGACGTTTGGCCAGAGGCCACCTTGCGTGGCACGCCCGGCGCGGTGATCGCCCGGCGCGAGACCGCCCTGTTGCGCGCCACGCTGGACGGTGCCGTGTGGATTGGCCACGTCAAGCGGCCCGACAGCATCAAACTACCGGCGGCGCTGGCCTTTGAGATGGAAGCGCAAGCGGTGCCGCACGCGCCGCTGTCCGACTGGTGGCGCGTTGACACGCCCACCTGGCAGGACATCGCCTACGAGGAGGCCGGTGCGGTCGGCTATCTGCACTTCGAGTTTTACAACGGTGCCATGTCCACCGTGCAGTGCGAACGGCTGCGCGCCGCGCTGCGGTGGGCCAAGCAGCGGCCGGTGCGGGTGTTGGTGTTGATGGGCGGCGTGGACTTCTGGTCCAACGGCATTCATCTGAACGTGATCGAGGCGGCCAGTCTGGGGGATGGCTCGGCGGCCGACGAGTCGTGGGCCAACATCAACGCCATGAACGATTTGGCGTTGGAGCTGATCAACAGCCCCCATCAGCTCACCGTGGCGGCGCTGGCTGGCAACACCGGCGCCGGTGGCTGCTTCCTGGCGCGTGCCGCCGACGCGGTGTGGGCGCGCGAGGCGGTCATCCTCAACCCGCACTACAAGAACATGGGCAATCTGTATGGCTCGGAATACTGGACCTACCTGTTGCCGCGCCGTGTCGGCATGGAGGCGGCCCAGGCCATCATGCGTGACCGCCAGCCGCTGACCGCGCAGCGCGCGCTACAGATCTGCTTCACTGATGCCTGCCTGAGTGGCGACACCGAGACCTTTCGGATCGAAGTGGCAGGGCGCGCCGCGGCGCTGGCAGGGGCGCCAGATCTGGCGGACCAATTGACCACCAAACGCGAGACCCGTGCGCGCGACGAAGCCACCAAGCCGCTTTCAGCCTACGGCGAGGAGGAGCTGACGCAGATGCGGCGCAACTTCTACGGCTTCGACCCCAGCTACCACCTGGCGCGCCATCACTTCGTGGCCAAGTCGCTGCCCTCGTGGACGCCCCGGCATCTGGCGCGGCATCGCGATCTGGGGTGGGAGAAGGAATGAGCGCCGCGCAGTGGGGGCCAGCATGACCCAACGCGCGCCGCTGTCGGTATTGATCGTCGATGACGAACCACGCTCGTTGGAGACACTGCGCCGCACGCTGGAAGACCACTTCACCGTCTTCACCGCCGACTCGGCCGACGATGCCTTGCTGTTGATGGAGGGCGAGTGTGTGCAGATCGTGGTGTCCGACCAGCGCATGCCCGGCACCAGCGGCGTGGAGTTTCTGCGCGGCGTGCGCACGCGCTGGCCGGATACGGTGCGGCTGATTTTGTCGGGCTACACCGACGCGCAGGACATCATCGCCGGGATCAACGACGCGGGCATCTGGCAGTACCTGCTCAAGCCCTGGCACCCCGACCAGTTGCTGCTGACCCTGCAAAGCGCCGGCGAGTTGTGGCGCCTGCAGCAAGAGAACCAACGCCTCACGCTGGAGCTGCGCGCCAGTCCCGAGAACCTGTCGCTGCGGGTAGCCAATTTGCGCCAAAAGGCCAAGCGCCTGGCTGGTTTCGACCGCCTGACCCGCGCCGCCGACAGCCCGCTTAATGCGGTGTGCGCCATGGCCGAGAAAATTGCCGCGCACGACCTGTCGGTGCTGATCACCGGCGAATCCGGCACCGGCAAGGAGCTGCTGGCGCGCGCCATCCACTACGCCAGCGCGCGCGCCGAGCAGCCCTTTGTGGTGGAGAACTGTGGCGCCATGCCCGACACGCTGCTGGAGAGCGAGCTGTTCGGCCACAAGCGCGGCGCCTTCACCGGCGCGGTCGAGTCACGTATTGGCTTGTTCCAGCAGGCCGATGGCGGCACCCTGTTCCTGGACGAAATTGGCGAGACTTCACCGGCCTTTCAGGTCAAGCTGCTGCGTGCTTTGCAGGAGGGCGAGATTCGCCCGGTGGGCAGCCCGCGGCCGGTCTCGGTCAACGTGCGAATCATCGCCGCCACCAACCGCAATCTGGAGGCCGAGGTGGCGGCCGGGCGTTTTCGGGAAGACCTGTTTTACCGCATTGCCGGCATGACGCTCAATTTGCCGGCGCTGCGCCAGCGGCCGCAGGACATCGTGCCCATCGTCGAGCAGATGCTCAAGAAGTCGCCACTGGCCGGCCGGCAACTGTCGGCACAGGCGCTGCAGTGCCTGCAGCGCCACGCGTGGCCCGGCAATGTGCGTGAGCTGCAGAACGAAATTCAGCGAGCGCTGGCGCTGGGGGACGGTCCGATTCTGGGTGCCGAGCTGCTGTCACCGCGCCTGTGCCAGCCCAAATCGACGGCCGGCATCCCTGCAGCCACCTTGTCCGTGGCCGATGACGAGTCGGGCCTGCTGCGCCACCAGCTCGAACGGGTCGAGGCGCAACTGATTCACGCCGCCATGGCGCGCCACCGAGGCAACAAGACCCGTGTGGCCGAGGAGCTGGGCCTGACGCGCGTCGGCTTGCGCATGAAGTTGGTGCGCTTGGGGCTTGGTTAGTTCAGACTCAAGGCGCAATCACCGGCAGCGTCAGCGTGAACTGCGCCCCACCTTGCGGCAGGTTGGCCACACTCAACTGGCCAGCGTGTTGTTCGACGATGCCGTAGCTGATCGACAGGCCCAGCCCGGTGCCCTTGCCCACGCTTTTGGTGGTGAAGAAGGGGTCGAACACACGGGACAGATGTTCGGGTGCAATGCCGGGGCCGTTGTCGGCAAAACGCAACTGCACGCTGGCCGCCCTCCACGGTCTTGTCGATCCGCAGCTCCGGCGTTCTTGTCGCCCTCACCACCCGCGGCGTCGTAGGCGTTCTGGATCAGGTTCATCATCACCTGCAGCAACTGGCCGGCGTTGCCCGACACGAGGCAATCCGGGCCGCGCGTCCAGTGCACTTCGAAGCGTGGCGCGGTGCCCTTCTTGACCCAATGAATGGCGCGCTCCACCACGGCGTTGATCTCCACCGGGCAATCTCTTCGTGCACGGCGGTGGAAAAACGCTTGAGGCCGTTGACGATGTCCGCCGTGCGCTGCGCGCCTTCCAGCGTGCCTTCCATCAGCGAGGGCAGGTCGGTGAGCAGATGGTCGATACGCAGCTCGGCACGCAGCGCCTGCAGCTCGGGCGGCAGCTCCAGGCGGTGCAGCGCGGCCAGGTAGCTGTCCAGGCGTGTGCCGTAGCGTTGCAGCACATGCACATTGCCCAGCACGAAGCTGATCGGGTTGTTCAACTCATGCGCCACGCCGGCCACCAGGCGGCCCAGCGAGGCCATCTTTTCGGAATGCATCAACTGCTGCTGGGCGCGCTTGAGTGCTTCATGCGCTTCGCGTAACTGGTGGTAGGCGCGCTTGAGTTCACCCAAGGGGCGGCCCACCAGCACGCGGCCCACCAGCCGCCCATCGCTGTTGCGCCGGGGCGTGCAATTCAGGTCCACCGGCACCACCTGGCCGCGCGCATCGCGCAGGTTGACTTCCAGCACGGCACCTTCGCGCGGTGTTTGCTGCTCGGTCGATTGGCGCCAGTGAGCGATGCTGGCCTCGTCCGCCAGCAGCTCCAGCACCGGCGTGCCGCGCAGCGATTGTTCGCTGCGGCCGACCAGCTCGCACAGGGCGGCGTTGGTCTCTTCGATCAGGCCGTCCTGGTTGCACGCGATCAACACGTCGCTCATGGCCGACAGCAGGCTAAAGATGAACTGCTGCGATTGTTCCAACTGCGCGTTCTTCTCTTCCAGCTCGACCTCGTCGGCCACCAGCTTGGAATAGACCTCGTCCATCTTGTGGATCACGTCCAGCCAGGTGGCCTCGTCCACGCCTTCGAGTTCTTCCGAGGGCAGGTGTTGCAGCGGTGACGGACGCGGTAGCGGCATGGTTGAACTTGGCTCAGTGCACCGTGCAGACCATACATGGATCAAACGAGCGCACGATGTGCTGCACCGCCACGCTGGTGCCGGGATCATCGGTCGTGACCGCGTCCAGCGGCGCACCCACCAATGCCATCTCCAGCGCGCCGGGCGTGCCGGCGGCGTCGCGCGGCGAGAAGTTCCAACTGGTCGGCGCGACGATCTGGTAGTGGGCAATGCGGCCGTTCTCGATGCGCAGCCAGTGACCCAGCGCACCACGCGCCGCCTCCGACAGCCCGGCCCCCTGCGCTTGCGCGGGCATTGCCTGCACCTGGTGAAAGGGCTCGTTGGGTTGCAAGGCCATCAGCCAGTGTTCCATCATGGGCAGGATGCGCGCCAGCTCCACCAGGCGCGCCAGCACCCGCGTGGTCACGCTGCCGCCGTGCTTGGCGCAGGCGTCGCGGATCAGCGGCTGGCCATCGACCAGTTGGCGGGCGATGGCACCGGTCTCTACCACCTGGCCGCCCAGCCGGGGCGCTTTGTTCCAGGTGTAGGCGCCGGCCTTGTCGGGGTCGGGCTGGGTCAGGCCATTGGTGGGGTGCAGGGGCTGTGCGCCCTCGCTCTGCGCATACCAGGCGTGGCTCAGGTCCTCGCTGATCCGCGAGGCATCGAGCGCCCGGCGCTGCTGTGCGCCGGCGTCCCACACCCCTTGCGCCAGCGCGTGACCGCCATCGGGTTTGGCGTAGGCGCCATAGCTGAGGTAACGACCCGGACCAGTGCCCAGTGCGGCCAGGCCGGTCTGGTCGGCGATGTCCAGGAACAGTGCCAGGTCGCTGCCCGCTGCGCGCGCACGCCAGGCTTGCAACTGCTCCAGCGTCTGCAGCGCCGCCACGTCTTCGAGCGCGGTGCCAAACAGGGTTTGCTCCAGGAAGGTGCGCATCTCGCGCAAGCGGGCGAGCAAACGCACGCGCTCGGTGGAGCCGATGGCCAGCGAGCTACCGCCCGGCAGAATAGCGCCGGTATGCGGCCACTTGCCGCCCAGCGCGCCCATCAGCTCCAGCCAGCGCGCGCGCGCCGCCAGCGCCGCGCGGTTGTGCAGGCCGCTGGTGGGGCCGCCGCCCACCACGGCGGCAAAGCGTCGTTCCGCCTCGCCAAACCAGGTGCGCCGGGCATACACCTGGCGCGTGAAGTCGGGCATGAAGAACACATAGAAATGCGTCAAGTGGTCGGCCAGGTTTTCGCAGGCCAACATCAGGTTGGTGGCGTGCACGCCGTTGGGCGGCACCACCACGCCCGAAGCATCGGCCAGCGCCTTGGCGGCCGCCACCGATTGCGAGACCGAACAGATGCCACAGATGCGCGGCGCAATCGTCATAGCGTCCATCGGGTCGCGGCCCTGCAACACCACTTCAAAACCACGGTACATCGGCGCCTTGACACGGGCCTCGGTCACGCGGCCATCGGCCACCTCAAGCTGGACTTCGAGGTCACCTTCGACACGGTTAAAGGGTCCGAGGATCAGGCGGGTCATGTGGATGAAGGCTTTCGGAAGTCATGACAACGCGTCGTCATTGCGAGCGAAGCGCGGCAATCCACCGTTGTGGGCACATCCACTGTGGATTGCCGCGCTTCGCTCGCAATGACGCAAACTCGTATATCGGCATTTTCTGGCTCCCTTAACGCAGACCGGTCTTGCGCGGCACCGGCGGTAACACCACGTGGTCACTGTGCGCGTTTTGTTTGACGCGTTTGGGCGTGGCGCTTTTGGACAACGAGGCCAGCGCCACGAACCAGGCCTTGGGCATGTCGGTGGGCAGGCCGGTGGGGATGCCTGCTACCTTGGGCGTCAGGTGGAACGGATGTCCGGGGTGCTGAAAGCCCGGCTCGGTGCAACTGATGCAGGCATAACCGCCGCGCGTGCAAGAGCCGTAGCCGTTCCACAGCCGGGTGTTGCAGTCAGCGTGCGCCTGCGTGCCTTTGCAGCCCATGTTCTCCATGGTGCAGCCCAGGTCGGACGGCTTGGCCGCGCTAGCCTTGTACTCGTAATACTCGTTGCGCGTGCAGCCGTGGTGCACCAGTTGGTCGGCATAGAACCGCGGCCGCCCCAAGGGGTCCAGGTCGGCCTCGGTCAATAGGCCAGCGGCCAGCGCCATCAGGCTGTCGGTCACCCAGCCGGGGTGGGTCGGGCAGCCGGCGATGTTGATCACCGGCATGCCGCCCAGCGCGCGAAAGTGGGCACCCAGCAGGCCGCCCTTGTGCTCGTCCTCATACTGCAGACCGCAGGCTTCGGTCGGGTTGAAGCCCGACGCGGTGATGCCGCCCCACGCGGCGCAACTGCCCACCGCCACGACGTGTTGGGCCATAGGGGCGAGTTGGCGCACCCAGTCGACCATCGCCACCTCGGTGCCCGCCAACACATGAAAGCGGCCACTGCCATGCGGCCCGCGCAACATGGCACCTTCGACACACAGCGCGTCGAGCCGGATGCGACCGTGCAGACAGTCTTGCAGCAAGCCAATGTGGTGCTGGTCGCCGCGCAGCGACAGGGCCGGGTGCCCCATCAGGTTGATGCCGTTGCCGCGCAGCAAGTCGGGCAGGTCCGGCGTGTCGGCGCACAGCAGCGACATGCTGCAGCCCCCGCACCCGCCGGATTGCAGCCACAACACGTTGAAAGTCATGATGGTTCCCGTTTCATGCCGCGCGAGTCAGCCCTGTTTTTGGGAGTCTATACCGGGACCGCAGCACAGGCCAAGTGCGCGTTTGTCAGTCACCCATCCCCTGTCACCATTCGCGGGGCTACTTGTCGGCAATAGCACCACACTTCACTGCGAAGTCAACATGGTAGTGCTCGTCATGGCGCACCCACGGGCGTCCCCTCATGAAGGGCAGGGTCTGTTGCAAGTAGGCGCCGCGCGGGGTGGCGAACAGGCGGGGCAGGTAGGCGGTGTCGAAGATGACCCGCGCAATGCCGACACCTTGCGCCTTGGCTGCAGCGTGCAACTGGTAGAGCTGCTCGGCCATGGCTGGGAAGTCGATCCGGTATTCGGTGTAGCGGGCGTCCTGGTCGAACTCAAGGTCATAGCCAAGCCGGTTGGTGACGCCGACTGGCAGTGCAACCGACTGGCCTTGCGCGTTGCGTACCGGCACAAAGAAGTCCACCGACAAGCCGTTCTGGTGGGTCCGGTGCGGGCGAATACGGCCGCCCGCAGGCCAACCGGTTTCACCGTAGACGTAGCGAAGGGTGGGATCGATTTGCTCGACGGCGGCGTAGGCTGCCAAGATGACTTCAGCCACTTTCGAATGCACGTGCGTGCGGGCGGCGGCGCCCAGTGAGCTGTAGGTGGTGAAGTTGGGTCCACTGGAGGGTAGTTTGACGCTGCCCTCGATGCGGCCATTGCTGACGGTGCCATAACACCGGCTCTCGGCAGCGGTGGCCAGAGCGGGCATCACGTGGGCGCAAGACAGCGCCCAAGTCAACGCGAGCCGCAGCGCATGCTGACCGCTGATCGCGGCGCCGCTGCGATGCCACGACAACAGCGCCGCCAGGCGCGGCGCTTGGTCAGTGTCCATCACTTCTCAAGGCCCTGCATGCGCTTGCGTTCGGGCGTGTAGTCCCACCAGGCTCTCGGCGCCTCGCCATCCATGAAGCGGGTGATGGACATGAACACATCGAGCACGCACGGGTCATGCCGCACGCCGGTCACCCGGCACAGGCTCTCGTAGAGCGTCAGCGGGTTCTGGCCTGCGAGCTGATCGGGCCGGTAGATACCGATCAACTTGAGGTCTTCGGCTGTGGCGGGTCCCACGTTGGGAAGATCGGTCAGGCGATGCAATTGATCGCGTCGGACTTTTGCTGGATTCATGAGTCAGGCGCTCATTGTTGATGTGACACGGGGGTTTATAGGCACACACTGGCTAACGCGATGGCACGATGCTTTTGCGGAAGAACACCACCCGCATGGACTCGCTGAAGCCCAAGGCAGCGTGCATGGCCTGGCTTTGCGTGTTGTCCAGCAGGGCGTCGGATGCGAACTCGGTGCAACCCGCGTCAGCGGCCCATCGCTCGGCATCGGCGACCAGGGCGCGCGCGACGCCTTGACGCCGCGCTCTGGGCACGACATAGATGCCCTCCAAGTAGGCCACCGGAGATGATCGGGTGCCGTTCACGTAGTCGTGTCGCAGCGCAACTTCGACCAAGCCAATGGCCTGAGCTGCGGCGTCATACTGAATGAATTGTGCATAGTGTTGCGGCGCGGCCAAGAAAGCCGTCATCTCGCGGACGTGCTGCGCTTGGGGGCAGTGTGGCCAGAGCTGTTCGCGCAGCTCAAGCCAACCCGGTTGGTCGATCGATTGACAAGGGGTCGATGTGGTCATAGATTCAAGCGGCACGGCGGTAAGGCATGATTTGCTGGCGCAGCCCATCGGTGAATGGCTCAGTGTTGAACGAGCCGAGCTTTTCACGCAAGTCAAATCTGTCCCGGCGCAATGTGGTGTCGCAGTCGCGCGGGACGAAGAGACATGTGAAAACTTGCGCCACCCTCGCTTTGTTGTCCGCGCTGTGGTCATAGATTTCACCGTCCGAATAGAGCGAGGCGGTGCCGTCGACCAGCGGTGATGAGACCATGGGCTTCATTCCATGAGACCGAGGTTGTGCGGAAACGGTGGGCGAACAAGGAAGTAGTGGGTGTCATTTTCGCCGGTGACGATGAATCCGTGACGCTTGTACAAGGATCCGACCGGATTCCACTTGAGGTATTCCAGCTTCACGCATAGCCCCTGCGCATCGGCGCTTAGAAGGGTCGACCGCAAGATAGTCGAACCAATGCCTTTTCGTTGATGCTTCGGCAGCAGATAGAACTCACCAAAACGGATGTGGTCATCGGCTTGGGCGATGGATACTGTTCCAATCGGCTGCATGTCGTCAAGGATGATGAGCCACGGACGCACGGTCCACCGGGTGCGGTGGATCGCAAGTTGGCTCGGGTGATTCCAACCCCATCGGGCGACAACGTAAGGGCCGATGGCCTCCCGCTTGGTGTCAAAGGCAAAGTCGAAGTCCGACTCCTGTGCCGGGCGCAAACTGATGGACATAGGCGATATCGTTGACTTCGCTGTCTACACCGTACACGCGACGCACGGGTCATAGGCCGCTGCCAGAATGCGTGCGCTATCAAGGTCGTCCGGCGCCAAGGCCGCCACCGCACGGGCCAGGGCACCATCGGGATGGAAGTTCCACTCGGTGGGCGCCAGTACGCGGTAGTCCAACACGCCGCCCGCGGGGTCGAGTTGCACCCAGTGCAGCAACAGGCCGCGCGCCATTTCGCACCACGCCAGCGCCTGGCCATCGGCCAAGGCAAGCGCGCCACTCGACAGCAGCGGCGCAGCGCCGGCCCGATCGGTTTCGGGTGTCGCTGCGGCCAGCTCCATCAGTTCGAGCCAGCGCGCGGCCAGGCGCGTCCAGGCGGTGTGGCGGATCGACACCTGCATCGGCCGATGGCGCAGCCGCGCCCACGGGCCGTTCTCGGCGCATTGGCCCAGCCAGCGTGGGTGTTGCACGAAATCAGGCTCAATCACCAGCGCTTGTGCCAGTTGGCGCAACTGCGTGGTCTGACGTGTCGGGTCCACGTCCAACAGCTCCAGCAGGCGAGTCTGGGGCGTTAAGGCGCTGGCCGGTGCAAACCAGTTGGCCAGGCAACGCGCGGGAGCCAGTTGCGCGGCCTGCGCTCGGCACCAATCGGCCAGAGCGGCAGGCTGCTGGTGGTCGCTCAACCAGCGCGGCACCGGCTGATGCAGGATGCGCTCTTCCAGCCAGGTGCGCAGCTTGGCCAGCGTTTGCCAGGCAGTGCTGGCGTCGCCGGGTGTGCGGGGTGTGGCCAGTGGCAGTGGGCAGTCGCGCAGCCAGGCCATGGCTTGCGCATCCACGGTCGCGGTGGGCTGGCGTTGTGGCCAGTCCAAGGCGATGGCGCGCAGGTGGTCCCGCGCAGTTTCGACGTACAGCAGCACTGGCGGCTCCCCCGCAGGCGGGTTGTACGTGCCACTGTGCGCGGCGGCTCGCGCCAGCGCGGCGGTGCGGCCGTGGGCATGGGCGCACAGGGTGAACACGCTGGTCAGTGTCGCGCCAACCTGCTCGCCGCGTTGGCCCGCCAGCAGATGTGCGAGTTTTCCAGCTCCGAGCACCGGCCGCTGGCCAATCACACCGGGCTGCCGACCCGGTTGCAGCTGGTACTGGCCGGCCAGGGTGTCCCATGCGTTGGTGGCGATACTCACTGCGTCACCCTCGAAGCGCGGCGCCGATCAGGTGCCTGTCGTGCGGGGTGGCGAAGGATCAACGATGGCGCCATGAGGCGTGGCCCTGTGTGAGAACGGGCGGTGTGCCCAGTTGATGCATTCTAGGGACGTTCGCGAAAGAGACCGGTTCCCACTGCGCATCTGGAGTGAGTTGCCGCGTCCAAGCGGGACACGGCGAGAATGGTGTCCGAACCACACCTTACAACTTCGGAGGAAGAATGAATCAAGCACAAACTACGCTGCCTTCGTCAGGCCTACCCCAAGCCCTGGTCAAACTTGGCGTGCTGCTGGCGCTGGGCATGTCGCTGGCAGCCTTTGTCTTGGGCATGCAGGCCAAGCACATTGGTGCGGGCAAACAGAGCATTTCGGTCAAGGGCTTGGCCGAGAAGCCGGTCAAGGCAGACAACGCCGAGTGGCGCATTGGGGTGCGCACGCCAGGGGCCAGTTTTGCCGAGGCGCTGGCCAGGTTGCGCAAGGACCGACTCACGCTCGATCAGTTCCTGGTCAAGCAGGGCTTCGACAAAAACAATCTGAAGGAATCGGTGGAAGGCGTGGAGCCCAATATGGTGGAGGAAGAGACCGCCAGCGGGCGCACCCGTCAAGTGCAAAAGGGCTTTGTCGCCAAGCAGGAGATCACCGTCCACAGCAAGGACTTGGCGAAGATCGAGGCGGCACACAAAGCCGCCCTGCAACTGGCGGCCGACGGGCACCCGGTGTTTTACGCCAAGCCTAATTACCTGGTCTCCAACCTGGAAGACATCAAGATGTCGCTGATTGGCGCGGCTACGCAGAACGCGCAAAAGCGCGCGGAAGAGTTCGCCAAGAATGGCAACACCAAGGTGGGTGCCATGCGCTCGGCCTCGCAAGGCGCGTTCTACATCCTGCCGGTGGGCACCGAGCTGGAGTCGCAAGACTATGGTGGCACCTACGACAAGAGCACCATGGACAAAGTGGCGCGGGTCGTGGTGACGATCGACTACAACCTGGAGCGCTGACGCGGCCCGCGCCGGCGGGTCCGTGCCCCGGACTAGACAAAGTTCATACCGATCAGCACCATGGCGGCGATGAACAAGGTCTCGGCCACGATCATCAGAACCGGTTGCCAGCCCAGCTTCATCAGGTCTTCGAACGAGGTCTTGATGCCTGCTGCCGCAATCGCGATCACCAGCATCCAGCGCGAGCCGCTCGATGCCACCTGGGCCAGCTCCTTGCCAATGACGCCCACGCTCGCCAGCAAAACCAGCACCACGAAGGCCAGCAGGAAGTTAGGTACCAGAGGCACACGGTCGCGTTCGGTCGGCAACTCGGAGTTCACATCAAAATGAACGTGAGCGCGGCCCTGCGCGTGATGACGATAGGCCAGCGAGATGAGAATCGCGACTGGCATCAGCAACATGACCCGAAACAGCTTGACCACCGTGGCGACATCTCCCGCCGCTGGCCCAAGCATGGTTCCGGCGGCAACCACTTGGGCCACATCATGAATGGTCCCCCCCAAAAAAACACCGGCCAGCACATCCGACACACCGGCGAGCTTGAGCACAAATGGATAGACCACCATGGCCAGTGTGGACAGCACGGTTACACCCACCACCATCAATAGCGTGAAGCGTTCATTCGCCTTGGTTTGAGGCAGCACCGAGGCCACCGCCAGGGCGGCCGATGCGCCGCAGATGGCAACCGCGCCGCCCGACAGCAGGCCTTCGTCGGCCGGGCGTTTAAGCCACTTCGCCATCGCCAGACCAAACAGTATCGTGCTGCCCACCGCCACCATCACCAGCACCGCCGTGGTCCAGCCCAAGGCGGCGATTTGCGTCATGGTGATGCGCGCACCCAGCAAGGCCACCCCGAGCCGCAACACGGTGCGCCCACAAAAGGCCACGCCGGGCATGACCGACGGGCTGTGGCTCAGGAAGTGGAACGCCAGGCCGATCAGCAGGGCGTATAACAGCTGCGGGCCGCCGTAGTGCTCCGACAGATAGGTGGCGGCCAAGGCGATGGTCGCGCAGACCAGTGTGCCGGGCAAGACACGCTGCGTGTGTGCCCGCCACGTTTGCGCCAGCACGGTCACGCGTGCACTCGATTGCCGATCCGCGTAGCGAACCTCACGCTTGAACCATGGCCAGCAGGGGACTCAAGGTTGCGGCGGGCAGCTCGATGCCATGAAGCCGGGCCTGGGTGGCCAGGTCGTGCCGACGATAGCCGGGCACGCGCACCCCCTGGTCGGCCAGCATGGCTGCAAGAATCGCTTCGACCCGCTCAAAGTACACCGCTTGCCCACCCAAAGCAGCAGGGTCGATCACGATGAACACTTGCCCCAGGCGCGGCTGATTGCCTTCGTCTTCAAAGAAAGAATCGGCCTCAAGCCCAAAACGCGCGCCGGTCAGAGATGTGACCAGCAGCTCCACCATCAGCGCCAACATGGCCCCTTTGCTGCCGCCGCTGGATGATCCAAAGGGCAACATCGAGCCCGCCAAGCCCGCCTGGGGGTCGGTGGTGGGTTGGCCGGCCTGGTCGAGTGCCCAACCCAGGGGAATTGGTTCCCCTTTTTTGCAGCCACCATCAGTTTGCCGCGCGCCACTTCCGACAGGGACAAGTCGATCACGATGGGTGCGTCGTGTTGACGTGGAAACGCCGCTGCCAGAGGATTGGTTCCAAAAATCGCACGGCTGCCACCGGCGGCGGCCATCGCGGCGGGTGAATTGCCCATGGCAATGCCGACCAGGCCGGCTTGGGTGACCGCCTCCAGGTGGTCAGCGGCAACGCCGAAATGGTGGCTGTTGGTGACGGCGCCAAGGGCGATGCCACTGGTGCGGGCGGCGCTCACGGCGGCCTGCACCGCCAGCGCGCAGGCTGGAAAGGCAAAACCGTTGGCCGCGTCGATCAGGGTCGCGCTGGTGGTTTGCCGGACGATGCTTGGCACTGCCTGGCCATCGACCCGCCCGGCGCGCAAGTGCGCCACGTACATCGGCACCCGCGACACGCCATGCGAGGCCAAGCCCTGCACTTCGGCGGCTACCAACGCCGTTGCGGTGGCGTTGGCTTGCAGCAGAGAGGCCCCCGCGTTTTGCAAGGCTTGGCTGACCAGCGCGTGAATCTCCTGCAGCGTCATGGTTCAGCCCAAGGCGCGGTGGACTTCCGCCGCGATCAGGGTCGAGACGCGTTGATTCGATTCAGCCGTGACGCCCGCCACGTGCGGCGTCAACACCAGATTGGGACACCCCACCCAAGGGCTTGCCGCTGGCAGTGGCTCCAGCTCAAACACGTCAAACGCGGCGCCGCCCAAAGCCCCGGCGCGAAGTGCGTCCGCTACGGCCGCTTCGTCGGCAATGTTGCCGCGCGCGGTGTTGATCACCACCGCACCTGGCTTCATTTGTGCGATGCGCTCGCGTGAGAGTAGTCCTTGGGTGGCGTCGGTCAGGGGTACGTGCAAACTGAGCACATCAGCCTGCGCCAGCAAGGCCTCCAGGCCCAGCGGCATCACGCCCAACTGTTGCCACTGCGGGGCGTGGGCCGCCAACATCGGATCAAAGGCGACGACGCGCATGCCCAGCCCTTTGGCCAGCGTCGCCGTCAGGCGGCCAATACCACCGAAGCCGATCAAGCCCAGGCACTTGCCGGCGATTTCCCGGCCATTGGAGAGGCGACCTCGTGGCCACTGGCCTTGCGTCACGGCCGCTGTGTCGTGGTAGACGCCGCGCAACAGCATCATCGCCGTGCCAATCACGTACTCGGCCACCGCCAGCGCATTGGCACCGGTAGCCGGGATGACCTGGATGCCGCGCGCTTCGCAGGCGGGAACATCGATGTTGTCCAGACCAACCCCCAATCGCCCGACCACGGTCGCTCGCGTGAGGGCGGCCAGCAGTTCGCCGCGTACCTGGGTTCGGTTGCGAACGATCAAGGCATCGGCGTCGGCCAGTTCGCACAGAAGTCGCCCGGTGTCGTCGACCAGTAGGGGGTCGTACACCACCGCATAGTGGGTTTGAAGGAACTCGACGGACGCCGTGTCCATGAATTCGGTGATGACAATCTTCTTCATGCTGTGCGTGTTCGTGGCGACCCGTTGTTTGGGTCAGTCTGCGTGAATGCGGCGGGCTTTGACGACTTCGCGCCAGCGCGCCATGTCGCGCTGCAAAATCGTTGCAAACTCGGCCGGGCCAAGACCGGTCACAGAGAAACCCAAAGCGCCCAGGCGCTCGGATACGTCTGGCGCGGTCACGGCGCGAATCGCCTGCTGCGCCACCTTGTCGACCACTTGCGCGGGTGTCCCGGCGGGCATCATCAGACCAGTCCAGTTCTCCAGCACCACGTCGGCCAGGCCCAGTTCGGCAAATGTTGGAACTTCGGGCAGCAAGGCGTGGCGCGTCTGTGAGGTGATCGCCAGCGCGCGCAGTTTGCCAGCCTTCACCAGCGCGGAGCACTCCGGCAGGTTGGACACAATGAACTCGATTTGCCCGCCCATCAGATCGTTCAGCGAGGGTGTGCCCCCCTTGTAGGGAACGTGAAGGAAGTTCAGTTTGGCGCTGCCGGCAAGCAGCTCCAGGCCGAGGTGCGGCGGCGTGCCGTTGCCGGAGGAGCCGCCGCTGAGAGAGCGGCCCTGGGCGCGTTCGAGAAACTCACGCAGGTTCTTGACCGGGGTGTTCGCATTCACGACCAACACCAGGGGGCTGGTTGCCAGGTGCGCGACGGCGGTCAGGTTTTTGTCCAGGCTATACGGCAAGGCCGGGAACAAGGCCGGGTTCACCGCGTGTGTCAGCGTCACCGCCAGCCAGGTGTAGCCGTCGGCGCTTGCCTTGGCCACGATGTCGGCACCGAGGTTGGCGTTGGCCCCGGGCTTGTTGTCCACGACGACCGGCTGCTTGAGTGACTCGGTGAGTTTCTGCGCGACCATGCGCGCCATGACGTCGGTCAGACCCCCGGCCGGAAATGGCACCACATATCGAATTGGACGGCTCGGATACTCCGGCTGCTGCTGCGCCCGCAACGGCCACACTGAAGTGGCCCCTACAGCGGCCATCAGGGTTGCAAAGTGACGACGGGTCGGATGCATGGTAGACCGATCAGGCGCTCTCGAACAAGCGCGTCAGCACAAACTCGCGGTGGCCCAGGGCCTCGGCTGCGGTGAAACGACCGTTGACGGTGCGCATCATCACCTCCAGCAACTGGTCGCCCGCTTCGTCCATGGTGCGCTCGCGCTGCAACAGGCCGGAGCAATCCACATCGACGTGCTCGCTCATGGTGCGTACGGTGCGGGGATTGGCGCAAATCTTGATGACCGGCACGATGGCGTTACCAATCACATTGCCCTGGCCGGTGGGGAACAAATGCACCACAAAGCCGGACGCCGCGCACAGCGTGACCATTTCGGCCGCGGCCGACGAGGAGTCCATGAACCACAGGCCCGAATGCGAGGGTACCTCAGCCTTGTCAATCACACCATCGACCGTGCACTTCTTGCCGATCTTCTGGATGTTGCCCAGCGCCTTCTCCTCAATCGTCGTCAGTCCGCCGGCAATGTTGCCCTTGGTCGGCTGCGAGTCGGATAGGTCGGTGGTCTTGTTGCGCTGGATCATGTCCTGGTAGCGGTTGAACATGCGCATGAACTCGGCGCGCACCGAGTCGTTGGCGCAGCGTGCCGCCACGATGTGCTCGCCACCGGTGATCTCGGACGTCTCGCCAAATACCAGCGTGGTGCCCAGGGCGTGCAGCGTGTCAAACGCGTTGCCCACGGTGGGATTGGCGCCACAACCGGAGGTGGTGTCGGACTCGCCGCACTTGGTGGACACCCACAGATCGGAGATCGGGCACTGCACGCGGTGTTGCTCGGTCGCCCGCTGCACGAACTCCTTGGCCGCTTTGGAGGCTTGCATGATGGTTTCGTGGTCCCCATGACCTTCGATGCCAAAGCCCACTACCGGCTTGCCAGTCTTGGCGATGCCCTGCACCACTTTGTTGGTCCAACTGTCTTCGATGCCGATCACCACGACCGCGGCCACATTGGGGTTGCTGCCCGCGCCAATCAGGGTGGCAAAGTGCAGGTCCAGATCGGCGCCAAACTGCAAGCGCCCATAAGGATGGGGAATCGCCATGGTGCCCTTGATGTTGTGGGCGACCGCCTCGGCGGCGGCGTTGGACAAATCGTCGAGCGGCAGGATGATGACGTGATTGCGCACGCCAACACGCCCGTTTTCGCGGCGAAAGCCCCAGAAGGTGGAATCTTTATTGAGCAACGGCATGGGAGTTCCTTGAGTGTGGGTTCAGGGTAGATGGCGCAGGCGCTACCAACGTTTGGTCTTGATGTTGTGCACGTGCGCGTGTTGGCCAACCTTGATCGCCACCACCACCTTGCCAATGTCGACCCCGTACTTGATGACGGTGTCGCCCACCGCCATGTCTTTCATGGCGACTTTGTGCCCCAAGGGGATGTTGGCGTGACAGGGAATCTGGATGGTGCGGTCTTGGTCAAGGATCAGCGCCGTGAGCGCCTGGCCAGCCTGAACGCCTTCGGTGACAACCACAGCGACGCTGTCCTGCGGGTCATGCAATACACAATGAATCATGGAATCTCCTGTGACGGGCGAGCCGTCGGTTGATGGCAGATTCAACTATATCATCTAGATGACTTGGCCGGTCAGTCGGGCCAGATAATCGTGCTGCTGGGTGTTGACAATGGACACGCGGTACTCAATCGGTTCCTGGGCGAAACTGGTCGCAACACGGTCGATGCGCAGCACCGCAGCGCCATCGGGCAGCCCCAGTATCTTGGCGCTGCCCGTCGGCACGGTTTGGGCGCGCAAGCGTTCGTCAGCGCCCACCACGGTCACGCCGAAGGTGGTTTGGTACAGCTCGTAGATGGTGCCCTGACGTGCGGCAAACTGGGCTTTCGTCAGACCGCCAAAGCGCGCCGCGCTGATCACAATCGTGTCGTGAATCACGGGCTGCCCGCGCAGCGAGAGCAAGTTTTCGATGCGAAACACGGCAGCACCCGTGTCAAGACCGAGCAGCCGCGCCTCGGACTGCGTAGCCCGGGCGCGACCAAACGACAACAATTTGACTTGCGGAAACTCACGCGCCCCGTCGCGTCCCTCGATCTTGAAGAACTGGAACATGAAGCGTTCCTTGTCGAGCTTGCCGACAAACGTGCCGCGCCCCTGTTGCCGGACCAACACATGCTCGGCCACCATTTCATCAACGGCGCGGCGGATGGTGCCGATGGAGACACCAAAGCGTTTGGCCAGCTCGGTTTCGCTGGGCAAGCCGCCACCGGGCGGTACCGCCCCGGAGACAATGTCGGCCACCAGCTTTTGTTTGACGTCGCGGTACAGCATCACACACCCAAGCGCCAGCCGCGCGCTAGCCCGCCACGGATACTTGCGCCAGACCGGCATCCACAATCAGGTTCTGACCGGTGATGCCACTGCTCTCGTCACTGGCCAGGAACAGCGTGGGGCGGGCGACATGAGAGGAGTCGAGTCGGAACTTGAGGCACTGAAACTCGATGAACTTCTGGTCTTCTTCGGCGTTGCGCCACAGTTCATTCTGCCGGGCAGTGACGATCGCGCCAGGCACCAAGGCGTTGACCCGGATACCCGCATCGCCCAGTTCACGCGCCAGGCTGCGCGTCATGCCCGAGATGGCCGCTTTCGCGCTGGTGTAACCAATCAGGTTTGGGCGTCCGCGCATCCAGCTGATGCTGCCCATATTGATGATGGAGCCGCCAAGGCCCTTGGCGCGAAGACATCTGGCTACAGTTTGGGTGGCAAACACATGATGGCGCAGATTCAAGTTCTGACAGTTGTCCCAGTAGTCCGGAGTCAACTCGTCGAGTGAGTGGCGGTCATCCCGCCCCGCGTTGTTGACCAGCACTTGAATCGGTCCGAAACGCGTCTGGATGCGCTCGAGCAAGCTCTGCAGCGCGGCAATGTCGCGCACGTCGCAGGCTTCGTAATAGGGCGCCGGGTGGCCGGCGGCGGCGATCTGCTCGATCAGTGCCGCACCTCCCCCTTGCTGGGTGCCGCAAAAGGTGACGTGTGCGCCTTGCGCGGCAAAGGCCTTGACGAGTTCAGCGCCTATGCCAGAACTGCCCCCCGAGATAAAGACCACTTTGTCGTGAAGGGACGGGTACAGCGTGAGGGACATGGGTAAGCGGGTGTGTGCAGAAACAAGCAAGGCCAGGGCCAGGGGAAATCAGGCGCGTCAAATCATAGCGCTGCGCGACGGGTTGCTCAACACATCACTGAGCAGCACAGGCAGGCCGGTATCGATGCTGCGATGCGCGGCGAGGCCAACGGCCACGCAGCGCATCCCTTCCTCCAGCGACACTTCGGCCGCCAGTCCATTGCGAATCGCGTGCGCAAAACGCTGGTGCTCAATGAACGACGCGCCAAAGTGCTGCCCAGCGTATTTGATGTTGGTGTCCCAGACGCGCCGATGCGACACACCGCGGCCGCTGCCCGATGGTTCACCCCACACCTTGCGCTGACCCCAGTCGGCACGCCGACCATGACGCAGGACCAGCGACGGTATCAGCGACTCCAGCTTGCCCTCATCACCCACGATCACAATGTGCTCGTTGTCGGTGGAGTTCTCGGCGAACATACACAAGTCGAGCATGGCGCGGGCGCCACTGGCGTATTCCACCACCACATAGGCGCTGTCCAGAATGTCGGGCACGCTTTGGCCGTTTGGGCCGGCGTAACGCTCCGCCAGGTGGTTGACGCGTTGGCCGCCGGTGGCAAAAACGCGCACAGCCTGCTCCTGCAGAATCAGTTCCATCAGGTTGAAGTAGTGGCAGCACTTCTCAACCAGGGTGCCGCCGGTGTTGACGTTGAAGCGATTCCAGTCGCCCACCTTTGGGTAGAACGGCTCGCGGTGCTCCCGGATTGCCACCTGGTGCAAGGTGCCAATCTCGCCAGCATGGGCCAGTCGAATCATTTCTGCCACCGGTGGCATGTAGCGGTATTCCTGCGCCACCCAAACAATGCTGGCACGGCCCTTGGCACGTTGAACCAGATCAGCGCAGTCACTCAGGGTGGTACACAGCGGTTTTTCAATCAACAGATGGGCGTCGGTGGGCAAAGCGTGGCGCATCACCTCGGCGTGGGTGAAGTTGGGTGTGGCGATCACAACCGCGTCGCAGACATTGGCTTCAAGCAGGTCCTGATAGCGCTCAAACACGGCCGGTGCAGTGGCCGCACCCTCCAGCAGGCCTAGCGCAAGTTCGCGGCTGAGGGCGTGCGGGTCGGCCAGCGCCGTCACCGTCGAATGCCCCAATGCCAGGATGTTCTCGATGTGCTCGCGGCCCATGCTGCCGCAGCCGATGATGCCGTAGCGAATAGTCTGTGTCATCCCTTCAAACCTCCTTGCGTCAAGCCGCCCACCACACGTTCCTGAAAGATAGCAATCAGCACCGCAATCGGTACGATGGCAATGATCAAGGCCGCCGAAATAATGGGCCACGGAAAACTGAACTCCCCCTGGTACATGGTGATACCCACCGGCAGGGTGCGCATGCTGGCACTGGAGTTGAGCGAAAGCGCCAGCAAGAACTCATCCCAGGCATTGACAAACGCCAGAATGCCGGCCGTGAACACGCCCGGCGCGGCCAGCGGAATCACCACGTGCCACAAGGTTCCCAGGCGGGTGCAGCCGTCGATCATGGCGGCGTTTTCCAGATCCTTCGGAATACTCTGAAAGAAGCTCACCAGTACCAGCGTGCAGACCGGCAGATTCAGCACGATGTAGGGCAACACCAGCGCGGAGTAGGTGTTGAGCAGGTTCAGCGCACGCATGGTCTCGAACACCGGCACCAGCAAGGTGACCAGCGGGAACATGCTGGAAGCCACAATGGCGGTGAGGATCAGTTGGCGATGCTTCAGATTGAGCCGCGCGATAGCGTAGGCCGCGCAGGCCGACACCAACAGGGAACACACTGTGGCCAGCCCGGCCACGATCAGGCTGTTGGCCAGGTATTTGAGCAAGGGCTGGTCGGTGAACGCCTGCACATAGTTGTGCAGCGTTGGTGCCTGGGGCCACCAGGTGATGGGCTTTTGTACCAGTTCTACCTCGGCTTTGAGCGAGGTGAACAGGATCCACACAGCGGGAAAAAATCCGTTCACGACCACCATCGCCGCGGCGACCCAGCGCAGCCGAGGCGAGGACCAGAAACCGGCGCCCACGCCGGCGCGTGTGTGCGGTGTCATGCGCTGCTCCCGATGCGTTTGAGGTAGACCGCCGTCACGCACATGGACAGCAGGAACATGCAAACCGCCAGCGTGGAGCCGTAACCCAGGTCAAGGTACTCGATGGTGGTCTTGTGAATCAGCATGGCCAGCGTCTCGGTGCTGTTGCCCGGGCCGCCTTTGGTCATGGTGTAGGGAATGTCAAAGGTCTGTAGCGCCGTGATGGTGCGAAAGATCAGCGCCACGATGATGCTGGGCATCAGCATGGGCAGCGTAATCTGGCAGAACTGCTGCCACCGGTTGGCGCCATCCACCTCGGCCGCCTCGTACAAGGACTTCGGGATCATCTGAAGCCCGGCCAGCAGGATCAGCGCCATGAATGAGCTGGTCTTCCAGATGATCGTCAGGCAGATTGCCGCAAAGGCCCAGTTTGGGCGCAGCAGCCACATGGTCGGCTCTAGCCCCAGGCGGCGCATCACATCATTGACCACGCCATACTCGGTGTGGAAAAACCACGCAAAGATCAGCCCGGCGAACGACAGTGGCAGCGCCCAGGGCAAGAGCAGGGCCAAGCGCACCGGCCACTGGCGCTTGAAGGGCAGGTTGGCCAGCATCGCCAGGCCCAGGCCGACGATCAGGGCCCCGGGCACTGTGATCAAGGTGATCAGCGCGGTGTTTCGGGTCGCGTTCCAGAAGTCCTTGTCACGCCAGATCTCGACGTAGTTCTCGAAGCCAACAAACTTGAAGGCGCCACTGCCACCGGACAGGCGCAAGTCAAAAAAACTGTTGTACACCAGTTTGCCAATCGGGTAGACCACAATCAGCGCCAGCAGGACAAAGGCCGGCGCCAGCAAAATCCATCCCAAGGCCCGCTCGGACGGGTCTCGGAGTTTGGTCAGTGACAGCATGTTGCCAGCGCGACGGGTTCTGCGGGTGCGACGTGGCCTAGCGCATCACCCGCTGGAGTCGAGACTCGATATCGGCCACCCCCTCGGTCGGCGTTTTGGTTCGCGCCAGAATGGCACTGGTGGTGGTGCGAATGGCGTCACTGACCTCGCCGTAGCGCGCACTCATGGGCCGGGCCTGGCCTGCCACCACCACCGCGGCGGCATCCTTGAACCAGGGCACCTGCCTGACCACGTCGGCGTCGGCGTAAACGCTCTGAAACGTGGGCAGCAGTGAGCCCTGGACGGCCAGGAACTTGCTGGCCGACGCAGCGGCCATGAACTGCACCAGTTTTGCCGACTCGGCCTTGTTCTTGCTAAACGCGCTCACCGCCCACTGCCAGCCACCGACACAGGTCGCGCTTTTGCCGCCTTCAACCGCTGGCAAGGGCATCACGCCGACCTTGCCCTTGACCTGGCTGTCCGGGTCGTCGTTGAAGCGGTCCCAGGCAAACGACCAATTGATGGCGAATGCGACGTGTCCAGCTTTGAACTCATTGACCGTGGCTGGTGTGGTGACCTCGGCAATGTTCTTCTTCATCACCCCCTGGTCGACCAATTTGAGCCACATGTGCATACCTTTGGCGGCGGCTTCCTTGTCCAGCGTCAACTTGCCCGCAGCGTCGTTAAAGGCCTTTCCCATGCTCCAGTAGGGCAACAGAAACGTGCACACCGCGCCTTCAATCGGTGCCCCCTGGATCGACAGGCCCTGCAGGTTGGGGTTCTTCTCGCCGTCCTGAATTCGTTTGGCGGCTGCGGCGAGTTCATCCCAGGTCTTGGGCTGCTTGATGCTGTATTTGTCCAGCAAATCCTTGCGGTAGTACATGAACATGGCGTCTGCAAAGGCCGGCAGGGCGGCCACCTTGCCACCCACAACGTTGGACTGCGCGTAGACCGGAAGATAGGGCTTCATGGCGGCGGCACCGCCCACGTAACTGTCGAGTGGCTCCAGCCAGCCGGCGCCCATGTACTGCGCCGGATTGACAATGTCGATCAGGTAGACGTCGATGGCCGAGTCCTTGGCATTGAGCACGGTGGACAAGTATTGCCGCTGTAGTTCGGAGGTGGCGCCGCCAGTCTCGATGCTGATCTTGACGTTGGGGTTGGCCTTTTGGTACTCGTCAAACAGCTTGCGCATCAGGTCGGGCCGCTGGTTCTGGCCACCGGAGAAGACTCGCAGCGCGGTGGTTTGCGCGAATGCACTCGACGCCAGCGTGATGCCCAGGCTAAGGCCCAATAGCGCCAGGACTTGGTTACGTTTCATGATGGTCTCCTTAGGGTGGTGGCCGGTTGGGGTGAGAGGGCATCCGGAAATCTGCGCTCAGCGCAGCGCCAGGCCGGACTTGGCATCAAACAGGTGCATGTGTTCCGGCGACAGGTACACCGGCATGGAGGTCTGGGGTGCGACTGCAAAGCTCGCGGGGCAACGCGCCACCAGCTCGCCTTGGCCTATTTGAAAGGTTACCAGCGTCTCGGCTCCCAGAGGCTCGGTGATCACTACCGTGGCCTGCAGTTGCACGTCGCCAAGCTGCGGCGACAGCGTGATGTTTTCGGGTCGAATGCCAAAGGTCCACTGCTGCGCGCCAGCGGCTTTCTCGGCCAACAAGGCAGGCGCTTGAAACACCGCGCCGCCCAAGTCAAGCTGGCCGCCGTGCAGAGTGCACGCGATCAAGTTCATCGCAGGCGAGCCGGTAAAACCGGCCACAAACAATGCCGCCGGCGTGTTGTAGATCTGATGCGGCGTGGCGTATTGCATCACGTGCCCGGCGCTCAACACCGCAATGCGGTCGGCCAGCGTCATGGCTTCCACCTGGTCGTGCGTCACGTAGATGATGGTGGCGCCCAGGCGCTGGTGCAGCTTCTTGATCTCGGTGCGCATTTCGCTGCGCAACTGGGCGTCCAGGTTCGACAGCGGCTCGTCAAACAAGAACACTTTGGGCTGGCGCACGATGGCGCGGCCAATGGCCACGCGCTGACGCTGACCACCGGACAGCGCGGCGGGCCTGCGATCGAGCATGTGGTCGATGCGCAAGAGCCGCGCGGCGTCCATCACCCGGCGTTTGATTTCGTCTTCGGGCGTCTTGCGCAGGCGCAAGCCAAACGCCATGTTTTCGTACAAGGTCTTGTGCGGGTACAGCGCGTAGTCCTGAAACACCATGGCAATGTCGCGATGGCGTGGCGGCTCGTCGTTGACGCGCTTGCCATCAATCAGCACGTCGCCGCCGGTGATGTCCTCCAGACCCGCAATCATGCGCAGCAAGGTGGACTTGCCACAACCCGACGGTCCCACGAACACCACGAACTCGCCATGGCGAACCTCCAGGTCGACGCCGTGAATGACCTGAGTACCGCCGTCGTAGGACTTCACCACCTGTTTGAGTTCGACCTTGGCCATGGTGCTGCGCTGTTCAGTAGCCCTGGGCGGGCAAGACGATGTCCTGTGCGCGAATCGTCGACAGCGCGGCGGTGGCGGCACGCATCATGAGCCCCAGGTCCGACGCGCAGGCGATGTAGTCAAACCCGGCGGCACGGTAGATCGCCACGGCTTCGGGTGTGCCGCCCACGGTACCCACCGGTTTGCCGGCCGCGTGACAGTGTTTGACGCCCTCGGCCATGAGGCTTACCACCTCCTCATGCATCAGGTCGCCCACATGACCCATGGCGCCACTGAGGTCGCCCGGCCCAAAGAAGAGGGCGTCCACACCCGGCACATGAGCAATGGCTGCGACTTGCGCCATGGCCTGCGGCGTTTCAATCTGCAACAGCACGCTGACGCCCTCGTTGGCGACTTTGAAATAGTCCTTCACGGTGCCAAAGCGCGAGCCCCGACTCATGGCGGCCATGCCGCGCACGCCGTGCGGCGGGTAGCGGGCGGCGGCCACCGCCCGGCGGGCCTCGTCCACGTTTTGAATGAACGGCAGCATCAGGGTTTGCGCACCGGCATCGAGCACGCGTTTGATCATCACCGTGTCGTTCCAGGGCACGCGGGTGATCGGCAACATGGGTGTGCCAGCCACCGCCTGCAGCAGATGAATGACCTCCATTTGGTCCAGCGGACTGTGCTCCATGTCGACCACGGCCCAGTCAAATCCAGCCCAGCCGATGGCTTCGGCCAGCAGCGGCGACGCTGACATGATCCAACTGCCCACGGGATAGCCCGCAGCCAGGTTCTGGCGGGCGAGCATGGCTTTGAATGGGTTTTGCATGGAGTAGGCAGACTGGTGGTTTGGTGGGTGAATGCTAGCAACGGTACACGTGGGCGTCAGAAGATGTCCGGCTCGGGCGTTGCCGCCGTGCCTTCCAGAAAATCAAAGTCACAGCCATCGTTGGCCTGGGTCACGTGGTCCTGGTACAAGCGCGTGAAGCCACGTTGGATCGGCTGAACCGGGGCGCGCCAGAGCGCGCGGCGGCGGGCCAGTTCGTCGTCGGATACCTGCAACTGCAGCAAACGCTTGGCGACGTCGAGCTCGATCAGGTCACCGGTCTGCACCAGAGCCAGCGGCCCGCCGATCGCCGCCTCCGGCGCAATGTGCAGCACGCAGGTGCCGTAGTGCGTGCCACTCATGCGGGCATCGGACAAACGCAGCATGTCGCGCACACCGAGTTTGAGCAACTTCGCGGGGATGGGCAGGTTACCCCATTCGGGCATGCCGGGGGCGCCGACCGGTCCGGCGTTGCGCAGCACCAGGACCGTGTTTTCGTCGCAGTCCAAGGTCTCATCCGCCATGGCTTTGAGCATTTCGGGCTGACTGTCAAAGACAAGGGCACGCCCGGTGTGGGTCATCAAGCGGTCGGTCGCGGCACTGGGTTTGAGCACCGCGCCATCGGGGGCCAGATTGCCGTACAGCACGGCAAGCGCTCCTTTGACGCTAGCTGGGTTGTGCAAGGGGCGAATCACTTCAGCGTCATGAACCTGCGCCTGCGCCACATTGGCGCGCACCGTGGTCCCAGTGACGGTGAGCTCGTCCAGACTGAGCCGTGACTCAATCGTCTTCATCAAGGCGAGCAGGCCGCCGGCGTAGTAAAAGTCCTCCATCAGGCGGTCGCCAGTCGGAAACACGTTGACCAGCACGGGCATGTCGCGGCCGATGGCATCGAGGTCGGCCAGCGTCAGGGCGATGCCGGCGCGGCGCGCCATGGCAATCACGTGAATGGCGGCATTGGTGGAGCCGCCCAGCGCCATCTGGACCGCCACGGCGTTTTGGAACGACCCCCGGGTCAGGATGCGCGAGGGTTTCAAATCCTCCCAAATCATCTGCACCATGCGCTCACCACAACTGGTGGCCATGCGGGTGTGGGCCGAGTCCATGGCCGGGATGCTGCTGGCACCCGGCAGGCTCAGGCCCAGGGCGTCCACCATCGAAGTCAGCGTTGAGGCCGTACCCATCGTGTTGCAGGTGCCCGGTGACCGTGTCATACGGGCTTCCAGATCAACGAGTGCCGCCGCGCTCAGCGTTCCGGCCTGGTGATCGTCCCAGAACATGCGGGTGTGCGTGCCGGCCCCAATGCAGCGCGTCACGCCGTTTTGGACATGCCGGTCATTGAGCATGGGGCCGGCCGGGCAAAACAGCGTGGGGATGTCCATGCTGATGGCGCCCATCAGGGTGCCCGGCGTGGTCTTGTCGCAGCCTGCCAGCAGCACCACACCATCGCAGGGCAGGCTGCGCAGCAACTCTTCGACTTCCATCGCCAGGAAGTTGCGGTAGAGCATGGTGGTGGGCTTTACCAGCACTTCGCCCAGACTCATGGCGGGCAATTCAACAGGAAAACCGCCGGCCATCAGGATGCCGCGTTTGACCGACTCGGCGCGCTCGCGTAAGTGCGCGTGGCAGGGCGACAGATCACTCCAGGTATTGATGATGGCCACCATGGGGCGCTCCATCACATCTTCGCGCCGGGCGCCATACTGCTGCATCCGTTGCCGATGCGCAAAGCCGCGCATGCCGGCATCGTCGAACCATCGCCGACTGCGCAGCTCCGATAGTTGTCTCATGCTTTGGGCTCTAATGTCAGGGTACAGCGACTGGTGGCAAGGGCAGCGGATACGCTCAGGCTCCGGCTCGCAGTGCTGGGCCCATTGCGCGTGCGGAGGTCGTGTGTGGGAAATGGCGCCGGATCTTGCATTGTTCGTTAACCAAAAATGATGGTTGTCATGACCATGGTGTTAGCGCTAACATTACCCCTTTGAATTGAATCAGTCATCATGGCAAACCCTGAGAAGACCTCTGCTCACCGCCCACAAGTCACAGATGAGAAGCGGCGCAAAACGCATGGCCGTGCCACCTTGGCCGATGTGGCGCGTCACGCCGGGGTTACCGCCATGACCGTGAGCCGTACCTTGCGGGAACCGCTTCGCGTCTCGGCCAAAACCGCCGAGAAAGTGCAGTTGGCGATCAAGCAGTTGGGTTATGCGCCCAACAAGTCGGCCGGCTTGCTGGCCAGTGGCCGCTCGCGCATCGTGGCGGCGCTGGTGCCCAATATCGCCAACTCGATCTTTGCCGAAACCATCCAGGGCCTGTCCGACGCCTTGCAGGCCGACGGCCTGGAGCTGCTGTTGGCGGCCACCGGGTACAGCCTGGCGCGTGAGGAAGATCAGATTCGGGCGGTATTGGGGTGGGCGCCGTCGGCCCTGGTGGTCACCGGTCGACACCACAGTGATGCATCGGTGCTGATGATGCGTCAGGCCAAGGCGCAGGGGGTGCCGGTGATCGAAATGTGGGATCAAACACCTGGGCGTGCAGAGTTCATTCAGATTGGCTTCAACCACGGCAAGGCAGGTCGGGCCATGTTCGAGCACCTGAGTCAGTGTGGCTACCAGCAGATCGTCTTTGTTGAAAGTAGCGTGGTCGGTGACTTGCGTGCGCATGAACGACGACAGGGTTTTGTCGCGGCGGGGGCGAAGGCTGGCAAGCAGATTCGCGTGGTCAAGGCGCCACAAGGAGAGCCGATGGCCGCCGGGCGCAAAGTGCTGCAAGGCCTGATCGACGCGCGCGCCTTGCCCGAGGTGTTGGCCTTCTCGAACGACTACTTTGCGGCGGGTGCCTGCCTGCAAGCATTGGAGCAGGGCATCGCGATTCCGGCGCAACTGGGCATCATGGGCTTTGGCGACATGCCGATCGCCGGGCAAATCATGGGCGGCCTGAGCACGCTGGCAGTGCCGCGCTACGGCATCGGGCTGAGCACGGGCCAGCGTGTGTTGGCTGAGATCGCAAACGATCGCAACACCAGCGGGCTGGCCGCCGGGCGCACCGAGCCCAGCGTCGCAAGTCCTGTTGTTACGCCGCACCTGGTCGCGCGTCAGAGCACGCGACGACCCGTTTCCGAGGCGGCGCGGCCCTGATTGGCGGAGGTGTCAGAAGTCGTAGCGGGCATTCAGCCCGACGTAGCGCTGGTCGTCACGCGGCACGTAGCGGTTGATGTTGCTGCCAGAGTTTTGCAAGAACGAGGCGTAGGACTTGTTGAGCGCGTTCTTGACCAACAGCGCCACCCGCCAGCCGCCGGTGTGCGCCAGCCCGGCGCTCAGATTGAGGATGCCATATGCACCTTGAATCGCGTCGGGCGATTGCGCCAAGTCGTATTGCACCTCGCTTTGCCAGTTGTACTCGGCATTCAGATCAAGCGTCATGGCGTCGCTGACTGGCATGGTGTACTTGACACGCACATTGCCTTTCCAGTCGGGCGAGAACGGCAGTGGTTTGCCATTGATGTTGCAGCTGATCGCCGCCGCGGGCGGGCAGGCAAAGTTGCTGACGCGGGCAATGATGTTGGCCAGGCCCGCACTCACGTTGAGCTGCGGCGTCACGCGGGCCGTGAGATCCATTTCGATCCCTTTGGTCGACACGTCACCGGCGTTGATCAAACGCGTAACAATGACCCCGTTGACCAGATCCGGCACGTTGGCCTGGTAGTTCGCGTAGTCGGTTTTGAACAGCGCCACGTTCAGCCGTAGCCGGTTGTCCATCAAGGTTGACTTAAGGCCCGCCTCAAAGGAATTGGAGGTCTCGGGACGCAGTACGTTGTCCTGGGTCGGCCCCATGTTGAAAAACACGTTGTAGGCGGGTCCCTTGTAGCCACGCGACAGCGTGGCGTAGGCCATGACATCTTTGTTGATCGCGTATTGCGGCCCCAGGCGACCCGAGACGGCGTTCTCGCTGGTCGACCCGGTCACGGTTGCGCGGGTGGGTTGCACGCCAGGCACGCCGGTCGCCGTTGCGACCCGACCATGGTAGTAGGACAGGTCGTCGGCGGTGTAGCGCAGGCCAGCGATGCCACGCAAGGACTCGGTAAAGTTGAAGGTGCCCTCGCCAAATACCGACAGGCTCTTGTTGTCAACGCCGTAGTTGGCGACACCGTTGTCGGACGTGGAGGAGCCGGCCGAGCAGGGAATCAGTCCCGAGGGCAAGGCGGTGGCGGTGGTAGCCGCGCAACGGGTCACGTCACGCCGGTATTGTTCGTCGGTTTTGGCTTGCAGGTAGAACACCCCCGCGACATAGTCAACGAAGCCGCCCTTGGGCGACGCAATCCGCAGTTCCTGCGACTTCTGCTCAAAATCAAGATCACCGCGGTCGTGGATGCTCGGGAACTGGCGGTACACCGTACCAATCCGGTCCTGGTCCTGAAACTGGGTGTTCTTCCAGGACCGATATGCCGTGATTGAGGTCAGTTGTCCGGCGCCTTTCAGGTCCCAATCGACCTGGGCCGACAAGCCGGAGTTGGTATCTGCCACCCGCGTGTGCAGGTCGCTGTTGATCTGGCGGTTGCTCGGCCCCGCAATCACCGGTACCAACGCGGCCGCAAACAGCGGGTTTTGCGCCACAGTGCCGGTGGCATAGGCGGTGGTGGTGGTGCCCACCACAACGCCGGTCGGAGTGTCGTCATTGGCCTTCATGTAGTCGGCCAACAGGGTTACCTTCAAGTCGCGATTGGGCGTGATCTCCAGCCGACCGCGCACGCCGGAGCGGTCATAGCCGTTGACCTTGCTGCCATCGGCCACATTGGTCACGTTGCCGTCGAACTTACCGGCCATGCCCGAGACCGATCCGCGCAGCACGCCCTCGGACAGCTCGCCCGAAGCGCCGACCCGAATGCGGCGTTCGTTACCTTGCAGCCAGGACAAATCGATGTAGCGTTCGGTGGTTTTGGCGGGCGCTTTGCTGACGATGTTGATCACACCAGCGGAGGCGTTCTTGCCAAAGAGGGTGCCCTGTGGCCCGCGCAGGATTTCCACGCGGTCGATATCGAGCAGGTCCATCGTGGCCTGCCCGGGACGCGACGTGACCACGCCGTCGAGCACCGTCGACACCGTGGGCTCGACCCCAGGCGAGGTGGAAATGGTGCCCACGCCGCGAATAAACAGCGCCGTGTCCTTGTTCGAGGCATTGGTGCGGAAGTTGACGGTGGGGGTCTGCGCCGTCACCGCGCCGAGCGTGTTGACGTTGGCTTCTTCGAGCGAGCTGCCATTGATCACGCTGATGGCAATCGGCGTGCTTTGCAGCGGTTGCGGGCGCTTGGTGGCGGTGATGATCACCGTCTCCAGCGTTCCCGCATCTTTCACGGCCGCCTGCTGCGCCAAGGCAGGCAAGGCGGCGAACAGGGCCGCTGTCAGCGGCAGCAGACGGCAAGACCGTGCCAACGGAGCGTGGTTTTTCATGGCTTCTCCAAGTGTGCTTTTGTCTTCAAGGGAATTTTGCGGGAGCAAATGTTAGCGCTAACAACTGACAGTCAAATGCTAGCACCGAGCGCCGCTCCCCCGGTATTCAGACAAACCCTAGCTGACGCCTGATTTCCCTTGATTCTCTTTGTACCCTGGCGCTGACGTGCGCAGGAAGCGCGCAATCATGTTTCCAGGCTTGCCAGCCACGGCGTGGCGTCACGCAGGTGCGTGCGGCCAGTGCGCGCAAGCCCAGCAGTGCCGCAACGGGAATCACAGCCTTTCGAGCTCTGCCCCTCTCAGGCCAACCAACAGCGCGCGGCCGTCGCTGCCGACACGAAACTCGCCGTACCGGGCGCGGGTCCAGCGCTCGGCCTCGCCCTCCTTGAAGAACCAGGCGTCGGTGACCAGCACCCAGCCGCCACGCTTGGGAGCCAGTTCGATGCGGAATTCGTCTCTGGCTAAGGGTGTGCCCTGGTCCAGGCGCAGCAGGGAGGCGATACCGCTCGCATCGCGCCGGGCCACCACATAGGGCCGTCGTCCACCAGCCTTGTCGTGCAGGCTATCAGCTTGCTCACTGGGGACGGCGAAGCGCAGCGCCATGAAGTCGCCCTGCATCAGCGAGCGCGGGTCCACCGGTGCCAGCGCCACGAAGACCGGCTGGCCATGGGTGATCAGGCTCTCTTTCTGCCAAATGCCGACATTGGCCACGGCCAGCACCAGTAGCGCGCCCAATGCGATGCCGGCCTGGGCCTTGCCGAGCGTTGCCGGGGGCGTCGCTGCGGGCGTGGACGGTGCAGACATTGCCGCACCGCGTGTGGCTGCCCAAGCCAGCGCACCGAGCGCGGCGCCGGCGCCCGCCAGCAACAGGGCCTTGTCGGCCAGCGGCCAGCTCAGTTGGTAGTAGAAGGCGCCAATGATCCAGGCCGCCGCCACGCCCGCCGCCGCAGCCACACGCCAGCGCGCGCCCGCCACGCAGTAGGCCAGTACCAGCAGCACGCCACCCAGCGACGGCATGAACCAGGCCAGTCCCAGCAGCACCAGTGCCACGCCCGCGCACCAGGTTTGCCGCAAGGCGGGCCAGTTGTAAGCCAGCCAGGCCGCGCCGGCTGTGGTCAGCATGAGTGATCCGAGACGCAATAGCACCACATCGCCCAGTGTTGACGATGGGCTACGGCTGATCTCGCGCGCAACTTCACCCACTTCCCCGCCGCTAAGGCTGGCGCCCACCAGAAAGGTCATGCCGGCCCAGAACGCCAGGCCCAACAGGGTGACCAACAGCCAGCCTACCGACAAGGACTCCCAGGCGGCTGCCACGCGGGCGTCTTCGCCCCGATTGAGCAAGTCGCGTTGCACCCAGGCGCCCACCAGCGCCACCGCCAGCAACACGTGCAGTGCCAGCCAAACAGCGGGCCATTCGGAACGGCCAAAGTAGCTCCAGCGCAGCGGCGCCACCGCCAAACCGACCAGCACCGCCGCCGCTGCCCCCAACAACACGCGCAGCCATGGCCTGGGCACGGCCCACACCACGCTGGCCACGACCAGCGACGCGGCGACCGCCGCCCAGCGCTGCGGCAGGTCGCGAAACAGCGCATAGCCCAGCAAGCTGCCACCAACGATCATGGCTGGCACGGCCAGTTGTTCGATGAAGAGTGCGAGCTTGGGGGCGCGCAACATCGCCACCGCGATGCCCAAGGCCAGTGCGCCGACGATGTAGGGGCCGGCGCCGCGCAAGGCCACTTCGCCCAGCATGGCGCCCACCACGATCAGCAGCGGCACCGCCGCCAGCCAGGCACCCAAGGCGGTAAGCAGAACCACGGGCCAGGGGCGGTTGTCCTGCTCGGGTCGGCCTGCGCTGCTGGGCAAGATGCCAGCGGCGATGGCGTCCTGAATGGTCTGGTCCAGACGGTCAGGCGAGGTGCTCATGCTGTAGCTCCTGGCGTGGCGTAGCGGCGCGACAGGCGCAGCAGCAGGCTGACGGTGCCAGCCAACATGCCGGCTGCGACCAAGCCGAGCAGCAACATCGCGCCAAACCAGTTGTCGCCGCGCGAGTTGTGAAACAGGGCGCGCCCCAGGCCGATGATCAGCAGCGTGTTCAGCCCCAGGCTGACGGCACTGAGCCCGAAGATTTCGAACAACTGTCTGGACGCCAGGCCCATCCCGGCCAGCACCAGCAGCAACACCCCCAACCAGTAGAGCGATGCCACGCTGCTGTGGAACAGGCCGCCCAGGGCGACGCTGGTGATCATGATGGTCGACAATGTCACCGTCGTGCGCAGCGCCCAGGCGCCCGCGCCGCTCCAGCGTTTCAACACCGGGCTCAAGGCCAGGGTCAGGGCCAGGGTGGCGCTCCAGCCAATGGCGTAGCCCCCCAGGTCCTGCGGCTCGACGCGCCAACGGTGCGCGGTGTGGGCATGGATCCACAACGAGACGCCGGTCACCACGATTAGCGCCCACGGTGTCCACAACACGTCACTGCGCACGCTCAAAGCGAGCGGCAGGGCCAGCAGCGCCCACACGGCAAACAGTTGCCAGGGGTCGGCGCCGGTCTGGTAGGTCTGGCCAAAGTAGGCAAACAGGGCGCCGATGGCCAGCAGCGCCAGCAGCCCCAGGGGCGCGCGCGCCACCGGCTTGAGCAGTGCGCCGGCGCACACCAGCGCGAACAGCGCTTGCAGCAAGGCGAAGCGCCCGAAGCGTCCCAGCGTGTCCCAGTTGGCTGCTATCCACAGGATGACGCCAAAGCCGCCCAGTGCCGCCGCCAGCACCGCCACGCCGCGCGGCAGCCAGTAGGCCAGCCCCTGCGGCTCGCGGTTCAGGCCGGCGAGTTGTTGCAGCTTCTGGTTGGCAGTGGCGTCCAGTTGGTGCTGTGCCGCGAGTTCGTACAAAGCCAGGCGTAGGTCCATGTTGTTGTGCTTTCGGTTGCGGTCGATCTTGATGTTGGCGCTGTGCTGAGCTGAATGCGCCCTATTTGTCCTTGCGGCCACGCTCGGCCTTGCGCCAGTAGGTGAACTCGTCCTCGTGTACCTCGATGTCGAGCTCCATGATCCGCTGCTGTAGCCGATCCTGCACCTTGGTCACGGCCTGGTTGTAAACAGCGGGGCCGATCTCCTGCAGGAAGAAATTCAGCAGGGCACCAGCGGCAATGTTGCCGATGCGCTCGTCCATGTTTTCCAGGAAGTAGCGCTCGATCGAGGCGACGGCTTGTTGCTGTGCTTCTTTGGGGAGTTCGATGGTCATGGCGGTTGTGGTCTGCGGGCCAGATTGGTGTCGCGGTACTGTACCCGGCGCCGGGACAACTGCGGTGCGAACAGTTGCCGGTTTCTTTCCGCATTGGGTCACAGATCGCTACCATGGCGGCGCGGTCCGCGATGTGGTTCGTCACCCCACGGGAAAACCCCGATACCCCGTTTAGTTAAATTAATTAACAATTAATTAATTCAGGCGGACATGGTGTCAGCCTGAATCAAACCCTGCTCAGCGGCACACCCTTTTGCCCGAGCTGAACAATAGGAGACAGAATGCGCAAACTAACTGGACTGGCCGCTGCGGTGGCTTTGGTGGTGGCGGGTGCAACGGCGCACGCGGGCGAGGTCGAAGTGCTGCACTGGTGGACCTCCGGCGGAGAAGCCAAGTCGGTGGGCGAACTCAAGAAGATTATGCAGGGCAAGGGTCACACCTGGAAGGACTTTGCCGTGGCCGGTGGTGGTGGCGACAACGCCATGACCGTGCTCAAGAGTCGGGTCGTCTCCGGCAACCCGGCCGCCGCCGCGCAGATCAAGGGCCCGGCGATTCAGGAGTGGGCCGCCGAAGGTGTGTTGGCCAACCTCGACAGCGTGGCCAACGCCGAGAAGTGGGACAGCCTGTTGCCCAAGGTGGTGGCCGACGTCATGAAGTACAAAGGCAATTACGTGGCGGCACCGGTCAACGTGCACCGCGTCAACTGGATGTGGGCCAACGCCGCTGTGCTCAAAAAAGCCGGCGTGGCCAGCATGCCCAAGACCTGGGACGAATTCTTTGTGGCTGCCGACAAGGTCAAAAAGGCGGGGCTGATCCCGGTGGCGCACGGGGGCCAGAATTGGCAAGACTTCACCACTTTTGAGTCGGTGGTGTTGGGTATCGGCGGTGCCAAGTTCTACAACGATGCGTTGGTCAAGCTGGACCCCAAGGCCTTGAACAGCGACACCATGAAGAAGTCGCTGGAGACCTTGCGCAAGGTCAAGGGCTACACCGATGCCGCCGCCCCCGGGCGCGACTGGAACCTGGCCACCGCCATGGTGATGCAAGAGAAGGCCGCCTTCCAGTTCATGGGTGACTGGGCCAAGGGTGAGTTCCTGGCCGCCGGTAAGGTGCCGGGCAAGGACTTTTTGTGCGCGGCCGCGCCGGGCAGCAGCAACGCCTACACCTTCAACGTCGACTCGTTTGCCATGTTCAAGCTGAAAGACGCCAACGCGCAGAAAGCGCAGGCAGATCTGGCGGCCGCCATCATGGGGCCGGAGTTTCAGGAGGTGTTCAACCTCAACAAGGGATCCATCCCGGTGCGCCTGAACATGAGCATGGCCAAGTTTGACGACTGCGCCAAGCTGTCGACCAAGGACTTTGTCGACACCGCCAAGAGTGGTGGCCTGCAGCCCTCGGTGGCGCACGGCATGGCGATCCGCCCAGCGGCCGAAGGCGCCATCAAGGACGCGGTCAGCCAGTTCTGGAACGACGACAAGATCACCGTCGCCGCTGCCCAGTCCAAGATTGCCGCCGCTGCGGCCGCCCAGTGATGGCCGCCTGACCCGCTTGATCGGGCCCAGCGGAAGCCGGGCGCCGATCTCCTCCCACCTAGCCAGAAAAATCTCCCGCGAGCGCGGGAGCGGGGAGAGCTTTTCCTTGCGAACTCTCAAGCTCAGCCACCCCGAACACCCTTGCCGCAGACGAGAGCTGCATCCAACGAAACAGAAGTTGATCATCATGAAACTGATTCACACCCTGAAGCGCGCATCCTTCACCACCAGCGCCGTGGCCACCGCCACCCTGATGCTGGCGCTGACCCCGGCCACCAGCTCGGCGGTTGACTTTGGCGGCTACTTTCGCGCGGGGCCCGGCGCCACCTCCAAAGATGCCTCGCGTGCCTGTTATGGCCTTAGCGGTCCCGGCCTCAAATACCGCCTGGGCAATGAGTGCGACATTTATGGCGAATTCACCTTTACCCAGGCCTACAAGAAGGATGGCCTGGACTACAAGGTCGTGCTGATGCCCAACATCTGGAACGGTGGCACCGATGACGCCGGCGCCAAGTTCGGCCTGGCGCAGATGTATGCCGAAGGCAAGGGCTTTGACGTGGCGCCCGACGCCACCTTCTGGGTCGGCAAGCGCCGTGGTCGGGCCGACGTGCACATCGTCGACACCAACTTCGTCGAGATGGACGGCGTGGGCGGTGGCATCGAAGGCATTGCCGCCGGCCCTGGCAAGCTGGGTTTTGCCTACTACCGTGATGACGGCACCAGCAACAAGGCCGGCAACCGCTTCAACGTGGACTACCACAGCATCCCCGTTAACGAAGGTGGCAAGCTGCGCTTTGTCGGAACCGCCGTGAATGGCACCTTCGCAGGGGGCACCAACGGCTACGGCCTGACCGTGCAACACAACCAGGACAACTTCCTGGGCCTGGGCGGCGGCAACGTGGTGTGGCTGCAAACTTCGTCCGGCAGTGCCAACCTGAACGCCAACTTTGGCAGCCTGTCGGCCCAGTCGTCCGACCGCAGCGTGCGCCTGATCGAGAGCTTCACCTGGCAGAAGGGCCCGTTTGGTGGGCAGGCTTTGGCCTTCATTCAAAAGGACAAGGCAGCCGGCTTGACCACCACCTCGGCCACCATTGGCGGGCGCGCCTCCTATGCCTTTACCAAGAACTTCAAGCTGGTGAGCGAACTGGGTGTCTCCACCAAGAAGCCTGAGAACGGCGACAAACAACGTGTGACCAAGTTCACCATCGCGCCCACGCTGGCAACCGGCCCAGACTTCTGGAACCGCCCCGAACTGCGCCTGTATGCCACCCATGCCAAGTGGAACGACGCCGCCAACGCGGCTGCCGGCCCCAATGGCCTGACCGGTGTGCCAGCCAACGCCGGCAAGACGTCGGGTACCAGCTACGGCTTGCAGGTCGAGTGGTGGTTCTAAGGACGCAACAGTTGCAACGAGTCTCGAGGGGAAGTGCCGGGGTTGATGCAGCTTGACCTTGGCTTTAACGAGGTTCCCTCGCGGGAACCTCCTTTTTTCTTCACAGGCCACGCCGATTAATACCCGATTGAACCTGATTGACTTGTTCTCAAGTCGCAGTATCGTCACCAATGAGTCTGTCCACGCCAAGCATCCCACGCGACATGAAATTGAATTTCGAAACCGCCCTGCCCAAGCTGGTGTTTGCGCCCGGCTTTGTGCTGGGCATGGCCTTCATCTACGGCTTCATGGTCTGGAATGGTGTGCTCTCTGTCACCGGCTCGCGCATGCTGCCCAACTACAGCGAGTTTGTCGGCCTGGCGCAGTACGCGCGCTTGTGGGAGTCCGAGCGCTGGTGGGTAGCGCTCAAGAATCTGGGCCTGTTCAGCCTGTTCTATGTTGGCGGCGCCATGTTGATTGGCATGGCCCTGGCGATCTTTCTGGACCAGAAGGTGCGCGCCGAAGGTGCCTTGCGCACCATCTACCTGTACCCCATGGCGCTGTCCTTCATCGTCACCGGCACCGCCTGGAAGTGGATGCTCAACCCCAGCTTAGGTCTTGAGAAACTGATGCACGACTGGGGCTGGAGCAGCTTCCATTTTGACTGGCTGGTGCAGAGCGACACCGCGATCTACTGCGTCATCATCGCCGGCGTCTGGCAGTCGGCTGGTTTTGCCATGGCCCTGTTCCTGGCCGGCCTGCGCGGCATTGACGACAGCATCATCAAGGCCGCGCAGATGGATGGCGCCTCGTTGCCGCGCATTTACTGGCGCATCATCCTGCCGATTTTGCGGCCGGTGGTGTTCTCCACCATCATGGTTTTGTCGCACCTGTCCATCAAGGGCTTTGACCTGGTGATGGCGCTCACCGGCGGCGGGCCGGGTTACGCCACCGACGTGCCGGCCACCTTCATGTATGTGATGAGTTTCACCAGGGGCCAGATCGGCCTGGGCGCCGCCAGCGCCACCATGATGCTGGCCAGCGTGGCCGCCATCGTGGTGCCCTACCTGTACAGCGAATTGCGCACCAAACCGCATGACCGCTAAACCCCACTATCTAGTTGAGGACAGAGCTGGCTCGCTGCTAGCTGCGGTCTTTCCCACAAGGACTCAGATGAACACCCAACTCCTCTCACGTGCCCTGGTCTACGGCGTGTTGCTGCTGGCCGCGTTCTTCTTCCTGGCACCGCTCTATGTGATGCTGGTGACCAGCCTCAAGGACGCCGAGCAAATCCGTTCGGGCAACCTGCTGAGCCTGCCTAACTCACTGAACTTCGAGGCCTGGTCACTGGCCTGGTCGAGTGCCTGCACCGGAACCGACTGCCGTGGCCTGCAGCCCTTCTTCTGGAACTCGGTGATCATGGTGGTGCCTGCCGTGCTGGTGTCCACCCTGTGGGGCGCCATGAATGGTTATGTGCTGAGCCTGTGGAAGTTTCGCGGCAGCGAGGTGATGTTCGGCTTCATGTTGTTTGGTGTCTTCATGCCTTTCCAGGTGGTGCTGCTTCCGATGAGCCAGGTGCTGGGCTGGCTGGGCATCTCCAGCTCAATTGGCGGGCTGATCGTGGTGCACTGCCTGGCCGGTCTGGCTGGCACCACGCTGTTCTTTCGCAACTACTACGCCTCCATTCCCAAAGAGCTGGTCAATGCCGCGCGCATCGATGGTGCGGGCTTCTGGCGCATCTTCTTTCGCATCGTGCTGCCAATGTCGACCCCGATCGTGATGGTGACGTTGATCTGGCAGTTCACCAACATCTGGAACGACTTCCTGTTCGGCGTAGCCTTCAGCGGCGCCGACAGCAAACCCATCACCGTTGGCCTGAACAACATGGTCAATACGTCGAGCAGCGTCAAGAGCTACAACGTCGACATGGCCGCCGCCGTCATCGCCGGCCTGCCGACTATGCTGGTTTACGTGCTGGCGGGACAGTATTTCGTCAAGGGGCTGACGGCCGGTGCCGTCAAGGGATAAGGGGCCAAGAAGTGCCGTTGCCGCCCTTGATTCTCCCAGTCCCCGTCATCGCGAGGCCGCAGGCCGTGGCGATCCATGGCGACGAGCGAAGCACCGTGGATTGCCGCGCGGTATTTGTCATTGCGAGGAGCTGTGGCGACGCGGCAATCGCAATGACGAGACCCACGCCGTCGCCATGACGAGACGCTGTCGATGCCTCGTCCTCAGTACGCAGCCCAAGACATCCCCCTCACACCCCGTCCTTCTCAAGTTTCACGCATCATCATGGCCGCTTCACTCCACATCGCCGGTATCCGCAAAGTCTTTGGCAAGGTCGACAAGGCGGTCGAGGTGCTCAAACGCATCGACATCGACGTGGCGCCAGGCGAGTTCCTGATCCTGGTCGGCCCCTCGGGCTGCGGCAAGTCGACCCTGCTCAACATCATTGCCGGCCTGGAGGAACCCAGCGAGGGCGAGATCACCATCGCCGGGCGCAATGTGGTGGGCGTGCCGCCGGCGCAGCGCGACATCGCCATGGTGTTCCAGAGTTATGCCCTGTACCCCACCATGAGCGTGGCCGAGAACATTGGTTTTGCGTTGGAGATGCGCAAGGTACCCAAGGCCCAGCGCCAGCAGCGCATTGCCGAGGTGGCCGCGATGTTGCAGATCGAGCACCTGCTGGACCGGCGCCCGGCGCAACTATCGGGCGGCCAGCGCCAGCGCGTGGCCATGGGCCGCGCTCTGGCGCGTCAACCACAACTGTTTCTGTTTGACGAACCGCTGAGCAACCTGGACGCCAAGCTGCGCGTCGAGATGCGTGCCGAAATCAAGCGCCTGCACAACTTGAGTGGCATCACCAGCGTCTACGTGACGCACGACCAGATCGAGGCCATGACGCTGGGCAGCCGCATCGCCGTGATGAAGGACGGCGTGTTACAGCAACTCGGCACACCCGACGAAATCTACCGCCGCCCGGCCAACACCTACGTGGCCACCTTTATTGGCTCGCCTACTATGAATTTGATAGCTGGAAGCGCAGACTCTGTGGGCGAAAGGGCTGCATTTGTCATCGAGGGCGGTGTGTTGCCACTGCATTGCCCGGCGCGCACCGCCGGTACCCTGCTGGGTTTGCGCCCCGAGCACGTGGCGCTGGTCGATCAGTCTGGCTGGCGCGGCGAAGTGACGCTGGTGGAACCCACCGGCGCCGATACCTACGTGGTGGTGAAGACCGCCGCCGGCAAGGTGACCGTGCGCAGCTCGCCCGATACCACGGTCAAAGTCGGCGATCAGGTGGGCCTGCAGGTGCAGGCCGAGCATGCCAACTGGTTTGACGGGCAGAGTGGCTTGCGGCTGGCGTGATCGTCTGGGCTGTGGTCGCGTGCCAAGTGGCGCCACACCGGTAGAATTCCTGGCAAGAAGACAGGTACCCGGTTCGAAGCGCACGTGGTTATCGCAGCGGCCCCTGCCATTTTCTCAACCTTGCTGGAGCGGTCCTCATGCGCTATTGCTGTCACGTCGCCGCTGCCCTGCTGCTTGCAGCGCTCGCAACTCAAGCATCGGCACAACTGTACAAATGCAAGGACGGCAGAGGGGAGATGGCCTACTCGGACATGCCGTGCGCGCGCGCCGGCAAGCTTGGCGAGCCTCGCCGGACCAACGTGCCAGCCGCGGCCCAAGTGGGCGACGGCAAGTTGACGCAGAGCGCGGTCACCAAAGTCATTCAGCATGCCGCGGCGCTGGTGGTCCGTTCCGACTACCAAGCCCAATGCGCGCTGGCGGCGCCGGACCTGAGCTTCACGGCGACGGACCAGAGCAGCGCCCCGCCTTTGGTGGTCTCGGGTGGACGAAGCGAACTCTGCGCCCTGCAGCGTGATGCTGCGCGCGCCCTGGAGGCGAACAAGGGGCGCGCCAGCCCCAAGCTTGACAAGCTGACCGTCAGCCTGAATGCCGACAGCACGCAGGCAAGCGCCAAATACGACATCATCACAACGATCACCCAGCAGGGTCGGGCTGTCATGGTGCAACGCTGCGCACGTGAAGACCAGTTCGCCGTCTACGGCCGTCAAATCCTGTATTCACCCGTCAGCTCGACTTGCCGCTCGGCCGAGATCTGAGCCAGTGTCGACGCGTCGCCCGAAGCCGTCGTCACAGCAACCGACCGTCGACGGCCGCAGATCATGCGCATTGTCTCGACACCTGTTGCTCTCGACCATCCGCGGTGTTACTATCGTGACACCTTTTGGAGAGCACCATGCCCGCTACAACTTCGCTCAAGCTGCCCGACGCTTTGAAGACCACCATTGCCAAAGTCGCTGCGTTTGAGGGCAAGACAGCCCATGCACTGATGGTGGACACCTTGCAAGCGGCCATGGAAGACGCACTGGCACGCCAACAGTTTTGTACCGATGGCGAGGCGTCTTATCAGGACGCCTTGCATACCAACGCTGTCTTCAGCGGAGCGGATGTCAAAGCCTACGTCATGGCCCGCGTGAAAGGTGGCAAGCCGGGCAGACCGAAGGCGCTGCCCCTGGATGCCACCAAGCCCATGAACCCGGCCCATGATTGAGTTGGTCTATGCCGCGCAAGCACTGCGAGACCTGGAACGGCTGGTTGATTTCTTGCTGGAAACCGACCCGCAGGCTGCACAGGACACCGCTGCTCTGATCATTGAGGCGCTGGAGATTTTGGTGCAGCATCCCGAAATTGGCCGCAAAGTCCACTTTGGCCAGCGCGAGCTGGTGATTTCGCGTGGACGAACCGGCTATCTGGCGCTCTACCGGTTTTTGCCCCACATCGACCGCATCCTGATACTGGCACTGCGCCATCAGCGAGAGGCTGGATACAAGGGCCTGTAGGAACACGAAAGGGCGAGCAGGGCCGGATGTCCGCGCAAAAACGCCAATCAGCTGCTGTGGCGAAGTGCCGGGGGGGGCGTGCCGGCCTCCGAGTTGACGACCGTGTGGCGCGTGCTCAGCGCGTTGACGCTGCTCGCCGGGCGTTGAAAGCCGCCCATATCTCAGCCTCGCTTGGGCGCCAGGTCAAAATCTCAAACCCCGTGTTGGTCACCAGCACGGTGTGTTCCCACTGGGCGGACAGCGAGCGGTCCTTGGTGACCACGGTCCATTTGTCGGCCAGCACGCGCACGTCGGAGCCGCCGGCGTTGAGCATGGGCTCGATGGTGAAGGTCATGCCCGGCATCAGTCGCACGCCCCGGCCGCGCCGCCCGACGTGGCAGACCTGCGGCTCCTCATGCATCTCGGCACCGATACCGTGGCCGCAGAAATCCAGCACCACGCTGTAGCCGTGCCTTTGCGCGTGCGCGTGTATGGCAGCGCCGACATCGCCCAGCGTGGCGCCGGGCTTGATCTCCAGAATGCCGAGGTACAAGCTCTCCTGGGTGACGCTGGCCAGGCGTCGGGCGGCAATCGACGGGGTGCCGGCGAAGTACATGGCGCTGCTGTCACCATGCATGCCCTCATAGGCCGCCACCACGTCAATGTTCAGGCTGTCGCCGTCCTTCAGCCGTTTGTCGCCGGGCACGCCATGGCACACCACGTGGTTGACCGAAATACAGGTCGCATGCTGGTAGCCGTGGTAACCCACGCACGAGGGCACGCCGCCGTGGTCCACGATGTAGTCGTGGCACAGTTTGTCCAAGTGGGCGGTGCTGACGCCGGGCTTGACGTGGTCACCGATCATTTCCAGCACGCCGCTGACGATGCTGGAAGCCGCGCGCATACCCTCCAGCATCGCTGGAGTCTTCGAGTTGGTCACCATCAGCATGGGGGGGTCCGATCAGCGAATATGATGGCGCGTTCAACCGAATTGCGCCTCATGACTATCTTGCACAAACCCTTGATCGTACTTGCTGCCGCCATCACCCTGCTGGTGCAGGGCTGTGGCCTAAGTACGCACCCCGTGGTTGCATCAGCGCTGGGCAAGCCTGTCAGCAGCGCGGAGATGGAACGCTGGCTGGACCAGCCCGGTCCGATTCAGTTGGAGACCATCAACAGCGCCGACTGGTCGGTGCCGCTGGCGGGCCTGGTCAACCTCAAAAGCCCGGCGGCCGTCCAGGCTGGATTGAAGGATCGGGAGGAGCCGATCCAAGTGTACGCCCACGTGTTGCAGCACCCGCAGCGTGGCAACTTTCTGGTGGACACGGGTGTGTCGCGCAAGCTGATCGCGGACCCCGGCAAAGAAGGCTTGAGCTGGCTGCTGCGCCAGGGCATGCCGATCGAGAAGATGAAGATTCAGAAGAGCACCGCCGACATTCTGGGCGCGCTGCCGGGCAAGTTGTCGGGTGTCTTCTTCACCCATCTGCACATCGACCACATCTCCGGCATGCCCGACATCCCCAACGATGTGCCGCTGTATGTCGGCAAGTCTGAATCGACCGAGAAGAACCTGATCAACCTGTTCGTGCACGGGTCGACCAACCAACTGCTGCAGGGCAAGCAGCGCTTGCAGGAGTGGCGCTTTCAACCGGATCCGGCGCAGCAGTTCGAAGGTGTGGTCGATGTCTTTGAAGACGGCTCTGTCTTTGCGATCAGCGTTCCAGGCCACACCTCCGGCAGTACCGCCTACCTGGTTCGTACGCCGCAGGGGCCGGTGCTGCTGACGGGTGATGCCTGCCACACCCGTTGGGGCTGGGAGCACACCGTTGAGCCGGGTGACTACACCCGCGACAACGCGCGCAATCTTAAAAATCTGATCAGCCTGAAGAAACTGGTCGAGCGCCACCCCAAAATCAAGGTGCGGTTTGGGCACCAGCGCTAGTCACCCCGCTTGGCGATCTGCTTGATCATGTTGATGCCGGTGACGCCATAACCCAACTGGCGGTACAAGGCCTGGGCGCCAGGGTTGTGCCCGAACACGTGCAGGCCGATGCTGCTCAGCCCCAGTGCGGCAACGCGTGATTCGAGCGCCTGGAAGGCGCGTGTGGCGTGGCCTTGGCGGCGGTGCGCGGCAAAGACCTCCAGGTCGTAGACAAAGGCGCTGCGCAAGCCGTGTTTCACCACCACGGCAAACCACAAATAGCCTACCGTTGCGCCGAGCGCGCCGTCTTGTATCTCGAACAAATAATTATCCGGCGTGGCGAGTCCCTGCGGCAGCGAATCTTCAAAGTCGGCACGGGAGCGCTCCGCGGCGCCCTCGGCCGGCCAACGCCCCGCATCGATATTGTCCTGTGCGTAGCCGGCCACGCTGGCGTCGAGGTAGGCGGCAAAGACTTCAGCGCGCATCGGGGTGAGCAGGGTCATGTCGTGGGCGTGGTGGGTTGGGGTGGCCCGCAGAATAGCGGAAATGCGGGCCAGGCGCTCACGGGTTGACCCGGCTCGCCAACCCACCTGCACTGCGCCAGGCACTGGCGGTGGCGCTGATGGTGGCCCACTTCACCACCGACATGGCGCCCACGCGCGCGGCCCAGGCTTCGATCTGGTCGATGCCATCGCTGGTGTCAATGATCTTGAGCGTCTTGGGAGAAACGTTAAGCGTGGCGCTGTAGACCGGTTGGCCGTAGCCGCCCGCCGTGATCTTGGTGGCCAGGCTTTCGGCGCTGCTTAGCGTACGCCCGGCATTGCCCACCGCCACCAGGCTGGCGCTGGGGTCGTGGGCTTTCCAATCACTGGCCGAGCGCGGGCGCCACAGACCGGCGGCGGTGTCGTCAGCGCCAGTGGGAAGACCGTCACTGACCACGATGCCCCACAGGGACTCGGCTTGCCAGGTGTCGCCAGCAGCGCCGGTTTGCCGTGCGCGCAAGCCATCGATTTCGGTGGTGGCCAGGCCGGAGGCGACGCTGCTGGGGGTGCCGCCCAGCGCCTTGATGCGGGTCGCGCAGCGCACTCGGTCCGCGTCGCTGCGGGCGTGCACGTCCCATTCCACGCCCAGGGCGGACAGGGTGCTGATCACCTCGCCGGCGCGGGGCTCGCGTTCCAGCCAGTTGATGTCGGCGCCGATCGACCAGCGCATGGCACTGGTCTGCGCACCCACCTTGCCGGTAGTCGTGGCGCGCCGAAAGAAGGCGATCAACGCGTCAACATCGGGCCAGTCGGTCGAGGCGGACTCGATGTGCATGGTGCCCGAGATGTGCAGCGTGGCGCTACCCGCCACCCGCAACTGCGCAATGCCCGCGCTGTTGGCCACGCCTAGCCGCTGCGCTTGTGCCTGCGCGTACTGCAGCGCCCCTTCATAAAGCACCCACTGCGCCGCCTGATCGGCCTCGCTCTTGAGCGCGGCCTTGGTGGCCGTGTTCCAAGGCGGGCGACGGCTGCCATCCATGTACACCGTCAGCCAAGCCGAGCGCTGAGAGAAGAAGTCGTTGTCATGCATCTTGACGCCGACAAAGAACGGCGCGCGCGCGCCGCTGACGGCATAGGCGCTTTGCAGGGCCGCATCAACCAAACTGCTGGCGGCCGTGCCCGCAGACTGAAACAACAACAGGTCGAAGTGCTCGGGCCGAATGTACAAGCCGCGTGCGCTGTCGCCCAAGTTGAGTACACCGCCGCCGTGGGCCAGCGTCCAGGTGGCGCCCAGTTCGCGAAAGGCCGCCGCCGAGGCGTTCAGCAGGCTGTCTTCGACCTGGAACGCCGCCGTGATGGCGGGCCGCGCATTGGGCAACGAGATGAGTTGGGCGTAGCCACCGGGCCGCGCGGTGGACAGGCCGGTGGTGGGATCAGTGACGAAGGACTCGTAGCTCTTGATGGAGGTGGTCTGCTGGCTCAGGCTCAGGCTGGTCAAACCGGCCCAGTCGAAGCCTTTGTAGTAGGGCTTGGGTGGCCGGATGTGGTAGTTCAGCCCGACGTAGGGCGACGTGGTCAGCCGTTGCATCAGTGTGGGGTAACTGGTTTGGTACACATCGAGCATGGTGTCGAGCAAGTAGATGTCCACCGGCAACTGGTAGCGTTCGTGCAGATCAATGATGCGGGTCACCGTGGCGGCGCTCAACTCGGGGTAGGAGAAGTCCTGCACGTTGATCGAAAACGTGAGGAAGTCGCCGGCGGCAGCCGCCCCGGCCAGGGCCGCGCCGATCACGTAGACGCGCGAAAACGCCTGGCGGCTGACCATGTCCTGCAAGTCGGTGCCGTAGCCGGCAAAGATCGCGGTGCCGCTGAGCGTCTGCAAATCGGCCTGGTTCACCAGTGGCACGGTGTGCTGGCCCAGGGTCACGTTTTGGTAAGCCGGCACGCCACCGGCACCCACACCTTGCCAGCCATTGCTGGTGAGCGCAACGATTTGACCCGAGGGCAGCAGCGCCGCCACGAACAACTGTCCGGCACGGCCCACGTCCGCCGTGCCCGCCTGCACGCGCACCGTCAGGCTGGCCCGGTGGTTAGGGCCCTGCGCCTCCATCCAGGCCGAGAACCCCGCTGGCGCCGCGTGCGCCATGAGGGCGCCCCACAGCAGCCCGGTGCCAAGGAGCCAACGAACACAAAGCGCGATCGGCATGAGGGTGCTCCCAACTGAATGCGAAGTGGTTCATTCTGCACGCCGTCCGGTGTGGCGGCAAGTGGGTCAACTCGGCGCCGATCCGGCCACCCGCGGCAACTCAATGCGCACCCGCAGCCCATGCGGCTGTACCAGTGCCGCGCTGGCCTGCCCGCCATGGCGCCGCGCGATCTCGGCAATGATGGCCAGTCCCAGGCCGCAGCCGCCGGGCAGGTCGGACGCACGCCAGAAACGCTCGAACACACGGGCCAGGTCGTCGCTGGCCAGGCCGGGGCCGTTGTCTTCCACTTCCAGCACCGCGTGTTGCCGCTCCAGCGTGGCGCGCAGCGTGACCGTGCTGCCGGCTCCGGCGTAGTTCAGCGCGTTGTCGAGCAGGTTGCTCAGGGCTTCGCGCAGCAGCAGCGCCTCGCCCGCCAGCATCAGGTGGTCTTCGCCTTCGTAGCCAAGATCGATGCCGGCTGCGAGCGCGCGCGGCGTCCATTCGCGCGCAACTTCGCGCGCCAAGGCGGCGACATCAATCGGTTGCAGATTCACATCCGCCTCGTTGCGCGCCAGCGATAACAACTGGTGCACCAGGTGGGCGCTGCGCTGGGCACCGGCCAACACCTTGGTCAGCCGCGCCTGCATTGCCTGCGGATCGGTCTCGCGTTGCGCCAGTTCGGTCTGGCTGATCAGGCCCGCCAGCGGCGTGCGCAACTGGTGCGCGGCGTCGTTCAGAAAGCGCTTTTCCTGGCTCAGGCTGCGCCGCACGGCGGCCAGCAACTGGTTGACGGCACCCGCCAGCGAGTGCACCTCCTGCGGCGCCTGCGTCATCTCGATCGGGTGCAGCGCGGTCAGGCTCTGGTCGCGCCGGTCGCCAAGTTGGGATTGCAGCCGCTTGAGCGGGCTCAAGCCGCGCGAGATGCCGCCATAGACCAATACACCCAGCATCGCGCCGAGCAACAACAAGGGCACCAGCATGTCGGCCACCAACTCGGCGGTAATGCGCTGCTGCACCGCCAGGCTCTTGGCCACTTGCACTCGCATGCGCTGCGGGGCATTGGTTTCGCCATAGTCCACTTCCAGCAGCGCCACGCGCATCGGCCTGCCCTCGATGGTCACGTTGTACAGCAGGGGCTCGCCCGGTACCGGGTGCACGCCGGGCAGCGGCGCGGGCAGCATGCCGTTGCCCAGCAGAAAGCTGCCCGGTGGCGAGGACACCATGTAGCTGACACGGTCGGTCGGGTCCTGCTCAATGATGTCTTGCGCCGCGCGCGGAAAGTCCACCATCAGCCCCGGCCGATCGGCTTGACCTGGCGCGCCAGCGAGCGCACCGATTGGGTGAGGGACTGGTCGATGCCCTTCTCGGCGTAACTCAGCGCGATGCGGTAGGCCAGCATGCCGCCGACCAGCCACAACACCAGTTGCGGCACCAGCAGCCACAGCAGCAACTGGCGTTTGAGGGACAGGCCGTGGCCGGGTGGGGCGGTCATGTGTGCCCCCACGCTCGGCACTGCGTGCCCTCGGGCGAGCAGCGCCCTGTGTGCATCATGGCGTGGCGGGCTCCAGCATGTAGCCCAGCCCGCGCACGTTGCGGATGTTGAGCTCGGTGTCGGCCAGCTTGCGGCGCAGGCGGTGGATGTAGACCTCCAGCGCGTTGGAGCCGGCCGCACTCGATTCACCCGGCTCGCCCTGCCAGGCTGCCAACACATCTTCACGGCTGACCACCTGACCGGCATTGGCCACCAACAAACTGAGCAACATCCATTCGCGCTGGGTCAGCTCCAGCGGTTCGTCGCCCAGCCAGGCCAGCGGCAGCTTGGCATCCAGCCGCAAGCGGCCCAGGCTGTTGGTGGGCAACTCTAGCGTGCCGCCAAAGGCCGGCAGGCGCGAGCGGCGCAGCATGCTTTGCAGGCGCGCCTGCAATTCGGCCATGTTGAACGGTTTGGTCAGGTAGTCGTCGGCGCCGGCGTTGAGGCCCTGCACGCGGTCGTCCACGCCATCGCGCGCGGTCAGGATCAGCACCGGCAGCGCGGCCAGGCGTTGGCGAATCCAGCGCAACACCTCCATGCCGTTCACCTTGGGCAAACCCAGGTCCAGAATCACGGCGTCGCAGCGTGTGCCCTCCAGCAGCGCTTGCGCCTGCACGCCATCGGCGGCCGGGGTCACCGTGTGGCCGGCCAGTTTGAGCTGGGCGCTGAGCGCGTCGCGCAGCAGTTCGTCGTCTTCAACAATCAGCAAGTGAGCCATGCCGGCAAGCATAACAAGGCGGCCCGAGGAAGGCTACGGGGTGCCGGGCTGGGCGGCCTTGATGGCCCGCACGCGTGCGGCGTGAATCAGCTCGCCGATTTTTTGGCCATCAACTCCTCGGGCCAGCGCCTGGTCGGCAATCACATGGGTCACCACCGCGCGTGCCGCAGTCAGCGCGGCCAGCAGGCGTGGTCGTTGCGGATAGGGTTGGTCGTGCAGGCCAAGCCGGCCGCGCGCGTCGCACTCGCAGGCCAGCAACACCTCTTCGAAGCGCGCCGGTTTGCGCAGCGCGTCGCAGCGCTCCAGCAGGCGCAGCGTGGCGGCTGGGCTCAGGTCGATGCTGCGATGAATGTTGCCGTGCTCGCGCGCCACCACGTCCGACAACTCGCGGCAATCGGTGGGCACACGCAGGCGTTCACACACGCCCTTGAGCAACCGGGCGCTGCGCTCCTCATGCCCCAGGTGTTTGGGCAACACGTGCGCGGGCGTGGTGCCTTTGCCCAGGTCGTGAAACAGGCAGGCGGTGCGCACCGCCAGTGATGCGTGCAACTGCGCGCTCAGATTCAACACCATCATCAGGTGCACGCCGGTGTCGATCTCCGGGTGGTACTCCGGGCGTTGCGGCACGCCCCATAACTTGTCCACTTCGGGCAGGATGCGCGCCAGTGCGCCGCAGGCGCGCAAGACCTCGAGCATGCGCGAGGGCTGCTGTTCCATCAGGCCCCGGGCCAGCTCTTGCCAGACGCGCTCGCTGACCAAGTGGTCCACCTCGCCGTCGTGCACCATGGCGCGCATCAAGGCCATGGTTTCGGGCGCTACCGTGAAGTCTGCAAACCGCGCCGCCAGCCGCGCCACGCGCAGGATACGCACCGGGTCTTCGCGAAACGCCAGCGTCACATGGCGCAGCACCTTGGCGGTCAGGTCGCGGCGCCCTTGGTAGGGGTCGACAAATTCCGCGCTTTGCAGGTCAAACGTGCCTTCCAGGTCCGTCAGATCAGCATGAATAGCTATCGAATTAATAGTAAGGTCGCGCCGTGCCAAATCCTGCTCCAGCGTCACTTCGGGCGCCGAGTGGATCACAAAGCCGCGGTAGCCACGCGCCGTCTTGCGCTCGGTGCGCGCCAGGGCGTACTCTTCCTTGGTGTGCGGATGCAGGAACACCGGGAAGTCACGCCCCACCGGCAAGAAGCCCTGTGCCACCAACTCGTCGGGGTTGCTTCCCACCACCACCCAGTCGCGGTCCTTTACCGGCAAGCCCAACAGGGCATCGCGCACCGCACCACCGACCATGTAGATTTCCATCGGGGCAGTTTACCGAATCGCTTGCATTGGCCGGGCGTTCGAGCCGGTTGGCTGGATCAGGCCTGTGCGCTGCTGGTCTGTGCGCCCCCCCGTCGGGCGGTGGGCATAGGGCACGCCAAACCAGTGCCCGGGCCTTAGGTGGCGCGAATCAGGCGCGGGCCCCCCCCCCCCCGCCCACAGGGTTGATTCTCCTGGTGTCGCTCAATGGCGAGCTGCGAAATCAACATCACCAGCCAACAGCCACGCGTCTGGCGGCAGGCGCGGCCTCCATGGCGGCGGCAGCGTGGTCGCCCAGGCCTTGCCCTCGCGTGACGGGGCTCTTTGGTCACCTGGGGCGTCGCGCCAGACGCATGACCCTTAGCGCTTGAGTCGATAGGGTTCTTCAAAGTCCAGGAAGTCCTGTTCGGCCAAGGCCTCGTCGATCCAGGCCTTGACGCCGGGCAGCGCGCACAGGCGCTCCATGTAGGCGGTGATCTCGGGTGGCACCGGTAGGGCGTAGGTCCGCAGGCGCATGGCCACCGGAGCGTAGTAGGCGTCCACCACCGAGAAGGCGCCAAACAACATCGGGCCGCCGTGTTCGGTCAGCAGGGCGCTCCACATCGCCACGATGCGGGCCACATCGGCGCGCACGCCGGCCTGGTCGCGCCAGATCAGCGCGCCGACATCGGGCAGACTGGCCTCGATGTTCATCGGGCAGTGGCTGCGCAATTGGGTGAAGCCCGCGTGCATCTCGGCGCACAGGCTGCGTGCGCGGGCGCGTGCCGCGCGGTCGGCCGGCCAGAGCTTGGCCTGCGGGTACTGCTCGGCCACGTATTCGGCAATCGCCAGCGTGTCCCACACGGTCAGGCCATCGTCCACCAGCACGGGAACCTTGCCATTGGGCGTGATGGCGTTGACCGTGGTCTTGAATTGCGAGCCAGCGTCGAAGGAATCAAAGCGTACCGAGACTTCTTCGAATCGGATGTTGCCCTGCTTGAGCAGCACCCACGGCCGCATCGACCAGGACGAGTAGTTCTTGTTGCCGACGTAAAGGGTGAGCATGGGGATCTCCTGATACTTTGCGGGACAGATCTTCAGCTCTGTCCTCAACTGATTGTCGGATGTTGGCTGTTCACTTCGCGGGACAGATCTTCAGCTCTGTCCCGCAATTGATTGCGGACCTATCGCCTTGCCGATTGGCGCAGGCCGTTCAGGGTGCCGTGGTGGTGGCTGCGGCCGAGGTAGGTTGGGGCGATGGCCAACACCGATGCCGGGGTCAGGCCCAGATCCGACAAGCCGGGCAAGGTGTCGCCGGCGACGTTGTCGACCTTCATCGAGTCAAGGTTGTCGCGGCTCATCAGGGGCGCGCCTGGAGCGCACTCCATCAACCAGGCTTGCAGGCGGCCAAGCCCTGCGGGCAGCGCCAGCACCGGGCGGCCGCGGCCGTGGTTGACGCCACCGGCCTGGGCGGCCAGTTGCACCAATTGTTTGAGCGTGAGGATGTCCGGGCCGACGGCGTTGTAGGTCAGGCCGATGGTGGCGGGCTGCTGCAGGCAGCGCAGCACCGCCTCGGCCACATCCTCCACCCACACCGGTTGAAACCGTGCCTGGGCTCCTGCCAGCGGCATGAACGGAAACACACGTTGCAGCCGCGCAAAAAGATTCAGGAACTGGTCCCCGTCGCCATAAATGACGCTCGGGCGCAGCACCGTCAGCGCCAACGCGGACGAATGGGCTGCGGCTTTGAGCGCTGCCTCACCCCGTCCTTTGCTGCGCAAGTACATCGAAGGGGCGGCGTCGGGCTGGCGATCATTGACCCCCAGGGCGCTGATGTGCACCAGCCTTTTGACGCCGCTGGCGGTACAGGCACGGGCCAGGGCCTGCGGCAAAGCGACATGGGCCTTGGCAAAGCTGGTTTCATCGCCGTGCAGAATGGCGATCAGATTAACCACCGCATCGTGCTCGGCCAGCAAGCGCTCCAGTGTGGCGGGGTCATGTACATCGCCTACTGCGACCTGCAGGCCGGGCAGCATCTGGACGTGGCTGGCGTTGGCGGCCCGACGGGTTGCCACGGTGACATGCCACCCCTGGCGCGTCAGCTTCTCGCACAGGTGGCTGCCGACAAAGCCGGTGCCACCCAATAGCAGAACATTCTTCATGGCAACTCCTCGTTGATCTGCGCCGCGCCCGTCTCGCGCGGTCCGATCAAGCCCAACCGGGCTTTCAGGGACTGCGGCTGCCCGCTAATCAGGGCCGCGTAGTTGGTGGTGTTGGACAGCACCTTCTTGACGTAGTCGCGCGTCTCGGTAAAGGGCACGTTCTCGGCCCAGATGGCGGCCTCCAGCACCGGATCGCCGCTTTGGCCGCGCCAGCTTCGGGGTCGGCCGGGACCAGCGTTGTAGGCGGCAGCGGCCAGGGGCATGGAGCCGGCAAAGTCGTCGAGCACCAGCTTCAGGTAGCCGGTGCCGATGGCGATGTTGGTGTCGCGGTCGTTGATCTGCTCGGGCTTGAAGTTGACCAGGCCAATTTTCTTGGCGGTCCAGCGGGCGGTGGGCGGCATCACCTGCATCAGGCCCGAGGCGCCCACGCCAGAGCGGGCATCCATGATGAAGCGGCTCTCCTGGCGGATCAGGCCGTACACATAGGCCGGGTCCAGGCCGATCTGGGTGGCACGTTTGAACACCGCGTCACGAAACGGCATCGGAAAACGTTGCTCCGAGTCGATCAGCGCGCGCGTGCGTTCGCTGGTGTTGATGCAGCGGTCCCACACTTCGCGCTGACAGGCGAAGTCGGCGGCGGCCAGCAATTCGCGGTCGCTCATGCCGCCGCGCGCGTGCAGGTTGGTGCTGTAATTCCATTCGCGCACGCCATCGGCGCGCAGGCCGATCAGGATCGCGTACAGGCCACGATTCAGGCCGGGGTGGAGCCTGGCGGCCTCTTTTTCTTCGACAGTCAGGGGCGGTGGCTTGGGCGCGGTGGTGATGCGTTGACCAAGTTCTTCCAGCGCGAGCTGCTCGTAGAAACCGCGCACGCTGGCGATGCCTTGCAGCAGGCTGTTGGCCTGGGCGCGGGCAGCCTCGGTGTTGGCGAGCTTGGTCAAGGCCCGGGCGCTCCAGTAAACCCAGGTGGCGTCCTTGCGCTGGGCCTCGCCCATGGCCGCGATGGCGTCTTGCACTTCGCGCCATTGGCCGGCGCGCAGCGCGGCGCGGGTCTTCCAGGCCAGGTGGTCGTCGTGCAGGTGCTTGTTCTCGGCTTGGCCGAAATAGCCCAGCGCCTCAACCGACAGGCGCTGTGCCGCACGTTTGCCGATCACGCCCCAGACCCAACTGCGTTCCTCGGCGGTGAGCTGGGTCTTCCAGCGCAGCTTGGCCAGTTCCTTGGCTGCTGCCGCCGGGTCCACCAGGGCCAGCCGAATCAGCGCCAGGGTGACCAGCTCCTTGGTGGGCGGGCGCAGTGCGGTAACTTTCGCATTGAGGTACTTGGCCGGTGCGCCGTAGAGGGTGTCCAGCGTCTCCGAGCGGTCCTTGCCAAGCAGGGCCACCGCCTGTGTGGCGACGCGCGGCCGGTCATTTTCCAGTCCCAGACGGGCGCGCAGCCAGACACTGTGGGGCTTGAGCTTGCCGGCCTTGAGTTGCTGCTCGGCCGCGGCGGCGCAGCCATCATCGGCTTCCTTCTGCGCCAGCCAGGCTTCCTGAACCTGTTCGGCGACATCGGCACCGGTGGCGTTGAACTCGTTGAGCAACGCATAACAACGCACGCTGCGGTCGTCGTGCATGCGGTACTTGGGGTATTCGGCGTTGAAGGTGGACCAGTCGCGCCGCTTGCCCAGCAACAGCAGCCAGTCGTTGCGCAGGCGGTCCTCCTGGTAGGTGCCGGCGTAGCGGGTGAAGAAGTCCTGCATCTCGCTGGCCGGGGCCTCGTCCAGACGCGCAGCCAGGTCCCAGTAGGCGCCCCAGGGCTCCAGTGGGTGGCCCTTTACCTGAGGCAGCAAGGCGCCCAGTCGCTTGCGGTCCAGACGTTTGTAGGCGCGTTGCATCTCCAGAATGGCGTCATCAGGCCCGCTCTTGGCGTTGCTGCCTGCCTGTGCGAGAGCGGGCGATGCCGACGACAAAGTCAGCACCCCCAGCACAGCGAACGATGTCAAAATGGATGAAAACTGCATGTGGGGATTATGGATAAATCAAACGAGTCTCAAGGCCTGGACAAAAAAGCCCTTCGCAAGGCTTTGATAGAACAACGTTTGAATTTGCCGGATCGCCTACAGCGCGCCGATCTTTTGCAGCGGGTCATGCGCATTTGGCTGGTGGGCCGACCCGATACCGTGATTGGTGCCTACTGGCCAATCAAGGGCGAGTTTGACCCGCTTCCGGCCCTGCACCGCTGGAAGGAAGATGGCGAACTGCTGGACCAGCCCCAACCGCGCCGCATTGGCCTGCCGGTGGTGGACAAGGTGCACAAGACTATGACCTTTCACGCCTGGTATCCGGGCTGTCCGATGGAAGAGGACGCCTACGGCATCCCCAAACCTAAGGACACTGAGGTTATTGTCCCCACCCTGCTGTTTGCGCCCTGCGTGGGCTACGCGGCTGGCGGCTTTCGGCTGGGTTATGGCGGCGGGTTTTATGACCGGATGCTGGCAACGCTGCCGCACCAGCCGTTCACGGTCGGTCTGGGTTTTGCTGCCGGGTTTTTGCCCGATTTCGAGCCCGAGCCGCACGACGTCCCGCTGGACGCCATCCTCAACGACCACGGGGTGGTCTGGCCGGTTTGATGGTTGCAGCGGCTTTGACCACTAGCGTATCTCCAGCACCCCGCCAGCATCGGTCATCTGGCTGCCGCCCGGCGCGATGGTGACTCTATCGGCCGCGCGGGTTACGTTGTAACCTGTGTTGGGCAGCAAACCGGTGACGAGGTGCGAGCTGGCCTGCGACGCGACGGTGTAGCTCAATCCTTCAAAGGTCTCACCGAAGGTTACCGGGAACATCACGATGGTGGAGCCGACCCGTGCGCCGGCCCAGGTCTGCGGGCCGTTTTCAAGGGGGGTCACGTCAGGTGGCGTCAGGCCCGGGCTGGTGGCCTGCAGTACGGTCAGGAACCGAACTGTGGCGGGGTTGTTGGCTGCTTCAATGCTGAGTCGCACCTTCATCGGCTCGCCTTGTGCCACCTGACTCTCGATCGGCTCGCCAGGACTGCCGACGGCGCTGAGCGTGGCACCGCCGGGGAGCAGGCTGGTCACGGTCAGTCGTTGTCCCCCGGGTGTGGTCGATGTAGCGCGGTTGCCCGCGATTGTCGCTGGGTTGGCGAGTTGCAGCCACCAACGCTTGAAGCGATTCGCGGTGTTGGATTGCGCGCGGTCGTAGACCACCACCGCGTCCTCCTGTTTGAGCCACACGATGGAGCGGCTGGCATGCACGATGTCCGTGGCGCCTTCTGATGCGGAGTTGTACAGATTCGTTGCGTCACCCACGGCATAAGTAAACCGGGCCTGGTCACTGCGTGCCAGCAGGCTGGGCGTGCCACTGGCCACGTAGTTCCACTGCGAGCCGCGCCGCCACAGGTCACTTTGCCACTCACCCGGATCCCTTGGTGGCTGGTTGTTTTGCAGGGCCAGGGTGTTGTAGAACTCTGAACTGCCGATGCCCTCTGCGATGTCCGGGTAACCGCTGCGTGCTTTGGTTAACCACTCGCCTTGGCGGTACCACTCAAAATTGTTGCCATCGGCGGTTTGGTGGTCGATAAAGTTCCAGCCCAGCGTGTAGGTGAACCAGGTGGCCTGGGGCTCCCAACTGGTTCGGGCAAGGATCTTGTTCAACCCTGCGGCGAAGTGCGACAGGGCCAGCGCGGCGCGAGGGTCCGCAGCGCTTGCGGCCGCGGGGTCGTAAAGCATGAAATACAACAACGAGTGACGAAAGTCGTCGCTGTTGGAAGTGCGTCGGGTGAAGGCCGGTGCCCCGCCCGGGGCTGTGTGGCGCTGTGCCCAACGCAAGGAATTCAGGCGCGGCGTGTTGTTGCTCAGCGTGTCATAGACGCCGATGGCGCCAAAGACATCGATGAAGTCGGGGGTGCGGTAGGCCTGCGCGTCCCCGTAGGAGGCCGGCAGGTACGCAGTTCCGCCCGAATCCGGGTCGGCAATCGTGGCCGGGCTCAGGGCGTGGTAGTAGGCGGTAAGGAAGTCGTCCCAGAATGGGTTGGCGCCGAGCTGGCAATGGGCGCCGCAGGTGTCGGCGCCAGCAGTGCGCAGTGCAAGCAAAAACTGCGCGGCGTAGCTCGCAGATTGCGGACTGTATTCAAAGCCTTCGGGCAGCAGTCCGCCCAGGCTATCGGTCCTGGTCAGGTGGTCGAACACATACAACCAGGCACCAGTGGCGTTGCTCAGGTAGTTGCGCAACTGGTTGCCGGGATCGTCGTCCGGGTCCAGCGCGAGGGCCATCATTCCCAGATTGCGCATGTGGGCAGTGAAGTAGTTGTTGCCCGACCAGCGCACTTGGGCCTGCGTCAGCAAGGATGGATCAGTGACCAGGCCAACTGGTTCGGGATGGTGGTAACCGCTGGCCACTATTTCCTGCGACCAACGCAGAAAGACCGCCCGAATGGTCTGCTTGTCTTGTGTCGACAGCACCGGGTAGATCCAGTCCACCACCAGGGGGAATGCCTCGCCATGCCAGCGCGCTCGATTGGAGTCAGTGGTGAAGAACTCCGGGTCCTGGAAAGGTGGGTAACCGCAGGCATGGCTACGGGACGTGGCAGGTCCTTGCGCGGCCTGATTGACGGCAGTCATCAGAAGCGTTCGGGCGCGTTGGGCATAGTCACTTTGCACGGCCGCGTCGTTCTCGACCAGCGACATGAACGCGAACAGCTCGGCGTACATCTCGGTCGGAAACTCCTCCCACTCGCGGGAGCCGCAATCGCGCGCCACGTCGCCACGGTCCATCTCGGTTTTGGCGCGCGCGGCCAGCACCTTGAGCCCGTCGCGGTACAACGGGTTGGCGTCGGTAGCCCAACTACGCAGGCGTGGCAAGTCGGCGCCGGTGAGCCACAAACGCGGGTGCCCTGTCACCGGTGTCCCGCCTGGGTCGGGCGGTGGACAGTTGGCAGGACTGACCAGGCAGGTGAAGTCCGTCAGTTTGCCAACCGCCACCACCTGGTTGCTGGTGAGGGGGCCCAGGGCAAAGATGTCACCATCGTCGCGCACGGCAAGGTAGAGGGCCGTTTTTGGCGAGTAGCGCAACACAAAGCCGCTCAGCGCCGGGCTTTGCGTGGGCGCGCTCAGCAACTCGGGGAAGCTGCGTTCAGCCCAGTCCAGAAACGCGCTTGCGGTGACGCTGGGGCTGGCCGCTGGGGCGCGCTGCTTGGCACTTGCGGGACTGACGAAGTTGCTGGCGGGTGGTGGGCTCTGGGCCAATGCGGCCTGGCCTAAGTGATCGATACTGGCGTTGTCTGGTGCCGAACCGCCGCTGCAAGCCACCAGCAGGGACACCAGCGCGCCGATTTCCAGCCATTTCGCTTGCGACATGAGTTTGCCTTCGTCGGGAAAGAGGTAACAAGCGCCACCCGTCTCAAGTATCCGTTGTCCCGTCACCAAGAGTGTCGATATCCATGGCGCCAGGCTCGGCGACATAAGGCGGCCATGGCGTCCCTTGAAGCTGCGCAGGGTTGAAACAACTGCTTACAACAACGCCTGCGGACAACTTGCTTGGCCTGGTCCAGCGGGCGGGGCAGGGGGTAGACTGCCTGACCAACCGCTTCAAGAGGGACTTCCATGGCTGCCATCATCGGGACATCGGGCAACGATACGCTCATCAGCGGAGCCGGCGACGACACCATGGATGGTGGCGCCGGGTTTGATACCGCGAGCTACGTCAATGGCACCGCAATCGTGCTGGTGAACCTGAGCACGGGGATCGCCTGGGGCGGCGCCGGCACAGACGCGTTGTCCAACTTCGAAGCCATTGCCGGGTCAGCCTTTGGGGACTCGCTCATTGGCGACGCTGGCAACAACACGCTGACCGGCAACGCGGGTGACGACCTGCTCGATGGCGGGGATGGGGCCGACATCGCCAGCTATCGGGACGCCCCTGCCGGCGTCAGCGTTGACTTGACAATTGGCCGCAGCTCGGGCGGTGCGGGAAATGATCAACTGGCGCGAATCGAGCAGTTAGTCGGCTCCGCTTTTGACGATGTCCTGTCCGGGGATGCCAACGACAACACGCTGACTGGCGGGGCGGGCGCCGACACGTTGGATGGCAAGGGTGGCTTTGACATCGCTGATTATTCGGGCGCGCCGTCCGCCATCCAGGTCAACCTGGCGGTCGGCACCACTTCCGGCGGCGAAGGAAACGATACCTTGGTGAGCATCGAGACGGTGGTCGGATCCCTGTTCAACGATGCCATCACTGGCGATGCGGCCAACAACGTCCTGATTGGAAACGCGGGCGACGATGCGCTGGATGGCGGCGCGGGATTTGACATTGCCAGTTACCAGAGCGCGGCATCGGCGGTGACGGCCAGCTTGGCGGCGGGCACGGCCTCGGGAGGCGCTGGCAATGACACCTTAGCGCGGATCGAACAGCTGACCGGTTCCGCCTACGCTGACGTGTTGACTGGCGACAACGCCGACAACACCTTGCTAGGCGGCGCTGGCAATGACTTGCTCGATGGCGGTGGCGGACGCGATGCGGCCAGCTACCAGTCGGCGTCGGGTGCGGTGGTGGTGAACCTGGCGCTCGGCACGGCAACCGGCGCCGACGGCGCCGACACGGTGGTCTCGATTGAGCAGGTCCATGGCTCAGCCTATAACGACCAACTCATTGGTGATGCGGGTATCAACGTGCTGCGCGGAAACGGCGGAGACGATCTGCTCGACGGTGGTGCCGGTTCGCTCGACGCCGCAGACTACACCCATGCGCCCAAAGGAGTGTCGGCTAACCTCGCCTTGGGCACGGCAAGCGGTGGTGATGGCGCCGATACGCTGGTCGGCATCGAGCAACTGATTGGCTCGGCTTTCGCCGATACCCTGGTCGGCAACGCGGGCGCCAATACGTTCATCGGTCATGGCGGCGACGACACCATTGACGGCGGATTGGGTGTCGACACAGTGGACTATTCCGGGGCGGCGGGCGCCGTGACGGTGGGCCTGTGGGAGTACAAGGCCAGCGGGGCGGATGGGTCTGACAGCCTGACGGGCATCGAAGAAGTCATTGGCTCAGCCTACTCTGATTCACTGACTGGTGACTCTGCCAACAACACCTTCACCGGTGGCGGTGGGGACGACAACCTGGATGGCGGCAATGGCTTGGACTTCGCGCTGTACAGTTCGCCCAAGTCGGGCTTCACGGTCGTGCAGTACGGTATCAAGACACTGCTGATCGGTGGCGGTACGGGCAGCGAGGGTTCGGACTCCCTAATTCGGGTTGAGCGCCTGGTATTCCCCGACGTTAGCGTGGCACTTGACCTCGGCGTGGCGCAATCTTCCGGCCAGGCGGCCCTGCTGATCGGTGCCGTGCTGGGACGCGCAGCTTTGGGCGCCAAGCCTGAACTGGTGGGGGACGTGATCGACTTGTTCGACCAGGGTTATACCCTGCAGACCTTGGCGGGCGCGGTGATGCGACTGCCGGTTTGGGGTGATCTCGCCAATCCCGGTCACAGCAGCGCCAACAACACCCAGATCGCCACCTACCTGTTGACGACGGTCAACGGCCAGGCGCCGGATGCCCTCACTTTGGCCAGCGCCGTGAGTTCCCTCGACAGTGATCCGCAAGGTGACTATTTGTGGCACTTGGCGGCCTCAGTCGCCAACCAGACGCAAATTGGCCTGACCGGTCTGGCGCAGGACGGTTTGGTTTTCGTCTGAGCCGGATCCCGCACGTCCGGGCCTTCCTTATTGCTTCGCGTTGTGGGCCGGTGGCGGCATAATGAAAATGCCACCGCCGACTCGCACCGAGTTGGCGTTATGGCGCCTCGGGGCTGCAGCATGGGGTCTCCGGCAGGAGTCTGATGAAACTCGGTTTGCGAAACGTCTCGATTGGCTGGCGCATTGCGATGGCGCTCGCTTTGCCTACGCTGGCCATGCTGGGTTTCGCGTTGTGGAGCAGTGCCGCGCATTACCGAAGCGCCCAGGAAAGCGACCGGGTACGAGCCATGGTCGAATTTGCTACCGTGGTCAATGCCTTGGTGCACACCCTACAGACAGAACGCGGCATCTCGACTGCCTACGTCAGTTCGTCCAACGAGGACTACGCCGGAGCACTGGCCACCGCGCAGGCGCAGACCGATCAGGTTCGCGCCCGTTTTGTGCTGGCGCTGAAAGACCTGGACGCTGCTCGGATGAGCAGTGAGCTCGACATGCAGACCGCGCTGGCGCGACAGGTGGTGGACCGCGTGGACGTGTGGCGTGGCGCGTTGACACAACGCAGCATCTCCGTCGGCACCCTGATTCAAAGCTACGCCGACTTGGTGGCCGACCTCACTCGGGTGGTGCAGCAGATGCTGGTGCCGAGTGATCAGTCGGCGCTGGCGCGCACCTTGGCGGCCTACTCCCGGCTGATGCAGGCTAAGGAATTCGCCGGTCTGGAGCGAGCCGTTGGCGTGGCCGGTTTCTCTGGCGCGCAGATAAAGGATGCTGATGGCAGACGCCTGATCGAATTGATTGACCGCCAGCGCCTGCTTCTCGATGAGTTTCGCTCACTGGCTGGCCCACCCGCGACCGAGCGCCTCGACCGAGCCTGGAGCGGGCTCGATGCCCTGGCACTGGATGAAATGCGCCAGGCGGCGGTGGCGGGCGCCTCGCGTAGCCACCCGTTGCGTGGGGGTGTCAAGCCATGGCTGGAAGTAACGACGCGCCGCATCGACGCATTGCGTGCCGCCGAGGAGCTGGTCACAGCGGACTTGCTGGCGCAGGCGCAACGCCTCGAAGCCGATGCCTTTCGGACCGCCTGGTGGATCATTGGGCTGACGGCGGCCACGCTGCTGGCCTCGTTGCTGGCGGCGGCGATGTTGGCGCGCGACATCATTCACCCCCTGGAGCGGATTACGCTGGCGTTGCGGCAACTGGCCTCGCGCCAGCAGATCGATGATTTGGAGAACGACGGACGTTCGGATGAAATCGGCGACATGGTGCGCGCCATCAAGGTCTTCAAGCACGACCTGACGCGGGTGGTGCAGGCCGAAGCTGAGCTTAAAGGCGCTACCGTGTTGCGTCAGAAAGAGCGTTACCAGCGCGCCTTGCTTGATAGCTTTCCGTTCAAGGTGTGGCTGAAGGACACTGAGGGCCGTTTTCTGGCCGTCAATCAGGCGGTGGCCAATGCTTACGGGGCCGAAACGCCCGATGCACTGGTGGGGTTAACGGTATTTGATTTGGTCGACTACGAAACTGCGGTGACGGCGCGCGAAGAGGACCTGGCGGTGATGAAGGCGCTTGCGCAGAAGACGACGGAACAGTCCTGCACCTCGGGCCCGGGCGACGCGCCCTGCTGGGTTGAAACCTATCGGGCGCCAGTGACCGACGACCGAGGCGCCCTGCTCGGCACCGTGGGCTTCAGCCGCGACATCACCGAGCGTCGCGAGGCGCAAGAGGAGATTCGCCAACTGGCCCTGTACGACCCGCTGACCAAGCTGCCCAACCGGCGCCTTTTGAGCGAGCGGCTCAATCAGGCCCTGGCCACGGCGCGACGCGATCAGACCCACCTCGCCCTGATCTTTCTCGACCTGGACAGGTTCAAGCCGATCAACGACACGCTCGGCCACGGTGTTGGCGATTTGCTGCTGTACGCGGTGGCGCAACGTATACACCATTGCGTGCGCGAGGTCGATACCGCCGCGCGCCTGGGCGGCGACGAGTTCGTCGTGTTGCTGCCCTCGATTGAGGTGCCCGACCAAGCACTGATGGTGGCCGAGAAGATACGGCAGGCGCTGAATCAGCCCTTCGAGCTGCCCGGCGGCCACGTGGTGTCAATTTCGTCAAGCAGTGGTGTAGCGGTCTACCCGGATCATGGCGAGGACGAGATCACCCTGTCCAAGGCAGCCGACGCGGCGATGTACCAGGCCAAGGCACTCGGTCGCAACAACGTACAGCGGTTTGGGCCGAGCTTGCTCAACCAGCGGCCAACCACTGTTGTACCTGTTGTGCCACCTCAGGGGCCTTCAACAGGCCCCAGTGATTGATGCCGTAGACGATACGCTGCGCCTCGGGTTTGAAGGCCAACTGATGCTTTGCCTGGGGGTGTTGGCCCAGTGCACTCGGGATTGGCACCAGGCCGTCGCCCAGCATGCGCTCGGCCAGTGTGCCGCGTTGGGCGGCCGTGGTGGCCGCCACGGTGTAGCAGCGCACATTCTCGGGCAGCGGCAAGGCGTGGCGACGGTCGGGGCTGCGCCGAAAGCGGTCGTGGCCCTGCCAGTCAACGTCCAGCACATGGCCGTAACGCAAGTCGGTGATACCGGCGCTGCGCAGCTGGCCGATCTTGGCAAAGGGCGCGCTGTAGCGGGTGCTGCCCAGCACCACGTCGATCCAGTTACCCGCGCGTTCCATCGGGGCGCCATGGTGGGGCGTGCCCAGGAACACAATGTTTTTCAAGTGAGCGGTCCAGCGCAGGCCTTTTTGGCTGGCCAAGTGGAGCGCGCTGCGCGTGATCAAGCCGCCCATGCTGTGCGCGAGGATGCTGAGCTCGGTCACTGGCACCGGCCAGTCGCGCAATAGCGGTTCGAGTTGAGCCGCCAGCTCCCGACCATTCTGCGAGGTATGGAGCCCCGAGTTGTAGCGCAGGTAGACCGGGGTGTAGCCCAGCGAGCCGGCCAGCGCCTGGCCATGGTCAAAGGTGGCGGTGCCGCTGTTGTCGAGGTTCTGTGTCCACTGCAGGTCGTTCATGCACAGGCCGTGAATCAGCAACAGGATCTTGCCGTTGACGGTCGGCGCGGCCAGAGTTTTCAGGTGCTCGGCGGTCAACACGCTTCCTTGGTGGCGAAAACTCATGGGTGTGGCCAGTGGGTTGCCGGTGGCCTGCAACTGGTCGCCCATCACGCCATTGAGCGCGGCCAAAACGGCCTCGCGCTCGATTGAACTGGGCCGCTCCGGGCCGATGGCGTCGAACATCGGAATCAGCCGCCCGAGTACGGCGTCAATGCTGCCCGCCACCGCCTTGGTCACGCCCCGCACGCTTTTGTAAACCAGGCCGGTAACGCCGCGGGTCCGCCCGGCTTGTTCGCCGCCACTCACCCCGAGCGTGCTCCAGACGTTCTGATGGACTTCTTCGCTGATACCGGCCACACCGACCGTGGCCTGGGTCGCCAGGCGTGCCAGTCCGAGGTAGTCGGACGGGTGCAGGTGTTTGAGCGGATTCTTGGGTGCAGGTGCGACCATGGGTAAGGCGCTGCGGCAAGTAGTGCCGCAACGCCGCCCCATTGTCGGCAGTACGGCTGATCGTGGTTAGTGACGTCAGCCTAAGTGCTAGCCGGCCAGCTTGCCCGTTCTGGGCTTGACCGACAGGCACGGTGCGGGCAAGGTCGGTGCCACACCGTCGGGTACTCGCTCGGCTGGGGCAAAAGTGGCCAGGGTCGTGCCCTGGGCATCGAGCAGGGTCACAAACAAACCCGCGGGCACGGTCTGCGCCACCAGCGTGGCCGGCGTGGCCGGCGCCTTGACAGGTCGGTCCCGGCCGGGCCAGAACGGTAGGAGCCGTTGACCCGCACGACGCCATTGACTTCGACCCAGTCGCCCGCATAGCTGAATGCCCAGCAGACGCCTTCAACGCGGATATCGTCAGCGGTTAAAGACACAACAAAGTCCGAACCGCTCGCCACTGAGGTCGTGCTCAATCCAACAGTCGTGCCGCCCAGGACGCTGTTGGTGACGTAAACGCCGGCGATCGGTCCCACGCCAGTGCCGCCGGTGCCGGGCCCGCAGGCGGTGGCCAGCAGTGCCAGGCTCAGTGCGCCAGCGGTGCGCAGGCAGGCGGTGATGGCGCTACGTCGCGCTCGGACCAGCGTTTCAAGCAGGTGGTTCATGGTTCTCTTTCCCTTCGGTTGCATAAAAGTAGACGCCAAACCGGGCTCGTTGCGTGCGCTGCTCGGGTGTGGCGTGCAGCGCATCGTGGTCAAAGCGGGCCTGTGCTTCGTGCATCACGGTGCGGAACGCGATCTTCCAGGCCTGTGCCGCGACCTTGTGCAGATGCAAGGCCGACTCGGCGGTGATCTCATCCACAAATATCGCCTGTTCCAGAAACTCGCCGGTGCCGTCCAGGTTCTGGCACGCGGCGGCCAGGTGGTCATGCAGGTTGAGGCTTAACTGGGTCGCCATTTCAGGGAAGCCACTGCGCGGTACGAAGGCATGCGTCAGCAAGGTGACTTGCCCGTCGGACTCGGCCGCCAGACCTAGGCGAATCAATTCGTCCAGCACCGAGCGGGGCCGCACGTCCTGGCTGACCGCTCGTACCAGTGCGTCAAAACTTGGCGCATCGCCGCTGCGCGCGATCACGCGCGGCACTTGCGCCGCGTCCAGATACAGGTCGTCGCTGAGCCAGCGCGCCACCACCTGCGAGGCCAGCCCAGAAAAGCCCTCGGGGCGTGCGTGCACCACCGCCAATCGCGTGAGGTTGCGCACATCGCGGCGGTGCACGCCCGACAGCAGGCTGATGGCGCTGTCGGTGAGGGGCATCTGGCGCGCGCGCAATTCCTCTTGCGCGGCCTGCAGGAACACCCGCTTGAGCGCCCCGGCAAACGCCGGGGACGCCACGCCATGGCGCAGCATCAGCCGCACGGCAGGGCGTAGCAACTCAAGAATGCTGTCCAGAACAATGGAGGAGCGCGAGGTCACGGGTCGGTTCAGTCTTAGGAAAACGATGCTAACGGAGTTATTCGATTCGATTGGCTTGACAGTTCGAAATGCTGTGGGATATTATCCCACACAAGAACGTGATTGAAAACAGGAGTGATGCCATGAAGATGCTTGATGCAATGAGGATGACGACAGCGGCAAACATCCGGGGTCATTTGGCTGCAGCAGTACTGCCCGCCACACTGCTGGCCAGCGTGCTGGCCTTCACCGCCTGTGGCGGCGGCAGTAGCGGCGTTGCGGACACCACCCAGCCGCCCCCGTCGCCGGTGGCCTTGCAGGCTTCACCACCGGGGGCCTTGCTGGGCTACATACAAGGCAAGCTCAGCGCGCAGGTCGACAAAGGGCAAGACTTCCAGAGCTACAACGGTTTCTACCGGGGTGGTCAGATCGTGGACTTCATGTCGGTGACCACCGCCAGCGCCGAAGCGGGGGGCAAATCATTCTCTAGCACCACCCTGCAAGAAGGCGGTGTTGACGAAGCCGACTTGATGAAGACCGACGGCAGCCGCGTCTTCAGCCTGACCGTGGACACACCGGGCAGTTGGCGCCTCAACACGCTGCGCGTCGATCGTCGGCTGAGTGATGGCTCACTGCAGGCTGACGGGAACCTGGCACTCAGCAGCACCGACAGCATCGAAGGCATACACGTGGCTGCCCGTGGTGAACGTGTGGCGCTGCTTGGTCAAAGCGAGCAGTGGTACACCCTGGCCGGTTTGACGACGCAGGTGCGAACCCTCGACGCCTCGTTTGCCCCGACGCCGATGACCCCGCCCCAGACGGTGGTGGGCTTGGTTGATGTGAAGACCGGTCAGAAGCTGACCCAGACCCACAGCATCCGTATCGACGGGCAAATGGTCGACAGCCGCATGATCGGCGACACGCTCTACGTGGTGACGTCCTGGTACCCGCGCCTTGACATCGTGCCACTGTCGGGCAGCTGCCACGCCGGCCGATCGCAAGGGTGCCATCAACCGCCTGACCAACCGCGACCTGCTGCCCACCGTGACCGTGACCAGCCTTGGCGCCACCGCCAGCAGCCTGACCGAGCCACTGATGGCTGACACCGACTGCTACCTGCAGACGCAAAATGCGTCGGCTGCCGTGCAGATGACCACCATCACTGCCTTTAACCTGGCGTCGGCCAACCTGGAGCGATCGAGCCGCTGCTTTTTGGGGGGTACCGAGGCCTTCTATATGTCGGCCAAGAACCTCTACCTGGCTACCAGCCGCTACGAGACGGTCGGCAAGGGGGGCATCGTCGCCTACCCCGGTCAGGTCACCACCGACGTTCACAAGTTCGCCATCAACGGCATGAGCATCAACTACCGGGGCTCGGGCGAGGTCACCGGTCATCTCGGCTGGGACAGCAACAAAACGTCCTATCGGCTCAGTGAGCACCAGGGCGATCTACGGGTGCTGACCTACACCAACCAGTTCGGCTGGTTTGGTGAGCTCGACACGGCCAACGCGGCCAGCAAACCGTCTCCCGCGATCCTGACCGTGTTGCGCGAAGACGGCGCAGGCGCCAAGTTGCAAACCATTGGCACGCTGCCCAACAGCAAGCGGCCAGCGCCCATTGGCCTGAGCGGTGAGCAGGTTTATGCCGTGCGCTTTTTGGGTGATCGGGGCTATGTGGTGACTTTCCGGCGTACCGACCCGCTGTACATCCTGGACCTGGCCGACCCGACCGACCCCAAGGCGACCGGTGAACTCAAGACCAACGGTTACTCGGACTATTTGTTCCCGGTCGGCGACGGTTTGTTGCTGGGCGTTGGGAAGGACGCTACGGCGGAGGGGCGGGTTCAGGGCGTGAAAGTGTCGCTGTTCGACGTCGCCAACGCCAGCGCACCCAAGGAACTCGCCACCCGTGTGATTGGCAAGGCCGGCAGCGCCAGCGGCTTGGACTTCACTCGCCACGGGATCAATCTGATGAGCGTTGCCGGTATGACCCGGATCGCTTTGCCGGTGACAGTCAACGAGACGGCCGACACTGCCGGTTGGTTCCATCCCAGCTACCAGGGTCTGGCCCGTTTTGAGGTCAGCGCTGCCAGCAAGACCCTGACCGAGCGACCCCTGTTGGTTGGTCAAACCTACCCGACCGGCCTGGATGGCTACACCCAGGGTTGGCTGGGTCACGAGCGCAGCGTCCAGATCGACAGCCACCTTTACTACCTGACGGGACAAGGCAAGCTGATCAGTAGCACCTGGTGACGGGCGAACCGGTGCGACTGAGCGCGCCGCACGGACCACCGCGCGGCAGCTTGTTCAGAACCGCTCGTGCGGCGCCAGGTAGCGCCATTGACCCACTGGCAAATTGCCCAGCATGACCTTGCCGATGCGCACGCGCTTCAAGCCCACCACCTTGAGGCCAACCAGTTCACACATGCGCCGGATCTGGCGTTTTTTGCCCTCGGTCAGCACAAAGCGCAGTTGCTCGGGGTTTTGCCACTCCACCTTGGCGGGTTTGAGGGCCTGGCCGTCCAGGCTCAGGCCGTGGCGCAGGCGCTTGAGCTGGTCCAATGGAAAGACGGACTGCACATCCGTGCTCACCGGGTCGTCATCGTCAATGCGGCTGAGCTGGGTGACTTTGCCGCTGCTACCAGCGGGGCGACCACCATAGGTAGCGGCGGCTGACGTGGCGGCATCGAGGTTTTCGGCGCCGGTGTAGACCACGCGCACCAGGTATTCCTTCTCCATCACCGCGTCTTCGCCAATGAGCTGGCGCGCCACGCGACCGTCTTGGGTCAGCACCAGGAGGCCGGTGGAGTCGATGTCGAGCCGACCGGCCGGCACCAGACTCTTGAGCTGACTCCCATGGAAGAAAAAGCGCGCGTTGTCGTCCACCCACCGGCTTTGCGGCTGGATCAGGGTGATGGCGGGCTGGTGTCCGTCCTCGGCCTGGCCGCTGACAATGCCAATCGGCTTGTTGAGCAGGATGGTGACCTGATTGGCCTGCTGCCCCTGCGCCTGTTTGTCGATGTCGATGCGCACGTCGGGCGTGACCTGCATGCCCATCTCGGCCACTTTGCCGTTGACCTTGACCCAGCCCTTGGCAATCCAGTCGTCGGCTTCACGGCGTGAGGCCAGCCCCAGCTCGGCCATGCGCTTGTTCAGGCGCACCGTGCCGTTCGCCCCATGGGCTGCTGTGTTGGTTTGTCCGGCGGGGATGGGCGGCCGGGCTGCGGTTGCCTTGCTCACAGGCGACGCGGCGGCGCGGCGAAACTTGGAAGGCGTGGTTGGGTCTGTCATAGGGGTTGAATTTTAGGAAACTGCGGGTGTGACCTTGCGCATAGGGGGTCTGTTTTCTTGGCTTTTGGAACATCAGGGGTGGCGGCCTTGGTCCTTGGTGGGCGAAGCGACGCTTACACGCGAGAAAACAGTTGATCGCAAGGCTTCCAGGCTCAGCACGCGCAGGCCGCCGTACTCGACTCGGATGATGCCTTGTTCGTGCAAGGTGGACAGCGCCTCGTTGACCCGTTGGCGCGACAGGCCCACCAGGTAGGCCAGCTCCTGCTGGGTGATGCGCAGCACCTCGCCGACACCCGGGTACAGCACCGGGTTGAAGAGCGTGGCCAGGCTGCGTGCCACGCGCACGTCGGGGTTGTTCATGCGGTCGATTTCGCGCGCGGCAATGAATTGACCGAGCCGTTCGTTGAGCTGGTTCATGACAAAGCGGTTGAAGCCAATCGAGTTGTCCAGCAGCACGTGGAAGGCGTGGACTGGCAAACCTGCCACCACGCTCTTTCGCAGCGCCTGGATGTTGTAGCGGTAGCTTTCTCGTTTGAGGACGGTGCCCTCGCCGAACCAGCCGCCGGGCGGGATGCCGGTGAAGGTCATGGTCTGACCCTCGCTGCTGTCGCTGCTCATCTTGAGCAGGCCTTCCACCACGCCAAACCAGTAGGTAACGGGGCGCCCGACGCGGCAGACCAGATCTCCCGGCTTGGCGTCGCCGATCAAGATGTCGCTGACCGCCAGCTCGCGTTCCGCAGGCGTCAGCAGGGCCAGCCAGGGGATGTTGTGTAGCTCGCCCGCAGTGGGAGGGCGACGTCGTTGGTAGAGGGGCTGGTCACTGGACATCTTGATTCCTGATACTTTGCGGGACAGACCTTTAGCTCTGTCCTCAACTAATTGTCCGATGTTGGCTGTTCAATACCTAGGGAAAACACCTAATAGGGACTACCCTGAATTGTCGTCGCATTGACAGCATGGCGTCAAACTAATCCGTACTATTCGTATCCAAGAAGCATGCATGAAGCCACGTGGCTGCTGATAATTATTTATTTTTCGCAAGGTGCCGGGATGCAAACCACTTTCCCTCGACTTCTGATCAAGCACGCTGCGGAGCGCCCGCTCAGCCCCGCCCTGCGCGAGAAAGAGTACGGTATTTGGCAGGCCATGGACTGGGATGTTTTGCTCAGCACGGTCGACCATCTGGCGTGTGGCCTGCACCAGGCCGGCCTGCGGCGCGACGAACACATGGTGGTGGTGGGGTCCAACCGCCCCCGGCTGTACGCGACCATGCTGGCGATCCAGTCGCTGGGCGCCATTCCCATCCCCCTGTACCAGGACGCAGCGGCGACCGAGTGTGTGTTTCCGATCAACAACGCCGATGTGCGTTTCGCCTTCGCCGAAGACCAGGAACAGGTCGACAAGCTGCTGGAGATCCGCGAGCAATGCCCGCAGTTGGGATACATCTACTTTGACGACCCGCGCGGGCTGCGCAATTACGACGAGCCCGGCTTGTCCTCGCTGGACGATCTGATCGCCGCTGGCAAGGTCTTCTCTTCTCAGCACTCGGATTTCTTGCGCAAAGAGATTGACAAAGCGGGTTGCCACGACGTGGCCGCCATGTTCTTCACCTCGGGCACCACCGGCAACCCCAAGGGCGTGGTGCATACCCACAACAGTCTGCTGAACCGCGCCAAGGCGGGTGCTGATTTTGACAAGCTCACCAGCAGTGACGAGGTGCTGGCCTACCTGCCGCCGGCCTGGATTGGCCAGAACATCTTCAGTTACGCCCAGTGGTTGGCCTGTGGTTATATCGTCAACTGCCCCGAGTCCGCCGCCACGGTCACGATCGACCTGAAAGAAGTCGGGCCCACGTATTACTTTGCGCCGCCGCGTGTGTTCGAGGGCCTGCTCACCAGTGTGACGATCCGAATGGAAGACGCCGGCGCCATCAAGCGGCGCATGTTTCAGTATTTCATGAACGTGGCCAAACGGGTTGGTCCGGCGTTGATGGATGGGCAGTCAGTAGCCTTGGGCGAGCGCGTGCTGTATGCCTTGGGCAATGTCCTGGTCTACGGCCCGCTGCGCAACAACCTAGGGATGAGCCGGGTGCGCGTGGCCTACACGGCGGGCGAAGCCATCGGCCCGGACCTGTTTACCTTCTACCGCTCGATTGGCATCAACCTTAAGCAGCTCTACGGCTCGACCGAGACGGCGGTGTTCGTTTGTCTGCAGCCCGACCATGAAGCGCGCGCGGACACCGTGGGCATCCCAATCGAGGGCGTAGAGATCAAGGTCGCCGACAACGGCGAGATCCTGGTCAAGTCGCCCGGCCTGCTCAAGGAGTACTACAAAAACCCGCAAGCCACGGCTGAGGTCTTGACCGCCGACGGCTGGTACCACACCAGCGATGCGGGCTTCATCGACGCGCACGGCCATCTCAAGATCATCGACCGCGTCAAGGATGTCGGGCGCATCAAGGGCGGCACCAATGACGGCGCGATGTTCGCGCCCAAGTACGTGGAGAACAAACTCAAGTTCTTTCCGCAGATCAAGGAAGTGGTGGCCTACGGTGACGGACGTGAAAAGGTCTGCGTCATGATCAACATCGACTTCGATGCCGTGGGCAACTGGGCCGAGCGGCGCAACCTGCCTTATGCCGGCTACACCGACCTGGCGCAAAAGCCCGAGGTCTACCAGCTCATCAAGGAGTGCGTCGAAAAGGTCAATGCCGATCTGAGCGTGGACGCCTTGCTGGCGGGCAGCCAAGTCAGTCGTTTCCTGGTGTTACACAAGGAGCTCGATGCCGACGACGGCGAACTGACGCGGACCAACAAGGTGCGCCGTGGCTTCATTGCTGAAAAGTATGACGTGCTGATTGACGCTCTGTATGGCGGGCTAACCAGCCAGTTCATCCAGACCCAGGTCAAGTTTGAGGATGGTCGCATCGGCAGCGTCAGCGCCACCCTCAAAATTGACGATGCCAAGACCTTTGCTCCGGTCAAGGCGGCGGCCTGATCATGAACAGTTGAACCAGAACACCATGGCGACAAAACTAATCGGCGACGTCATCCTGGACGTCAAGAACATCTCGCTGAGTTTCGGCGGCGTCAAGGCGCTGACCGACATCTCGTTTGACGTGCGCGAACACGAAGTACGCGCCATCATCGGCCCCAACGGCGCGGGCAAGAGCTCCATGCTCAACTGCATCAATGGGGTTTACACGCCGCAGCAGGGCACCATCAGTTTCCGCGGACAGACCTTCAGCCACATGGACAGCCACCAGGTGGCCGTGATGGGTATCGGGCGCACCTTCCAGAACCTGGCGCTGTTCAAGGGCATGAGCGTGATCGACAACATCATGACCGGGCGCAACCTCAAGATCAAAAGCAACCTGTTCTGGCAGGCGCTGCGCATTGGGCCGGCCCAGCGCGAAGAGGAAATGCACCGCGAGAAAGTCGAACACATCATCGACTTCCTGGAGATCCAGGCGTTTCGCAAGACCCCGGTTGGCCAACTGCCCTACGGCCTTCAAAAGCGCGTTGACCTGGGTCGCGCGCTGGCGATGGAGCCGCAGGTGCTGCTGCTGGACGAACCCATGGCCGGCATGAACGTCGAAGAGAAGCAGGACATGTGCCGCTTCGTGCTTGACGTCAACGAGGAGTTCGGCACCACCGTGGTGCTGATCGAGCATGACATGAGTGTGGTGATGGACATCTCGGACCGGGTCGTGGTGCTGGACTACGGCAAGAAGATCGGTGATGGAACCCCCGATGAAGTACGCAACAACGAAGAAGTGATCAGTGCCTATTTGGGCACGAGCCACTGACGCAGCGAGAGACGAACCATGGCATTTTTTCTTGAAACCTTGATGGGCGGCCTGATGGCGGGCATGCTCTATTCGCTGGTCGCATTGGGCTTTGTATTGATCTACAAAGCTTCTGGCGTGTTCAATTTTGCGCAGGGCGCGATGGTGTTGTTTGCCGCGCTGGCGATGGCGCGCTTTGCCGAGTGGATACCGCTGTATACCGGCTTGAACAACGCCTTCATTGCCAACCTGTTGGCCTTCATCGGGGCCGGGATGGTGATGTTTGGCGTGGCCTGGCTGATTGAACGCCTCGCCTTGCGGCATCTGGTCAACCAGGAGGGAACAACCTTGCTGATGGCGACGCTGGGCATCAGCTACTTCCTGGACGGTATCGGGCAGACCATTTTCGGCAGCGACATCTACAAGATCGATGTCGGTATGCCCAAGGACCCGATCATGGCCTTGGAGAGTGTCTTTCAGGGTGGCATCCTGATCAACAAGGAAGACCTCTACGCGGCGCTGATCGCCGCTGTGCTGGTCGGCCTGCTGACGGTGTTCTTCCAAAAGACTTCCACCGGACGGGCACTGCGCGCGGTGGCCGATGACCATCAGGCGGCCCAGAGTATTGGCATTCCGCTGAACCGCATCTGGGTGATTGTGTGGTGCGTGGCCGGTGTCGTGGCGCTGGTGGCCGGCATGATTTGGGGCAGCAAACTCGGCGTGCAGTTCTCGCTCACCACGGTGGCCTTGCGGGCCTTGCCGGTGGTGATTCTCGGCGGATTGACGTCGGTACCGGGCGCCATCGTTGGTGGGCTGATCATTGGTGTTGGCGAAAAGCTGTCCGAAGTCTTTTTGGGGCCCTATGTCGGTGGTGGCATCGAGATCTGGTTCGCCTACGTGTTGGCCCTTGTGTTCTTGTTGTTCCGCCCGCAAGGTTTGTTTGGCGAAAAGATTATCGACCGCGTCTAGCGCACATCCCCCACAACGAGAAGCATCATGTTTTACAGAGAAAACGGCCAGTTCAAGACTTCGTACCGGGCGGACCAGCAGATCTTTCCGATCACACAAGACCGTGTCGCCGTATTGTTGCTGCTCGCGGCAGCCTACGTGGTGGTGCCGATGGTCACCAGCGAGTACATGTTTCGGGCGATTCTGATTCCGTTTGTGATCATGTCCTTGGCTGCCTTGGGCGTGAACCTTCTGGTGGGGTATTGCGGGCAGATTTCGCTCGGTTCGGGTGCTTTCATGGCGGTGGGTGCATACGCCGCCTTCAACTTCTTTGTGCGGGTAGAGGGTTTGCCGGTGCTGGTGGCCTTGCTGCTGGGGGGGATTTGTTCCTCCGTGTTTGGCATTCTTTTCGGCCTGCCGAGCCTGCGCGTCAAAGGTCTGTACCTGGCGGTGGCCACACTGGCGGCGCAGTTCTTCAGCGACTGGATGTTTTTGCGCATCAAGTGGCTGACCAATGACTCGCCCTCGGGCTCGGTGTCGGTCTCGGGCTTGCAGGTGTTCGGGCTTCCGATCGCCAGCCCAATCTCCAAGTACCTGTTTTGTCTGACGATCCTGGTGATCATTGCATTGGCCGCCAAGAACCTGGTGCGCTCGGCCATTGGCCGTGAGTGGATGGCCATCCGGGACATGGACGTGGCGGCGGCCGTGATCGGCATCCGGCCGATGTACGCCAAGCTGACGGCGTTTGCCGTCAGTTCCTTCATCATTGGTGTGGCGGGTGCCTTGTGGGGATTTGTTCACCTGAGCGCCTGGGAGCCGGCCGCCTTCTCCGTGGACCTGTCGTTCAACCTGCTGTTCATGGTCATCATTGGTGGCATGGGCTCCATCATGGGCAGTTTTTTCGGCGCCGGCTTCATTGTGGTGTTGCCGATTTTCCTGAACCAGTTTCTGCCGCTGCTGGGCAGTGTGTTCGGTGTTGAAATTTCCACGTCCGGCATCTCGCATGCGGAACTGATCATCTTCGGTGCGCTGATTGTCTGGTTCTTGATCGTCGAGCCGCATGGTTTGGCCAAACTGTGGTCGGTCAGCAAGCAGAAGCTGCGCTTATGGCCGTTTCCGCATTGAAGAAGTTGGTTGGACCTGTATTTTTTTCGTTAACCCAGGCACTGCAGTGCCTTATTCCTAGGAGACAGCATGAAAGTTCGTAATCTTGCAGTGGCGGCACTCATGGCCACCGTGGGCGTGAGTGCATTTGCCCAAGCCAAAGAGCAGTTTTTTCCCGGCCTGCCTTACCGCACCGGTGCCTACGCCCCCAACGGCGTGCCATGGGCCAATGGCTATTCTGACTACCTCAAGCTGACCAACGCGCGGCGGCATCAACGGCGTGAAGATCATCTACGAAGAGTGCGAAACCGGCTACGCGACCGATCGCGGCGTCGAGTGCTACGAGCGACTCAAAGGCAAGCATGGCGGCGCGACGGTGTTCCAGCCGCTCTCCACCGGCATCACTTTTGCGCTGACCGAAAAAGCCCCTGTCGACAAGATTCCCCTGATCACAGCTGGTTATGGCCGCAGCGAGAGCCAGGACGGCACCGTTTTCAAATGGAACTTCCCGCTCGCCGGCACGTACTGGTTGGCGGCTGACGTGCTGGTGCAGACCATTGCCAAGAAAGAAGGCGGCTTTGACAAGCTCAAGGGCAAGAAGATCGCCTTGGTTTACCACGACTCGCCCTACGGCAAGGAGCCGATTATTCTGTTGCAAGAGCGCGCTGCGTCACACGGCTTCACGGTTCAGTTGCTGCCGGTAGCCCATCCGGGCGTGGAGCAAAAGGCGACCTGGTTGCAGGTTCGCCAATCTAAGCCTGACTATGTGTTCTTGTGGGGCTGGGGTGTGATGAACTCAACCTCGCTAAAAGAAGCGCAGGCCACCGGCTATCCGCGTGACAAGATGTATGGCGTGTGGTGGTCGGGTGCCGAGCCTGACGTCAAGGACGTGGGTGAGGGCGCCAAGGGCTACAACGCGGTCGCCATGCAACACGGCGCTGAGCCGGACTCCAAAGTGGTCAAGGAAATCCTTGAGAAAGTGCATGCCAAGGGCCAGGGAACCGGGCCGAAGGAAGAGGTGGGCACCGTGCTGTATATGCGTGGCGCCATGAGCGCCATGCTGGCAGTGGAGGGCGTGCGTCGCGCCCAGGATCGTTTCGGCAAGGGCAAATGGGTCACTGGTGAACAGGCCCGCTGGGGCTATGAGAACCTGGCACTGGACCAGAAGAAGCTCGATGCCCTGGGCTTCGCCGGAGTGATGCGTCCCATCAGCACCAGTTGCGTCGATCACATGGGCGCCAACTGGGCGCGCATCCACACTTGGGATGGCAAGAAGTGGGGCTTCACCTCCGATTGGATGCAGGCTGACGAGCAGATTCTCAAGCCCCTGGTCAAAGCCACCGCTGCCAAGTACGCAGCCGACAAGAAGCTGACGCCTCGCACGCCAGAGGATTGCCAGTCCTGATCTTGACGGTGTAAGTAGGTGCCATGCCCGTCGTGTCACCTTCGTCACTGCGAGGAGCGCCAGCGACGCGGCAGTCCAGGATCTCATGGATTGCCGCGCTTGCCGCCACGCTACGCGCGCGGCTGGCGGCTAAACGCAATGACGTCACAGAGTTGGCGACTCACCCGAGTCGCCAACTGAAAGAGTGGCTTGAACGCTCTTTCAGTTGGCTACCCTCCCGGTTCACCGGGACCATCAAGTAACGTGGAACTACCACCATGAGTGAAACGAAAAATATTGTTCTCAACGTCAACGGCATCGAGGTCATCTACAACCACGTGATCCTGGTGCTCAAGGGCGTCTCGCTCAACGTGCCCGAGGGCAAGATCGTGGCGATTCTGGGCGGCAATGGGGCTGGCAAGACCACCACCTTGCGCGCGGTCTCTAACCTGCTGCGCGGGGAGCGCGGGGAAGTTACCAAAGGCTCGATCGAGCTGCGCGGCGAGCGGATCGAAAACCTGTCGCCCGCCGACCTGGTGCAGCGCGGCGTGGTGCAGGTGATGGAGGGGCGCCACTGCTTTGCCCACCTGACGATCGAGGAGAACCTGCTCACCGGTGGCTATACGCGCAAGGACAAGGGTGAGATCGCCCGCAATCTTGAGAAGGTCTACACCTACTTCCCGCGCCTGAAGACCCGGCGGACCAGCCAGGCCGCCTACACCTCGGGCGGAGAGCAGCAGATGTGCGCGATTGGTCGAGCCTTGATGACCAACCCCAGCATGGTGCTGCTCGACGAGCCTTCAATGGGTTTGGCGCCGCAGATTGTCGAAGAGGTGTTCGAGATCGTCAAAGACCTTAACGTCAAGGAGCAGGTCACCTTTTTGCTGGCCGAGCAGAACACCAACATGGCGCTGAAGTACTCGGACTACGGCTACATCATGGAGTCGGGTCGGGTGGTGATGGATGGCGTGGCCAGCGAACTGGCGAACAACGAGGATGTCAAGGAGTTCTACCTCGGCGTGGGTGGCGGCGAGCGCAAGAGCTTCAAGGACGTCAAGAGCTACAAGCGTCGCAAACGCTGGCTGGCTTGATCGTCTGGCAGGACACAATTTATGACCGACCATTTTGACGCGTTGGAAACACGCGCTCCCGATGTGCGTGAAGCCGCGCACATGGCGGCGCTACCAGGCCAGGTGCGCCACGCCAAGCAGCTGTCCGCCGCCTTTACAGAGATTTTGGAAGAGGTTAATCCCGATGACGTGCGGTCCCGCACAGGCTTGGCCAACCTGCCGGTAACCCGCAAGCATGAGTTGCTGGCGCGCCAGCAGGCGTCGCGTGCGGCGGGTGGCAATGTGTTTGGTGGTTTCAGCACGTTGGCTTACGGCGCGCCGATGCCGCGCCTGTTCTCCAGCCCGGGTCCGATCTATGAGCCTGAGGGCACGGCGCGCGACTACTGGCGCATGGCGCGCGCCATTTTCGCGGCTGGATTTCGCACCGGGGAGCTGATTCACAACAGCTTCAGTTACCACTTCGTGCCGGCCGGCTCGATGATGGAGACTGGCGCCCATGCGCTGGGTTGTACCGTGTTTGCAGGCGGCACCGGTCAGACCGAGCAACAGGTGCAGGCCATCGCGGAGCTGCAACCGGCGGGCTACATCGGCACGCCCAGCTTTCTTCGCATCATTGTTGACAAGGCGGCCGAAATCGGTGTGCCTTTGCCCAGCCTCAAGAAGGCCATGTTCGGTGGCGAGGCCTTCCCGCCCAGCCTGCGGGACTGGTTTGCCCAGCGCGGCATTTCGGGCTACCAGTGTTACGCGACGGCAGACCTTGGCTCCATCGCCTACGAAACGTCGGCGCGCGAGGGTCTGGTGATTGACGAAGGCGTGATTGTCGAGATCGTACGTCCCGGCACGGGGGACCCAGTGGCCGAGGGTGAAGTGGGTGAGGTGGTGGTCACCAGCCTCAATCCGGTCTACCCGCTGATCCGGTTCGGCACTGGCGACCTGTCAGCGGTGTTGCCCGGCACATGCCCGACGGGGCGCACCAACATGCGCATCAAAGGCTGGATGGGCCGGGCCGACCAGACCACCAAGATTCGCGGCATGTTTGTTCACCCGGGTCAGGTCAATGACATCGTGAAGCGATTTCCGGAGATTGCGAAGGCGCGCCTGGTCGTCACGGGTGAGATGGCCAACGACGCCATGACCCTGAAAGTAGAGACCGCTTGCAGTGGGCCGGATGGCCTGGCTGCCAAGGTGGGTGAGGCGATTCGGGATGTGACCAAGCTGCGCGGCAGCGTCGAGCTGGTTCTGCCGGGCAGCCTGCCTAACGATGGCAAGGTGATCGAGGACGCCCGCAGCTACAAATAGGCGCCAGGCTCGGTAGTTTCCATACTGTCAGCGAATTCGCGAATCGGTAGACTGGCAACTACCTTTAAGGAGAACTTTCATGAAGCGACTGTTGGCTGCCGCCCTGGCTGTAACCGCCCTGTCGGGCTTCGCGCAAGGCTACCCTGGCTCGAAACCCATCTCGATCGTGGTGCCGTTTGCGGCGGGCGGTCCAACTGACCGCGTCGCGCGTGACCTGGCTGAAGCCATGCGCAAGACTATGGGCGGCGGCGCCAACTTCGTGGTGGAAAACGTTGGTGGCGCCGGTGGCACGATCGGTGCGACCAAAGTCGCCAGGGCCGCGCCGGACGGCCACACCTTGATGCTGTTTCACATTGGCATGGCATCCACACCGGCGCTGTACCGCAAGTTGCAGTACAAGCCGCTGGAAGACTTCGAGTACCTCGGCCTGGTTAACGAGGTGCCCATGACCCTGATTGGCAAGCCGCAATTGCCGGCCAATACCTACCGCGACTTCGAGGCCTACATTCGCGCCAACTCCGGCAAGCTCAACCTGGCGCACGCCGGCCTGGGCTCCGCTTCGCATATCTGCGGTCTGATGTGGCAGCACGCAATCAAGCTCAATGACGCCATGACCACGATCCCGTTTGGCGGCACGGCACCGGCCATGAATGCGCTGGTCGGCGGCCAGGTTGACGTCATGTGTGACCAGACCACCAACACCACCGGCCAGATCGAGGGCGGACGGGTCAAGGCCTTTGCCGTGACCACGCCCAAGGCCCTGAGTGGGCACAAGCTGCTCAAAGACTACCCCAGCCTGCAGGAAATGGGGCTGAAGGATTTCAACCTGACCATCTGGCACGGCTTGTACGCCCCCAAGGGCACGCCGCCCGCGGTGCTGACCCAGCTCAACACGGCCATGAAGGCGGCGTTGAAAGACCCCGCCTTCATCAAGAAGCAGGAGGGGCTGGGCGCCGTGGTGGTGACCGACAAACGCATGGAGCCAGAAGCCCACAAGGCCTTCGTTGCCGGCGAAATCGCCAAGCTCAAGCCTGTGATCGAAGCCGCCGGCAAGTTCGCCGACTGATCACCTACACCCCCCAGGTAATTGGCTCGCCCGCTGGTTCGCAGCGGCGCAGCATCTCGATGAAGGGCAGCGTGCGCTGGCGCAAGCCCAGCGCCTCGAACCGGGGCGCCTCCTTGCCCTGCGCCAGCGCCAGCGCGATGGCCGCTTCGCGCTCGGCTTCTTCCTTTGCCACTTCGGCCTGCAACGCCGCCACGGCTGCAGTCATTTGCTCCGGCAGGACGATGCCCTTGCTGGCGTTGGCGCCGCTGAGGTCCTTGCCAATGATCTGCAGCACGCGCCGCCCATTGGGCTCCAGCATGATGAGGTCGCCGGTGACCTTGGACTTGAATTTGTAAATCATGGTGCGCTCGTGTGGAATGTGTTGCGGCATTGTGCGCCACCGTGCCGCCGGGCAGCGTTCGACACAAGCGTTCGCCCCAGCTTGACAATAATTAGTTTAAACCTAAACTAATCGCCATGAACATCCTGTGCATTGGCGGTGGCCCCGCCGGACTTTATTTCGCGCTGCTCATGAAGCTGCAGAACCCGGCCCACCGCATCACCGTGGTGGAGCGCAACAAGCCGTTTGACACGTTCGGCTGGGGCGTGGTGTTTTCGGATCAGACCCTGCTCAATCTGCAGCAGGCCGATCCGGTGACGGCGCAGCAAATTGGCGACGCCTTCAACCACTGGGACGATGTCGAGGTGTTCTTCAGGGGTCGCAGCGTGCGCTCCACCGGCCACGGCTTTTGCGGCATCGGCCGTAAGTTGTTGCTCAACATCTTGCAGGAGCGCTGTCTGGCCCTGGGTGTCGAGTTGGTGTTTGATCAGGACGTGCAGGACGACCAGGCGTTGGCGGCCCAATACCAGGCCGACCTGGTGATCGCCAGCGATGGGCTCAACAGCCGCATCCGCACCCGTTACGCCGACGTGTTCCAGCCCGACATCGACACTCGGTTGTGCCGCTTTGTCTGGTTGGGCACGCGCAAGATGTTCGACGCCTTCACCTTTGCTTTCGAGCAGACCGAGCACGGCTGGTTCCAGGCCCACGCCTACAAGTTCGACGACGAGATGTCCACCTTCATCGTGGAAACGCCGCAGCCGGTGTGGCAGGCGCATGGCCTGGAGGACATGAGCCAGGACGAGGGCATTGCCTTTTGCGAGCGCTTGTTTGCCAAGTACCTGGACGGCAACCCCTTGATCAGCAACGCCACGCACCTGCGCGGCTCGGCCAACTGGATCCGCTTTCCGCGCGTGGTGTGCAAGACCTGGGTGCATCGCGTGGCGATCGAGGGCCGCCAGGTTCCTATCGTGCTGATGGGGGACTCGGCCCATACCGCGCATTTCTCGATCGGCAGCGGTACCAAGCTGGCGTTCGAGGACGCGATCGATTTGGTCAACGAATTCGCCACCAGTGTCGAGGCCTTCGTTGACCGGCCCAGGGAACTCGGTGCGCAGCACGACATGGACCAGGTGCTGCAGCGCTACCAGGCGCGGCGCAGCGTGGAGGTTCTCAAGATTCAAAACGCCGCACGCAATTCGACCGAGTGGTTCGAGAACGTGCAGCGCTACAGCGCCATGCCCATCGAGCAGTTTGCCTATTCGCTGCTGACGCGCTCGCAACGCATCAGCCACGAAAACCTGCGCCTGCGTGACCCGGCCTGGCTGGAGGGTTATGAAGCCTGGCTGGCCGGTGGTGACCATGTGCCGCCCATGCTGCTGCCGTTCACGGTGCGGCAGATGCCGCTGAAGAACCGCATCGTGGTTTCCCCCATGGCCACTTACAGCGCGGTGGACGGTCTGGTGCAGGACTTTCACCTGGTGCATCTGGGCGCGCGGGCGCTGGGCGGTGCCGGCCTGGTGATGGTGGAGATGACCAGCCCGACCCCGCAGGGGCGCATCACGCCGGCGTGCACGGGCTTGTGGAACGACGCCCAGATGGCGGGCTTCAAACGCATCGTGAACTTCGTGCATGGCCAGAGCAGCGCTCGCATCGGCATCCAGCTTGGCCACAGCGGACCCAAGGGTTCCACCCAGGTTGGTTGGGAGGCGGCGGACGAGCCCTTGCTCGCGGGCGGCGCCCACGCCAACTGGCCGCTGATGGCGGCCAGCGCGGTCGCCTATGGTGAACAAAACCAGGTACCGCGCGCCATGACGCGCGAGGAGATGACCCAGCTCACGCAGCAGTTTGTCATCGCCACCCGGCGTGCCGCGGACGCCGGCTTTGACTGGCTGGAGTTGCACTGCGCGCATGGCTATCTGTTGTCGAGCTTCATCTGCCCCTTGACCAATTTGCGCACGGACGACTATGGCGGCTCGATTGAAAATCGCTGCCGCTACCCGCTGGAAGTGTTTGCCGCCATGCGCGCGGCCTGGCCGGCGCACCTGCCGATGAGTGTGCGCATCTCGGCACACGACTGGGCACCCGGTGGCAACACAGCGGACGATGCGGTACAGGTGGCGCGCCTCTTCAAGCAGGCCGGCTGCGACATGATCGACGTCTCCAGCGGCCAGACCACACGTGCCGCCAAGCCGGTTTATGGCCGCATGTACCAGGCGCCGTTCTCGGACCGCATCCGCAACGAGGTGGGCATTGCCACCATCGCCGTAGGCGCCATCAGCGAGGCGGACCATGCCAACAGCATCATCGCCGCCGGCCGTGCCGACCTGTGCGCGGTGGCGCGCCCGCATCTGGCAGACGCCGCCTGGACGCTGCATGAAGTCGCCAAACTGGGTAGCCCGGCAGCCGCTGCGCCCGGCGCGGACTGGCCGCGCCCCTACTGGAGCGGGCGCGACCAGCTCTACCGCGAGGCATCCAAGCAAAAGATGCTGCCAGCCCACGCTGGTGTTCAACAGTTTGCTATACAACCAATAGCAAATGAAGAAGGTCTTTGAGATGGACCTCGAAGCTCGTCTGGTCGGCCAGGCCGAACACCCTGAGGCCCTGCGCTTGTGGCTGCGCCTGCTCACCTGCACGCAACTGATCGAGAAGCAGGTGCGTGCCGGTTTGCGCGAGCAGTTCGAAACCACCTTGCCACGCTTTGATTTGATGGCACAACTGGAGCGTGCGCCCGATGGCTTGAAGATGAACGAGCTCTCCAAACGCATGATGGTCACTGGTGGCAACATCACCGGCATCACCGATCAACTGGCCGGCGAGGGGCTGGTGGAGCGGGTCGACGTTGCGGGCGACCGGCGCGCGTGTCGCATCTGCCTCACGCCGGCGGGCCGCAAGCAGTTTTCCGGGATGGCCAGGGCGCATGAAGCCTGGGTTGTGCAAGCCCTGGGCGGCCTGACCGACAAGGAAGTTGCCACCCTGCACCGGTTGCTGGGCAAGGTCAAAGCGCACGTCAAGACCGCCGTCACCCTCTCATTGGAAAACCCATGAAACACTACATCGGCGCCGGCAACCCCATGCGCGCCCAGTTCGACGCCAGCGCCCCCTACCAGGCGCGGCACTTCGCCTGGCAGTTCGAGCGCAGCAACGAGCGCGGCGGTGTGGGCACCATCACGCTGAACCGGCCCGAGCGCAAGAACCCGCTCACCTTCGACTCGTACGCCGAGCTGCGCGACCTGTTCCTGGCCCTGCGCAGCAGCACCGATGTGCAGGTGGTGGTGATCACCGGCGCGGGCGGCAATTTCTGTTCGGGCGGCGACGTGCACGAGATCATCGGCCCGCTGACTGGCATGCGCATGCCCGAGTTGCTGGAGTTCACCCGCATGACCGGCGCCCTGGTCAAGGCCATGCGCGACTGCCCGCAGCCGGTGATTGGTGCCATCGACGGCATCTGCGCCGGCGCCGGCGCCATGATGGCGCTGGCCTGCGACCTGCGTTACGGCACGGCCCAGACCAAGACGGCGTTCTTGTTCACTCGCGTCGGTCTGGCCGGCGCTGACATGGGGGCCTGCGCCTTGCTGCCGCGCGTCATCGGCCAGGGTCGCGCGTCGGAGTTGCTCTACACCGGGCGCGCCATGACGGCGACCGAAGGGCTGGCCTGGGGCTTTTTCAATGCCTTGCATGAGAGCGCCGAGCTCCTGCCCAAGGCGCAGGCCCTGGCCGCCGAGCTGGCGGCTGGCCCCACCTTTGCACACGCCATGACCAAGACCATGTTGCAGCAGGAATGGGCCATGACCATCGAGCAGGCGATCGAGGCCGAAGCGCAGGCGCAGGCGATCTGCATGCAGACGCAGGACTTCAAGCGTGCTTATGAGGCCTTCGCCGCGAAACTGAAACCCGTGTTTGGGGGAGACTGATGATGAGCACGCGCCCGACCATCCCGATCGCCCCGACCAGCCACCTGGCGCTGCCCTTTTTCGGACCCGAGCACCGTGCGCTCGGGCGTGACATCGCGGCCTGGGCGCCGCTACAGCAGGTTGACGAGTCCGATGACCGGCGTGCCTGCAAGCAGTGGACGCGTCTGCTGGGCGATGCCGGCTGGCTGCGCTACTGCGTGCCGGCGGCGTTTGGCGGTGCGCTGGACCGGCTGGACTCGCGCGCCCTGGTGATCCTGCGCGAGACGCTGGCCTTCCACTCCCCGTTGGCGGACTTCGCCATGGCCATGGCTGGCCTGGGCAGCGGCGCCATCACGCTGGCAGGCACGCCGGCGCAGCAGGCAGCCTACCTGCCGGCGGTGGCGCGTGGCGACAAGCTGGCCGCCTTCGCGCTCAGCGAGCCCGATGCCGGATCGGATGCCGGTGCTATGACAACCGTAGCAGAATACCGCCAAGCCACGGGTGCTTCAGGCCAAAACGATGCCTACGTGCTGAATGGCGTGAAGACCTGGATCAGCAACGGCGGCATTGCCGACTTCTATTGCGTGTTCGCCAAGACCGACGCGCAAGCCGGCACGCGCGGCATATCCGCCTTCATTGTCGATGCGGGAACCAAAGGCCTGGATGACTCGGAACACATCACGGTGATGGCGCCACATCCGCTGGCGTCACTGCGTTTTACCCACTGCGCGCTGGACGCCAGCGCACAACTGGGGGAGTTGGGTGGCGGCTTCAAGCTGGCCATGCGCACACTGGACATTTTTCGCGCCTCCGTGGCGGGCGCGGCGCTGGGCATGGCGCGCCGGGCGTTGGCTGACGCGGTGGCATTTGCCGGGGCGCGCACTATGTTCGGCCAGAAGCTTGCCGACATGCAGTTGACGCAAGCCAAGCTGGGCGACATGGCCGCGCTGGTGGAAGCTGCCGCCATGCTGACCTACCGCGCCGCCTGGTTGCGCGATTGCGTGGGCACCGCCACACCGGCGCAGGCCCAGGCCTATACCGCAGCCGCCGCCATGGCCAAGATGTGCGCCAGCGAGAACGCCCAGCGCGTCATCGACATGGCGCTGCAGATGCATGGTGGCCGTGGCGTGCAGGTCGGCACCAAGGTGGAGAGCCTGTACCGCGACATCCGCGCGCTGCGCATCTACGAGGGCGCCACGGAAGTGCAGCAGCTCATCATTGGCAAGTCGGTCTTGAGGAATGGGGGCCTGTCATGACCGCGCCCGCTACCCAAGGAGCGAGTCAATCCGTGAGCGCGCAGACGGATCGCTTTGTGCACCAGCGCCTGCCCGGCGCGGTGCAGATGCCCGCACTGCGCTTCGATCTGCCCGAGCTGCAGTTTCCACTCCAACTCAATCTGACCGTGGAGTTGCTGGACAAGGCGGCGCAAAAGGGCTGGGGCGACCGGCCCATGCTGCGCTCCTCGACGCGCACCCTGAGCTACGCCCAGGCGCGCCAGGAAGTGGACCGCATCGCACAGGTGCTGACGCAGGACCTCGGCCTGGTCCCCGGCAACCGCGTGCTGCTGCGCGGCGGCAATTCGATCGGCATGGCGCTGGCCTGGCTGGCGGTGGTGAAGGCCGGGCTGATCAGCGTGGCCACCATGCCGCTGCTGCGCGCCAAGGAGCTGGGCGACATCATCGACAAGTCGCAGCCAACGGTGGCGCTGTGCGATGGCCAGTTGCTCGAAGAGCTGCAACAGGCGCAGGCGCAGCACCCGGTGCTGGGGCGTATCGTGCCCTTCAATGTGCCGGGTCAGCCAAACGCTCTGGAGGCGCTGGCGGCGGGCCACAGCGGCCACTTCGAAGCCTGCCCCACGGCGGGCGAAGACATTGCCTTGCTGGCCTTCACCTCGGGCACCACCGGCAAGCCCAAAGCGGCGGTGCACACCCACCGCGACGTGTTGGCCGCCTGCGAAACCTGGCCGCGCCACGTGTTGCAGGCCACGCCCCTTGATGTCGTGATGGGCTCGCCGCCGCTGGCTTTCACCTTTGGGCTGGGGGGCATGCTGGTGTTCCCGATGTGGGCCGGCGCCTCGGTCCATTACCCCGACATTGCCTACACGCCGCAGGCCATGGCCCGCCTGATTCACGATGTGGGCGCCACCATTTGCTACACCGCGCCCACCTTCTACCGCCAGATGGCGCCCTTCATGCAGGAGCAGATGGCGCAGCGCGGCACCGGCGCCCTGCGCGTGTGTGTCAGCGCCGGCGAGGGCTTGCCCGACGCCACCCGCCAACTCTGGAAGAGCAGCACCGGCATCGAGATCACCGACGGCATTGGTGCTACCGAAATGTTCCACATCTTCATCTCATCGCCGCCGCACGAGGTGCGCCGTGGCGCCATCGGCAAGGTGGTGCCGGGCTACAGCGCGCGCGTGGTGGACGACGACGGTGTTGAGGTGCCGCGTGGCACGGTCGGCAAGCTCGCCGTCATTGGCCCCACCGGCTGCAAATACCTGGACGATGCGCGGCAAGCCAACTACGTGAAGGACGGCTGGAACTACCCCGGCGATGCCTTTTTGCAGGATGCCGATGGTTACTTCTTCTACCAGGCGCGCGCCGACGACATGATCATCACCGCCGGCTACAACGTCGGCGCCCCCGAGGTGGAAGACGCCCTGCTCAAGCACCCGGCGGTGGCCGAGTGCGGCGTGGTCGGCGTGCCCGACGAGGAACGCGGCATGCTCATCAAGGCCTTCTGCGTGCTCAAAGCCGGCGAGCCGGGCGACGCGGCCCAAGTCAAGGCGCTGCAAGACCACGTGAAGGCCAGCATCGCGCCGTACAAGTACCCGCGCGAAGTGGTGTTTGTGGACAAGCTGCCACGCACCGAAACCGGCAAGCTGCAGCGCTTCAAACTCAAAACAATCCCCCCTGAGAGACTCGGTTTATGCAACTCCTTCAACCCCCCGGCTGGGCCAGCGCCAAGGGCTATGCCAACGGCATCAAGGCGCGCGGCGCCATGGTCTTCGTGGGCGGCCAGATCGGCTGGAATGCGCAGCAGCAATTCGAGTCTGACGACTTCATCGCCCAGACCCGCCAGACCTTGCTCAACGTGCTCGCCGTGCTGCAAGAGGCCGGCGCCGGCCCCGAACACATGGTGCGCATGACCTGGTACATCATCGACCGTGACGAGTACAACGCCCGCCTGAAAGAACTGGGCCAGGTCTACCGCGAAGTGATGGGCCGCCACTTCCCCGCCATGACCTGCGTGCAGGTGGCCGGGCTGGTGGAACCCCGCGCCAAGGTGGAGATCGAGGTGACGGGGGTGGTGCCGGAGTGAGGGGTGATCGGCGCATTTGTCGGCGGAGCGCTGGCGGCGTTCGGCGTTGATTTCTTTTGGTAGTTGACTGCGAACCATGACGATGCGAGTCGCCAACGAGCTGTCTGTCCGTGCTTTGCGTGCAGACGGCGACACGCCAGAGTGCGAGCTATTGCACGAGGGCGTGGTGGTTGGCAAACGCCTGCCGGGTGCGGTGTTGGAGGCGGCGGTGCATTGGCAGGACCACTATCTGCTGTTTATCACGGACGATGTGCCTTATGAAGAGGCTTTGCATATCGTCTTGTTGGACGCGCAGTGGCGACCCGTGGACTGCGCCACCTTGGGCGGGCCTTATACGACCGGCTCGTTTTCCGCGCTAAGCTTGCTTGCCCCGAGCACGGTACGGTTCCGATTCATCGGCGATACCGATTGGGAATTGGAGTTGTTGTCGGCGTCGGTGTTTCGAATCCCATTGCTGGGCGACCCGGTCGGCGTGACGCGGCCCTTCGGTTTCACGCGCCGTTTTGTCTTGCGGGGTGAGCCCAAACCACAGTCGGGGGGGTGGTCGAACCGGTGACTTGCTTGGCACAGACTTGCTTGGATAGTCGATATCCTCCGACCAGGGCACGACGCGATTCCGTCAGTCAGTTATGACAGCGCCTGCCAGAACCTCTCGAACCTCGGTGCCCAGTTGCCCCTGATGTCGGCCGACACCAGTACCCGATGCGCATGGCCAATCAGCAGGTGCCGCGGCACGAGGCCGATGTAGCGCGAGTCGGCGCTGTTGTCGCGGTTGTCGCCCAGCATCAGGTAGCTGTCAGCGGGAACCGTCAACGGGCCAAAGCTGCTGCGCGCGCTCACGCCCTGGAGCCATTGCACGCGGCGTTGTGTGTCGCCCAGCCTTTCAGTCAGGCGCAACGCCGGGATGCTGCCACCGGCATCGGTGGGTTCCAACACTGCTTGGGGTTCGTCGTAGTCGGCCACTTGACCGTTGATGAGCAGGACCTCGTTGCGCATCTCCACCACGTCGCCGGGCACGGCGATCAAGCGTTTGATGAGCCGGGTGCCGTCTAAGGGGGACGAGAAAGTGACCACCTCGGAGCGCCGGGGCTCGCCCAGGCGCGCCAGCACGGTGTCGGTCAGTGGCAGCTTGAGGTCATAGGCCAGGCGGTTGACCAGCACGACGTCGCCTTCGAGCAGGTTGGGCCGCATCGAGCCCGATGGAATCGGGTTCCAGTCCGCCACGGCGGTGCGAAACAGCCCGAAGCAAAGCATGAAGATGATGAAGCCGCGGTTGTCCTTGATCCATTTCCTCATCGGTTGTCCTTGGTCGGTAGGGGAATTGTCACGGGGGTGCTTGGTGCACTGTCGTTACGGCAGCGTCGGTGGTCAAGCGTCGAACGGGTCTGATCGTGCAGGAGGCGTTTTGGTTCCCCTCATTCCAGCACCAGATCCCAGTCGGCCAACTGCTGGTTGGTGGCAATCAGCCGGTTGACCAGCAGCTTGATGAATACCTTGTCGAACTCGCCCTGCAGTTCCAACGACGCCTGGCGCAAGGCCTCGTTGCGGATCTTGAAGGCCACGACGTCGGTCGATGCCACCACGGTGGCGGTGCGCAGCCGGTTGTTGGGTTGCAGGTAAGTCATCTCGCCAATGCTGGAGCCTTGGGCAATGGTGCTGAGAACCCGCCCTTTGCGGCTGACGGCAACCTCGCCGTCGACGATCAGGCAGAACGAGTCTCCCGGCTGGCCTTCGCGCATCATCACCTTGCCTTGGGGCAAATCGAACCACTTGCCCAGCCGCAGTGTTTCCCACAGGGCCACCTCCGAGAAGTCGGCGAAGAAAGGCAGCGCGCGCAGACGCGCAAATCGCTCGCCCTCGCTGGTCTGGGATGGCAAGCGCGACAGGCTGCGGTTGACTGCCAGCAGCGCCTGCGCAAAGTCCGACCAGCTTGCGTAACGGTCAGCGGGATGTTTGGCCAGCGCGCGACCGATGACCTCGTCCAGCCGGTTGGGCAACTCGGGCCGAATCAGCGACAGTGCGGCGGGGACCTCGGCATTGATCCGGTAAATGGTGGTGTAGGTGGACTCGGCAGCGAACGGATTGCGCCCGGTCAGCAGTTCGTAGACCACCACCGCCAGCGAGAACATGTCAGAGCTGTGGGTGAGCGGTTGTTCCCGGATTTGCTCGGGCGACATGTACGCGGGCGACCCGACCAGACCCGCGATCTGCGTCTCGTCGCCGCGCAAGGACAGGGCGGTGCCAAAGTCCGCGAGCTTGAGCTCGCCGTCGCGGCGGAGCATCAAATTGGCAGGCTTGATATCGCGGTGTACCAAGCCCTGGTGGTGCGCATACTCCAGTGCGTGGCAGCACTTGAAGGCAATGTCCAGCACATCGGCTACCGGCAGCAGGTGGTCGGGTGTCGTGAAACTTGACAGGGCCTGACCGTCGACATATTCGAACACCAGGTAGGGTGGGTCGGCCGCTTCGTCGGCGTCAAGCAGGGCCACGATGTGCGGATGGCTCAGGCGAGCCACCAGGGCCGCCTCGTTGTGCAGCAAGCGGCGATAGCGCGCCGCCTGGGCAGCGTCGGCCAGCAGCGCCGGATGCGTTTGCTTGATCGCCACCGGGCTGTTGCGAAAGCGGTCGTAGCCTAGGTAAACCGTGCCGCTGGCGCCGCGACCAAGCTCACGCTCAATGCCGTATTTGCCAATCGCGGTGGGGTGGGGAATCATTGCTGCGCGATCCGACCGGCGGAACTGGCGTTACTCGTCCGCCAGAAACACCGAGGCGTTGTCCAGGTCGTCATGGGTGGTGCCGGACTTCAGAGCGCCAATGAACTTGCGCCAGGACAGGTCGGTCTCGGCCAGCCGGAAGCCATAGAAGCCGTGCACGCCATCGGTCCTGCCGCGCACCGCGACGGCCCGGACGATTGACCGCTCCTCATTGCCAAGCTGGATGATGACTTCGCCCCACACCTGGGTCGGCAAGGGTACCTTGGAGTGAGCCAGGAAACCATACTCGGAGAATTCAATCAGCTTGAGGTCGTAGCTCGTGGTGTGCCCCTCGACGGTCACGCTGAAGCTGCCCGGGCACTTGATGACGTAGCGTTGATGTTGGCGCAAGCTGCTTTGCAAGTCGGTATCGACGAACACCGGGGGTAGCAGCGTCTTGTATTCGGGCAGGCTGTAGATGGAATGCAGCAGGGCCTTCTCGCGCTCGTTGAGGTGGGCAAACCCGTGCGTGCGCAGGTTGAAGAAGTAGTCCAGCAGCTCTGGCGTCATGACCGGGTCATTGGTCGTAAAGTAGCGTCGGTTCGGGACCTGAATATTGGGCAGCTTGAGCCGCAGGAAATAGTGATGCAGGTTCTTGCGCTTGGACTTGCCGCTGTAGACCTGTTTAAGCATCTCCGGCGCTGCCCGCAGGTCGAGCGAGGCGCCGACGGCGGGGGCGCCGTTGGCAAAATCGTAGTTCTCGACGTGCGTCTCGGTCAGTCTGGAGAAGAACAGCAGCGACTCGTACATCTCGATGCGGTTCGGGTTGACTGCAATCACCAGGTGGCGCGTGTCGAAGTAGGTCGCGCAGTACTGGTACATGAACTTCATCAGGGGGAACAAAATCGATCCCCCTGTCGCGCGAAACTTGGGGTGTACCGCCAGAGCCGACACTTCGGCAATCTTCCCGGGCTTTTCGCGCACGTGCTTGAGGTCAAAAATCGCCTGCAACGGAAAGCCAAACACGCTTTCTCGTATCAGTGAAATGGTGCCGACTACTTCGTCATCGTACTTGGCGCACAGGGTGGTGGTGGTCGGCAGGGCATGGTAAATCGTTACCCGCATGCCCGAAGGGTCCGGCTTCATGAAGCCGCTGCCCACGTAGGCGTCGTGCAGCAGCTTGAAGCAGGCCTCCAGCTCTTCCTTGGTCTCGGCGATCTTCAGAACAAGGCGTGGATCGGGCGCTGGATCGCAATCCACAAAGGAGCGGTAGATCGCAAAGCGCAGCGGCCGTGGCAAGAACGAAAACGCCTTGCGCAGGGTCTGATGCAAGGTGTGCTTCGGCTTTGTGGCAGGCGGCTTCTTCACTGCGTGATCCTGGTCAACTTGGCGATGTCCCGTAACGTGTCATGACGAGGCATCATAAGCTCAAAGAATGGCCGCTCAAAGAGCGACGGATCGGAATCTTTCACAACCTGCAAAGGGGCTACCCCAACAGAGTGTGCGCTGGCGCGAATACACCTTAAACTGCAAACCTTGGCAACGCTGGCGGACTTCATGGTCGAGGAGGCTGGGGACTTGGGCGTTGCAGCTCTCAACCAAGTGACGATCTATGCTTCTTCCCCTCATCATGGCGGGTGGTTCGGGCACCCGCCTGTGGCCGCTGTCGCGCCAGCTCAATCCCAAGCAGTTCCTGCCGCTGACGGGCGAGTTGACCATGCTGCAAGCCACGATTGCACGCCTGGACGGCATCGACCATGCGCAGCCTTGCCTGATCTGCAATGAGCAACACCGCTTTCTGGCGGCCGAACAGTTGCGCCAGATGGGTCTGGAAGGCGCACCAATCATTCTGGAGCCGGTTGGGCGCAATACCGCCCCGGCCATCGCGTTGGGCGCGCTGCAAGCGGTTGCCGATGGCAGCGACCCGGTGCTGTTTGTGCTGGCGGCCGATCACTTGATTCGTGATGTGCCGGCTTTTCACCGCGCCATTGCACTGGCCTTGCCGCTGGCGCAGGCCGGCAAGCTGGTGACCTTTGGCATTGCGCCAACCCATCCCGAAACCGGGTACGGTTACATTCAGCGCGGCGCGACACCTTTCAGTATGTCGCGCTTCGTCGAGAAACCCGACCTGGAAACCGCCAAGGCTTATCTGAGCAGTGGCGACTATTGCTGGAACAGTGGCATGTTCATGTTTCGCGCCAGCCGCTACCTGGAGGAACTGGCGAAGTTCCAGCCCGCCATGCTGCAGGCCTGCCAAACCGCGTTGGCCAAGGGTGCCAAAGACATGCACTTTGTACGCGTCGATCAAGCTGCCTTTGAAGCTTGTCCGGCCGACTCCATCGACTATGCGGTGATGGAAAAAACCGACAGCGCCGCGATGGTGGTCCTGGACGCGGGCTGGAGTGACATCGGGTCCTGGTCGGCATTGTGGGAGGTCAGCCCCAAGGATGAGCATGGCAATACTTTGAAGGGAGACGTCTTGCTGGAGCAAACCCGCAACACGCTGGTGCATGCCTCGCACCGGCTGGTGGCGGCGGTGGGGCTAGAGGATCTGGTGATCGTGGAGACCAAGGATGCGGTCATGGTCGCGCACAAGGACAAAGTGCAGGATGTCAAGCGCATCGTTGACCAGATCAAACAGCAGGGCCGCGGCGAGCATTTCAACCATCGCGAGGTTTACCGTCCCTGGGGGCATTACGACTCGGTTGACAGTGGTGTGCGCTATCAGGTCAAGCACATCACCGTCAAGCCCGGCGGCAAGCTGTCGGTGCAAATGCACCACCATCGGGCCGAACACTGGATTGTGGTCAGCGGCACGGCCAAAGTGACCAACGGTGACAGTACCTTCCTGGTGACCGAGAACCAGTCCACCTACATCCCGGTGGGCCAGGTGCACGCCCTGGAGAACCCCGGCAAGGTGGCGCTGGAATTGATCGAAGTGCAGTCTGGCGGCTACCTTGGCGAGGACGACATCGTGCGATTCGAGGATCGTTATGGCCGCGTCTGAGCCCAGCAGCGGACAACGTGTGCTGGTCACCGGCGGGGCGGGCTACATTGGTTCGCACACCTGCCTGGAATTGTTGCAGGCCGGCCACAGCGTCACGGTGCTGGATAACCTTTGCAACAGCAGCCCGGAGTCCCTGAAGCGGGTCGAATCCCTGGCCGGCCGCGCACTGGAGCTGGTGCAAGGTGATATCCGCGACTTCGATCTGCTGCGCCGCCTGTTGGGCAGTCCAGGGGGCAAGCAGCCCGCCTTTGACGCGGTGGTTCATTTTGCGGGCCTGAAGGCCGTTGGTGAGTCGGTGGCGCAGCCCCTGGCCTATTTCGACAACAACGTGGCGGGCACGGTCTGCCTGTTGCGCGCCATGGCCGAGGCGGCTGTCAAGACGCTGGTGTTTTCCTCATCCGCAACGGTTTATGGTGACCCGGCGTCGGTCCCGATATCCGAGGATTTTTCGCGCTCCGCCACCAATCCTTATGGTCGCAGCAAGCTGGTGATCGAGGACATTCTGGAAGACCTTTACCGGTCTGATCCGGCCTGGTGCATCGCGCGTTTGCGTTATTTCAATCCGGGCGGCGCTCACGTCTCGGGCTTGATCGGCGAAGATCCCCAAGGCACACCCAACAACTTGATGCCTTACGTCAGCCAGGTGGCAATTGGGCAACGCGAGTGCCTGCAAGTTTTCGGCGGCGACTATCCCACGCCGGACGGAACCGGCGTGCGGGACTATATCCACGTGGTGGACTTGGCCAATGGTCATCTGGCGGCCTTGCGGGCGCTGCGGCAAGACGACGGCCAGAGCGGTCGTTTTCTGACGGTCAATCTGGGCACGGGTGTTGGCGTGTCGGTGCTGGACCTGGTCAAGGCGTTCGAGCGGGCCAGTGGTCGATCCGTGCCCTGCCGCGTCGTCGCTCGGCGCGCCGGTGACGTGGCCGCCTGCTATGCCAATCCGGCTTTGGCCAAGACCCTGCTGGGCTGGCAGGCGCAGCGCAATCTGGCGGACATGTGCGCGGATGCGTGGCGTTGGCAGTCCCAGAATCCACAGGGCTACCGGCAGTCTGCCGCACAGGCGCACAGCGATGGGGCGACGCGGTAGGATACTAGACACCTCACAAGAACCAAACGGCAAACATGAAAATATTGATAACGGGGGCGGCAGGCTTCATCGGCATGACCACGAGCTTGCGCCTGTTGGCGCGCGGCGACGAGGTGGTCGGTTTGGACAATCTGAACGACTATTACGACGTTAACCTCAAGCTGAATCGACTCAAGCGACTCACACCCCATGCACGCTTTCGGTTTGTCAAGCTCGATGTGGCTGACCGGCCCGGCATGGCCGAGCTGTTTGCCGCCGAGAAGTTTGACCGCGTGATCCATCTGGCGGCCCAGGCTGGCGTGCGCTATTCCCTGCAAAATCCGCACGCCTATGTGGACAGCAACCTGATCGGGTTTGTGAACATCCTGGAAGGTTGTCGCCACGGTGGTGTGCAGCATCTGGTGTACGCATCGAGTTCCAGCGTCTATGGCGGCAACACGCGCATGCCGTTTTCCGAGCACGACAGTGTGGACCATCCGGTCAGCCTGTACGCAGCCACCAAGAAGGCCAATGAACTGATGGCCCATACCTACAGCCATCTCTATGGCCTGCCGACCACCGGCCTGCGATTCTTCACCGTTTACGGGCCCTGGGGTCGGCCCGACATGGCGCTATTCCTGTTCACCAGGGCGATCCTCGAAGGCAAGCCGATCGACGTCTTCAATTTTGGCCAGATGCAGCGTGATTTCACCTACGTGGAGGACATCGTCGAGGGCGTCATCCGTGTACTTGACCGGACCGCGACAGTCAACCCGGCCTACGATCCGCTCGAAGCCGACCCGGCCACCAGCAGCGCACCCTACCGCGTGTTCAACATCGGCAACAACAGCCCAGTGCCTTTGCTTGATTTCATTGCCTGCATCGAGCGCGTCCTGGGTAAACCCGCTGAGAAGCGGCTGCTGCCGCTGCAGGACGGCGATGTCCCGGCCACCTATGCCAATACCGATGCGCTCAACGATTGGGTCGGCTTTGTGCCCGCCACGCCAATTGATGAGGGGATCGCCAATTTCGTCGCCTGGTACCGCGATTACTATAGGGCCGGATGATCTAGCTCGGCAAGCCACGCCAGAGTTAAGGCTTCGACGGCCAGGCACGATTGCGCACCAGAGAAGGTGTGGTCGGCATCGGCCAGATCGTGACGACTTAGCTTGTGCTGGGTCAGGGCGCCAGACCAGGCTGGATCGGCGCTGGCGTATTCCAGGAATTCCTTGGCGGTGTAGTCCTCGCCGCTAAGTATCAGCAACAGGCTGCCACCAAAGCCGCGCCAGGCTCTGGCCATGCGGGTCTGAAAGGGTAACTGAGCCGGCGCGCCAGCTCCGCCGCCTTTGAACGCCAGCCGAAGATTTCGAATCAGTCCGGCGACCGCGCCGATGGCAACCTGGCCACTGAGCAGTTTGGCCCAGAACGCGCGTTGCAGCAGGCGCTGCGTGTAGTAGTGCTTGACTTGGGTCCGTGCCAGGCTGGCCTGCGAACGCACCCAGGGGTTGAGCAGGCACAGTGCCGTCACGCGTGAGTCTGGATTACCGTCGCAATAGAGCAATGCAGCCGCTGCAGCGTCGCACAGGCCCCAGAGTGCGACTTGCTTGACCGCCGGTGCGTGCGCGAGCAAGGTGTTGATCGCCGCCCCAATGTCGGCGTCAGCGCTCAGGAAGTCCACCGGTGTGCCGCTGCTGTCGCCCATGCCCCGGTAATCAAACCGCAGTACGGCATAGCCCGCCGCCGCCAGGGCGCGCGCGAGCAGAACAAACTGGCGGTGACTACCGACCCGGTACTGCGGGCCACCGACGATGATGACGACGCCGAGGGATGCGGGTTTTGCTGGCTGACTCAGGATGCCCAGTAGCTGCTCGTCGCCGCAGACGAAGCCGATCGCGTGTTCCGAATAACTCATGTCGGACCAGCCTGCCCACGCGAGTCGGGTGTCGCGTTCGCCATGGCTGTGCAGCTTGCGGCGATCAGCGCCGGGGCATCCTCGATCTCGGTGGTCTGCCAAAAGGCGGGCCCGGCCACGACCTGACTGCTCACCTCGAATCCGGCCTGTTGCCAAAGGGCGATGGTGTTGGCCGCGACCGGCGTCAGGCTGGCGTCCTCGCGTGTCGATAGCTCCAGCCAAACCACGCGTGGGCTGCGCGATTCCCGAGGCGAAGGGGTGGATGTGGAACGGTTCGGTGCGCTAGGCTTGAGCGCGCTGGCCTCCAGGCCGGCTGCCAGGGCTGCGGCCAGCCGGTAACCCGCAATCTCGACTTGCGCCCCGCTTGCCAACTGTTGGCGCAGGCCGTCCATCACACCCTTCGCGTTGCCACCGATGAGGTCGCTGGCGACTTTGAGGCGCAGGAACTGCTGCAGGACCGTCTTGCCCGAGCAGGTCGGCGCCCAGAACAGGAAATTGCACGGCCGTTGCAGGCGGCATGCGGCATCGACGGCGAGCAGACACCCCGCGCGCAAACCCCACAGCCACAGTGGTACGTCGGTGCTGGCCGGCAGCCGTTGCTGCAGCCATTGCACGGCCGACTCGACGTCGTCGATCCAGTCGTTCCAGCTCGCATCACCGAAATCGCCTGAACTGTCACCGCAGCCGAACAAATCGATTTGCAGCACCGCGTAGCCCGCATCGGCCAGTGCGCGCGACTGAAGCGCCGCCATGCGGCGTGATTTGTTCATCTCCTCGGCAAAGGGGTGCAGGTACACCACCAGGCCGCGAAGTTGGTCGCTAGCGGGGGCATGAAACAGGCCCAAGCGCTGCCCACCCGCGCCAGAGCGCACCGGGACAAAGAGCGCCTCGGGCTGCGCGCGCGTGGGGCTTTGCATGAAGTCTGGACCGGACCGGGTCGCCGCGCAGGGGGGCTTCAGCCGGAGAGCTTGCTGTTGACGAAGTCGGTCAGCGAGCCGACGGTCGCGAAGGTGCTGCCATCGATGTCGTCATCATCGACGATCATGCCAAACTGGTCCTCCATCGCCGTGATCAGCGATACCACCGCCATGGAATCCAGTTCAGGGATCGCGCCCAGCAGCGCGGTGTCACGGGTGAAGCCCGCGCTACGTCCGGAAAGACTCAAGACCTCGTCAAGCACCCGAACCACTTCTTTCAGCATATCCAATTGACACTCCCAAGCAGGCAAGGGCCTGAGCGCGCATTTTAGGGTCGATTCAGATTGCGCTTGACACCGCTGCGATAGGGTGGCGTTGGCTTGGGCGCGAGGCGACGCCTAGACGACGCCTGTGCGATACTTTCCGGCGGCTGGGTGTTGCCACCCACCCGTGTTGGCGTACCGGTTTTCCACTCATGACTGAATCCATTCTCCTGCCCGAACTGATTGCCTGTGCGGCGGCTCGCACGCCGAGTGCGCGTGCGCTGACCAGTGGCCAGGAATCCCTGACTTATGGCGATCTGGACGTAGGTGTGCGGCAGTTTGCCGCGGGGCTGATGGCCTGGGGCATCGGGCGCGGCGAGCGGGTCGCGATCTACCTCGACAAACGGTTCGAGACCGTGGTCGCCAGTTTTGGCGCGCCCGCCGCTGGCGCGGTATTCGTGCCGGTGAATCCGCTGCTCAAGGCCGAGCAGGTGGCCTTCATCGCGCAGGACTGCAACGTCAGGGTGCTGGTGACCTCGCCCGAGCGCTTGAGCCTGTTGAGCGGCGTGCTCGCCGAGTGCCCGGATTTGCGGTTGGTGGTCACCACCGGTGCCGCCGTGACTGAGTTGGTCACGCAGGCCTTGCCCAAGGCATTGGCGAACGCGAGCTGGCCCCAATTCATGGACCGAGCGCCCTGCGCCGGCCACCGGGTGATCGACGTGGACATGGCGGCGATCTTGTATACCTCGGGCAGCACCGGCAAGCCCAAAGGCGTGGTGCTGTCGCATCGCAACATGGTTGCGGGCGCCAAGAGTGTCGCCTCCTATTTGGACAATCAGGCGCACGATACGCTGTTGGCGGCCTTGCCCTTGTCCTTTGATGCCGGTTTCAGCCAGCTTACGACCGCGTTCCACAGCGGCGCCCGGGTCGTGCTGCTCAATTACCTGATGCCGCGTGATGTGCTCAAGGCGCTGGAGCGCGAGCAGGTCACCGGGCTCACGGCCGTGCCGCCCTTGTACATCCAGTTGGCGCAACTGGATTGGCCTGCGGCCATTGACCAGAAGCTGCGCTATTTTGCCAACACCGGCGGGCGCATGCCGCGCGAAACGCTGGGTTTGCTGCGTCAACGCGTGCCCAGCGCCAAGCCGTTCCTGATGTATGGCCTCACCGAGGCCTTTCGCTCGACCTACCTACCCCCAGACGAAGTGGACCGCCGGCCCGATTCAATTGGCAAGGCCATCCCCAACGCCGAAATTCTGGTGCTGCGCGACGACGGGACGCCCTGCGTACCCGGTGAAATCGGGGAACTGGTGCACCGTGGTGCGCTGGTCGGCATGGGCTACTGGAATGACGCCGACAAGACCGCTGAGCGTTACAAGCTGCTGGCCAGCAATGCGCCCGGTCGGGAGCCCGGCCTGCAATTGCCCGAATACGCGGTCTTCTCCGGTGACAACGTGCGCATCGACGAGGAAGGCTTCCTGTACTTTGTTGGCCGACGCGATGAGATGATCAAGTCATCCGGCTACCGGGTCAGTCCGACCGAAGTCGAAGAGGTGTTGTATGGCACCGGGCTGGTTGGCGAGTGTGTGGCGTTTGGCGTGGAGCATCCGGTGATCGGGCAGGCCATCCAGGTGATTGCCACGCCACCGGCGGGCGCTGGCGCGGCCCAGGCCGCGGGCACAGAATCCGGGCTGGACGTCCAGGCCTTGCTGGCACAGTGCCGCGCCCACATGCCGGCCTACATGGTGCCCGCCGATGTGGCGGTGGTGCCGGGGCCCTTGCCACGCAACCCCAATGGCAAGATCGACCGCAAGCTGCTGTCCACGCAATGGGCAGAGCGGCAGGCCCAGTAGACTGAACGGCCGAAGACAATCCCCAACACCTGAGTGCCCCCATGTCCGTGACCGAACGCCTTTTACCCGTGCATGCGCCCATGTTGCAGTTTCCCACTCAGGGTGGTGAATTGCTGGTGGGTGGAGAAAAACTGAGCTTGTTGGCGGCGCGGGTGGGGCAGACTCCGTTCTATGCCTACGACCGCGCGCTGCTGCAAGCGCGTGTGGCCGAGCTGCGTGCGGTGTTGCCGCCTACCGTCAAGCTGCACTACGCGATGAAAGCCAACCCAATGCCCGCCGTGGTGGGCTGGATGGCGGGCTTGGTCGATGGCGTGGACGTGGCGTCGGCCGGCGAACTCGCCGTGGCGTTGGACGCTGGCGCGAGCGCGGCCGAGATCAGTTTCGCCGGCCCAGGCAAGCGCGACGTCGAGTTGCGCCAGGCCGTGGCGGCCCGTGTGCTGATCAATGTCGAATCCTTTCGCGAGGTGGCGGTGCTGGCAGCCGCCGCTACGGAGTTGGGTCTGCCCGCCCGAGTGGCGGTGCGGGTCAATCCGGACTTTGAGCTGAAAGGTTCAGGCATGAAAATGGGCGGCGGCCCTAAACAGTTTGGCGTCGATGTGGAGCAGATCCCCGAGCTGCTCGCGCTGATTGGCCGCGCTGGCCTGGCCTTTGAAGGCTTTCACCTGTTTGCCGGCTCGCAGAACTTGCGGCCGGAATCGATTTGCGAGGCGCAGCAGAAGTCTTACGAGTTGGCGCTGCGCCTGGCGGCTCATGCACCCGCGCCGGTGCGCTTCCTCAACCTGGGCGGTGGTTTTGGTATTCCCTACTTTCCTGGTGAGCAGCGGCTCGATCTGACAACGATTGGCGAGAACCTGCGCCAACTGGCCGAGCGCGCCCGCCAGGACCTCCCGCAAGCGTCACTGGTGATCGAATTGGGCCGTTATCTGGTCGGAGAGGCGGGTGTCTACGTGTGCCGCGTCATCGATCGCAAAATCTCGCGGGGACAGGTCTATCTGGTTGCCGATGGCGGACTGCATCACCATCTGTCGGCCTCTGGCAATTTTGGTCAGGTGGTGCGCAAGAACTATCCGGTGACGATTGGCAACCGGCTGGATGCGCAGGAGCATGAGACCGCCAGTGTGGTCGGGCCTTTGTGCACGCCACTGGATTTATTGGCTGACCGGATGTCCTTGCCGGTGGCCCAGGTGGGGGACCTGGTGGTGGTGTTCCAGTCTGGCGCCTACGGTGCCAGCGCCAGCCCGCAGGCCTTTTTGGGCCATCCCCGGTGTCTCGAAGTCCTCGTATAGCGATTCACGTCTTCAGGTCCGGATTGCTATTGCGCCGCCTGGTGCTGATGACCCTGGTGACCGCGGTGGTGCTTGCCAGCGCGGGTTTGGGAGCCTGGTTGGCCTGGAATCATCCGCTGTGGCCTGGCGTGCTGTTCGCGGGGTTCGTCGCTTGGGGTCTGGCAGTCGCCTGCTGGCCGCGTTTGTGGTTCTTTGTTGTGCCCGCTGCGTTGCCGCTACTGAACTTTTCACCGTGGTCCGGCTGGCTGGTGTTCGAGGAGTTCGACATCCTGCTGCTGGGGGTGCTGGCTGGTGGCTACGGACGTTTGGCGGTGTGGGCGTGTGGCCGCGGCGTTCGGGCGCAACTCGATGGCCCTTCTCGCCATCAAGAAGAGCGCCTGGCCCCACGAGATTGGGCCTTGGGGAGTTTGGCGCTGTGTCTGGCGGCGTCGGGTTTGCTGGCGCTGTGGCGGGGAGTTGCAGACGCTGGGGGTTGGTCATTCGGTTGGTTTGATGGCTATACCGCAGCCCTCAACAGTGTGCGAGTCTTCAAGAGCCTGGCGTATGCCTTGCTGCTGGCACCCCTGATTCGAGGTGCGATGCGACGGGACGCCGAACGCTCGGCCCAACTGCTCGGGTCTGGCGTGCTGGCGGGCTTGGCAGTGGTCAGCGTTGCGGTCCTGTGGGAGCGCTATGCATTTCCGGGCTTGTTTGATTTCACGAGTCGGTACCGCACCACGGCACTGTTCTGGGAAATGCATGTTGGCGGTGCAGCGATCGATGCGTTTCTCGCGATGACATTGCCCTTCCTGGTGTGGGCGCTGGCCGTGGCGCGTCGCCCGGCGGTGTGGGCGGCGTTGGCGCTGCTGACCGTCGCGGCGGTCTACGCCGTGCTGACCACGTTTTCGAGAGGGGTCTATCTGGCGGTGGCGCTGCCCTGTGCTGGCCTCGCCGCGGTTTGGTGGCTTCGTCAGGCCCGATCTGGCAGCGTCGGCCTGCTCCAATCGGTTTTGGGCCAGGTTCGCTGGAAGCGCGTTGGCAGCGCCCTGTTGGCGGGCGTGTTGCTGATGGAGGTCGGGTCGGTTCTGATGGGTGGCACCTACATGGGCGAGCGCATAGGCGTGGCTGACCGCGATATGGACAGGCGTCTGGCCCATTGGCGCCATGGTCTTGCGCTGCTGACAACGCCAGCGGATTGGTTCTTTGGCATTGGTCTGGGGCGCTTGCCCGCCCATTACGCGCGGCAGGTCGTCGGGGGTGAGTTTTCGGGGACGGTGACATGGCAGCAGGAGCGCTGCGCCGGGCCACCCCCAAGCAAGCTCGCACCGCAGTGCGCAGCACGAAGGTACTCCAGTGAGCCCGACCCATCGCCCCTGGCGAGGCAGGGCAGTGTCACGGGGTTCGCCCGACTGCAGGGGCCGGCCAAGGATGCGTCCTTGGCCGGCTGGTTTGGACTGGCCCGACGCGTGGAACTCACCGAGGCAGGTGGGTATCGGGTGAGCCTGGACCTTCGGGCTGACACCGATACCTGGATTGCCGTGCGGGTATGCGAGCGACACCTGCTGTTCGACGGCGCCTGTCAACATGGCCAGTTCCGTACCGGCGCGACGGCGGGTGAATGGCGCCGCCAAAGCCTGACCCTGGTCGGTGTCCCTCCGAGGCGGGGTGCGTGGTTTGCACCTCGGCTCGGCGTGTTGTCGGTGTCGGTGCTGCAGGCCGGCGCTTCGGTGGACCTGGCCAACATCAGTCTGGGCGCGCCAAGGGCATTGGAGTCCGCGACAGTGGGGGATTTTTCACGAGGTCTGTCGCACTGGTTCCCGGCGGCCCAGGTTCACTTTCTGCCTTGGCACATCGATAACCTCTACCTGGAATTGCTGATTGAGCGAGGTTTGCTGGGATTGCTGCTGGCCGGCTTGGCATTGGCTGCAGCGCTGCGCCGCGGCATTTACGCGGGTGGCGCGGGTGGCCAGACTTCGCAGTTGTCCGATGCACTGGCGGCGGGCGTCGCAGGGGGCTTGTTGGTGGGGATTTGGGGCAGTGTCATGGATGTCCCGCGCGTCGCGTTCCTGCTGTTCTTGCTGATCACCTGCCTGATTGAGTGGCGGCGCGCGACCGATTTGCGGTGACGACAGGGCGCGCCACATGGTCGCAGGCGAAGACTTTGGGCGCCAGGATGCCAATCCAACTACAATTTCTGCGGTGCACATCGGCCAGTCGCGCCGACACACCTGAGCGGTGTTGAGGGGATGTTGTTCAGGAATACGGGAAAAGACCTTGATAAAAATATTTGGCCATTACTTTCATCGCCGAACGTTATCGCAAATCTTTTTTGATTTCAGTCTGGTGATGGCGGTGGTGGTTGGTTCAAGCCTGTGGCGCTCGCCTGAGCGGGCCTTGGCCGAGACTTTTCTGCTGACGGCGGCGCTTTTGTTGGCGGGGGGCATGCTGGCGATCAATGCGGCGCTGGGTTTCTACCAGCAGGCGCACACCCGTTCCCTGGGCCAGTCGCGCGCGCGCGCGGTGATGTCACTGATTTTTACTTTGGGGCTGGCCTACGTCATCTTCACCTTGGCGCCCCTGGGGCAGGAGATCCGTTCGATACTGGCGACATCGGTGGTGGCCGTCGTTGCTTTTGTGTTGATGCACCGGGTCTACGTCGCCCATTCCACGCCGCAGTCCGTGATGCGCCAGCGCATTCTGATCTTCGGATCGGGTTCGCGAGCCAAGATGGTTGGCAAGTCTTTGCAGCGTTCGGACCCCAATGTTGATCTGGTGGGCTATTTTGCAAGTCCACGCGATACCGAGACCGAGATCTCGGCCAAGGGCCTGCTGTCCGGCCTTGGGCCCCTCACGCCGCAGAAGTCCTTGACTGACGTGGTGCTTGAAGAGCGGGTCGATGAAATCGTGGTGGCCGTGTCGGAGCGGCGTGGTGGCAGCTTGCCTTTGCGTGAACTGCTGGACTGCAAATTGCAGGGGGTGCGGGTGGTGGACATCGCGACGCACTTTGAGAAGACCCTCGGCCAGATCCGGCTCGATGCCGTGTCCGCTGGCTGGCTGATTTTTGGCGATGGCTTTCAACAGGGCTTGGTACGCACCGTGATCAAGCGCTTGTTCGACATTGTCTGCGCGTCTGTGCTGATCCTGTTGGCGCTACCAATCATGGTCGTGACCGGTATGTTGTTGCTGCTTGAAGGCGGCGGACCAATGCTGTACCTGCAGGAACGGGTCGGGCTCAACGGGCGGCTGTTCAATGTGGTCAAGTTTCGCAGCATGCGCACGGATGCCGAACAAGACGGCCAGCCGCGCTGGGCGGCGGCCCAGGATGACCGGGTGACCAAGGTCGGCCGGGTCATCCGAAAGCTTCGAATTGACGAACTGCCCCAGTTGTTCAGTGTTCTCAATGGCGACATGAGTCTGGTTGGGCCGCGGCCGGAACGAGCCTACTTTGTCGACAAACTGACCCAGGAGATACCCTATTTTGCGGTCAGACAGAGTGTCAAGCCGGGGGTAACCGGTTGGGCGCAAGTGCGCTACCACTACGGCGCCTCGGTCGAGGACTCGGCCGAGAAGCTGCAGTACGACCTTTATTACGTCAAGAACCACTCGCTGTTTCTGGATCTGATCATCCTGTTTGAGACCATCGGTGTGGTTCTGACGGCCAAAGGGGCCCAGTGAGCCCGGCGCTAACGTGAGCCGGGTCGCTCCACCCCCTTCATGCAAAGCAGCAACCTCGTTCTAAGCGCCTGGAGCTATGGCCTGGCCGGCGTGGCTTACGCCGTGTTTGCGCTCCACCTGCTGCAGCTTGGCTACCTTCGGGCGCCTCGCGACAGCCTCAAGACGGCGATGCTGGGTGCGGTGGTCTGCAGTGCCCTGTGGGGCTGCCTGTTGCTGGGTTTTCTACTGACAGGCAACCCTTATCTGCAGGTCTTCAGCAGCCTGTTCGATCTATTGCGCTATGCCGCGTGGTTCGCGCTACTGCTCAATCTTTTGCGCGCGCCGGATTCCGCCCAACTGCCTCCCGGCATTGCCTGGCTAAGGCCGCTGGCCATTGGTTTGGTTTTGTTCGGACTGCTCGCGCTGGGGCTGATGGTGCAGGGCGGCACCGTGTTGGGCGATCCCGGCCGACTGACCCTGCTCTGCGCCATGGCGATGCCAGTGCTGGCCCTGGTCTTGCTGGAGCAATTGTTTCGCAACGTGGCAGAGGATCTGCGCTGGAACGTCAAGCCGCTGTGCCTGGGTCTGGCGGGCATCTTCCTGTTTGACTTGTACCTGTTCTCGCAGGCGGTCTTGTTCAACAGCCTGGACCGCAATGTGTTGAGCATTCGTGGCGCCGTGCACGCACTGGTGCTCCCCCTGCTGCTGCTGTCCTCGAGTCGCAGCAGCAATTGGACCTCCAAGGTGCGGGTGTCGCGGCGCGCGGCCTTTCATTCCGCCACCCTGCTGATTGCCGGGCTGTACCTGCTGTTCATTTCTGCGGTGGGTTACTACGTTCGCTATTTTGGCGGTGAGTGGGGGCCGGCGCTGCAGGTTGGTCTGGTCTTTGCGGCCTTGGTCGTGCTGGTGGTGCTGGTCCTGTCGGCCACGGTGCGTGCCAAGTTGCGGGTGCTGCTGGGCAAGCACTTCTTTCGCTACCGGTACGACTACCGCGAAGAGTGGCTGAAGTTCACCAAGACGCTATCGGACCAGAAGTCCCCTCAGGAAATGGGACCCCAGGTGATTCGTGGCCTGGCCGACATGCTGGAAAGTCCGGCAGGCGCGCTGTGGCTCAGGAACAAGGGGGAGGCTGATTTCAGCCAGCTTGCGCTCTGGAACATGCCCGAAATTGCGGCCAAGGAAGACGCGGCGAGTGCGTTCTGCAAGTTCATGACGACCAGCGGATGGGTGGTTAACCTGGAGGAGTACCGCTCCTTCCCCAGGCGCTACGGCCAGTTGGCGTTGCCGGACTGGCTGCGCGACTTGAAGCAGGCCTGGCTGGTCGTGCCCTTGTCCGTGGGTGAGGAGTTGATCGGATTCGTGGTGCTGGCCAGTGCCCGAACCCGGATGGAAGTGAACTGGGAAGTCAACGACCTGCTGAAAACGGCAGGCCGGCAGGCCGCCAGTTTTCTGGCCCAAATGCAGGCGACCGAGGCCTTGCTGGATGCCCGAAAGTTTGATGCGTTCAACCGCATGTCCGCATTCGTGGTTCATGACCTCAAGAACATCGTCACGCAACTGTCCTTGATGATGAAGAACGCCAAGCGCTTGCACGACAACCCGGAGTTTCAGCAGGACATGCTGATGACGGTCGAGAATTCGCTGGACCGTATGCGGCAACTGATGTCGCAGTTGCGCGAGGGCGCGAGTTCGTCTGGCCCGACTGCGGGCGTCGACCTGGTCGAGATCGCCCGTCGTCTTGCCGCCAGCTCCGCACAGCGTGGTCGTACGCTCGAGTTGGACCTCCAGGACCCGGTCTTCACGCGGGGGTTCGAGGAGCGCCTGGAGCGAGTGCTGGGGCATGTCGTGCAGAATGCGATGGATGCCACCGATCCGTCGGGGCGGGTATGGCTCAAGCTGATGCGCGCCAGCGGCCAGGCCCGTATTGAGATTGGGGACACGGGCCACGGCATGTCGCAAGACTTCGTTAGGAATCAATTGTTCAAACCCTTCCAAAGCACCAAGACCACCGGCATGGGCATTGGCGCATTCGAGAGTTTTCAGTATGTGCAGGAGCTTGGCGGCAAAATTGAAGTTGACAGCGTGGTGAATCGAGGTACCGTGGTCAACGTCCTGTTGCCTTTGCTGGAAGTCCAGAAGGCGTCAGATATTCATTTACCAAAAGTATCATGAACACTGAGAAAAGTCGCTGCCTGCTGATTGTTGAAGACGACCCGGCACTGCAGAAACAGATCAAATGGTCGCTGGACAAGTTCGAATCAGCGACCGCGTCTGACCGCGAAAGCGCGCTGGTTCAGCTGCGTCGGCATGCGCCATCGGTGGTGACCATGGACTTGGGTCTGCCCCCTGACCCGGACTCGGTGTCGGAAGGCTTCAAGTTGCTGGAGCAAATTCTGGCGATTGATCCGGATACCAAAGTGATCGTGCTGACCGGGCAGAACGATCAGGCCAACGCCTTGCGAGCGGTGGCGCTGGGAGCCTACGATTTTTTCGCCAAACCGTTCGAGCCCGAGTTGCTGAGCCTGACCATTGACCGGGCGTTCAGGCTGGTCGAGCTGCAGCGGGAGAATCGCCGGCTTCGCGAGTTGCAGCAACCCGATGCGCTCAAGGGCTTGATCAGCCGTGACCCCGAGATGATGCGAATCTGTCGCACGATCGAAAAGGTCGCCAGCAGCAATGCCACGGTGATGTTGCTCGGCGAGAGCGGTACCGGCAAGGAAGTGCTGGCGCGCGGCTTGCACCAGTCTTCCGGGCGGCGCGCCGAGAAGTTCGTGGCCATCAACTGCGCCGCCATTCCGGAGAATCTTCTGGAAAGCGAGTTGTTCGGCTACGAAAAAGGTGCTTTCACGGGTGCTGCCAAGACCACCCTGGGCAAAATCGAGTTGGCCAGCGGGGGCACCTTGATGCTGGATGAAATCGGTGATTTGCCGGTATCCCTGCAGGCGAAGTTGTTGCGCTTCCTGCAGGAGCGAACCATCGAGCGGGTCGGTGGACGCCACGAGATCCCGGTTGATGTCAGAATAGTTTGCGCCACCCATCAGGACCTGAAGGTCTTGAGCAAGGAGGGTCGTTTTCGTGAGGACCTGTACTACCGGCTGGCTGAAATCGTCATCAATATTCCGCCTTTGCGGTCCCGAATTGGCGACGCGGCGCTGTTGGCGCACGCTTTCGTCAAGCGATTCTCCCAGGAACAAAATCGGTCGTCGATGACGCTGAGTGAAGGGGCCATCAGGGCCGTCGAGGCTCACAATTGGCCTGGCAACATCAGAGAGCTGGAAAACTGCGTCAAGCGGGCCACCATCATGGCCGACGGCAACTACATTTCCAGCGAGGATATTGGCCTGGCGCCGGCCGATGGGGCGGCGGTGGAGGAGTCGCTGGACCTGCGTGCGGCGCGTGATGCCGCGGAGAAGAAGACCATCATTGCGGCCTTGGGCCGGGTGGATGGCAACATCGTCAAGGCGGCCGAACTGCTGGGTGTGAGTCGTCCCACCCTGTACGACCTGATGCATCGTCTGGGCTTGAAGTAAACCATTGGATTGTCAATACCGTTTCACCTGAGGTCAAAATGAGTTCTGTCACAACAAGTGCGCGCGCCGCGATGTCGGCACTGCTGGTCTCGCTCCTGGTAGTCGGGTGCGGCGGAGACAGCCCTGAAAAGATGCTGGGCTCGGCCAAGGACTATCTGGCCAAGAACGACACCAAGTCGGCCGTCATTCAGATCAAGAATGTGCTGCAAAAGAATCCGGATCTTCCCGAGGCCCGGTATTTGCTGGGCAAGGCGCTGCTGGACGGCGGCGACCGTGTCTCGGCCGAAGTCGAGTTGCGCAAGGCGCTGGCACTCCAATACTCTCAAGACTTGGTGGTGCCACGCCTGGCGCAGGCCATGGCGGGCCAAGGTCATTTCAAGAAACTCATCGAAGAGTTTGGCAAGACGGCGCTAACGGATCCGGCCGCCAAGGCGGACTTGCAGACCTGGCTGGCTACTGCCTACGGCGCGCAAGGCGACCAGGCCGCATTCGCGACGGCGCTGGCGGCCGCGCTCGCGGCCCAGCCAGGGTATGCCCCGGCGCTGGTCGTGCAGGCCCGCAGCAAAGCGGTGCAACGCGACTTTGATGGCGCACTTGCGGGTGCCGATCAGGTGATTGCCACCGATCCGCGCAACCATGAGGCCTGGAAGCTCAAGGGGGATGTTCAGTACTACAGCAAGAAGCTGCCCGACGACGCCCTGCTCTCGTATCGCAAGGCCATAGAGGCCAAGCCGGATTTTCTGGCCGGACACGTGGGCGCGCTGACTATCCTGCTGCAGCAAGGCAAGCTGGCTGACGCGCAAGCCCAGTTTGAACCGTTGAAGAAGCTGGCGCCCAACCATCCGCAGACCAAGTTCATCGAGACCCAGATTGCCTTCCAGAAGGGTGACTACAAGGCCGCCAAAGAAGCCGCCCAGCAATTACTCAAAGTGGCGGGTGACAACCCGATGGCACTGCAATTGGCTGGTGCCATCGAGTTCCAGAGCAACTCATTGGTGCAGGCTGAAGCCTACCTTAGCAAGGCATTGCAGTTGGCCCCGGGGCTGGGCTTGGCCCAACGCCTGTTGATCATGACCCATTTGCGCGCCGGGAACGCGGACAAGGCGCTGTCTGCGCTGCAGCCCATGCTGGCCAAGGCAAGCGTGGATCCGGCACTGTTCCCGATTGCCGGACAGGTTTACCTGCAAACCGGTGATGCCAAGAAGGCCGAGGAATACTTTTCCAAGGCTGCCAAATTGGACCCGACAGACCCCAAGAAGCGCACTGCCGTTGCGGTGGCAAGTTTTAAAGTTGGCCAGGTGGACGCCGCTGTGGGTGAACTGCAAGATATCGCCGCGTCCGATGCGGGCGTGACAGCAGACATGGCCCTGATCAGCGCCCACCTCAGCCGCAAGGAGTACGACAAGGCGCTGAAAGCCATCGATGCCCTGGAAAAGAAACAAGCCGACAAACCACTGGCGGCCAACTTGCGAGGCCGCACCCTGCTGGCCAAGCAAGACGTGGCGGCCGCCCGAAAGAGCTTTGAGCGGGCACTGACCATAGACCCAGCCTATTTTCCGGCCATCGCCAGTCTGGCAGCACTCGACATGATCGAGAAGAAGCCTGAAGACGCCAAGAAGCGATTTGAGGCGCTGGTGGCCAAAGACCCGAAGAACGTGCAAGCTTTGTTGGCACTGGCAGAGCTTCGCGCGAGAAGCGGCGGGACCAAGGAAGAGGTGGGTGAACTGATTGCCAAGGCGGTGGCAGCCAACCCCATTGACGTGACGCCGCGCATCATGCAGATCGACTTCTTGCTGCGCAGCAACGATGTCAAGCAAGCCCTGTCTGCGGCGCAGGCGGCAGTGGCCGCTTTGCCCGACAGTGCCGAACTGCTGGGCGCCCTGGGGCGCACGCAGCAGGCGGCGGGCGACTCTAACCAGGCCATCAGCTCCTTCAACAAGCTGGTTGCCATGCGCCCACAGGCAGTGCAACCCCTGTTGCGGCTGGCGGATGCCCAGATGGCGGCAAAGGACAAGAACGCCGCGGCGGCAAGCTTGCGCAAAGCGCTGGAAATCAAGCCGGACCTGCTTGAAGCGCAGCGCGGCTTGATCATGATCGATGTAGACGCCAAGCGCTTCGAGCAGGCACTGAAAGTGGCGCGAGATGTTCAGAAGCAGAACCCCAAATCAGTCGCAGGCTTTGCGCTGGAGGGTGACATCAGCGCCGCGCAGAAGAACTGGGACGCTGCCGCAGGCGCCTACCGCGCCGGGTTGAAACTGGGCCCCGCCTCAGAGCTGGCCACCAAGCTGTACTCGGTACTAAGGGTGTCTGGCAAAGGCCCGGACGCTGACAAGTTTGCAGCAACCTGGCAGAAGGACAACCCCAAAGACGCGGTGTTTGTCTTTTATCTGGGTGATGAAGCGATTGCCAGAAAAGACTACGGTGCAGCCGAAAAGAACTACGCCGCCGTGGTGAAGCTGCAGCCCAACAACGCCGTGGCCTACAACAACCTGGCCTGGGTGACCGGCAAGCTGGGTAAGGACGGCGCCATTGCCCATGCCGAGAAGGCCAACACCCTGGCGCCCAACCAACCCGCGTTCATCGACACCCTGGCCATGCTGCTGTCGGGCAAGGGCGACCATGCCAAGGCTGCAGAGTTGCAGACCAAGGCCGTGGCCCTGCAGCCCAACAACCAGCTGTTCCGGCTGAACCTGGCCAAAATTCACATTGGCGGCGGCAAGAAGGATCTGGCGCGCAAGGAGCTGGACGAGCTTGCCAAGCTGGGGGACAAGTTCCCGCAGCAGGCGGAGGTGGCGGAGATGTTGAAGGGTCTTTGACTTGATCGTGGACGTTCATGGTTCAATAGCCGACGGTTGTCGAAGTTTCTTACATGTTTCGGATTGCCGCGCTGCCTCAAGAAAAAAACCAATTGAAATCAAGTGTCTAGGACGCCGGGCACGAACCTTGCGTAGTTTCTGTGGGGCGTGCCGGAGGTTGATTCAGGCCGTTTACTGGCTTGCTTGTCCACAGAAATCGTCAATAGCCGTGATGTTGTTCTCGCGTGCTTTTGGCGGGGACTGGCTAAAATCTTCCGTTGGGGCGACCCGGAGAAACTAGCATGAATACTGAAAACACAGAATCGATGGGGCGAGGCAAAGCAGGGGCGCTTTCGAGAGCGGACATCGCGCGTCGGCATGTTCTTCTTAAAGGGCTTGGCAAGGGGGCGGCGGCGGCAACAGTATTGACAGTTGGGCCGCGCTCGGCAATGGCGACAGTTGCTTGTCTTTCACCTTCCGCCTCGGCCTCCATTAACTTGACGCACAGTCGGCCTGGTCGATCGGGCGGTAGTTGTGCAAATGGTCGCACGCCAGGGTTTTGGCAAAACGCATCGTCTACGCACCCAGCTGATTGGGCATCGTCTGGCGCTGAGGGAAAGCTCTTCAGCGTTTGTTTTTTGAGTGGCTTTTCGGGTAAGACGCTGAAGCAAGTCATGGGGATGAACGGCAATGAAGATCCTCAGCAATTCGGCGCTCATTTGTCGGCCGCGTGGTGCAATCTGCAGATGGGGTGGGTTGATTCCACGGTTCTGAGTCTCGAAGTTCTTCGTGCAATGTGGGCTGGGCAAAACAACTATTCACCTATCCCTGGCGTATTCTGGACTCGAGGGCAAACGGTCACATATTTGAAGACGACCATGCCCCTGTGATCATTCGGTCCTGGGATTGATGTGAACAGTGGAGTTGCTGTCTAACACCAAGCGCATGGTATTCGCGTCTACGGCGGTAGTCTCACGTCAATGCGACGAGGGTAGCTTGGTTTTTGACGAGAATAGCGGACAAACAAGTCTGCTGAATCTTCAAGGCACTATTGTGCTGCAAGCCCTGAGCGAGGGGCGGTATGTGGAAGAGGAAGACTTGCGAGCCGCTTCGGGCATGGCTGATAACAGCGATGCCGCTGAGTTTGGGGCGCTACTCTCTTCCCTTCAGTGCGCGGGATTAATTGTCCGGTGACGCGTCTCGAAGACTTTCCAGGTGATGTGATCAGGCGAGCTTTGCGGGGCGGTACATTTCGCTTGAACGTCGGTCGTTTTTCTCTAAGAGTCTCCAGCGTTCTACCAGAGTTCGAGGCTGCGCTCGGGCAGTTGTATGCCTACTATCCGGTTTCAGTTGCCGGCGGCGCCTACGATTACGACATTGACATCTCCCCGCCTTCATTGGCCCGTCGCTGGGTGCGACGCAATTGCTTGTTCCGCCTGTCTGGAGATGCGCCATTCCTTCCGATGGCGGTCGATCATTCGCATGCGCTTTTCGAATGGGGGTTGAACTGGACCATCGGCTCCTATGCGCACAATTTCTTGATTCTGCATTCTGCGGTTGTGGAAAGGGATGGATGCGGCGTGGTGTTGGCGGCGGTCTCAGGGAGTGGGAAAAGCACCTTGGCTGCCGAGCTTTCGCTCCAGGGGTGGCGTTTGCTCTCCGATGAAATGGCTTTGATCGACCGCGACCTGCTCCTCATACCGTGCGCGCGACCTGTAAGTCTGAAAAACCAGTCTATCGAAGTCATCCAGGCGAGGCACCCCACGGCTGTCTTGGGACCGCCAGCGCGTGACACACACAAAGAAACCATCGCACACTTGCCTGCACCCAAGTCGTCGATCGATCGCAACCTTGAGACAGCCAAGCCACGGCTGATCATTTTTCCGAAGTGGTCCGCCGATGCAACTCTGCGGGTAGCACCGGTTGGATCGGGCCAGGCGGCGCTGCGCTTGATCGACCAATCTTTCAATTACCCGCTACTAGGGCGCCACGGTTTCGAGCGCCTGGCGGACTTGGTAACGGTGGCCGAAGCCTGGGAGATTGAGTACTCGTCGCTTGACGACGCCACCAACGCTTTGACGCAACTGCTAAGTGAGCGTGGCTAAGAAATCACCATTGTTGCGCTATCTGGCAGGCAACAAGGCGGTTGACCTGCTTGGCCCTGACGATTTCAGCCTATTATTGGCCGAAGCACGGGCGAGTGGGCTGCTCGGTCGGCTGGCTCAAATGGTCACGAAGTCACCGACTTTTCACCTGCTGTCGCCGCACCAAAGTGGCCAGCTATCGGCCGCAACGATTCATGCGGCTGGATTCCGGCGAGATGTGCAACGCGAATTGACGCACATCGAACGAGCCCTATCAGGCTTGGACACGCCAGTGATTCTGCTCAAAGGCGCGTGCTATGTGCTGTTGGATTTACCTGCGGCTGACGGCAGGATTTTCAGTGACGCCGACATTCTTGTTGAAAAGGCGTACATCGGTGCGGCCGAGGCCGCGCTGATGCTGGGCGGCTGGGCGACCGGGGCACTGGACGCCTACGACCACCGCTACTACCGGCAATGGTCACATGAGATTCCCCCGATGACGCACCTGCATCGCGGCACCACCATCGATCTGCACCATTCTCTGGTCATGCCAACCTGTCGGGTACGGGTCGACACAAAGAAGATGATCGCCGCCGCAGTGCCGGTCAGTGACGGTGGATTCTGGTGGCGACTCAGGGACGAGGATCTGGTTTTACATGCGGTAAGCCACCTCATGCTGAACTCCGAATTTGATCGCGGCTTGCGCGATCTGTGGGACATCGATCTGCTCTATCGCCACTTTTCTGAAGCCGATCCCGGGTTTCTGGGATCCCTCTTTTCTCGAGCGCAAGAGGTGGGCTTGGAGACACTTCTGAATCAGGTTGTGCGGCTAATGTCGACTGTCTTTGGCACACCGTTGCCCGCTTGCGCACCACCGATGCGCAACGGTCCGCTTCTTTGGTTGGTGGCTCGTTCCGCATCAACGCGCCACCCAGCAAGCAGTCCCACAGCCCAGACCGGCGCCGATCTGGCCTTGATGCTGCGTGAGATGTATCTGCGGCTACCTGCCAAACTGTTGGCCGTTCACTTGTGGCACAAGACGTCCGATTTATTCACGACGCAGAAGAAGCCTCTGGCAGTCTGATCGCTTCAGAGCTTGTGTTGCAAGCGACAGCGATTGAGGGCAGGACTTGCGTCGTCAGAACATCCCGTCGAGGACAAGCAGGCACAAAAAAGAGCACTGGCTGCCAGTGCTCTTTTGATCCGAGGTAACGGAACTAGACGGTCTTCTGGCTCCGGCGACGCGACGCCATCATTCCGATCAAGCCAAGACCGAGCAAGGCGATGGAAGTGGGCTCTGGCACCTGTGTTTGTTTTGTAGCCGACACGGACGCCAGTTTGAAATAATCATTCCCGACGCCCAGCCCCCCGCCGGTTCCAAATGCTGTGTTGTAAGCACTGATCAGCCAATAGCTCGAGTAGATGGAGGAAACGACGGTGGCATTGGAATTGTCGGGCAGGCTGGCGTAGTTGCCAACGGCAGCCCAGCCGCTTGACAGTAAAGTTGATGTGGCTGCCACTCCATCCAAAGTCTTGCCAAGAACGGTAGCAGCGCCTGTGCCGGCACCCTGGTAAGCCAACACAGAGAAATCAGAGTCCTGGAAGTTGCCGGAAACTTGGTTGCTAGTGCCAGACCAGCCGATTCCAACATCAGTCAAGCTCACTGGACTAGAAAAGTGCAGCAGGATTGCATCTGTACCGTAGCGGTTGTCCGTGGCATGAGGGCCAGTCGCGCTCGCGGATTCGTACGCGTTGACCGCGCCGAGCCCGGAACTCCAGTTGTAAACGGCTGCAGCGGCAAAGGTAGTTCCAGTTGTCGAGCCGGCTCCATTTGAGGTGGAAAACGCGGTCGCATCCATGGTTACGCCACCAATTGTTCCGCACCCAAGCACATTTCCCATCGAGAGACCGGATGCTGCTGTTGACGCGCAGGCACCCGTCCCTGGGCCGCCGGTGTAGGTCCAAGTGGAGGCGGCAAATGCGCTCGACCCCAGTGCAACAAGTGCGCAGCCCGCCAATACTCGGAGGGTTTGTATTGAAGTAGTGTTTTTCATGGTCTTTGACCCCATTCAAATTGGGTTCTGCGGGTTCCCAGTGCTGGCGCAGATTGAGTGGACCTAACAAGCGAAATTCATGCCAGACTCGCGTTAACGTTATGTTTCAATAGGTTACGAGTCCGAAGCTTCCCGCACCACGAGAAGTGTAAGGAAACTCGACGTCTTTTAATGAGCACGCGGTCAGTTGAGCGTCTTCAGCAAAATTTGGGCGTCAGACACGCTTTCAAAAACCGGGTTGCCTTTCAAGGCTGCCTCCAGCTCTTCTCGCGCCTCGGTTTTGCGTCCCGTTTGGGCCAGCACCACCGCCAGGTGGTAGCGAATTTCCGGGTTGCCGGGCTCGCGCAGCCGGGCGTCGCGCAGCAGTTGCAAGGCGCGGTCAGTCTGTCCGGCCTGCAACACTGCCCAGCCCAGGGTGTCGATGGCGTTGGCACTGTTGGGGCTCTTGGCAACGGCCTGTTCGGCGACCTTGACAGCGCCTGGGTCTTTCAGGCGCAGCAAGACGTTGGCCAGGTTGTTCAGGGCCGGGGCGTCGTCGGGGTTAATGTTCAGCAGGTTTTCGTAGGCCGTGCGGGCGGCCGCAAAATTGCCGCCACGCGCGTAACCATCGGCCAGGGCTCGCTGGGTGAGGGCGTCTTTGGGGTGGGCCTTCATCCAGGCGTTGGCCAACTGCAGTGCTGGTTTGCCGCCGTCCTTGTTACCCAGGGTTCGGAACAGGCGCAATAGCGTGTCGGTGGATGGCTCCAACTGGTGCGCGCGTTGGTAGGCGTCCAGCGCCGCCGCAGTCTGGCCGCGCGCCATGGCGACGTCGCCAAGCAGGCTGTGGCCGATGGCTCGCTTGGGGCGTTTGGCCACAATGTCTCGCGCACGCTTTTCCGCCTTGGCAGGTTCACCCTGGCGCAGCTCGACTTCCGTCATCAATGCCATGGCGGGCAAGAAATCGGGCTGGGTGGAGAGAGCCTTCTCCAGGCTGTACGCGGCGCCGCCCACGTTGCTGGCGGCCAGTTGCAGGATCGCAATCTGCAACTGTGGCGCTGGGTTGTAGTCGGCCACGCGCGTCGCATTGGTTAAGGTGCTTTTTGCACCGGGGCCGTCGCCATTGGCCAACTGTGCCTTGGCGTAGGCAAGCAGCATTTGCAGGTCGTCGGGCGCTTTGCCCGAGACTTGCTTGACCGCCTCCAGCGCCGGGCCGGGGCGACCGCTGCGCAAGTGCAGGTCGGACAGCGCCAGGCCAAAGCGCACTTCTTTGGGGCCAGACGAATCGTTGGCCTTTTCCAGCCAGCGCTGGGCGTCCGTGGCCTGACCACGGCGCTCTGACAGCACCGCCATCTCGAACATGGCCTCGGTGTTCTTTTCGTTGGCTTTCAGAATCGCGGCAAGCCGGGCGGCGGCGGCGTCATAGGCTTTGCTGGCGATCTCGAGCCGCGCCAGGTTGATCTTGGGTGCCATCAGGCCAGCGTCGAGTCTCAAAGCCTGTTCAAACGCGGCGGTGGCGCCGGCCAAGTTGCCGGCCTGACCCCTGGCCATGCCCAGCAGATTGAAGAAGCCGGCATGCGCGGGCTGGCGCTTCACCAGTCCTTCAGCCACCGCCACGGCCTTGGCCGCCTGTCCGCTGCGCAGGTACAGGCCGACCAGGGCAGAACCAGCCTGGGTTTGCGTCGCGTCTTGTTTGTAGGCGGCTTCCAGTTCTGCCACACCGCTGCCGGCCTGACCAGCGCGGACCAGACTCAGGCCCAGCACGGTTCGAAACGCCGGGTTGTCCTTGGTCTTCAATGCTTGTTGCATCAAGGATGCTGCCCGCGCAGGTTGCCCTTTGGATAGCAGCGCCGTGCCCAGCAGCGTCATGGCTTGACCGTCGGCCGGGTTGGCCCGCAGGTACTGCTCCAGCACCTCGATGGCGCGCTCCACCGAGCCCTCCCGAAGATAGAGTTGCGCCAGCAATTTGGAAGCTGGCGTGTTGCCCTGCTGTCGTTGGAAGAACTCGAAAAACAGCTTGGCCTTTTCGAACTCGTTGAGCCCATAGTGCGCCAGGCCATTGAGCATCAGCAGTTGGCTGCGGTATCGGATGAAATCGATCGGTACCGGGTCGATCAGCGCGGTTACCTCCTTCAGCGCCGCCAGGGCAACCTCAGGCTTGTTGTCGCGCTCGGCCAGCAGCGCCTGCAGGTACGATGCGCGTGGCTCGCCGGGCGCAATGCGCCGGAGTTCGTCCACGTCCTTGGCGGCGTCGGGTTGGCGCCCAAGGTCCATGTACAAGCCCGCCCGGGCAACGCGTGCCTCCACATGCCCGGCGTTGAGCTTGATGGCTTGGTCGTAAGCGGCCAGGGTAGCTGGCATATCACCAGAGACATGCGCCACGGAGCCCTTTTGGTACCAGGCCTCGGCCGACTCGGGCGCCAGGGCCAAGGCCCGGTCAGCGGCGGCGCGCGCTTGCCCGAGCTGACGCGAGCGAATGCGTATCGGTATTTCAGCCAGCCACACCGATGGCGCCTTGGCGTCAATGGCGCGAGCCTCGTCTACTGCTTTCAAGGCGCCCTGCAAATTGCCCAGGTCGGCACTGGCGGCGGCGCGCAGCAATTGCAGTGGCAACTGGACACTGGAAGGAAGACCGTTCGGGTTGAACTGTTGTTGCTCAAAAATGAGTTTGTGCTTGCCTTGGGCCATGTAGGCCTGCCCCAGCGGGATGACGACCTCCGCGCGATTGACGCCCAGGCGCAAGGCTTCGGTGAAGGCGACCTCGGCCGACACCACATCACCGCTTTGCAGCAAGGCCCGGCCCAGCAGCATTTGCACCGGCAGCATGTTCTTGTCGACTTGCAGTGCATTCTTGAGCTGAATGATGGCGCCAGGGAGATCCTTCTTCTCGTAGCGGATCAGGGCGTCCTCATAGAACTTCGCGGCCTTTGTGTCGCCGGCCGCGTTGACGGCTGGGTGGCTGAGCGCCACCGCTATCCCCAGCAGGCACGCGCACCACTGCCCTGTGAGGGGCGGGAAGGAATGAGAGAGAGACCGTGTCTTTTTCATGGCGATCGCAAAGTCAAGTCATGGAGGGTCGGCTGGGCATGTTAACGTCAATGCTGAATCGCCGATAGGCATTGCACTGATCGCGCCCGGTCAGGTTGGCCTTCGGTGGGGGCCCTCAATGCTTGATATCGGTTTTGCATTCACAAATGGGAGGCGCATGATTCCTCTATCGACACGTGTCAGAGATTGGTCAACAGGCCGGAGTGCGCCAGTACGCTGGGTCGGACTTCAGACCTTGCGGGTGGCCATGTCTGTCTTGGCATGCTTGGGCGCGGCCCTTCCGATCACGGCGCGGGCCGACTTGCCGGCGGTCATCGACAAGGTGAAGCCTTCCGTCGTCATCGTCGGGTCCTACAAGGCCAACAACAGCCCGCGCTTTCGCCTTCGTGGAACGGGGTTCGTCATCGGAGATGGCAATACGGCCGTCACCAACGCGCATGTGCTGCCCGACTCAAGCGAGGACTTCAGCGACTCATCCATGGTGGTACAGGTTCGCGGCGCGGCGAACGTACTGCAGATGCGAATGGCCACGGTGCTGGCGCTCGACAAGGAGCATGACCTGGCTTTGCTACGATTTGACGGCCCCCGCGTGCCAGCCTTGACATTGGGGGATTCTGATGCCGTGCGAGAGGGTCAGGCGGTGGCCTTCATGGGTTTTCCGATTGGCGGTGCCCTGGGCTTTTCGGCGGTCACCCACCGTGGACTGGTCTCGTCCATTACCACTGCAGCCTTGCCAACGCCCACCGCCCAGCAACTCAATGCCAAAGCGATCAGAAGCCTGCGCGCCGGCACGTTCGACATCTTTCAGCTTGACGCGACGGCTTATCCTGGCAACAGTGGCGGCCCCTTGCTTGACCCGGAGAAAGGTGAGGTGCTGGGGGTGATCAACATGGTCTTCATCAAAGGCACCAAGGAATCTGCCTTGACTCACCCCTCCGGCATCTCCTACGCGATTCCGTCAAGGCACATCGTGCAATTGCTCCAGCGTGAAGGCATCAAGTAGGCGGGCGTTGGCCCGCCGCCGCGCTCATGCCAGGAGGGTGTCGGCGTTGGTGTAGCTGTAGCCCAGGTCGCGCGCGACGGCCTCATAGGCCACTTTGCCGTGGGCCACGTTCAAACCGTTCTTCAGGTGCACGTCGTCTCTCAAGGCCTGCTTCCAGCCCTTGTCGGCCAGTGCCACGGCGTGCGCGATGGTGGCGTTGTTCAGCGCGAAGGTTGACGTGCGCGCCACGGCACCGGGCATGTTGGCCACGCAGTAGTGCACCACGTCGTCCACCAGATAGGTGGGCTCGGCGTGGGTGGTGGCGTGGGAGGTCTCGAAACAGCCGCCCTGGTCGATGGCCACATCCACCACGACCGCGCCTTTCTTCATGCTGGCGATCATGTTGCGCGTCACCAGCTTGGGCGCGGCGGCACCAGGGATCAGCACGCCGCCGATCACCAGCTCGGCATCCAGCACCGCGTCTTCCACGCTCTGCGCGTTGGAGTAGACCGTGCTGATGCGGTTGCCAAACACCAGGTCGAGCTGGCGCAGACGGTCCACGTTCTTGTCCAGCACCGTGACGCGCGCGCCCATCCCGACGGCCATCTGCAGCGCGTGGGTGCCAACCACGCCGGCTCCGATGATCGCCACATGCGCAGCGGGCACGCCGGGGACACCGCCTAGCAGCACGCCCATGCCGCCTTTGGACTTTTCCAGGTGCGCCGCACCAGCTTGCACCGCCATGCGGCCAGCCACTTCACTCATGGGTGCCAGCAAAGGCAAACCGCCGCCCGCGCCGGTGATGGTCTCGTACGCAATACAGATGGCGCCGGACTTGACCAGTGCCGCAGTCTGCGCGGGGTCGGGTGCCAGGTGCAGATAGGTGTAGAGAATCTGCCCTTCGCGCAGCATGGCGCATTCCTGCGGCTGAGGCTCCTTGACCTTGACGATCATGTCCGCCTGGGCAAACACCTGCTGCGCGTCCGCCACCAGCGTGCCACCGGCCGCCTGGTACAACGCATCACTCAGGCCGATGGCCGCGCCCGCGCCGCTTTGCACCAGCACCTGATGGCCGCGCGAGGTCAACTCGCGCACGCTGGCTGGGGTCAGGCCCACGCGGTATTCGTGGTTCTTGATTTCTTTGGGTACGCCGACTTTCATGCTGGTCTCCGGTTTTGTTGTCGTGGGAGGACGCAGTGTCTTGCAACTCAGGTGGAGGTTTCAGGCGGCGCTCGATCTCGTGGTGGACTACCAACTGCCGATGTGGGATGGCCTGATTTTGGCCGTCGCTGCCGAGAGCCGTTGCCGCCTGCTGCTGAGTGAAGATTTTCAGAACGGATTTACTTGGCGTGGCGTGACGGTTGTTGACCCATTTGCCGTGCAGCGTTCACCGCTACTGACTGGACTTTGGCACATTGAACCTGCTCCATACCCTGGAGCGATCCATCTTCGGCCAAACGCGTAGCCCTTGTTGAGCCTTCGCCTGCTATCAGTTGAACCCATTGGCCCGCCCCGGCGGCCCGGCTTGACGGCGAGAGAGTGATCAACGGTTGCTCGGAAAACTGAACACCGCCCCCTCCCGCACACCCGCACTCGGCCAGCGCTGCGTAATCGTCTTGCGCTTGGTGTAAAAGCGCACCGCATCCGGGCCGTAGGCGCTCAAGTCGCCGAACAGGCTGCGCTTCCAGCCACCAAACGAGTGGTAGGCCACCGGCACGGGCAGCGGCACATTCACACCCACCATGCCGACCAGGATGTGATCGGTGAAATAGCGCGCGGCCTCGCCGTCCCGGGTGAAGATGCAGGTGCCGTTGCCGTATTCGTGCGCATTGATCAGGTCCATGGCGTCCGCCAGGCTCTTGACCCGCACGACGCCCAGTACCGGGCCAAAGATTTCCTCCTGGTAGATCGTCATGCCGGGTTTGACGTGGTCAAACAGGCACGCACCCAGGAAATAGCCGTTCTCATGACCGGCTACCTTGACGCCGCGGCCATCCACCACCAGCGTGGCGCCCTCAAGTACGCCCTGATCCACATAGCCCTTGACCTTCTCAAAGTGCGGCTTGGTCACCAGCGGGCCCATGTCGTTGCTGGCGTCCACGCCGGGGCCGACCTTCATTTTGGCAATTTCCACCTTCAGGCCGGCCACCACCGCGTCGGCGGTGGCATCGCCCACCGCCACCACCAAGGGAATGGCCATGCAGCGCTCGCCGCAGGAGCCGTAGGCGGCGCCCATCAGAGCGCTGACGGCGTTGGCGATGTCGGCGTCGGGCATCACCACGGCATGGTTCTTGGCGCCGCCCAGGGCTTGCACGCGTTTGCCGTGGGCGCAGCCGGTGGCGTAGATGTATTCGGCGATCGGCGTGGAGCCGACAAAGCTGATGGCCTGCACACGCTTGTCGGTGAGCAGCGTGTCCACCGCTTCCTTGTCGCCGTTGACCACATTGAGCACGCCCGGTGGCAAACCGGCTTGTAGCGCCAACTCCGCCACCAGCATGGCGCTGCTGGGATCGCGCTCGGAGGGTTTCAGCACGAAGGTGTTGCCGCAGGCTACGGCCATGGGCCACATCCACAGCGGCACCATCACCGGGAAATTGAAGGGCGTGATGCCGGCGGTCACACCCAGCGGCTGGAACTCGCTCCACGAGTCGATGGTGGGGCCGACATTGCGGCTGTGCTCGCCCTTGAGCAGTTCGGGCGCGTAGCTGGCGTACTCGACGTTCTCGATGCCGCGCTGCAATTCACCCAACGCATCACCCACCACCTTGCCGTGTTCGGCGGTGAGCAGGGCGCAGATTTGGTCGGCGTTTTCTTCCAGCAAGACCTTGAGTTTGCTCATGACGCGCGCGCGCTTGAGCACCGGCGTGGCGCGCCAGGCCGGGTAGGCGGCCTGGGCGCTGGCTAATGCCCGCTCCACCGTGGCCCGGTCGGCCAGTTGCAGGCGCTTCTCTGCCTTGCCGGTGGCGGGGTTGAACACGTCCTGGGATCGGCTGCCGCCGTTGACCAGTTGGCCGTCGATGAGGTGGCCGATGGAGGGAAGAGTGTGCATGGTGTTTTAGGAGGTGTAGAAAGAAGTGGGCGTCATCGCGAGGCCGCAGGTCGTGGCGATCCATGCAGCTGAGAGTCCTGGATTGCTTCACTGCGTTCGCAATGACGACGTTCTTTCACTTCAAGGAGTCTGGTTGATGGTTTCGCCCAGGGCGTTGATCAGGCTGTCGATTTGCGCGCGCTCGGCGATGAAGGGGGGTGCCAGCTGAATCGTGTCGCCGCCATAACGCACATAGAAGCCCTTCTTCCACATCGCCATGGCGATCTCGTACGGGCGCCGCGCTGGCTCCCCCGGCAGGGCGGCGATGGTGAAGCCGGCTGCCAGACCGTAGTTGCGGATGTCGGTGATGTGCTTGGTGCCTTTGAGGCTGTGCACCGCGTTCTCGAAATGCGGCGCCAGCGCCTTGACGCGCTCCACCATGTTCTCCTTCACCAGCAGGTCCAGCGCAGCCAACGCCACTGCGCAGGCCACCGGGTGGGCCGAGTAGGTGTAGCCGTGGGCGAATTCGAGCATGTAATCCGGCCCACCCTGGGCCATAAAGGTGTCGTAGATGTCTTTTTTGGCCAGCACCGCGCCCAGGGGCTGTGCACCGTTGGTGATCTGCTTGGCCACGTTCATGATGTCCGGCGTCACGCCAAAGGCCTCGGCACCGGTGTAGGTGCCGCAGCGGCCAAAGCCGGTGATGACTTCGTCAAAGATCAGCAGGATGTTGTGGGCGGTACAGATCTCACGCAGGCGCTGCAGGTAGCCCTTGGGCGGAATCACCACCCCGGCCGAGCCGGAGAAGGGCTCGACGATCACGGCGGCGATGTTGGACGCGTCATGCAGGGCGATCAGCCTGAGCAGATCGTCAGCCAGCTCGGCGCCTTGCTCGGCCATGCCGCGCGAAAAGGCGTTGCTGGGCAGTTGCGTGTGGGGCAGGTGGTCGGCCTCGATGCCTTGGCCGAACATCTTGCGGTTGGCCACGATGCCGCCAACCGAGATGCCGCCGAAGTTCACGCCGTGGTAGCCCTTCTCGCGGCCAATCAGACGCGTCTTGCTGGCTTGTCCCTTGGTGCGCCAGTAAGCACGCGCCATTTTCAGTGAGGTATCAGCCGACTCCGAGCCCGAGCCGGTGAAGAACACGTAGTCCAATCCGGCCGGCGTCAATTCCTTGAGTTTGTTGGCCAGTTCGAACGACAAGGGATGGCCGTATTGAAAAGCTGGCGAGTAATCGAGCTGCGCGAGTTGGCGGCCGGCCGCTTCGGCCAGCTCGCTGCGACCGTGGCCCAGCCCGCTGCACCACAGTCCGGACAGGCCGTCAAAGACCTGGCGTCCATCGGTATCGGTGTAGTAACAGCCCTTGGCGCCCACCACCAGGCGCGGGTTGGCCTTGAAGTCGCGGTTGCCGGTGTAGGGCATCCAGTGAGCATCGAGCCAGGCGGCGTCGGTGCGTGGGGCCTGGAGGTTCTGGGCGTCGTTCATGTTCATGCGTGGTCTCCTGAAAACTTGCGGGACAGATCTTTAGCTCTGTCCTCAACTAAACCGGGATCTTGTGGGTCAGACCACTTTGCGCAGCAAACGTGCTCTGACCCCAACTGATTAAGGCGTTGCGGGAGTGTCGATTCTGGTGTTCTCTGTTACTCTTATAAAGACATAAATACCACTACTCAGTTAGCAATTCATGCAAGTAAAAAGTCGCGCCGTGCTGGGCCAGCTCAGCGACATGGACATCCGCCTGCTGCGCGTCTTCAAGAGCGTGGTGGAGTGTGGTGGCATGGCGGCGGCCGAGCTGGAGCTCAATATCGGCACGTCTACGGTGAGCCGGCATGTGAAGGATCTGGAGACACGTCTGGGCCTGACGCTGTGCCGACGTGGCCGGGGCGGGTTTGCGGTGACCTCAGAAGGCCAGCAAATCTACACCGAGACGCTGCGCCTGCTGGCTGGCGTGGAGGCGTTTCGCGGCAGCGTGGATGAGATTCACCGGCGCATGGGTGGGCAACTGCAGGTGGCCGTGTTCGACAAGACCGCCAGCAACCCGCAGGCGCACCTTGACCGCGCGATTGCGCTGTTCTCGGATTTGGCCCCGGAAGTCAACTTGCAGTTGCACGTGGCGCCCATCAATGCCATTGAGCGTGGCGTGATGGACGGGCAGTTCCAAGTCGGCGTGATTCCCGGCCACCGCAGCTCTGACAGCCTGGTCTACGAGGCGCTATTTGATGAGACCATGTTTCTGTATTGCGGCGCAGAGCACGCCTTGTTTGCCGCAGACACCCAAGCCATGGACTGGGATGACGTGCGTGAACACCAGTTCGCAGGCCTGGGCTACCATTCGCCGAACATGGAGATCAGCCAGCAAGTGCGACTTTTCCGCAAAGCCACCGGTTTTGACCAGGAGTCCATCGCCACCCTGATCCTGTCTGGTCGATACCTGGGCTTTCTGCCAGACCACTACGCGTATGGGTTCGTGCGCGCCGGCCGGATGCGCGCGATCGGACCGAATCTGCTGCGCTACAGCTGCAGCTTCTTTGGCATCGTGCGCCGCGCGCCCCAGCCTTCGCGGGTCACCCGGGCCTTCTACCAATGCCTGGTGGAGGCGCATCCCAAGGCTCGGCCTGCCACGTAAGGCCGTCTGATGAAGCACCTTTTTCGCTTGCCGCTTGCCGTCGGCTACCGCCTGACCAGGTGGCACCGGGTCCGCAGACGCGTGACCGTGTGGGCCATGTTGCTGGGGGCCAGCGGTCTGCTGGCAGCTTGCGCGGACCTGGGGTATTACGCCCAGTCGGTGGGGGGGCACCTGCAGTTGATGCAAGCAGCCCGGCCGGTGTCCACTTGGCTGTCGGATGACGCCACCCCGCAGGCCCTGAGGGAGCGCCTGGCGCTGGCCCAGCAGATGCGGCAATTCGCGGTGTCGGAGCTGGGGCTGCCGGACAACGCCAGCTACCAGCGCTACGCCGATTTGCAGCGACGCGCCGCAGTCTGGAATGTGGTGGCCGCACCGGAGTTTTCGCTCACGCTCAAGACCTGGTGTTTTCCGGTAGCCGGCTGTGTTGGCTACCGTGGTTACTTCGACGAGGCCGAAGCCCGCAAAATGGCCGAGCAGGAGCGCGCGCAGGGTCAGGAGGTCAGCGTCTACGCGGTGCCGGCGTACTCCACCTTGGGCTACCTGAACTGGGCTGGCGGTGACCCGTTGCTCAACACCTTCATCCAGTACCCGCAGGCTGAACTGGCGCGTCTGATATTTCACGAACTGGCGCACCAGGTGGTGTACGTCCAGGATGACACCTTGTTCAACGAATCATTTGCTACCGCCGTGGAGCGATTGGGCTCGCGCCGATGGCTGGCAACGCAGGGCTCGGATCGCCTGCGCCAAGCGCACGTCGATTTCGATAACCGGCGCCAGCAGTTCCGTGCGTTGGTGAGCGTCACACGTGCCAAGCTGACCGCGATCTATGCAAAGAACGAGGCCAGTGGCGTTGACCAGCAATCCAAACGCGCTATGAAATCAGAAGCAATGACAGAGTTCCGGGCGGCCTACGCGGTGCTGCGTGAAAGCTGGGGTGGTTATGGCGCCTTCGACGCCTGGGTCGCGGGCGCCAACAACGCGGCGTTTGGTGCCCAGGCGGCTTACGATGAATTGGTGCCGGCCTTTGAGGCGCTGTTCGCGCGTTCGCATGGAGATTGGCGCGCGTTTTATGATGCGGTCAGGCAACTTGCGGAAATGCCCAAGGCGCAACGAACGCGCGAACTCAAACGACTTGAGACATTGCTGGACAGACCTTCAGCGCTGTCCTCAACTGAATGTGAGACCCTGTGGGTCAGACCACTCGCGCAGCGATGTGCTCTGACCCCAACTGATTAGGAGACATCAATGGCTGATCTGCACATCCTGCGTCACCACAGCTTGGGCCTGCATGAAGCGCGCAAAGTCGCTTACCAATGGGCAGAGCAAGTGGAACAAGAATTTCAGATGGCGTGCACCTATCTGGAGGGCAAGAGCCTGGACGAAATCTGCTTCACCCGCTCGGGTGTCAGCGGCACGCTGCATGTCACCAAAGACAAGTTCGAGCTCAATGCCAAGCTGGGCTTCCTGCTGGGGGCCTTCAAATCGCGTATCGAGAGCGAGATTGTCAAGAACCTGGACGACTTGCTGCGCGCCGACGAAGCGGCTATCAAGAAGGCCGCGGCGAAAAAGCGCGCTGCAAAGAAGACATGACTACCCCTGCGCACCCTGGGGACCCAGGCGCCCGCAGTCCCCTGGCGGATGCGAGTTTCAGCTCAGGGACTTGATCAGTTCCACGTACTGCTGCATCGCATCATTTGCCGAGGTGCCCTTGAGTGTGTTCCAGGCATCCCACTTGGCGCGCCCCACCATGTCGGTGAAGCCGGGTTTCTTCTCGGCGTTGTCGCCAGCGCTGGCTTGCTTGTAAAGGGCATAGATCTTGAGCAGCGTGGCGTTGTCGGGGCGCTCGCTGAGATTCTTGGAATTGGCGGCGGCCGCTTCGAATTGGGTTTTGAGCTTGGACATGGAGGGCTCCAGAAAAGGTCGGTTGAAAAAGCAGCCGGTTAAGGTGAATACCCAACACGCTGGGGGTATTGCACGGTATCTTACGGGTCGATTTGCCGGGAGAATAGAGAACTTTCCCCAACCTGAGATTTTGCGGGACAGACCGCAGGCTGCGAAGCAGACCAGCTCTGTCCTCAACTGACTAGGGTTTGCGGGACAGACCGCAGGCTGCGAAGCAGACCAGCTCTGTCCTCAACTGATTAATGCGTTTGGAGTTTTCATGGTTACCCGAATCAATGTCCCCAAAGTAGCCAAGCGCGCCACCCGCAAAGTGGCTGCCGTGGCCGCGCCCATGGCCAGGCAAGCAGGAAACACTGCGCGCAAGGCGGCCAGCAGCGCCGCACACAATGTGTCGCACGCTGTCAGTGGTTCGCTGGGCCTGGGTGGCCATCGCATGAGCAAGGTGGACACCGCCTGGTTGCGCATGGATTCCGAGTCCAATCTGATGATGATTGTGGGCGTCTGGGTGCTCAAGCCCGGCGTCAGCCGCGCAGCCCTGTGTCAACGCATCGACGAGCGGCTGCTCAAGTACCCGCGCTTTCGCCAACGGGTGGAGCAGGACGCCACCGGCGCGACCTGGGTCGTTGACGAGCACTTTGCGATGGATCGCCATGTGGTGCTGGAAAAGCTCGCCCGCAAACCCAAGGGCCAGGAGCAGGCGGCCCTGCAGGACCGTGTAGCAGAACTGGCGGTGCAGCCGCTGGACAAGTCGCGCCCGCTGTGGCAATTCCATTTGGTTGAAAACTACCTGGGCGGGTCAGCCATCATCGTGCGTATTCACCACTGCATCGCCGACGGCATTGCGTTGATAGCGGTGACGCACTCGCTGGTGGACGGTGGCAGCGCACCGCCGCAACGACCCGAACACCCGGTCCACCGCAGTGGACTCGAAGGCGCCGAAGACTGGCTTGCCGACACGCTGCTTAAACCTATTACGGACCTTACGGTCAAGGCGCTCGACGCTGCGGGCGACGGTGCGGTCAAGTCCATGGAGATGATGATTGACCCGCAGAGGGGCATTGAGAAGGGGCTGCACAGTTCGGTGGACCTCGCCAAGCTGGCCTTCCACGTCCTGGGCGATGCTGCCGCCCTGGTCCTGATGCCAGACGACTCCTCAACTCGGCTCAAGGGCGTGCCGGGCCACCGCAAGCGGGTGGCGTGGTGCGCGCCTATTCCCTTGGAGGAAGTCAAGGCGGTGGGCAAGGCATTGAACTGTTCCATCAACGATGTCCTGATGAGTTGTGTGGCGGGCGCGATCGGGGAGTACCTCAAGTCCTTTGGTGACCCGATCATGGGCAAGGAAATCCGCGCCATGGTGCCAGTGAATCTGCGGCCAATCGAGCAGGCCTACAAATTGGGTAACCGCTTTGGTCTGGCGCC
>JADKEH010000001.1 GCA_016718155.1 Candidatus Rhodoferax randersensis | reverse complement strand
GCGCAACGGTGATCTGGTAGCCGCGCTCGGTGTCCAGCGGCACGTGGTAGCCCAGACTGGCGGCCAGCGGCTTGGACCAGGCCCCGGCGCAGACCAGGACGCGCTGCGCGCGCAAGGTGCTGCCGTCTTGCAGGCTCAGCGAGACGCAGTTGCTGGTGATCGCCTGCAACTGTTCGACCCGACCCTCCAGGATGCGTCCGCCGCGTTGCAGCAAGCCCCGTGCCAGGGTGGTGCAAACGGCGTGCGGGTCGTCAACATGGCCGCTGTCGAAGTAGTGAACACCGCCCTGCACGCTGGCGCTGAGCGCGGACGTGTCTTCGTGCAGCGCGCTGGCGGACACGGGCACGGACTCGATGCCGTAGGGCCGCAGTCGCCGTGCCAGCGTCAGTGCCGCGCTGCGCCCGGCCATGCTTTCCCAGACTTCCAGGTGGCCGTCCAGGTGCAGCAGGTGAGCGGCACCCGCGTCTTTGAGCAGCTGTGCCAGGTCGTCCCGGGCGCTTTCCTGCAAAGCCAGCAGTGCCGCCACGCCGCGCGCAAAGGACCTTGGTCGCGCAGCCCAGACGAAGCGCGCCAGCCAGGGCAGGATTGGCAGCAGGTAGCCCAGACGCAGCCGCAAGGGGCCGTCGGCACCCTGTAGGTAGCGCCAGCTGTTGCGGATCACCTCGGGGCTGGCCAGTGGGAACAGTTGCTCGGTGGCGATGTGGCCGGCGTTGCCAAAGCTGGCGCCCATGCCCACTTCGCCCGCGTCAAGCAGCAACACCTCGCGCCCCGCCTGTGCCAGCCGGAACGCGCAGGCGGCGCCAATCACACCGGCGCCGATGACGATCACTTCCGCATCCAGTGAGTGGCTGATGTGGGTCATGGGGGCATTCAGCAGGCCGGCAGAACTGGCTTGTTGGCAAGGGCCAGCGTGATGATGGCGTTGGCCTGATCCAATTCCTCGCCCACCAGCAGCAGGCGCGGCGCACGCACGGCCGCGCTGCCCCTGCCGACGCGCGACTGCACCAGCTTGATCAGTTGCACGAACTTAGGGCTCACGTCCATGCGCAAGAGCGGCAGAAACCAGTGGTACAGCGGCTCGGCCTCAGTCCAGCGGCCGGCCCGCGCCAGCTTGAACAGGGTGATGGACTCATGCGGAAAGGCGTTGACCAACCCGGCCACCCAGCCGGTGGCACCGGCCGCGACGCCTTCGACGATCAGGTCGTCCACGCCCACCAGAATGTGCAGGCGCTGACCCAGCGCCGACTTGATCGCGGCGATGCGGCGCACGTCGGCGCTGGACTCCTTGACGGCGACCAAGTTGGCGTGTTGCTCGGTGAGCTCTTTCATCTGCGAGGCCGTGAAGTCGGTCTTGTAGGCAATTGGGTTGTTGTACAGCATGCAGGGTAGCGTAGTGGCGCCAATCACGGCGCTGACGTGGGCTTTCATCTCGCGCCAGTCAGTGGAGTAGACGTAAGGCGGCAGCACCATCAGGCCCTGGCAGCCCTCGGCCTGCGCCAGTTGCGCAAAGGCCACCGCATCGCGCGTGGCCAGGGCGGCCACCCCCGGCACCACCGCGCCGCGCCCGGCCACTGCAGTGACCACGGTGCGCAGCACGGCGCGCTTCTCCTCGACGCTCAAGGTGGCGGTCTCGCCCAGCGAGCCCAGCGGCACAATGCCGGTGCTGCCTGCATCCATCATCTGCGTGACGTGGCGGGCCAGAAAGGCGTGGTCGACCTCGCCGGTGTCGAGGAATGGCGTGGTGATAGCGGGCAGTACGCCTTGCCAGAAGGTGGACATGGACGGTGCTTTCTTGGGGTGGGTTGTGGGGTGGGGGCGCGGTGCCCCCGAAGCCCCGTTGTGGTCCTTGGGGTCACGGCACGTCGCTGCGCGAGGTGGTCTGACCCGCGGGGCTCACGTTGTGCCGCCCCAGCACAGCGGATCGGTCGGGTCCAGCAACAGCGTGAGCTCGCCCGACAGGTGGGCCTGGCCGGTGATGGTCGGGTAGACCAGACCGCCTTCGCGCCGGTACTGGCCTTCGAACACACTGCCGGTCACGCTCTCCTGGCGCCAGACGGCGCCTTCGGCCAGCTTGCCGTCGGCCGCCAGGCAGGCCAGCTTGGCGCTGGTGCCGGTGCCGCAGGGCGAGCGGTCAAAGGCGCCGCCGGGGCACAACACGAAGTTGCGGCCGTCGTGGCCCGCGGCGTGGGCGGCACCCATCAGCTCGATGTGGTCAATCTCGGCACCATCGCGCCCGGTCACATCCTGGGCGCGCAGCGCCTGACGCACGGCCTGCGCAAAGTGCGTGAGGGCGTCGACCCCGGCCAGCGTCAGCGGCAGCTGCCCCGCGTCCAACAGAAAGAACCAGTTGCCACCCCAGGCCACGTCGCCCACCACCCGGCCGTATCCCGCAACCTCCAACGCGGCGCCAGCCAAGTGCCGGTAGGCCGCGACGTTGTTGACCGACACGCGACCCTTTCCATGCAAGTGCGCCTGAACCGTGCCCACGGGTGTGTCGATGGCATAACTGCCCGGCGTGATGCGACCGAGGTACGCCAGTGTCGCCATCAGGCCGATGGTGCCGTGGCCACACATGCCGAGGTAACCCACGTTGTTGAAGAAGATGACCGAGGCCAGTGAGTCCGGGTTGACCGGTGGCAGCAGCAGCGCGCCCACCAGCACGTCGTTGCCGCGCGGCTCGCAGACGGTGGCCCTGCGGTAGTGGTCGTGCTGCGTGCGCAAGCAAGTCACCGCGTCAACCAGAGGTAGGCCGGCCACATCGGGAAAACCGGAGACCACCAGCCGGGTTGGCTCGCCGCCGGTGTGGGAATCCACGCATTGAATCTTGTCCATGGCCCGATTCTGTCCAAACTCGATCATCGCGGCTAGATCAAAGTCCGACTTCTCCATGCAGAATTCGGCACAATGCGGCGCTATGGACCTGTGTACCGCCCAACACGCGTTGTTCGACCGATTGCCCGACGTGGTGTATTTCAGCAAAGACACGCAGGGCCGCTATACCCATGCCAACCAAACCCTGCTGCGCCGCCTGGGGCTGCGGGAACTGAGCGAGTTGCGTGGAAAGACGGCGGCACAGGTGTTTCCAGCACCTTTGGGCCAGCACTACTGGCAGCAGGACTTGCAGGTGATCCGCAGCGGCGCCAGCCTGCATGACCTGCTGGAGCGGCACCTGTTTCCGGGCGGGCAGTCCGGCTGGTGCCTGACCGTCAAACACCCGGTGCGGGAGGACGGCACGGTGCGGGGCATGGTGGGCATCTCGCGTGACCTCAAGGGGCCGACGACTTACGACCCGGTCTACCAGCGGCTGAGCAGCAGCTTGGCCTGGGCGCGCCAGCACTGCACCGATCCGCTGGGCGTGGCAGACCTGGCCCGACAAGCTGGCTTGTCGGTGGCACAACTGGAGCGCCACTTGCTGGCACTGCTGCAGCTCACGCCCAGTCGATGGCTGCTGTCCTTGCGGCTGGAGTCCGCCGTGGCCCAGCTCGACTCGACCGCGACGATTGCACAGGTGGCCGCCGACAGCGGCTTTGCCGACCACAGTGCCTTCGCCAGGGCGTTTCGCCGTCATCTGGGCGTCTCGCCACGGGACTATCGTCAAATGCGCCAGAACATGGCCTGAACGGGCATCGGCTGGAGTAGACTTCTGCGCAGGTCTCAGCACAAGGAAGCACGGCAACATGAAAGCCCGGCGTTATGGCTCGATTTTTTTAGGCATCCTGCTGTGCCTGGCTGCGGCGTCGGTGCAGGCGCGTCGGGTTGCGCTGGTGATTGGCAACGACAACTATTTTCAGGTCACCAAGCTGGAGAAGGCGGTCAACGACGCCGATGCCATGGCGCGTGAACTCGAACTGTCCGGTTTCGAGGTCAAGCGCCACCACAACCTCACGTTCAAGCAGATGGTGGTGGCCTTCGAGGTGTTCTTCGACCTGGTCAAGGGCGGCGACGAGATCGCCGTGTTCTATGCCGGGCACGGTGTGCAGACCGACCGGGGTAGCTACCTGCTGCCAACTGATATCGAAGGCGAGACCCAGTCCCAGATCGAGAAAGTTTCCTACTCGGTCAATGGCCTGCTGGAAGAGCTCGACCGGATCAAGCCGCGCTTCAGCCTGATCATCGTGGATGCCTGTCGAGACAACCCGTTGCGTTCACGCGGTCGCACCATTGGCGTGGCGCGCGGCCTCAACGCGCCGGATCTGGCCAAGGGTCAGATGGTGATCTTCTCGGCGGGCAAGAATCAGCGGGCGCTCGACTCGCTCAACGACAAGGACAACCACCCCAATGGCCTGTTTACCCGCGAATTCACCGCCCGCATGCGTCGGCCGGGCCTGAGCGTGGAGGCGCTGGCGATCGAGGTCAAGAGCGCGGTCGAGCAACTGGCGCTGTCGGTCAGCCACAACCAGCGGCCCCTGATCGTGAACGACTCAAGCGGCGACTTCTTCTTTGCCGGACCGGGCGGGCCAAGCGGGGCTGCGTCGGCTGCTCCGGTTGTATTGCCAGGGGACTCCGCCCGCGAAGACCAGTTCTGGCAGGACACCAAGGCACCCGACAACGCTGAAGGCTATGAAGCCTACCTGGGCGCCTATCCAAACGGTCGTTATGCGGGCCTGGCGCGCGCCAACATCGCCCGTTTCAAGGGGCGTGGCGCGACCGCGCCGCCAACAAGCCCCCCGTCGCCCGTGTTGGCAGCAGCCAAGGCGGCAACGTCCACCGCCGCGTCAACCCCAACCGCGACTCCAACCCCGGCGCAGGCGACGCCCGCTGCTGCCATGGCGGCGCCCACATCGCCTCCCGCGGGCGCGGCGGTCTTGGCCAGTTACACCTTGCCCAATGGCGACAAGTACGACGGCGAGACCGTCGGCCTGGTTCGCACGGGCCGCGGCAAGTACCAGTTTGCCAATGGTGACCGCTACGAGGGCCAGTTGGAGGACAACAACTTCACGGGCCAAGGGGTGATGCTGTTTGCCTCGGGTGACCGCTATGAGGGTGAGTTCAAACGTGGTATCAAGCACGGCCAGGGCACCTATCTGTTTGCCAACAAGGACCGCTACGAGGGCCAATTCCTGGACGGGCAGTTTCACGGCAAGGGTAGCTTCGCTTATGCCAGTGGCGACCGCTTTGTGGGCGACTACCAGCGTGGCATCAAGGAGGGGCGCGGGGTCTACAGCTTTGCCAACGGGGAGCGTTACGAAGGCCCCTACGTGGACAATCTGGCGCATGGCGTGGGCGTCTATGTTCACACCAGCGGGGACCGTTACGAGGGCGAGTTCAAACGCGGCGTCAAGCAGGGAGCGGGTACTTATCGCTATGCCAATGGCGGGCGCTATGAGGGTCAATTCGACAACGGCATGTTCGAAGGCAAGGGCAAGCTGTACCTGGCAAGCGGCGACCGTTATGAGGGCGAATTCCGGCGCAACGTGAAGGACGGCGTCGGGGTTCACCACTTTGCGAACCGTGACCGCTATGAGGGCGCGTTCAAAGGCGGCATGCAGGCCGGCACAGGGACCCACTTCTATGCCAATGGTGACCGATACGAAGGGTTGTTCGAGGCCGGCGTGCGCCACGGCCGAGGCGTCTTTCATGATGCCAGTGGCGCCAGTAAAGACTATGAGTTCGTACGCGGCACCGAAAAGACCGATTGACCCCGGCACTTGCGCGCGGGCCGGAAATTTGACAAGTCGGGGAATGGTCCAGATACTGCAAGCAGCGCGGTCGACCAGGCCGCTTTCACGAGTTCATCCGGCCAGTTATCGTCTTCGGACGGGGGTATAGAAATGTACAGATTGCCTGATCGCACCGCCACGCGTGCCCTGGGTTGTGTGTTGGTGCTGCTGGCTGCGTTTGCCGCGGTCGGCATGGGCAACCTGGCTGCCGCGGCCGATGGCGCGGCGGCTGGTACGTCCGAGAAGGCCGGCAAGCGCTTCGCGGTGGTCTGGCGCCTCAGTGGCGATGTCAGCGCGACTGTCGGCGCCAGCGGCAAGCCGCGCAAGCTGCGCGAAGGCGACCCGGTTTTTGTCGGCGAGAGTGTGCGAGCCGCGGCAAGCTCCGAGGCGCTGCTCAGGACCGACGATGCGGGCTGGATGGCCGTGCGACCGGGGGCTGTGTTTGTGGCGGAGAGGTTTGTCGCCGACGGCCGGTCCAACGATGAGTTTGCCGTGCGCATCGTCGTTGGTGCTCTGCGGATGATCACCGGCTGGATTGGCCAGAGCAACCGCGACGGGCATCGCATACTCACGCCCACGGCAACCATCGGTATACGCGGCACCGACCATGAGCCCTACGTCATGACGCTGGAACTTGGCGAGGCGCTGGCACAGACAGCGGGCACCTACGACAAGGTCAACCGTGGCGGCACCACCCTGGACGCCCGCGGCAACCGCCTTGACGTGGACCCTGGCAAGGTCGGGTTTGCGCGCTCGCCAGCGCTGCCCAGGACCCGAGCCTTGATGAGCTTGCTGCTGCCTGTTCTGCTGGACAAGGTGCCAGCTTTCTATGTGCCGGGCCAGTTTGATGCCGAGCTTGATCAGTTGTCGCAAGCCAGTGACGAGGAGTCACGCCGACAACTCGAGGAGCGACGCAAGTCGCTGCCAGCGCAGTTGGCGGCTGCACCCGCCCCGAGTGATCGCGCCCCGGATGCCGCAAAACCCGCGACCCCTGCTGTCCGCCCGAGCGATGCGTGTGGGGCCGCCCGCGTCGCCAGGAGTTGGCTGGGTCAATTGGATGCAGGCATTGCCAAACGTCGGCCTGGCGCTATTCTTCGCCTGGTCGCCCCAGAGTTCACGGTGCGGGCGACGGTGCACGGCCAGGATGCAGGCACGGCGACCCTCGACCTTGGGCGCGATGAGTTCGCGCAGAGCACGGTTGCCGCGTTGCAAGGTCTGACCGATTTCAGGCAGCGCCGGCTGTCGATCGAGGGCCGGCCAACCGAGCCAGGCGCCTGCGGCCGCATCGAGGTCAGCTCGGTGGTGATCGAGCAAGGCAAACGCAAGGGCTTGGCCTATCGGCTGGAGTCCATCGAGACCTATGTGCTGGAAAAACGCGCCGGCAAGTGGCTGGCCATCCGGGCCGAGACGACGCAGCGTTGAGTGGCCGCCTGACTTGGGGCCGAATTGGCCCCATCGGTGCCAGCGGATTCATGGACACTTGGGCTCCTACTTCCGCAGGATGCCGCCATGAGCCTGGGTCAATTTGCATACGCCAACAACAGCAACCGTTTTCTTGCCGCGCCCGAGTTGGCGGCGCAACGCTTTGCCGTGGCGGGTGTGCCGTTTGACGGCGCGGTCACCAACCGGCCCGGTGCGCGCTTTGGCCCGCAGGAGATTCGCCGCGCCAGCCTGATGCTGTGTGATGGCTTGCACCCCTTCTTTGAGGTCTCGCCCTTGGGCCACTTGGGCGACGCGGGCGATATGCGCCTGCCCAATGCCTCGCCGCTGACGGAGGTGCGCGCGCAAATCCAAGCGCAGGCTGCAGTGCTGATGGCGCGCCACCACTGCGTCTTTCTGGGGGGCGATCACTCCGTCACGCTGGCCTTGCTGCGTGCCGCCAAGGCGCAGCACGGGCCGCTGGCGCTGGTGCATTTCGACGCGCATTGCGACACCTGGCAAGACCATTTTGGCGAGCCATCCGGCCACGGCACATGGACCTATGAAGCCATTCAGGAAGGCCTGGTAAGCCCGCAACACGCTGTGCAAATTGGCCTGCGCTCCAGCGGCGAGCGCGCCGCCCGCGAGTACGTGCAGGACCAAGGTGGCATGATTTTCACCGCACGCCAATTGCGCGGGCTCGATGGCGCCGCACTGCAGCCGGTGGTGCAGCAGATCACGGCGCGGCTGGGCCAGCGGCATTGCTACCTGACGCTGGACATTGATTGCCTGGACCCGGCCTTCGCGCCCGGCACCGGCACGCCTGAGCCGGGGGGCTTAAGCAGCTCGCAGGTGCTGACGCTGCTGGAATCCCTGGCCGGCCTCAACATGATCGGCATGGACTGTGTGGAAGTGGCGCCCGCCTATGACCATGCGGAGTTGACCAGCAACGTGGCCGCCACGCTGGTCTGGACCTACCTGTGTGGCCAGATCGCCAAGCGCGCTTGAGGAGGGGCGGCCATGTTCACGCCCTCGTTGATCGGATCGGACACGCAGCTCAACCGCAACAGCTATTACGAGGCCAGCGTGCAGCGGCCGGCCCTGTCACCTGCGCTGCATGGCACGCAGCAGGCGGATGTGGTGGTGGTGGGCGCGGGCTATGCCGGGCTGTCAGCCGCGATCGAGCTGGCCCAGCGGGGTTTGAGCGTGGTGGTACTGGAGGCCGACCGGGTCTGCAGCGGCGCCTCGGGGCGCAACGGTGGGCAGGCGATTGTCGGGTTTGCCAGCGGCCAGGAGCCGTTTGAAGAACAGCTAGGCCTGGCCGACGCGCGCCTGGCCTGGGACATGTCGATCGAGGCGATTGGCCTGATGGACGAGCGCATCGCGCAGCACCAGATCGACTGCGAACGCGTGCACGGCTACCTGTACGTGGCCGACTCGCCACGCAAGGCACGCGCGCTGGAGGCCGACCTGAAGACCATGCAAGAGCGCTACGGCCTGGCATGCGACCTGGCGCGCGGCGCCGACCTGTCGCGCCATATCGGCAGCACGCGGTATTGCCTGGCGGCCTACGAGCAAGTGTCCGGCCACCTGCACCCGCTCAAGTTTGGCCTGGGTCTGGCGCGCGCGGCACGGCAAGTGGGCGTGCGCATCTTCGAGCAGTCGCCGGTGACGGCGCTGAAACGCGGCGCCGGGCTGACGGCCATCACCGCCCAGGGTACGGTGTCGGCGGGCTTTGCCGTGCTGGCGGGCAACTGTACGCTGGCCGAATATGGCCCGCAGGTGGCGCCAGAGCTGACGCCGCGCATCATGCCGGTGGGCACCTACATGGTGGCCACCGCACCGCTGGACCCAGCCCTGTGCCGGCGCCTGATCCCGAGCAACGCCTCGGTGTGCGACAACAACTTTGTGCTGGACTACTACCGCTTCAGCGCTGATCACCGCATGCTGTTTGGCGGGCGCGTCAGCTACACCACCGCCACGCCGGCCAACCTGCGCCACAGCATGGCGCGGCGCATGGGCCAGGTGTTCCCCGAGCTGCAGGCCGCGCCGATCGATTACGTCTGGGGCGGCTTCGTCGACATCAGCATGAACCGCGCCCCCGACTTCGGGCGGCTGGGCGCCAACGTGTACTACCTGCAGGGCTTCAGCGGCCACGGCGTCGCGTTGACCGGGTTGGCCGGCAAGCTGGTGGCGCAGGCCATTGAAGGCCAGGCCAGCCGCTTTGATGTGTTCGCGCGCCTGAAGCACCGCCACTTCCCTGGCGGCAAGCTGTTGCGCATGCCCAGCCTGGCGATGGGCATGGCGTATTACCAGTTGCGGGATTTGCTGTAGGCCGCGCGGGCGGCGCCGTCGCGATCAACCCGCTTGTCTCGGCGCGCGGATGATCTCATCGACCGCGGGCTGATAACCCTCTGGCACAGCGGCGCCACAGCGGCATGGCAACCGGCAATCCGAGGGAAAATCCGCTTGTTGTGCGGCGGTAACTGCTGCAAAGTCCTTTGCATCTGATTTCCGCACCCACCTCATGCTTGCCTTTATTCTGCGCCGCCTGTTTCAGTCCGTCATCGTGATGGTCACGGTCGCCTTCATCGCGTTCATGCTGTTCCAGTATGTGGGCGATCCGGTGGTGTTTCTGTTGGGCCAGGACGCCACCACGGAGCAGATCAGGCAGCTACGTGCCGACCTGGGGCTTGACCGGTCGTTTGTGGTGCAGTTTGTTCACTTTTTGGGCAATGCGGTTCAGGGTGAATTTGGCTTGAGTTTGCGCCAGGCCGCCAAAGTCTCGCGTCTGATCGCCGAGCGCTTTCCGGCGACGCTGGAGCTGGCCCTGGTGGCGGCCCTGATCGCGCTGCTGATCGGCGTGCCCATGGGCGTGTACGCGGCGCTGCGCCGGGGCAGTTTCGTGAGTCAGGTACTCATGATGATTTCGCTGCTGGGGGTGTCCTTGCCGACCTTCCTGATTGGTATCCTGTTGATATTGTTGTTTGCTGTGACGCTGGGCTGGTTTCCCAGTTTTGGGCGCGGCGAGGTGGTGCAAATGGGCTGGTGGAGCAGTGGCTTGATGACCGCCAAGGGCTGGCACCACATTGTGTTGCCAGCCACCACCCTGGCGATTTTTCAGCTCACGCTGATCATGCGACTGGTGCGCGCTGAAATGCTGGAGGTGCTGCGCACCGACTACATCAAGTTCGCGCGGGCCCGCGGCCTGTCCAACCGCGCGGTCTATTTCGGCCATGCGCTCAAGAACACCTTGGTGCCGGTGATGACCATCACCGGCCTGCAAATTGGCGGCCTGATTGCCTTTGCCATCATCACCGAGACCGTGTTTCAGTGGCCCGGTATGGGTCTGCTGTTCATTCAGGCGGTGACCTTCGCCGACATTCCGGTGATGGCAGCCTATCTGTGCCTGATCTCGCTCATTTTTGTGGTCATCAACCTGGTGGTTGATCTGCTGTATTTTGTGGTCGATCCCCGCCTGCGCGTGGAGGGTGCGGCGGGCCACTGAACCGCGCTGTGCTTGCATGTTTTTGCCACAACACACGACAAACAACGCCTCATGACCTCGTTTCTTCCCCGACTTTGGCACAGTGACGTCGGCTACAGCTTTCGCACCTCACCGGTCGCGATCGGCGCCGCGCTGGTGGCCCTGATCTGCATTTTCTGCTCGGTCTTTGCCGGGTTTGTCGCGCCACACAATCCGTTTGACCTGGTCACACTGGAACTCAGCGATGCCCGCCTGCCCCCCGCCTGGTCCACAGGTGGCTCCAGCAAGTACCTGCTGGGCACCGACGACCAGGGGCGCGACATCCTGTCTGCCCTGATGTATGGCGCGCGCATTTCGCTCGCGGTCGGCTTTTCCTCGGTGGTGCTGTCGGTGATCATCGGCGTGGCCCTGGGCTTGCTGGCCGGCTTTTATGGCGGCTGGATTGACGCGGCCCTGATGCGCCTGTGCGATGTGATGCTGTCCTTCCCCGCCATTTTGGTGGCCCTGCTGATTGCCGGCGTGGGACGGGTGTTGTTCCCCAACGCGCAGGACTCGCTGGCACTGGTGGTGTTGATTGTGTCCATCACCTTGACTGGCTGGGTGCAATACGCCCGCACGGTGCGCGGCTCCACGCTGGTGGAGCGTAACAAGGAATACGTGCAAGCCGCTCGCGTCACCGGCGTGGCGCCGCTGCGCATCATGCGCCGCCATGTGCTGCCCAACGTCATGGGCCCAGTCATGGTGCTGGCCACCATTCAAGTCGCCACCGCCATCATCACCGAGGCCACGCTGTCGTTTCTGGGCGTCGGGGCGCCGCCGACCTCGCCCTCGCTGGGCACGCTGATTCGCATTGGCAACGATTACCTCTTTTCAGGCGAATGGTGGATCACCGTTTTCCCCGGGCTGATGCTGGTCATCATCGCGCTGAGCGTGAACCTGCTGGGCGACTGGCTGCGCGACGCCACCAACCCGCGCCTGCGCTGAACCCGCACCCCAACACCATGAGTCTTTTACAAGTCAAAAATCTGATCGTCGAGTTCCCGGGGCGGCACGGGACCTTGCGCGCGCTGGACGACATCTCATTTGAAATTGCGCCAGGCGAAATTCTGGGCGTGGTGGGCGAGTCGGGCGCTGGCAAGTCCCTGACCGGCGCCGCCATCATTGGCCTGCTGGAGCCACCGGGACGAATTGGCGGCGGGCAGATCATTCTGGAAGGCGAGCGTATTGACGGCTTGCCTTACGAGCGCATGCGCCACATCCGCGGCCGCAAGATTGGCGCCATTTTTCAGGACCCCCTGACCTCGCTCAACCCGCTCTACACCGTGGGGCAGCAGCTGGTCGAGACCGTTCTGGCGCACTTGCCCCTGAGCGCCAAGCAAGCCCGAGAGCGTGCCATTTCCCTGTTGCAAGACACCGGCATACCGGCGGCCGAGCAGCGCATGGGGCACTACCCACACCAGTTCTCGGGCGGAATGCGCCAACGCGTGGTGATTGCCCTGGCTTTGGCGGCAGAGCCCAAGCTCATCGTGGCCGACGAGCCCACTACGGCGTTGGACGTCTCGATTCAGGCGCAAATCATCATGCTGCTCAAGCGTGTCTGCAAACAGCATGGAGCTGCTGTCATGCTGATCACCCACGACATGGGTGTGATCGCCGAAACCTGCGACCGCGTCGCGGTGATGTATGCCGGACGCATTGCCGAAGTCGGCCCGGTGCACGAGGTGATCAACCGCCCCTCGCACCCCTATACCGAGGGCCTGATGGCCGCTATTCCCGACATTACCCAGGACCGTGAGCGCCTGAACCAGATTGACGGCGCCATGCCCCGCCTGAACGCCATTCCCAAAGGCTGTGCGTTCAACCCGCGTTGCCCCAAGGCTTTTGACCGGTGTCGACAAGACCGGCCCAATCTGATGGCCGCCGCGGCCACCCAGTCGGCCTGCTGGCTACACGCCGGGAGCGCCACATGAGCACACCCATCGCCTCGGCTGCCCCCTTGGTGCAGGCCCATGACCTGGCCAAAACCTTTGATGTCTCGCCGCCCTGGTTGAACCGGGTGCTGGAGGGTAAACCTCGCCAGTTGCTCAACGCCGTTGACGGTGTGAGTTTTGACATCGAAAAGGGCAAAACCCTGGCCTTGGTGGGCGAGTCTGGCTGCGGCAAGAGTACCGTGGCGCGGCTGCTGGTGGGCTTGTACGAGCCGACCCGCGGTCACCTGACCTTTGACGACCAGGACGCCCATGCCATCTTCAAAACCGCCCAAGCCGCGCCACTGCGCCGACGCATCCAGATGATTTTTCAGGACCCCTATGCGTCCTTGAACCCGCGCTGGATCGTGGAAGATATCGTGGGTGAGCCGCTCAAGGAGCACCGCCTGATCACCGATGAGGCAGAACTCAAGGCGCGCGTGGGCGCGCTGCTGAAGTCCGTGGGACTGAGCCCGCTCGACATGGTCAAGTACCCGCACCAGTTCTCCGGCGGCCAGCGCCAACGCATCTCGATTGCCCGGGCGCTTGCGACCGAACCCGAGTTCTTGGTGTGCGACGAGCCCACCTCCGCGCTGGATGTCAGTGTGCAGGCGCAGGTGCTCAACATCATGAAAGACCTGCAGCGAGAGCGCGGGCTCACCTACCTGTTTATTTCGCACAACCTGGCGGTGGTGCGCCACGTGAGCGACCAGGTTGGCGTGATGTACCTCGGGCGCCTGGTCGAGCTGGCCAACAAACATGAACTGTTTGACAACCCGCGCCACCCCTACACCCGCATGCTGATTGATGCGATCCCCAAGATGCATGACACCGGGCGCGCCCGCACGCCGGTGCAAGGCGAGGTGCCCAACCCGCTTAACCCACCCACGGGTTGCACTTTTCACCCGCGCTGCCCGCATGTGAGTGACCGCTGCAAAGCCGAACGCCCGGCCTTGCTGACGATTGCCGGTGTCAGGATCGCTTGCCATGCAGTGGAGGAAGGCAGGATTTAATGTGGCAGCGTGGCTGGGCCAATTACAAGCGGGCCAGCCGCTCAATCGCCGCTTGCAAGGTTTCGTCCTTCTTGGCAAAGCAAAAGCGCACCACGCGCTGGTCGAAGCCGTCGCCGTAGAAGGCGGACAGCGGAATGGCGGCCACGCCTATCTCTGTGGTGAGCCACTTGCAGAAATCGGCCTCGCCAAGTGGGCTGACGTCCGAGATGTCGACGCACTGGAAATAGCTGCCCTGGCACGGCAGCAGCTTGAAGAGGGTGGCCTGCAGCCCCTGGCGAAACAGCTCGCGCTTGCGTTGGTAGAAGGCCGGCAAGCCCAGGTGCGGCGCGGGGTTGGCCATGTACTGCGCCAGCCCATGCTGCATCGGCGTGTTGACCGTGAACACATTGAACTGGTGTACCTTGCGAAACTCAGCCGTCAGGCTGGCCGGGGCGGCGACGTAGCCCACCTTCCAGCCGGTCACATGGTAGGTCTTGCCAAAGCTGGACACGATAAAGGCGCGTGCCGCCAGGCCGGGGAAGCGTGCCGCGCTTTGATGCGGTTGGCCGTCGAACACCATGTGCTCATACACCTCGTCGCTGATCAGCAGTACGCTGGTGGGCGCCAGCATTGCCTGCAGGCGCAGCATGTCCTGCTCGCTCCAGACGGTGGCGCTGGGGTTGTGCGGGGTGTTGATGATGATGGCGCGGGTGCGTGGTGTCAGCGCAGCCGCGATTTTGTCGAAGTCCGGGCGAAACGTGCCCGGGGTCAGCGGCACCCGCACCACGGTGCCGCCAGCCAGCGTGATGTTGGGGCCATAGCTGTCGTAGCAGGGCTCCAGCACGATCACTTCGTCGCCGGCATGAACGACGGCCAGGATGGCGGTCAGGATGGCCTGGGTTGCGCCGGCGGTGACGGTGATCTCATCAGCGGCGCGGTAGCTGCGGCCGTACAAGGCCTGGATCTTGACCGCGATGGCCTCGCGCAGCACCGGCACACCGGGCATGGGTGGGTACTGGTTGTGGCCCTGATTCATGGCCTGGCTCACGGCGGCGATCAGCTCGGGCGCGCAATCAAAGTCCGGAAAACCCTGCCCCAGATTGACCGCGCCGTGTTCCGCCGCGAGCGTGGACATGACGGTGAAGATGGTGGTGCCCACAGCGGGCAGCTTGCTGACAAGGGGCGGTGTGAAGGCAATCGGGTCGGCCATGGTGCGCAGGGTCTATCGGTGGGTGGTTAAAGCGAGCGGGCAGGGCGCTACAGCTCGTAGTCGTTGGCCTGCCCGGTCATGGCGCGGGCGATCAGGTGGCGGTCCAGCCGATCGCTCAGCAGTTCGGCAAAGGTGTAGACAAAGTTGCGCAGGTAGACGCCGCGCTTGAAGGCCACCCGCGCCACGTTCTGCCCAAACAGGTAGCCGGCAGGGCGCACCACCAGACCACTGGCGCCGCCGTCGCCACTGACATCACGTACCGCCATTTCGGCGGCGATGCCGATGCCAAGCCCCAGGCGGACATAGGTCTTGATGACGTCCGAGTCAATCGCTTCCAGTGCCACGCGCGGCTGCAGCTTGCGCACGGCAAAGGCGTGGTCGATCTTGGTGCGACCGGTAAAGGAGGGGTGGTAGGTGATCAGCGGCTCGCTGGCAATGTCTTCCAGTGTCACCCGCTCCTTCAGGCACAGGGGGTGGCCGATGGGCAGCACCAGCATGTGTTGCCATTCGTAGCAAGGCATGGTCACCAGCTCGGAGTAGTCCGCCAGGGATTCGGTGGCCACGCCGATCTCGGCAACTTCGTCAATCAGCATTTGCGCCACCTGGTCGGGCGAGCCTTGGTGTAGGCTGACGTTGACCTTGGGAAAGGCCTCGCGCAGTTTGGCCACCGGCTCGGGCAGCACATAGCGGGCCTGGGTGTGGGTGGTGGCAATCGACAGGGTGCCGCTGTCCTGCGCGCTGTATTGCTCGCCAATGCGCTTGAGGTTGCCCAACTCGCGCATGATCAGGTCGATGCTTTTGAGTACGTGCTGGCCGGGCTCGGTCACGCGTTTGAGTCGCTTGCCGTGGCGCGCGAAGATCTCCACGCCCAACTCTTCTTCCAGCTCAATGATGGCCTTGGAAACGCCGGGTTGTGAGGTGTGCAGAGCCTTGGCCGCTTCGGTGAGGTTCAGGTTGCGCCGCACGGCCTCTTGGACAAAGCGGAATTGGTGTAGATTCATATCGCATTCAGGCTAACAATTCAAATAATTATGCCCTGCGGATATAAGAACTAGGGTCGCAGTGACAACTCCGCGATCAGGCCTATCAGTTGAGGGTCTTCGCCGATGGCGGGTTTGAGGCTGATGGCAACCTGCGGATAGAGGTGGCGCAAGTCCTGCATCAGCACCGGCAGATCCTCGCGCGCGTGACGGCCAACACCCAGAAACAGCGGCACCACGCAAAGCGACGTGATGCCCAGCGCGGCCAGTTCGGCCACTGCCGTCGGCAAGTTTGGCTCGGTCAGCTCCAGGTAGGCGCAGCGGACCAGGACGTCCGGTGCAGTCTGGCGCATGCGTGCCGCCACGGCTTCGATCGGTTGGCGCCAGAGCGGGTCGCGCGAGCCATGGCCGAAGAGCACAACCGCATGCAGGGGAAGGGGAGTAGGGGTCATGGGGACTACCGTCGCAGCACCAGCCAGCCAAATGCGCTCAAGGACAGCACGGAGTAAATGATGCCCGGCAGCGCTGCGGTGAGCCAGGGCTGCCAGTGGTTGAGATTGCCAACATAGCCAAACACGTTGTTGAGCAGAAAGAAACTGATGCCGGCCATCACGCCGCCAAAAACGTAGGTGGCGATGCCCGCCGATCGGAAGTGCAGGTAAGCGAAGGGCAGCGCCAGCACCACCATGACCAGGCAACTCAAGGGGTAAAACACCTTGCGCCAGAACTCGATTTCATAACGCTGGGCCGATTGTGCGTTGGCGTCAAGGTGACGGATGTATTGATACAGGTCAACCGTGCTCATGCGTTCGGGTTTGAGGGCAGCGACGGACACCATCTCGGCGCTGATGCTGGTTGGCCAGCGAAAACTCTCCAATTTTTGGCGGTCAACGTGGGCCGCGTCGGTGCCGCGTGCCGAGAACTCAGTGCGCTCGACCTGTTGCAATTGCCACGCTTCGTCACTGCCAAATCGGGCCTGCTCGGCCACGGTCATGGAGATCAGCAAGCCGCGGTTGTCAAACTCGAAGATGTGCACATCACGCATGCTCGCATCGGGTGCCAGGGCTCGCACGTTGACGGCGACTTGGCTGTATGCCTGGCGCTCCTTCAGCCAGGCCCCGGTCTTGCCGATGCTGATTTGCCCCTTGAAACGTGCCTTGAGCAACTGGGCGTTGCGGTCTGCCAGCGGCGCCAGGTAGTCGCCCACCACGAAGGTGAGCAGCACCAGGCCCAGCCCCAACATGGAGAGCAAGCGAAGCGCGCGCCACGGACCCAGCCCGCTGGTGCGCAGGATCGTGAACTCTGAACTCTGCGCCAGCCGCGCCATCACGAAGATGGTGCCAATCAGGGCCGTAATCGGCAGTAACTGGTAAAGATGGTTGGGTATCTGCAGGGCGACGTACAGGAAGGCGTCGAGTAACTCGTAGTCAACACTGGATTTGCCGCGAACCAGGGACAGCTCATCAACGAAGTCAAAAAAGAAGAACAGCGACAAGAACCCGAGCGTGACAAACGTGATCGAACCGATCACCTCACCATAAATCAGCCGCCGCAGGGTCTTCACGATGGCTCCACCGTCGGCTGGCGCGACGGTCGCGGCAGCAACATGCGCCACGACAACTGGTTGTGCCGCACGATTAGCCACAAGGTGCCGCAGGCCAGCGTGCCGCCATGCAGGCTCAGCATGAAGGTACCGAACGGCACGCGGCCGCTGCTGATCCAGTTGACTCCGACGCTGGTCAGGTTGAAATAGACCACGAAAGCAAAAAGGGCAAACATCAGGTTGCCGCTGCGACCCACGCGCGGATTGACGTGCGAAATGACAAGACCCATCACCACCAGATTGATGGCGACCAGGGCCAGACCGAGCCGCCAGGAGAGCTCGCCCAGATTGGTGTTGGTGGGCTCGGTCATCAGCGCCAAGGTATTGCGGGAGCGCTCAGGCGAAGACGATTGCAGGTTGATCTCGGCACTGCCAATTTTCAGGGCGTAACTTTCGAACTCGCTGAGTTTGAGTTCCGTCTTGCCCACTTCGCGCTCCAGCCGCTGTCCTTGTTCGAGCATCAGGAAGCGCTCGCCCGAGCGGCTTTCCACCCGCCCCTTGCGGGCCGACGTCACGGTCTCCCTGCCGTTCTCCTGGGTCGCAATGAACACGTTCTTGGCCTCGCCGCTGCCAGACAGATCCTTCTCGATAAAGAAGACGCGTGTCCCGGCTGCGGACACCTGAAAGAAGCCGGGTTGCACGCGATCGAGGTCGCCCCGTGTTTCATAGAGGTTGCGCAGCTCGACGATGCGCTGTTGCGACCAGGGCCAGGCCAGCACGGACAGTAACAGGACACCCAGCAAGACCGGCCAGGCAAAGCGGAACAAGGGCCCTAGCAGGCTGGTCAGGCCGCGCCCGCTGGTAAACCAGATCACCATCTCGCTGTCGCGGTACATGCGCGAGAGCGTGCCGACTACGGCGATGAAGAGGCTCATCGTGAGAATCGACGGCAGATGTCCCAACACCGTATAGCCCATCACCAGCATCACGTCTGCCGGGTCGAAGGTGCCGCGCGACGCCTGTCCCAGGGTGCGGATCAGCATCATGGTCATCACGACCGTCACCAGCACCACCAGGGTCACCCCGAAACTGCGGGCCAACTCAGTCCGAAAGGAGGAATGGAATAACATTGAGCGTTAAGTAAAAGACAGGACGGATTATGAACTTTGAACTCAAGAGACTCGATCTCGCCACGGCGGCGATCGAGAAGTGCGACGCATTGCTGGTGCTCGTGGCGGGCGATTCATGTGTCGGCAAGGATGCCTTGACGGCACTGGTGAATCGGGCGCTCAAGGCGGGAGATCTTGAAACCAAGGTGGGCAAGCTGCTGCAGATTTACCAGGCGCCAGGCCTGGCTTGCACACGGGCCGTGCTGCTGGGGGCTGGCGACGGGTCGGCCCGGCAGGTTCGCCAGGCCGTCGCCGCCGGTGTGGCGTCGCTCAAGTCGAGTCCGGTGAAGCGGTTGGCAATTTGTTTTGCGCAGGCACCGGGTGACGACGCTGTGCGCGCGGCCCTGCTTGGAGTGGCCGAGGCCAGCTATGTGTACACCACCACCAAGTCCAAGCCCGAGGGCCGGACCCTGCAGCGTGTGGTGCTTGGTGTCGCCAATGTGGCGGCCTCCAAGCCATTGTTCGATCGGGTGGTTGCCACGGTCAAGGGCATCGAGTTGGCCAAGGAGTGGGCCAATCGGCCGGCCAATTACGCCACGCCGACGCTGCTGGCCGGTGCCGCCAAGGCCCTGGCCAAGTACCCGAGGGTTGATTGCACCGTGCTCGGCCCCAAAGAGGTGGCCAAGCTCAAGATGGGCTCCTTCATGGCAGTGGCTCAAGGCTCTGACGAGCCCTTGCGCTTTATCGTGCTGCGTTACAACGGCGCGGCCAAGACCCAGGCTCCTAGCGTGCTGGTGGGCAAGGGCATCACGTTTGACAGCGGCGGCATCTCGCTCAAGCCCGGCCCCGAGATGGACGAGATGAAGTTCGACATGTCCGGTGCGGCCAGCGTCCTGGGCGTGTTTCGCGCGCTGGCGGAACTGCAGCCCGCCATGAACGTGGTCGGGTTGATTCCGGCCTGCGAGAACCTGCCCAATGGCCGCGCGGTGAAGCCCAGCGATGTGGTGACCAGCATGAGCGGCCAGACCATCGAGATCCTCAACACCGACGCCGAGGGCCGGCTGGTGTTGTGTGATGCGCTGAGCTACGCAGAGCGCTTCAAGCCGCGCGCCGTGATCGATATCGCCACCCTGACCGGCGCCTGCATGATCGCGCTGGGTGGCGTGCGAAGCGGCCTGTTCGCCTCCAGTGACGCGCTGGCCACAGCCCTGCTGGCGGCGGGTGATTCGGCGCTTGACCCGTGCTGGCGCATGCCCCTGGATGAGGAGTATGCCGAAGGGATCAAGAGCAATTTCGCGGATGTGGCCAACGTCGGCGGGCGGGCGGGTGGCGCCATCACGGCCGCCAAGTTCTTGCAGCGCTTTGCTGGCAAGTACGACTGGGCGCATCTGGATATTGCCGGCACCGCATGGAAGAGCGGACTAGCCAAGGGCGCCACCGGCAGGCCGGTGGGATTGCTGCTGGACTACCTGCTGGCGCAGACCGGTTCCAAGTGACCGCCGTTGCCTTTCACTTCAATGTCGATGACCGGCTGGGGTACGCTTGCCGCTGGCTGCGCAAGGCCGTGAGCCAGCGGACGCGCGTGGTGGTGATTGGCCCGCCTGAGACCCTGCAGGCGCTTGACCGGGCACTGTGGGCCATGTCGGAAACCGAGTTCTTGCCGCACTGCCTGGGCACGGCACCGACTGAAGTGGTGGCGCGCTCGCCGATTGTGCTGGTGAGCAGCCTGGAAGAGCCCGCGCATCGCCATATCTTGCTTAATCTGGGGGGGCATGTGCCAGCGGGATTTGAGCAGTTCGAGCGCGTGACCGAGGTGGTGACGCAGGACGACACCGAGCGCTCAGGTGCCCGGGAGCGCTGGAAGCACTACCTGGCCAGCAGTTGCAGCATTACGCGGCACGATCTCGCGGTTCAAGGTGGGCGGTGATGTCAACGGTACCCAAGAGCCCGCCACGTTTTGTGCCCACCCTGACCGAGGTGGTTCGCAAACCCGCGCCCAAGCGGGAACCCAAGCGAATTGACTACGAGGCCGAAGGTTTGGTGCAGAGGGTGGTGAAAGAAGTCGAGTTGTCGATGGAGCAAAGGCTAGGCGCGGCCATCGATCAAATGGTTTTGGAGCAACTAGAGACGCTTCGGCCCTTGCTCAAGCGTGATCTGGAGACGCTGGTCCGCCACGCCGTGAGCAACGCCCTGCAGGCCAAGCGCCGTGACGCATAAGCCGAATTAATGTTGCATTCTTGTGCCGAGTTGGTGTCAACCCTATGTTGACAGGACGCGGATTGGGGTATCGTGCCGGGTGTCGAACGATACCATTCACATTCGGCTTCCCCTAGCTATTTTCTGGAGTTCTCTATGCAAATGAAATTGAAAGTTACCGTCGCTGCCGCTATCGCTGCCGCTGCCGGCGTGGCGTTGGCACAGGACATGGTCGTCAAGATTGGTCACGTTGCACCGATCTCTGGCGCTCAGGCTTCCTATGGCAAGGACAATGAAAACGGCGCCCGCATGGCCATTGAAGATCTGAACGCCGCAGGCGTGATGATCGGTGGCAAGAAGGTCAAGCTGGAGCTGGTTGCCGAAGACGATGCAGCCGATCCCAAGCAGGGCGCGGCCGTGGCACAGAAGCTGTGCGATGCCAAGGTTGCTGGCGTGGCTGGTCACCTGAATTCGGGCACCACAATTCCCGCTTCCAAGATTTACAACGACTGTGGCATTCCCCACGTCACTCCGTCCGCCACCAACCCCAACCTGACCAAGCCAGGCTACAAGACCACGTGGCGCCTGCTGGCCAATGACAACGCCCTGGGCGCTGGGCTGGCCAACCATGCAGCGGACAAGCTCAAGCTCAAGCGTATTGCAGTCATTGACGACCGGACCGCGTACGGGCAGGGCGTGGCCGCTGTGTTCAAGAGCGTCGCCAAGAGCAAGGGTATCGAGATTGTTGATGAGCAGTTCACGACCGACAAGTCGGTGGACTTCATGTCGATTCTGACCGCGATCAAGTCCAAGAACCCCGATGGCGTGTTCTTCGGCGGCATGGATCCCCAGGCTGGTCCGATGCTGCGTCAGATGGAGCAACTCGGCATGACCAACGTCAAGTACTTCGGTGGTGATGGCATCTGCACGATGGACCTGATCAAGCAGTCCGCTGGCGCCAAGACGCTGGAAAACGTGGTCTGTGCCGAAGGCGGCGCATCCCTCGACAAGATGCCTGGCGGCGCAGCCTGGAAGAAGCGTTACGACGCCAAGTACCCTGGCCAATTCCAGGTCTACAGCCCCTACACCTATGACGCCGTGCACGTTCTGGTGGACGCCATGAAGCGTGCCGGTAGCGCCGATCCCAAGGTGTACGTGTCCAAGCTGGGCGAGACCAACTACCAAGGTATCACGACCAAGGTGCAGTTTGAGTCCAACGGCGAGTTGAAGAACCCCGCCATGACTTTGTACACCTACAAGGGTGACAAGAAAATCGCCCTGAACTGATCTCGGTTCCGCGCACGAAAAAGCCACCGCGAGGTGGCTTTTTTGTCGCCCGGCTGCTGGCGCTCACGCAGGGCGAACGGCGGCTTGCGCTAGAATAGCGGGCTCTGGAGAGGTGGATGAGTGGTTTAAGTCACACGCCTGGAAAGCGTGCGAGGGGTAAAACCCTCCGCGGGTTCGAATCCCGCCTTCTCCGCCAGACAAAAAGACAGCCCCACCCGGTTCACACCGCGTGGGGCTTTGCTTTGTGCGCAGCTTGATGCGCTTGCGCCGGTTGATGTACGCTGTGCTCAGGCTGGCTTCTGCGCCTGGATCATCTTCATCGCGGAACCGATCAGCGTGGACACTTCTGACATATTGCCGGGAACAATCAGAGTCGTGGTGGCGTCCGCCGCCACCCGTGAATAGGCTTCAACGGCCTTCTCGGCAACCTTCAGTTGCACGGCTTGTTCCCCGCCGGGCTGGCGGATGGCGGTGGCAATGCGTTCGATCGCCTGGGCGGTTGCCTCGGCGACCGCCAGGATCGACTGGGCCTCACCCTGGGCCTTGTTGATCACGGCCTGCTTTTCGCCCTCCGAACGGGCGATGAAGGCCTCGCGCTCACCGGTGGCGATGTTGATTTGTTCCTGGCGGCGGCCTTCTGAAGCAGCGATCAGGGCACGCTTTTCGCGTTCTGCGGTGATCTGCTGCTGCATCGCGTGCAGGATTTCCTTGGGTGGCGTCAGGTCCTTGATTTCGTAACGCAGCACCTTGACGCCCCAGTTCAGCGCGGCTTCGTCAATCGCCTGCACCACCTGGGCGTTGATGATGTCGCGCTCCTCGAAGGTCTTGTCGAGTTCGAGCTTGCCGATGACCGAGCGCAGGGAGGTTTGGGCCAATTGTGAAATCGCGACGATGTAGTTGCTGGAGCCATAGCTGGCGCGCATGGCGTCGGTCACCTGGAAGTACAGGATGCCGTCGACCTGCAACTGGGTGTTGTCGCGTGTGATGCAAACCTGGCTGGCGATGTCCAGCGGCACTTCCTTGAGCAGGTGTTTGTAGGCCACGCGATCGATGAAGGGCATCAGAAAGCTCAGGCCGGGCGTCAGTGTGCCGTTGTACTTGCCAAGTCGCTCCACCACCCAGGCGTGCTGCTGTGGCACGACCTTGATGGACTGAACGATGAATATCGCGGCGATCACGAGCAGGATCAGGGCCAGGGTTGTCATGGGAATCTCCAGAGTGTTTGAAAGGATTTCAGGAAGTCAGCTTGTCGACGATCAGGCGGTTTCCAATCACCTCGACGATGCGATGGGGACCAGGGACCGGTTGGGCGCCTGGCAAGTGGGCGACGCTCCATTGCGCGCCGCGGTACTTGACGCTGGCGGTGCCATCGGCGTTCCAGCCGGAAACCTGGACTGTTTCACCGATGTCCAGGTTGACATCGCGGTTGGCGCTGGCTGGGGATGCAACGGGCTGGCGTTGCCGGTACGCGCGCCATGCCACCACGGCCCCGCCGCCCACCGCGGCGGCAGCCAGGAACTGTAGTGGGCTGGACAGGCCCGCATGTGCGGCCAGCGCACCAGCGCTCAGCCCCAGCGCAAGCATCAGCAGGTAGAAAGTGCCAGACACCAGCTCTAGCCCGACTGCTACGCCAGCCAAAACCCACCAAACTGTTGTCATTGCCATATTGCCCTCGTCTGTGTTGTGACTGCCACATTCTGCGGCAAATGTAGTCGGTTGAAAGCATGCAGTCGCGATATGTCCGTACACTTCGCGCCTGTTTTGTGTTTTTTGTGCCGCCGCTGGAGTCTGAAATGAAGTTTCGCTTTCCCATTGTCATCATCGACGAAGATTTCCGGTCGGAAAACACGTCGGGTCTGAGTATCCGCGCGCTGGCACAGGCGATTGAGACCGAGGGTTTTGAGATTCTGGGTGTCACCGGCTACGGCGACTTGAGCCAATTTGCGCAGCAGCAAAGCCGTGCCAGCGCCTTTATCCTGTCGATTGACGACGAAGAGTTCACGCCCGGCCCGGACCTAGATCCGGCGGTGCTGAATCTGCGCAACTTTATTGAAGAAGTGCGGCGCAAGAACCTGGACGTACCGATCTACGTCTACGGCGAAACCAAGACCTCGCGCCACATTCCCAATGACATTCTGCGCGAGCTACACGGCTTCATTCACATGTTTGAAGACACGCCCGAGTTCGTGGCGCGCCACATCATTCGCGAGGCCAAGAGTTACCTCGAAGGCCTGCAGCCGCCTTTTTTCAAGGCACTGCTGGACTACGCCGAGGACGGCTCCTACTCCTGGCACTGTCCAGGGCACTCTGGCGGCGTGGCCTTCCTGAAGAGCCCGGTGGGTCAGATGTTCCACCAGTTCTTCGGTGAAAACATGCTGCGCGCCGACGTCTGCAATGCGGTCGAGGAGTTGGGCCAACTGTTGGACCACGACGGCCCGGTGGGCGCCTCGGAGCGCAATGCGGCGCGCATCTTCAATGCCGACCATTGCTTCTTTGTGACCAATGGCACCAGCACCAGCAACAAGATGGTCTGGCACCACACGGTGGCGCCTGGCGATGTGGTGGTGGTGGACCGAAACTGCCACAAGTCGATCCTGCACGCGATCATCATGACTGGCGCGATCCCCGTGTTCATGAAGCCCACGCGCAACCATTTCGGCATCATCGGCCCTATCCCGAAGAGCGAGTTCGAGCCCAAGGCCATCAAGGCCAAGATTCGCGCCAACCCCTTGCTCAAGGGTGTGGATGCAGACAAGGTCAGGCCGCGTGTGCTGACACTGACCCAGTCCACCTATGACGGTGTGCTGTACAACACTGAAACCATCAAGACCATGCTCGATGGCTATGTGGAGAACTTGCACTTTGACGAAGCCTGGCTACCGCATGCGGCCTTCCACCCGTTCTATGGCACCTACCACGCCATGGGCAAGAACCGCGTCCGTCCCAAGAAGGCGATGGTGTATGCCACCCAGTCGATCCACAAGCTGCTGGCCGGCATCAGCCAGGCCAGCCATGTGCTGGTGCAGGACTCGCAAACCACCAAGCTGGACAAGCATCTGTTCAATGAGGCCTACCTGATGCACACCTCGACCTCGCCGCAGTACAGCATCATTGCCAGCTGCGACGTGGCGGCGGCCATGATGGAGCCGCCCGGCGGCACCGCGCTGGTTGAAGAGAGTATTTGCGAAGCGCTGGATTTCCGTCGCGCCATGCGCAAGATCGACGATGAGTACGGCAAGGATTGGTGGTTCAAGGTGTGGGGCCCGGAGAAGCTGGTCGACGAAGGCATGGGCCGTGCCGAAGACTGGGTCATCAAGACCGACGTGCGCAGCACCAAGTGGCATGGCTTTGGCAAGATGGCCGAAGGCTTCAATATGTTGGACCCGATCAAGGCCACCATCGTCACGCCCGGCCTGGATCTGGAGGGTAAGTTCGCCAAGACCGGCATCCCGGCCAGCATCGTGACCAAGTTTTTGGCCGAGCATGGTGTGGTGGTGGAGAAGACGGGGCTGAACAGCTTCTTCATCATGTTCACCATCGGCATCACCAAGGGCCGCTGGAACACGCTACTCACCGCCTTGCAGCAGTTCAAGGACGACTATGACAAGAACCAGCCGATGTGGCGCATCATGCCGGAGTTCTGCCAGAAGCATCCCAAGTACGAGGCGATGGGACTGGCCGACTTGTGCCAGATGGTCCATGCGCTGTACGCTCGTTATGACATCGCGCGGCTCACCACCGATGTGTACCAGAGCACCTTGACTCCGGCCATGAAGCCCAGTGATGCCTACGCTCACATCGCCTTGCGCAAGACCGAGCGGGTTGAGATCGATGACCTGGAGGGGCGCATCACGGTTGGCTTGGTGACGCCTTACCCGCCGGGCATCCCGCTGCTGATTCCCGGTGAAGTGTTCAACAAGAAGATTGTTGACTACCTGAAGTTCTCACGCGAGTTCAACACGCAGTGCCCCGGATTTGAGACCGACATCCACGGCCTGGTGGAGGAAAACGACGCGAGCGGCAAGGTTCGCTACTACGCCGACTGCGTTCGCCCCTGATTCGGGGTTGACGGATGGCGTGTCAGGCGCTGGGTTGCTCAACCACTGCCACAGCAGTTTGGCTGACACCGCAATCGACGTAGGAGATCTGTCCGGTCATGCCGGAGGCCAGGTCGCTCAGCAGGAACGCGGCGACATTGCCAACTTCCTCAATTGTCACGTTGCGCTTGAGGGGGGAGGCGCTGGCCGAGATGTTGAGCAACTTGCTGAAGTCCTTGATGCCGCTGGCGGCGAGTGTCTTGACGGCGCCGGCACTGATGCCGTTGACCCGGATGCCACGTTGTCCCACCGCATCAGCAAGGTAACGCACTGACGACTCCAGCGACGCCTTGGCAAGGCCCATGGTGTTGTAACTTGGCACCACGCGTACGCCACCGAGGTAAGTCAGGGTGACCAGTGATGACTTGGGATTGAGGTAGGGCAGGGCCGCCTTGGCCATGGCCGGGAAGCTGTAGGCGCTGATGTCATGTGCAATGCGAAAGTTTTCGCGCGTCAGGCCATCCAGAAAATTGCCGGCAATGGCCTCGCGCGGCGCGTAGCCGATGCCGTGCACAAATCCGTCGAAAGTCGGCCAGTGGGCCGACAAGTCCGCGAACAGCGCCGCGATTTGCGCGTCGTCTGCCACGTCGCAATCAAAAATCAGCGAGGAGCCGAAATCGGCCGCAAACTCCGTGATGCGTTCCTTGAAGCGGTCGCCAACATAGCTGAAGGCCAGTTCAGCACCTTGCGCATGGCAGGATTTGGCAATGCCATAGGCGATCGAGCGGTTACTTAGTACCCCCGTGATCAATAGTTTTTTGCCGGTAAGAAAACCCATGTCTTGTGCACTCCGTGTCGGTCGTTTGACATTGCCCCAGCCAATGACTGCCAATTGCGATTGGCAGCGTGCGGCAGGGCGAATTTTTGTAGAGGGATTGTCGCATGCGTTGAATCCGGTACCTGTTGCCGGGCCAAGACAGCGTGGCGGCAGGGCTAGCGGCTCGTGACTTGTCAATCACGATCGCCGCGTGTTCAAATGCAAGCGTGACAGCTTGCATGGGTGGTGATCATGATGAAGCCTATTTTTGTAACGGTTCTGGCGCTGTTGGCGTCCGGGCTGCCTGGTGTGGGCGCCGCCCAGTCTGGCGCCTCTGGGCTGCGCTGGCACAGTAGCCTCTCCACGTCGCAGAGCTCCGGTGATTACGGCACACTGTTGTCCAGCCGCGTGCGTGACACGACCCTGGGGTTGAGTGTCGAGTATGACGAATGGGAAATCGGCCTGAAGCTGCCGTACCTGGAGCAAACCAGTCAGGTTCCCAGCGTGGGTGGGGTGCGGGCTTTTAGGATTGGACCCAAGGGGCGCGTACTCCTCAATCGCCGATTCCTGGTCAGCCAGCCGCTGCTGGTCGAACAGACTGTCAGGGGTTTGGGTGATGTCACGACCACCGTGACGCGGTCGTTCGTTCCCGGCGCGCGGGACGGTGTTTCGTGGGACTTGGGGGCGCAGGTCAAGCTGCCGGTTTCCGGTTCCGACAAGGATTTGAGCACCGGGCAGGCTGATTACTCGCTGCTGGCCGGGGCCACCAAGCCGTTTGGGGACTTCAGCCTTGGCGCCAACATTGCTTACACCATCGTGGGCAGACCATTTGACGAGACTTACCGAAATACCTGGGCGGCCGGGTTCGATGCAAGCTGGCGCTTCATGCCTGCGAGCCGCCTGGGCCTGTCATTTGGACTGGAAACCAGCCCCGAGCCCGGTGGTGTGGCCGCACGCAGCGTCAGCCTCAGCTACTCATACCAATTCAACTCCGGGTTGCGCGTGCAGGCCAGCTTGACGCGCGGCCTGTCGGATGGCGCGCCGGACCGAAGTGGCGGTTTGGCGGTTTCCTACGGTTTTTAGATACAGGACTGTGAAGTGACATGACAACGATTGACCGTGTTCGATGGCCCCGGCTGTGGCTAACCGTATTCGGCCTGTTGGCGTGCCTTTGGTTGTCCGGCGCGGCGGCGCAAGCGGCGGTGGCAGGGCGGTTTGAGCGCATCGATGGCGCGGTGACGGTGCTCGATGCAACTGGCGTGCAACGCCCTGCGGTGCCGGGTGCGTCGGTTGGTGTCGGTGAAAGGGTCGAGACCCAAGCCGGCGCCACCGCGCACGTGGTACTGGCGGATGGCGGCCTGCTGGTGGTACGCCCTGACAGCACTGTGGCGGTGCTGCAGTACCGGGCTCAAGCCAAGCCGGATGATGGTGCCTCGCTGTCCTTGCTGCGTGGGGCGCTGCGTATGGTCACGGGGTGGTTGGGCAAAACGCAGCCGCGCGCGGTACTGGTCACCACCAGTACCGCGACACTGGGTATTCGTGGCACCGACTTCGAGTTGATGGACAACCCGCAAGGCAGCCACGTTCACGTCACCAGTGGCGAGGTGCTGATGGGCAACGCAGCAGGCGAGGTGGTGATCCGGCCCGGTGAATTGGCGAGCTTGCTGCGCGGCGGCGAGCGCCCAATGCGGCTGCAACGCGGACAGGGTCGCGCGTTTGACGAACTGCAGGGGGTGTTCAGCGCCGTCAAGGGCAGCGGCAGGCTGGAAGATCTGGCGGCGGCCCATTCCAGCGGGATTGAAAAGCATATCGAGGCAAGCCTGCGTGACCGAGGGTTGCTGCGCGCCGGTGAATCGGTCCGGGATTTTGTGGAGCGTCGCCGCGCTGATGTGGACACGCTGCGTAGCCGCGGCGAGTTGCCCGGCCGTGACGAGCTGCTGGAGCGCATGCAAGACCGCCGGGACCGTGAGACCGAGGGCAAAGCGAAGTCGCCAGGCAATGATCGTCCCGAGCGGCCCGTGTTGCGCGAGAAGATAGAGCGGCTTCGTCTGAAGAACTAGCGCGACGCGTCGCGCTTCAGACTGGTTCGTCCTGCGTTGTGGGGGCAGAGGGAAAGCCCAGTTGCTGCAGTCGAAAGTAGGCCCCGCCACGCGCCATCAGCTCATCGTGGGTTCCCGTCTCCAGCATGCGGCCAGCTTCCATCACGACGATTCGATGGGCGTGCTGGATAGTGGACAGCCGATGCGCGATCACCAGCGTGGTGCGCTGGTCCATCAGACGCTGCAAGGCCTCTTGCACCGCGCGTTCGGATTCGGCGTCCAGGGCGGAGGTGGCTTCGTCCAGAATCAGCACCGGGGCGTTCTTGTACAGGGCACGGGCGATGGCCAGGCGCTGGCGCTGTCCACCGGACAACTGCATCGCGTTGTGCCCGACCAGGGTGTCCATGCCTTCGGGCAACTCGGTGACCAGGTCGCCGAGGTTGGCCGCCAGCAGGCACTTGGATACGCGGTCGCGATCCATCTCTTGACCCAATGCGATATTGTTGGCAATGGAGTCATTGAGCATCAGGACATGTTGGCTGACCAACCCGAACTGGGCGCGCAGCGAGGCCAGATGCCATTCCTTGAGTGCATGGCCGTCCAGCAAGACCTCACCAGAGCTCAAGTCCACGAAGCGCGTCAGCAGGTTCACCAGCGTGGTCTTGCCCGAGCCTGATGCGCCGACAAGGGCAACTGTTTCGCCGCTTCGAATTGTCAAGGTGAAGTGGTCGAGTGCGTTCAGGCTGCTGTTGGGATAGGTGACGCAGACATTTCGAAACTCGATGTCTCCGCGTGCGCGCTCGATTGTGATGTCGCCACCGGCTTCGCTTGGCGTGAGGTTCATCAGGTCCAGCCCGCGCTCCATCGCGGCAAGTCCGCGGGTAATCGGGTTGGCGATCTCGGACAGATGCTTGATGGGTGCCACCAGCATCAGCATGGCGGTGACAAACGCCGCAAATCCGCCCACAGACGTGGTTTGATCGGCGCTCTGCACCAGCGCCACCGTGATCACGGCGGCCAAGGCGATTGCTGCCAGCAGTTGCGTCAGGGGTGTCATGGCGGAGGAGGCGACGGTTGACTTCATCGACAGTCTGCGCAGCGCGTCGCCGAGCTGGTGAAAGCGTTGCGCCTGTGCGGTTTGGGCTGCCTGCAGTCGCACGTCCCGGTGCGCCAAGACGTTTTCTTCGACGACATACGCGAGGCGGTCGGTAGCGTCCTGATTTGCCTTGGTCAGGCGGTAGAGGCGCCTTGACAAGGTGCGCATGACCGCGGCCACGGCTGGAAACAACAGGCCGACGATCAGCGTCAATTTCCAGTTCACGATCAGCAGGTAGCCCACCAGGGCGAGCAGGGTCAGGCTGTCCCGAGCCAGGCTAATCAAGGCACTGACCAGCAAGGCCGCGCCGGTTTGCACTTCGTACACCAGCGTGTTGGCCAGGGCACTGGCTGATTGCTGTCGAAACAGGCTCAGCTCGGCATCGAGCAGCTTTCGAAACATGGCTGTGCGCAACGCGAGCAGCCCGTTGCTGGTGACCTTTGCCAACGCCACCTGGGTAAGAAAACCGCACAGGCCGCGCACGCCAAAGAGCAGCACCAGGGCCACTGGAACCATCCACAAATCCAGCCCGCCTTGTTGAAAACCTTTGTCCAGCAGCGGTTTGAGAAGCGCGGGAATGAGAGGCTCCGTCAAAGCCATCAGTACCGTGGTCACGACGGCCAGACCCCAGGCGGCGGCGGGCTTGTCAAAGTAGGGGCGCAAGCGAAGCACGCGAGTCAGCACGCTGTCTCGGGGTGAATCGGTGGGGGCGGGAGTAGGCATGGGCTTAGCGGGAATCGGGTGATGCGGTCAGCGCACTCGGGGTGTGCCGACCCAAGGCAATCAGCAGCCCAAGTGTGATACAGAAGAAGTCGCCAATCAATCCGTCATACAGCGTGCAGTTGAAGAGGGCCGCCACGCCGATGCCGACAATCACCGACTGCTGGGCTCGACGGATGTTGCGCTCCGCAGACAGGGAATCATGCCATGCAGCCACCAGGATTGCGATCAAGAGCGCCAGTCCCACAGCGCCCAGTTCGACGCCCCACAGCAGGTACTCCTGATGTGGGTTGGCCCGCAGGTCGACTGACGGATCGGTGCCATGCAACCGCTCCAGTCGCGCGAACTCGCGCTCCCAACTGCCGACCCCCGAGCCCACCAAGGGGTGAGCTTCGATCGCCTGACTGGCGCGGTGCCACAGGTTCAGGCGAAGCCCCGTTGAGCTGTTGATGACCCCTTCGGCGGCGAATGCGTGGACTTCTGCGGTCAGCAGACTGAACCGTGCATGAAACTTCTCGGAACTGCCGCTCAACACGGCCAACACCAACAAGGGGGCTGGCCAGGGCGGCGACGCGCCACTGCTTCGGCAGTTCCCACATGATCGCCAGTGACAACAGTGCGATCGCGACCACGTGACCGGTACGCCCTGGAAAAACGAAGAACACACAGATCAGTGCCAGCCCCGAGACCAGCGTTGGAAGTCGTCGCCAGCCGCCGTGCGCAAGCAGGTGTCTCAGGTGCCAGCACAGAGCGGCAAAAACAGCGGTCATGACGGACTGGTCGAGGTAGCTGGAGAACAGCGCATGGACACGTTCCGGTGTGCGCGGTGGGGCCCAGGGCAATGGCACCCCGAGCACCAGCAAATAGCTGCCGCCCAGCAACAGCAACTGTCCACCGGCGAACAGCGTGAACGCAACCAGGGCCTCGCGACGGGATCGAATCAGCGCGATCAAGACCGGTATCGTGATCAGTTTGGCATGTTTGACCAGAGCATGGGCTGCTTGCTGGTCTGACGCCGAAGTCCACAGCACGCTTAGCGCCATGAACCCCAGCGCCGTGAGGATGGCAATGGGTAGCCACATCCCGCCAAGGGTACTGGTGCGGCCCTTGGTCCACGTTTCGCAAACCAGAATGGCTACGGCACCAAGCAGCAGGATGAACTTGGCAGCGCTGATGAAGGTGATGGGAAGACCGACCGATAGGGCAGCAAAACCAACCAGGACAAGGCGAAGAGCGGACAACAAGGGTGTTGGAGTGGGAGTGTGACGCTGCGTATTATCACGGTTGACCAATGCGCAAGTGGAGACGGGTCACCGACGGGTCGGCACTTCTGAGCTATGCTGCGGGCGTCTTTGATTCAAGCGAGTTCGTCCATTGGCCCAGTTGAGCGTCATCATCATCACCTGCAACGAGCAGGCCAACATCCGGGCGTGTCTTGAATCGGTTGGCTTTGCAGACGAAGTCATCGTGCTCGATTCGGGCAGCACGGATGACACGGTTGCTTTGGCCAAAGCAGCGGGCGCGATCGTGCATGTGACGCCGGACTGGCCTGGTTTCGGATCGCAGAAGAATCGCGCGTTGGCCCTGGCGCAGCACCCCTGGGTGTTGTCGCTTGATGCGGACGAGCGGGTTTCGCCCGCGTTGGCGAAAGAGATTCTCCATGCTATCGACGGCCAAAGCAGCCAGGCTTTTGAAATCCCGAGGCTGACTCAGTTCTGCGGCCAATGGATCCACCACTGCGGCTGGACGCCGGACCGGGTGCTGCGGCTGTTCCGCCGCGGCGCGGCCCGTTTCTCCGATGATCTGGTTCATGAACGTGTCATCGCTGGTGGGGTTGTAACGGCCCGATTGAACACGCCGCTGCTGCACTTCAGTTATCCCACACCTGCGCACTACTGGCGCAAGCTGGAGCAATACAGCCAGGCGTGGGCGCAGCAACGCAGTGCCCTTGGCCAACGCACTTTCATGGCCCGGGCCGCCGCCGCTGGGGTGGTAGCATTCATGCGAAGTTATGTTTTTCGTCTGGGTTTCCTGGATGGCGCGATGGGTTTTGCGGTCTGCACGATGCAGGCGCAGGCCGCATTTGGCAAGTACTTTGCCCTGTATTGTCTGAATCTAAAAAATGATCGTTCGAATTCCTGACCACTTCTCGCCTTGGCGCCGTGGCGTCTTGCTGGGCGCGCTGTCGCTCGCCAGTGTGCCGGTGCTGTCGCAGTTTCGAGTCGAGATTTCAGGCGTCGGAATGACCCAGTTGCCCATCGCGGTGGCGGCCTTTCGAGGCGAAGAAGCGCTGACGCAGAAGATAAGCGGCATCGTGCAGGCCGACCTGGAGCGAAGCGGGCAGTTTCGCGCGATTGATGCCGGCGGCCTTGCCATTGACGAGGGCACCCGTCCCGACACCTCGCTGTGGCGTCAGAAGGGCGCCGATTCACTGGTGACCGGCAGTGTCCATCGCATGGCCGATGGCCGCTTCGATGTCCGCTTCCGACTCTGGGACGTGGTGCGCGGCCAAGACCTCGGGCGCGATGGTTACCTCGTGGTGCAAGGCGACCTGCGGCTGGCGGCACACTTCATCGCGGACGCAGTCTACGAAAAACTGACCGGTGACAAGGGTGTTTTCTCGACACGAATTGCTTATGTCACAAAGGTTGCACAGAGTTACAACCTGTGGGTGGCTGATGCCGATGGCGAGAACCCGCGGTCGGCGCTGGCGAGTCCAGAACCCATCATTTCCCCCGCCTGGTCCCCGAGCGGGTCGCAGTTGGCGTACGTGTCCTTCGAATCCAGAAAACCGGTGGTCTACGCCCACGATGTGGCCACCGGCAAGCGGAGGCTGATTGCCAATTTCAAGGGCTCCAACAGCGCGCCAGCCTGGTCGCCCAACGGACGCACACTGGCGGTGACGCTCAGCCGAGAGGGTGGCTCGCAGTTGTTCACGGTCGATTCGAATGGGGGCGACGTGCGCCGCTTGTCCCAGTCGTCCGGGATTGACACCGAGCCGGTGTATTCGCCGGACGGCAGCAACATCTACTTTGTGAGTGATCGGGGCGGCGCACCGCAAATCTACAAAATGCCCGCGGCAGGTGGCGAGGCGCAGCGGGTTACCTTCACGGGCACCTATAACATTTCGCCCGCATTGAGCCCCGATGGGCGTTGGCTGGCCTATGTTTCTCGCGTCGGTGGCGCGTTCAAGCTGCACCTCATGGACTTGACCGCTGGCACGGTGACCGCATTGACAGACAGCACCGCTGACGAGAGCCCCAGCTTCGCGCCCAATAGCCGATTGATTGTCTATGCTACGCAGCAGCAGGGGCGTGAGGCGCTCATGACGACTACACTGGACGGCAAGATCAAGGCGCGACTGGCGGGACAAAGCGGCGACCTTCGCGAGCCCGATTGGGGGCCGTTTCCGAAATGAAAGACTTAACAAGGAGTGATGTGATGAGACGACTTTTTCTTGCGTTGGGTGTCAGTGTTTTGTTGTCCGCCTGCGGCTCAGCCGTAAAGCTGGACGGGACCGCGGGTGTTGAGGACAAGACTGGTACGTCAGTGTCGAAGTCGGCCACTGACGGCACTGGCGCATCCAAGACCGATGTCAAACCCGTCGACGTGGGAGACGCCAGGAAAGACGGCATGACGCCGAATGGTCCGCGCATTGTCTATTTTGATTACGACAGTTATGTGATCAAGCCCGAGTTTCAGACGGTGATAGACGCGCACGCGCGCCATATCAAGGCAGACAAGGCGCGTAAGGTGGCGATTGAAGGCCATACCGACGAGCGTGGCGGACGTGAGTACAACCTCGCCCTGGGGCAGCGCCGCTCCGAGGCGGTACGGCGCGCGCTGGCGCTGCTGGGTGTACCGGACGGGCAGATGGAGGCCGTCAGTTTCGGCAAGGAAAAGCCTGCCGCAGTCGGCTCCGATGAGAACGCTTGGTCCCGCAATCGCCGGGCCGAGATTTCTTATCGCTAGTCGCTATGGTGCGTAAGGCTTTAAGGGCGGGCGGCCAGATGCTGGTCGCACTGGCACTGGCTGTGGGGGCGACCTCCGCCAGCGCCGGTCTGTTTGATGACGATGAGGCACGCAAAGCCATCCTGGATCTGCGCGCGCGGGTGGACGCGGTGCGCGCGGACTCGGACGCGCGCATCGCGCAAGAAGGCCGACGTCTCAATGATGAGAACGCGCAGCTTCGCAAAGGCATGCTGGATCTGCAAAATCAGATCGAAACCTTGCGGGCGGAGGTGGCCAAGCTGCGTGGGCAGGACGAACAGTTGCAGCGTGAAGTCGCCGAACTGCAACGCCGCCAGAAAGAAATGGCGCAAGGCACGGATGATCGTCTGCGTCAGTTTGAACCCAGCAAAGTGGTGGTGGATGGAGTGGAGTTTGTAGCCGACCCCGCGGAGCGCCGGGACTTTGAGGCTGCCCTGGCCACTTTTCGGCGCGGCGCCTTTCCGGCGGCCCAGGCAGCGTTTTTTGACTTTCTGAAGCGATTTCCGCAAAGCGGTTATGCGCCAACCGCGTTGTTCTGGTTGGGCAATGCTCAGTATGCCAATCGGGAATACCGCGATGCGATCGCAAACTTCCGTGCTCTTCTGACGAGGGCGCCGACGCACTTTCGCGCCCCCGAGGCGCTGCTGTCGATTGCCAACTGCCAGATCGAGCTCAAAGAAACCAAGGCAGCCCGCAAGACGCTGGAGGACCTGCTCAAGGCTCATCCGCAGTCAGAGGCCGCGTCCGCCGCGAAAGAGCGGCTCTCGCACCTGAAGTAGATCGCATCAACCCGTAAAATTGGGCCCATGCACGCAGCCCAGGTCATCGCCCTAAACACGCAGATGGTGTGGCCGCCTTGCAGGATCAGCCCTGGCGGCTGAACCGAATTGCATGAATACTGCGCCAGATCTCTTGCCGTGCGACGCCGACGCCATGACGATGGAACGGCGATTTGGTGGCTTGTCCCGCCTCTACGGTGTGCCCGGTGCCCAGCGGATCATGGCTGCGCACGTCGCGGTGGTGGGCATTGGTGGCGTTGGATCGTGGGCGGTGGAGGCATTGGCCCGCAGCGGCGTGCGGCAACTGACGCTGATTGATTTCGATCACGTGGCTGAGTCCAACACCAACCGGCAAATCCATGCCCTTGAGAGCACCATTGGGCAGGCCAAGGTGATCGCCATGGCCGAGCGCATCCGGTCGTTCAATCCGGCTTGCACCGTCCACTGCGTGGAGGACTTCGTTGAGCCGGACAACTGGCTCGCGCTTGTGCCAACCGATGTCGATGCGGTCATCGATGCCTGCGACCAGGTTCGCGCCAAAGTGGCGATGGCGGCGTGGGCACGGCGCAGTGGTGCGTTGTTTATGGCGGTCGGTGCGGCTGGCGGCAAGCGCCAGGCGCATCTGGTGGATATCGCCGATCTGGCACAAGTCACCCATGACCCGCTGCTGGCGCAAGTGAGAAATCGCTTGCGCAAGGAACATGGCGCCCCGCGCGAGGGCAAACGATTGGATGTGACCTGCGTCTTCAGTCGCGAAGTGGTCCAGGCGCCCGACGTGAGTTGCGCGGTTGAAGGCGACGGCTCGCTCAACTGTCAGGGCTATGGATCCGTCGTCAGTGTCACCGCAACCTTTGGCCAATGCGCTGCGGGTTGGGTGATGAACATGCTGGCCGAGCGGGAAGAGGGCAATACCTGAGATTTGACGCTATAATTTGAGGCTGTCTGACACGGCGTAAGCCATCGGTCGGGCAGATCGGACGGGATGTTAGCTCAGATGGTAGAGCAGCGGACTTTTAATCCGTTTGTCGTGGGTTCGATCCCCGCACATCCCACCAACTTACTCTCTGCCCCGAATGGCGTGGATAGGTGTGGCGGAGTATTTCGGTACTCGGCGAAGCGGTGGTTGGTTGATGAAGTTTATGAAGTGGGTTCTTAGCTCAGTTGGTAGAGCAGCGGACTCTTAATCCGTAGGTCGACAGTTCGAATCTGTCAGGACCCACCACTTTAAGCCTTGCCAGATATAGAAAGCCTGCTACTTAATTAATAGCAGGCTTTTGTTTTTGGCGATCGGACCCAGCGTTACACGGCCGCTGCTTCGACTTTGGCAGACAGTTCCAGCCACTGATCTTCCAGCGTTTTGAGCTCGTCGTTGATGAGCTTGATGCGTTTGCCAATGTCGGCGATTTCCGAGTGCGGCGGGGACGCAGCCAAGCGGGCCTCGAGTGCGGCACCTTCGGTGTTCAGCGTGTTCATGCGGGTTTCGAGTAAATCGATTTCTCGCTTGGATGATCGCGGCTTGTCCGGGCCGCCTTGGCTCTTCTGGCCTTGTGAGGGCTTTGGCGCGCTTTTGCTCGGTGCGTTGGCCGTCTTGGTGGCGACGGCATCGGCGGCTTTCGCCTCTTCGCGCAGACGCTTGGATTCATCAAGCAGGTAGCGTTGGTAGTCGTCCAGGTCGCCGTCGAAAGGCGACACGCCGCCTCGCGAGACCATCCAGAACTCATCACAGACGGCACGCAGCAGGGCGCGGTCGTGGCTGACCAGCATCACGGTGCCTTCGAATTCGTTGAGGGCCATGCTCAGCGCTTCGCGTGTTGCCAGGTCCAGGTGGTTGGTGGGTTCATCCAATAGCAGCAGGTTGGGCCGTTGCCAGACGATCATGCACAAAACCAGACGGGCTTTCTCACCGCCACTCATGCTGCCCACCGCCTGCTTGACCATGTCGCCGCCAAAGTTGAAGGTGCCCAGAAAACTGCGTAGGTCTTGCTCGCGTGTGGCCTGTCCGGCAATCTTGCCCGCCGCCGTCAGATCCTTGACCAGGCGAATCATGTGCTCCAGCGGCGTATCCGCCGGGCGCAGCACGTCGAGCTCCTGCTGGGCGAAGTAGCCAATGTTGAGGCCCTTGCCTTCGGTGATCTCGCCGCTCACTGCCTTGAGCGCGCGGGCAATGGTCTTGACCACGGTGGACTTGCCCTGGCCATTCGCGCCCAGGATGCCGATGCGCTGGCCCGCCAGCACCGAGCGGTTGACGTTCTGCACGATCACGGTTGAGGGGGTGTCGGGTGGGCTGTCCTCGGGCGGGGGGTAGCCAAAACTCACACCCTGCATCGACAGCATCGGGTTGGGCAGGTTGGCTGGCTCCTTGAACTCAAAGCTGAAGTCAGCATCCGCCAGCAGCGGGGCAATCTTTTCCATCCGGTCAAGGGCCTTGACCCGGCTTTGCGCCTGCTTGGCCTTGCTCGCCTTGGCCTTGAACCGGGCGATGAACTTCTGCAGGTGGGCGATCTTGTCTTGCTGTTTGGCGAAGGCGTTTTGTTGCAGTTCCATCTGCTCGGCACGCATGTCCTCGAACTTGCTGTAGTTGCCACCGTAACGCACCAGCTTGGAGGCGTCGATGTGCAGGGTGACATTGGTCACCGCGTCCAGAAATTCCCGGTCGTGGCTGATCACGACCATGGTGCCTTCGTACCGTTTGAGCCAGGCTTCCAGCCAGACCAGCGCGTCCAGGTCCAGGTGGTTGGTGGGCTCGTCAAGCAGCAGCAGGTCGGACGGGCACATCAGGGCGCGCGCCAACTGAAGCCGCATGCGCCAGCCGCCGGAGAAGCTGTTGACGGGATTGCTCAGCTCGCTGGTCTTGAAGCCCAGGCCCAGAATCAGGGCTTGCGCGCGCGCCGGGGCATCGTGGGCGCCAGCGTCCTGCAGCGCCATGTAGGCGTGGGCCATACGGTCGTAATCGTCGGTGGCTTCGGATGCCGTGACCTCAGCCTGCGCTGCCAGCAGGGCGGTGTCGCCATCAACCACAAAGTCGGTGGCGCTCTGGTCGGTCTCGGGCATGTCCTGGGCCACTTGGCCCATGCGCCATTGAGTGGGGATGTAGTACTCACCCGCATCTTCGTGCAGGCTGCCATTGAGCAGGGCAAACAGCGAGGACTTGCCGGCGCCGTTGCGCCCGACCAGGCCGACCTTTTCGCCGGGGTTCAGGGTGACGGAAGCGCCGTCGAGCAGCACCTTGGCGCCGCGGCGCAGGGTGACATTTTTTAGGGTAATCATGGTTGATAGCAGCTATTTTGAATATTCATCTCGACGGGTGGCAGTGGTGGTGGGCAGGAGGACGGGGTGCTACGAAGCTCCGTGTCCCCCGGCCTTCTGACTCGTCCTTTACCTGCGCTTCGGCGCACTCAACAGCGCCTCACGTGCAACCAGCAATACCTGGTCTTCTCCAGCACTGGTTTCCAGCCAGACCACTTCCAGATGTGGAAACGCGGCTTCAAAATTAAGGCGTTCGTTACCGATCTCCAGCACCAGCACGCTGCCGGGTGCCATCACGGCTGGCGCCTCGGCGACCAGGGTGCGCACAAAATCCATGCCGTCGCGCCCACCAGCCAGGGCCAGCGTCGGCTCGGCCAGGTACTCGGCTGGCAGCGCGGCCATGCTTTGGGCGTTGACATAAGGTGGATTGCACAGAATCAGGTCGAACGGACTGCGGGCCTGCAGGGTCGGTGCGCGCAGACTATCGGACTCCAGCAGGGTGATCCGGTCCTGCAGCCCGTGCTTATCCACGTTAATGCGTGCCAAGGCCAGTGCGTCGCTGGACAGGTCGGAGCCAGTCACGACGACGTCGGGGTAGGTCAGCGCCGCCAGAACGGCCAGGCTGCCGTTGCCGGTGCACAAATCCAGCACGCTGCGTGTTGATTCAGTCAGCCAGGGGTCGATCGCGCCGTTGACCAGCAGCTCGGCGATGAAGGAGCGCGGCACGATGGCGCGTTCGTCCACATGAAAGGCCACGCCTTGCAGCCAGGCCTCGCCCGTCAGGTAGGCGGCGGGTTTGCGCGACGTGATGCGTTGTGCGATTAGGGCCGTCACCTTGGCTGCCTGTTCGGGCGGCACCGCCTGCGCGGCCACGCCGCTCGTCCCGTCCAGAGACGAGTCCAAGGGCAGGCCCAACTGCCACAAAGTCAGCCACGCGGCTTCGTCGAAGGCATTGTTGGTGCCGTGTCCGAACACCACCTGGGCGTCGTCCAGCCGTTGTGCACTTGCTTCGATCAGTTCAAGGACGGTCATGCACGAAGAGCTTGTTCGAGTTGTTCCAGCGTGCGCCGGTAGATGTTCTTCAAGGGCTCGATGTCGGCCACACACACGTGTTCGTTGATTTGGTGAATCGTCGCGTTGGGCGGACCCAATTCGATCACCTGCGGACAGATCTTGGCGATGAAACGGCCGTCGCTGGTGCCGCCAGTGGTCGACAGCACCGTGCTCAGTCCGGTCTCGGCCAGGATCGCCTCGCGAACCGCATTGACCAGGGTTCCTGGCGGGGTCAGGAACGGCAGTCCGCCCACCACCCAATCGATGTCGTACTCAAGCTCGTGCCGATCCAGCACGGTGCACAGCCGCTGCTGCAGTGATTCGAGGCTGGATTGCGTCGAGAAGCGAAAATTGAAATCAACCACGACCGTGCCGGGGATGACGTTGCCGGCCCCGGTGCCGCTGTGGATATTGCTGACTTGCCAACTGGTCGCCGGGAAGAATTCGTCGCCTTTGTCCCATTGCACGGTGACCAGTTCCGCCAGCGCCGGGGCGAGCTGGTGGATCGGATTCTTGGCCAGTTGGGGATAGGCAATGTGGCCTTGAATACCCTTGACGGTGAGTCGGCCGCTGAGAGAGCCGCGCCGGCCGTTCTTGATCATGTCGCCAGTGCGTTCGACCGAGGTGGGTTCACCCACGATGCAGTAGTCAATGCGCTCGCCACGCTCCTGCAGCACCTGACAAACCGCCACGGTGCCATCGTTGGCGGGCCCTTCTTCGTCGCTGGTCAGCAGGAAGCCGATTGACAAGGGTGTTGTTGGACGTTCGGCCAGAAATTCTTCGACTGCGACGACAAAGGCTGCCAGGGATGTCTTCATGTCGCTGGCGCCACGGCCGTACAACTTGCCATCACGGTGGCTCGGCGCAAACGGATGACTGTGCCATTGTTCGAGTGGACCGGTGGGCACCACATCGGTGTGGCCGGCCAACACGACCAGCGACTGCGTGTCGTTACGCGCATCGGATGCGGTGGCGCTACGTTTGGCCCAGAGATTGGTGACGCGAAAATCCGCCGGGCCGCGGACCAGTGTTTCGCAGACAAAACCCAGCGGCGCCAGTCTTGCTGCAATGATGGACTGGCACGTTGCGTCATCCGGCGTGATCGAGGCGCAGGCGATCAGTTCTTCGGCCAGACGAAGAGTCTGTGTCATCAATGCTTCACGTCCAGCGTGATTTCCGTGAACGATGGTTGATCATCGGGGTCTTCCTGCAGCTCGCGTGACGGCGCAGCCACATTGAAATCGTTTTGCATGCGCCACATCAGGTTGGTTGGCGAATCCGAGTTGGCCAGACCTTCCTTGCGGTCAACGCTGCCGTTGACGATCAGGCGGGCGATATCGGCCTCGAAGGACTGGGATCCTTCGGCCATGGACTTCTCCATCGCTTCCTTCATGCCGGAGAAGTCGCCCTTTTCGATCAGATCGGCGATCAGCTTGGTGTTGAGCAGAATTTCCACCGCCGGAATGCGGCCACCCGTGGTGGTGCGCATCAGCCGCTGGGATACCACGGCCTTGAGCGCCGCAGCCAAGTCGCCCAACATGGTCTGGCGCACTTCCACTGGGTAGAAGCTCAGGATCCGGTTGAGTGCCTGGTAGCTGTTGTTGGCGTGCATGGTGGCCAGGCACAAATGGCCCGATTGGGCGTAGGCTATTGCCGCAGACATGGTTTCGCGGTCGCGAATTTCGCCGATCAGAATCACATCCGGGGCTTGCCGCAGGGCGTTCTTCAATGCCACTTGCAGGGACTGGGTGTCCACGCCCACTTCGCGCTGGTTGATGATGGATTTTTTGTTTTTGAACAGGAACTCGATCGGATCTTCAATCGTCAGGATGTGCCCGGAGTGGCTCTCGTTGCGGTGATCGAGCATCGAGGCCAGGGTCGTGCTTTTGCCCGAGCCAGTGGCTCCAACCATCAGGATCAGGCCGCGCTTTTCCATGATCATCTCGCCCAGAATGGGGGGAAGCGACAGGGACGAGAGGGGGGGAATCTCATTGGGCACAAAGCGGATCACCGCCGCGATGGAGCCACGCTGGCGCATGGCACTGACGCGAAAGCGACCCACACCGGCCATCGGAAAGCCCAGGTTGAGTTCGCCCAGTTCTTCCAGTTCCTCGATACGATCTGGCGCCAACACCTCGGCCAGCAGGTTGCGCGGCGCGTCAACCGGCAGGGTTTGGTTGTTGATGGGCACGCACTGACCATTGATCTTGATCAGCGCCGGTGAATGACCTGACAAGTAAACGTCGGACGCCTTCTTTTCGCTCATCAAGCGAAGAATTCGCTCCATCGTGCCCATCGTGCCGCTGGTTGCCATGGTGTACCCCTCTTGATTGTTTCAGTGAACTCAGTCGCGCAGCAGATCGTTGAGGCTGGTCTTGGCGCGGGTTTGCGCGTCGACCCGCTTCACGATGATCGCGCAATACAGGCTGTACTTGCCATCGGCCTTGGGCAGGCTGCCGCTGACGACGACCGAGCCAGCGGGCACACGGCCATAGCTGACGGTGTCGGTCGCGCGGTCGTAGATAGGGGTGCTTTGCCCAATGAAGACGCCCATCGAGATGACCGAGTTTTCCTCCACGATCACACCTTCAACCACTTCAGAACGCGCGCCGATGAAGCAGTTGTCTTCGATGATGGTGGGGCCGTTCTGCATCGGCTCAAGCACGCCGCCAATGCCGACGCCACCGCTCAGGTGCACGTTCTTGCCGATCTGCGCGCAAGAGCCAACTGCTGCCCAAGTGTCGACCATAGTGCCTTGGTCCACATAGGCGCCGATGTTCACGAACGACGGCATCATCACCACGCCCTTGGCCACATAGCTGCCGCGCCGTGCAACCGCCGGTGGTACCACGCGCACGCCACTGGCGCGCATGTCCTCTTCGCTGAGGTCCGCAAACTTGGTCTGCACCTTGTCGTAGAAGCCGAGGTCGCCCGCCCGGATGACGGTGTTGTCGCGCAGTCGAAAGCTCAGCAGCACGGCCTTCTTGATCCACTGGTGGGTGGTCCACTGGCCGACATCCTGACGGGTTGCCACGCGAAGCTGGCCCTTGTCCAGTTGGTCAATGACATGTTCAATCGCCTCAATGATTTCCTTGGGCGATGATTTGGCGGACACGTTGGCCCGGTCTTCCCAGGCGTTGTCGATGGTCTGCTGCAATTGTTGGGTCATGAGCGGGCGGGCATTTCTTTAGTTGAAGGATCTGACATATTGGGCGATTCGCTGAGCGGCCTCGACACACTCCGAGGTTTCGGCCACCAGGGCCATGCGCACACGCTGCGCGCCGGGGTTGACGCCGTCGACCTCGCGGGCCAGAAAACTGCCCGGCAGCACCGCTACATTGTAAAGAGCCAGCAAGTCTCGGGCGAAATCGGTATCACTGCGGGTGCACCCCTCGCGATCAGCGGGCACCTGGGCCCACAGGTAGAAGCCCGCGTCGGGCAGGGCGACGGGCATCACCTCGGCCAGGATCGGTGTGACTTGCTGGAACTTGTCGCGGTACAGGGCGCGGTTCTCGACCACGTGGGCCTCGTCCCCCCAGGCGGCGAGACTGGCGGCTTGCACCACCGGGCTCATGGCGCTGCCGTGGTAGGTCCGGTAGAGCAGGAACTGGCTGATGATGGACGCATCGCCGGCCACAAAACCACTGCGCATGCCGGGCACGTTGCTGCGCTTGGACAGGCTGGTCAGGGAAACCAGGTTTTTGAAATCACTGCGGCCCAGCTGGGCTGCGGCCTGCATGCCGCCCAGCGGTGGTTCGTCGCGGAAATAGATTTCGCTGTAGCACTCGTCGGAGGCGATCACGAAGCCGTGGCGGTCGCTCAGGTCAAACAGCTTTTTCCATTCGGACAGCGGCATCACCGCACCGGTTGGATTGCCGGGTGAGCAAACAAATAGCAACTGGGTGCGCGCCCATACCGAGGCGGGCACGCTGTCCCAGTCCACCGCAAAATTGCGCGCCGGATCGCTGGCAACAAAGTAGGGATCGGCACCTGCCAAAAGGGCGGCACCCTCGTAGATTTGATAGAACGGGTTGGGGCAGACCACCAGTGGTCTGCCCGACTGACTGAGGTCGGTACCCTGTGCGGCGGGGCTGATCACGGTTTGCGTCAGGGCGAACAGGGCCTCGCGCGAGCCGTTCACGGGCAGGGTTTGGGTGGTGGGGTTGACCGTCAGGCCGTAGCGTCGTTGCAGCCACTGCGCGAATGCCTCGCGCAGGGCCGGTTCCCCGGCGGTGGCGGGGTAGGCCGCCAAACCACTGGGTTGGCGCGTGATCGCCTCGATCATGGCCTGTTGAATAAAGGCCGGGGTGGCATGCTTGGGTTCGCCCATGCCCAGGCTGATTGGACGCAAGTGAGGGTTGGGCGTGACACCCGCAAACAGTTGGCGCAAGCGCTCGAAGGGGTAGGGCTGCAGGCGGGAAAGCAAGGGGTTCATAGGGTTCGATTATCCTGCCCCGGCAGAATGTTATCGCCGCCTCAGGTGGGCCGCCCTGTCAACTCACCCGGTCGCGCAAGGCGCCGATCGGGCCAGGCAACTGCAACCAGCGCTGCACCGCCGTCTGCAGCAGAGCTGTCGAGCCGGAAGTCTCGAAGCTGCAGTGCCCCTTGCCATGGCGGGCGGACAGTTGTGATGCCAATACCTGATGGGTTCGTCTGGCCACGGGCTCGCCAGTGTCCAGGATACGAACCTGCGGGCCCACCAAGGCCCGCAAGTGGGGCTCGGCAAATGCATAGTGGGTGCAGCCCAGCACCAGCGCATCGATTTGCCCGGAATTTGTGCCGAATTGCCCCATCTGGCTTATGTAGTGGGTGCAGAGCGCTATTATTTTTGTAGTGTCGTCGTGCTCGACGGCCTGCGCCAGACCGTCACAAGCCTGGTTCACGAATTCGGCCTGACCCTGCAAGGACGCGAGCAGCGTGGCGTATTTGGCACTCGACAGCGTGCTGCGCGTGGCCATGACGCCGATGCGGCGCGTGGTGCTGGCCCCCACCGCTGGTTTAAGGGCCGGCTCGACGCCAATGATGGGCAGGCTGGGGTGGTCCTGCCGTAGTTGATGGATGGCCGCCGCGGTGGCCGTGTTGCAGGCGATCACCAGCGCCTTGATGTGATGCTGGGCGATCAGGTAGCCGGTGATGGCTCGGGCTCGGGCGACCACGTAGCTGTCCGCGCGTTCGCCATAGGGGGCATGGCCGCTGTCCGCAATGTAGATGAAGTCTTCGTGCGGCATTTCCTGGCGCAGTGAGCGCAACACGCTCAGGCCGCCCACGCCGCTGTCGAATACTCCAATCGAATGCTCGTTCAAGACGGACCTCGTTGCCTGATGGGGGTGCCTGGCTGGCTACGCCGGACCGCTTGCTGACGGCAGGTTCCGGCTAAAACGGCGCCAGCGGCATCATACCCGTGCCTCAAGCGCGCTCGTTTCAGGGTGCGTGTGCGTGGCACAAGGTATCATGGCAACCCGTGTTCGGGCAGTCTGCCGCCTCTGTTTGCCTGAGTCGTCCCAGTCCATTTCACCGCTTTGTCAAAGCCCCAGTGATCCGTGCGTCTTAACTCCATCAAGCTCTCAGGGTTCAAATCATTCGCTGAGCCGACCAATTTCATGTTGCCCGGTCAGTTGGTGGGCGTTGTCGGGCCCAACGGCTGCGGCAAGTCCAACATCATGGACGCGGTGCGATGGGTGTTGGGCGAAAGCAAGGCCTCCGAGCTGCGTGGCGAGTCCATGCAGGACGTGATCTTCAACGGTACGACGACCCGTAAGCCCGCCAGTCGCGCCAGTGTGGAACTGGTGTTTGACAACGCCGACCACCGCGCCGGCGGCCAGTGGAGCCAATTTGCCGAGATCGCCGTCAAGCGTGTGCTGACGCGCGATGGCACCAGCAGCTACTACATCAACAACCAGCCGGTGCGTCGGCGCGACGTGCAGGATGTCTTCCTGGGCACCGGTCTGGGGCCCCGCGCCTACGCCATCATCGGCCAGGGCACCATCAGCCGCATCATTGAGTCCAAGCCCGAGGAACTGCGCCTGTTTCTGGAAGAGGCGGCGGGTGTCTCCAAATACAAGGAACGTCGGCGCGAGACCGAAAACCGTCTGTCGGACACGCGTGAGAACCTGACTCGGGTTGAGGACATTCTGCGCGAGCTCAATGCCAATCTGGAGAAGTTGGAGGGTCAGGCCGAGGTGGCCCAGCGCTACACCGCCCTGCAGGCCGATGCCACACTCAAGCAGCATCAGCTGTGGTTCCTCAAGCGCGCTGAGTCCGAGGCCGACCAGTCCCGGATCAAGGCGGAGTCGCAAAGCGCAGTCAATGAGCTTGAGCAACGGGTCGCTGAATTGCGCCATGCCGAGGCTGAGCTGGAGACCGTCCGTCAGGCGCATTACGGAGCCGGAGACCAAGTCAACCGCGCACAGGGCTTGCTGTATGAAGCCAGCACCGAGGTTGGGCGCCTGGAGGCCGAGATTCGCTTTGTGGTGGAAGGGCGCCAGCGCGTTGAACAAAGACTCGTCACTTTGAAAGGACAGACTGCCCAGTGGCTGACCCGCAGGGACGACTCCCAAGCGGAGATTGAGAATCTGGGTGAACTCGCCATGCTGGGTGAGGAAAAGAACGAGCTGTTGGCGGCCCAGGTCGAAGAACAGGCGCAGCAACTGCCCGACCTGGAAGACGCCTTGCGGCAGGCTCAAGCCGCTGCCAATGAGCAGCGCGGCAGTGTTGCCCAGGTGCAGCAGCAGATCCAGGTGTTGGCCGCCGAGCAGCGCAGCATCGAGGAACAGTGGCGCCAACAAGGTGCCCGGCGTGAACGCCTGAATGCGGACCGCAACGCCCTGGCTGCACCGGACGAAGTACGTTTGAGCAACTTGCAGGGCCAATTGCTGCAAGCGCAGGAAAGCGCGAGTATTGCCGAAGCCCGCTTGCACGAACTACAGGACGCCGTGCCAGAGCTGGACCAGGCCCGGCGCGACCACCAGCAGGCCGTCAATACGGAGTCCGCCAGGTTGGCCGATTTGTCCGCCCGCATGGAAGCGCTCAAGGCGCTGCAGGAAAGGGTCAAGACCGACGGCAAGTTGCAGCCTTGGCTCGCCAAGCACGGCATGGACACGATGCAGGGCCTGTGGAGCCGGATCCACATCGAGCAGGGATGGGAGAACGCTTTGGAGGGCGCTTTGCGCGAACGCATGGGCGCGCTGGAGGTGTCGCGTCTGGACATGGTTCGGGCCTTTGGCAACGACGCGCCCCCCGCCAAGCTGGCCTTCTTCAGTCCGCCTGCGGCCGCTGCGGCCGAACCGGCGAGTCTGCTACCCCGCTTGTCGGACCTGTTGCGGCTGAACGATGCCGGATTGAAGGCTGTTTTGTGCGATTGGCTCCACGGTTGCTTTGTGGCGCCAAGCTTTGAAGACGCGCTGCTGAGCCGCGACAAACTGCAGCCTGGCGAGCTCATCTTTGCCAAGAGTGGTCACGCTGTCAGTGCCTACGGTGTCAGTTTTTATGCGCCTGACTCCGAGCAGGCCGGCCTGCTGGCGCGGGCACAGGAAATCGAGAATCTGGAAAAGCAGCTTCGGGCGCAGGTCTTGATCAGCGAAGAAGCCCGTTCGGCCCTGGTGCGCGCCGAGGCCGCGTATGCCGAGGCGTCGCAGCGTCTGGTGGTGGTCAGGCGGGAGTCGACTGAGACTCAGGGCAAGGCACATGAATTGCAGGTTGAGACCTTGCGCCTGTCCCAGTTGGTCGAACAGACGCGAGCGCGCAGCGAGCAGATTGCTTCCGATATGGCCGAGGTGCAAGCCCTTATGGAAGAACTGCAGGAGCGACGCGTGGCCGCCGAAGCGCGCTTTGAAGAACTTGACATGGCGCTGGCGGACACGCAGGAGCGCCACGCCCAACTCGATGAACGCGTGATACTGCAAGAGCGCAAGCTCTCGGAATGCCGGGAGCAGCAACGCAGTCTGGAGCGCCAGGCGCAAGAAGCGGCGTTTGCCTTGCGCAGCCTGGATGCCCGCAAGGCCGAGCTGTCGCGTGCCATCGAGACGGCTACGCAGCAAATGGAAGCCATCAAGCTGGAGACCCAACGCGCGGATGTCGAGTTGGCGCGACTGACGGACGCGGCGGCGCAGGCGGGCCTGCAAAGCGCGCTGGGGCTGAAGCTCGAGCGTGAGCAGGCTCTGGGCGCGCACCGCAGCGAATACGATGACCTGACCGCCAAACTGCGCGCCAGCGATGAGCGGCGCTTGCAGCTTGAGCGCCAGCTTGATCCCCTGCGCCAGCGCATCACCGACTTCCAGCTCAGGGAACAGGCCGCCCGCCTGGGGTTTGAGCAATACACACAATTGCTGGCGGACGGTCAAGCCAATCTGGAAGTGCTGGCCAAGTCCGTCGAGGAAGGCAAGGTTCGGCTGAGCGGTATGCAGGCGGAGATTGAGCGTCTGCATCGCGACATTGCGGCGCTGGGGGCGGTCAACCTGGCGGCGTTGGACGAGTTGACCAGCGCACGTGAACGCAAGCAGTTCCTGGATGCCCAAACCGCTGACCTGGTTGAAGCCATGACGACCCTGGAAGATGCGATCCGCAAGATTGATGGCGAGACCCGCGAGCTGCTGTCGGGCACCTTCAACACCGTCAACCATCATTTTGGCAAGATGTTTCCCGAACTATTCGGCGGCGGCAATGCGAGCCTGGTCATGACCGGCGACGAAATTCTGGATGCGGGTGTGCAAGTGATTGCGCAACCGCCGGGCAAAAAGAACCAGACCATTCACCTGCTGTCCGGCGGCGAAAAGGCGCTGACCGCGATTGCTTTGGTATTTGCGATCTTTCAGCTCAACCCGGCGCCATTCTGCCTTCTGGATGAGGTGGACGCGCCATTGGACGATGCCAATACCGAGCGGTACGCCAAGCTGGTGTCGAGCATGAGCCGGGAGACCCAGTTCTTGTTCATCAGCCACAATAAGATTGCAATGGAAATGGCCAAACAACTCATTGGTGTCACGATGCAGGAGCAAGGTGTCTCGCGGATCGTGGCGGTCGATATGGATGTGGCCGTGTCCCTGGCTCAGGCAGCGTGAACGTTCATGTCTAGTTTGCAGATCGGACTTGCAGTGGCTGGCGGCTTGGTGCTCGCGGGGCTTGTCGCCCACGGTGCCTGGACGGCACGGCGCAATGCTCCCAGGCAGGCGTCGCCGGAGCAGCCGCCGCGTGAGCCGACGCTGGGCGAGTCGGCGCTGAGTGGTTTCGACACTGATTCGGCGCCGGTCCTGGGCGACGCGCCGCCGCTCGGTATCCCCGGCATGGACAAGCAGCCACCGCTGGACGCACTGCTGGATGCGGTGGCGCCAATTGTGTTGGAAACCGTGGTTTCTGGCGATGCCGCCTTGCTGGTCATGCCAACTACCCGCCGTGCCGGCAGCAAACCGTTCTTCGTCGAAGGGCTCAATCAGGTTACCCACGAGTGGGAGCCACCCGCACTTGGCCAGCGTTACGAGGCGTTCCAGGCGGGCGTTCAACTGGCCAATCGGACCGGTCCTCTCAACGAAATTGAGTACTCTGAATTCGTGGTCAAGGCGCAAACGTTTGCGGATGCGGTCAACGGCACTGCGCAGTTCCCGGAGATGCTTGACGAGGTGGCGCGCGCCCGTGAGCTTGATCAGTTTGCCAGCGAACATGATGCGCAACTCAGCTTCACGCTACAGGCGCACGCAGTGGCCTGGAGTCCCGGCTATGTCCAGCAAAACGCCGCGCATATGGGATTTGTGGTGGGAGCGATGCCGGGGCGCATGGTGCTGCCTGCCAGCAGCGTGGGGTTGCCTCCGGTCCTGACCTTGAGTTTTGATCCGCAGGCGGCCCTGGCCGAGGATCCCGCTCAAGCCGCCGTGCGGGAGTTGACTTTGGCTTTGGATGTGGCGCAAGTTGCGCGCAGCGAGCGCGCCTTTGTGCGCATGCGCGAAGCTGCGCGCGACCTGGCGAAGGCCATGGATGGGGTGGTGACCGACGACAAGGGACAGCCACTTGCGTGGGACGACATGGACGTGATCGGCTATGAGCTTGAAACGCTCTATGACACGCTTGACGCGCGCGATCTCGCCTCCGGATCGGTCCTGGCGCGACGCTTGTTTTCGTGAACAGTCCAGGCGGGCACCGTGCCATGACCACGCCGGACCTGTTTGCCTCGGACACCACACCGGCGGAGTTTGCCAGGCTGTCGGCGTTGCGTCATGTGGTGCATCAACATGGGCATCATTACTACGTGCTCGATGCGCCATTGATTCCCGATGCCGAATACGACCGCCTGTTTCAGGAGTTGCAGGCGATCGAGGCAGCTCATCCCGAATGGGTGACGCCGGATTCGCCCACGCAGCGCGTTGGCGGCAAGGTGCTGGACGGGCTGGCGCCCGTGCGCCATGCCGTGCCCATGCTGTCCATCGAAACCGAGACGGACACGACGGCCCAGGGGGCGCAGGATTTCGACGCGCGTGTGCGCAAGGCCCTGGCCCTGCAGGAGCCCGATCCGCCCGTGCAATACGCAGCCGAACTCAAGTTTGACGGCCTGGCCATCAACCTGCGTTACGAGCACGGCGTGCTGGTGCAGGCCGCCACGCGCGGTGACGGCGAGACCGGTGAAGACGTGACGCAGAACGTGCGCACCATAGGCCAGATCCCTTTGCGCCTGGATGGCTGCGACGCGCCGGTGCTGGAGGTGCGCGGCGAGGTCTACATGCGCCGCGACGATTTCGAGGCGCTCAACGCCAAGCAGCGCGAGAAGGGCGACAAGACCTTCATCAATCCGCGCAACACCGCAGCCGGCGCCATCCGCCAGCTCGATCCGGCCCTGGTGGCCCAGCGCCCGCTGAGCTTCTTTGCCTACGGCCTGGGCGAGGTACAGGGCTGGTCCCTTCCGTCCACCCATGCGCAGATGCTCGACGCCGTGCAGGCCATGGGCCTGCCGGTGTGCGTGGAGCGCAGCGTAGCCCAAGGGGCCGCGGGGCTGACGGCTTTCCACGACGCCGTCCGCGCCAAGCGCGATGCGCTGCCCTTCGACATCGATGGTGTGGTCTACAAGGTCAATTCATTGGCCCTGCAGCAACAGCTGGGTTTCAAGACCCGCGAGCCCCGCTGGGCCGTGGCGCACAAGTACCCGGCGCAGGAGATGCTGACGCGTCTCAACGACATTGAGATCCAGGTGGGCCGTACCGGCAAGCTCACGCCTGTGGCCAAACTGGAACCAGTGTTCGTGGGCGGCACCACGGTGAGCAATGCCACGCTGCACAACCTCTTCGAGATGCGTCGCAAGGATGTGCGTGTGGGTGACCGAGTCATCGTGCGGCGAGCGGGCGATGTGATTCCCGAGATCGTGGGGCGGGTGGCCAGTTCAGCAGCGGCTGGCCTTGCGGCTGCCGGATTGTCGGCAACTGGTGCCTCGCGACCTGCACCACGTGTGCCTTACGTTCCCAATTTCCGCATGCCCCATGTGTGTCCAGTCTGTGGCAGTCGCGCCGAACGTGAGAAAGGCGGTATTGACTATCGATGCACGGGTGGCTTGTTCTGTCCAGCCCAGCGCAAGCAGGCCATGCTGCATTTCGCCCACCGCCGCGCCGTGGATATCGAAGGCCTGGGCGACAAGCTGGTGGACCAGCTGGTCGATGGCGGCGTGGTCAAGACCCTGCCCGATGTCTACCGCTTGGGTCTGACGGCGCTGGCCAGCCTGGAGCGCATGGCCGACAAGTCGGCGCAGAACATCGTCGATGCGTTGGAGAAATCCAAGCAAACCACCTTGCCTCGCTTCATCTTCGGTCTGGGTATACGCCATGTGGGCGAGGCCACCGCCAAGGCGCTGGCGCGGCATTTCGGCAAGCTCGACGCGATCATGGACGCCAGCGAAGAGCAACTGCTGCACGTGCCCGACGTGGGACCCATCGTGGCGCAGAGCATCCACACCTTTTTCCAGCAAACGCACAACCGTGAGGTGGTGGAGCAGCTGCGTGCCTGCGGCCTGCGTTGGGAAGAGGGCGAGCCCAGCGAGGCGGCGCGGTTGCCGCTGGTAGGCAAGACCTTCGTGCTCACGGGCACCCTGCCCACGCTGAGCCGCGAGCAGGCCAAGGAGATGCTGGAAGCCGCCGGCGCCAAGGTGGCGGGCTCGGTCAGCAAGAAGACCGACTACGTGGTCGCGGGGGTACAGGCCGGGAGCAAGCTGGACAAGGCCCGCGAGCTGGGCGTGGCGGTGATCGACGAAGCGGGCCTGCAGGCCTTGCTCGGCGGCACGGCCGGCTGAAGGCTTTTTCAGTCCGGCTCGCCGGTCGATTCATGCGCGAAACGTTCCGGTCGGCGCGAGAGCCACAGCAGCGTGTCGGCCATGCAGGCCGTGGCGAGCAGCTGGAGCCGCGTTTTCTGGCGCTGGGCACTAAAGTCTTCAAGTCCGTATCCCGCAGAACTGATTTCGGCGTTGCCGGTGACAAGGCGGGCAGCAAGCTTGACGATGCGCTGAAGCTCGGCGTCGCAGTGCTGCACGAGGCCGACTTGACCGCCATTTGACCATCGCGGGAAGCAAAAAAAGGACCGCCTGTCGGCGGTCCTTTTTCTGAAGCAGTGTCGCTTGTGGACGATTACTTCTTGGTGGCGTCAGCAGCGCCCTTGGCTGCAGAGGCAGCGCCCTTGACAGCTTCAGCGGCGCCCTTGACGGCGTCAGCAGCGCCAGCAGCGGCCGAAGCAGCACCAGCGGCAGCGGAGGCGGCACCAGCGGCAGCTGTAGCGGCGCCAGCGGCAGCCGATGCGTCAGCAGCGGGAGCGGGAGCGGCGGGAGCGGGGGCAGGTGCAGCCACGGGTGCGGGCGCAGGTGCGGGGGCTTCTTCCTTCTTGCCACAAGCGGCGAGGGCAGCGGCAGCAATGACTGCAGCCAAGACGAGAGATTTGTTCATTTGAAAATACCTGTTGAGTTGAAAACAATTTCCGGAAACTGTCTGAGCAGGAAACCTGCACGGACTAAGCAAAACGGCTCGAGCATTTCACCTAGCCCTCAATTATATGTCAGAAATCGGTCAGACAAGGTCAAACCCCGGTTGACAAAGCGCCGGGTTTGGATCAAGCGCGCGGAGATGCTTGCTGGGACGAATTCACCTGCAGCGGGAATGGCTCCCGTCCAATTGGAGCCCCCGAAAAAAGAAAAAGACCAGCAGCTCAGAAGCCGCTGGGGTGAAGCCGCTCTGAAAATGCCTTGAAACCCTGATGGATGATGGATTTAGGTTCTAGAAATGTCGTTCCATTCCCCCGTCTGTTCCCCCGCTTTGCCTTTGATACCCCATCGTTTGACTGTCGTCGGCACTGACACATTCTCAACCGCGATCACTTCACTCTCAAAGACACCATCGCGTCATAACCAACTCTCATGTATTCAATTCCAAGCCTCGCTTCAATCAGCGCGCAGCTGTTTGTGCGCTCCAAGCGCGGCATGGTGCCCAACGAGATCGGGTGATGCGTGATTCGGTACGGTCGCTTGATCCAACCCGATCTCGTACACCTGCGCGAAGAGATCGCGGGTGTATTCACCGGCAAGGGCGGGCGCATCGCCATGGGTGCCATCGGCGGTGCGTGCGCGGCGGTGGCGCCAGGGCTGCGATACGCTCGATCAGCGCCAACTGCGTGAGCACAAGGTCCGCCTGTTTGCCGTCGCTCTGCGATTTTGGCCAGTGGTAGACCAGCTCGGCACCCCGCTGGCGTCGCAGTCGAGGCTGCTCACACAGCGCAGGGGTCGAGTGCTATAGTGCCAGCATCCGGCGCCTATGGCACGTCCTCGCAGGAGCAAAACATGGCTATCAACGACGCATGCCGCAGCCGGTGGACCCGAGACCGCTCGGGCATCCGACGATTCAAGCACATGGCCGTCGGCATGGCAGTGGCTCGCGCCGTCTGCGGTGCCGCTTTGATCGTTGTGGCAGGGCTTGCCGACCCGAACACCGCACTTGCCGCTAGCGTATTTCGTGTGGACAGCCCCGTCAGCCATATGGTCGTCCCCGCCGCAAATGAGGACGAGGCGGTCGACATTGCCCGATTTAGGTTTCTGTTCCTCGGGGTGCGCGTCCATATCTTGCAGGCCGACCAGCAACGGGACTCAAGTTTTGTGGTCTCTTACCAGGAAATACCGATCAATGCTCCGGATCCTGTCCTCGCGACATTCGGATCCCCGCGCGCGCCAGACAATTCAGGTTTCCCCGGAGGCATCTCGGCGCGGGGCGTCAGCATCACGGGGGCGATCACCGGCACCACCGATGTCGACGGCGGCATTGCGCAAGGCACGAGCCTGATCAGGCCGCAGCGCGCCTACCGCTGGACCAAGGACGCAGGCGTGGTAGCACTCCCCATCCCCGCGGGATTCGATCTGTCCGGCGGAACGGCCATCTCCGCCAATGGCTCGACGGTGGTCGGCCAGATCTCCCGGGCGGGCGACAACCAGACCGCACTGGGCGCCGCGACGCAGGCCTTCCGCTGGACCAGCGCGCTCGGCACGCGCTCGCTGGGCGCCGATACGACGGCCGCCACCGGCGTGAACATCAACGGCTCGGTCGTGGTCGGGAACACTTCAAGAACCTTCTCCAGGGGATTCCGCTGGAACCTGACCGATGCCGCCACCGGCGCGGGCAGCCTCACCACCTTGGCGCCGTTGGCAGCGGCCGGTGCGCGGGCTTATTCGTTTGCCTATGGGGTCAGCACCTCGGGGCAGGTCGTCGTCGGCGCCTCACAAGCCAACGCCTCCAACAGCCCTCTGCTGCCCGTCTCGTGGACGGATTCGGCAGCCCCGGTGAGTTTCGGGCTGGCTCCGGGCACGACCAGCGGTGTTGCCCTGGCGGTCAGCGGAACCGGTGACGTGATCGTGGGCCTGGCGTCGACCTCGCCCCTCGACGGGGGCTCTGAACCGGACTTCCGGATCCAGCCTGATCGCTTCCTGACACTGGCCAACAACAGCCGGACCACCAACTTGACGGCCGCCCGCGCGATCCGCTGGACGCAGGCCACGGGCTGGCAGACCTTGAACGACGTGGCCAGGGCCAACGGCATCGACACGGCGGGCATCATCTTCCTGACTGCCGAGACCGTGACCCATGACGGTCAGTTCATCGGGGGTGCGGCCGTGTTCCCCTCCACCGTCGTGACGCCTGGATTCAAGCCCGAGGGTTATATCCTGCGCATCTGCGACGCCACGACAGCGGCAGCGTGTGCGGCCTTCAATGCCCTTCAACCGCTACAACCTGCGTGGCCACCGGCTCAGGTCGCATCGGACCGCGTCTTCAACTACCTGGAGGCTACCTACCCGCAGTACCTGGCGCCGAAGGGCGCCAGCTCAACCATCGCTGGCGGCGTCTACTTTCGATACTACGCGTCCACGAATTTCTATTTGGGCAGTTTGAATGGCAACCTGTACTACTTTGCGCCGGCCATCAATGACCAGGTCAACTTGCTGGGCAGCTTGTCGGACTGGTTGGCCATTGCTGCGGCCGCAGGGTTCTGACTTCGTACCCGCTTCAGCCCTTGCGCAGCACTGTCTATGTGTCAAATCGGCCTCTAGCTCTCGTGCTCATTGCGCAAGTAGCTATCAAAATAGCAGCAAGTGTTACGACGTGCGTTTGATACGACTGCGCCATCCCCAGCTTTGCCCGAAGTTGGGACAACGGTTGGGACAACGGACGATTTTGGAGCCACAAAGAACCAAGGCCTTAGCCCCTTTCGAAGCTAAGTCCTTGATTCATATGGTCGGTGTGAAAGGATTCGAACCTTCGACCCCTTGCACCCCATGCAAGTGCGCTACCAGGCTGCGCCACACACCGACAAGCCTGCAATTATAGCCTGAGGCTCGGTGAGGTTTGATGTTGGGGGTGATTCAAAGTGATGTGTCCCGCATCAAGCTGCGTAGCGATAGTCGGTATCCCAGTACCCCTGCCACTCGCCGTTGGCCCGATTGACTCGCAGAGCCAGCATATTCTCCGCGTTGGCAGCCAGCCACCAAGCCCCAGGCAGCTTGAGCCGCTTCTGAATCAAATAGCGGTGAGCACTCTCTATCTCACCTGAGCCAATCGGCAAACCCTGACTGATGGCCCCCTCGTAGTCCAGTTGGTCTTGACGCTGACTCAGGTAGCGGTAGCAACGGCGCACGGGGGCGTCTTCATCCGGGGTTTGTGGCGGCTCCAGGTGCGCTTGCAACTCGTTTAGCAGCGAGCCCAGGCCTTGGGCTTTGAGTCGCTCCTTTTGTTTGGTCAACCACCCCTGCTGCGCCGCGGGCTGGACTTCAATGGCGTTGGCCGCTGCGCTGAGGTAGTCGCAGACATGGTAGAAGTCCAGCAGATAGCTGCCTTGGCTGCCAAAGCGTTGCTTGACTTGCTTGGCGATCCAGGGCGCGCCGTCGCCCACACCGTGGATACGGTGGCCTTTTCCAAAACCCGCTCGCTTGGCGCACGCGCGCAGTTGTTTGCCCGCCATGTCCACATCTCCGAGCAAGGTGGCGGCGTAGGTCAGCTCCTTGCTGCCTTGGACGTGGGCCAGGCTGACCTTGGCCTCCTGCCACTGCACGCTTTTGCCTTTGCGCTGGTCGCGCTGGCTTGAGTCGCTGCGCACGGTGGGCACCATGGTGCCGTCCATCTCGGTGATGAAGGTCTGCTGGGGTGCCACAGCCTTGGGCAGTCCTTGGGGTAGGCCTCGGCTGCGCTGCTGGATTTGTTTGGCGTGGCGCAGGGTGATGCGTCGAATCGTGCTCTCGGCGATGACGAGCCCAAAGTGTTCGACCATCTTGTCCATTACTTGGGCATAGGGCAGATCAGCTCCCAGATCGGTGAGTGTGCGCTGCAAGCGCCGTGAGCAGCCCCTGGCTTTGACGCCCGCGCTTTGGGCAAAGGGGCGTATTCGGTGGGTGTTGCTGCGGTACTGCGGTTCTTGTACGCTTATTTCGCCAAAGGTGGTGTGCCAGCGCAGTTTTTTTTACCCTCGCGGTGTGCTCGTCCGCTGTGGCGTACTTCTTCTTCGGTCTGGCGCACTTGGCCTTGGGCCCAGGCTTGCAAGGTGTCAGCGCCCAGGCCGCGTATTTCTTGGATCAGCCAGTCTTCGGCGTCATCCGCGCGCCTGAACTCCTCGCTCGTGCCTTGCGCCAGCGCCAGCAGTGAGGCGATGCGGTTTCTGATGTGGGGGTGCTCGCGCAGTCCACGCAGGATTTCTTCGTCGCTGACGGTGCTGGTCTCCATTTGAGGCGCTCCTTGGGGTCGTACAGTGCGCGAACTCTACAACACATCACTTTGAATCGCACCCTGATGTTGGCGCGACGCCGCGCTTTTCAGGGTGACACCGTGCCGTCGGTAGGCAAGGCAGGCGGTTGAGCTTGGTGCGGTTGCCGACTATCACTTGGCTGACCGCAATGCGCCTGGATCATAATGTTCCTCGGCGACTCAATTGAATCACTAAGGCGATGGATCATGGAGTTTAAGGATCTTCTTTTATCCCAAGAAGCGTTGCCCAGCATACCGCGGGTCATAGCACTGCTGCTCAGTGAGCTGAACCGTGACGAGCCTGATTTGAAGAAGATAAGCCAGCTGGTCAGCACCGATCCGACCTTGACCATGCGCTTGTTGCAGATCGCGAACTCGGCACAGTATCAGTTGTCCAAGAAGATCGGGAGTGTTTCGGAGGCGCTGGCATTGCTGGGGACCAATCAGTTGCGGGACATCGCATTGGCTGCGGCTGTCACCGGTGCCTTTCGCAATGTGCCAGGGGTGGACCTGCGGCAGTTTTGGCGCTACAGCTTGGATGTTGCCAAGCTGTCACGCATGCTTGCGGGATTAGTTCGGCAGCCGCAGTCGGTTGCCTTTACCGCGGGTCTGATCCACGCCGTAGGTGAATTGGTCATGTGCGTGGGCATGCCAGGAGAGCTGGCGGCGCTGATCCCGGACGCGCCCCCGCTTAGCCTCAAGCGGGCCAAGGCAGAGCGCAAACTCCTAGGTTACTGCTATGCCGACGTGGGCGCCGCCTTTGCGCAAACGTGGCAGTTCCCGCAGGCAATTGTCGATGCCCTGGGGCATCAGCACGCACCGTTTGAAAACGGCGTCTACGAGCCACTGGCGGGTGTATTGCATCTTGCCGCCTGGCGCGCTAGGGCGAACGAGGCGGGCTTGTCAGCTCAGGACCTGGTTGACAACTTCCCGGATGCGGTGGGCCTAGCGCTTGCGATCGACTTTGACTCGGCGCTGCAACAGGATGCGATCGACTGGACTTCCAGTCACGAGGCGATTGTGCTGGTCTGAAGGGCTGGCCCTGGTCCGCTGGCCTCAAGTAGCCCGCTTATCCCGCTGGAACGATTCACCGCAATGGTGAGGGTTCGGTTGGCGCGAAGTTCTGTGGCAGGTTGTCGTAGCTGGAGTTGGGCAGGTCGAACTTCTCGGTCCGTTTGACTCGCTTGCTGCGTCGCCGGTCCAAAATCGCAACCGGCTCGGGTGGTGGTGCAGGATGCGCCGCCTTCAACCAGAAGGTGGGGTCAGGCATTTCGACCGAAGGGCAGCCGCAATCTGGCGCGAAACGCCAAGAAACGACATAGCGTGAATGGTTTACCGTCGGGTCAAAACGGTCAAGATCAAGCAAGAGCTGACGTTCCAGGACGGGTGCATACCGCAGCAGAGCCTCGTTCCACTTCAGGATTACCAACTGAACGAACAAGTCCTCATCACTGGCCCATTTGGGAGCGGCCAGTACCTCGCAGCCGACCCATCCACCCGGTATGCCATGCTGTCTGAGGGTGTCCTTCAGCACGACCCGCACAAGCTCGCGTTGAATATGAGTGTGCTGCCGCGTGCTGACGGGTGGCGGCGAGGCGCCAGCAGGGGGCGTCGCCCGTGCGCGATCTGGCTTTGCGGGCTTTGCCTTAAAAAATCCAAACATCGTGTTTTACCTCTCCCTGGTGGATTGCCGTATTGCCGACGGTTCTGTCCTAGTTTCCCATACTTGGGAGCAAATCTCAAGCTTGAGCCTTTGCCTTTGCCTTTGCCTCAGCGTGGCCTGGACGTTGGCCCTTTTGATGCCCACTTCAACGTTGCTTGATGCGATCACCCATGGCGAATCGCGACGCTCTTAAGTGTGGTGAACCCATACAGGGCCTCAAAGCCCTTCTCGCGTCCGTATCCGGACGACTTGACGCCACCAAATGGAATCTCCACGCCGCCGCCCGCCCCGTAGTTGTTGACAAAGACCTGGCCGCACCGGAGTCGCCGCGCCACGCGGAACTGCCGTGCGCCGTCCTGCGTCCAGATGCCGGCGACCAGACCAAACGGGGTGGCGTTGGCAAGTTCGACCGCATGGTCCTCGTCGTGAAAACTCATGGCCACTAGCACCGGGCCGAACACTTCTTCCTGGGCCAAACGGCTGACGGGCGCGACATCGCGGAGCAGAACTGGCGCCTGGTAGAAACCGCTTGATGGCGCCTGATCAACAATCTGCCCCTCGGCAACTACTTCAATGCCCGTTGCCCGCGCCTCGGCAAGCATGCTTTGAACACGCTGCTGCTGGGTGCGACGAATCAAGGGGCCGAGGTCCAGGTCAAGCGCGGCGGGTCCAGCTTGCAGCTTGCGAAACGCCTGGCCAAGTCGTGTCATGACGGTCTCGTAGATCGAGTGCTCGACCAGCAGACGTGACCCGGCCGAGCAGGTCTGCCCCGAGTTTTGAACAATGGCACTGACGATGGCCGGCAACGCAGCGTCCAGGTTGGCATCGGCGAATACGATTTGAGGGCTCTTCCCCCCGAGTTCCAGCGTGACCGGGCAATGCCGCTCGGCGGCGCTCTGTGCCACCCGCGTGCCGATGACGGGACTGCCGGTGAAGCTGATGTGGTCAATGCCCGCGTGGCGCACAAGGGCATCGCCCGCCTCGTGACCATAACCTGTGACCACGTTGATGGCGCCGGCCGGAAAGCCCGCGTCGGCGGCGAGTTGGGCCACACGAATCAGAGACAGGCACGCGTCCTCCGCCGGTTTGATGACGCAGGAATTGCCGGCAGCCAGGGCACCCCCGACACTGCGGCCGAATATCTGCAATGGGTAGTTCCACGGGATGACGTGGCCGGTGACGCCATGCGGCTCGCGCCAGGTCAGAACGGAGTAGCCATCCAGGTAAGGAATGGTGGCGCCATGGAGCTTGTCGCAGGAACCGGCATAGAACTCCAGGTAACGCGCCAGAGCCGACACATCGGCAATGGCCTGGCGCGTTGGCTTGCCGCAATCGCGCTGTTCGATGCTTGCCAATTCGTCAGCGTGCGTGGCGACCGCAGCCGACAGTTGCATCAGCAATCGGCCTCGATTCGCCGCAGGGAGTTTGCTCCAGACTGTTTCCTGGCACCGGCGTGCCGCGCTGACGGCGTCATTGACATCATTGGCGTTGCCACGCCCAATGGCATCGAACGCTTGGCCGTCCGACGGGTCAATCATCGGGATGCTCAGGCCCGATGAAGCGGCGCAATGGGTGTTGTCGATGAAGTGGCTTTGCATGATGATCTTTTGCGATCGGTGCTTTCGGCACTCTGAACATCCGCATGCGTTCAGAGGTGGATGACTGAGTGCGCGATCAGGGCAACCGGGCCATGGAGGCAGACGCCACGAGCGTGAAACCAGTCAGGATTGCCACATGAACAAGTCGGCGGGTGCGCAATTTTCTACCTCCACGGCCTGTAGCCAAGTGGCCAGTTTAGCCCACCGCCGGCAGCAGCTGCCACAATTTGAGCGGACATGAAAAAGGCCCGCCGAGGCGGGCCTGATGACTGGGGCTTGGGCCGGATCAGCCGCCGTGAATCTTCATCATCACCGGCACGATCAGCAGGGCCACGATGTTGATGATCTTGATCAACGGGTTGACAGCTGGACCGGCGGTGTCCTTGTACGGATCGCCAACGGTGTCACCCGTGACGGCAGCCTTGTGCGCTTCGGAACCCTTGCCACCATGGTTGCCGTCCTCAATGTACTTTTTGGCGTTGTCCCAAGCGCCGCCGCCAGTACACATGGAGATGGCGACGAACAGACCGGTCACGATGGTACCCATCAACAAGCCACCCAGTGCTGCCGGGCCTAGTGCCAGACCGACCACTATGGGAACCACCACCGGCAGGAGCGAAGGGATCATCATTTCCTTGATGGCAGCGGTGGTCAGCATGTCTACCGCCGTGTCGTACTCGGGCTTGCCGGTACCGTCCATGATGCCCTTGATCTCGCGGAACTGGCGACGCACTTCCACCACCACGCTGCCGGCCGCGCGGCCCACTGCCTCCATCGCCATGGCACCGAACAGGTAAGGAATCAGACCGCCAATGAACAGGCCAATGATCACCATCGGGTCGCTCAGATCAAATGTGATGTGCTTACCAAACGCGTCCAGTTTGTGGGTGTAGTCGGCAAACAGCACCAAAGCGGCCAGACCGGCCGAGCCAATGGCATAACCTTTGGTAACCGCCTTGGTGGTGTTGCCCACAGCGTCCAGCGGGTCGGTGACGTCGCGCACGCTGGCAGGCAGTTCTGCCATTTCGGCGATGCCACCGGCGTTGTCGGTGATCGGGCCGTAGGCGTCCAAGGCCACCACGATGCCGGCCATGCTGAGCATGGAAGTGGCCGCAATGGCAATGCCGTACAGGCCGGCCAGCTTGAACGCGACCCAGATGGCCATGCAAACAAAGATCACGGGCCAGGCGGTGGAGCGCATCGAGACGCCCAGGCCGGCAATGATGTTGGTGCCGTGGCCGGTGGTGGAGGCTTGTGCGATGTGCTGCACGGGGCTGTACTGGGTGCCGGTGTAGAACTCGGTGATCCACACCAGGGCCGCGGTCAGAATCAGGCCAACAGCGCAGGCGCCAAACAGGGCCATCTGGCTGCCGGAGGCCTTGATTGCATTGTCAGGAATCAGCCATTGCGTCACGAAGAAGAAGGCGATCAGCGACAAACCGCCGGCCACGGCCAAGCCCTTGTAGAGCGCGGGCATGACGTTCTTCATGCCGGGCGAGGCCTTGACAAAGAAGCAACCAATGATGGAAGCCACGATGGACACCGCACCCAATGCGAGCGGGTACACCACGGCACTGGTTCCTGCTCCGGTCACCAGCAGCGCACCCAGCACCATGGTGGCGATCAGCGTCACGGCGTAGGTTTCAAACAGGTCAGCGGCCATGCCAGCGCAATCGCCGACGTTGTCACCAACGTTGTCGGCAATCACGGCCGGGTTGCGGGGGTCGTCTTCAGGGATACCCGCCTCGACCTTGCCCACCAGGTCGGCGCCAACGTCAGCGCCCTTGGTGAAAATACCGCCACCCAAGCGGGCGAAAATGGAGATCAGGGAGGAGCCAAACGCGAAACCGATCAGTGGGTCCAGCAACTTGGCCAGGTTCTTGTCAGGCGTCATGTTGCCGTTGCCAACCAGGAACCAGTAAAAGCCGGTCACGCCCAGCAGGCCCAAGCCGACCACCAGCATGCCGGTGATGGCGCCGCCGCGGAAAGCCACGTCCAGCGCCGGCCCAATCCCCCTGGTAGCTGCCTGGGCGGTGCGCACATTGGCGCGCACCGAGACGTTCATACCGATGAAGCCGCAGGCGCCCGACAGCACGGCACCGATGATGAAGCCAGTGGCGGTCAGACCATCCAGAAAGAGGCCAATCAGCACCGCCAGCACCACGCCGACGATGGCGATGGTCTTGTATTGCCGGGCCAGGTAGGCGGCAGCGCCGGTTTGAATGGCCGCCGCGATTTCCTGCATACGAGCGTTGCCGGGGTCCTGGGAAAGAATCCAACTGCGCGCCCAAAAGCCGTATCCCACGGCAATGAACCCGCAGACAAGCGCAAGAATCAGCGCAGAGTTGCCTGTCATAAGAAATCTCCAGAGTTGTATTGACGAAGAGGGGGTAACACGCGAGCGGCGCCCCCGCTGCGTTGCTTCCTCGATCCCCACATCGCGGCGAGCGCGCCGGAGAAGATTGGCCAACCGGCGCACTGTACCGTGAAAAATGTCCGTTTTCGATGGGCGGCAAGGGGGGAGTCAGTAAAATCAGGGTTAATCCTAGGCAATGTCTGATTTAACTCAAGATAAGTAGACCCAACATGTCCCTCGACAACGTCACCCCCGGCGCCAATGCACCCGAAACTTTCAACGTCATCATCGAGATTCCGATGAATGCCGATCCCGTCAAGTACGAAGTGGACAAAGCGACCGGCGCGATCTTTGTGGACCGCTTCATGAGCACGGCGATGCACTACCCGACCAACTATGGTTACGTGCCCAAGACGATCAGTGGTGACGGTGATCCGGTCGATGTGCTGGTCATCACGCCCGTCCCGCTGATTCCCGGTGTGGTGGTGACCTGTCGGCCCATTGGCATTCTGAAGATGGAAGACGAGGCCGGCCAAGACGGCAAGGTCCTGGCGGTTCCCACCAACAAGATTTTGTCGCTCTACACGCAGTGGAAGCGACCGGAAGATCTCAACCCCTTGCGCCTGAAGACCATTGCACACTTCTTTGAGCACTACAAGGATTTGGAAGACGGCAAGTGGGTCAAGATTCTCGGATGGGAAGACGCTGAGTCGGCCAAGAAGGAAATCTTGGACGGCATCGCCAATTACCTCAAGGCGCACGCCGGACAATAGGAGGATCACGGTGCTGGTTGGGTCGGTTCACTTCGCAATTTGTGGAAGGGACAATTTCCCTCATTGCATGGCATGGCGCGTGTATCATGCTCGCAAGCATACCTGCGGACTCAAGGAAAAGACGTCATGGAATCGATGCAAGACACCTCATCAAGCCTGCGACAGCCGGCCTCCCGTTCTGTGCAGGTGCTCGCTGATGCGGGACAGTATTTGACATTGCGACTCGGTGGCGAGGAGTACGCGATCGACATTCTGCGTGTCCAGGAGATTCGATCCTACGAGGTGCCCACTCGCATGGTGAGCGCGCCGCCGTTCATCAAGGGTGTGATCAACCTTCGCGGTGTGATTGTGCCAATTGTTGACCTGCGCCTTAAGCTCAATATCGACAAGGTCGAGTACAACGAGTTCACGGTTGTGATCATCCTGAACGTTCGTGGCACGGTGATTGGCGCGGTAGTGGACTCGGTCTCGGACGTTGTGACGCTGACAACTCAAATGATCAAGCCTGCGCCACAGTTCGAGGCCTCGATTGAGTCCCGTTTCATCATTGGTCTTGCCAATGTGGGTGAACGTATGCTGATCGTGATGAATGTCGAAGCATTGATGAGCAATGCGGAGATGGGCATGGTTGCCGCTGCGCTTCAGTCGTAATGGGCCTCAGGCTCGTCTGAAGGGGGTTCGGGCTGACAAGTCGCTGAGGTAGCTGGCCACGCTGTCGCGATCGCTGTCCAGGAACCGGTCGACCGCGGCCGAGAAGGCCGGGTTCGCCAGCCAATGCATGCTGGTGTTGGTGACGGGTAGCAGGGCGCGGGCCAATTTGTGTTCGCCCTGCGCGCCCCCTTCAAATCTATCAAAGCCGTGCTCGATGCACCATTGCAGCGGCTGGTAGTAGCAGGCTTCGAAATGAAGGCAATCAACCCGCTCCACGCACCCCCAATAGCGGCCGTAGGCGACCCGTCGCGGCGCTCGCGCATCGCCGAAACCTTCGGGCTGTGAGCCAATCGCAATCAGGCTTGCCGCAATTGGGCGTCCGGCTCGTTCGGCCACGAACAGCAGCCAGTTTTCTGACATGCTGTGGGCGACGCGCTCGAAGAAGTCGCGGTGGAGGTACGGCGGGTTTCCGTGTTCCTGGTAGGTCCGGGAATAGCACTGGTAGAAGAAGTCCCAATCGGCGCGTGCGATGCGCTCTCCAGATGTCCACCTGAACGTGACACCGGCTTCACTGACCTTTCGGCGCTCTTGACGGATTTTTTTGCGCTTGTCCTGAGTCAATGTGCCCAGAAATTCGTCAAAATCCTGGTAGCCAGGGGTCCGGTTGCTCCAGTGGAACTGCACTGCGTGGCGTGGCATCATGCCCGCTTGCTGGCAAGCCTCCATGTCGCTGGCGTCTGCGAACAAGACGTGCAACGACGACAGGTGTTCGGCTTTGCACCAACGGATGACCGCCTGCGCCAAGGCCGCGCGCGCCTCAGTTGAGCGGGCGAGCAAACGTGAACCTGGGACCGGCGTAAAGGGAACGGCCACAACTGCTTTCGGATAGTAGGGAAGGCCATGCTCTTGATACGCTCTGGCCCACGCCCAGTCAAAGACATATTCTCCAAAAGAGTGCTGTTTGATGTATAGGACGCACCCTGCAACGACCGCGCCGTGTTGCTCCAGAATGAAAAGGTGAGGTGTCCAGCCCGTGTCCGGTACCGCGCTCTGACTGTGATGCAGTGCACTGAGGTACTCGTGCCGCATGAACAGGGTGGCATGCGCTTGTGCCGCCAGCAGATCGTTCCAGGAAGCGGCGTCGATCGCATCGGGCGAGCTCAGCACGCGAGTGACATAATCGTTTGAACTGTTTTCCACTGGCAAGCTACTTAGTCCCGGTTCCGAGGCTCATGACTCTCAAACTCTGTGTTGCCCAACTCAACCTTGTCGTTGGCGATCTTGCGGGCAATTCGAAAAAGATCATTGATGCGGCCAACTTGGCATACCAGCGTGGCGCGCGCTTGTTGCTCACACCTGAGCTGTCTATATGCGGCTATGCGGCTGAAGACCTGTTTCTTCGACCGGCGTTTGTCGCCGCTTGCGATGATGCCGTAAATCAGGTCGCCCTGGCGCTTGCGGGGCTGAAGGACATGGTGGTTGTTGTCGGACACCCGATTGGTCGGGATCGCAGAACCCGAAGTGTGGCGGTTCAGGAACGCTTCAATGCAGCGAGTGTCCTGCGTGAGGGCGCTGTCGTGGCCACCTATGCCAAGCGCGAGTTACCCAATTACCAGGTCTTTGACGAGCGGCGCTACTTCACGCCTGGGCAGGGTGTGTGCGTATTTGAGGCAGGCGTCGCGGGCAACCGCGTCAAGGTCGGCCTGCTCATCTGCGAGGACGCCTGGTTTGAAGAGCCGGCACAACTGGCCCGTGCAGCGGGCGCCGAGCTTCTGGCGGTGATCAATGCCTCGCCGTTCCATCTTGGCAAAGGCAGCGAGCGTGAGCAGATGATGCGTGACCGGGCGTTGGCCTGTAGTCTGCCGCTGGTATACGCGCATTTGGTCGGGGGCCAGGATGAGGTGGTGTTCGAAGGGCATTCATTCGCGGTCGGTGCGGATGGCGCGTTGGCAGGACGGGCGCCGAGTTTTGTGGAAGATCTGTTTGAAGTCGCAGTCACTCGTGCGCCGAACGGGCTTCAACTGCAAGCGCTGACGGCAGCCGTTCGCAGCAGTGACGCTGATCTGTGGGACGCCTTGGTTCTGGGTGTACGGGACTACGTGGGCAAGAATGGGTTCCCCGGTGTTGTGCTAGGGCTCTCGGGGGGTATCGACTCCGCTCTGGTACTGGCCGTGGCGGTCGATGCCCTTGGCAAGGATCGCGTGCGCGCTGTCATGATGCCCTCGCCCTATACCGCCGATATCAGCCTGATCGATGCGCGCGAGATGGCCAATCGAATGGGTGTTCGCTACGACGAGATTTCCATCGTGCCGGAATTTGACGCGTTCAGCGCGTCGCTGGCACCCGAGTTTGCAGGACTCACGCCAGATGCGACCGAAGAAAACATTCAGGCCCGCATCCGTGGCACCTTTTTGATGGCGCTCAGCAACAAGTTTGGCAGTATCGTTCTGACAACAGGTAACAAGTCGGAGCTGGCGACGGGCTATTGCACTTTGTATGGCGACATGGCGGGTGGTTTCGCGGTCATCAAGGATCTGGTGAAAACCACTGTATTCCGGCTTGCGCATTGGCGCAACGCCAACGACCCCTATAGGACCGCGCAGTGCCCGATCCCGACACGGATCATCACCCGCCCACCCAGCGCGGAATTGCGCCCAGACCAGCGCGATCAGGACAGCCTGCCACCCTACGACATTCTGGATGGTATCTTGCAGCGGTATATGGAGAACGACCAGAGCATCGAGGACATCATCGCCGCCGGCTACCCCCGGGCGGACGTGGAACAGGTCACTCGGCTCATCAAAGTCAACGAGTACAAGCGTCGCCAAGCGCCCGTCGGAATTCGGGTCACCCACCGAAGCTTTGGCAAGGATTGGCGTTATCCTATTACCAGTCGATTTCGCGCATGATGCGGCGTGCCGCCCGCGTGAGGTGAATGTCGAGCCTTTTCGAGTCCCGTTTTGAACCGTTCAAGAGGAAACCCATGAAACAGATCACTGCCATTGTCAAGCCGTTCAAACTGGAAGAGGTCCGAGAGGCCTTGGCTGAGTGCGGCGTGACCGGGTTGACGGTCACAGAAGTGAAGGGTTTTGGCCGACAAAAGGGGCACACCGAGCTTTATCGTGGCGCTGAATACGTGGTGGACTTTCTTCCCAAGGTCAAGGTGGAAGTGGTGGTGAAGACGGAAGACGTGGAGCGCTGCGTCGACGCCATCGTTAAGGCCGCTCATACTGGCAAGATTGGCGATGGAAAGATATTTGTTACCAGCGTTGAGCGCGTCGTGCGTATTCGTACCGGTGAACAGGACGAATCCGCGATCTAGATCTGGTTCAAGTGCGCCGCAGGGGACGTTCCTGCGGCCTGCACCAAGGACTGGAGCAGAGAGACGGGGTCACTGTCAGCCCGGATCAGGCGCATCTGCCAGTCCCCAACCAACTGCTGCTCGACCGACACGCTGAGGAATTCAAGCAGCCGGTCGTAATAATTGGCAACGTTGAGAAGTCCGATTGGTTTGTCGTGGTAGCCGAGTTGGCGCCAGGTCCAGACTTCAAACAGCTCTTCGAGCGTTCCCAAACCGCCAGGCAGCGCCAGGAATGCGTCTGCACGTTCGGCCATCATTCGCTTGCGGTCGTGCATGGTTTGCACAATGTGTAACTCGGTGCAGCCATGGTGCGCCCATTCCCGATCCACCAGTGCCTGTGGAATCACGCCGACGACCTTGCCGCCCGCTTGCAGGGTCGCGTCTGCAACGATGCGCATCAGGCCAGCACCTCCGCCGCCGTAGACGAGTTGACCTTGGTGTTGGCCTATCCAGGTGCCAACCTTGGCTGCTGCCAGCGCAAAATCAGGGTGGGTGCCAGCGCGGGATCCGCAATAGACGCAGACTGAAAACGCGACCGTCATGCTGGATGAGCGCTTGGTTTGGCCAATGAAACAAGGCGAGTGCCAGCCAGTGCGTCATGCCAGAACTGTCGTTGCGGATGGAATCGGCTCAAAACCGCCCAGATTGCAATCCAGCCGAGGATCAGGACCGCGGACTCGGCTGCCGTTAGTTTGAAGGGCGCGATACCCGCCAATGATGGAACGAACCACAGCCAACTTAGGACGTACCGGAGCAGGGCGCGCGCTTGCGTTAGCGGTCGACCATGACGATCGACAACTCGGATGTGCCAGGTCTTCATAGCGAGGGTTTGCCCCTTGGACCAGAGCCAGACAAAGTAAATCCCGAACACGACAAACAAGAAGCCTTGCAAGGCGTGCCGGTTGTCCAGTGCGTTGCGGGTCTGGCTGAGGGTCCCGAACAGGTAGGCCGCGATAAACACCACGCCGAACAGCAGCATGCCTTCGTACAGCCAGCAAGCCATTCGGCGACTCAGACTGGGAGCAATGAGTGTGGGGTCTGGCTCGGTCATGAAGGGGAATTCATCAGCCCCGGATTCTGCCAGTGAATCTGCGAGGACCGAGCGCGGTCGAATCAATGGTTCTCGCCGACCGCCGAGTCTGAGGTGGGTTGGGTCCGCGGAAGCAGCGTCTTTTGATCGACGGCATCGCGTGCCACGGCAACCTTGGCCGAACGAGTGGGCGTCTTCCGAGTGACCGGTACCACCGCCAGCTTTTGCGGGGGTGCGGGCTTGATGGCTGTCGCGGCGCCAACCGGCTTGGTCGCCGCCTTCGCGGCAAGCTTTTGCTTTTCTTCGGGGCTTAGCGCTTGATAGGCCTGCCAAGTAGCAGTTTTCTCTTGCGGGGATAGCTGCTTGGTCTGCGCATACTGCAGGCGCGCTTCGGAGCGTTGCCGTTGGCTGAGGTTGACCCACTCGGCCATGCGACTGTGCATCTTGGTCTGTTCGGTCACGGCCAGACTGGCGTAATTTCTGGATATGACCAACCACTTGCGCTTGCTGGCCTCTGACAAAGTAGCCCAGTTCGCTGCCAGCGGCCTCAGCGCCACTTGTTGTTGACCAGTCAGATCCTGCCAAGCGGGCTTGGTCGTCACGACGACCGCCGCCTTGGTCACCGGGACAGAGCTTTTGGGGCCTGACGCGACCGGAAGTCGCGTGGCCGCAACGTTTTGCGCCAACGCGCACGACGCGGAAGTGCTGAGGGTGGCAAGCAACAAGAACAGGCCACACAAAAGAGCTGCGCGCGTCTGAAGAGCGCCGTAAGACTTTGACTGAACTGCTTGTCGGATCATTCGCGCACCTTCGCCCGGGCCCTACCTAGCCGACTCCGGCTGCATTTTCAAGAACTGTGCAAAGCCCGGATCGGTGTAGGCGGATGGTGGCAACGTGTCAGTAAGCAGGGCAGAGTCGATTTCCGCCAGTTCATCGGCCCGTTCATCGCTCAACATGACATTGATGCTCAATAGCCCAATGATCAACGCCAGCAACGGGATTGCCGATGTGACCGCGTTCCAGAGGCCGAAGCCCTCCTCCCCAGAATTCAATGACAGTGTTCCGTCGGACGCCATTACCCCGGTCGCGACCTGCTTGGCTGCGATCTTGCGTTTGCCAAGAGCCTGAACTCGGGCGGCGCGCAGCCGCTCGGTCACTTCATAAGGAAGCTGATCGCAAGCATCCGAAAGATTGGCCGTCACCTTCAGGCCAAAGCGATCATGGGCGATCTGATGTTGGTAGTTATGTGAAATTGTCATAGTCGTATCCCTCTTCCCCTCAGAGCCTTGCTCAGCGCTTGGACGGCTCGGGAGCAGTGTGTTTTGACGCTTCCCTCGGAGCAGCCCATCGCAGCTGCTGTCTCCATTACGTCCAACTCCTCCCAATAACGCATCAGGAACGCTTCCCGTTGACGTGCGGGCAGCGTTTCAATCTCACTTTCGATAGCCTGCATCACCTGAATACGGTTGACGGCGGACTCGGCACTTTCTGTCTGCTGTGACTCGCCTTGGGTCTGCAAAGTTTCCAGGAGATCAAAATCTCCGTCATCGGTGTCCGACTCAAAGTCCCCAAGGTTGGAAAACAGGGCGTTTTTGGTCTTCTGGCGACGAAACCAATCCAGCGTGCAGTTGGAGAGAATACGCTGAAACAGCATCGGCAGCTCGGCGGCGGGTTTGTCGCCGTAGTGCTCGGCCAGCTTGAGCATGCTTTCCTGAACGATGTCGAGGGCGGACTCCTCATTGCGAACGTGGTACACGGAGCGCTTGAAGGCCCGTTTTTCGACGCTTTTCAGGAAATCCGAGAGTTCTCGTTCGGTGGCCAAGTGGGTCCTGCTGAGGCAGTAAATGGGGGCGGCGCCAAACTGAAAAACCCAGCCTGGACGGTATGCAGTGAGCCGCGGAATTATGACATTCCCGTTTAAAACTTTTGTCGCTCAAAACACGTGGTTTGGAGCAGTGCGATAATCGCGCTTGCAATTCAAACGGCAAACGGGTCATGATTTGACGCAAGAATCGGTGCGGCTATGGTCTTGATCCTAAGTCCCGACGCGACTTCACAAGAGTAATGCGAAGGGGCACCCAAGGTTTTTCGTTAGAGAAATTCACAAAGGTTCATCATGGAAATATCAAAAGCAGAACTCAGTTCAACGGCGGCCGCACAGCGGCATGCGGCGCATGGCGCGTCCAAATCAGCGGCGGTGGGTGCCGAGGCGCCTGAGCTGCGAGGCGCGGAAATTCTGGTCAAAGGCCTGCAGGCCGAAGGCGTTAAGTACATCTGGGGCTATCCCGGCGGTGCGGTACTTCACATCTACGACGCGTTTTACAAGCAAGACACCATCCAGCACATTTTGGTGCGCCATGAGCAGGCGGCGGTGCATGCAGCCGATGGTTATGCCCGCGCGACCGGAGATGTCGGAGTGGCCCTGGTTACCTCCGGCCCCGGCGTGACCAATGCGGTGACGGGAATTGCCACAGCCTACATGGACAGCATCCCCATGGTGATCATCACCGGACAGGTCCCGACCCACGCGATTGGGCTGGATGCGTTTCAGGAATGCGACACGGTCGGCATCACCCGCCCGGTGGTCAAACACAATTTTCTGGTCAAAGACGCGCGCGAGATCGCGTCAACCCTCAAAAAGGCGTTTCACATCGCGCGTAGCGGGCGTCCTGGCCCAGTGGTGGTGGACATACCAAAGGATGTCTCGTTCAAGAAGGTGCCGTACCACGGTTACCCCGCCGCGGTCGAAATGCGTTCGTACAACCCGGTTCGAAAAGGGCATGGTGGTCAAATTCGCAAAGCGCTACAACTGTTATTGGCAGCCAAGCGACCCTACATCTACACGGGAGGTGGCGTTATCGCCAGCAATGCATGCGCAGAGTTGCGTGCCTTGGTGGACATGCTTGGGTACCCGGTCACCAATACCTTGATGGGCTTGGGAGCCTACCCGGCCAGCGACCGCAAGTTCCTGGGCATGCTCGGGATGCATGGAACTGTTGAAGCCAACAACGCCATGCAAAACTGTGATGTGCTGCTGGCGGTGGGTGCGCGTTTTGATGATCGTGTGATCGGGAACCCCAAGCATTTTGCCCAGAATGAGCGCAAGATCATCCACATCGACATTGACCCGTCGAGCATTTCCAAGCGTGTGCGGGTAGATATTCCGATCGTCGGGGACGTCAAAGACGTGCTCACCGAAATGATCACCATGCACAAAGAGGGTTCCACCAAGCCTGACAGCCAGGCATTGGCGGCCTGGTGGGAGACGATTGAGGCTTGGCGCAAGCCCGACTGCCTCAAATACGACCGCACGAACAAGGAAGTGATCAAGCCGCAGTATGTGGTCGAGACGCTCTGGAACATGACCCGCGATGCGGATGCTTATGTCACGTCGGATGTGGGGCAACACCAGATGTGGGCGGCCCAGTACTATCGCTTCGATGAGCCAAGGCGTTGGATCAATTCAGGCGGCCTGGGAACCATGGGCGTCGGTATTCCCTACGCCATGGGCATCAAGCTGGCCAAGCCGCAGAGCGAGGTGTTCTGCGTCACTGGAGAGGGGTCGGTGCAGATGTGCATTCAAGAGCTCTCGACCTGCCTGCAATACAACACACCGATCAAGATCGTCGCCTTGAACAACCGTTACCTGGGCATGGTGAGGCAGTGGCAGGAAATTGACTATGAAGGGCGCTACAGCCACAGCTACATGGATGCGTTGCCCAATTTCGTCAAGTTGGCCGAAGCCTATGGGCACGTCGGCCTGTTGATCGAGAAGCCGCAGGATGTCGAGCCGGCGTTGCGCGAAGCCAGAAAGCTCAAGGACCGGACGGTGTTCATGGACTTTCGCACCGACCCGACCGAAAACGTGTTCCCCATGGTCAAGGCTGGCATGGGTATCACCGAAATGTTATTGGGTTCAGAGGACCTGTAGCATCCGCAGGCAAGGGCGGTCCGGCACTGGGTTGCCTGGGCTGCCGTGCCATTCACCGACGAATCTATTGTTTGCCGAGTCTGGTCGTTACCGCGATCAGGGGAGGGCAGCGAAAAGAGGAATCAACAGATATGAAACACATTATTGCTGTCTTGCTCGAAAACGAACCGGGCGCCCTGTCCCGCGTCGTCGGGCTGTTTTCGGCCCGCGGCTACAACATTGAGAGTTTGACGGTCGCGCCCACCGAGGACCCCAGTCTGTCGCGCATGACGATTCAGACCACCGGCTCCGACGACGTCATCGAGCAAATCACCAAGCACCTCAATCGATTGATCGAAGTGGTCAAGGTGGTTGATCTCACGGAAGGGGCCTACATTGAGCGCGAACTCATGATGGTCAAGGTCCGCGCGGTCGGCAAGGAGCGCGAGGAGATGAAACGCATGGCGGACATATTTCGCGGGCGAATCATCGACGTGACCGAGAAGAGCTACACCATTGAGCTGACGGGCGATCAGTCCAAGAACGACGCGTTTCTGGAGGCGATTGAGCGCAGCGCCATTCTGGAGACGGTGCGTACTGGCTCAAGCGGCATCGGACGGGGAGAGCGGATACTGCGGGTGTGAGCGTGGCGCCGCGCCAGCTTGGGCGATGCCTACTCAGACTTCGCGAGTGTTTCTGAGCGCGGGCGTGACAGGTTTTCTTAACGGGCAGTTTTGCCACTATTTACTTCGGAGAAGAGCATGAAGGTTTTTTACGACAAGGACTGCGATTTGAGCCTGATCAAGGGCAAGACCGTGGCGATCATCGGCTACGGCAGTCAGGGCCACGCTCACGCACAGAATCTCAATGACAGTGGCATCAACGTCGTCGTAGGTTTGCGCAAGGGTGGCGCATCCTGGTCGAAGGTTGAGAAGGCCGGTTTGAAAGTTGCTGAAGTGGCCGAGGCGGTGAAGGCCGCCGACGTGGTCATGATCCTGCTCCCAGACGAGCAGATTGGCACGGTTTACACCAACGACATTGAGCCCAACATCAAGTCCGGCGCGTCATTGGTGTTTGCCCATGGTTTCAACGTGCATTACGGTCTGGTCGCGCCGCGCGCCGACCTGGACGTGTGGATGGTCGCGCCCAAGGCGCCCGGGCACACCGTGCGTGGCACCTATGCGCAGGGTGGCGGTGTGCCCCACTTGATCGCCGTGCACCAGGATAAGTCGGGCCGCTCGCGCGATCTGGCCTTGAGCTATGCGATGGCCAATGGTGGTGGCAAGGCCGGCATCATCGAGACCAACTTCCGCGAAGAGACCGAGACCGATTTGTTCGGCGAGCAAGCGGTGTTGTGTGGCGGAACGGTGGAACTGATCAAGGCTGGTTTTGAGACTTTGGTGGAAGCTGGCTACGCACCGGAGATGGCCTATTTCGAGTGTTTGCACGAACTCAAACTGATCGTGGACATGATTTATGAAGGCGGCATCGCCAACATGAACTATTCCATCTCCAACAACGCGGAGTACGGCGAGTATGTGACCGGGCCACGTATCGTCACGAGTGCCACCAAGGACGCGATGCGTCAATGCCTGAAGGACATTCAGACCGGCGAATACGCCAAGAGCTTTATCCTGGAAAACAAGGCCGGTGCGCCCACCTTGCTGAGTCGCCGTCGCTTGACCTCCGAGCATCAGATCGAGAAAGTTGGCGAGGTGTTGCGCGCCATGATGCCCTGGATCAAGAAGAACAAGCTGGTCGATCAGACTCGCAACTAGGCACCTGCCGTGCGCTTGCAAAGGCCACTTCGGTGGCCTTTGCTTTCTCCGCTGGGTGCTGGCTTAAACTCAAGGCGTTACAGTTTGGCGATGGGGCCGAAGTCGGGAGCGAAGGCTGGCGTCGGGGACGCGAAGTAGTGTAATGGTGGCCGACTCAATTTGAGGCGCAGGCGCATGGCGCCCGCCCTGTACAAGCAGGAGATTGATGTATGCATGACGGAGAGGAGCCGGATCACCCAGACGAGCAGGTGGTCGTGCGCAAGCGTCGCAAGGGCATCTATATTTTGCCCAATCTGTTCACACTGGCGGCGCTATTTGGCGGCTTCTATGCCATTGTGATGGCGATCAACGGGCGATTCGATCTGGCGGCGGTGGGCGTGTTTTGCGCCATGGTGCTCGACAGTCTGGATGGGCGCGTCGCGCGCATGACGAACACCCAGAGTGCGTTCGGTGAACAAATGGATTCCCTGTCGGACATGGTGTCGTTTGGAGCCGCGCCAGCGCTGATTTCCTACGTCTGGGCGCTCAAGAGTCTGGGCCGTTGGGGCTGGATTGCGGCCTTCGTCTACTGCGCCTGTGCGGCATTGCGGCTGGCGCGCTTCAACGTCAACACCGCCGTGGTGGACAAACGTTACTTCCAGGGGCTGCCGTCGCCGGCGGCTGCCGCCCTGGTTGCAGGATTCATCTGGTTGCTGACCGAGAATGGACTGACAGGAACTGGCACGATTGAAGCGGGTCGATTCGCCTGGTCGGTGCCTTGGTTGATGTTCTGCTTGGCCCTGTACGCGGGATTGACCATGGTGACCAACGTACCGTTCTACAGTTTCAAGGACGTTCACATGAAGAAAAGCGTGCCGTTTGCAGTGATTGTGGCAATTGTGCTGGTTATCGCCATCATCAATATCGATCCACCCACGGTCCTGTTTGGTGTGTTTGTTGCTTATGGAATCAGCGGTTATGTCATCTACGCCTGGCGCAAGGCTAAGGGTCTGCAAACCAGTGTTGTGAGTACCTCGACTGAAGAGCCAGACGAGCGAGGTCTTCACAAATGAATGTCGACGCAGTCTGGCCGATGACCGGTATCAGTGCGTCATCTTGCGGCGCCTCGAGCTGTGGTACATTGGCGCCATGAAACAAATTTCGCTAGCACTGCTACTGCTATCGCCACACGGGCGGAGACGGTAGCGCACGCGCTTGCCAAAACCAAAAGCCCGTATGCATCCGCAACGGGCTTTTTGTTTTGTGTCTCAGTTTTTTGTTTGCGGATAGTTTGACAACTGGAGAATTCTGATGGCCGACAAGTTGATAATTTTTGACACCACCTTGCGCGACGGCGAGCAGTCGCCTGGGGCCTCCATGACCAAGGACGAGAAGTTGCGTATTGCGCGGCAGCTCGAACGCCTGAAAGTCGATGTGATCGAGGCCGGTTTTGCCGCCAGTTCGAACGGGGATTTCGAGGCGGTGAGACTCATTGCCAATACCATCAAGGACTCCACGATCTGCTCGCTGTCACGTGCCAATGACCGCGATATCAGTCGCGCCGCCGAGGCGCTGCAGGGGGCTGAGCGCGCCCGCATCCACACTTTCATCGCGACCTCCGCGCTGCACATGGAGAAGAAACTGCGGATGACACCCGAGCAAGTGTTGGAGCAGGCGAAGCTGTCGGTGCGCTTTGCGCGAAACCTGGTTGCCGATGTGGAGTTCAGCCCCGAAGACGGTTACCGCAGTGACGTGGATTTCCTGTGTCGTGTGTTGGAGGCGGTGATTGCCGAGGGCGCCACCACCATCAATGTGCCCGATACGGTTGGCTACGCGGTGCCAGAGCTGTATGGCAACTTCATCAAGACCTTGCGCGAACGGGTTCCCAACAGCGACAAGGCGATCTGGTCCGTGCATTGTCACAACGACCTCGGCATGGCAGTTGCCAACTCCCTGGCCGGCGTCAAAATTGGCGGGGCCCGCCAGATCGAGTGCACGATCAACGGCCTGGGCGAGCGGGCGGGTAATTGTTCGCTGGAAGAAGTGGTGATGGCGGTCAAGACACGGCGGGATTACTTTGGTCTGGACTTGGGTATCGACACGCACCATATTCTCGCCGCCAGCAGAATGGTGAGTCAGACCACCGGTTTTGTGGTCCAGCCTAACAAGGCCGTAGTCGGCGCCAACGCATTTGCGCACGCTTCCGGCATTCATCAGGACGGCGTGCTCAAGGCGCGCGATACCTACGAGATCATGCGTGCCGAAGACGTGGGATGGAGTGCCAACAAGATCGTACTGGGCAAACTCAGCGGGCGCAATGCATTCAAGCAGCGCCTGGTGGATCTCGGAGTGCAGATGGACAGCGAGGCGAGCGTTAACACTGCCTTCGCCCATTTCAAGGAATTGGCCGACCGCAAGAGCGAGATTTTCGATGAAGACATCCTCGCCCTGGTGAGTGACGAGAGCGTGACCGCCGAGATCGAGAAATACGCCTTTGTCTCGCTGTCGCAGCGCAGCGAAACCGGGGAGCGACCACAGGCCGCGATTGTTTTCACCGTCGATGGCGTGGAAGTCGAGTCCAGATCGGACGGCAATGGGCCGGTTGACGCGTCACTCAAGGCGATCGAGGCGCGCGTCAACAGTGGTGCCGAGATGGTCCTTTACTCGGTCAACGCGATCAGCGGCTCGACCGAAAGCCAAGGCGAGGTGACCGTCCGTCTGCAAAACAGCGGCCGGGTGGTGAATGGCGTTGGTGCCGACCCGGATATCATCGTGGCCTCCGCCAAGGCCTATCTGGCGGCGTTGAACAAACTCCAGAGCCAATCTGAGCGGGTTGCGGCACAAGGCTAGCCAGTCCGCTAGATTCTTAGCCCTTTTCTTGAGATAGACCGCGCAAGTAGTTGATACTGCGCGGCTTTTTTTGTTTAAACTCGCGGTATCGTCAATAAAAGCCGGAGCTGATCGCATGTCACGTCGCCACCGTGTTTCGTTGGGAAGCTCCATGAGCCGCATGCTGCTTGCATTTGGCTTGTCCGCTTTGGTGTGGGCACTTGCCATGCCTCAGGCCGTCGCGTCCCAGACCAAGCGCTCTGTGGCCAAGAGCGCCAAGGCTCAGACTGTGACCAAGCGCAAAGTCGCCAGGCCGGTATTGGTCACCAAGCGCAAATCGGTGGTCTACGCGGCCAGACCATCCATGGGGCAACTTGCAGGCTTGCACAATACCCCCGACGCCTTGGCGCTGAAATCTCGCGTCGCGCTGGTTCTCGATCAGGACACCCGCGAAGTCCTGTTCAGCAAGAACGACCACGCAGTGCTGCCCATAGCGTCGTTGACCAAGTTGATGACAGGTCTGCTCATCAGCGAAGCGCGATTGCCCATGGGTGAAATGATCACTATCGATCAATCCGACGTGGACACCGAAAAGGGCAGCCGGTCCCGACTTCGGGTTGGGGCGGAATTGAGTCGGGGCGAACTGCTGCATCTGGCGCTGATGTCCAGCGAGAACCGCGCTGCCCATGCGCTCGGGCGCACCTACCCCGGTGGTTTGTCGGTGTTTGTGGACCTGATGAATTCTCGCGCGCGGGCTTTGGGCATGGGCGACACACGTTATGTTGAGCCCACTGGCTTGTCCAGTCAGAACCAGTCGAGCGCCCGGGATCTGGCCAAGCTGGTCGGTTTTTCTTACGGCGACCCAGTGTTGCGCGAACTGTCCACTTCGCCCGACCATCAGGTTGCAGTGGGTAGCCGGACCTTGACTTTCAATAATACCAACCGCCTGGTCAAAAATTCGACCTGGGACATCGGAATCCAGAAGACTGGCTACATCTCCGAGGCTGGGCAGTGTCTGGTGATGCAAGCGAAGGTCGCCGGGCGCAAGTTGATCATGGTGTTCTTGGATTCCGCAGGCAAGCTGACGCGTTTGGGTGACGCGGAACGCGTGCGGCGTTGGGTTGAATCTCAGCCGATGGTCAATCCGGCGACCGTTCCGCTAGTCGTTCGGGCCGATCCCAGCCAGTTGGCTGCCGGCGGGTTCTTGCCGGTCGCGGTCGACAGCCAATAGGGCTTGCGTCGGCACGGCCCGCCGCGCCAACCGGCATCTCGACGTTCAAGCTTGGCGTTTCACGCCCGGCTGGTAGCCGAGGGTGGTCGATATCCCATGGGCAGTAGCCTGCAGTTTGGACAGCCACTGATCTTCGAGCCTGCTGGCAGGTGCTGAGATTGAAAGCCCAGCCACCAGCTTTCCCTGATCGTCAAAGATTCCAGCCGCCATGCAGCGCACGCCGAGTTCCAGCTCTTCGTTGTCGTGGGCATTGCCGTACTGGCGTACCTTGGCGAGTTCGCGCTCCAGAGCCGGGAGTTGGGTCAGGCTGTTCTTGGTGTGGCCCGCCAAGCCAGTTCGCGTGGCATAGGCGCGCACGCGCTGCGGATCGTCGGCGGCCAGAAACAGTTTGCCAACTGAAGTGAGGTGCAGCGGCGCCCGACCCCCAATAGCCCGTACCACCTGCATGCCGGAACGCTCGCTGTAGGCGCGCTCAATGTAGACAATTTCGTCGCCTTGGCGCATGCTCAGATTGACCGGTTGCTGAATCAACTTGTGCAGTTCACGCATCGGCACCAAGGCTGCATCGCGGACGTTGAGGCGGCTCTTGACCAAGTTGCCCAACTCAAGCAAACGCATCCCCAGGCGATAGCTGCCTGGCTGTGGCCGGTCGACAAAACGACCGGTGGCCAGATCATTGAGCAGCCGATGCGCGGTGGAGGGGTGCAGACCGGTCTTCTCGCTGATCTCCTTCAACGAAATCGCTTCCTCCTTGGAGGCCAGCACGTCCATCAACGTGAACATGCGTTCGATCACCTGAACCGTGGGCGCGGCGGTGGCAAGGGGATCGGCTTTAGTCATGGTTCGGCGGGTTGTGTCTGAGACGGCATTTTAAGAGACGAAATATGGCCTGGCTGACTTGGCAGCAAGCACGATGACAATTCGATGGAGCTGTCTTCGCCAGCCGGGTTGTGCCACCTTCCATTGATCAAATACTGCAGCGGCCGAAACCGCGCCTTGTAGCGCATCTTTGCGCTGGCCTCGATCCAGTAACCCAGGTAGACATGGGACAGCCCGAGTGACCTGGCCTGCTCGATTTGCCACAGCACCGCATAGGTGCCGTAGCCGGCGCCGCCTTGCGGCTCGTAGAACGTGTACACCGCCGAGATGCCGTCGTCCAGAACATCGAGAATCGCCACCATCTTGAGCGCGCCCGGTGCGCCCTCGGTCGAGGGTTCACGAAACTCAACCAATCGGGAGTTGACCCGGCTCTGAAGCAGGAACTGCGTGTATTGGTCAATGCTGTCCTGATCCATGCCACCGCCCGCATGGCGACCGCTCTGGTAGCGCAGGTACAAGGCGTAGTGCTCGGGCGTAAAACACAACTTGAGCACCCTAACCTGCAGCGCGCAGTGGCGCTGCCAGGCGCGTCGCTGGCTGCGATCCGGCTTGAACTGGCTGGCCAGCACGCGCACCGGCGTGCAGGCGCGGCATCCATCGCAATAGGGGCGATAGGTAAACATGCCACTGCGCCGAAAGCCCCGGTCAACCAGCTCGGAGTAGGTGGCGTTGTTGATCAGATGGCTGGGCGTGGCAACCTGCGACCGTGCCTGCCTTCCCGCCAGGTAGGTGCAGGGGTAGGGCGCCGTCGCGTAGAACTGCAGGGCCTGCAGTGGAAGGTCATTGAGGTGGGTCACGCCAGGTCTTGCTTGGAGTGCAGGATAGCTTGCCAGTATAGGGGGTCGAATCGCCACACCGGTGCGGTCTGAGACACGGCGCTGCTGACCTCCGCCAGGAAGTCGGCGCGACTGACTTCTGCGGCACCCATGAACGCCAGGTGCCGTGTGTTTTGTTGGCAGTCAATCTGGGCAATGCCATGGTGTGCGCAAAGACCGACCAGGGCTGCCAGCGCGATTTTCGACCCATTGCTGACGTGCGTGAACATGGATTCACCAAAGACGGCCTTTCCAATCGCGACGCAGTACAAGCCACCACACAGTTGTCCGTCGATCCAGGTCTCAACGCTGTGTGCGAACCCGGCGTGGTGCAATGCCAGATAGGCATCAATCATGGGCGCCACGATCCAGGTTCCGGATTGACCCGCGCGCCGACTCGACGCGCACGCGGCAATGACCTGTTCGAAGGCGCTGTCGATGCGAATCTCGCATTCTGGTGAACGGCGGAAATGCTGCACCGTTTGTTTCAGTGAGCGGTGCATGCGCAACTGCGAGGGTCTGAGGACCATTCGGGGGTCGGGACTCCACCACAGAATTGGCTGGTCGTCGCTGAACCACGGGAAGATGCCTTGGCTATAGGCTTGGCACAGTGTGGCCACATCCAGCACGCCACCCGCCGCCAACAACCCGGGGGCAGCCGAGCCCGCTTGCCACGCCTGGTGCGCGGGCGGAAAAGCCTGATGCGGCGACAGCCAGGGCAGGGCGGGAGCAGACGATGACATGGATGAACTTTAGCGGAGCCTGTGGTGAGCCGAACCGGATTTCTCCCAAGTCTTTCGTTCGAGCGACGTTTAATTGGAGCCCACGAGGAAAACCATCGCCTGACCAGCTAGAATACGGGCTTCGTCGGGGCGTAGCGCAGCCTGGTAGCGCATCTGGTTTGGGACCAGAGGGTCGAAGGTTCGAATCCTTTCGCCCCGACCATTCATGTCAAGAAAAAAGCTCACTCGGTGGGCTTTTTTCGCTTCTGCCCGTAGCTCAGTTGGATAGAGCAACAGCCTTCTAAGCTGTGGGTCGGGGGTTCGATCCCCTCCGGGCAGACCACTCCAGGCGTTATTGGCAGGTCGCACGCCTTGGTGGTGCGACCGACTCCGCGCCAGGTGTGTGCGGTTTCCTGCCCAAGAGAGCTGGTCGGCGGGTTAATATGTCAGCCACAGGATCAGGCTACATGCTTAAACGTATTCGCGTTGAACAGCTCACCATCGGGATGCATCTCAAGGAGTTCTGCGGCTCCTGGATGGAGCATCCCTTTTGGCGGTCGGGCTTCGTGATTACCGATCCGAAGGACCTTGCCTCGATCCTGGCCAGCAGCATCAAAGAGGTCTGGATCGATTGCGACAAAGGCCTGGACGTGGCGCCTGGGGACAGTGCGGTGTCGCAGGCGGAGTCAGACGCCCAGGTCGACGCCGAACTGCATCAGGCTGCCGCGGTTGAGCGAGACGTCGGCGCAGTTTCCATGTCAGTGGAAATCGAACGCGCAGCCAAGATTTGCGCGCAGTCCAAAGAGGCGGTTGTCTCGATGTTCCGGGAAGCTCGCATGGGCAAGACGGTCGACGCCGGTGGCGCCCAGCAACTGGTGGAAGAAATCGCCGATTCGGTGATTCGCAACCCGGGCGCCTTGATCAGCCTGGCGCGTTTGAAGACCGCGGACGATTACACCTACATGCATTCGGTGGCGGTGTGCGCGATGATGGTGGCATTGGCCAAGCAACTTGATTTGCCTGATGGCGAAATGCGCGCCGCGGGGGTCGCTGGATTGCTGCACGACCTGGGCAAGGCCGCGATGCCCATGGATGTTCTCAACAAGCCCGGCAAGTTGACAGATGAAGAATTCGCCATCATCAAGGGTCACCCGGTTGAGGGCCACAAGATGCTGCTCTCCGGCAGTGGTGTGCATCCGGTGGCATTGGATGTCTGTCTGCATCACCATGAGAAAACCGACGGCTCAGGCTACCCCGAAGGGCTCAAGAGTGACGCGATCAGCTTGCACGCCAAGATGGGCGCTGTGTGCGATGTCTACGACGCGATCACGTCCAATCGACCCTACAAACTTGGCTGGGACCCGGCCGAGTCATTGCGCAAAATGGCCGAATGGGCCAATGGACACTTTGATCCGATGGTGTTCCAGGCGTTTGTCAAAAGCCTGGGCATCTACCCGATCGGCTCTTTGGTGCGACTCAGCTCGGGGCGCATTGGCGTGGTGATTGAACAAACTGGAAAGTCGCTCACCACGCCACGGGTCAAGGTGTTTTTTTCGACCAAGTCCAACATGCGCATCACGCCGGTGGTGATCGACTTGTCGGCCCCGGGCTGCCCCGAGAAGATTGCCGGCCGCGAAGACCCCGCCAAGTGGCGTTTCCCCGATCTCAACGAACTGTGGTCGGGGCTGTCCAAGCCACCCTGGTGAGTGGCCTGGCGCAGTGAGCGCTGCGGGCTGCTGCTCAGCGCGGTGCCTCAGCCGACCGTGTACTGAACCCGTACTTGCCGAGTTCCATCTTGGCGATGGCATTGCGGTGTACTTCATCGGGTCCGTCGGCAAAGCGCAGGGTCCGGGCGTTGGCGTAACTGTAGGCCAGCGGAAAATCGTCGCACATGCCCGCGCCTCCGTGGGCCTGCATCGCCCAGTCGATGACCTGACAAGCCATGCTGGGTGCCACCACCTTGATCATGGCAATTTCGTTTTTGGCAAACTTGTTGCCCGCCACGTCCATCATCCAGGCTGCCTTGAGCGTTAGCAGCCGCGCCATGTCGATTTTGCAGCGCGCCTCGGCGATGCGCTCCTGAGTCACGGTCTGTGCGGCAATGGTCTTGCCAAATGCGACACGCATGGCGGCACGTTTGCACATCAACTCCAGCGCGCGCTCGGCCAAGCCAATCAGGCGCATGCAGTGGTGAATGCGTCCCGGCCCGAGGCGGCCCTGGGCGATCTCGAAGCCACGGCCTTCCCCGAGCAGAATGTTGGAAGTCGGCACCCGTACGTTCTCAAACAACACTTCCATGTGACCATGTGGCGCATCGTCGTAGCCCATCACATTAAGCGCCCGCACCACGGTGATGCCGGGTGTGTTGGCGGGCACCAGTACCATGCTTTGCTGCGAGTGACGCGGGGCGTCCGGGTCGGTCTTGCCCATGGCAATGTAGACCGCGCAGCGTGGGTCCCCAGCGCCCGAAGTCCACCACTTGCGGCCATTGATGATGTAGTCATCACCCTGGCGTTCGATACGGGTCTGGATGTTGGTGGCATCGCTGGAGGCCACCTCCGGCTCGGTCATGGCGAAGGAGGACCTGATCTTGCCTTCGAGCAAAGGCTTGAGCCAACGCGCCTTGTTTTCTTCCGATCCATAGCGGGCAATGGTTTCCATGTTGCCGGTATCCGGCGCGGAGCAGTTGAACACCTCGCTGGACCACATCACGCGGCCCATGATCTCGGCCAGCGGCGCGTACTCCTGGTTGGTCAATCCGGCGCCGTCGTAACCGGAGGCGGCAGCGCTGTCCACCGGCAAGAACAGATTCCACAAGCCGGCGGCCTGGGCTTTCGGTTTGAGTTTCTCGATCGTCTGCAGGGGTGTCCAGCGCTTGCCCGCGGCGGTGTTGGCCTCGATTTCAGCGTGGTACGCGCCCTCGGCTGGGTAGATGTGCTCGGCCATGAACGCCTGGAGGCGGACCTGCAGGTCTTTGGTTTTTGGGGAGTAGTCGAAGTCCATGGTTTCTTTCGATGGTGCGTGGAGGATGGGTGTGGCGATCTTCGTGGGTCGGTGTTCAGGCGCGTTGCGCAAAACTCCAGGCCAGCTCGGCCATGGGGCGGGCACCCGCGCCGGAGTTGACGGCCTGTGCGCTCGACGCGGTGCCTGCTTCCACGCGCTTGGCGATGCCCTGCAAAATGGCGGCGATCCGGAACAGGTTGTAGGCCATGTAGAAGTTCCAGTCGGCCTTCAGTTGCTCGGGTGTGGTGAAGCCGGTGCGTTCGCAATAGCGTTGGATGTACTCGTTCTCGGTCGGAATGCCCAGGCTACGGACATCGAGGCCCCCAATGCCGCGAAAGGCGCCAGGCGGTATGTGCCAGGCCATGCAGTGGTAGCTAAAGTCCGCCAACGGGTGTCCCAGAGTGGACAACTCCCAGTCGAGCACAGCGAGGATGCGCGGCTCGGTCGGGTGGAAGATCAGGTTGTCCAGCCGGTAGTCGCCATGTACGATGCTGACCATGGATTCGTCCCTTGCCATGGACGGGATGCGGGCGGGCAGCCAGGCCATGAGTTGGTCCATTTGCGGGATGGGCGTCGTGATCGAGGCCACGTATTGCTTGCTCCAGCGGCCAATCTGGCGCTCGAAGTAGTTGCCCGGCTTGCCGAAGCTGGCGAGCCCGCGCTCGGCGAACTTGACACAGTGCAGGGCCGCCATGACACGGTTCATCTCGTCATACATTGGTCCGCGCTGCGCTGGTGTCATGCCGGGTAGCGACTGATCCCACAGCACTCGGCCTTCGACGCACTCCATCACATAAAAGGCGCGGCCGATGACGCTTTCGTCTTCGCACAGGCCATACATCCGCGCCACGGGAACGTCCGTGCCGGCGAGTCCCTGCATCACAGCAAACTCGCGCTCCACCGCGTGCGCCGAGGGCAACAGTTTGGCCACCGGTCCGGGCTTGGCCCGCATCACATAGCTGCGGCTGGGCGTGATCAGCTTGTAGGTGGGGTTGGATTGACCGCCCTTGAACATTTCCAGACTGAGCGGACCGGCAAAACCCTCAATGTGCTGCACAAGCCAGCCCTGCAAGGCCTCCAGGTTGAGTGCATGCTGCTCGGAGACAGGGCGCGTGCCGGTGAAGTGATCAAAGTTGGTCATGGTGGTGTTGATACTTTGTGGGTCAGACCACTTTGCGAAGCAAATGTGCTCTGACCCCAACTGAGCAGGAAGAATGTCAGGCGTCGGCTTCGGCAATGCGCAACAGGGCTTCGCGGCTGCGAATCACCAGGCCGCCGGCCTCGATCCGGATCGTTTCCTCGCGCTCCATCGACTTGAGTTCCTGGTTGACCCGCTGGCGCGATGCGCCCAGCAGTTGCGCCAGTTCTTCCTGGGCCAGTTGCAGGCCAATGCGCACCTCGTGCCCGTCGCTCAGGCTGGGAATGCCGTAGCTGCGCGCCAGGTGCAAGAGCTGCTTGGCCAGCCGCGCGCGTAGCGGCAAGGTGTTGAGATCCTCCACCAAGCCGTACAACTGTCGGATGCGTCGCGCATGCAGGCGCACGATCGCCTCGTACAGCTCCACATGGGTGGCCAGGATCTTCTTGAAATCGGCCTTGGCGATGCTCAGCAGCGTGGTGTCGCCATGTGCATAGGCGTCGTGGGTGCGCCGGTCGCCATCGAAGATCGCCACATCGCCAAACCAGATGCCCGGCTCGACATAGGTCAAGGTGATCTGCTTGCCCGAGATCGATGTCGAACTCACCCGCACGGCCCCCTTGGCGCAGGCGCTCCACTCTTCCGGTGGCTCGCCGCGCGCGCAGATGAGTTCGTTGTCCTTGAAGCGTTTGACGTAGGCACATCGCAGAATGTCGTGTCGCAGTGAGGGTGAGAGGGTGGAGAACCAGCGACCGGAATTGATCGCCTCGCGTTCGTCGATGGTAAGAATGGGATCAATCATGGCCTGTCCTGTGGGTGACTGGGAACCCTCGCATTGTCGCGCCGGGGACGTCGACGGGGCGTGGACCTTGTCGCCTGTGCGTCTGGCGACCGTGTTCGCGCGCTAAGGGCCGGTTCCGGGGACGGTCCGACAGTGCGCGCTACTCGAATCGTGGCGTCTGTTTGGCCAGAAAGGCCTCGATGCCGCGCCCGGCGTTGGGATGATGCAGGTTGCGCACGAAATGCGCACGTTCCAGCGCCAGGTGTTCGCCCAGGCTGTTCTGGTCGGCCTCATTGACGATGGCTTTGATGCTGGCCAGTGCGTTGGGGGCGCCGCCGTTGAGTTGCTCGGCCAGGGCCAGGGCCTCGCCCAGCGCCTCGCCGGGCTCGCACAGGCGGTTGACCACGCCGAGCTCGGCCAGGCGTGGCGCGCCGATGCGCTCAGCGCACATCAGGAGTTCCGTCACCAGTTGGCGTGGCAGCGCCCGTGACAAGCTCCAACTGCCCCCGCCGTCGGGCGACAGTGCGAGCTTGCTGTAGGCCATGGCGAACACCGCGTCGCGGGCGGCCACGATCAGGTCACAGGCCAGCGCCAGCGAGAAACCAGCGCCCGCTGCGGCGCCTTCCACCGCGGCAATCACCGGCTTGGGGAAGGCGCGAATGGTCTCGATCCAGGCATGCAAGGCGTCCAGACTCTGGGCCTGCACCGACGGGTCTTGCTGCCGATTGGCCTGCAAACGCTGCAGGTTGCCGCCGGCGCTGAACAAGCTGCCCTCGCCGGTGATGATGACCGAGCCGAGTTCGTGGCTGCTTTCAGCCAGGTTGAGGGCTTCGACGCCTTCTATGTAGAGCTCCGGCCCCAGCGCGTTGCGGTGCTGGGGGTTGCTGATCGTCAGCACCAGTGTGCGCCCGACGCGGTGGCGTTTGAGTTCGGCATTCATGAGCAAGCGCAGTTTGGGTGCCAGCGGGGCCGCAGTCGACAGCGCCTACATGGCCTCTTCTTCATGCAGCAGGCTCAGGCCGATGGCGCCGCGCCGACGCAGCCACGGGCTGGGACGATAGCGGGGATCGCCGTAGACGGTCTGCATATTGAACAGCACCTCCAGCACGTTGGTGGGGCCGTAGCGGTTGCCCATGGCCAGCGGTCCCAGCGGGTAGCCCAGGCCCAGCGTGACGGCAGTTTCCAGGTCGGCCGGCGAGCAGATCGCCTGTTGGCAGATATCGCTGGCAATGTTGACGATGGTCGCCACCACCCGTTGCGTGACGAAACCGCCACTGTCGCGGATCACGCTGACCGCCTTGCCGTCGCGCGCCATCAGGGCATGCGCCGCCATCCGCATGTCGGTGCGTGTGGCCGGGTTGGTGGCCAGAACACGGCGCTTGGTCTCGTTGTCGGCCACCAGCATGTCGATACCGACGGTGCGCGCCGGGTCGAGCCGCTCCACCACGGCCACGGTGGTGACATCGAAGCCCAGCGGTGCAACCAGCGTCAGGGCTTCGGGCGACGGCGACGCGCCGGTTTCGATCTTGGCGCCAAGGTTCTTCAGCAGCAGCAGCAATTCCGCGCGGCGTGCGGCGCGGGGCGACAACCAAACCGGAGGCATGGCCTCCACGGACGGGACCGGAACCAGCGCCGCAGCCTCGGCCACGCCGTTGGTGTAGTGGTAGAAACCTTCGCCGGTCTTCTTGCCCAGCAGTCCGCCAGCGAGGCGCTGAGCGGTAATCGGGCTGGGCCGGTAGCGGGGCTCCTCGTAGTACTGCCGGTAGACCGATTCCATCACCGGGTGCGACACATCGAGCGCGGTCAGGTCCATCAGCTCGAATGGCCCCAACTTGAAGCCGACCTGGTCCTTCAGAATCTGGTCGATGGTGGCGAAGTCGGCCACACCTTCGCTGGCAATGCGCAGTGCCTCTGTGCCATAGCCCCGGCCAGCATGGTTGACGATGAAACCCGGTGTGTCTTGCGCCAGCACCGGCGTGTGCCCCATCTGCCGGGCATAGGCGGCCAAGTCATCACACACCGACTTGCTGGTGCGCAGGCCGGCAATGACTTCGACCACCTTCATCAGTGGCACCGGATTGAAGAAGTGGTAGCCCGCCAGTTGCGCCGGCCGTTTCAACTGGGCGGCAATCGCCGTGACCGACAGCGATGAGGTGTTGGTGGCCAGCACGCTGGTGGCAGACACGATGTCTTCGAGCTGGGCAAACAGCGCGGCCTTGACGTCCAGCCGCTCCACCACCGCCTCGATCACCAGGGTGCAATCCGACAGCGCCTGCAGCGAGTCCGCACAGCGCAGCCGACCCTTGCATTGGGCGATCTGTTCGGCTGTCATCCGGCCCTTCTCGCCCATTTTGTCCCATTGTGCAAACACGCCGGACTGAGCGGCGGCGCAGGCCTGCGGCTGCATGTCGTACAGCGTGACGCTGCTGCCTGCCTGTGCGGCAATCTGGGCGATGCCGCGGCCCATGGCACCAGCCCCAATCACCCCAACGCGTTCGAAAAGAGGATTCATGGCGGGCATTATCCCTTGATTGAACGCCGTGCAAGCTGTGCGAGAATCGAATCGAATAATGAAACATTCGTCCACATTCAGAGGTGCCGCGCTGGCGTTTGGTCTGTTGGCGCTGGCCTTCGACGGCAGTGCGGCAACGCTGGGGCGCATGCAGGGTGCGGCCTTGATAGGGCGGCCGCTCGACCTGAGCGTTCAGGTGCAGTTGGCAGACGACGAGAGCAGCGCGTCGCCATGCCTGCAAGCTGAGGTGTTCCATGCCGACAACCGGCAAGACCCCAGCCGGATTCGCGTCACGCTGGAGCCTGGTGCCCAGCCTCAAAGTGGCGTGGTGCGGATTGTCTCCCTGGTGCCGGTGGATGAACCCCTGGTGACTGTCTATTTGCGTGCCGGGTGCAGCCAGAAAAGCTCACGCCGTTACGTGCTGCTGGCTGACGTGGTCAGTGAGGTGGGTGCCTTGCCGCTTGTCGTCACTGCCAATCGCGCGGCGTCGGCGCCAACGCCGCTCCGGGCGGTTATCCCGAAGGCGGGGGTGAACGCGGGCAGTGCCGCTGCTCAGTCTGGTCCGGCAGCAGGAAAGCCATCGACGAACCCGAAACTTGTTGAGGGGGCCACCCCGACCGCTGTCGTGGACAGGGTGCGCCCGTCCAAATTGGCCAAAGTCCCGCGCGACGACACGCGTGCCCGTGCGGTCAAGGAGCGTATCGCCAAGGCCGTCGGTAAATCGCGCCTGAAGCTCGACATGCTTGACCTGACCCAGGAGCGCGACCCAGTCCTCAAGGCCTCGTCGGAGTTGTTGTCGGCTCCGACCGACAGCGACCAGCGCCGTTCCGAGGCGGCCGCTTTGTGGCGCGCCCTGAATGCGTCGCCCGAGGACATTCTTCGCGATGGCGCGCGGGTGCAGGCGATGGATGCGGATATCACTGCCCTCAAGACCATCACGACGAGGAACCAGCTTGGGCTGCAGGAATTGGGAGTGCGTTTGCGCCACGCCGAGTCCGAGCGCTATGCCAATTGGCTGGTCTATCTGCTTGGTGCATTGTTGCTGCTTAGCGTGCTGGCTTTGGCCTGGTTGTGGCGCCGTCGTGGCCCCGCCGGGCGCCAGGATTGGTGGCGCGGGTCTGAACTGAGCTCCGAACTGCCCTCCCGATTGCCCGAGGTCGTGGACACGGCGCGCTCAACGGTGGTGTCGCAACGCGCCAGCCTGGCGCCAGCCTTGACGCAGGTCGATATCGATTTGGGGGCGGCCGCCCCCGTCACTACGCCAGACGGCCCTGCGACCGTGCGCGCGACAAAGCAGGCCAGCAAGGTGACGGCGGTTGTCGCCAGTGGCCTGGTGCAGCCAGCCAAAGGCCATGCTTCGGCCAGGTTGCCGCTTAGCACGGGGGGACATCTGCGCGATGTGGACTCGCAGGAGCTGGTCGACGTCCGCCATCAGGCCGAGTTCTTCATGTCGCTGGGGCAACATGAGCAGGCGATAGAGATTCTGGAGCACCGGCTCGAAGAGAGTGGTGAATCCAGCCCCTGGGTGTTTCTGGACCTCCTGGGAATCTTCCACGCATTGGGCCGAACGACTGAGTTTGAAATGGTGCGCGGCGATTTCAATCGGTTGTTCAGCGGCTGCATGCCCACATTTGCCAGGTTTTCGGAAGATGGCCAGACACTCGATGGTTACGCCGAGGTAGTGCGCCGCATTGCGGCGCTGTGGCCATCGGCTCGGGTGCTGGAGTTCATCGAGGACTGTATCTTCCGCAACCCCGGCGATGAATCGGGGCCTAGCTTTGATATGGCTGCCTACGGCGAATTGCTGATGTTGCATGGCGTGGCGAAGCGCATTGTGCGCGTGTCGGTGGAAGGGGTCGAAAGCAAATCGGCCGCTCTGATGCGCTCGCCGTTCAAGTCCAGCACCTTTCCCATGCCGGTTGCACAGTCGCGCCGCGGGTTGGCGAACCAGCCAACGGACAAGGGCGATGACGACGCCATGATGCATTTCAATCTGCCCGACCCGCGCTAGTACGAGCCCCCACGCTTGTCGCTTCGTGTGCTGCGCTGCCCCCGAGGTGGCGCGCTCCACTTTGGGAGCGGCCCGGCGGTGGAACTAAGCCATGAAGCCGAGGTCGGCATCGAAGTTGCCTAATCGCGGAAACACTTCGCTCAGGGCAGAGCCCGCGCCAAACCAGCGTCCCAGGGTAGCCCCCAACTGATCGATCGACACGCCGGGAATCCACTTGCCATCGCCCGCATCGTCAGGCCCGTTGAGGGTCAGATCCGGAAAGCGTCCGACCAGTTGGCCGCCCTTGACCGCGCCACCAACCACGAAGTGGTGGCTGCCCCAGGCGTGGTCCGAGCCCTGGCCATTACTCTGGAAGGTGCGGCCGAAATCTGAACCCGAGAACAGGGTCACGTTGTTCTGCATGCCCAGTTCGACCGTTGCGGCGTAAAAAGCGGCCACGGCGCTGCTGATCTCCCCCAGCAATTCGTTCTGACGCTGCAACTGGTCGTCGCCATGCGTGTCGAAGCCGCCGATCGAGCAAAAGAAGCACTGCCGTTGCAGCCCCAGACGGGAGCGCGCGGCTACCAGCCGCGCGACCATGCGCAGTTGGCTGCCAAGGCTGGTGTCGGGGAATGCGGTGGCCAGCGTGGCGCTTTCCAGAGCCTGGGTCAGCACGCGCTGGTTCTCGATGGACCGGCCTACCACGTCGTTCCAGGCCTGCTCCAGCAGGTGTTCGCGCCGTTCGGCCAGGGATTCGGTGATGGCCGTGGACACTGGATCGCGACCGGTGGGGTCGTAGAAGTCAAAGCCGAAGTTGCCCGACGCCGACACCTTGTAGGCCGCCAGGCTGCGGTCGCCGTTCTCCCACAGATTGCCGCCCGCCACCGAAAGCACGCCATAGCCCCGGTTCACCGTATCGGCGGCCAGCAGGCGTTCCATCATGCGCCCGCCCCAGCCGCTGCGCGGAGCGTCGTCGACGATGGCGCTTTGCCACTGTGCCTGCTGGTCCGAGTGCGAGAACAGGTTGTCCGGCAAGGGCACGCTGCGTGCGTCCCACTGGGCGCGGCTGGTCGGCACCGCCAGCGTTCCGATGTTGGCGAGCAGCGCGGCCTTGCCTTGGTCAAACAGCGACTGAATGCCGCCCATCGCCGGGTGCAGGCCAAACTGCAGGCCCGCGCTGTTGGCGGGCGAGATCGGCAGCAGGGTCTCACGTGGCAGCGCCAGATTGCTGCGCGCGCGCAGGTACTGTCCATACAGGCTGGGCTCCAGTGGCACCAGCAGGTTGTTGCCGTCGTTGCCGCCGTACATGAAGAGGTAGACCAGCGCCTTGTAATCGCCCGCGCTTTGCGCCGCGGCGGTAAGGTGGGACAGGGCGCCTAAGCCCAGGCCGCTAAGGCCGGCAGCGCCAGCGAGTTTGAGCAGTTGGCGACGCTGCAGCCGATTGCCGCCGGATGCGCCTGAATGAAGATGGTTCATGGTCTGCTCTCACTTCTGGACGACGTAGTCGGGGGACATGGCAGTCACAATCAGCGCCGCCTGCACCCGCTCCTTGCGCTGGTAGTCGCCACCGCCCGGCATGGCCACGAGCATGCGGGTCAGCCGCTCGCGCGTGCTGCTTCCCATCTGGTAGCCAAAGAACAGGGCGTCGATGCGCGCCACCAGCGCGCCAGGGTCGCTGGCCAGCGCTTCCAGTGGCTCGGTATTGAGAACCATGCGGTGGTCACCCCAGCCGTAGCCGCCGTTGTGGATCAGGCTGGCGAAGAAATTGAGGGACCCCACCACCGAAGTCTCCGTGGTGATCTGAAACTCTGGCGCGTACAGGCCGGCTCTGGCAACGGCGCCGGGCTGTCTGAAGTTGGGGGAGAAAAAGTTGAAGACGGACGGTGCCAGCAGCGGGCTTTGCCCCAGCCCGTCATCGGTACTGTCGAGGTAGTGAATGGCGTTGATGCCGCTGCTGCTTCGGGCGCCCAGCGCGCGCAGGTAGTTGGCAAAGCGGATGACCGGCTCGCGTTGCTTGCCGTAGCTGGCGCCTGCAGTCGGCGCGCGCGCTTCCGGGTCCAGCAGGGTCGCCTGTACCACCGCCTTCAGGTCGCCGCGCACACCCGCGCCGTTGTTGTTGAAGGCCGCCGTCACGCGCGCAATGTAGGCGCGGCTGGGGTTGCTGGTCACCAGCCGCTGGATCAATTGGCGGCCAATGAAGGGGCCGACGTTCGGGTGGTTGAAGACGACGTCAATGGCGTCCTCCAGGTCTTTCTCGGGCGTCTGCCCTGCTGGCAGAGTGGTGCTGCCCAGCAGCTTCTTTGCATCGGGTGCGTGCTTGCTGGCAAACGCGCGCATGGGCGTGGTCCAGTTGCTGTCGAGGCTTTCGTCGCCCTTGTGGAACTGGCTGGGTTTGGCAGGATCCTGGGAAGCAAAGGTCCAGCCCGAAAAGGCCTTGGCGAAGCCCTTGACCTCGGCCTCGCCATAGGTCGGGATTGGCTTGCCCTCGCCGCCAAGCTTGGCGCTGCCATCCGGGTTCAGCTCGACCAGACCAATGGAGAACAGTTGCAGCACTTCGCGGGCGTAGTTCTCGTTCGGGTGGATACCCTGGGCCGGGTCGTCTTTCTCGCTCTTCATCATGTTGAGGTAGTAACCCATGGCCGGGTGCAAGGTCACGTCTTTCAACAGCGTTCGGTAGTTGCCAAAGGCATTGCGGTTGAGCATGTCCAGGTAGGACGACATGGCGTAGGGTCGCAAATCGGGTGCCACATTGCTGATCACCACGATCTGGCCCAGGGCGAACGAGACACGCGCGCGCAACTGGTCCGGACCGGTCAACCACTGCTGCCAGACCGCCTCGTAGCTCATCTCCTCGGTGGCACGGCTTTTGTCGTTGCGGGTGCGCTGCGCGTCGAGGTAGCCGGTGTGCGACATGGCCGGCGTGTTGAACTGGTTCCACAGCCAGCGCTCGAAGCCCTCCACCCGCAGGGCTTCGATGTCTTCAACCGAGGTGGCGCCAAAGGTGGCCTGGATCAGCATGCGTGCCGCATCCTGCTGACTGGGGCGGTTTGCCACGCTGGGTTGCGCGGGCGGCTCGTTGCCACTGCCGGCCAGCGTGCTGCCATCGGGGTTGGTGGCGGGGTTGGTGGCGGGGGTGCCGCCGCTGCCACCACCGCACGCCGATATCGCCAGCAGCGCGGTCAGGGCCAGACCGGTGGCGCCGACGCGGCAGCTACGGCCCCTGCTTCGGGGGTGCGGCACAGGCGGGGTCAGGTTTGACTGCGAGGAGCAAGGCTCGTTCATGATGGTCTCCGGGGGACGCATCGGACCCGGCAGAACTTGGCCCTGATGGCGAGGTGTCAGTGTCAGCCAAAGCCTTGTTTCTGTCTGTTCGCTTTTGTCCGGCAAATGTAACGGTGTGCCGATCGGCGGTCCCACTTGGGCCCGCGCGTGACTCACTCGATCGGGACCGGCTCGATGGCGATGTCGCGCGCGAACAGCTCGCTAGCGGTCCTGGCCACTTGCATCGTGTCGTAGTAGGCATAGGCGCCGACCCCAATGGCGCCGATCAGCGGCACGAAGCGCGAGGCGCCCCGGCCAAGCGTGCCGTGAGCGATCTTTACGCCCAGGCGTTGCGCCAGGGCCTGCAGCGCGTTGACGCTGGCGCTGCGAATCAGCACACGCTCACCGGCACGCACCACCACGTCACGAAAGAGCTGCGCCGACACATGCTTGAACAGACAGTACAGCATCTGCTCGCGGTTCAGGGTGGCGGTCTTGCCATACACCCCCGCAATGTCGGACACCAGTTGCCTCTGCAACTTCCAGACACCAATCAGCTCTGGAAGAACCGTCAACCAACCCAGCACACCCGGGGGTAGCGCCAGTGACCCGGCCAGCAGACTGGCCCGTCTGGCAGCCGCGCGGCCCAGGTCATGCGCCCGCGCTTGGGGGTGATCAGCCAGGGTCTCGCTGGACGGCGTGGGCAGCAGCACCAGATTGAGGATGCCGTTGGCCACTTCGCTGCTTGCGTTCAGAGGTGGCACCATACCGGCCTGTCAAACGATGTCAATGGTGTGAACGGAGAACGACCCGGCTCGGCGGTCCGCGAAGAAGCGCTCCAGCGTTTCCTTGACGGTTCGAAACGCAATCTCGTCCCATGGAATCTCGTCTTCGCTGAACAGCCTGGCCTCGATGGTCTCAAAGCCGGGTTTAAACTGCTCGCTGGTCAAGCGTGCGCGGTAGAACATGTGCACCTGCCCGACGCGGGCCACGCTGAGGACGGCAAACAGTCCCTGCAGCTCGAACTGCGCGCCGGCCTCCTCGTCCGTTTCGCGGGCGGCGCCCTGCGCGGTGGTCTCGCCGAGTTCCATGAAGCCGGCCGGCAAGGTCCACTTGCCCTTGCGTGGCTCGATGTTGCGCAGGCACAGCAAGACCTTGTCGCCCCACAGTGGAATGGTGCCCACCACGTTGAGGGGATTTTCGTAATGGATGGTCCCACAGGCCTCGCACACCGCGCGGTCCTTGGTGTCGCCGTCATCGGGCACGCGGTAGACCACGGTGGTGCCGCAGTTCCGGCAGTGTTTGATCGGGCTTCTCAACATGGGCTCACACCACCTGGACGCACAAGGGTGCCAGGCCCGCCACGGTGGCGCGCATCTGGTCACCTGGCACCACGGCGGCCACGCCCTCTGGCGTGCCGGTGTAGATCAGGTCGCCGGCTCGCAACTCCCACGCCGCGGACAAGTGCTCGATGATTTCCGGGATGCTCCAGATCAGCTTGCTGGTATTGCTGTGCTGGCGCATGACGCCATTCACGTCCAGAGCGATCTCGGCTTGCGCCGTCCCGCCCGCCTGCGCCGCCAGGGTAATCGGACCAATCGGCGCCGAATGGTCAAACGCCTTGCCGATGCTCCATGGGCGACCCTGCTTCTTCATCTCGTTTTGCAAGTCGCGCCTGGTCATGTCCAGGCCCACGGCGTAGCCGAAGATGTGGCGCGCCGCATCGGCCGCCGCGATGCGTGATCCACCCAGACCGATGGCCACCACCAGCTCCACCTCGTGGTGCAGGTTCTTTGTCAGGCTGGGGTAGGGCATGCTGACGGGTTCGCCTTCTGCCGCCGCCAGCAGGGCGTTGGCCGGCTTGAGGAAGAAAAAACGGCGCCTCTCGACCGGTGAAACCCATCTCCTTGGCGTGGTCCTCGTAGTTGCGTCCAACGCAGTAGATGCGTTGTACGGGAAATCGCTCGGTGCTGCCCCGCATCGCTGCGCTGACGGGCGGTGCGGGTGCAAAGACATAGCGGGTTTGGCTGGACATCTGACATCCTCAGGGTGAGGGTGGGGAGGAGGTGATCGGTCAATCAGATTTTGCGACCAGTTCGAAGTGTTCCACCACAGGTGGCACCGCAAAGAAGGGGCCAACGATGGCGCGCCATTGAGCAAACAGCGGGCCCTGGCGAAACCCGACCGTGTGGTCCTCCAGCGTCGACCAGAATATCTGCAAGATGTAGCGTTCGGGGCTTTCCACGCCACGGTTGACCTTGTATCCCTGAAACCCATTGGCCCGGCTGATCACGTCGCGGGCACCGTTTTGGATCGCTGCTTCGAAGGCGGCATTTTGGCCGGGCTGGATGCGGATGTCGGCTAGTTCAAGAATCATGGGCAAGTCTTTCGGTTTGGGCACGCTGGCGTGGCGCAACTGCCATTATCAGCCGAGCAGCGCCAGGGCGAGGGCATTCGGATGCTGGAAAATTTCGCGCCTATTCACGCTGGAGCCTTCTAGAATGGCCAAGAGGGTCGGCGTGGATTGGCTGCGCCGCCAGGCCCAACCGAGGAGTGTTGCCATGTCTGAGTCCTTTACCGACGAGCGCCGCAAGCACCCTGGCGTGCGCGCTATTTTTCCTGCGGCCTGCGAGGCGCTGCGTCCGTTCTTTGAACAGGCCAGTCAGTGGGGAGGGCACTCGCATGAGCACCTGGCCTACCGCACGCTCAAGGAGCAGTTTCCCGAGCTTGGTCCTCAGGAGTCGTTCATTGTGGTGACCACGGCCAAGCGCCTGTTCGCCAGCGGCAAGTTCCCACCCACAGCCTGATCGCGGCCGTCGGCTTCTGATTACAACCGGAGAGCATCCATGTTCGAATCTGCGGAAATTGGGCACAAAATTGGCAAGACGGCTTACCGGGACGCGGTGCTGCTGTTGCGTTCCTCTCTGCTTGAAGCCCAGGTTGACCTACAGGAGAGCAAGAAGATCCCGGTGGTGGTGCTCATCAGTGGCCAGGACGGCGCCGGTAAGGGCGAAACCATCAATGTGCTTTACGAGTGGATGGACCCGCGCTTCATTTCGACCTTGGCTTTCTCTGAAGCCAGCGACGAGGAGCGCGCGTCCACCCATGTGGCGCTACTGGCGATCCTTGCCGGCCAAGGGACGCGTCGGCATCTTCGCCGGCTCCTGGTACTCGGACCCGATCCGTCAACGCATTCAGGACGAGATCTCGCTCAAGGAACTCGACGCCCGCGCCGACCAGATCAACCGTTTTGAGGCGATGCTGGTCAACGAGGTGCGCTGGTACTGAAGTTCTGGTTCCATCTGACCAAGGACGGGCAACGCGCGCCTCAAAGCGCTGGAGAGTGACCCACGGACCGCCTGGCGCGTGACCAAGTGGAACTGGGATCGGCTAAAGACCTATGACCAGTTGCAGGAGGTGGCCGGACACTTCCTGCGCATGACCAACACCCCGTGGGCGCCATGGGTGGTGGTGGAGGGGACCGACGATCGGTACCGCTCGCTGACGGTTGGCAAGATTTTGCTCGAAGCCATGCAGAAGAAGCTCGCCAGCACCGACAAACAAGAGTCGCCGGTGGCGCCCATGGTGCGCGTGGACACCGATGGTCGCAACGTGCTGTCGGAGCTCAACCTCAAGCTCAAGCTCGCCGACAAGCCCTACGAGAGTGAATTGGCCAAGTGGCAGGGGCGTCTGTCGGAACTGGCACGTGATCCGCGTTTCAAGGCCCGCTCACTGGTGTGTGCTTTCGAAGGTGCCGACGCCGCGGGCAAGGGTGGTGCCATCCGTCGCATTGGCGCGGCGCTGGACGCGCGGCAATACCAGGTCATCCCGGTTGCCGCGCCCACTGAAGAGGAACGCGCTCAACCGTATCTGTGGCGTTTCTGGCGCCATTTGCCGCGCCACGGACATGTGGCCATTTTTGACCGCACCTGGTATGGCCGGGTTCTGGTGGAGCGGGTGGAAGGGTTTTGCGCCGAAAACGACTGGCTGCGCGCCTACACCGAGATCAATGACTTTGAGCACGAACTGGCCGACTCCGGGGGTGATCGTGGCCAAATTCTGGCTGCAGATCAGCCAGGAAGAGCAACTCAAACGCTTCAAGGCGCGTGAGCAGGTGGCGTTCAAGCGCTTCAAGATCACCCAAAGAGGACTGGCGCAACCGCGAAAAGTGGGCCGCCTACCAGCATGCCATTTGCGACATGGTCGAGCGCACCAGCACCGGCAATGCGCCGTGGACCGTGGTCGAGGCCAACGACAAGAACTACGCCCGTGTCAAGATCTTGCGCACCCTGTGCGAGCGGCTGGAGGCTGAGCTGGAGGACAAGCACGCACCCGGAAGCGAGCCCAACGGCAAGAAGTCTGGCAAGCGCGGCAAAAGGCGCCCGTAAACCGTGGCCCGTGGTAGTGGCCGGCGCGGCATTGTCGTTTCCAGAGCGCATGACCGCAGAACCCGTTCATGGAAAGCACAGCGCGTTGCCGCGTCGCTTTCGCTCCTTTCCATGAACCGGTCGTCATTGCGAACGCAGTGAAGCAATCCAGGACTCCTGAATCCATGGACTGCCGCGCTGCGCTCGCAGTGACGCCATCAGGTTCAAGGTCCGTGTGCGGTATCGGGCCGGGTTCGGGAGACTCGCAATGACGAATTTGTCAAGGGCACATACACCGTGGATTGCCACGCTGCGCTCGCACTGACGAGACGTTGTCATGAATTCCTGAAGTCCCCTAAGATCGCGCCATGTTCAAACGCCTGCTTCGCAAAGTCCTGCTGGCACCGGTGGTGCTGGTGCTCTTGTTCGAGGAGTGGGGCTGGGCGCCGCTGGCGGCATTGTTTGCGCGGCTGGCGCGCCTGCCGCTGTGGGCCTGGCTGGAGCGCAAGGTTGTTAGCCTGCCGCCCTATGGCGCGATGCTGGTGTTTGGCGTGCCGATGCTGGCGCTGCTGCCGGTCAAACTGTTGGCCTTGTACCTGTTTGGCCATGGCCAGACCAAGCTGGGCCTCGCGCTGCTTGTTGGCGCCAAGCTGCTTGGCACCGCCGTCATGGCGCGCTTGTTTCAGCTCACCCAGCCGGCCTTGATGAAGCTGGCCTGGTTTGCCCGCTGGTACCCGCGCTGGAAGGCCTGGAAGGATGGTCTGATTGAGCAGGTGCACCAGTCGGCGCCGTGGAAGGCGGCGCGCGCGTTCAAGACGGAGGTCAGGGCGCGGGCCAAGGCCTGGTGGGCGCAGCTTCAATCATGAGCGGTCAGGGCTTGCGGCAACCGTCGTGCCTGCGCCCGGACTGGCCGGCACCGGCCCATGTGCGCGCGCTGTGCACCACCCGCGCGGGCGGCCAATCGAGCGCGCCTTACGACAGTCTGAACCTGGGTGACCATGTTGGGGACGACCCCCAGGCGGTGGCGGCCAACCGCGCCGCGCTGCGGCGGGTCATGTCGGCCCGACCCGTGTTTCTGACGCAGGTACACGGGACCGATGTGGTCCAGCTCACCGAGCAAACGCCGGATGGCCCGCGTTTCGACGCCTGCTTCACCACCCAGCGGGGGGTGGCCTGCACCATCATGGTGGCTGACTGCCTGCCGGTGCTGCTGACCGACCGCCAGGGGACATGGGTGGCCGCAGCGCACGCCGGATGGCGTGGCCTGGCTGGGCAGGGTGGCCGCGGCGTGCTGGAGGGCTTGCTGCAGCGCGTGTTGGCCTTGCGGGCGCCGGACGATGCCGCGGCGACGCCGGCAGGCGAGGTGCTGGCGTGGTTGGGGCCCTGTATCGGCCCGCAAGCCTTTGAGGTGGGGCCGGAAGTAAAAGCCGCCTTTGTGGACGACCTGCCCGATGCGACCAAATGCTTTGAGGCAAAGGGGCACGACAAGTACTTAGCCGACTTGGCGGGGTTGGCGCGCCAGCGCCTTGACCGCTTGGGGGTCACCCAGGTCTATGGCAACGACAGCAGTGCGGCCTGGTGCACGGCGGGCAACCCGGATCGATTCTTTTCGCACCGGCGCGACCGGGTCAGTGGGCGTATGGCGGCTTGCATCTGGCTGGAGCCGAATTGCGAATAGCGCACAGCGGCAGGCCGGGGCTGTGAGCCCTGCCATCAACCAGGTGCGCCGGGGGTCGGCTCGGCGGCAGCCCGCGCCGCCTCTTGCTGCGCTGCTTCCCGTGCCTTGATGGCGCGCTTGCGTGCCGGGGCACCCATGATGTAGACCACCACCGATACCGGCAGCAGGCCGTAGAGCACGAAAGTGACCACGGCGCCCAGCACGGTGCCGTTGCTGTGGTTGGCTTCGGCCACCGCCATCATCAAAGCCACGTAAATCCACGCAAGAGGCACAATGTACATAGGCGAGCAACTCGTTGGGGTTTGGGTAGATGTCAGTTTTTCGAAGGCCAAGCCCTGCGATACTCGGGTTTCTACCAACGCGCCATCATAAGGGGACAACCGCGTGAGTCAAAACACACCGGAGTACTGGGCTCAGGCTGCCCAGCAGTTTCACGATACCTTCGGCCAAGGCTGGAATCAGGCCATGTCGGCGTTTCAAAACATGGATTTGGGCGCGGCGGCACCCGGCCCGCGCGGCAATGGCGCTGGCGCCGCTCCAAAGATCGATTTCGATCCGGTCAAGGTTCAAGCGCTACAAGGGCAATACCTCAAGGATTCGGCGGCGTTGTGGACGCAAGGCATGCAGAGCATGCCTCTGTCGGGCGACAAGCGTTTTGCCGATGCCGCCTGGACGGCCAACCCGGTGGCGGCGTTCTCGGCCGCCGCGTATTTGCTCAATGCTCGCACGTTGATGGGCCTGGCTGACGCCGTGCAGGCCGATACCAAGACCCGCGCGCGGGTGCGCTTTGCGGTCGAGCAGTGGATGGCGGCCTCGGCCCCCAGCAACTTCATGGCGCTCAACGCCGAGGCGCAAAAAAAGGCGATCGAGACCAAGGGCGAGAGCATCGCCAAGGGCGTGCGCAACCTGGTGCACGACATCCGCCAGGGCCACGTCTCCATGACCGACGAGAGCGTGTTCGAAGTGGGCAAGAACGTGGCCACCACCGAAGGCGCGGTGGTGTTCGAGAACGAGCTGTTCCAGTTGATCGAATACAAGCCGCTCACGCCCAAGGTGTACGAGCGGCCGTTCTTGCTGATTCCACCGTGCATCAACAAGTTTTATATCCTGGACCTGCAGCCCGAGAACTCGCTGATCCGTTATGCCGTCGAGCAGGGGCACCGCACCTTTGTGGTGAGCTGGCGCAACCCCGATAAGTCCCTGGCCAAGGCCACCTGGGACGATTACATCGAGAAGGCAGCGATCACGGCGATCAAGGTCACGCAGGACATCACGGCCGCCAAAACTATCAACGCGCTGGGCTTCTGTGTGGGCGGCACGATCCTGGGCACGGCGCTGGCGGTGTTGGCGGCTCGTGGCGACAAGCCGGTGGCCAGCGCCACTTTTCTGACCTCGTTGCTCGACTTCACCGACACCGGCATCCTGGATGTGTTCATCGACGAGGCCATGGTCAAGTACCGCGAGCAGGAGATGGGCAAGGGCGGCCTGATGAAGGGACCGGACCTGGCCAGCACCTTCAGCTTTCTGCGGCCCAACGACCTGGTGTGGAACTACGTGGTGGGCAACTACCTCAAGGGCGAGACACCCCCGCCCTTCGACCTGCTGTACTGGAACAGCGACTCCACCAATCTGCCGGGTCCGTTCTACGCCTGGTACCTGCGCAACACTTACCTGGAAAACAACCTGGTCAAGCCCGGCAAGTTGACGGTCTGTGGCCAGAAAGTCGATCTGGGCCAACTCACTTTGCCGGTCTATATCTACGGCTCGCGCGAGGACCACATCGTGCCAATTGGCGGCGCTTACGCCTCCACCCAGGTGCTGCCGGGCAAGAAGCGTTTTGTCATGGGCGCATCGGGCCACATCGCCGGTGTGATCAACCCACCATCCAAGAACAAGCGCAGCCATTGGATCCGTGCCGACGACAGCTTCCCACCCAGCCAGGCCGACTGGCTGGCCGGTGCCAAAGAGCACCCGGGAAGCTGGTGGACCGATTGGTCCAAGTGGCTCAAGTCGCATGCCGGCAAGCAGATTCCCGCGCCCAAGGCATACGGCAAGGGCAAGTACAAGGCGATCGAGCCGGCGCCGGGCCGTTATGTCAAGGCCAAGGCCTGATTCTTTTTTACTATTCTTGATCAACTACTCTGGAGACATCCATGCAAGACATCGTCATCGTTTCAGCCGCGCGCACGGCGGTTGGCAAATTCGGCGGAACCCTGGCCAAGACACCCGCGCCCGAACTCGGTGCAGCGGTCATCAAGGCCTTGCTGGCGCGTACCGGCCTGGGTGCCGACCAAATTGGCGAAGTGATTCTGGGCCAGGTGCTGGCGGCGGGTTCGGGGCAGAACCCGGCGCGCCAGTCGGTCATGAAATCCGGCCTGGCCAAGGAGACCCCGGGGCTGACCATCAACGCCGTGTGTGGCTCCGGCCTGAAGGCGGTGATGCTGGCCGCGCAAGCCGTCGCGTGGGGCGACAGCGAAATCGTGATTGCCGGTGGGCAAGAGAACATGAGCGCCGCGCCCCATGTATTGCTGGGCTCGCGTGATGGCCAGCGCATGGGCGACTGGAAGATGACCGACTCGATGATCACAGATGGTCTGTGGGACGTTTACAACCAGTACCACATGGGCATCACCGCCGAGAACGTGGCCAAGCAATACGGCATCACCCGCGAGATGCAGGATGCGCTGGCGCTGGCCAGCCAGCAAAAGGCCGCTGCCGCGCAGGACGCCGGTCGCTTTGTTGACGAGATCGTGCCCTTCAGCATTGCCCAAAAGAAGGGTGACCCGATCGTGTTTGCCGCCGACGAGTTTCTCAACCGCAAGTCCAATGCCGAGGCGCTGGCCGGCTTGCGCCCCGCGTTTGACAAGGCCGGTGGCGTGACGGCTGGCAATGCCTCGGGCATCAACGACGGCGCCGCCGCCGTGATGGTGATGACCGCGGCCAAGGCGGCTGCCTTGGGTTTGAAGCCGATGGGTCGCATCGCCAGCTTTGCCACCAGCGGACTGGACCCGGCCATCATGGGCATGGGCCCGGTGTCGGCCTCGCAAAAGGCGCTGGCGCGGGCTGGCTGGAAGGCGGCGGACCTGGACCTGCTGGAAATCAACGAGGCGTTTGCCGCGCAAGCCTGTGCCGTCAACCAGGAAATGGGCTGGGACACGACAAAGATCAACGTCAATGGCGGCGCCATTGCCATTGGTCACCCGATTGGGGCGTCCGGTTGCCGCATTCTGGTAACGCTGTTGCACGAAATGGCCCGTCGCGACGCCAAGAAGGGCATTGCCTCCCTGTGTATTGGTGGCGGCATGGGGGTTGCCCTAACTATCGAGCGTTGATTTAGGGCAGACAATGGAAGCTGGAGCTTGGCTCCGTTGAGGGCTGCGCCCCAGCGTTTGCCTCGCATCGTTTCAGTAAAGGAAAACACAATGAGTCAAAAAGTCGCATACGTCACCGGGGGCATGGGTGGCATCGGTACCTCCATCTGCCAGCGCCTGCACAAAGAGGGTTTCAAGGTCATCGCCGGTTGCGGCCCGACCCGCGACCACGCCAAGTGGATTGCCGAGCAGGCCGCCCTCGGGTACACCTTCTACGCCTCGGTCGGCAATGTCGGCAGTTGGGATTCCACCGTCGACGCGTTCAGCAAGACCAAGGCCGAGCATGGCAGCATTGATGTGCTGGTGAACAACGCCGGCATCACCAAGGACCGCATGTTCCTGAAAATGTCGCGCGAAGACTGGGACGCCGTGATCGAGACCAATCTCAACAGCATGTTCAACGTTACCAAACAGGTGGTGGCGGACATGGTGGAAAAAGGCTGGGGCCGCATCATCAACATCTCGTCGGTCAACGGCGAAAAAGGCCAGGCCGGGCAGACCAACTACTCCGCTGCCAAGGCCGGTATGCATGGTTTTTCGATGGCGCTGGCACAGGAAATGGCTACCAAGGGCGTCACGGTCAACACCGTGAGTCCTGGCTACATCGGCACCGACATGGTCAACGCCATTCGTGAGGATGTGCTGGCCAAGATTGTTGCCACGATTCCGGTCAAGCGTTTGGGCAAACCCAGTGAGATCGCCTCCATCATCGCCTGGCTGGCGTCGGACGACGGTGGCTACACCACGGGTGCCGACTTCTCGGTCAACGGTGGTTTGCACATGGGTTAGCGATGACGTGAAAGGTCGTCGCCCCCCCCCCCCCCCCCCCCCCCCCCCGCAGAACCGCCGCGTTTTCACGTCTGGCGCAGGCGCAACACGGCGGCGCGCACCAGCGCCAGCCGGTCGTTGCCGAAGTACATATCCTTGCCAACAAACAGCGTCGGTGAGCCAAAGCCGCCACGTTCAATCACCTCGTCGGTATTGGCCTTGAGTTGTCGCTTGACCGTGGCGTCGCCAACACCAATTGCAAACGCCGTAGGGTCGATGCCTACTTGCTGGCAGATGTCGGCCAGCACGGCGTCCTGCGAGATGTCCTCTTGGCGGCTCCAGTAGGCTTCGAACACCGCACGCGTGTAGGGCACGAACTTGGGCGCCAGGGTGGGATGGGCGCCATCCTGTTGCGCCACCCAGATGCAGCCGCGCATGGCCTTGACGCTGTTGACTGGAAACACCTTGGGCGGCATCACGATCGTCAGCCCGGCTTCGCGTGACCAGTCCTTGAGGTCTTTGAGCATGTAGGCCATCTTGGCTGGCACCGGGTTGTCGCGCATCGCGTAGACACTGGGGTTGACTGCGTTGAACACGCCACCGACCAGAATCGGCCGCCAGTCGATAGGCTCGTTGATCTCGGCGGCGAGTGGTAGCAGGTTGTGGAACGCCAGGTAGGTCCAGGGGCTGGAGCAGTCAAAGAAGCATTCAATCATGGGGGTTCACGGTGTGGACGAGGATGGGGTGGGGGGGCTACTGAGACTTGCAGAACGCATGAACCCTGTCATTGCGAGCGTAGCGTGGCAATCCATTTCTACGGTACACCACCGTGGACTGCCGCGCTGCGTTTTGCATGAATCGGTCGTCATTGCGAACGAAGTGAAGCAATCCAGGACCCCAGAATACATGGATCGCCACGGCCTGCGGCCTCGCGATGACAATGCTGGTTCAAGGTCCGTGTGCGGTATCGGGCCGGATTCGGGAGGCTCGCAATGACGAGACTTGTGCTTCATCGCTGGGGGGATTCTCAATCAGCGCGGCGGTGTTCGCCCGTCAGAACGCTCTGCGCGGTCTGGCCAAACAGGGACTTGCGAGCGTCTTCGGTAAGCATTCCCGCGCGCAGTTCCTTGCCCAAGTCCAGGCCGCGTTTGGTGGCGGGACGCTCGAACAGTGCGTTGTACCAGCGCTGCACATGCGCAAAGTCCTCTAGCGGAACCTGTTGTGCCTTGTGCGTGCGCACCCAGGGGAAGATCGCCATGTCGGCAATCGAGTAATCGGTGCCCGCGACGAAGGCGCCGGTGCGGGCCAGTTGTGCGTCCAGCACGCCGTACAGCCGGTTGACCTCTTTGCCGTAGCGCTCAATCGCGTAGGGCACTTTCTCGGGCGCGTACAACAGGAAGTGGCCGTTCTGCCCGGCCATCGGGCCCAGGCCGCCCATTTGCCACATCAGCCACTCCAGCACCTGCTTGCGGCCGCGCAGGTCGGTGGGCAGAAACAGGCCGGTCTTCTCGGCCAGGTAGATCAGGATGGCGCCGCTCTCAAATATCGAAATCGGCGCGCCGCCGCCGCTGGGCGCGTGGTCCACGATGGCGGGCATGCGGTTGTTGGGGCTGATCGCCAGGAACGACGGCGCGAACTGCTCGCCCTTGCCGATGTTGACCGGCACCAGGCGGTAAGGCAGGCCACACTCTTCGAGCATGATGGAAATCTTCCAGCCGTTGGGCGTGGGCCAGTAGTACAGGTCGATCATCGGCTCTCCTGGGTGGGTGGGGGCCATCATAGTGCGCCCTGCGCAACTGTGCAGCCGCCCCGGTTTCGCCCCGTGCCTGGCAAAAAAAGGCCTGCCGACCCACTTCGAAATCCATAGCATCGGATACAGTGTCAGGCTGCTTGCTGTGAAGGAAATCACAACTTCGTGGCTTTCCAGTCGGCCGGGCTTTGACTAACATCGCCATAGTCTTGATCTCAAGCAAACTTGCTGGAATGCCGATAGAGTAAGGTGCCCCCAGGGAAGAGTCCATGACCAACAAATCTGTCGCCCCAGACAGTGAACCCGGCTTCATAGAGGTCAGCCAGCTTCGAATTGGCATGTTCGTCGAGCTTGAGCTTGGCTGGATGGCGCATCCCTTTCCCACCGGCAGTTTCAAGATTTCGTCGGAGAAGCAGATCGAGGTCATTCGCGGCCTGGGTTTGACGCGCGTGCGCTACCTTCCCCACAAGAGCGACCCCGTGGCCCTGGCCGACAGCCGCAGTGTCGGCGGCAATGGCACCGATTCACCTTCCGAGGCGCCGTCTGCCGTGGCGCCGCCCGGAGATGGGCGGGCGCAGGCCTTGCGCCGCCAGCACGCGGCGCTGATCGCGGCGCAACAAAAGAGTCTGCTGGCCGGCGACCGGCGCTTTGGCGAGGCCATTCGCCAGTACCGGCAGGTGGTGGACACGTATGCGGCCAAGCCGCAGACTGCGCGTGACCAATGCCTGACCATGGTGACTGGTTTCGTGGCTGAATTGATTGGTGACGGGGAGTCTTCCATCCGGCTGCTGTCCGAGGGCATGGGCGACCGCGCCACCATGCATCCGGTCAATGTGATGGTGTTGTCCCTGCTGTTGGGCAAGTCGCTGAACTTGTCGCAGGCGGACATGGTGGACCTGGGCGTGGCGGGATTTCTGCACGACATTGGCAAGAGCCTGTTGCCGGTGCGCGTGCGCTGGATGGAAGACAGTTTTTCGTCGGTTGAGTACAAGCTCTACCAGGACCACGTGGCGCAAGGCGTTGGTATTTGCGAGCGCATGGAGTTGGCCAAGGGCGTGGTGCAGGTTGTCGCCCAGCACCACGAACTGGTCGATGGCAGTGGCTTTCCGGCCAAGCTCAAGGGCGACCGGATCAGCCCGATGGCCAAGGCCTTGGCGCTGGTCAATCGTTATGACAACCTGTGCAATCCCAGCAAGCCCAGTGCCGCCGTCACGCCGCACGAAGCCCTGTCGCTGATTTTTGCGCAGCACAAGAGCCGGTTTGATCCGCCGGTGCTCAGCGCCTTCATTCGCATGATGGGTGTATATCCACCGGGCTCGGTGGTGCAGTTGCTCGACGATCGTTATGCGCTGGTGCTGTCGGTCAATTCGTCGCGACCCTTGAAGCCGAAGATCATCGTTTACCAGCGCGGTGTTGATAAAGACGAGGCCTTGATGCTGGACCTGGAGCAGGCGCCCGCGCTGGGCATTCGGCGCAGCCTCAAACCTTTGGCCCTGCCACGCGAGGCGCTGGACTACCTCTCGCCACGCCAGCGCATGTGCTACTTCTTCGAGCGGGCGGCCGACCCCGATCCGACGGAGCCGCAGCCATGATTCCCGCCGCCTGGCAGACCGTGATGGACGCCATGCTGGAGTCAGTCTGGCTGGTCGATCCCTTGTCCTTGCGAATTCTCGCGGTCAATCCGGCAGCGTGCGCCTTGCTGGACCTCACCGTGGACGAGTTGGTGGGCAAGGCGGTGATTGAACTGACGGCGACACCAGAAGACCAGTTCTTCTGGGAGGATGTCGCGGCCGGCCTGTCGCACCAGATTCATTCGGAGACCATGGTCCGCTCCAACCTGGGTGTGCCCATTGCCGTGGAGCGGCGGGTCAAGCGCCTGCCGGTGGACAACAACAGTGTGTTCCTCGTCAGCATGCAGGATATGCGTCAGCAGCGGCGCATCGAGGCGTCGCACGAGCGCCTGATGGCGGAACTGCGGGCCACGCTGGAGTCCACCGCCGACGGCATTCTGGTGACCGATCTGACGGGCGGCGTGCGCAACTACAACCGCCACTTTGCCCGCCTGTGGGACATGCCAGAAGAACTGCTGTTGCAGCGCAACGACCAAGCTCTCTACCAGTACCTGGCCAGCTGTGTGGTGGACCGGCCAGTCTACGAGGCGCGACTGACCGAGATTGAGCGATCCCGCCCGGTACAGGCCACCGACGTGCTGGAGCTGCACTCGGGGCGCCTGCTGGAACGCGTCACGCTACCGCAGTACAGTCGGGGCCGCTCGATCGGACGGGTCTTTTCGTTTCGCGACATCACCCAGCGCGTTGACGCTGAGTCACGCCAGCGTTTGGCCGCCAAGGTGTTCGAGTCGAGCCTGGATGCGATCTTCATCACAGGCCCGGAGTTCCTTATCCTCGCGGTCAACCCGATTTGCGAGCGTCTGTTGAAACAAACGCAGCAGCAGTTGATAGGCACGCCCGCGCGTGAGCTGTTTCATGAGCCACTGGACCCCGGCCTGTTTGCGCGAATCGAGCGCAAACTGGCCGAAGAGGGCTTTTGGGAGGGCGATGCGTGGAGCAGCCAAGCCACCAGGACGACGTTTGCGGTACAGATATCGTGGGTGCTGCTGCGCGACGAAAGCGGCGCCGTGCTCAACACCATCGGTTTTTTCAAGGACAACACCGAGCGCATTGCAGCCCAGCAGCGCATTGAGCAACTGGCCTACAGCGATGTTCTGACCGGGCTGCCCAATCGTCTGTTGCTGTCGCAGCGAGTCGATTTTTCGCTCAACATCGCCGAGCGCAGCGGGGGGCGTTTTGCGATTTTGTTCCTGGACCTGGACCGGTTCAAGAACATCAACGATTCGCTGGGGCACCTGTTTGGCGACCGTGTGCTGGTCGAAGTGGCGCAGCGCGTCGGCCAGGCGCTGCGCGATGTCGATACCTTGTGTCGCCTGGGTGGCGACGAGTTCCTGGTATTCCTGCACGATGCCGACGCCTACGGCGCCGAGATCGCAGCGCGCCGCATTCTCGAGGTCATGTCGCGACCGTTCCAGGTCGATGAGATGAGCTTCTCGGTCGGCTGCAGCATTGGTGTGGCGCTCTACCCCGAGGATGGGCGCACGCTCGATGAGTTGATCAAATACGCCGACATCGCCATGTACCGGGTCAAGGAGCACGGCCGGGGCAATTTCCGCTTCTACCAGCCGCAGATGAATGTGGACCTGCTGTCGCGCATGAAGATGGATCACGCCATGCGCCAGGCGATGGAAAAAAACCTGTTTCGCCTGCACTACCAGCCGCAGATTGCCCTGGACACCGGCCGCCTGCTGGGTGTGGAGGCCCTGATCCGCTGGACTGATACCGAGTTCGGCAAGGTGTCGCCAGCGCTGTTCATTCCCCTCGCTGAAGAGACTGGCTTCATTGTCGCCATTGGCAACTGGGTGCTGGGCGAGGCGGTGCGACAGGCCGCCATCTGGCAGGCTGCCAACCAGGCCGTGACGGTGTCAATCAACGTCTCGGCGATGCAGTTCCAGCAGGCCGATTTCGTGCAGCGGATCGAGCGCGCGATTCAGGCCGCCGGCTTGCGTGCGGACCTGCTCGAACTGGAGCTGACCGAGTCGATCCTGGTCAAGGATGTGGACGAAACGCTGGCCCGTTTGCACCAACTGGCAAGCCTGGGGGTGGGTATGTCGATTGACGACTTTGGCACCGGTTACTCCAGCCTGGCCTATCTCAAAAAGTTTCCGATCTCCAAGCTCAAGATTGATCGTTCCTTTGTGATGGGGCTGCCCAATGACGAGAGCGACCGCGCCATCGTCAGCGCCACCATTGGCATGGCCCGCGCGCTGGGTTTGACGGTGGTGGCCGAGGGCGTGGAGACGGTTGCGCAGCGCGACTATCTGGCGGCGCTGGACTGCGAGTCGTTCCAGGGCTTCCTGTGTTCGCCGGGCCTGCCAGCCGATGAGTTGGAACGCTTGCGCGCCACCTTGCCCACCTGAGATATTGCGGGACAGACCGCAGCCACGCGCAGCGGGCTCTGTCCTCAACTGACTAGATCTTGCGGGACAGACCGCAGCCACGCGCAGCGGGCCTAACTGCCGCGCACACCCTTGTAGAGCATGTAAGCGGCCAGCGCATACAGCACGCTGGCAAAAATTCGCTTGAGCTTCTTGACCGGCAGGCGGTGGGCCGCGCGCGCTCCGAGTGGCGCGGTCAGGACGCTGCAACTGGCGATCACCGTCAGCGCCGGCAGCCAGATGTAGCCGAACGACCCCGCTGGCAGGCCAGTGACCGACTGGCCGGCGATGGCATAGCCCAGCGCATTCGACAGCGCGATCGGAAAGCCCAGCGCCGCGCTGGTGGCCACCGCGTTGTGCATCGCGACATTGCACCAGGTCATGAACGGCACGCTGATGAAGCCGCCACCGGCCCCAACCAACCCGGACATAAACCCGATCACCCCACCGGCGGCCATCTGGCCGGGCGTGCCGGGCATCTGCCGAGATGCAACGGGCTTGCGGTCCAGGAACATCTGGGTCGCCGAGAACGCAACGAACACGCCAAACACGATCGCCAGCACGGAGCCCTTGAGCAGCGCGAACACGCCCAGGCTGGCAATGGCCGCGCCCAGCACAATGCCCGGCGCCAGGCCCTTGACCAGGTCCCAGCGCACGGCACCGCGCTGGTGATGGGCGCGCACGCTGGAGATGGAGGTAAACAGAATGGTGGCCATCGAGGTGGCAATGGCCATCTTGATCGACAAATCATTGGCCACGCCGCGCTGCGACAGGATCAGCGTGATGAAGGGCACCATCAACATGCCGCCGCCAATGCCCAGCAGGCCAGCCAGAAAACCGGTGGCCAGCCCGAGCAGGGCAAGTTCAATCATCAGGGGGATTTCAAGCGGCATGAAGCGAAGAGAAGTGTCTGCAAGTGCCACCGGACCGGCATCCTGAACCGGGGTTCAGGTGGGCGAGGGCAGCGTTGGCATCGGGTTCATCTGACGCGAGATGATCACACCCGCCAGGCAATGTTCCAAGCCCGAGCTCTATGAGCATTGGTTCAAGGAAATATAAAGCCCAACGGCACTGCAGACAAGCCCATTGTAGGGTGCTGCCAGGACGGGCATGGTTGAAAAAATCAACTTGACAATGCCGCCTGATACGCATCTTACGAAGCTGGTACGCGGCGCCTGGCGGTGGTCAGAACCGCCAGGCATTTCAGAGCAATCGGCCGTCGTCGGCCAGCGCCTCGTCAAGCCGCTCCAGCAAGGAGTCCAGCAGCAGATTCTCTTCGGCCGGTGCCAGCGCTTGTTGGCGCGGGCTTGCCGTGTCCGTGGCGGAGGCCCGCGTTGCAGGACTTGTTGCGGTGCCGCGGTCGGCCAGATCAAAAGCGAGGTTGAGCGCGGCCAGCACCGCGATGCGGTCGCGCGCGCGCACCTTGCCGCCATCGCGAATCTTGCACATGGCGGTGTCGACCCGCTCCACCGCGTCGAGCAGCCGCGCATCGCCGCCTTCGGGGCAACTCAGCAGGTAGCTTTGACCCATGATCTGAACTTCGAGTTGTTTCATGCTGAACCTTTTGGCGCGTTGGCCGTGTTCACCTCAGGCAGTCGCTCCAGCAAGGCATCAACCCTGGCCCGCGCCGCACCGAGCCTGGACTTCAGCGAGTCGCGCTCGCGGGTCAGGGTCTCTACCTGTGCGCTCAGCAGGGCATTGGTGCGCTGCAGTTCGGCGTAGCGCACCAAGAGGCGTTCGACACGGTCCGTGATTTGGTCGATTTGCGGTGGGTTCGACATAGACCCCGCATTGTAGGGTTTGAGACAGCCGACGGCTGTAAAATCACGGCGTTGGTGCTCGCGGTGTGGTTCACACGCCGCAGTTCAACGGGAAGCAGGAGGGGTGTTGGTTCGCACATGGTCAGTCCACGCGCGCAACCCAAACCCTAACCTGCGCTGCCCCCGCAACGGTAAGTGGACGGGCCTTCACCGGCTCCGCTTCCATCACAGCCACTGAGCGTTTTGAACACGCGCTTGGGAAGGCGATGGGAGTTGCTCCACCAGCCCGGATACCGGCCAACACGGTGGCTGCACGCGTGCGTGCGGCCGTGACGCTCAGGGCCGTCGGGGACGACGGACAGAGCACTTTTCGGGCTTTTCTTCTTCATTATGAAAACTGGTACTTTGTATGTGCGCCGCGGCGCGTTGTCGTTGGCGCTCGCCGCCGCATTTCCTATTGCTCCTGCTGGAGCGCAAACCGTGGTGGCGTCGGCCCAATTGGCGCCGGTCATGGTGTCGGCCACCCGCTTCGCCGAGGCCGCCGACACACTGCCGTTTGGCGTGAGCGTGATCACCGCCGCCGACATTGAGCGCGCCGGTGTGAGTACCGTCAACGAGGCCATCATCAAACTGTTGGGCGTGCCCGGTCGACTCGACTTCTATGGCGGTGGCGACTACGGTCTGGACCTGCGTGGCTTTGGCGCCACCGCAGGCAGCAACCAGGCGGTGATCGTTGATGGCATCAAGATCAACGAGGCCGACCTGGGCGGCACGCGTCTGGCGGGCATCAACATCGATTCGGTCGAACGTATTGAAGTGATTCGCGGCAGCGCTGGCGGTGCTATACGGCGAGGGAGCCACCGGTGGCGCCATCGTCGTCACCACCAAGGCTGGGCGTGGCAGCGCGCGCCGCAATGCCGCGACGGTCTACGCGGCCGCAGGCAGCTTTGGGCTGCGCGACGCGCGTGCCAGCGCCACGCTGGTGGCGGGCGACTTTTCGGCTGACGTCGCGGCCAACAAGCGGCGTGCCGACAACCACCGCGACAACTTCAAGTCGGATCAGGACGGTGTCGCGCTGGCCGTTCAATGGGCTAACGACTGGCTGCGCCTGGGCGCGCGCTACGCCAACGACAAGCTGGCTACGGGACTGCCGGGACCGCTCAGCGCAGCCCAGGTCGAGGCCAACCCGGCGCAAACCACCTCGCCGACCCAGTCGGCGGCGATTCGCAATGCGCGTGCATCCGCGTTCGCGCAGGCCACGCTGGGCGATTGGCAGCTGGCCTTGGACGTCGGTCAGCGCCAAAAGGAGCTCGATAGCCTGACAGCCGGTGTGCCTGGCTATCAGTATGAAGTCGATGCCAAGAACTTCGGTCTGCGGGCCAAGCAGCAGGCCAAGTTGGGTGGCCTGGACAATGCCTTGGTGCTGGGTTTTGACCAGGCTGACTGGACCCGCACGACCCTGGGCGCCTGGGGTTCGGTGGCCAAGCAAGCGTCGAAGGCGGTCTATATTAAGGACGATTTGACGCTGTCCCAAGGAACGCGGCTTGCTGCCGGGTTTCGCAGCGAGTCGATCAAGCAAAGCGACAACAGTTCGGGCGTGGACCGCACCACGCGCGAGCAGGCCTGGGAGCTGGGCCTGACCCAACCCTTGTCTGCGTCATGGTCGGCCTATGCCCGCATCGGCAACAGCTACCGCCTGGCCAACGTCGATGAGCTCGGCTTCACACTGCCTGGTGCCGTGTTGCAAGCGCAGACTTCGCGCGACCTGGAGCTGGGCACACGTTGGCGTTATGCCAGTGGCCGCGTTGAGTTGCGCTGGTACCGCAGCGCGCTGCGTAACGAGCTGGGCTATGACCCGATTATTGTCAATCCCAACTCTTACAACGGTGTGGGCGCCAACGTCAACTTTGACCCGACGCTGCGCCAAGGTCTGGAGTTGCAGACCGAGCACGACCTGGGCCCCAGTGTCAAGCTGCACGTCAATGCCGCGGTGCGCCAGGCGCGCTTTACCCAGGGCGCCTACAGCGGGCGCGATCTGCCGCTGGTGCCGCACCAGACGGTGGCGCTGCGCGCCGAATGGCGTGCAGCGCCGGGCCACACCTTCAACGGCGGCCTGAACTGGGTGGCATCACAGAGCCCGGACTTCAACAATGCCTGCAGCATGCCCAGCTACACCGTGGCCGACCTGCGCTACAGCTACCAATGGGGCGCCGCGGAATTGTCTCTGGCTGCAAACAACCTGTTTGACAGCAAGTACTACACCTTGGCCTATCGCTGCACGGCGGGTGTGACGCAGGCAATCTACCCGGAGGCGGGGCGCGCACTGAGCGCTGCGCTGCGCTGGAAGTTCTGAGTGGCGGCCAACTCGGACTACATCCATGCTTGATGCGAGACTGAAAGTGTCCCGCCGCGAGCTGATTCTGGGCGGCCAGCGCAGCGGCAAGTCGCGCCGCGCTGAATGCCTGGCGCAATCGTGGCTGGGGGTCTCCAAGACCCACAACGCGCTGCTGATTGCCACGGCGCGCGCGGGTGATGCCGAAATGCGCCAACGCATCGAGCGCCACCAGGCCGACCGGGCGCGGCGAGTGCCGCGCATGCACTGTGTGGAAGAGCCCTTGGCCCTGGCGCAGGCGATTGCCGCCTACAGCGCCCCGCAAACCCTGGTGCTGGTGGATTGCCTGACCTTGTGGCTAACCAACCAGCTCATGCCGGCCGAGGCCTTGGTCGATCCCGCTGACGCGCCGACCCCCGAGGTCGCGCTGGCGGCCTTGCTGCAGGCGCTACAGCAAGCGAGCGGCCCGGTGGTATTGGTCAGCAACGAAATCGGCATGGGCTTGATCCCGATGGGGCGCGAGGTGCGCGACTTTGTCGACGCGCTGGGCCAGCTCAACCAGGCCGTGGCCGGTGTGTGCGAGCGTGTGACCCTGATGGCGGCCGGGTTGCCCCTGATTTTGAAGGATTGACCATGCAGTTCGTATCCAGTCTTGCGCCATTGCGAGCCGCCGCGCGGCAATCCAGGTGCCGTGGATTGCCGCGCGGCGCTTTCCATGAACCAGTCGTCATTGCGAACGCAGTGAAGCAATCCATGTCCTCCAAATACATGGATCGCCACGGCCTGCGGCCTCGCGATGACGACTTTGGTTTAAGGTCCGGGTGGGGTCGGGCCAGATTCGGGAGACTCGCAATGACAGGCCACTGGCTGTGGCGGTTTGTCGCGACCTGTTTTGTTGCCAGTGCAGGTGTGGCCCATGCCCTGCAAGTCACCGACGACAACGGCGTGCTGGTGGCGTTCGAGCGCAGCCCGCAACGCATTGTCAGCGTGTTGCCGTCGTTGACCGAGACCGTGTGCGAACTCGGTCAGTGCCAGCGCCTGGTGGGGGTGGACCGCTACTCCAACTTTCCCGACAGTGTGCGCCAGCTGCCGCAGGTCGGTGGGGGCATCGATCCCAACATCGAGGCCATCGTTGCGCTCAAGCCCGACGTGGTGTTGATGGCTACCTCGGCGCGTGGCGCCGAGCGCCTGCGAGCGCTGGGCATCAAGGTGCTGGCGCTGGAGCCCAAGAGCCACGCCGATGTGCGCCGCGTGTTGGACACCGTCGGGCAACTGTTGGCGGTGGACGACGCGCAACGGGTCTGGCGTGTGATTGACGCCAGCGTCTCTGCGGCGGCACAGTCGCTGCCAGCCAAGGCCCGGGCGGCGCGGGTGTACTTTGAAGTCAACACCGGGCCCTACGCGGCGGGAGAATCGTCGTTCATCGGCGAGACCCTCGTGCGCCTGGGTGTGCGCAACATCGTGCCCGCCGCGCTGGGACCATTTCCCAAGCTCAACCCGGAGTTTGTGGTGCGCGCCAACCCCGACGTGATCATGGTCGGCGACCGCAACTTCGCCGGCATGGAAACGCGCCCGGGCTGGGCCAGTATGCAGGCCATACGGCATGCGCGGGTGTGCGTGTTCAAGCCCGAGCAGGCCGACATGTTGGTGCGACCTGGCCCGCGCATGGCCGAGGGCGCCCGCATCATGGCGCAGTGTCTGTCGGACAAGCTCGGGGCGTCCGCGCCCGAGCTATTGCCTGCGCGCCGAGCCGGGAGCTGACCATGCCCCAGGTGCAGGCCGATCTGATGCGACGCGCGCTGGCACTCGGTGGTGCATTGCTTCTGTGCGCGCTGGCGCTGACGGTGATCGGTGCCGCCGTGGGCAGCACCGGGTTCGAGCGCCTGGCCCAGGCTTGGCGCGACCCGGCTGCGGCGCAGATCGTGTGGGACATCCGCTTGCCCCGCACCCTGGGCGCCTGGGGTGCGGGCGCCCTGTTGGGGCTGTCGGGTGCGGTGGCGCAGGGCCTGTTTCGCAACCCGTTGGCCGACCCCTATTTGCTGGGCAGTGCCACCGGCTCGTCGCTGGGCGTGGCGCTGGCGCTGGCCTTGTTTGGTGTTTCGCCCTTTGCCAGCCAGTGGCTGGTGCGCCTGGGTCTGACCGGCGCGGCCTTTGTTGGCGCGGTGGGCGCGGTGTTGTTGACGCTGCTGCTGGCCAAAGGCGTGCAGCACACGCTCAAGCTGCTGCTGGCCGGGGTGATTGTGGGTGTCGTGCTGGGGGCTCTGGCGTCGCTGATCATGCAGGTGGCGCCGGAGGTGATGCAGGCGATGCAGGCCTTCATGCTGGGCAGCACCGGCTTTGTGGGCTGGACCGCGTGCCTGCTGATGGTGCTGGGTTGGCTGCTGTGCATGCTGGCGGCCTGGATGCTCAGCCCGGTGCTCGATGGCTTGTCACTGGGCGAAGCCACAGCCGTCAGCTTGGGGTTGCCGCTGCCGCAACTGCGCGCGGCCCTGGTTGCCGTGCTGGCGCTGGCCACCGGCACGGCGGTGGCGCAGACCGGCCTGATTGCGTTTGTCGGGTTGGCGGCGCCGCATCTGGTGCGCTCGGTTGCCAAGACCCGGCACGGCAGCCTGATTTTGCTCTCCAGCCTGATGGGTGGCGTGCTGCTGATGGCGGCCGACATTCTGGCGCGCTGGTTGATTGCGCCGCAGGAGCTGCCCGTGGGCGTGCTGACCGCCGTGCTGGGCGGGGGCTACCTGTTGTGGCTGATGCACCGCAGCCCGGCGCTGCCCATGCGGGGAACACCATGACTAGTTCGTCTGCTACTGATTCAATAGCTATTGAGGCCCAGGATGTAAGGGCTAGCCTGGGTCACGTGCAGGTGCTGCACGGCATTGACGTGCAACTGGCGGCGGCCTGCTGGACCAGTATCGTGGGGCCCAACGGCGCCGGCAAGTCGACCTTGCTCAAAGTGCTGGCCGGTTTGCTGCCGCACAGCGGGCGCGTCAGTTTGTTGGGCCAGCCACTGGCCACCCTGGCGGGGCGTCTGCGTGCGCGCCAGATGGCCTGGCTGGGTCAGGGCGAGGCCAGTGGCGACGACCTCACCGTGTTCGATGTAGCCATGCTCGGGCGGCTGCCACACCAGGCCTGGCTGGCCGCACCCAGTGCGCAGGACCAACTGGCGGTGGAGCAAGCGCTCAAGGCGACCCAAGCCTGGGACTGGCGCGGCCGCACGCTCGGGCAACTCTCGGGCGGCGAGCGCCAGCGCGTGCTGTTGGCGCGCGCGCTGGCCGTGCAGGCGCAGGTGCTGCTGATGGACGAACCGCTGGCCAACCTGGACCCGCCGCATCAGGCCGACTGGCTGCAACTGGTGCGTGAGCTGGTGGCGCAGGGCAAGACCGTGGTGAGCGTGCTGCACGAGATTTCGATGGCGCTGCATGCCCAGCAGATGGTGATTTTGGCGCAAGGTCGCATCACGCACCAGGGTGCTTGTGGCGACCCCGCCACCCACCGGGCGCTGGAGGCCGTGTTTGACCACCGCATTGGCATCCACCAGCTCGGCGGGCGTTGGGTGGCGCTGCCCGGCGTGACGCAGCCGCCCGGCGCGTTTCGGCCCCAACTCGTCAAGGCGGCGCACTCTGGCTAAGGCCACTGTCATCGCGCAGCCCGTTTTCAACTCCGTATTGCCAAGGAACGACTTCATGTCCCACACCGTCCACACCGCCCACACCACTGCTGGCAGCGCAGCGCAGCCGCTGCAGTTTCATCCACCCCACAAGTCACCGCTGGCCAGGCACGCTGTGGCACAACGCGTGTGGTCCGTGGCCGAGGTGCAAGCCTTGTTAGAGTTGCCGTTCTCCGACCTGATCTTCCAGGCGCAAACGGCGCACCGCGCCCACTTCGACCCCAATCAGGTGGAACTGGCCACGCTGCTGTCGGTCAAGACCGGTGGCTGTCCGGAGGACTGTGGCTACTGTCCGCAGTCGGTGCATTTCGACACGGGCGTGGAAGCCGGAAAACTGATGGGTGTCGAAGCCGTGCGAGAAGCCGCCGAGCGCGCCAAGGTGGCCGGTGCCACGCGCTTTTGCATGGGCGCGGCCTGGCGCGCGCCCAAGGACCGTGACGTGGCCGCCGTGGCCGAACTGGTCAGGGCCGTGAAGGACACCGGGCTGCAGGCCTGCTGCACCCTGGGCATGCTCGACGAGGGCCACGCCGAGACCCTGCGCGAGGCTGGGCTGGACTACTACAACCACAACCTCGACACCGCGCCCGACTATTACGGCGAGATCATCAGCACACGCGATTTTCAAGACCGCCTAGACACCTTGGTGCGGGTGCGCAACGCCGGCATCAGCGTGTGCTGCGGCGGCATCGTCGGCATGGGCGAGTCGCGGCTGCAGCGCGCCGGCCTGATTGCCGAGCTGGCCAACCTGGCCCCCTACCCCGAGTCGGTGCCGATCAACCATCTGGTTAAGGTGGCCGGTACCCCGCTGGTCGAGCAGCCGGACCTGGACCCGCTGGAGTTTGTGCGCACCATTGCGGTGGCCCGCATCACCATGCCCAAGGCGCGTGTGCGCTTGTCGGCCGGGCGCCAGAGCATGAGCGACGCGGTGCAGGCGCTGTGTTTTGTGGCCGGTGCCAATTCGATCTTCTATGGCGAGAAGTTGCTGACCACGCCCAACCCGGATGTGGACGCCGACATGGCGCTGCTGCAGCGCCTGGGGCTGAAGGCGGCGCGCGCGCAAGCCTGATGCGCCCAGCAGGCCAGCCAACATGACCGCCCATTGCATCATGGTGCTCGGCACCACCAGCGGTGCGGGCAAGAGCTGGCTGACCACCGCGCTGTGCCGCCATTACGCGCGCCAAGGCTTGAAGGTGGCACCGTTCAAGGCGCAGAACATGAGCAACAACGCCAGAGTGGTGGCCTGCGAAAACGGGCAAGGCGAAATCGGAAGTGCCCAGTACTTCCAGGCCTTGGCGGCCCGCGCGGTGCCCGAGGTGCGCATGAACCCGCTGCTGCTCAAGCCTGAGCGCGACACCCACAGCCAGGTGGTGCTGATGGGTCAGGTCAGCGCGGAGCTGTCGGCCATGGCCTGGCGCGGGCGCAGTGCCAGCGTGTGGCCGGTGATTGCGCAGGCTTTGGACGAGTTGATCGCCGAGAACGATGTGGTGGTGATCGAAGGCGCGGGCTCGCCGGCCGAGATCAACCTGCACGACAGCGACATCGTCAACATGCGCGTCGCGCTGCATGCCCAGGCAGCATGCCTGTTGGTGACCGACATCGACCGGGGTGGCGCGTTTGCGCATCTGTATGGCACCTGGGCGCTGCTGCCTGAGAACGAGCGCGCCTTGCTCAAGGGCTTTGTGCTGAACAAGTTTCGCGGTGATGCGGCGCTGCTGGCACCGGCGCCGCAGATGCTGGAGAAGTTGACCGGCGTGCCCACCGTGGCCACGCTGCCGATGTGGTGGCAGCACGGCTTGCCAGAGGAAGATGGCATCTTTGACGACCGCAGTGTCAGCGCCGGGGTGGTGACCAAAACGGTGGCGGTGATCGCCTACCCGCACCTGAGTAACCTCGATGAATTCCAGAGCCTCAAAAACGTGCCGGGGCTGCGCCTGCAGTGGGTGCGCAGCCCCTCGCAACTGGCTGGCCTGGACGTCAACGACTGGATCATTCTGCCGGGCTCCAAGGCCACCAGTAGCGACATGGCCTGGCTGCGCCATCAGGGGCTGGACGCCGCCATCACCCAACACGCGGCGCGCGGTGGCGCGGTGCTGGGCATTTGTGGCGGTTTGCAGATGTTGGGCGAAGCGCTGATCGATACCCATGGCATTGACGGCAACGCGCCGGGGCTGGGGCTGTTGCCGCTGGTGACGGTGTTTGCGCAGGACAAGACGGTGCGGCACACGCAGACCCGCTTCGCATCTGATTGGGTGGGTAGCACCGATGGGGCTCAGGCCGGGCACCGGGTCGGTGCGCAGACGAATCCCTGGGTCAGTCTGGCGGGCGTCTCGGTGTCCGGCTACGAAATCCACCATGGGCAAACCCGCCAGCATGTCGCCATGGCTGCTGCGGGTGACGTGGCCCGCGTGGTGTTGCCCGACGATCTGGGCTGGCGCAATGCGGCGGGCAATGTGATGGGTGTCTACCTGCACGGCCTGTTTGAAGACCCGGCCGTGCTGCACGCCCTGTTTGGTGCCAGCGTACCCACACTTGACACTGTGTTTGACGGCCTGGCCGACTACATTGCGCAGCATTTCGAGCCCGGCGTGCTGGCCAAACTGATTGCCACTTCTTTCCCCGACTCAACTTGAAAGGTTTGCATGAACTCAACCGTGATACCGACCCTGGCCGACATCCGCGACGACGCCTTCACCCAGGCGCTGCAGCACAAGCTCGACCACAAGACCAAACCGCTGGGCTCGCTCGGGCGGCTGGAAGACCTGGCGCTTAAGCTGGGGCAGATTCTGGGCACGCAGACCCCCGCGCTGGAGCAGCCGCAAATGGTGGTGTTCGCCGGCGACCATGGGTTGACCGCGCGCGGCGTGTCGGCCTTTCCCAGTGACGTGACCTGGCAGATGGTGGAGAACTTCCTTGCTGGCGGCGCGGCAGTGAGCGTGCTGGCGCGCCAGCACGGCCTGGCGCTGACGGTGGTGGATTGCGGTGTCAAGCACGACTTTCTGGCTGGCCTGCCAGAAGGCAGCGCGCGCCCCGGCCTGCTGGTGCGCAAGGTGGCGCTGGGTACGGCCGACTCATCGGAGCAGCCGGCGATGACGGCAGCGCAGTGCGCGCTGGCGCTGGCCAATGGGCAAGCGCTGGTCAGAGGGTTGCCCGGCAACGCCTTGCTGCTGGGCGAGATGGGCATTGGCAACACGTCGGCGGCGTCGCTGCTGTTGGCGCGTCTGGCCGGGCTGGACATAGCGTTGTGCACCGGTGCTGGCACCGGTCTGGACGCACCCGCCGTGCAACGCAAGACCGACGTGCTGCGCGAAGTGCTGCAACGTCATGCCAATGTCACCGCGCCGCTGGACGCGCTGGCGGCGCTGGGCGGCTTCGAGATCGCCACCATGGTGGGTGCGGTGCTGCAAGCCGCGCACGAGCGCCGTGTGGTGGTGGTCGATGGCTTCATTGCCACCAGCGCGGTGCTGGTGGCGCACGCGCTGCAACCCTTGGTGCTGCAGCGCTGCGTGTTCGCGCACCGCTCCGGCGAGCGCGGGCATGAGTTCATGTTGCAGCACCTGGGTGTGCAAGCGCTGCTTGATCTGGGTCTGCGACTGGGCGAAGGCTCGGGCGGCGCGCTGGCTTGGCCGCTGTTGCAGTCCGCCTGCGCCATCCTGCGCGAGATGGCCAGCTTCGAGTCAGCCGGCGTGTCTGAGAAATCGGGCACTGAAACCATCCAGGCATGAACGCCTTGCGCCACTACCTGCTGGCGATTCAGTTCTTCACCCGTATTCCGGTGACCGGTCGGTTGGCGCACTGGGTCGGCTACAGCCCGGCCATGCTGCGCGCCAGCGCCGCGCACTTCCCTGGCGTGGGCGTGCTGGTGGGGGCGGTGGTGGCACTGTTTACGCTCGGCTTGATGCAGGCCTTGCCGGCCAGCGCCTATGCACCGCTGGTGGCCGCCGCCCTGGGCACGGTCTTGAGCGTGTTCATCACGGGTGGCTTTCACGAAGACGGCCTGGCCGACGTGGCCGATGGCCTGGGCGGCAGCAGCGAGCGCGAGCGCGCCCTGGTCATCATGAAGGACTCACGCGTGGGCGCCTTTGGTGCCATGGCGCTGGTGTTGGTGATGCTGACCAAGGTGGCGTTGCTGGCGCTGCTGGGCTCGGTCGATGTTGGGCTGCTGGCGGTAGCCTTGTTTGCGGCCCACGTGTGCTCACGCACCTGGCCTTTGCTGCTGATTCGCTTCATGCCGCATGTGGGTGATGCGGCGGGCTCCAAGTCCAAGCCTCTGGCCGACCAGATTAGCAACACCAGCCTGGCCGTCGCTGGAGTCTGGTTTGCGCTCGCGTCCGGGTTGGTGCTGTGGCTGACCGACGGCGTGGCCTGGTGGGCGCCCCTGCTGGCGTCCGCGCTGGCGCTGCTGTGGATGGGCCGCCTGTTCTGGCGCCGCCTGCAAGGCTTCACCGGCGATTGCCTGGGTGCCACGCAGCAGATGTGCGAGCTGGCGTTCTACCTCGGGCTGGCGGTGACGCTGTGAGCCTTTGGCTGGTACGCCATGCGCAGCCAGTGGTGGAGGCGGGCGTCTGCTACGGCATGACGGACCTGGCGGCCGATGTGGCCGACACCCTGCGCGCCGCTACCGCTTTGGCAGTAACGGTGCCAACAGGCGCATTTCTATTGACTTCTCCGCTACAAAGATGTGATCAACTGGCCCAATGTCTGTGCGGCCTGCGGCCTGATTTGACATGCAAAACCGACGCACGGCTGGTTGAGATGAACTTTGGTTGCTGGGAGGGCCAACGCTGGGACGCGATTCCGCGTGCGGCTTTCGACCAATGGATGGCCGAGTTTGGCAGCCATGCTTTTGGCGGCGTCGAGACCGTCGATGCGCTGATGCAGCGCGTCGCCGCGATCTGGGATGAGTCGGTTCAGTCACCCGGCGACCAGGTCTGGATTACCCACGCCGGCGTGATCCGCGCCGCCACCCTGATCGCCCAGGGCGTGCGCCAGGTCACCCGTGCCGACCAATGGCCGCGCGACGTGTTGGCGTTTGGGGAATGTCGGTTGCTTCGAGGCGGCTAAGGCACGCCCCACAGATCGAGGTGCTGGCGCATCTTCCACTACTGCCCAACCGACCGCATCGAGCCATTGGGCGGCCCGATGCGCCTTCGGTCGATGCCAATGCGGGGGAGTCGAGACGAGTCCCGGCTTACCAACCCGTGACTTGAAGGTTCACCATCAATTGCTTCTCGCTCTCGACCGTCAGACCGTTGATTTTGCTCCAGGCGCCACAGCTAATGTCGCTGCAGGATTTGGTCAGGTCAATGGTCAAGCGAACCTGACGTTGAAGATCCTGACTGCGCTTCGACAGGACATCGAACTGCGCACCCACTGTGGAAAACGGCTTGTATTGCTGCGAATTTGGAAGAATCGGATGAAACCGGTGAAGTGCATCCACTAAGACGCTGGGCATGCCAATCTTGCCGAGATTGCGAACGATTTTGTCTTGCCAGATCAACTCGTCGCCAATGTGCAGTCCACAGTCGGCGGTGTAGCCGCCGCCAAATTTGAAACCGATGTTGTCCAGATGAACACTGCAGTAGTCGGCCGAGACCGCACAGTGCAGGCTGGGCGAACCCGGCTCGCGATAACCCTGACCTTGTGTGGCCCGGGAGGCGATGCTGCCGATCGAAGGCAGAAAGCCCATCACGCGGTCGCGAACATCCGGCTCAAAACCAGCGGACTTCAGGGCCTGTTCAAATCGAAAATGGTCAGGGCAGAAGAACTCAAATCCTTCTTCCAGCCGACTGCTGCTGGACTTGATCGAAGAGATATGACTCGACAGGAGAATGTGATGGAAGTTGCGGAATCTTCTTGAGATTGCACCAAACATCTCGAAATGGGGCCCCTGATAGGTGAACGGGGCGCTGTCGTGATTGGCCATACCATCTCCCATAAAACTGTTTTATTAGATTCAGACGATTCTGATCGTGGACGGCACTGTTGGCAAGCTCGAGCGCAAGCGCCCACGACATTGGCAAGCTGCGGGTGCCCGAAGACATCATTGACAAGCCCGGATCGTTGACGCGCGAAGAGCGCGCCTTCGTCATGCGCCACAGCTACGACACCGGACAAATTCTGAAGAGGGCTTTCCCCGACCAACCCGTTGCGCAATGGGCCGCCATGCACCATGAAAACCTGCTTTGTACCGGTTATCCGTATCACTGCCAGGCCAGCGCCATCCCGCGCGCACATCGCCAAGGCGCAGGTCATGGCAAGCGTCGAGGTCCTGCTGCGCGCAGGGGCGTTTGGATTGCGACACTGTCGAGCTGCTGCGCACGCAACTCGACCGGTGTTATGCCTTGGCGGTTGAGTAGCCTGCGTCAATGGAAACCACCAAGGAATACCAGCCCACCCGGCAACTGCCAACTTTCAGGTGCAGCGGGCCTGTGCCATGGACCACCAGGGCTACTTTCTTCTCGCCCACGCTGCCGCGCGTCCAGGGTATGAAGATGCTGGTGCGGTGCAGGCCTGTTCCCCAGCCATCGAGGTGGCCCAGGTCGATCACTGCTTCGGCGGGTGCCACCGCCTTGTAGTTGTCGCCCTCAATCGTCAGACGCATCGGCTCTGAATGCGGCAAACTCTTGGCGGACGACAGGCCGTAGCTGCCCAGGTAGCCGCTGTTGACCAGGCGCAACTCCAGGCGCGTCATCGCGTCACCCAGCGGCTCGATCCTGACAACTTCAATACTGATTTGCGGCAGCAGCGAGGCCACCCGCAAGAAGGCCGCACTTTGCGCCGCGCAGGTCTCGGCCAGCTTCGCGTAGGGCGGGTTGCTGATGCCCACGCGGCCATCAAAGCCGCCGACTTCGACCTCGCCAAGCTGCGGGTGCTGCACCTTGCGCCAGGCCTTGAAGATGCGGCCCTGATTGAGCTCGCGGTCCATCTTGGCCAGCGCCAGGAAGTCCTTGCGCTCCAGTTGCGTGTAGTGGTCCACAAACGGCTTCTTGCGGGCAATGCCGAGTTGCGCAAAGAGGTCCCACAACTCCACCACATAGGCCAGGCATCCGCGCTGGTGGTAAGCCCAGTCGCACAGGTCGCCATGCAGGGGCTTTTCGGGTTCGTACAGAAATTCGTGGAAGCCACTCACCGTGGCGTAGCCGGTGTGCTCGCTCATCCAGGCTTCCACCTGCTTGTACATGGCCAGGTCGGTCTGGTCCATCTTGTTGTCGGGCTTGTCGCCCAGTGGCCGGATCAGCACGCCGCCAAAGGTGTGCAGATTGAGCCAGACCATGATGTTGGGGTGCTGGCCGGCAAAGTCCATCACGGCACGCGTTTCAGGCGCGCTGCCGGGGTAGTGCCCGGCGCCGATCTGCTCGGGCTCGGGCTTCCACTGGTGCGCGAAGTTGCGGTTGAAGTCGTAGAGGTTGTCCGACAGAAAGTGCGGGTCGGGGATGCGTTGTCCGTCGAAGTTGGCGATGTGCCCCTCGGGGTAGAGTTTGTAGAACGGTCCCGAGTCCTCCGGCAGGCGCGGCACCAGCACGGGCGGTTGCAGCGCCACCCCATCGTCGCCGCGCAGCTCCACCAATTCCCCTTGCGGGTCCTGTTGGCGCATGTAGGTCATGAGGCCGTCGCCGTCCACGTCCGATGCCTCCCAGCGTGCATGGGATTGATTGACCCGATCATTGATCGGGCTGGAGCGCATGTAGCGGCCGGTCTTCAGGATCGCCTCTGCACCATCGGGCGAGATGCGCGGAACGACATAGAACAGCGTGTTGCGAATGGCGTCAGCCATGTGGCTCGGCAAGGGCTTTCCGCCCGCTTCGTCCTTGCCAAGGTAGATGGCGATGATGTCCTCGGCGAGCGCCAGTGCCACGCTGGAGCCACACACCTCGATGGCATGCATGTTGCCATCAATCCATACGGCAGGGCGTTGCCGCTGCGGGTCGCGGCCAATGGTCAGCAGCGGTATGGTGCGCCCTTCGGCGCTGGTGCCCAGCGTGCTCAGGGTCACAAAGTCCGGGTGGACTTGCGCCCAGGCGGATAGCTGGGTGTTCAGCTCGGCGTAGTCGAGGTATTGGTCGCGAAACATGGGCGATGCCTTGGTTTTTTGTTCTGCCCCGATCAACGCGGGGGTGACAGGACCGCAGCATACCGGCAACGGCGCTACGGCAGCTCGCGTGACGGCAACAGCCCTGTCGCCAGCGTGTTCGATAATCCCGGCTACTCATTCCTTCCCCGAGACATCTCAGCCATGACTCCTCGCACGACCCCCGTTCGTATCGCCTTGCGGGCCGACCAGTCGAACCTGTCCAAAGGGCAGAAGACCTTCAACACCCTGGTCAATAAGATCGACATCAGTCGAAAGGAATTGGCGCAGTGGCAGTTGGTGGTGGTGAGCTACCACCAAAAAGTGGCGGGCGACTTTGCGCCGCTGCTGCAGGCCTTTCAGAAGCTGCAGGCCACCATGGTGCACAACCTGGACCATGCCCTGGCCGCACCGGGGCTGACCAAATCCGAACGCGGTGTGGTCAAGGATTTGATTTGTCAACTGGCGGAGCACCTGGTTGGGGTGTCCGGCGATGCCGCGCTCAAGGAAATTTACAACCGACACAGTGCTGGCGACTACGACGCCGAGGAAGCGGCAGCCGCCCACAGCATGAAGGAGGTGATGGAGCGCATGTTCGGCCTTGACATGGGCGACGCCGCCGAGCTGGACTCACCCGCCGACATCATGGCGCACGTGAAACTGCAGATGGAGAAGATCGAGCTTGCAGGTCTGGAGGAGCAAGACCGGCGCAGCCGTCGCAAGAAGACGCCCAAGCAAGCGGCGCGCGAGGCGGCTGCCAAGATCGAAGCCGACCAAACCAGCCTGTCGATTCGCGAGGTCTACCGCAAACTGGCCAGCGCCCTGCATCCAGACCGCGAGCCCGACCTGCAGGAGCGTGCCCGCAAAACCGCGCTGATGCAGCGCGTCAACCAGGCCTACGACAAGAAGGACTTGTTGCAACTGCTGGAGCTGCAACTCGAACTGGAACACATCGACGCGCACGCCATCGCGGGCTTGTCCGAAGACCGCCTCAAACACTTCAACAAGATACTCAAGGAGCAACTGGCCGAACTGGAACAAGAAATTGCGCACCTGGAAATGCCCCTGCGCGCGCAATTCGATCTGCCGCCCTACCTGCAGCTGACGCCCAAGCAGGTGATGCCACGTTTGAACCAGAACATTGCCGAGTTGCGGCGCGACATCCGCCAGTTGGAGCGGGAGATTGAAGTGCCCAAGGACCCAGCCGCCTTCAAAGCCTGGATCAAGGCCCGTCGTCGTGAAGCGAAGGCGATGGAGGCCGAACTGCGCCGAGGTGATGACGAATTTCCGTTCTTCTGAGTCCTACGCCCGGCACTTCGGCCTGCGGACACAGATTGCGGCACAACTGGCCATCCCGGCGCTCAACTCAATCCCGAACGTGTGGCGCAGACTGCGTGGCCGCGCGCGCCAACGCATGGACGAGCGCCAGCGCGAAGCCCAGCAGCAGCAGCCATTTGAGCGCGGCACACGCCCCCGCTGCGAGGTAGGCCAGCGGCACGTCAAAGCGCGGCGCCGCAGTGAGCCACGCGTGCAGCACATTTTCGGCCGCGTCGAAAGCCGCTGCCAGAGGTAGCGACAGCAGGGCTGCGGTGCGCGCCACCGGTAGGCGCTGGGCAAACAGCGCTGAGCGAGACACCAGCAGGTAGCCAAATGCGCCGTAGCAGATCAGCAGCGCGAAATCGGGCACCAGGTGCATGCGAAAGCGGGCCAATTGCTCGGGCGACCAAGCATGAACCACCGTGGCAAAGGCGCTTGGGCTGAACGACAACTGCAAGGCCAGCACACTCGGCTCAAGCGGCGCCAGATACCAGGTGATGCCCGCAAACAGCGCCAGTGCTGCCATGCCGGTGAGCCAGACGATGCGCAAAGGGAGCCTTCTTTCTAGCGTGAAACGCGATGGCCATTCGCCTCGGACACCCCGTCCACGTGTTGCGAATCGGAGATGGCCGCTTGATGGTTCACGGCGCCAGTGTGCCCTATTCTGGCTGCGGCAGCGTTTGATGCCAACGGCGGGCTGTTCGAGCCGCTGCTGGGCGAGCAGGACGCCGCCGTCGCCAGGGCGGGCTTTGACATCAAGCCGGGCGAGCACCCGATCGTTCCCATCATGGTCCATGAGGCCACGCAGGCACAGCAGCTGGCCGCGCGCCTGATGGAGCTGCGGATGGTGATGTATTATTGAACAAATAAGATGTTTTGATAAACTATGCGTTATGCCTCAAGTCGCAGCCGCCCTCCAATCCTTGCCGCCCGCAGCGATGGCGGCGTTGCGCAAGCTTGGCGCCGACTTGGGCCTTGCTCGCAAGCGGCGAAAGCAGTCGCTGCGGGCATGGGCGGCGCGGCTGGAGGTGTCCGTCCCCACATTGATGAAGATGGAAAAAGGGGACGCCGCCGTGTCGATCGGCGTGTACGCCACGGCGCTGTGGATCGTTGGGCGCCACGAGGCCCTGTCGGCGGTAGCCGACCCGAAAGAGGATGTGGCGGCGCTCGAAAATGAAGTCAATCTAGCCACGCAGCGGCATCGCCGCGCGGTGTAAACACGCCAGGCTGTCAAACATGGCCGACAAGTACCTTGTGCAAGACCACATGTTTTTGTGGTGGCTGGGCGACCCCGCGCAAGCGCGCCCGATTGGTGAGCTGGGCCAGTCTGGCGGGGGCAGGGCGGTGTCATTGCGCTACACGCCGCAGTGGCTGCAATCGGGTTTTGCGCTGAGCGAAGACCTGCCTCTGGTGGATGACCCGTTTGTTCCGCGTGAGAAGGACTGTGTGGCAGGCGCGGTGGACGACGCCCGCCCTGACCGATGGGGCGAGCGCGTCATCCGCAAGTTCGAGGTAACGCCCCGGCTGTCGATTCTTGAATTCCTGCTCTTCGCTGGCGACGACCGTTGTGGCGCCCTGGGCGTCAGTCGGCGCGCCGAGGCTTACGAGCCGTGGGGGCGCAGCCCGATGCCCAGCCTCGACAGCCTTGACGAGATGGCCGAGGTCGTCCGCAAAGTGCTGGCGAATGAGTCGGTGTCCGAGTTGCAGAGACGCCTGGTGCGCCCCGGCGCTTCCTTGGGAGGCGCCCGACCCAAGTCGCTGATCGCCATGGATGGCGAGCCCTGGCTGGTGAAGTTCTCCGAGGGCGAGGAGATCGATACGCCGCTGATCGAGCACGCCACCATGCAGTTGGCACGCAGCTGCGGCATTGACGTGGCAAGCACCCGCGCCCTGGTGGTGGGCCCGGCCAAGTCCGCGCACGCTGTCGCCGTGCGCCGGTTCGACCGGGTTGGCACGGCGCGGCTGCATGCGGTATCCGCCCGCGTGGCCTTGCGCGCCGCGGGCGAAGAGCTGGGCTACCCGCAACTCGCCCAGTTGCTGCGCCGGGTGGCGCCTGCCGAGGCCATTCGCAGCCAGCAGGCGCAACTTTTCAGACGCATGGTCTTCAACATTCTGATCGACAACACGGATGACCATGAGAAGAACCATGCCCTGCTGCGCCAGGCTGATGGGCACTATCTGTTGTCACCCGCGTTCGACGTGGTCCCCAGCGCTCAGGGCCTTGGCTACCAGGCGATGCTGGTCGGCGACCAGGCGACGCAGTCCACGCTGGCCAATGCGCTGTCCCAGGCGCGTCAGTTCGGCTTGCAACCGGACGCGGCGCACGCGATCACCAAGCAGGTCAGCGCCGGCGTGGCTGGATGGAAAGCGGCGTTCACGGCGCTTGGAGTTGACCGCCGTGACATTGACCTGTTGGCGCAGTACATCGACAGCGACAGGCTGCGCCAGCAGCGTGAGGAGTTCACCGGCAAGCCTTCAAGCGGTGCATCCATGCCCTGCGTTTGATTGCCTATGCTTGCCGCCATGAGCCGCTGGCTGATGAAATCCGAGTTCGCGGAATGCTCGGTGGACAACGCGTTGGCCGCGCCGAACGCCACGGTGCCGTGGGTGGGCGTGCAGGGGCTGCGCAAGACGCGCAATTCGGCTCAAGCCTGAGCCAAATTGGATTCCAGCAGTTTCACAAGCGACCACAGCACCCGGTTCGCCGGCGTGGCAATCCCATGCGCCTCGCCGCGCCGCACGATCAGGCCGTTGAGGTAGTCGATCTCGGTGCGCTTGCCGCGTGCCAGGTCTTGCGCGGTGGATGAATACTGATTGGGCATGCTGCCGGCCAGCCTGGCCACGGCCGCATGCACGTCGCCAGGTATCTGCACGCCCTCGGCCTGCGCCACGGCCAGGCATTCGGCCACCACGTCGCGCATGACGTCCGGCACGCCAACGCCCGCCACGGTCTTGCCATAGGGCAACTGGGTGATGGCCGAGACCGCGTTGTAGGCGCAGTTCAGGATCAGCTTGGCCCATAACGCGCCGCGCACATTGCTGGAGACTTCGGCGGGCACACCGGCGGCCATCAGCGCCTGTGCCACAGCCTCGCTGGAAAGCGCACTGGACGTGGCGGGTTCGATCACCAGTTCGCCTCGGCCATGGTGCTGCACGTGGCCGGGTCCGGCCATCTCGGTGGCCACGTACACCACTGCGGCGGCCACGGCGTGTTGCGGCAGCACGGTGCGCAGCCGATCCGCGTTGTCGACACCGTTTTGCAGGCACAGCACCAGCGCGTCGGGTGCCAGGTGCGGCCGGATCAGGGTGCCGGCCGACTCGGTGTCGGTGGACTTCACGCAGAACAGCACCAGGTTGGCGCCTTGCACCGCGCTGGCCTCGCTGCTGGCGCCCAGGTGCAGGTGCTCATCGAACGTGGTGGTCTGCAAGCGCATGCCGTCACGCATGATCGCCTGCACGTGTTGAGGCCGCGCGATCAGCGTCACCGAGTGCCCGGCACGCGCCAGCATGCCGCCAAAGTAGCAGCCCACGGCGCCCGCGCCCATGACGGCGACTTGGATGGGAGAAGAGCTCATGCAGGGCATTGTAGGGAGCGCGCGTGTGGGAGCGCAGGTCTTGCGATCGGGGTGGTTCGAGGCCTAAAATCCGCTCAAAAATTGTCTGCGACGCCCCGTCCCCCGGCGTCGAGCACTCTTGAACAATGTGGGGACGACACAATCAGGACTGGAGGTCTTTAATGCGTACACGCACTGCAATAGCAGCCGGCATATTTTTCTTCGTTCAGACGGCCATCGCCGTCGCCAACGACAATGCAAAACTTGTCGGCACATGGAAGTTGGTTTCCTTTGACACCGAGTTTCAGAACGGTGAGCCGGCTCGTCCGTACATGGGGCAGAAGTGGGTTGGCTACACGGTCTTCACGAACGAGGGTCGAACAATGTCGGTTTGGGAGGCGGAGGGACGTAAGCCTTCGAATTTGGAGGAAGATCGCGCAAAGTTGTTTCGCTCAATGAATGCACTCACAGGCACCTATCGCTACGAAGGCGGCACCGGAGTCGTCGAGGTCGACATTGCCGCGAATCCGGCCTACAAGGGCACGCAAACGCGCGGCTACCAGCTCGACGGCAATCGGCTGCAGATCACCACGCCCTGGACGCCGAACGCAAACATCGCCGGTTCACCGATGACGCGCTCGCTAATTCGATTTGAGCGAGTGGCGCAGTAGGGCGCAGCGTTACACGGCGTTGAGCCAGCGCCAACCTAGCGCCAGCCGCGCAAGCTAACTCCCACGGGTTGTTGCCCGCGCCCACACCATGAACGGACACCGTCATGGCGAGCCTCACGAACCGGGGCGGATACCGCACACGGACCTTGAACCAGTATCGTCATCGCGAGGTCGCAGGCCGTGGCGATCCATGTATTTTGGAGGCATGGATTGCTTCACTGCGTTCGCAATGACGATGTTGGTTCGCGTTAATCCGGCTCCAACCCCACCCTGGCCGCCGCCACCACCGCATCCGTCAGCCGCTTCAACATCGGCAGCGCGTGGCGCGTGTGTTGCCAGTACAGCGGCACCATCAAAGGCTGATCGGGCTGCAGGCACACCAGTGACCCTTCGGCCAACCCCTGCGCCACCAGCGGCGCGGGGTTCATGCCCCAGCCCAGGCCCGCGCGGCAGGCATCGACAAAGGCCTGGCTCGAAGGTAACCAGTGGCGCGGTAGCTCCACGCTTTGGCCCAGGAACTGGCTGCACCAGGCCTGCTGCAAGCGGTCTTGCCGGCTAAAAGTCAGGCAGGGCGCTTGCGCCAGCGTCTGGGCCGTCACGCCCTTTGCAAAGTGGCGCCGCATGTACGCCGGGCTGGCGGTGGCCAGGTAGCGCATGGCGCCCAGGCTGACGCTGCGGCAGCCTTGCACCGGCTTGGCCAGGCCGGTCACGGCGGCGATCACGTCGGCGTTGCGCAGCCGCTCGGCGGTGTGGTCCTGGTCTTCCAGGCTGATGTCCAGCAACACCGGTTCGATCTCGGCAAAGCTTGCTGCCGCATTGACAAACCAGGTGGCCAGGCTGTCGGCGTTGACCGCCACGCGTAAGGTGACACGGCCGGTGTCGTCGCTGGCCAGGGCCGGCAGCGCCTGCAGCAAGTCGTGCTCCAGCATGCCCACCTGCTCGACGTGGCGGCACAGTTGCAGGCCGGCCGGTGTTGCCTGGGCCGGTGGGCCGCGCACGATCAGCACCTGGCCTACGCGTTCTTCAAGCAGCTTGACGCGTTGTGACACGGCCGAGGGCGTGAGGTGCAGCGCGCGCGCGGCGCGCTCAAAGCTGCCCTCGCGCACCACCGCCGCAAGCGCGGCCAAAAGCGGGTAGTCGAGCATGGGTGTTCAGCAATGCTTCATGGGGTTGAGCAAGTCTAACTGGCGCCCGTTGCGCGGCTGCGGCATGCTTCGCGGCGATGAACCTCACCACCCACTTTCCAAGCTACCTTAATGGTCTGGCCGTGAGCCTGACCCTGATTGCCGCCATTGGCGCGCAAAACGCCTTTGTGCTGCGCCAGGGCTTGCGGCGTGAGCACGTGGGGGTGATGGTTGCCTTTTGTGCCGGCGTGGACGCGCTGCTGATGGCGGCGGGCGTCTTTGGCATGGCGGCCTTGATTGCCGGCAGCCCGGCGCTGGCCCGGTTGATCGCATGGGCTGGCGCCTTGTTTTTGGCCTGGTATGGCGTGATGGCGCTGCGTCGGGCGCTCGGCGCCAACAGCCTGCAGGCTGGGCAGGGCGCGGCGCTGACACGTGACCAGGCGCTGCTGCAACTGGCGGGCTTCACCTTGCTCAATCCGCATGTGTACCTCGACACGGTGTTGTTGGTCGGCTCCGTCGGGGCGCAGCAAGCCGGCGCGGCCAAGAGCTTCTTTGTCGGTGGCGCCGCCAGCGGCAGTGTGTTGTGGTTTGCCAGCCTGGGCTATGGCGCGCGCTGGCTGGCCCCGTGGTTTGCACGGCCGCGGGCCTGGCAGGTGCTGGACGGGTTGATTGGTCTGTTCATGCTGGGGCTGGCCGCCATGCTGTTGCGCCATGACGGCATGCCATGATCACACCCATGTTTATTGGCGTTCTTTTTGCATTGTCGGCCGGTTTGGTGTGGGGGCTGGTGTTTGTCGCACCCTTGTTGCTGCCCGAGTACTCGGCGCTGTTGTTGTCGTTTGCGCGTTACCTGGCGTTTGGTGTGATCGCCTTGCCGCTGGCGTGGCTGGACCGGCGCAATCTGGCGGGCTTCGTGGCGGCCGACTGGCTTGAAGCGCTCAAGCTCTCAACCGTTGGCAACGTGCTGTATTACCTGTGCCTGGCGGCCGCCATCCAGCGTGCCGGTGGCCCGTTGCCGACCATGATCATTGGCACCTTGCCGGTGGTGATTGCGATCAGTTCCAACCTGCGTGATGCCAAGCGCGACGGCCGCCTGCCCTGGCTCAAGCTGCTGCCTTCGCTGGCCCTGATTGCCGCTGGCATTGCCTGCGTGAACCAAGTCGAGCTGGCGCACCTGCGCGCGCAAGCCGATCTGGATGTGTCGCGTTATGCCAGTGGCGCCTTGCTGGCACTGGGGGCGGTGGCCTGTTGGACCTGGTACCCCCTGCGCAATGCCGACTGGCTGCGTACCCATGCCCAGCGCAGCCCACGCAGTTGGGCCACCGCGCAAGGGCTGGCCACCTTGCCGCTGGCGCTGGCGGGGTATGCCGTGTTGTGGCTGTGGAGCGCCACGCTGGGCACACAGCCCTGGGGCCATGGCGCCGATTTTGTGATGCCGCTGGGGCCGCAGCCGCTGCGCTACGTCGGCCTGATGCTGGCCATCGGGCTGCTGGCCTCGTGGCTGGGCACGCTGTGCTGGAACGAGGCCAGCCAGCGCCTGCCCACCACGCTGGCCGGGCAACTGATCGTGTTCGAAACCTTGAGTGCGCTGGCCTATGCCTTCATGCTGCGCGGGCAGTGGCCGCAGCCGCTGACCTTGCTGGGTATTGCCCTGCTGGTGGCCGGCGTGATCTGGGCGCTGCGCATCAAGCCGGTTTGATTGGGTGCACTGGAGTAGCTTCGCCCTGGCGGGCTGCGGTGCGAGCTTGTTTGGGGCGGCCCGGCACTGCGCTCAAGCGGCTTCGACTTGATTGCGCCCTTTGGCTTTGGCGCGGTACATGGCGGCGTCGGCGCGTCCCAGCAGGTTGTCCACGGTGTCGGTGTCGGACTGGTAGCCGGCCACGCCGATGCTGACGGTGTACGGTGGCATGCCCGTATCCGCCTGGCAGGTGGCGCGGATGCGCTCGGCCACCAGCAGGGCTTCGGGCAACGCGGTCTCGGGCAGCAGCACCACGAATTCTTCACCGCCAAAACGTCCCAACTCATCGCCACGGCGCAGCAAGGCGTTGACGGTGTCCACGAAGCGGATCAGGACACTGTCGCCGACCTGGTGTCCATGCGTGTCGTTGATGGTCTTGAAATGGTCCAGGTCCACCACCAGCAGCGCCATGCTGCGGCCGTGGCGGCGGCAACGCGCCAACTCCTGCTCGCAGGCTTCACTCATGCGTCGGCGCGTCAGCGTGTTGGTGAGTGAGTCGTGTGTCGCCAGGTATTGCATTTGCGCGCGAACGCGGTCGGTGGCCAGCAGCACCATGCCGATGGCCATCAGCAGCATCAGAAACGGGTAGAGCGTGATGTGCAGCAGGTTCTGCGGCTGACGGTCAAACACCGTTTCGCCCACCGGCAGGGTCAGCGCAGTGACCAGGCGCACCACCTCGTTGAGGCTGGCCAGGCACAGCACCACCGCAACAAACCAGTGGCTGAAACTGGGCTGGCGCTGGCGCAGCACCAACCACGCATGCATACCGGTCAAATAGGCCAGCAGCATGGTCAGAATCAGCACGCGCGCCAAATACCAAGGCTGCGCCAGCGTGAACCACAACAGCAACAGGTTGACTACGGCAATCGGTCCGAGGTACCAAGCGTGTCGGACCGCATTGCCGAAAAAGCGCTGACTGCCGACAAACGCCAGGTACATGCCGCAAGAGATCAGCAAGTTGGGCGTGATGTTGGCGAACCACGGGCCTGCTACTCCCCCCAGCGAGGCCAGCACCCCAGCCAGAAACAGGATGGCCAGTGACCACGCCCACTCGCGCAGGCCCGCAATCGTGACCGGGTAGCTGCGGTGCATGAAGAACAGCACCATCGACATCAGACCACCCATGATGCCGCTGATCAAAATGACGGTACGGGGGTCAATCGCGTTCATGAAGGCGGCTCTGAAGCGAGAGTCTTGTGTTGAAAGTCGCAGTTGGCGCGCACGGCGCAGTGCCAGCATTGTGGCTGACGCGCCTGACAGACGTAGCGCCCGAGCAGAATCAGCCAATGGTGGGCGTCCACCAGGTAGGCCGGGGGGATGTGCTTCAGCAGGGCCTGCTCCACCTCCAGCGGCGTCTTGCCCGGTGCCAGGCCGGTGCGGTTGGCCACCCGAAAGACGTGCGTGTCCACGGCCATGGTGGGCTCGCCAAAAGCCGCGTTGAGGATCACGTTGGCGGTCTTGCGCCCGACGCCGGGCAGGGCCTGCAGCGCTTCGCGGCTGCGTGGTACTTCGCCGCCATGCTGGTCAAGCAGGATCTGGCAGGTTTGCAGCAGGTACCGGGCCTTGCTGTGGTATAGGCCAATGGTCTTGATGTAGCGCTCCAGTTTGTCCAAGCCCAGCGCCAGCATCTTGCGTGGTGTGTTGGCCACCACAAACAGTCTGCGCGTGGCCTTGTTGACGCTGACATCGGTGGCCTGCGCCGACAGCAGCACCGCCACCAGCAGCTCGAACACCGAGCTGTATTCCAGCTCGGTGACCGGCTGCGGGTTGGCCGCCTTCAAGGTGGCGAAGAAGGCTTCGACGTTCTCAGGGGTCATGGGCAACCGTTCCCGTCATCGCGAGGAGCGCGACGCAGTCCCCGTCATCGCGAGGCGCGCAGCGGCGTGGCGATCCATGCGGGCAGATCGAAGACATGGATTGCCGCGCTGCGCTCGCAATGACGGGCTTTGGGTCATCGCCAGGAGCACGTCACAGTTCTCGTCATCGCGGGGAGCGTAGCGACGCGGCAATCGCAATGACGGGCTTTGCGTCACTGCGAGCGCAGCGCGGCAGTCCATGGGTTCAGGGGTCCTGGATTGCTTCACTTCGTTCGCAATGACGGGGTTCGCAGCTGGTCATGCCAAATGCCGCAACTCGCGCAAGGCCACCGAGACCGGGGCGAGGTCGGGGTTTTGCGTGCTGATGTTGGCCAGCAGCTTGCGCAGTCGCTCGATCGGTGTGGCGTGTTGCGCCGTCCACCCGGCCACGCCATCGCCGCGCGCCAGCAGGCCGCGCGTGATCTGGCTGGCGATCGAGTAGACGTCGTCGCGCGCGCTGCCACGGGCCTGGGTTTGCCACAGGGTGTCGGTGGGCAGGCGGTTGATCTCGCTGCGCCAGGCGGTCAGGCCCAGTTCGGCGTCCACGCCAAAGTAGGCGCGCGCCGCCTGCTCCAGCCCGGTGTTGGCGCTTTGCGCCAGGTCCACCAGGTCGAGTGCGGGGAAGATGAACTCCAGCGCGGTCAGGTTCTGTGCCAGGTCGTGTTCGACGCCCGCGTCCACCAGCGTTTGCGTGGCGCGCTGCCAGTTGGCGTTGGCAGTGGCGGGCAGCCACTCGGTCAGGTTGGCGCGCAATTCGCGGGCGCCGGGCTGGTAACGCTGGATCAGCGTGGGCAGGTCGGTGCTGTGCGAGCGCACGCGCAGCATCCAGCGCGAGGCGCGTTGCGCGATGGCGATGAGCTGGCTCAGAAGGTCGAGCTGCAGCGCGGTTGAGACCTTGTAGTCCAGCGCGTCGATCTGGTCCCACAAGGGTTCCAGGCCAAACACTTCGCGTGCCAGGGTATAGGCCCGCACCACGTCGGCGGCGGTGGCACCGGCTTCGGCGGCGATGAAGTTGACGAAGGTGGCGCCGGTGCGATTGACCACCGTGTTGGTGATGAAGGTGGCGATGATCTCGCGCTTGAGCGGGTGCTTGGCAATGGCGTCGCCAAACTTCTCGGTCAGCACCTGCGGAAAATAGGCCTTGAGCGCACGGCCGAAGTAGGGGTCATCCGGCAGGTTGCTGGCCACCAGTTCGTCGTACATCGACATCTTGGCGTAGGCCAGTACCACCGCGCCTTCGGGGGCCGTGAGGCCTTGCTTGCGGGCACGCCGGCGGGCAATCTCTTCATCACTGGGCAGGAACTCAATGGCCCGGTTCAGGCGCTTGGCGCCTTCAAGCCACTGCATCAGGCGCTGCTGGCCGTCGAGCACGTACATCGGGCGGTGGCAGGCGATGTCCAGCGCCTGCGACTGGTAGTAGTTGTCGGACAACACCAAGTGCCCCACCTCGTCGGTCATGGAGGCCAGCAGGTCATTGCGCTGCTTGAGCGTCAGGTCGCCGGCTTCGACCACGCGGTCGAGCAAGATCTTGATGTTGACCTCGTGGTCGGAGCAGTCCACGCCGGCCGAGTTGTCGATCGCGTCGGTGTAGATCAGGCCGCCCTTTTGCGCGAACTCGATGCGGCCGTATTGCGTGCAGCCCAGGTTGCCGCCTTCAGCCACCACCTTGCAGCGCAACTCGCCGCCGTTGACGCGGAACGCGTCGCTGCCCTTGTCGCCGACCTGGGCATGCGTCTCAAACGCGGCCTTGACGTAGGTGCCAATGCCGCCGTTGTAGAGCAGGTCCACCGGCGCTTGCAGAATGGCCTTGAGCAGTTCCACCGGGGTCAGCTCTTCGGCCAGGGTGCCGATCACGGCACGGGCTTGCGCGCTGAGCTTGATTGACTTGGCGCCGCGCGGGTAGATGCCGCCGCCCTCAGAAATCAGGCTCTTGTCGTAGTCGTCCCAGCTTGAGCGTGGCAAATTGAACAGGCGTTGGCGCTCGGCGAACGAGCGTGCCGTGTCGGGCGAGGGATCAATGAAGATGTGGCGGTGGTCAAAGGCCAGCACCAGCTTGATGTGTTCGGACAGCAGCATGCCGTTGCCAAACACGTCGCCCGACATGTCGCCAATACCGGCCACGGTGAAGGGCGTGGTCTGGGTGTTGATCGACAGCGCACGGAAGTGCCGCTTGACCGACTCCCAGGCGCCACGCGCGGTGATGCCCATCTTCTTGTGGTCGTAGCCGACCGAGCCGCCCGAAGCAAAGGCGTCGCCCAGCCAGAAGCCATAGTCGGCCGAGACGCTGTTGGCGATGTCGGAGAAGGTGGCGGTGCCCTTGTCCGCCGCCACCACCAGATAGGGGTCGGCGGGGTCGTGGCGCACCACGTTGGCGGGTGGCACGGGGTCGCCCTTGACCAGGTTGTCGGTCAGGTCCAAGAGGCCCGACAGGAACAGCTTGTAGCAGGCCACGCCTTCTGCCATGTAGGCCTCGCGATCACTCGCGGGCGGGGCGTTCTTGAGCACGAATCCGCCTTTGGAGCCGACCGGCACTATCACGGTGTTCTTGACCTGCTGCGCCTTGACCAGGCCCAGCACTTCGGTGCGGAAGTCTTCGCGCCGGTCCGACCAGCGCAGGCCACCCCGCGCGACCTTGCCGCCGCGCAGGTGGACACCTTCGACGCGCGGCGAGTAGACCCAGATTTCGAACAGCGGTTTGGGCTCGGGCACGCCGGGCACTTCACGCGGGTTGAGCTTGAAGCTCAGGTAGGGCTTGCTGGCGCCGGCGGGTGTGACTTGCCAGGCGTTGGTGCGCAGCGTGGCCAGCACGGTGGTGGTGAACTGGCGCAGGATGCGGTCTTCGTCCAGGCTGGCCACCGCGCTGAGTTGCGCCTCGATGCGCTGGCCGATTTGCTGTTGCGCGTGCTGGCGACCGTCTTCCAGAGCGGGGTCGAAGCGGGCCACGAACAGCGCACTGAGGTCTTGCGCGATGGCGGCGTTTTTGTTGAGCGCGTTTTCGATGTAGCTTTGGCTGAAGGCAAAGCCGAGCTGCTTGAAGTAACGCGTGTAGGCGCGCAGCACGGCGATGGCGCGGGCGTCGAGCGTGGTGACCAGCACCAGTTTGTTCAAGTCGTCGCTTTCCACCTCGCCGCGCCAGGCTTGCGCAAACAGCGCCTCAAAGCGTGACTTGACGTTGGAGAGCTCCGTGTCGATGGGCAACTGCAGGCCCAGGTCATGAATCCAGAATACATCGGCATCCGCACCGTTGCCCACGCGGTAAGGGTGCTCGTCCAGCACCCGTGCACCCATGCGCTCGAGCACCGGCAACGAGTCCGAAAGGGCTACCTTGGCGGTGTTGTAGATCTTGAAGCGCAGCGTGCCTGGGCCTGCGTCCAATGGGCGGTACAGCTTGACCGCCAGCGGTGAGCTGGGCGTGAGCGATGAGAGCACCTGCGTGTCTTCTGCGGCCACCTGGGCCGAGAAGTCTTCGCGGTAGGCGGTGGGGAAGGCGTTGGCAAAGCGGTGCGCCAGGCTCAAGCCCTGCCCTTCGCCGTGGATGTAGAGCAGCTCCTGCGTGCAGTCGTCTTCCCAACGCTGGGCCAGGCGCGCGATGCGGGCTTCGAGCGCACGCAGGTCCACACTTTGCGGTGCCTGACCCTTGGCGCGCACCAGGTAATGGATACGCGCCAGCGGGCTGTCGGTCAGCATCGGCGTGAATTCGAGCGACTGGCCGTTGAGCGCGGCGCTCAGTTCATTGCCGATCTTGATGCGAAGCTCGGTGTTGTAGCGGTCGCGCGGCACGAACACTTGCGCTGAGGTAAAGCGGCCAAACGGGTCGCGACGCAGAAACACGCGGGTGCGCTGGCGCTCCTGCAGGCGCAGGATGCCGATGGCGTGTTCGGTCAGCGTGGCGGTGTCGATCTGGAACAGCTCGTCGCGCGGGTAGGCGTCCAGAATCGCCTGCAGCGACTTGGCGGCGTGGCTGTCGGGCACCACACCTGCGGCGGCCATCACTTGCCCGGCGCGGCGGCGCACTTGCGGGATCTCGCTGACCATGGCCGAGTAGGCGGTGGAGGTGTACAAGCCCAAAAAGCGCGCTTCGCCAACGACCTGGCCAGCCTCGTCAAAGCGTTTGACGGCGATGTAGTCCAGCCAGGCGGGGCGGTGCACGGTGGCGCGCGTCATGGCCTTGGTCACCAATACCAACTGGTCAGAGTCAAGCAGCGTCACGGCGTCAGCCGGAAGGCGACTGCTGAGGCTTTGCGGCGCGCCGCGCAGCACGCCCAGGCCGGACTCGGGCACCGCCATCAGGCTGACGCTATCGCCGTCGCGCACCAGGTTGTAGTCACGCGCGCCAAGGAAGGTGAAGTGCCGGTCTTCGAGCCAGCGCAGAAAGTCGATGCCCTCTTGCTGGTTGTCCGAGGACAGCTTGGAGTGGCTTGACGCCGCGCCCACGGCCTGCAGGCGTTCGAGCATCGGGCGCCAGTCCTGCACCACGGCGCGCACGTCGCCCAGCACGCGGTCCAGGTCCTGGGCCAACGCGTTGCGGTCGGCCTCGTTCACGATGCGGTCGCACTCGACCAGGATCAAGGACTCGAATGGGCTGGTGGGTTCGCCGTGGGGGGTGGCGTGGCTGGTTTTGAGCAGGCGACCCTGGGCATCGCGCTGCACTGCGAGCAGGGGGTGAACAATCCAGTGTGCCGTGCGGCCGCTGCGGTTGACCGCCATGGTGACCGAGTCCACCAGAAAGGGCATGTCGTCGTGCACGATCTGAATCGAGGTGTGTTCGCTGACGAACCCGTCTTCGGACAACGTGGCATTGAAGACGCGGATCTTGGCCTGCTGGGCGGTACGTGTTGATTCCAGAAGGCGCCAGTGTGCATTGGCGATCGCGAACAGGGTGGCCGGGCCGCGGGTCTGAATCTCGTCGGGGTCGGTGTTGTCGAAATAAGCCGACACGAAGTCGGCCAGGCGGTTGGCGGCGGGGCCGGCGTGCTCGTGGGTATAGGCAAGCAGCTCGGCGAGCGCGGGAGTGGACATGCAAAGTCTCCGGTTATCTTGTGGATGTCGCGGATTCTAGGCGGGCCTTCGCAGCTTGGGGGAGCTTAGATCGGCAACTCATTGGTTCATGCAACAGTTGCATGAGGCCTGTGTTCGCGTTGTGTTTCTCGAAATTTGAAAGCGTTTTTATTGCTTCAATGTTTGACTGGGCGCTGCAAAAGTGTGACTACTAAAGACGACAATTGAAACTGGCCTAACGCCGTCGCAATCAAGATCGGGATATTCACCATGCAATTTGCCACCCGCCTGCAAAACGTCGAAACCTCCGCCATCCGCGAGCTGTTCAAGCTGCTGGGCAAGCCCGGCATCATCAGTTTTGCCGGGGGGTTTCCGGACCCCGCGCTGTTTGACGTCGAGGGCATCCGTCAGTCTACCGATGCGGTGCTCCGCGGCGCCGCCGCGGGCGCGGTGTTGCAGTACGGCGCCACGGAAGGCTGGCAGCCCTTGCGCGAACGCCTGAGTGCCTTCATGGCCGCCAAGGGCGCCACGGTCGCGCCGGACGGCTTGATCGTCACCACCGGTAGCCAGCAGGCGCTGGACCTGATTGGCAAGACCATGATTTCGCCCGGAGACAAGGTGATCGTGGAAGCGCCCACTTTCCTGGCCACCATCCAGTGCTTTCGGCTGTACGGCGCGCACCTGATCGGCGCGCCGATCGACGCCAACGGCGTGGACGTGGACAAGCTCGAAGCGCTGATTGCCGAGCACAAGCCCAAATTGGTCTACCTGATACCGACCTTTGGCAACCCAAGCGGCGCCACCTTGGGCCTGGAGCGACGCAAACGCATTCTGGAGCTGGCGGCGCGCACCCAAACCCTGATCGTGGAAGACGACCCCTATGGCGAGTTGTACTTTGATCAGGCCCCGCCGCCCAGTATGTTGGCCCTGAGCGACCAGGTACCTGGCAGCCGCGACTGGCTGGCCCACTGCGGTAGCCTGAGCAAGGTGCTGAGCCCGGGTCTGCGCGTGGGCTGGCTGATTGCGCCCAGTGAGCTGCTGGCCAAGGCCACCATGTGCAAGCAGTTCAGCGATGCCCACACCAGCAACCTGACGCAGGCCACTGCCGCGCACTACCTGACGCTGAACCGTCTGAACGACGCGCTGGGTGTGGTGCGCACCACCTACGCCGAGCGTGCGCGTGTGATGGCGCAGGCGCTGCGGCGTGAACTCGGCGATGCCATCGAATTCAACCAGCCGCAGGGCGGCATGTTCTTCTGGGCCAGGTTGACTGGCGGCCGCAATGCGGGTGACTTTGCCAAGCGTGCCATTGAGCAGTTGGTGGCGTTTGTCCCCGGCGCGCCGTTCTACGCGCACGACCCCGACCTGTCCACCCTGCGCCTGAGCTTTGCCACGGCAGATGTGGCCAAGATCGAAGAGGGCATCGGGCGGCTGGGCCGGGCTTTGTAATCAGTCTGGGTCATTGAGCGAACAGGTGACCGAACTGCGTCATTGCGAGCGTCCTGGTGCCCGTCATTGCGAATCCACCCCCCCTCTGCGGCACGATGATGGATCGCCGCGCTTCGCTCGCGATGACGGGCATCAGGACACTCGCCATCACGGGACTGAAGTTGCTCGCAACGACTAGCTTTCTCAGCGCCTACAGCGTGAACGTGAACCCATCGATCAGCGCGCCGGGCGAGCGCGAGCCGCCCAGGGCGCGCTGGAAATAGGTGTCCACTGCCGGGTCGATCTCGGCCTGCGCGGTCAGCGCCATCAGTTTGCTACCCAGCGCGCTGTACAGGCTCTCGTCCCAGCGCAAGTCCTTGATCGGGCCAACGATCTCGCCGCCTTCGACCCAGAAGCACGCGTAGCGCGTCATGCCGGTGACGCGGGCGGATACCGGGTCGCTCCAGTTCAGGTAGTGCAGGTTGGACAGGTACAGGCCGGTGTCCAGTGCCTGCAGGATGTCGGCCTCCTGCAAAGAGCCGGGCCGCACATCCAGCGCCCGCGGGCTTTCCCCATCGGCGGCGCCGTTGGTCACCAGGCCATATTCCTTGGCGGTGCGCGAACTCACCAGCAGGGTCTGCAGTTCACCGGCCTCGATCAGCGGCAGCGTAGTGGCCGAGACCTCTCCCAGGTTATTGAAGCGCGGCGTCAGGCCCAGCCCAAAGTTCTCGTCAATGCTCAGCAGGGGTGACAGGCGCAGCTCTTTTTCGGCGAGCTTCTTGAACGGGCTACGGCCCTGTTTCCAGGCGGCCGCCGACAGCGCATTCCAGCCCATCATGCCAACCAGATCCGACATCGCGCGCGGTGCCAGGTAGGTGCGGTAGGCGCCGGGCTTGACGTCCTGTTGTGGTTTGCTCAGTAGCGCCAGCAAGGCCTTGGTGCGCGCCAGGTTGGCCGCCCATTCGCCGGCATTCCAGTGCGAGCCGGCGTAGCTGCCCTTGGCGGCCTGGGGGCCGTTGTAGATCGAGTAGTCCAGGAAGAAGGTCTCGGTGGCAAACCAGTGGCTTTGGCCCTTGGAATTGCGGTTGGCCCGGATGACGGTGCCGCCCGCGTAGAGGCCAGCCAGGTCGCAGCCCTGCGCTGGTCCCACGACCTGCGCCACCACCTGTTCGGGCGCCAGCAGCGCGCCCCGAAATTCCTCACTGCTGGCGCCGTTGTTCTGGATCGGCACCTGGTTGGGGTCGATCGGCAGCACCAGGGCCTCGCGCCGACAGTGTTCCAGCAGGCGCGCCGTGGCCGCTTGATCGGCGTCGAAATTGCCGCTGAGGGTGCGGCTCTTCTCCATACTGCGACCTTGGGCTTGCAAGCGCAGCGACAGGCTCTTCTGCGTCACGTCGGTGTTCTGGCGCACCCGGTTGCCGTTGAAGCGCACAAACAGGGTTTCTTCGGCGGTCAGGTTGAGGGTCAATTCTTCGCCAGACCTCAACTGGCCCAGCAGGTGGTCGCAGAGCTGGTCGAAATGGGCGTGGACCCGGTTGATGAAATCGTGGGCGGTGTTCTGGTGCCCCCACGCTCGGCACTGCGTGTCCTCGCTGCCCCCCGAGGGGGTGCGAGCTTGCTTGGGGCGGCCCGGCGCGGCGCTCATGCTTGCCCCCCGAATACTTCCACGTCCCGGAACAGGCACGGCGGCGAGGCGTGGCCGACCCGGATCACCTGGCTGGGCTCCCCCTTGCCGCAGAAGGCGGTGCCGTGCACGGTGTCGTCGCGGCCCACGCCGGCCAGGCGGTTCCAGAAGTCCACCGTGACGCCTCGGTAGTTGGGGTTGCGCACCAGCTTGCCCAGTTTGCCTTGCTCAATCAAGCGGCCGTGCTCGCAGCCGAATTGAAACTTGTTGCGGTAGTCGTCAATTGACCAGGAGCGGTTGGTGCTCATCAGTACGCCGTGCTCGACCTGGGCAATCAACTCGTCGAGCGTGGCCTCGCCCGGCTCCAGGTTGATGTTGGCCATGCGGTCGATTGGGGCCCGGTTCCAGGAGGCGGAGCGGAAGTTGGCCACGCCGGGCAGGCCCGAGCGGGCTTGCGATTCGAGCGAGCCCAGGCCGCGTTGGAGCACGCCTTGCTCAATCAACAGTTCCTTGGTGGCGCGGTGGCCGCCATCGTCAAAGCCGTAGCTGGCGAATTCGCTGGTCTTGGTGGGGTCGAAGGACACGTTCATCAGCTTGGAGCCGTATTGCAGCGTGCCGAAGTCCTGTTGCTTGACGAAGCTCCAGCCGGCGTAGTTGCGCTCGTCACCCAGGATGCGGTCGAGTTCCAGCGGGTGGCCAATCGACTCGTGAATCTGCAGCATCATCTGGTCGGGCATCAGGATCAGGTCCATGCGCCCCGATGGGCAATTGTCGGCCTGCAACAGGGCCAGCGCGTCCTGCGCGACCTGCTGTGCCCGCTGCACCAGCGTGCCCTGGTGGAACACCTCGCCACCAAACTGACCGGTGTGCGACCAACTGCGCGTCTGCGACTCCAAGCCTGCGGCTGCGGTGGCGGACAGGGTGATGTCCACCAGGTCAAAGTGCTGGTGGGTACTGGTGCCGCTGGAGGACAGGTAATGGATGTCGGTTTGCACCAGCATCGCGCTGGCGCTGCGATTGACCAGCAAGTCGGACAGCTTCATGGCCTGGCATGCGGCCAGCAGACAGTCGGTGATCTCGGCCAGGCTGGTCCCGTCGAGCGCGGTTTGCCGGGGGCTGCGGTATTCACCATTGGCCTGGGGCCGCTGGCGGGTGGTGAATGGGTGCACTTTGTGCGGGCTGGTGGCGCGGGTGGTGGCGATAGCGCGGTCGAAGGCACGCTGCAAGCCGGCCAGGCTCAGGTCGGCGGTGGCGGCGTAACCAAAATGCCCGTCCACCAGAACCTCGCACATGGCGCCTTCTTCCAGGCAGCTCTGGTTTTGTTCGGGCCGGTCGTTGCGCACGCGGCGCTGGGTGGTGGTCTCGCTGGAGTGGCGCAGGCCGGCCCACTCGGCCGACAGCAGGGCGTGGCGCAGGGCAGCCTCAAAGGGCAGGTGGGGGTTTGACATGGCGGGGCGTGGCGTGGCAGATTTCGAAGCTGGCTATTGGAGCACGGTTGGGCGCGCGCTGCTGGCCGTGATGTGACAGCGTGTGGCGGGGCAGAGTTTCGGGTTCGATGGCCGCATAATTGCTCTCATAATTGCTCTTCAATCGAGCGACGCGCAACTTCCATGAACCCAGGAACCACTTTCGCCAAGACGGACAAGGGCAAGGTCGAGATGGCCGAGCGCAGCGGTAACCTGACCGCGGTGCAGCGTCGCCTGCTGATTTTGATTGACGGCAAGAAGAGTGAAAGCGAGTTGTCGGCGTTTGCCCGGGGTGGCGAACTTGATGACGCCCTGGAGCATCTTTTGCGTCTTGGTCTGGTTGAGCCGACCAGTCAGCTTGCCGCACTGCAGCCGATCGCAGCCGAAGGCTTTGTGGCGGCGCTGGTGACCGAGCCGCCGCGCGCTGCGACCAGCGTAGCGGAGTTTCAAATGGTGCGCGACGAGGCCTCGCGCTTTGTGGCCGATCGGCTGGGCGAGGCTGGAGCGCCCATCAGTGCGGCGATTGACCGCTGCGCCAGCCCCGCTGAGTTGCGCAAGCTGCTGCGTGGCATCGAGATCTTTGTCGGCCAGCGCCTTAGCCCCGAGACCGCGCGCACCTTCGTGCAGCGCTTTGGTGCCTTGCTGTTGTAGTCAGCGCACAGCGCTCAGAGCACCTGGTCCAGCGCCGCTTCGAGCTGGCGCACGGTGCGCTCGACGTTGTGCAGCTTTTCCAGGCCAAACAGGCCAACACGGAAGGTCTTGAAGTCGGCTGGCTCATCGCATTGCAGCGGCACGCCTGCCGCAGTTTGCAAGCCCTGCGCGAGGAACTTCTTCGACGACTGGATGTCGGCGTCATCGGTATAACTCACCACCACGCCGGGTGCCTGAAAGCCCGGCGCGGCCACGCTCGGGATGCCTTTGCGCACAAACAGGGCGCGCACTTTGTCGCCGAGTTCTTGCTGCTCGGCGCGAACCTTCTCGAAGCCGTAGTCCCGCGTTTCCTTCATCACCTCGCACAGTCGCGTCAGCGCGTCGGTGGGCATGGTGGCGTGGTAGGCGTGGCCGCCGCTCTCATAGGCCTCCATGATCTGCAGCCATTTGCGCAGGTCGCAGGCAAAGCTGGTGCTGGTGGTGGCGTCGATACGGGTGCGCGCGCGCTCGCTCAAGCAAACCAAGGCGCAGCACGGTGAGCCGCTCCAGCCTTTTTGGGGTGCGCTGATCAGCACGTCCACGCCGGTGGCCACCATGTCGACCCAAATCGCGCCAGAGGCAATGCAATCGAGCACAAACAAGCCACCCACCGCGTGCACGGCGTCGGCCACGGCACGCAGGTAGTGGTCGGGCAGCATCATGCCGCAGGCGGTCTCGACATGGGGCGCAAACACGACCGCGGGCCGCTCACGCGTGATGGTGGCCACGACTTCATCAATGGGTGCTGGCACCCACGGGGCGTGCCGCTCGTCGCCCAGCCGACGCGCCTTGAGCACGATCGATTCGGAGGGAATGCTTCCCATGTCGAAGATCTGGCTCCATCGGTAGCTGAACCAGCCGTTGCGAATCACCAGACACTTCTGACCGGTCGCAAACTGGCGCGCCACGGCTTCCATGCCAAAGGTGCCGCTGCCCGGAACCAGTGCCACGGACTTGGCCCGGTAGACCTCCTTGAGGATGCCTGAGATGTCTTTCATGACACCCTGGAAACGTTGGGACATGTGGTTGAGCGCCCGGTCGGTGTACACCACCGAGAATTCGAGCAAACCATTGGGATCGATCTGAGGAAGCAGGCCAGGCACGATGAACTCCAGTTGTCAGGGAAACGGGTTTGGACTGGGTCAGCTTAGCACGCTCGCCGCGCCGACTTATGTCAAGATTGGGCATGAATTTTGAACTCAAGACGCCATCTCCCGCGCTGTGCGCGCTGGTGTTGGCGCCGTGATCTGCCATGGACCCAGAGCACCTGCAACAGTTGGTCAGCCGCGAGATGCCGTTTGGCAAATACAAGGGGCGTGTGCTGGCCGATTTGCCGGGGGATTACCTCAACTGGTTTGCGCGGGAAGGCTTTCCGAAGGGTGAACTCGGCCGGCTGCTCGCCCTGATGCACGAGATTGACCACAACGGCCTGTCGGCCTTGCTCGATCCACTGCGAAAACGCTGAGGGTCAAGCCGGACCTGTCCGGCAAGAACGCCCTTGATCGGTTGAGGACAGAGCTGGCTCGCTTTGCGTGGCTGCGGTCTGTCCCGCAAGGTCTCAGGTAATCGCGATGCGGCGGCTCAGGTCCAGCATGCGGGTGGCCATGATGGCGCCCAGGGCCATCGACAAGGCCAGGGCCACGGTGGGGTACTGCTTGGACAGGGCGGCAAAACCTGCCGGATCGAGCGACCAGACCTTGCAGTCGTTGTAGGCCTGCACGGTCGCATTGCGCGCCTTGTGGGAGAAAAAGCAGCCTTCGCCCACCACACTGCCCGCGCCCAGAATCGCCAACTGGATTTGTCCTGCGCCATCTCCGACATGAACCTTCAAGCTGCCGGACTCCAGGAAATAGAGGGTCCGGTCGGTGCTCCCCTGCGAGATCAGGATGTGGCCGTGTGGAATGCTGTTGCTGTGAAGGTAGTCCGCCAGAACGCCCCAGCGGTGGGCTTCCAGATACTGCGCCAGGGTGTCGTCGTCCTTGTTGCGGGTGATGGCGGCAACCAAGCCGCTGATGTCGGGCTTGCGAGGAGTCGAACTTGTCGTTTCCATGGTGGTATCTCGATTGTGTTGGTTGCCTGCAGGTGCCCCGGGGTGGCGCCCAGTCGAGTATGCGAGTCACTGCCCGGCACTGTCAAGCGTGTTTGACCTCGGGTGCGACTGCACAAAGACGGGTGACGGAGCACGGCGCATGTAGTAACCGGCTAACACCACGGCGCGCCGGCCCTGTCTGAGAATTTGCTTCCCCGTTCATTCAATCCAAGGAGACCATCATGGCAGCGAAGAAGATTCTGATGATTTGTGGCGACTACTGTGAAGACTACGAAACCATGGTGCCGTTTCAGGCGCTGCTGGCGGTCGGTCACAGCGTGCATGCGGTGTGCCCGGACAAGCGTGCCGGCGACCACATCAAGACTGCGATTCATGACTTCGAGGGGGCGCAGACCTACAGCGAGAAGCCGGGCCACAACTTCACGCTCAACGCCACCTTTGCGGACATCAAGGCCGACAGCTACGACGCCTTGGTGCTGCCCGGCGGTCGGGGCCCGGAATACCTGCGCACCAACCCGGCCGTGGTGGCCATGGTGAAGCACTTCTTTGAGGCCAACAAGCCGGTGGCCGCCATTTGCCATGCAGCGCAATTGCTGGCCGGCGCGGGCGTGTTGCGCAACCGCACCTGCTCCGCCTACCCCGCCTGCCGCGCCGAGGTGGAGCTGGCTGGCGGCACCTATGCCGAGATTGCCATCGACGCGGCGCACACCGATGGCAACCTGGTGTCGGCGCCGGCATGGCCCGCGCACCCGGCCTGGATTGGCCAGTTTCTGACCGTTCTCGGCACGCGCATCAGCCACTGATTGCCGATCCCCGAGCCTGGGCACCCCGGCGACGGCGTGGCGCGCTAAACTGCGCTCGCCGGGGCGATTTCCGCGCTGGCCGGTTTGTGGGAGCAAGACCATGTGCCAAGTGTTCATCAGCGCTGACCCTGATTTGTATGAGAGCCGTGCCCGCTCGCTGCGCCTGCATGGCGTGGCCACCAGCATCAGGCTTGAGAACCTGTTCTGGCGTGTGCTGGAGGAAATTGCCCAGCGTGACGGCATGAGCGTGCCCGCCCTGTGCACCAAGCTGTATGACGAACTGGTGCAGGAGCGCGCCGAGGTGGAGAACTTTGCCTCGTTCCTGCGGGTGTGCTGCGGGCGTTACCTGGCCCTGCAGTTGTCCGGGGGCATTCCGACCGATCTCTCGGTGCCGATCAGCAGCCTCAACGCGACGCGCGTATTGGCCACGGAAGGCGGCCGCTCGGTGGGGCCCAGGACGGCACGGGTGGCCTGATACGGCGAGCGCACACGGACCTTGAACCCCTATCGTCATCGCGAGGCCGCAGGCCGTGGCGATCCATGTATTTTGGGGCCATGGATTGCCGCGCTTCGCTCGCAATGACGAAGTTCTTACACGTTAAGGGTCCGTCCCTCAAACCATCAGGAGATGCCAATGCCAACCCGTTTGAAAGACTTTGCCACCGTTTTGGTGGCCGTGGTGGAACCCGAAGCCACGGCGCTGACCGTGGCACAACTAATGCGCCAGCACCACATTGGCGCACTGGTGGTGGTGGATGCACAGGACAAGACACGGCCGGTCGGCATCGTCACTGATCGCGATCTGGTGCTCTCATTGATGGCAGAGGGCCTGGACCCCACGCTGTTTACAGCGGGGGACATCATGTCAATCGAACTGGTGGTGGCCAACGACGATCTCGATGCAATGGACGCGGTGCAGTTGATGCGAACCCAGCGCGTGCGCCGACTGGTGTTGGTCGACGCTCAGGGCGCGTTGGCCGGCATTGTGACGATGGAAGACCTGCTGGAACTGCTGACCCGCGAGCTGGCCAATCTGGCGGCCGGCGTGATCGGTGCGCGCGACCGCGAGTTCGAGTACCGGCATTGACGGCTGAGCGGCCGAGGCTGCGTCAGGGCATGGCGCCAGCGGCGGCGACGCCGCTGCGCACCGCGCCTTCGAGCGTGGCGGGATAGGGGCCCGCGGTGTAGTCGCCGCAGGCCAGCAGGCCGGGAGCCACTTCCATCGGCGGACGATTCAGGTCTGGCGTGCAGGCAAAGGTTGCCCGCTTTTCGACCAGCGTCTGGACCGCTTGCAGCGTCAAGCCCAACTGGGTTTGCGCTTGATTGAGCACCTGCGCTTGCAAGTCCTTGCGCTCGCCGTGGCTGGCGCTAACCACGAAGGCCAGCAAGCCGCTGGGCCCGCCGAGCTGGCCGCGGTCGAAGGCAAACTGGGCGGGTGCCCCCGCCGTGCTGCGCAGGCTGAGCATGGGCACCGACAGGGCGGCGCGTGGCGCCCAGGCGTACACCGTGGTGATCGCCTCAAAGCGCAAGGCACGCGCCGCCGCGGCCCATTGCCGCATCTTCGATGCTGCGGATTCGATAGCTGCCTGAGCACTGCTGTCAAGGATTCTGGCCGCATCCGTGCTGGAAGTGGCGAGCACTACACGATCAAAGGAGCGGCCCTGCACGCGCCACTGTGCACCGCGCTGCTCAATCAGGTCGATACGCTCGCCCAGATGGATTTCCGCGCCGCGCACCAGGGTCAACCAGTCCAGTGCCGCCTGTGGGAAGAGTTGCGTCAGGTCGATTCGGGGCAGCAGCAGGTTGGAGCCGCCCTTCTCGCCAAACAGGGCGTCGCGCATCACGCGCAGGAACACCTGGGCGCTGGCGTCCACACTGGCGGTGTTGAGGGCTGAAACACACAGTGGCTCGATCATGTCCTGGCGGACCCGCTCCGTCAGTGGGGCGCACAGCCGGGCGACCGTGGTGGAATCGGCGCACGTGAAGCCACTGCGGCGCCAGGCTTGAGCCGTGCGCAACAGGGATAGCTTGTCTTCCATCTGCCAGCCGCGTGCGGTGAGGATGCCGTACAGGGCGTCCAGTGGCGCGGGCCAGCGCGGCAACTTCAGGCCTGAACCATCCGGGTAGAGCAGGGTGAGCGGCAGACGCAACAGCGCCTGCTGCGGGTTGATACCGACCTGGCGCATCAGCCGCAGGGTCTCGGTGTAGGCGCCAATCAGGATGTGCTGGCCATTGTCCAGCATCACCTCGGTGCCGTCGGGCAACACGCCGGGCACCGCCCGGGCGCGACCGCCGGGTGTGCGCGAGGCTTCGAACAGCGCAACCTGGTGACCGTGGCTGACCGCCTGCACAGCAGCCGCAAGGCCAGCCCAACCTGCACCGATGATGGCGATCTTCATGCCGTGCAATCCCTCACACGCGCCCGAGTGCCTGCACGCGCCAGGCCAGCCAGAATTTGCGCAGGGGCGTGAGACTGATGCGCTGGTGCAGCACCTGGAACTTGTCGGCCTCGATCTCGCGCAGCAGTGCGCGGTAGATGCTGGCCATCATCAGGCCCGGTTTCTGTGCCCGGCGATCGGCTTGGGGCAGCAGGGCCAGGGCTTCGTCATAGACCGCTTGGGCGCGATCGGCCTGGAACTTCATCAGCACCGTGAAGCGCTCGGAGTAGCCGCGATTGAGCACTTCCTGGGCGGTGACACCAAAGCGTTGCAGCTCATCGACGGGCAGGTAGATGCGTCCGCGCCGTGCGTCTTCGCCCACGTCGCGGATGATGTTGGTGAGCTGAAACGCCAGCCCAAGCCGATGGGCATAGGCGGTGGTCTGGGCCTGGGTCTGGCCAAAGATCAGTGCCGCCACCTCGCCCACCACGCCGGCCACCAGGTGGCAGTAGCGCTGCAGGGCCGCGAAGTCGAGGTAGCGGGTCTGCGCCAGATCCATCTGGCAGCCTTCGATGACCGCCTGCAAGTGACGCTGCTCGATCGAGAATTCGGCCGTCAGGGGCATCAGGGCTAGCGTCACGGGATGCGTGGGGCGCCCGACAAAGGATTGCGCCACCTCGGCTTGCCACCAGGCCAGTTTGCTGGCGGCAACGCTGGGGTCCACCATGTCATCCACCACGTCGTCAACCTCGCGGCAAAAGGCGTAGAACGCGGTGATGGCGGCACGCCTGCGCTGGGGTAAAAACAAAAAGGCGTAATAGAAGCTGCTGCCCGAGGCGGCGGCTTTTTGTTGAACGTAGTCTTGGGGCGTCATGCAAGGCGTGTGGGAAGTGCGCCTAGTTTAATCAGCCAAGCGGACCGCCGTGTCGGTGGACATCCGACAATCAGTTGAGGACAGAGCTTGCCCCGCTTCGCGTGGCCGCGGTCTGTCCCGCAAGGTCTCAGGCCATGCGCCAGGCACGCCACAGCAGCACTGGCAGGTCGTACCAGGCCAGTTTGGGTCGATAGCGCCAGGACTCGAAACGCATCCGCTCGATCTTGTCGAGAATGCGCAAGCCACCTTGCACCACCAGGCGTAATTCCCAGCCGGCCCGGCCCGGCACCTGGTGACACAAATCAGCGCCGCCAAGCATCATGGTCCTTGCAGATTGGACGTAGTCTGCTATCAGATTAGTAGCGAACAGGCAGGAACGATCGGCCAGCAGGTCGGCGTCGCAGACGCCGTGGACTTGCATCGCGACGCGGCTGGCGTACCAGCGCTGGCGCGGCAGGTCCAGGCTGAGGTCCTGCCAGAAATTGATCAGTTGCAGGGCGGTGCAGATCTGGTCGCTTTGCGCCAGCGACTGTTCGTCCTGTACGCCATAGAGGTGCAGCAGCAGGCGGCCCACGGGGTTGGCGGAGCGGCGGCAGTAGTCCAGCAGCTCGTTGTCGGTGTCGTAGCGGCGAGCGTTGGCGGTGTAGAGCACGTCCTGCTTGAAAGCGTCCAGCAGATCGGCCAGCAGGGGCACTGGCAGCGCAAACTGGCTGATCAGCGGCCCCAATGGATCAAACACGGCGCGCCAGCGCCCCGAGTGGGGCTTGCCCAGGGCGCAGGTTGCCAAGTCCGCGCCATAGGCCTGCAGGTCCTGCAGACGCTGCACCGCCGACGCATCGCCTTCGTCGGCCAGATCGTCAGCCGTGCGGGCGAAGTGGTAGATCGCGGCTATCGGCGCGCGCAGCTGCGGCGGGCACAGCCAGGACGCCACGGGAAAGTTCTCGTAGTGGTCTATCGCAGGCGGTGTGAGGGGCTTGGACATGGTCAGGCCGGCCATTGTCGCTTGACAAGGATTCTCATCTGTCTAGAATTACTAACCAACTGGTCATTAATTGCTTTTCGCTCCAGAAAGCGTGTTTTCATGAAATTTCAAGCTCTTGGCCTAGTGGCCACCCTGGCGGCGGCGCTGTTGCTTGCCGCCTGCTCCAAACCCACACCCCCGCCCGAGCCGGTGCGGGCCGTGCGCATCATGACCGTGGGTGTGGGCGATATCGAGTCCAGCCCCGAATTTGCCGGCGAGGTGCGTGCGCGGGTTGAGTCGCGCCTGGGTTTTCGAGTGGCCGGCAAGCTGCTCAAGCGGCATGTCGAATTGGGCCAGCGCGTCAAGGCGGGCCAATTGTTGGCGCAACTTGACGTGCAAGATTACCAACTGGCGGTTGATGCCGCGCGGGCGCAGGTGAGCGCTGCCAGGACCAACCGGGACCTTGCGGCGGCGGACTTCCGGCGCTTCAAGGACCTGCGTGAGCAGAATTTCATCAGCGGCGCGGAACTTGAGCGGCGGGACGCCAGCCTGAAAGCGGCCCAGGCGCAAGTGGATCAGGCCCAGGCGCAGCTTTCTGCTCAGGGCAACCAGACCAGCTACACCAATCTGGTGGCCGATGTGTCGGGTGTCGTCACCAGCGTCGACGCCGAACCTGGTCAGGTGGTGGCGGCGGGCGCGCCGGTGCTGCGCATCGCCCAGGACGGCGTGCGCGATGTGGTGTTCTCGGTGCCCGAGGACAAGGTGGCCGCCATCGCGGTGGGCTCCAAAGTGGTGGTGCGGCCCTGGGCACAGGATGTTGCCTGGCAGGCGCTGGTGCGCGAAGTGGCTGCCAGTACCGATCCGGTGACGCGCACCTTTTCGGTCAAGGCGGCTGTGGACGAGCGCCAAAGCCCGGCGCTGGGCAGCACCGTGAGTGTCCACCCCGAGGCGCTGAGCCGCGCCGGCACGCCCGTGATCAAGCTGCCCACCAGCGCCTTGCGCAAGGACGGCGAGCACAGCGCCGTGTGGGTGCTGGAGCGCGCCAGCATGACGCTGCGTTCGCAGCCGGTAGAGGTGGCCACGGCTGACGGCAATGCGGTGGTGATTGTCGCCGGGCTGCAGCCTGGCATGCTGGTGGTGTCAGCCGGAGTGCACGTCTTGTCGCCCGGACAAAAGGTCACCATTTTTCAGGAGAAATTGACTGCGCAAGCCGCGGCAGCGCCGGCGTCCAGCGTCACCGTGGCAAAGTGAGCCTGACATGAGCAATCAAAACCAGAGCGCGGGCTTCAACCTGTCGAAATGGGCGCTCGATCACCCGGCGCTCACGCGCTACCTGATGGTGGTGCTGCTGCTGCTGGGTTTTGCGGCCTACTTTCAGCTTGGTCAGGATGAGGACCCTCCGTTCACCTTTCGCTTGATGGTGGTGCGCACCTACTGGCCGGGCGCCACCGCCCAGCAGATGGCCGAGCAGGTGTCCGACAAGATCGAGAAGACGTTGCAGGAGGTGCCCTATGCGGACCGGGTTCGCAGCTACTCCAAGCCGGGCGAGTCGCAAATCACTTTCCAGATCAAGGACTCCTCGCGCCCAAGCGAGGTGCCCAACGTCTGGTACCAGGTGCGCAAGAAGGTGGGTGACATGCGCCACCAACTTCCGGCGGGTGTGCAGGGTCCGTTCTTCAATGATGAATTCGGTGACGTCTATGGCGTGATCTATGCCTTGCAGGCCGATGGCTTCAGCCCGGCCGAGCTCAAGACCTTCGCCGATGAGGTGCGTCAGCAATTGCTGCGCGTGTCCGATGTGAACAAAGTCGAGCTGTTTGGCGCGCAGGACGAAAAACTCTATATCGAGGTCTCGCAAAAACGCCTGGCCCAGCTCGGGCTGGACATGAACCAGGTGCTGTCCCAGTTGGGTCAGCAAAATGCGGTGGAATCGGCCGGCGCCGTGCAGACGCCACTGGACATCGTTCAGGTGCGCGTCGCCGGGCAGTTTGATGCCGTCGAGCAGCTCGCGGCGATGCCGATCCTGGCCAGCTCGGGCACCCAGTTGCGCCTGGGCGACATTGCGGAGATCAAGCGCGGCTATGTCGATCCGCCTGGCGTGAAGGTTCGCCACCAAGGCCACCAGGTGATTGCGCTGGGCGTGTCCATGGCCAAGGGCGGCGACATCATCGAACTGGGCAAGTCGCTCAAGGTGGCCACCGAAGAGATTGCGCAGCGCCTACCCGCCGGCATCAAACTGACGCAAATCCAGGACCAGCCCAAGGCCGTAGCGACCTCGGTCAACGAGTTCGTCAAGGTGCTGATCGAAGCGGTGGTGGTGGTGCTGGCAGTCAGCTTTGTGTCGCTGGGTGTGCACGCCCGCCCGGGCCAGACTCGCTGGTGGCGGCGTTACTACATCGATGTGCGTCCCGGTCTGGTGGTTGGTATCACCATTCCGCTGGTGCTGGGCGTCACCTTCCTGGCGATGTGGTACTGGAACATCGGACTGCACAAGATTTCCCTCGGATCGCTCATCATTGCACTGGGCCTGCTGGTGGACGACGCCATCATTGCGGTGGAGATGATGGTGCGCAAGATGGAGGAGGGCTACGACAAGGTGCGCGCGGCCACCTTCGCCTACGAGCTGACCGCCATGCCGATGCTCACCGGCACGCTGATCACGGCCGTCGGCTTTTTGCCCATTGGCATTGCCAAGTCCACCACCGGCGAGTACACCTTTGCCATTTTTGGGGTGACCGTGATCGCCCTGGTGCTGAGCTGGATCGTGTCGGTGTACTTCGTGCCCTACCTGGGCACACTGCTGCTCAAAGTGCCGCCCCACGTGGCCGCCCAGGTCGCCGCCGGGCACCGCGCCGGTGCTGGCGACGGTCCGCACGAGGCGTTCGACAGCGCCTTTTACAACACCTTTCGCAAGGCGGTGAACTGGTGCGTGCACCACCGCTGGCTGACCATTGGTGCGACCTTGTTGATTTTTGCACTGGGCTTGGTTGGCATGGGTCAGGTGCAGCAGCAGTTCTTCCCGGATTCAAGCCGTCCGGAAGTTCTGATGGACATCTGGTACCCGGAAGGAACCTCGATTGCCGCCAACGAAGCGACCACCCAACGCGTCGAGCAGCGACTGCTGCAGGAAGAGGGAGTTACCACCGTGAGCACCTGGGTTGGCTCGGGCGTGCCGCGTTTTTACCTGCCCATGGACAACGCGTTCCCGCAGTCCAACGTGTCTCAGTTCATCATCGTGCCAAAGAGTCTGAAGCTGCGCGAATCGTTGCGCCTGAAACTGCCGGCGTTGATGGCAGCTGAGTTCCCCGAGGTGCGGGCGCGCGTCAAGATCCTGCCCAACGGGCCTCCGGTGGCTTTTCCGGTGCAGTTCCGCGTGCTCGGTACGGACCCGGTCGCCCTGCGCCAGCGCGCCGATGAAGTCACGGCGGTGATGCGCGCCAGCCCGAATACACGCGGCGTCAACGACAACTGGAACGAATCGATCAAGGTCATACGCCTGGAAGTGGATCAGTCCAAGGCGCGCGCGCTGGGCGTCACCAGCCAGTCCATCGCCCAGGCGTCGCGCACGATGCTGGCGGGTACCACGGTGGGACAGTACCGCGAAGGTGACAAGCTGATTGATATCGTCTTGCGCCAGCCGCTGGACGAGCGCCAGGCGATCACGGACATTGGCAACGCCTACCTGCCCACGGCTTCGGGCAAGTCGATTCCGCTGACGCAGATTGCCAAACCGGTTTTTACCTGGGAGCCCGGCGTGATGTGGCGCGAGAACCGCGATTACGCCATTACCGTGCAAAGTGACATTGTCGAAGGCCTGCAAGGTGCCACCGTCACCACCGAGCTGCTACCCAAACTCCGCGCCATCGAGGCTGCCTGGCACGCCAAGGGCTGGACCGGCTACCGGATTGAAGTGGCCGGTGCGGTGGCAGAGAGCAGCAAAGGGTCGTCCTCGATCGCCGCGGGCATACCGGTCATGCTGTTCATCACCTTCACCTTGTTGATGCTGCAATTGCACAGCTTCAGCCGCGCCATGCTGGTGTTTCTGACCGGACCGCTGGGCATTGCCGGGGTGGCCGGGGCCTTGCTGCTGTTCAACCGGCCGTTCGGCTTTGTGGCGCTGCTCGGTGTGATTGCGCTGATGGGCATGATTCAGCGCAACTCGGTCATTCTGATTGACCAGATCGAGCAGGACCGCCAGCGTGGTGTGCCGGTCTGGGACGCCATTGTGGAGTCGGCCGTGCGACGCCTGCGCCCGATCGTGCTGACCGCGGCGGCCGCGGTGCTGGCCGTGATTCCGTTGTCGCGCTCGGTGTTCTGGGGTCCGATGGCCGTGGCCATCATGGGCGGCCTGATCGTGGCAACGGTTTTGACCCTGCTGGCGTTGCCCGCCATGTATGCTGCCTGGTTTCGGGTGAAACGTGAGACCCCCGCAGCAGGTTAAAATAGAAAGTTGACCGATTTCGTGGGGGAGGTCTTTGGCCTCCCCCATTGTTTTTTGCGCGGGTGGCGAAATTGGTAGACGCACCAGGTTTAGGTCCTGACGTCCGCAAGGATGTGGGGGTTCGAGTCCCCCCCCGCGCACCACAAGCTGAGAGGTTGCGGATCCGGAGCATGCTGTCGGACAGCGTGCCAGGGTCTTGATTGATCAGAAATTTTAGGCGCAGTCTGCAGTCGCCCAAGCGCGCTGCACTGTCCGTGAAGACTTTAGGAGAAACACTATGGCCGTGACCGTTGAAACCCTTGAAAAGCTGGAACGAAAGATCACGCTGACGCTGCCCGTGGGCGCGATTCAGTCCGAGGTCGATTCCCGTCTGAAGAAGCTCGCCCGCACCGTCAAGATGGATGGTTTTCGTCCGGGCAAGGTTCCGATGAATGTGGTGGCACAGCGGTATGGTTACTCGGTCCACTATGAAGTGATGAACGACAAGGTCGGCGAGGCTTTTGCCAGCGCCGCCAACGAAGCCAAATTGCGCGTCGCGGGCCAGCCGCGCATCACCGAGAAGGATGGATCCGCCGCGGGCGAAGTTTCCTTCGACGCCGTGTTCGAGGTCTATCCAGAGGTCAAGATCGCCGATCTGGCCAGCGCCGAGGTCGAGAAGCTTTCGACCGAGGTGACCGATGCGGCGATTGACAAGACACTGGAGATCCTGCGCAAACAGCGGCGCACCTTTGGTCAGCGCGCGCACGACGCTGCGGTGGAGCTTGGCGATCGCGTCACCGTGGACTTCGAAGGCAAGATTGATGGCGAGCTGTTTTCTGGCGGCAAGGCCGACGACTTCCAGTTCATCGTCGGAGACGGCCAGATGCTCAAGGAATTTGAAGAGGCCGTGCGCGGCATGAAGGCGGGCGAAAGCAAGACCTTTCCGCTGTCCTTCCCGGCGGACTACCACGGCAAGGACGTGGCCGGCCAGACGGCGGACTTCATGGTCACGCTAAAGAAGGCAGAAGCCGCCAACCTGCCCGAGGTGAATGACGCCCTGGCCAAGTCGCTTGGTATTGCCGAGCCGAGCGTGGCGAGCCTGCGTGCCGACATCCGCAAGAACCTGGAGCGCGAAGTCAAGTTTCGCCTGCAGGCGCGCAACAAGCAGGCCGCCATGGACGCGCTGGTTGCCAAGGCTGAACTGGAGCTGCCCAAGTCCAGCGTGCAAGCCGAACTGGCCCGCTTGATCGAAGGCGCGCGCGCTGACTTGAAGCAGCGTGGCATGAAGGACGCGGACAAGGCGGCCATTCCCGAGGATATCTTCCTCCCCCAGGCCGAGCGTCGCGTGCGACTGGGTCTGGTGGTGGCCGAGCTGGTCCGCGCCAATGACCTGCGGGCCAAGCCTGAGCAGCTTAAGGCGCATGTCGAGGAACTGGCGGCCAGCTACGAGAAGCCGGCTGAAGTGGTTCGCTGGTACTTCGGGGATCGTGACCGGATGGCCGAGGTCGAGGCCATCGTGATTGAGAACAATGTGACCGACTTTGTCCTGTCCAAAGCCAAGATTGTTGAAAAGACGGCGTCCTTCGACGAATTGATGGGCCAGGCCTGAGATTTGGCGGCACGGCGCGTGGCAAATGGGGCGGTCGCCGGACTTGCAGTCCGGCCTTGCGGCCCCATTTCTATTTGGGAACGGCTTTTTCGGTAAAGTACCGTGAGCACTCGACAATCGAGTTTGGATAGAGCGAACGGTCTGTCCCGTAAATTATCAGGAGACAACATGAACGTGCGAAATTCGATGATGGAAACACAGGGTCTGGGCATGGTCCCGATGGTGATCGAGCAATCGGGCCGGGGTGAGCGCTCCTACGACATCTACTCGCGACTGCTCAAGGAGCGCGTGATCTTCCTGGTAGGCCCGGTCAACGACCAGACTGCCAATCTGGTGGTGGCGCAGTTGTTGTTTCTGGAAAGCGAAAACCCGGACAAGGACATCTCGTTCTACATCAACTCCCCCGGCGGTTCCGTCAGTGCGGGCATGGCGATCTTTGACACCATGAACTTCGTCAAGCCCGATGTCTCGACGCTGTGCACCGGCATGGCGGCCAGCATGGGTGCATTTTTGCTGGCAGCCGGCGCGAAGGGCAAGCGCTTTTCGCTGCCCAACTCGAAGGTCATGATTCACCAGCCGTCCGGCGGCAGCCAGGGTCAGGCAACCGAAATCGAGATTGCGGCGCGCGAGATTCTGAAGACGCGCGAGCAACTCAACCGGATTCTGGCGGAACGCACGGGCCAGCCAATCGAGCGTATTGCGCGCGACACCGAGCGCGACTACTACATGTCGGCCGATGAGTGCAAAGAGTATGGCCTGATCGACCAGGTCATTGCCAAGCGTCCCTAGACCGCCACGGCTTGTGTTTGAGTATCATTCGGTAACACTCGGGCAACGGGGTTTCAGTGGAGACACACCTGTGCTCAAGTTGTGTCGTAACTAAAAGGGCGTAGTTCACATGGCCGAAAAGAAAGGCTCCTCCGGCGAAAAGACTCTGTACTGCTCGTTCTGTGGCAAGAGTCAGCACGAAGTCAAAAAGCTGATTGCTGGGCCATCGGTGTTCGTCTGCGATGAATGTATCGAGCTGTGCAACGAGATCATTCGTGACGAATTGCCTGCGACAACCGAGGCCAAGGATGCCGCGAGCGAGTTGCCGACACCGTCCGAGATCAAGGGCAACCTCGACAACTACGTCATCGGCCAGGAGCCGGCCAAGCGAACCTTGGCGGTGGCCGTGTACAACCACTACAAGCGCCTGCGTCACAAGGAGAAGGCCAAGAAGGACGACGTCGAATTGGCCAAGAGCAATATCTTGCTGATCGGCCCGACCGGTTCGGGTAAGACCCTGTTGGCCCAGACGCTCGCCCGCATGCTGGACGTGCCCTTTGTAATGGCGGATGCCACCACCCTGACCGAGGCTGGTTACGTGGGCGAGGACGTTGAAAACATTGTTCTGAAGCTGCTGCAGAGCTGCAACTACGACGTCGAGCGGGCGCAGCGCGGCATTGTCTACATCGATGAGATTGACAAGATCTCGCGCAAGTCGGATAACCCCTCGATCACCCGTGACGTCTCCGGTGAAGGGGTGCAGCAGGCCCTGCTCAAGCTGATTGAAGGCACCATGGCCAGCGTGCCGCCGCAGGGCGGTCGCAAGCACCCGAATCAGGACTTCGTCCAGGTCGATACGACCAACATACTGTTCATTTGCGGTGGCGCGTTCTCAGGCTTGGAGAAGGTCATCGACAACCGCACCCAGTCATCCGGCATGGGTTTTGGTGCCACCGTCAAGAGCAAAGAGCAACGCAGTCTGACCGAGGTTTTCAAGGAAGTCGAGCCCGAAGACCTGATCAAGTTTGGCTTGATTCCCGAGCTGGTGGGCCGCATGCCCGTGGTGGCGACATTGGCCGAACTGAGCGAGGACGCGCTGGTGCAGATTCTCACCGAGCCGAAGAACGCGCTGGTCAAACAGTACAGCAAGTTGCTGGGCATGGAAGGCGTTGAACTGGAAGTCCGGCCTTCGGCCCTGAAAGCCATCGCGCGCAAGGCGCTGGCGCGCAAAACCGGTGCGCGCGGCCTGCGCTCGATCCTGGAGCAGTCCTTGATCGACACCATGTTTGAATTGCCCAATGTGGGCAATGTGGACAAGGTGGTGGTGGATGAGGCCACCATCGACGAGAACAAGCCACCGCTGCTGGTCTACCGCGAAGCGGCAAAAAAAGCCTGATTTGACGGGTGATTGGACCCAATCATTGCGCCTTGGGTGTTCAAGCGCCCATCAATAATGGCGACAGGGTTGAAAATCACCGCTTTCAATCCATATTAAGCAACTGACTTGAGTTTGAGTCGGGCTCCACTGAAACTTCGTTTTTAAACGGTAACAAAAGGGTTTCCCTATGTCTGGCCACACTCCGCTGCCTGCTGTTTCGATTGAATTGCCACTGCTGCCGCTGCGCGATGTGGTGGTGTTTCCGCACATGGTCATTCCCCTGTTTGTGGGCCGGCCCAAGAGCATCAAGGCGCTGGAGGCCGCGATGGAGGCCGAGCGGCGCATCATGCTGGTGGCTCAAAAGGCCGCAGCCAAGGATGACCCGCTGGTGTCGGATATGTTCGATGTTGGCTGCGTCTCCACCATTCTGCAGATGCTCAAGCTGCCCGATGGAACCGTCAAGGTGCTGGTTGAGGGGCAGCAGCGCGCGCGCGTGGACCGGATCGACGAGGGCGAAGCCTTCTTCACGGCCGCCGTGACACCGATCGAAGCCAGCGCCGAGTTGGAGGACAAGCCGCGCGGCAAGGCCAGTGAAGTCGAGGCTCTGCGTCGCGCCGTGATGCAGCAGTTCGACCAGTACGTCAAGCTCAACAAAAAGATCCCACCCGAAATCCTGACGTCAATCTCCAGCATTGATGATGCCGGTCGGTTGGCGGACACGATCGCCGCCCATTTGCCGCTCAAGCTGGATAACAAGCAGTCGGTGCTGGCACTGTCCGGTGTCAAGGACCGGCTGGAGAACCTGTTCGAACAGATCGAGCGCGAGGTCGACATCCTGAATGTCGACAAGAAGATTCGCGGGCGCGTCAAGCGCCAGATGGAGAAGAACCAGCGCGACTTCTACCTTAACGAGCAGGTCAAGGCGATCCAGAAAGAACTGGGTGAGGGCGAAGAGGGTGCTGACATCGATGAGATCGAGAAGAAGATCAAGTCCGCCAAGATGCCCAAGGAAGCCCTCAAGAAGGCCGAGGGTGAGCTCAAGAAGCTCAAGCTGATGTCGCCCATGTCGGCCGAGGCCACCGTGGTGCGCAACTACATCGATGTGTTGACGGCCTGCCCTGGAGCAAACAAGACCAAGATCAAGCACAACCTGGCGAACGCCGAGACGGTGCTCAACGAAGACCATTTCGGTCTGGACAAGGTCAAGGATCGCATCCTGGAATACCTTGCCGTGCAGCAGCGTGTCGACAAGGTCAAGGCGCCGATCCTGTGCCTGGTCGGCCCACCCGGCGTGGGCAAAACTTCGCTTGGTCAATCGGTTGCCAAGGCCACCGGGCGCAAGTACGTGCGCATGGCCCTGGGTGGCATGCGTGACGAGGCCGAAATCCGCGGCCATCGGCGCACCTACATCGGCGCGATGCCAGGTAAGGTGCTGCAAAGCCTGTCCAAGGTCGGCACACGCAACCCCTTGTTCCTGCTGGATGAAATCGACAAGCTTGGCACCGACTTCCGGGGTGACCCGTCGAGCGCCTTGCTGGAGGTGCTGGACCCGGAGCAGAACCACAAGTTTGGCGATCACTACGTCGAGGTCGATTTTGATCTGAGCGACGTGATGTTCGTGGCCACATCCAACTCCATGAACATCCCCTCCGCCTTGTTGGACCGCATGGAAGTGATCCGTCTGTCGGGCTACACCGAGGACGAGAAGACCAGCATTGCCCTCAAGTACCTGTTGCCCAAGCAACTGAAGAACAACGGCGTCAAGGACGAAGAACTGCTGGTGGGTGAGGACGCGGTGCGCGACATCGTGCGTTACTACACCCGTGAGGCGGGTGTTCGTTCGCTGGAACGTGAGCTGTCCAAGATCTGCCGCAAGGTGGTCAAGGGGCTGCAACTCAAGAAGATGACGCCGCGGGTCTTGGTCACGGCCGACAACCTGAACGATTTCCTGGGCGTTCGCAAGTACACCTATGGCCGTGCCGAGCAGCAGAACCAGGTTGGACAAGTGGTCGGCTTGGCCTGGACCGAGGTCGGGGGCGATCTGCTGACGATCGAGGCGGCCATGATGCCGGGCAAGGGCGTGATCACGCGTACGGGCTCGCTCGGCGATGTGATGAAGGAGTCGGTCGAAGCTGCCCGCACCGTGGTACGCAGCCGATCACATCGGCTGGGAATCAAGGACGAGTTTTTTGAAAAGAGGGACATCCACATTCACGTGCCGGACGGAGCTACGCCCAAGGACGGACCGAGCGCGGGTGCCGCGATGACCACGGCGTTTGTGTCCGCCATGACCGGCATTCCGGTGCGCAGTGATGTGGCCATGACCGGCGAGATCACCTTGCGTGGCGAAGTGACAGCGATTGGCGGCCTGAAGGAGAAGCTGCTGGCCGCTTTGCGCGGCGGCATCAAGACCGTGCTGATTCCGGAAGAAAACGCCAAAGACTTGCAGGAGATTCCCGAGAACGTGAAAAACGGCTTGGAAATCGTTCCCGTGCGCTGGATCGACAAGGTGCTGGAACTCGCGCTGGAGCGCATGCCGACTCCCTTGCCAGAGGACGAGGCGGTGGCAGTCAATCCGGCAGTGGCCGCCGGGGCAGCCCCGGAGATGACGGGTTCGATCAAGCACTGAGGGCTTGGCCAAAAAATAGCTGAACGGCAGAAAAGTTCAACGCTTTGAATTTCGCGAAAGAAATGCGCTATAATTTGAGGCTTGAAATGCGGGAATAGCTCAGTTGGTAGAGCGCAACCTTGCCAAGGTTGAGGTCGAGAGTTCGAGACTCTTTTCCCGCTCCAAATTTCCATGAAGGGAAGCCTAGGCTTCCCTTTTTTGTCAAAGAAACTGGCGCGATAGCAAATCGGTTATGCAACGGATTGCAAATCCGTCTAGCCCAGTTCGACTCTGGGTCGCGCCTCCAGTTTGTGCTTTTGATCTTTGCTGAAAAGCGCCTCGTCAATTGAAACTGGCGAGGCTTTTTTGTTTCACAATAGGCCATGATTGCCCGGGTGGTGAAATTGGTAGACACTGCGGACTTAAAATCCGCCGCTTTCCTGCATAAGGGGCGTACCGGTTCGACCCCGGTCCCGGGCACCACCACACGAGTACGACATGCCAAGCTACGACACCCCGTTTGAGATTCACGTTCACGGCCAGGTCCCTTTGCGCAAAGAGATCGGCTTTGAGCAGATTCAAGAAGCCCTCAAGCCGATGTGGAAATACGCCGGCTTTCGTTCACTGGTTGACGGTGCCAAAAGCTCCTACGAGGACGAACCCGGTATCCAGTTCGATGCGCCGGCCCACATGCTGCAGCTTTGCTGGACCGTGTCCGGTGGCGACGACTTCCGTCATGCACTCGACGAGATGTGCATGAATCTCAATGACTTGGCGGAAACCGGCGCCGCGATTGAAGTCACGTTCTACGACGCTGATTTTGACGAGGAAGATGAGGAGTCCGACGCCGAGTCGCGCGATGATTTCCTGATGTTGTTCATCGGCCCCAATCCCGCCGCCATCATGCAGGTGCAGCGCGACCTGCTGGTGCAGGACGTGGTGAACATGATGGAGCGACATTTCGACGGCGCCGAACTCGGCGGCGTGGTCGCCGAGATCGACAAGCTGTTTGCGCTGCGATTCGATGCCTTGGTCAGTTCGCTGGACATGGGGCGCACACCGCGAAGTGGGCCCGGAGGCGGGCACAGCGGCGGTGGGCACGGCGGCGGACGCAAGCCACGGCACCTGCACTGACGGGTTCCCCCTCAGCCAAGGGCGAATTCTCACCCCCCGCAGTGGCCACCCTGTGCCACACCGTCCGTGGCCGGCTCCATCAAGGGCATCAGACTGGGCGCCAGGACCTTGAGCAGTTGCACCGGCAAGGCGCTGGTGAAGTCGTAGTCAGCCGCCTGCGGGCCCTGCACATAGGCGGTGATGCTGCCAAAGTAGCGTTCACCGATGTTGAACACGAAGGTGGCCGATCGGTTGACCACGCGCGAGCGCAGCAACTGGCCATGCGCGCCGTATACGTCAAAGCGGTGGTCGCCGGTGCCGGTCTTGCCGCCCACTGCCAGCTCGCTGCCATCGACGCGCACGAAGGCCTTCCTGGCGCGTTTGGCCGTGCCTTCGTCCACCACCTCGCGGATGACACCCAGCACGGCGCGCGCCACTTCTTCGGGCAGCACGCGCTCGGTTTTGCCGACCTGGTGCGCCAACAAGGTCTCGTAGGGGGTGCCGGCGGCAAAGTGCAGCGACTGGATGCGTTCCACCGGTTTGCGCACGCCGCCATTGACCAAGATGCCCATCAGCTCCGCCAACGCCGCCGGCCGATCGGCCGAGGCACCCAAGGCGCTGGCATAGGACGGCACCAGCGCGTCAAACGGGTAGCCCATGCGTTTCCATTGGCGGTGGATCTCCAGAAAACCCTCCACTTCCAGCAGGCTCAGAATGCGCGAGTCCTGTGCGTGTTTGCGGTTGGTGCTGAACAACCAGTGGTAGACCGCCTGGCGCTCGGCGGAGCTGGCAGCAATCATTTGTGCCGCCGTCGCGCCAGGGTGGCTGCGCAGGTAGCCCACCACCCACAGTTCCAGCGGATGCACGGTGGCGACGAAACCGCGGTCTGCCAGCGAGGCATTCTCCGGCGAATATTGCTCATGGAGTTTGGCCAGCCGTTCAGGGTCGACCTCGCGCTCGCTGTCCAGGTGGTCCTTGACGAAGGTCTTGAAACCATCCAGACCCGCCTCGGGCGCGATGGTTTGATAGATGCTGGCCAGCCGCGCCGGTGTCGGCCGCACCGACTGCATCAGCAGTTCCTCGGCTTGCGCAGCCGATTTGCCCTGGTACTTGGCAACAAAACGGTGAATGAACTCGCGGCCCTCGCGGTCGGCAAAGCGGCTCAGGTACTCGGCACGACGCGGGTCCTTGCTGTCCCGCAGCAAAGTCGCGGATGAGCCCGGAGCCTGAAACATGTAGTGGTGCACCACGTCGCGCATCAGGCGCACAAACACCAGGTTGACCGAGTTGCGCAGGCCCTCGCGCACCGACAGGGTCCGGCTGTTGTCTTCACGCCGGAAGTTGTTGAAGGTGTGCAGGCCGCCGCCGGTGAAAAAGCTCTCCGCCGGATTGGCCGAATAGCGTCGCTCCAGTGCAGCTTGCAACATCGCGTCGAGCTCGCTGCCGGGATGTTGCAGCAGGTAGTCCAGGCTCCAGCGGGACAGCGTGTCCTTGGGGTCCAGCTCGATCTCTTTCAGTTGCCCGGCATCGAGTGCGCTGTAGCGCTGGTGCAGGTTGGCGATGATGTCGAGGTAACTCACCAGGGTGCGCAGCTTGGCGGTGGAGCCCAGGTCCAGCTTGGCGCCGTCGTTGATGTCCAAGGGTTGGTCAAAGTTGTCGGTTTGCAAGCGCAGGTAGTTCATCTGTTCGCCGCGCTCCAGCAGGGTGACGCTGTACACCACCTTGGCCGGGTCGCCGTGGCCCAGCAGCCCTTTGCCTTGCAGGCCGGCCGCCTTGGCGGCTTCGGGTCACGCAATTGGCGCAACACCTGCGTCACTGCCGCCTGGCCCTGGCCATCCAGCGTGCTGGCCACGCTCAGGTCCAGCCGGTCCAGTCCGTAGAAACCGGCGCTTCCAGCAGGGTGGCGAGTTGTGAGCGCAGGGCGGTGGATGCCTTGCGGGTGACAAAGGACACCGGCGGGGGCGTGGCGCGCGCCGGTTGGTCGCCGGCCAGGCGCAGCCCCAGCGCCGCGTCGCGCAACGCCCCCGGGATGACGCCCTCTTTGGCCAGCACCCGCAGGTGGCTGTTGGTCAACGCCTCCAAGTCGCTCTGGCTGTCGCCCAGGTAATAGGTGGGACGCCGCTGCGCAATCAACAAACTCAGCGCCTGTTTGTAGGCCAGTGCGGCGGCGGGGGTGGGGTCGGCCGAAGTTGGTCCGGTGCGCAATAGCGCGTTGATTTGCGCGAAGTCCCGCCCATACCAGGCCCACAGCCCATCGCCGATGCCGTTGACCTCTCCAAAGCCGGGTTTGGCCGACAGTGGCACGGTGTTGAGGTAGTCAACCACCAGGCGGTGCCGTGTGGCGGTGGTGTCGGGGCCGCCCTGGTAGGCACGCAAGCTGGCCGACGCCATTTGCCGCAGCTTCTCGGATGCCGAGGCCGTGCGGCCCTCGGGCGAATGGCGGTACTTCTCGATCTGGGTGGCCAGCGTGCTGCCACCGGCGGACTTGTGCTCGGGGTTGAAGCCATGCAGGGCCTGCTCGAAGGCGGCCTTGCTCAGGCGCACCCAGTCCACTGCCGGGTTGCGGGTTGGGTAACGGTCGTCCAGCAACTCGCGGTTCTCGATGAACAGCAGGCTTTTGACCAACAGCGGGGGCAATTCCTCGAAGCTGGCGTAGGTGCGCTCCGGGTAACGCGCCGCAAACAGCGGCTGCTTGCGGCAATCCAGCACCGCCAGGCCAAGCTGCGTCTTTTCGCGGTAGGGCGCGTACAGGCCCTGGTCGATGGCTTCCAGCATGTCCGCGCTCATGCGCGCCTGGGCCGTGATCTGAAAATCCCTCGCGCGCAGCTTGTCAAAGAACTCGGGCAGCTTGGAGTAGCCCAGGCGCTCGTCGTAGGGGCTGTCGTGGGGATAACGCACGGCGGTGTCCGGGCTGGGACCGGGTTGCACCGCGAGCTCATTTTTGCGGCGCGCTCGGCAAAGAAGTCCGCTTGCCAGCGCGCGCTGCGTAGCTCTTGAAACAGCAATCCGCCCGCAACCACGGCCACGGCCAGCAGCGTCATCAGCAGTGTGAGCAGGACAGATCGCAGGCTGAGCCAGGACCGGCCAGCGGTCTTGGCGCCAGCCGGGAGGGAGGGCGCAACCGCTCCGGTCAGTTGCGGCGGCAGCTCCGGCGGCGGTGGTGGCCGCAACTTGCCGCGTCGGTTGGTCGCGGCCGCTGCCATCGCGCCGAGTCGCCGCGCAGCATGCAGGTAGGTGTGCGGTTTGCGCCAATGCGCTTTCTTGGTCATGGGTGGTCGCCGTCGATTCGGGTTGGAGCGGTGATGGGCGTGGTTGCCAGGGGCAATCGCCGCGAATGGCTGGCGTAGTGGTGCTTGGAGCTTACTTCAGGGGATAGGCCGCGCCCCGCAGTGGCCCCATCGACAAGTCGGGTGTTGTTTTCGGCCACTATGTTTTGGTGAGTTGCCTCTGTTCTTTTGCTCCGGCTGATTGAAAGGTTAGTACTCCGCCAATTGAAACAACTACGCCTTTAGGGAGAGGAATCGACATATCGAAGCGCGTCCTGCAAATGCCTGCCCCACGAGTTAGCGACAGGACGCGAATGGCGCTCCAGTTGTGCGACCATGCGCTGACGAATTTGACCAAGGCATACTGCGCAGACTGACTTTGACTGTGAAGCCTCCGGTCCTTGCACTTGGGGATACAAATGATGACACGGCCAACCTGTATCCAGCACTGGCAAGACATCCAGGGCGCGGACGATTCTTGTTACCCCGGCAGCGCTGAGCGCCTGTCGATTGGCTCGCCGTTTGGGCGCGTGTTCGGCCTGACCCGCCTGGGCATACACCACGAACTGCTGCCACCAGGCCGGCGCACCTCTTGGCCCCATGCCGAAAAGACGGAAGAAGAATTTGTCTACGTGATCGAGGGCACACCCGACTGCTGGCTCGATGGCGTGTTGCATCGGTTACAGCCGGGCGATGCTGTCGGCTTTCAGGCAGGCACGGGCGTGGCCCATACCTTTATCAACAACACGGCCAGCGACGTGCGCCTGTTGGTGGTGGGCGACACCAACCGCGCCGACAACCAGTTGCACTACCCGCTGCACCCGAACCGAAACCAGGAGATTGCCAAGTTGCACTGGACCGATGTTCCGCAGCGCCCGCTGGGGGAGCACGATGGCCTGCCCGATCGGCTGCGGGAATCGGACGGGCCGTTTTAGACCGTAGACTGACGACCATGCGAAAGACCATTTCGCGCATCAAGACCGGCGTTGCAGCGCGGTTGACTGACAAGCGGTCCATCAGCGATACCAATGCGCGGGTGGAAAAAATTCGCACCGCCATGCTCGATGCCCTGGCGAGTATCGACACGGATGAGAACGTCGGCTCACCCAAGGCATGGTCCGACATCACCCGCGCGGCTGACATTCAGACCCTGTGGTATTTGAGAAGCGACGTGCTGCGCTTGCTTTCTGATTTTCATGGCGAGCAATCAGGACGCGACAAGCTGGAGGCGATGACGGAGATGTTTCGCGGACTCGTGCCGCCGAATCAGATGCCGAGCCGCAGACGAGCCGAACGTTGAGTTGCCAGCGCTGCGGGCGATTGGTGTGCAAGCACCTCTCAGGCCCCCAATATCTTCAGCGCCTGAGGCAAAGACTGCGCTGCTGGTATGAAGTAGTCAATCGCCGCCCCAAGCGCTACCGCGCACACCACGGCACCAGCCAGGGGTTTCCAGGTCAGGCGCACGGCTGCTGATGCCCAGCCTTCGCGCGACACCCGCACGGCGGTGCGGGCCGTGGCGTACGAGAACGCCAGTTCCACCGCCACGGCAAGCAGCACCTCCCAGCCAAAGTACAGCAGCACCAAGGAGCCCGCTCCCAAGAAGAGTGCACAGCCCATCAAGAACACGGCGACCACGGGTACGACCACGATGGCGGCTTCATCACAGCCAGCGGCCACCTCGATGGCACCACCCGCCAGATCCCCTATGCCGTCCGCCGCGCCCGCCGCGCCGTCGGAAAAGTCTCCCGACGCACCACCGCCCCCAAAGTCCCCGCCGCCACCGCTGTTCACATCGGGCAGGCCGGGCTTGCCGCCGTCGCCTTGGATGCTCGGTAAATCAAGTCCCGACAGGTCGGGAACGTCAGCATGGGTGGGCCGGATGAGGGCTTGCGCCCACACACGCACCGTCAACAGGTAGGCGAGGTAGCCCACGCCCAGGGACACCAGGTAGCGCAGCGCCAGCGATTCGTTGCCCAGGTGCATTTGCAGCGCCGACGCGCCCCAGGTGACCATCAGGGTGATCAGCCCGATGCACAGCCCGTGCAGCCACAGCGCGCGCTGCTGGCGCAAGTCGCGCGTCACCCGCGTCTCCCACATGCGTACCGAGCGCCAGTTCGAAAATGATGGTTTCATCCAGCCTCTTTCTTTCGGCCAATTGTGCCCACTCCAGCAGGTGCGAAGTCGCAAAGTTGTTTGCGGCTGGTCGCCCGAACCCGCTGATTCGTCCTGCAATCACGCATTTGGTCGCATCGGTACTTGAAAAGGCCGATCCATGCATTACGATCCGGCGCACTTGGCGTTCAGCCGATAACCATGACCTCACGCTGGGCATTGGTATTCGTCCTGTATCAGGCTATCCCCGATTTCAATAATCCCACAAGGAGAGTTCACTATGCTGCGTCCCCTGCTCATCGCCGCCGTCCTGGCCACAAGCCTGGCGGCCTGCGACAAGTCCCCTGGCAAGGGCGACACCAAGAAGGATGCCAGCGCCCAACCCGCCAAGCTGGTGATCGCGCCTGAGGACTTCATCACGGTACAAGCCAACACGCTGGCGTCCGGTCCTGTCGTGACCGGATCAATCCAGCCCGAACGCAAGGCCGACCTGCGGGCCGAGGTGTCGGCCGTGGTGATGCAAGTGCTGAAGGAAAACGGCGACGTGGTGCGCCGCGGCGACGTGCTGGCACGCCTGGACCAGACGGCCATTCAGGACAGCCTGCGTTCGGCCGAGGACAACGCCCGCAACGCGGTGCAGGCGCTGGACCAGGCCGAGCGCAATCTGCAACGCCTCAAGACTCTGCGCGCCTCTGGCATGACTTCGCTACAGGCGCTTGATGACGCCGAGGTGCGCCGCAATGGCGCGCAAAGCGAATTGTCGGCCTCCAAAAACCGCGTGGTGCTGGCGCGCCAGCAGCTCGAGCGCACTATCGTGCGCGCTCCCTTTGACGGGGTGGTGGGCGAGCGCAAGGTGTCGGCCGGCGACACAGCCGCCATCGGCAAGGAGTTGTTCAAAGTGATGGACCCCACCAGCATGCGTTTTGCCGGGCGGGTATCGGCGGACAAGATCAGTGTGGTCTCGGTGGGGCAGTCGGTCAGCTTTCGAATCAATGGTTATGCCGGGCAGGAGTTTCGCGGCAAGGTCACGCGTGTGGACCCCAGCGCCAACGATGTGACCCGCCAGGTGGAAGTGTTGGTGAGCTTCGTGGATGCCAAGCAACCCAAGGTCTCGGGTTTGTATGCCGAAGGCACGATCGAGTCGGCCAATATCAAGGCGCTGACCTTGCCTGAGTCGGTGGTGGTGCGTTCGGGGGACAAGTCGTCGGTATGGCGGGTCAAGGCCAACGCCCTGAACCGGGTCGATTTGGCCCTGGGTGCGCGCGACCCGCGCACCGGCGACTTTGAAGTGCGCAGCGGCCTGGCCGAGGGGGACACCATCCTGCGCAACCCCAGCTCCAGCTTCAAGGAAGGGCAGTTGGTCGAGATGGTGACCGTCAAGCCACCCGTGGCGGTGGCGTCCGCCGCCGTGACGGCACTGAGGAAGTAAGCATGTTTCTCTCAGACTTCAGTATCAAGCGCCCCACGGCGACCATCGTCCTGATCATCGCCTTGATGGCGATGGGCCTGCTGGCCATGAGCAAGCTGCGGGTCAACCAGAACCCGGATGTGGAGGTGCCCGGCCTGTTCGTGACGATTGCCTATCCCGGCGCCTCGCCCGACACGGTGGAGCGCGAGATCGTCAACCGCATCGAGAAATCGCTGCAAAGCATCTCCGGCGTCACCGAGGTTTACTCCAACTCAACCGAGGGCAATGCGCGCTTTGACGTGATCTTCTCGTTCAAGAAGAACATGATCGAGGCCTCCGACGAGGTGCGCAACGTGATCTCCAGCGTGCGCTACAAGCTGCCCACCGAGATGCGTGAACCGGTGTTGCGGCGTTACGACCCGTCCGCACAGCCGATCATGAACATGGCGCTGTCCAGCAGCAAGCAGAGCCACGCCGAGATTTCCCGACTGGCCGAAGACGTGCTGGCCGACAGGCTGCGCGGCATCGCGGGCGTGGCCACGGTCAACATCAATGGCTCGCTCAAGCGGGAGCTGTCGGTGCTGCTGCGGGCTGAGAAGCTGCGCGAGTACAACGTGTCGGTGGGCGAGGTGGTGGCGGCGCTGCGGGCGCAGAACACCAATGCGCCGGTTGGCAAGGTGCGCGGCAAGCTTGACGAGGAGAGCATTCGCCTGGTCGGGCGTATCGAGTCGCCTGCGGAGTTCCAGGACATCGTCGTCAAGCGCTTCGCAGACCAGGTGGTTCGTCTGGGACAGGTGGCAACCATCGCCGATGGCTTTGCCGATGTCGACAGCTTCAGCATCCGCAGTGGCAAACCCAACGTGGGCATGTTTGTGACGCGCTCGCGTGACGCCAGCACCGTCAGTGTTGCCGCGACCCTACGCGCCGCGGTGAAGGAGATCAACGACGAGCTGGCCAAGAATCATCCCGGCACCCAGCTTGAAATCACCCGCGATGGCGGCGTGGACGCGCAGCGCAGCCTTAACAACGTGATCGAGTCGCTGATCCTGGGCGCGGTGTTGACCATTTTTGTGGTGTACGCCTTCCTGAACTCCTGGCGCTCGACGCTGATCACGGCGCTGAGTTTGCCCACCTCGGTGATTGCCGCGTTCATCGCGGTCTGGTTGTGTGGCTTCACGCTTAATTTCATGACCCTGTTGGGGCTCTCGTTGGCCATTGGCGTGCTGATTGATGACGCCATCGTGGTGCGCGAAAACATCGTGCGCCACATGCAGCGCGGCTCGGACCGGCGCAAGGCCTCTCTGGAAGGCACCGCCGAAATTGGCATGGCCGTCGCGGCCACCACGTTTTCGATCATTGCGGTGTTCATTCCGGTGGCTTTCATGCCCGGAGTGTCGGGTGAGTGGTTCCGGCCGTTTGCCCTGACGGTGACCTGTTCGGTGCTGGTCAGCCTGGGCATCTCGTTCACGCTGGACCCCATGCTGTCGGCCTATTGGGGCGATCCGCCCGACCACCACACCGCCCCCAAGAAGGGCTTGGGCGCGGTGCTGGCACGTTTCAACAACTGGTTTGATCACCAGTCCGACCGCTACGGCAACGTGATCGCCTGGGCCTTGCATCACCGGCGCTGGATGACCGTGATCGCGCTACTGAGCCTGATCGGTGCCGTGGGGTTGCAGGTCAAATGGGGTGGCACCAGTTTCTTGCCCACCGCTGACTCGGGCAACCTGATGATCGAGGTGCGCACGCCCGCCTCGTCGTCGATCGAGTACGCCCGCCTGAAGATGGAGCGCGCCGCCGAGATGGCGCGCTCGATTGCCGAGACCAAAGAGACCAACAGCAACATCACGGCCAATGGCGGCCGGATTTATGTCGACATTGGCAAGCGCAACACCCGCCAGCGCAGCGCCAAACAGATCGCGGCCGAGCTGCGCGAGAAGGTGCGCGCCCTGGTTGGAGCGGAGTACGTGGTCCTGGACGATCTGAACAATGGTGCGCGCAAGCCGATCCAGATCGAGTTCACCGGCCCGGATTCGCGCAAGCTCATGGAGATCACCAACGCCTATATGGACAAGCTGCGGCTGGTTCCGGGTGCGGTGGATGTGGGTCTGTCGCAGCAAGACCCCAAGAAAGAGCTGAAGATCGAGCTCAACCGGGGTCTGGCCAATTCGATGGGCATCTCGGCCGGTGATGCGGCGCAAGCCTTGCGCGTTGCCTTTGCCGGCATCGAGGTGGGCGATTGGGTCGACCCCACCGGCGAGACGCGCGATGTGGCGGTGCGCCTGCATCCGGATGACCGCGTCAGCAAGGAGAACATCGAGCGCCTGCCGATTGCCGTCTCCGGCAGCAACCAGATGGTGCCGCTCGACCAGATCGCCACCATCACCATGGGCAAGGGTCCGTCCGGTATCGAGCATGCCAACGGCAAACGCAACATCACGGTGTCGGCCAATGCACAAGGTCGCTCCAACGGCGAGGTGACCGACGACGCGATGAAGCTGGCCAAGACCTTCGATTACCCGCCTGGTTACGGCCTGGCGTTGGGGGGTGCGGGGCAGGACCAGAAGGAACTGTTCACCGAGATGCTGATTGCCCTGTTGTCCGGCATTGGCTTGATGTACCTGATTCTGGTGATTCAGTTTGGCTCGTTCACCGCGCCGCTGGCAGTCATGTTGTCGCTGCCCCTGTCGCTGATAGGCGTGGTGCTGGCACTGCTGATCACCGGCGGCACCTTGAACCTGATGAGTTTCATCGGCGTGATCATGTTGATGGGCCTGGTCGCCAAGAATGCCATCCTGTTGCTGGACGCCGCGCGCAAGCGCGAGGCCGAGGGTTATGACCGCGAAGACGCCTTGATGCATGCCGGGCGCCTGCGCCTGCGCCCGATCCTGATGACCACTTTTGCGCTGATCGCGGGCATGACGCCGGTGGCCATCGGGCTGGGCGAGGGCGGCGAGTTCTACCAGCCGCTGGCGGTGGCCATTATTGGCGGGACCATCACCTCCACGCTGCTGACGCTGCTGGTGGTACCCACCTTCTACGACAGCATCGAGATCGCCCGCGACCGCATGGTGGCCAAGTTCCAGCTCCGGGCACAGCACCGCATGGGCCTGCTGGCCTTCTTGCAGACCTTTGCCGAGGCGATCCTGACGCTGCTGCTGGTGCGTGTGGTGTACCGCCTGGTAATGAAGCTCTTTGCGCGTCGCTCGGCCAGCAGCGCGCCGGTGCCTGCGGCGGGGTCGGTGTGACGGGTGTCGCATGGCTGCACCGCGTCGACGCGCCACGAATCCCGGTTGATCGCCCAGAGGGATCGTCGCAGCCCGTCATTGCGAGCTTCCCGAATCGGATTCGATACCGAACACGGACCTTGACCCAGCATCGCCATCGCGAGGCCGCAGGCCGTGGCGATCCATGTATTTTGGAGCGATGGATTGCGTCCCTTCGCTTTTCATGAACCGGTCGTCATTGCGAACGCAGTGAAGCAATCCAGGACTCCTGAATCCATGGACTGCCACGCTGCGCTCGCAGTGACGGGGCTTTCTCGGTCTCTTCCCTTTAATGTGAACCCAACAAGGTCCCCCATGAAGTTGTTTCGTCCCTTGCCCTTTTTGCCCCTGTCGCCCCTCGCTGCCGCCATCAGCCTGGCCCTGTCTCTGCCCGCTGGTGCGCAAAGCCTGGTAGAGCTGCACGCGGCGGCACGCACTTTTGATGCGACCTACCAGTCGGCCAAGTCGCAGTTTGAGGCGGCCCAGGCCAAGGCCGCCCAGGCCCGCGCCGGCATACTGCCCACGGCGGGCCTGGTGCTGGACGCCTCGCGCACCAACCTGGTCAACCGCAGCGAGGGCGCGCCCAAGGCGGAAACCACCTTTGGCGGCAACTCCGCCTCGCTGAGTGGCTCCCAGCCGCTGTACCGCCCGGCCAACTGGATCAACCTCGAGCAGGGCCAAAAAGGCGCCGACGTGGCGCAGGCGCAGTTGGCCGCCGCCGAGCAAGACCTGGTGGTGCGCGTGGCGCAGGCCTACTTCGACGTGCTTACCGCGCAGGACAGCCTGACTTTTGTCAAAGCTCAGAAGGCGGCTGTGGCCGAGCAACTGGCCTCGGCCAAGCGCAACTTCGAAGTCGGCACCTCCACCATCACCGACACGCGCGAAGCACAGGCCAGATACGACCTGGTGATCGCCCAGGAGATCGCCGCCGAGAACGACCTGCGCATCAAACGCATTGCGCTGGACCAGTTGGTGGGCAAGCCCGACAGCCAGCCCAGGCCGCTGGCGCTGCCGGTGGCCATGCCCGCCCTGCAACCCGACAACGTGGGCGAATGGGTGCAGCAAGCGCAGGCCTCGCACCCCGGCATCACACAGGCCAAACTGGCGCTGGACATTGCCAAGCTGGAGACCGACAAGGCCCGCACCGGCCACAAGCCCACGCTGGACCTGTACGGCAACTACAAGATCAGCCAGGCCAACGGCTCGGTCTTGAGCGCCACCGACAGTCGCAGCAACACCGCCACCCTTGGCCTGACCTTCAGCGTGCCCTTGTTTGCCGGCTTTGCGGTGCAAAACCGCATCAAGGAGACCCTGGCGCTGGAAGACAAGGCGCGCAGCGACCTCGACATCCAGCAACGCAAGGCCACGCAGGACACCAGCAGCGCCTTTCTCAGCGTGTTGTCGCTGCAAGGGCAGGTCAAGGCACTGGAGGCCGCGGAGATCTCCACGCAAAGCGCCTTGGACGCCAACAAGCTGGGCTACCAGGTCGGCGTGCGCATCAACATCGATGTGCTGAACTCGCAGAGCCAGTTGTTCGACACCAAGGCCAAACTGGCCAAGGCACGCTATGACGTGCTGCTGACGGGCCTGCGGCTGCGCCAGGCGGCCGGCAGTCTCAAGGCGGAGGACCTGATCCCGATCAACGCCTTGCTGAATTGAGCCGTTGCGGCAATGGGTGTAGGCTTCATGGCTCATGCAAATAGTCAGCCGCCACGCCATTCAGGTTCTCAAGCATCCCGGCGCGTTCGCCCTGCGCACCCTGAAAGGTTTTCGCGCCAACCAGGGCTTGCTGCTGGCCGGCGCCGTGGCCTACTACGCCTTGTTGTCGATCGTGCCGATGCTGATACTGACGGTGATTGCGCTGTCGCACTTTGTCGAGCAGGCGGCGCTGCTGGAGACACTGGGCCGTTATCTTGAATGGCTAATTCCCGGGCAATCCAAGGCGATTGTGGCGGAGCTGGCCAACTTTCTGGTGCATCGCGACGTGTTGGGACTGGTACTGCTCGTCAGCATGCTGTTTTTCAGCTCCCTGGCGTTCACGGTGCTGGAGAACGCCATGTCGGTGATCTTTCATCACCGTGTGGTGATCAAGCGCCGCCACTTTCTGATCTCGGCGGCGATTCCCTATGTCTACATCCTGTCGCTCGGGCTCGGGCTGTTGCTGGCCACACTGGTGGCCGGCAGCCTGCAGGCGATGGGCCAGCGCGAGGTCGTGTTTCTGTGGCGCACCTGGTCGCTGGGGGGCCTCTCGGGCGCGCTGTTGTACCTGCTGGGCTTCGCGGGCGAGGTCTTTGTGCTGACCTCGGTCTACCTGGTGATGCCGGTCGGCCGCCTGTCGCTGCAACACGCGCTGCTGGGAGCCCTTTGCGCCGCACTGCTGTGGGAACTGTCGCGCCATGTGCTGGTGTGGTACTTCACCACGCTGTCGCAGATCGGCACGGTGTACGGTTCGCTGACCACCTCGATCGCGGTGCTGTTGAGCCTTGAACTGGCGGCCACCCTGTTGCTCATCGGCGCCCAGGTGATCTCCGAATACGAGCGCCTGACCACCGACCCGTTGGACCACACGCCCGAGCCCTTCAGCACCGACGCCGCCTGAGTTGGCCCGTTATTGAGGGCCTACCGGTTGGCCTTGCCGCGCTCCTCGCCGCGTTCGTGGTCGCGGTCTTTGCCGCGCTCATCGCGCTTGTCGCGGTCCTTTTGACGCCCTTGCACGGAAGGTTGGCGCACGTCGGGGCTGGGTGGCGGTGGGCTGGAAGCGTCGCCCTGCTGCACGTGTGTGGATGGCGCGGGTGCCCGCTGCGCGTCTGCCTGCGACTGCCGGCGGGGCTGAGGGATGGGTGGGCTGGATGCATCACCCTGTTGTACATAGGGCGTTGGCACGGGTCTGTGTTGCGTGTCTGGCTCGCGGCTGTGTTGACGCACGACCGGGTCGCGTGGCCGGTAACGGTAGTTCTGGCCCTGCAACGAAGGTTGCTGGTCCGCGTGCGGATACCGATCCCCATAGTAGCGCCGCTGGTAGGTGGGCAATGGTGCGGGCGCTGGCGCCGATCGGCGGTCCCAACGGTCCCAGCCACTTCGACGTTGATTCCAGTTATGGCCCCAGTGGTCGCCCCAACGCGGCGGCGCGTCCGGGCGCCAACCCCGGAAGTACACCGGGGGAACCCGGTAGTAGCTGACCGGGATGCGCAGGATGAACACCGGCACCACCTCCGGTGCCACAAGGCCCCACGGCCCGTTGTACCAGGAGCTGGCGTACCAGTTGTCACTCTGGTAAACCCAGTACATGCCGTCGTAGAAGAAGTAGTTTGAATCGATTTGCGGCGCGTAGTACACCGGGTAGCCGGGCACGCGGACCAAGTCTGGGTAGGCGGGCAAGTTGATGCCGATGCTGACACCGGGCATCGAGAAGCCAATCCCCACGCTCACCTGAGCCATCGCTGAAGTCATCGACCCCAGCACCATCAAGATCACAACGAATAGGTAGCGCATGGTCTGTTTCCTTCAAAGGCGGCCGCATGGCCGAGTTGTCCGATCACGCCCGACTTGGGCTTTGCGTCTTCGCGTGTGCGGCGAGTCGTAGTCTGATTCATGAAAATCAAATAAGTTTGCTCGTTTACATGATGTCGCACTTGGACATCAATTTGAAACATGTTGGCGCCAGACTCTGGTCTATCCTGATGGCCGCAGGTGGCGTCCCGATGCTTTTGTCTGTCGACGACGTGCACACCGTCTCGCCTACGCCATGTGGCGTCCCCCACAAACAGGAGAGAAACACCATGAACCCCAACGATACGCCCAAAACACCGACGCTGGACAGGTCCGGCTGCGAGGTATCTGAAATCTCCATTGCACAACTGGTCGGCGAAGTGTATGAATTTGCACCCCCGGCCGAGCGTGGCCGCCTGCTGGAGCATCTGTTGCGCCCCTTGGGCGTGCTGTCACTCGTCGCGGTTGCCAATGGCATCTTTGCAAGCATCCGGTTTCGCAGTGGGTGGCCGGAGATGCATGTGCGCGCCGAGGACGCCCTGAACGTTCAGACCGGCGATGTCATCACCTTGGTCAAACACGTGCAGCAGGTCAGCATTCAGGCGGTTGACGGCCTGGCCGATATGCTGGCGTCCTCTCCTGTGATGACCGGCTCGGCCGCCGCTGTGCTGCTGATCTCGCTGCTGGTGCAGCGCTCCCAAACCCGGCGTGCCGGTGATCGGGACGACCTGGAGGTCTAGCAACCAGCCCGGAAACTGCGCATGCAGTTGGCGAGTGCGCGACATCGCCATCCCCGCCGCAGCCGTGCGGCTCGACGCGGCCAGTCAGGTTTGCGCGGGCCGCCAGTAGTGGTAACGCCATGCAGTGGAAAAACCGGCGCGCCGGTACAAGGCAAGCGCCGCCGTGTTCTCGGCCTCCACCTGCAAAAACACCCGCTCCAGCCCGCGCGCCAGGGCAGCATCGGCCAGACCGGCCAACACGCGCACCGCCATCCCCTGGCCGCGACGGTGCGCTACGGTACGCATGCCGTGGATACTGGCCCAGCCAAAGCCGAATGCGGCGGTGCCGCAGGCCAGTGTCTGGTCACCTTCGCGGACTGTCGCGTAGACCGCGTTTTGGGCACGCCGCAAAGCCTGGATGCGGTTGGCCCCGTCCACCGGGTCGAAGCCGGCGGTGAGAAATGGCGCCGCCCAGGCGTCGTCCGGTGTGGTGCTGACCGGCGCCGGGGGTGCGTCGCAAATCTCGCGCATGCGCGTGGCCGAGCCGACCTGCACCAGGGTGGCTTGCTGCGGGAGGTAGCCCAGGCGCGCCATCTCCGTGCGCACTGCTGCAAGACCGGGCACGTCGGCGACCCGAAATGCGGCGCGCAAGCCGTGCGCCGCGTAGCGCGCCTGCATCGCTTGCACCACCGAGACGGGACCAGCGTCGTGACGCAGCGGCACGGCGCTGATCGCGCGGCCGATGGTGCTGCGGTCAAAAGGCAACAACCAGCCGTCCAATTCCTCCACGGCGGGTGGCGCTACCGCGTCCAGTGTGGCGCGTTCAAGCGACTCGATGTCGTGCTGGCTCAAAGGCAGTGAATAGGCGGTCATGGTGGCTTTGGGTGATGGCATGCTTGGCAGGGGCAGATCAGCGCTGGACCGGGCCTTGCAAGGATTCTGCCAGTGCGTTGTACGGGCCTTCCTCTACACTCCCGCCTCTATGCTGGAAAACATGCTGGTGCTGGGTTTTGAGTCCTCGTGTGATGAGACGGGTGTGGCCTTGGTGCAGACACGTGCCAAGGGTGTGCCGGTGTTGCTGGCGCACGCGCTCTACAGCCAGATCGAGATGCACCAGGCCTATGGAGGCGTAGTGCCTGAACTGGCCAGCCGGGACCATATTCGGCGCGTGTTGCCGCTGACGCAGCAGGTTCTCAAAGAGTCCGCATGCAGCTTGGCGCAGGTCGATGTGGTGGCGTTCACGCGGGGGCCCGGTTTGGCAGGGGCTCTGCTGGTGGGTGCCGGCGTGGCCTGTGCCATGGCGGCCGCCCTGGATAAGCCGGTGTTGGGTGTGCACCACCTGGAAGGGCATTTGTTGTCGCCGTTCCTGAGCAGCGACCCACCCGAATTCCCCTTCATTGCGCTGCTGGTGTCGGGTGGCCACACGCAACTGATGCGGGTCGACGGGGTAGGGCGCTACGAACTGTTGGGTGAAACCATTGACGATGCGGCGGGCGAGGCCTTTGACAAGTCGGCCAAGCTACTCGGTTTGGGTTACCCCGGTGGGCCGGCGCTGTCACGCCTGGCGCAGAGTGGTGATGCCAACGCATACAAACTGCCGCGTCCTTTGTTGAACAGCGGCAACCTGGACTTCTCGTTTGCGGGTCTGAAGACGGCGGTGATGGTGCAGGCCAAAAAGCTGGCCCAGGCCCAGGGTTGCACGGTGGAGGCGTTACCGGCCACCATGCTGGCAGACTTGGCAGCGTCCACGCAGGCTGCGATTGTCGAAGTTCTGGTCAAAAAGTCGCTCGCGGCATTGGCGCAAAGCGGCTTGAAGCGCCTGGTGGTGGCGGGTGGTGTGGGCGCGAATCGCAGCTTACGCGACCAGCTTGATGCCGCCTGCGCCCGTCAGCGGGTGCGGGTGCACTACCCGGAGTTGCACCTGTGCACCGACAACGGCGCCATGATCGCCATGGCCGCTGCCATGCGGCTGCAAAGTGGCGCGTCCGTTGCCGCCAAGACCTACGCCTTCGACGTCAAGCCGCGTTGGGCACTCGACTCGCTTTAGTTGGATCGGCGCCGAACGCACAAGCCAATGGCCCACGCCGTGACGGCGCTGGTGGTAACTGGCCCAGACGGCTCCAAGCGTGCGCGCTGCACGTCATCGCCAACCCACTCCCCGTCATCGCGAGGCCAAGGGCTGCGGCGATCCATTCTGACTGGCCGACCACCATGGATTGCCGCGCTGCGCCTTGCATGAACCGGTCGTCATTGCGAACGCAGTGAAGCAATCCACTTCGTCATCGCGAGCGCAGCGTGGCGATCCACCTTGGCGGGGACACCACCATGGATTGCCACGCTGCGCTCGTAATGACGATGCGGGTTCAAGGTCGGTGTGTGGTATCGGCCCGGATTCAGGAGGCTCGCCATGACGGGCTTCAAGTCGCCCGCAATGACGAGACTGTTGCGCTGGTGTTTTCAGTTGACGTTGAGTGTCGTCGCCTTGGACTGGGGCACCAGCTTGCTGAGCTTCAGTGTCAGCACGCCGTTGTCGAGCTTGGCTTCGCTCTGCGTCGCGTCGATGTCTTGTGGCAGCTCGTACGCGGCCTTGTAGTGACGCGGCGCGCCTTCGCGGGTTTCGATGCGCACGATGCTGCCTTCAATGTCGATACCGAGCTGCTCCTTGGCAACACCAGGCATGTCAAAACTCAGGGTGTAACCCTTCTCGTCTTCGGTAATCGAGCCGGCTTGTCGGCGGCTCGGCTGCAGCGCTTCGGCCATGAAACGCTGCAAGGCGCGATCAGTCGGGGCAAGGGCGGGACGGTAGTGGCGGGCAGGGGCGGTGGCGGCGAAAAACATGAGGTGACTCCTTGTACACTGCGCGGCGTTCAACATGAACCCGCTGCGTCACCAAATCTGAGAGTGACGCGGCCCTTTTTCAAGAGAGAAAACCGGATGTATATTTTTGGTCGCTGGCTATTGAATTTGTTCCTGGTGGCGCTATGTGTCCCCGTCTTCTGTGCTGCCCAGCCCGTGGCGGCTCCGATCAAGATCGCCATGATCGAGGCCTTGAGCGGCCCCAATGCCAACGCTGGCGAGGCGGTTTACCGCAACCTGGTCTGGGCCATCGAACGCGTCAATGCGCGCGGCGGCGTCAAGCAGGGCGGGGGTGCGCAGATGCTGGCGCTGGAGCGCTTTGACAGCAAAGGGCAAAACGAAGAAGCCCTCACTCTGTTGCGCTCGGCGATCGACGGCGGTGCCCAGGTCATCACGCAGGGCAACTCGTCGGCCAACGCGCTGGCGCTGATCGACGCCATCAATAAACACAATGAACGCGAGCCCGCCAAGCGGGTGGTGTTTTTGAACTACTCGGCAGTCGATCCGGTGTTGACCAACGAGAAATGCAGCTATTGGCACTTCCGCTTCGATGCCCACGCCGACATGCGCATGGCCGCGTTGATGAGCGTGATCAAGGACGACAGCGCGCTCAAGAGCGTGTACGTGATCGGCCAGGACTACAGCTTTGGCCAAGCCGTGTTGCGTGAGGCGAAGCGGCAATTGGGCGCGCAACGTCCGGACGTGCAAATTGTTGGCGAGGAACTGCACCCGATGGCGCGCATCAAGGACTTCTCACCCTATGCGACCAAGATCAAGGCCAGTGGCGCGCAGGCAGTCATCACCGGCAACTGGGGCAACGACTTGACCTTGATGGTGAAGGCCGCGCGCGATGTCGGCTACGAGGGAAAGTTCTACACTTTCTACGGCAACGCCTTGGGTGCACCGGCGGCCATGGGTGATGCCGGCATTGGTCGCGTGATTGCCGTCGCCGACTGGTTGCCCAACGTCCAGACGGCCCAAAGCGAGGCCTTCTACCAGTTGTTTCGCCAGCGCCTCCCCAAGCCGGCCGACGACTACGTGCATATGCGCATGCAACTGATGGTCGAGGCGCTGGCCCAGGCGATCGAAAGGGCCGGTAGCAGCGCAGCGCCTGCACTGGCAGCCCAACTGGAGCGCGCCAGCGTCAGCCTCTTTGGTCAGAGTGGCACCATGCGCGAAGTCGACCACCAGTTTCAGCAGGCCCTGGTGGTCGGTGTGATGGACAAGGCCGGCAGCCCGGGCGTCAAGTTTGATGTCGAGGGTTCGGGGTATGGCTTTCGGATCATCAGGACGATTGAAGCGGCTAGCGCGGCGCAGCCCAGCAACTGCAAGATGGCGCGACCGGGGTAGGCGGGGCACTCGGGGTGGGACCTTGGGGCCAGGCTGGGCGGGTGACGGGTCAAGGTGGCCGGCCCTGGCGCCGGCCCTGGCCATCCTGCTGTGGCCCGGGCCCGCTCTCGGGGCGGCTCCGGCCACTGTGCGCTGGTGTGGTCACCCCCCCCGGCTGCGGGGGCCGGGTGCGGGGCGCGCCCCCGTGGCTTCACCCGGCCCAGGGCGCCGCCCCGGTGGGGCGCGCGGGGGGGCGGCCCCCGTGCTGGCCACGCGCCCCCGCGGGGGGGCAGGGTGAGGAGGCGGCCCGGTTCGACCATCTGCCTGGCACAGTCGCCCCGCGCCCTGGCTGCGCCCTTGGGCGCCCGGGGTGCCAGCGCGTTTTTTCCCTGCGGTGTGCTCGCCCTCCTTCTTCGGCTGGCGCACCTGGCCCGCGCCCGCCCGTTTGGTCGCCGTCGGCTCCGCCGCGCCGCGCCGCAGGGGGCTCGCGCAGTCCCCCCCGACGGTCTGGTCTCCTGAGGCCCCGCCCCTCAACACCTTGAATCGCACCCCCCCCGGGTGACATCCCTGTCGGGGAAATGGGCTATAATTCCAAGGCTTTGCACCCGCTAAGCGCACGCCAAGAGCAGTTCCAGCACCTGGCGCAAGTTGTTCAACGTTGGCTTGCTCGCAGGCCACACATTCACGGATACACGACATGATTCTCTCCAGCATCAAAGCTGCGGTTGTCAAAGACAACGCCCGCCAAGCCGGCGACACCGGTAGCCCCGAAGTTCAGGTTGCCCTGCTGACCGCACGCATCAACGAGCTCACCCCCCACTTCAAGACACACGCCAAGGACCACCATGGTCGTCGCGGTCTGTTGCGTATGGTGAGTCGTCGGCGCAAGCTGCTGGACTATTTGAAGTCCAAAGACGCGGATCGTTACACCGCGTTGATTGCCAAGCTGGGTCTGCGTAAGTAATCGGCCCCACGAATGAGAAGCGCCTGAGTTAGTCGACTAGCTCAGGCGCTTTGTTGTTTATTTAGCGGAAGGTACGCAAGCGGAGCGAAGCTGTGTCATTCCAAAGGCGATCGGGGTTGCTGCAAGAACCCCGAGATTCTCTGGAATGGCATCGTGTTCTGCGAGGCGTGTTTCCGGGCTCAGGTGGGGTGGCCTGCACCTCCCAAATACGACCAGGAGAAAAGCAATGAGCATATTCAACAAAGTGACCAAGACCTTCCAGTGGGGCCAGAACACGGTCACCATGGAAACCGGCGAAATCGCGCGTCAGTCCACCGGCGCCGTGCTGCTGGACATGGACGGTACCGTGGTGCTGGCAACCGTGGTCGCCAAGACTGAAGGCAAGGCCGGCCAGGACTTCTTTCCGCTGACCGTCGACTACCTTGAGAAAACGTACGCTGCGGGCAAGATTCCTGGCAGCTTCTTCAAGCGCGAAGGCCGCCCCAGCGAGTTCGAGACCTTGACGAGCCGCCTGATCGATCGTCCAATTCGTCCCCTGTTTCCCGAGGGCTTTTTCAACGAAGTGCACGTGGTGATCCATACTGTTTCGCTGAACCCCGAGGTAGACGCTGACATCGCCGCCATGATTGCAGTCAGCGCAGCGCTGTCGATCAGCGGCATTCCGTTCAGCGGTCCAATTGGCGCCGCGCGCGTGGGTTACATCAACGGCGAATACGTGCTCAACCCCGGGCAGACCCAGCGCAAGGACTCCGTCATGGACCTGGTTGTTGCCGGTACGGAGGCCGCTGTGCTGATGGTCGAATCGGAAGCCCAGCAACTGTCCGAGGAAATCATGTTGGGCGCCGTGGTGTTTGGCCATGAGCAGGGCAACGTCGCCATCAACGCCATCCACGAGCTGGTGCGTGACGCCGGTAAACCAGTCTGGGACTGGAAGGCACCTGCCAAGAACGAAGCCCTGATTGCCAAGATCGATGCGCTTGCCAAAGACAAGCTGGTTGCGGCTTACCAAATCCGCAACAAGCAGGCGCGTACCCGCGCTTGCCGCGAAGCCTACGCCGTGGTCATGGCCGATCTGAAACTGGACGGCGTGGCATTTGATTCAGTGGCGGTCGAAGGCCTACTGTTTGACATCGAAGCGAAGATCGTGCGCGGTCAGATTCTGGCTGGCGAGCCCCGCATCGACGGCCGCGACACGCGCACCGTGCGCGCGATTGAAATCCGCAATGGCGTGCTGCCCCGCACGCACGGCTCCGCCCTGTTCACCCGTGGTGAAACGCAAGCGCTGGTCGTAACCACCCTCGGTACCGAGCGCGATGCACAGCGCATTGACGCCCTGGCCGGCGAGTACGAAGACCGCTTCATGCTGCACTACAACATGCCTCCGTTCGCCACCGGCGAAACCGGTCGCGTGGGCACGCCCAAGCGCCGCGAAATCGGCCACGGCCGTCTGGCCAAGCGCGCGCTGATTGCCGTATTGCCAAACAAGGAAGACTTCCCCTACACCATGCGTGTGGTGTCGGAAGTGACCGAGTCCAATGGCTCTTCTTCCATGGCTTCCGTGTGCGGTGGTTGCCTGTCCCTGATGGATGCGGGTGTGCCCATGAAGGCGCACGTGGCCGGCATCGCCATGGGCCTGATCAAGGAAGACAACCGCTTTGCGGTGTTGACCGACATTTTGGGTGACGAAGACCACCTGGGTGACATGGACTTCAAGGTGGCCGGTACCACCAACGGCATCACGGCGCTGCAGATGGACATCAAGATCCAGGGCATCACCAAGGAAATCATGCAAGTGGCTTTGGCCCAGGCCAAGGAAGCCCGCATGCACATTTTGGGCAAGATGCAAGAGGCGATGGCCGAAGCCAAGACCGAAGTGTCCAACTTCGCGCCGCGTCTGTTCACCATGAAGATCAATCCCGAGAAGATCCGTGACGTGATCGGCAAGGGCGGCTCGGTGATCCGCGCGCTGACCGAAGAAACCGGCACCCAGATCAACATCGAGGAAGACGGCACCATCACCATCGCCTCTACCGATCCCGCCAAGGCCGAGGAAGCCAAGCGCCGCATCGAGCAGATCACCGCTGAAGTCGAAATCGGCAAGGTTTACGAGGGTGCCATCACGAAGATTCTGGACTTTGGTGCGCTGGTCAATCTGCTGCCTGGCAAGGACGGCCTGTTGCACATCAGCCAGATCGCACACGAACGTGTCGAGAAGGTCTCCGACTATCTCAAGGAAGGCCAGATCATCAAGGTCAAAGTGCTGGAGACCGACGAGAAGGGTCGCGTCAAGTTGTCCATGAAGGCGCTGCTGGATCGCGGTCAGGATCAGTCGCAACAGCAACAGCAGTAAGCTGATGGTTTGAAGGTGTTGCCTCCCGGCGGCGCTTTCAAACTACTTCGGACCATCGCATGAAAGCTATTGAAATCACCGCTCCCGGTGCACCGGACGTGTTGCGTCTGGGGCAGCGGCCTGCGCCCGTTGCGGCGGCAGGTGAAGTGTTGATTCGCGTGTATGCCAGCGGCGTGAACCGCCCCGATGTATTGCAGCGCATGGGGCTGTATCCGGTGCCGCCTGGGGCTTCGGATATTCCAGGTCTGGAAGTCGCAGGCGTGATCGAGCAAGGCGATCCGCTTGCCATGGAGCAGGCCGGCCTGAAACTGGGCGACCGCGTCTGCGCACTGGTGGCCGGTGGTGGTTATGCGCAGTGGTGTGTGGCGCCGGCGGCGCAGTGTCTGCCGGTCCCGAAGGGCTGGACCGACATTGAGGCGGCATCGCTGCCTGAGACAGTTTTCACGGTCTGGAGCAATGTGTTTGACCGTGCGCATCTGGGCGCTGGCGAGACCTTGCTGATTCAAGGCGGCTCCAGCGGTATTGGCGTCACGGCGATTCAACTGGCCAGGGCACTGGGTGCCACGGTGCTGGTGACGGCCGGCAGCGACGACAAGTGCGCGGCCTGCCTGGCGCTGGGTGCCGACCACGCCATCAATTACAAGACGCAGGATTTCAAGGATGAAGTGCTGCGCCTGACCCAGGGCAAGGGCGTCGATGTCATTCTGGACATGGTGGCTGGCAGCTATGTGGCGCGCGAGGTGGAGTGCCTGGCTGAAGACGGGCGACTGGTCATCATCGCCGTGCAGGGCGGGGTGAAGAGTGAGTTCAATGCGGGCCTGGTGCTGCGTCGGCGCCTCACCGTCACGGGCTCGACCTTGCGGCCGCGATCCCTTGCTTTCAAGGGCGCGATCGCGCAGGATTGTCGCCGTGTGGTCTGGCCGTTGATCGAGGCTGGGCGCATCAAACCGGTGATCCACAGCACGTTTGACGCCGCTGATGCGGCCCGCGCACACGCACTGATGGAGTCGAACCAGCACGTGGGCAAGATTGTTTTGACATGGGATGCAGCATGAAGAAGAAACTGATTGCGGGTAACTGGAAAATGAACGGCAGTCTGGCTGCCAACGAGGCGCTGGTCAAGGCGTTGCTGGCTGGCCTGCCCGCGCAGCCATGCGAAGTCGCGCTGTGTGTGCCCGCGCTGTACCTGGCGCAACTGCAAACCCTGGTGGCGGGTAGCCGCATCGAACTCGGAGCCCAGGATATTTCGATGCACGAGTCGGGTGCCTACACGGGCGAACTCAGCGGCGCCATGTTCAAGGAGTTTGGTGTTCGCTACGCGATCGTGGGGCACTCCGAGCGCCGGCAGTACCACGGCGAGACCGACCAGTTGGTGGCGGCCAAGGCCAAGACCGCGTTGGCCAGCGGCGTGACGCCGATCGTCTGCGTGGGCGAGACCCTGGCGGAACGAGAGGCGGGCAAGACCGAAGAAGTGGTCAAACGCCAGTTGGCCGCCGTGATTCACGAAAACGGGCACTGCATCAGCGAGATCGTGGTGGCGTATGAGCCGGTGTGGGCTATTGGCACCGGCAAGACCGCCAGCCCCGAGCAAGCGCAGCAGGTGCACGGTGTGCTGCGCGCGCAGCTCAAGGCGGCCTCGGCGCAGGCCGATCGCATTCACATCCTCTACGGTGGCAGCATGAATGCCGCCAACGCCGCGCAGCTGCTTGGGCAGCCCGATATCGATGGCGGCCTGGTTGGTGGTGCTTCGCTCAAGGCCCCTGATTTTCTTTCAATCATTGCTGCAACAACCTGACAGACTTGGCTCGTTGCTACATATTTAGGAGTATTTGATGAGTGGATTTTTGTTGAACCTGTTGCTGGCGACGCAGATGATTTCGGCCATTGCCATGATTGGATTGATTCTGGTGCAGCACGGCAAGGGCGCTGACATGGGTGCGGCATTTGGCAGCGGTGGGTCGGGCAGCCTGTTTGGCGCCAGTGGCAGTGCCAATTTCCTGTCACGTACCACGGCGGTGTTGGCCACCGTGTTTTTTGTCTCGACATTGGCCCTGGCCTACTTTGGAAACTTGCGTCCGGTAAGCAGTGGCAGTGTGTTGGAAGGGGCGGCCAGCAGTGCACCCGCAGCCCCTGCCGTGGTACCGGTTGCCCCCGCCGTGCCAGCCTCCGGCGCAGCACAAATCCCGACCAAGTGATAGGGTGTGAATTTGCGCTGTTGCTTCCCGAAACAGTGGCGAATTCAGGGTAAACTCTAAGCCTGTCTGGAAGGCTGAAACCGCAAAGTTTCGCACGCTGACCGGGCTTCTGAGAAATGCCGTCGTGGTGAAATTGGTAGACACGCTATCTTGAGGGGGTAGTGGCGAAAGCTGTGCGAGTTCGAGTCTCGCCGACGGCACCAGATTAATGTACTTGTTGCAGATCAATGCACCAGGCGAACAATTCAATCAGAATCCAGCGATGAACCTTGATCAGTACCTGCCTGTCCTATTGTTCATCTTGGTCGGTATCGCGGTGGGGATTGCCCCCCAAGTGATCGGCTACATCCTTGGTCCCAATCGACCAGACCCGGCCAAAAACTCTCCTTACGAATGCGGCTTCGAAGCCTTCGAAGACGCGCGCATGAAGTTTGACGTTCGTTACTACCTGGTTGCGATCCTGTTCATCCTGTTTGACCTGGAAACTGCGTTCCTGTTTCCCTGGGCCGTGGCGCTGAAAGAGCTCGGCATGTTCGGCTTCCTGATCGGCCTGGAGTTCGTGGCCGTGCTGACCATTGGCTTTGTGTACATGTGGCGCAAGGGCGCCCTGGACTGGGAGTAGTGAATGATTGAAGGTGTTCTCAAGGAAGGTTTCGTCACCACGAGTTACGACTCGGTGATGAACTGGGCCAAGACCGGCTCGGTGTGGCCCATGACCTTCGGCCTGGCCTGTTGCGCGGTCGAAATGATGCATGCGGCCACCGCCCGCTACGACATCAGCCGCTTCGGTGCCGAGGTGTTCCGTGCCAGTCCGCGCCAGTCCGATCTCATGATTGTGGCGGGTACTTTGTGCAACAAGATGGCGCCGGCCCTGCGCAAGGTCTATGACCAGATGTCCGAGCCACGCTGGGTGCTGAGCATGGGTTCCTGCGCCAACGGCGGTGGCTACTACCACTACAGTTATTCGGTGGTGCGTGGTTGTGATCGCGTGGTGCCGGTCGATGTCTATGTGCCCGGTTGTCCGCCAACCGCGGAAGCGCTGCTCTACGGCATCATCCAGTTGCAGAGCAAGATTCGTCGCACCCAGACGATTGCGCGGGTTTGAGGGAAACGCGATGACCCAATTTGCAGTGAGCCCCGAGACCACCCAGGCAGCGATCGTTGCGGCGCTGGGTGACAGGGTCAAGAGTATCAAGGTCAGTCTGGGTGAGGTCACACTGGTGGTGGCTGCGCAGGACTATCTGGCGGCCGCGCGCATCCTGCGCGACGCGCCCGGCTGTGCGTTCGAGCAGGCGCTCGACCTTTGTGGTGTCGACTATTCGAGCTATGGCGAAGGTGTCTACGAGGGCGCGCGCTTCTGCGTGGTGGTGCATCTGCTGTCGGTCAGCCTGAATCAGCGGGTTCGCCTCAAGGTGTTCGCGCAGGATGACGATTTCCCGGTGCTGGATTCCATCATCGACGTATGGAATTCCGTCAACTGGTTCGAACGCGAGGCCTTCGACCTGTTCGGCATCGTGTTTGAGGGGCACCCCGACCTGCGCCGCATTCTGACCGACTACGGTTTCATTGGACACCCTTTCCGCAAGGACTTCCCGACCAGCGGCCACGTCGAGATGCGCTACGACACCGAGCAAAAACGGGTGATCTACCAGCCCGTCACGATTGAGCCGCGCGAGATCACGCCGCGCATCATTCGCGAGGACAACTACGGGGGCCTGCACTAGGCGAAGCTGGACATGGCTGACATCAAGAATTACACCCTCAACTTTGGACCCCAGCACCCCGCCGCGCACGGCGTGCTGCGCTTGGTACTGGAGCTCGACGGCGAGGTGATCCAGCGGGCGGACCCGCACATTGGCCTCTTGCACCGCGCCACGGAGAAACTGGCCGAGAGCAAGACCTACATCCAGGCGCTGCCCTACATGGACCGGCTGGACTACGTCTCGATGATGTGCAACGAGCACGCCTACTGCTTAGCGATCGAGAAGCTGCTTGGCATCGAGGTGCCGATTCGTGCCCAGTACATCCGCGTGATGTACGCGGAGATCACTCGCTTGCTCAACCATCTGATGTGGCTGGGTTCGCACGGCAACGACTGCGGCAGCTCGACCATCCTGATTTACACCTTTCGCGAGCGCGAAGACCTGTTTGACATGTACGAGGCCGCCAGCGGGGCGCGCATGCATGCCGCCTATTTCCGCCCTGGCGGTGTGTACCGCGACCTGCCCGACAGCATGCCGCAACACAAGACCAGCAAGGTGCGCAGTGCCAAGTCGCTTGACCAGATCAACAAAAATCGCAGCGGCTCTCTGCTCGATTTCATTGAGGATTTCACCCAGCGCTTTCCTGGCTACCTGGCTGAGTACCACACCCTGCTGACCGAGAACCGCATCTGGAAGCAGCGCACGGTGGACATCGCAGTCGTGACACCGGAGCGCGCGCTGAACATGGGCTTCACCGGCCCCATGCTGCGCGGCTCGGGTGTGGCCTGGGATCTTCGCAAGAAGCAGCCCTATGACGTGTACGACCGCCTGGACTTCGACATCCCCGTGGGCAAGACCGGCGACGTGTATGACCGCTATCTGGTGCGCATGGAGGAGATGAAGCAGTCCAACCGCATCATCAAGCAGTGCATCGACTGGTTGCGCGTGAACCCGGGCCCGGTGATCACCGACAACCACAAGGTGGCGCCGCCGGATCGCGAATCCATGAAGTCCAACATGGAAGAGCTGATTCACCACTTCAAGCTCTTTACCGAGGGCTTTCATGTGCCAGAAGGCGAGGCCTATGCGGCGGTGGAGCACCCCAAGGGCGAGTTTGGCATCTACCTGGTCAGTGACGGCGCCAACAAGCCCTACCGGCTCAAGATCCGGCCGCCAGGCTTTGCCCATTTGGCCGGCCTCAACGAGTTGGCCAGCGGTCACATGATCGCCGATGCGGTGTCCATCATCGGCACCATGGACATTGTGTTTGGAGAGATTGACCGATGATCTCTGAAAGTACCAAGGCGCGCTTCGCCCGCGAAGTGGCCAAATACCCGGCCGAGCAGGCGCAGTCAGCGGTGATGGCTTGTCTGGCGATCGTTCAGCAGGAGCAGGGCTTTGTCAGCACCGACGCAGAGCGCGATGTGGCGGCCTACCTGGGCATGGCGCCGATGGCCGTGCACGAAGTCACCACTTTCTACAACATGTACAGCCAGCACGAGTGCGGCAAGTACAAGCTCAACGTCTGCACCAATCTGCCTTGCCAGTTGCGCGACGGGCAGACCGCACTGCACTACCTGGAGAAGAAGCTGGGTGTGCGCATGGGCGAGACCACGGCCGATGGCTTGTTCACGCTGCAGCAAAGCGAATGCCTGGGCGCCTGCGCCGACTCCCCGGTGATGCTGGTCAACGACCGCGCCATGTGCAGTTTCATGAGCGAAGAGAAGCTCGACCAACTGGTCGATGGCTTGCGCTCGGCTTCGTCAGGGGGCACACGATGAACGCGCAGCAAGTGCTGGCCCAGTTTGCCGCCACCGGCGTGCAGACCTGCTTTCATGATCGCCATATCGAGCCGCAAATTTATGCCGGACTCAATGGCCAAAACTGGCAACTCAAGGACTATGAGGCGCGTGGTGGCTACCAGGCGCTACGCAAAGTGCTGGGCCTGGATGGCGCCGAGGCGCTGACACAGGATCAGGTGATCGCCACCGTCAAGGAGTCGGGCCTGCGCGGCCGCGGCGGCGCGGGCTTTCCCACCGGCCTGAAGTGGAGCTTCATGCCGCGCCAGTTCCCGGGCCAGAAGTACCTGGTCTGCAATTCGGACGAGGGTGAGCCCGGCACCTGCAAGGACCGCGACATCCTGATGTACAACCCGCACATCGTGATCGAGGGCATGATCATTGCCGCTTACGCGATGGGCATCACGGTCGGCTACAACTACATTCACGGCGAAATCTTCTCGGCCTACGATCGCTTTGAAGCCGCGCTGGAAGAGGCGCGTGCCGCCGGCTACCTGGGCGATGCCATCCTGGGCAGCAGCTTCAGCTTCCAGTTGCACGCGGCGCATGGCTTTGGCGCCTACATTTGCGGCGAAGAAACCGCGCTGCTGGAGTCGCTCGAAGGCAAGAAGGGCCAGCCCCGCTTCAAGCCGCCGTTCCCGGCCAGCTTTGGCCTGTACGGCAAGCCCACCACCATCAACAACACCGAGACCTTTGCTGCGGTGCCGTGGATCATCCGCAACGGCGGGGCGGCCTACCTGGCCTGCGGCAAACCCAACAATGGCGGCACCAAGATCTACTCGGTCAGCGGCGACGTCGAGCGCCCCGGCAATTACGAAGTTCCGCTGGGCACGCCGTTTCCCAAATTGCTCGAACTCGCCGGTGGCGTGCGCAAGGGGCGCCAGCTCAAGGCGGTGATTCCGGGCGGCTCGTCGTCGCCGGTGCTGCCGGCCGACATCATGATGGCCTGCACCATGGACTACGACTCGATTGCCAAGGCCGGCTCCATGCTCGGCTCGGGCGCGGTCATCGTGATGGACGACAGTCGTTGCATGGTCAAGGCGCTGCAACGCTTGAGCTACTTCTACATGCACGAGTCCTGTGGCCAGTGCACGCCGTGCCGCGAGGGCACGGGTTGGCTGTCGCGCGTGGTCGACCGGATCGAGACGGCAAGGGACGGGCGGCCGACATGGACCTGCTCGACAACGTGGCCGAGAGCATCATGGGCCGCACCATTTGCGCGCTGGGCGACGCCGCGGCCATGCCGGTGCGCGCCATGATCAAGCATTTCCGTCATGAATTCGAACACCACGTGGCCAGCAAGACCTGCACGGTCGCGACTGCGGTGGCACCGGCCTCCAAGTGAGCAAGCAACATGATTGAAATTGAACTTGACGGCAAGAAGGTCGAAATCGTCGAAGGCAGCATGGTCATGCATGCGGCCGAGAAGGCAGGCACCTACATTCCGCATTTTTGTTACCACAAGAAGCTGAGCATCGCGGCGAGTTGCCGCATGTGCCTGGTCGATGTGGAAAAAATGCCCAAGCCCATGCCAGCCTGCGCCACGCCGGTGACGCAGGGCATGATCGTGCGCACCCGTAGCGACAAGGCCGTCAAGGCGCAGAAGTCGGTGATGGAATTCCTGCTGATCAACCATCCGCTGGATTGCCCGATTTGCGACCAGGGCGGTGAATGCCAATTGCAAGACTTGGCCGTTGGCTACGGCGCTGGCGCCTCGCGCTACGAGGAAGAAAAGCGCGTGGTGGCGCCAAAAGACATTGGTCCGCTGGTGTCCATGCAGGAAATGAGCCGCTGCATCCACTGCACCCGCTGCGTGCGTTTTGGCCAGGAGATGGCCGGCGTGATGGAGCTGGGCATGTCGCACCGAGGCGAGCATGCGGAGATCGAGAGTTTTGTCGGCCAGACTGTCGACTCCGAGCTGTCGGGCAACATGATTGACATCTGTCCCGTTGGCGCACTGACCAGCAAGCCCTTCCGCTACAGCGCCCGAACCTGGGAGCTGTCGCGCCGCAAGTCGATCAGCCCGCATGACTCGACCGGCGCCAACCTGATTGTGCAGGTCAAGAACCACCGCGTCATGCGCGTGGTACCGCTGGAGAATGAGGCCGTCAATGAGTGCTGGATTGCCGACCGCGATCGTTTCTCGTATGAAGCCCTGAACAGTGACGAACGCCTGACCGCGCCCATGCTCAAGCAGGGAGGTCAATGGAAAACCGTGGATTGGCAGACCGCGCTGGAGTTTGTTGCCAATGGCCTGAAGCAAGTGAGTGCCGAACACGGTCCGGCCAGCATCGGCGCCCTGGTCAGCCCGCACAGCACACTCGAAGAACTGTGCCTGGCCAGCGCCTTGATGCGCGGCCTGGGGAGCCAGAACATCGACCATCGCTTGCGCAACGCAGATTTCGCCAAGGCCGACGGTGTGCGTTACCTCGGCACGTCGATTGCGTCCTTGTCGACCCTACAGCGTGTGCTGGTAGTGGGCTCGAATCTGCGCAAGGATCATCCCCTGTTCGCCCAGCGTATCCGCCAGGCCGCTCGCAGGGGCTGTGCCGTCAACGTGATCGACAGCGTGGCGCGCGACTGGGCGATGCCGCTTGCCACGACCCTGTGGGCGCCTAGTCCCGTCTGGGTGCAGGTGCTGGCCGACGTGGCCGCTGCCGTGGCGTTGGAGAAGGGCGTTGCCGCACCCGTTCAGGGTAGCGCCACCGACGCGGCCAAGGCGATTGCCAAGTCCATGCTGGGCGGTGAACGCAAGGCGATTTTGCTGGGCAATGCCGCTGCGCACCATGCCAGGGCTTCGAGTTTGCTGGCGCTGGCCAACTGGCTGGGTGAGCAGACTGGTGCCACGGTCGGTTTCCTGACAGAAGCCGCCAACACGGTGGGCGCCCAGCTCGCCGGTGCCTTGCCCGGTGAAGGCGGGCTCAACGCCGCTCAGATGTTGGCCGGAAGCCTCAAGGCGGTGCTGCTGCTCAACACCGAGCCGGAATTCGACTCCGCCGCGGGTGCCGCGGCGGCTGCCGCGCTGCGTCATGCCAAGCTGGTGGTGACCATGAGTCCCTTCAAGGCGAACATGGCGTTTTCCGATGTGCTGTTGCCGATTGCGCCGTTTACCGAGACCTCGGGCACCTTCGTCAACGCCGAGGGGCGGGTGCAGGGCTTTCACGCGGTAGTCAAACCACTTGGGGAGACTCGCCCGGCCTGGAAGGTGCTGCGTGTATTGGCCAATTTGCTGGATGTGCCGGGATTCGATTTTGACTCGTCCCAGGATGTGTTGAACAAGGTGTGCGGTTTGCCGCCTGCCGATCAGACCCATCTGGGGCAAGAGTTGCTCAGCAACGCGACCAAGGCCAGCATCGACCTGAGCGCGGCGACCAGCGAGCCGGTGGTTGCCTCGATTTACGCGCTGGACTCGGTGGTGCGACGGGCCCCGTCCTTGCAACTGACTGCAGATGCCAAGGCAGCCGCAACGCAGGAGGTGGCAGCATGATTGACGCACTGTTTGCGTTCGGGCAGGGGTTGCTTGCAGCGTCCTGGTGGACCGGTTGGGTCTGGCCCGTGATCTGGACCTTGATCAAGATCGTGGTGGTGGTTCTGCCCCTGTTTGCGCTGGTTGCCTACCTGACCTTGTGGGAGCGCAAGTTCCTGGGCTGGATGCAGGTGCGCCTGGGTCCGAACCGTGTTGGACCCTGGGGCCTGCTGCAGCCGATCGCCGATGCGCTCAAGCTGCTGGGCAAGGAAATCCTGGTGCCCACCGCGGCCAGCAAGGGGCTGTTTCTGCTGGGCCCGGTGCTGACCATCATGCCGGCCATGGCGGCGTGGGCGGTGGTGCCGTTCGGTCCGGACCTGGCCCTGGCCAACATCAATGCCGGACTCTTGTTCGTGATGGCCATTACCTCGATGGAGGTGTATGGCGTGGTGATTTCTGGCTGGGCCTCCAACTCCAAGTACTCCTTCCTGGGGGCGATGCGCGCGTCCGCGCAGATGGTGAGCTACGAAATCGCCATGGGCTTCTGCCTGGTGGTGGTGCTGATGGTCTCCAGCAGCATGAACATGACCGACATCGTGACCGGGCAAGGGCAGGGCTACTTCGCGCAGAAGGGTCTGAATTTCCTGTCATGGAACTGGCTGCCGCTGCTGCCGATCTTTGTCGTTTACATCATCTCGGGGCTGGCCGAGACCAATCGCCACCCGTTTGACGTGGTCGAAGGTGAAGCCGAAATTGTTGCCGGGCACATGGTCGAGTACTCGGGCATGTCCTATGCCATGTTCTACCTGGCCGAATACGCCAACATGTGGCTGATATCCATCCTCGCCGCAGTGATGTTCCTGGGTGGCTGGCTGTCGCCGGTGGACAGCGCGCTGTTCAACTGGATTCCGGGCTGGATCTGGTTGGGGCTTAAGACCTGTGTGGTGGTGAGTCTGTTCATCTGGGTGCGGGCCACCTTCCCGCGCTTTCGGTACGACCAGATCATGCGGCTGGGCTGGAAAGTGTTCATTCCGGTCACGCTGGTGTGGCTGGTAGTGATCGGCGCCTGGATGCAAACCTCGTTCAACATCTGGAAGTAGCGGAGTCACCTATGTCTTCAGTAACTCCCCGCACGACCCCTTCTGCTTTTTCGCTCAAGGATTTTCTGTCCAGCTTTTTGTTGCTGGAATTGTTCAAGGGTATGGCTTTGACTGGGCGCTATGCATTTCGGCGCAAGGTCACTTTGCAGTACCCCGAAGAAAAAACACCCTTGAGCCCGCGCTTTCGCGGCTTGCATGCGCTGCGCCGCTACGACAACGGTGAAGAGCGCTGCATTGCCTGCAAGCTGTGCGAGGCGGTCTGCCCGGCGATGGCGATCACGATTGAGTCCGAAGTGCGCGCTGATGGCTCACGCCGCACGACGCGTTACGACATTGACCTGACCAAGTGCATCTTCTGCGGTTTTTGCGAAGAGAGTTGCCCAGTCGACTCGATCGTGGAAACCCACATTCTGGAGTACCACGGTGAGAAGCGGGGTGATCTGTATTTCACCAAGGAAATGCTTTTGGCGGTGGGCGATCGCTACGAGAACGACATTGCCGCAGCCAAGGCGGCTGACGCCACGTACCGCTGACCGGTCGCAAGAAAGAAGCTATAGCCATGGATGTCAAGACGGGTCTGTTTTACATATTCTCAACAGTGCTGCTGTTCGCCGCGTTTCGGGTCATCACGGCTCGCAATCCGGTGCATGCGGCGCTGTATCTGGTACTGGCGTTTTTTCAGGCCGCGATGGTCTGGATGCTGCTTAAGGCCGAATTTCTGTCCATCACGCTGGTGCTGGTGTATGTGGGTGCGGTGATGGTGCTGTTCCTGTTTGTCGTGATGATGCTCGATATCAACATCGACAGCATTCGTCAGGGGTTTTGGAAGCATTTTCCGCTGGCGGCGCTGATGGGCGTGGTGATTGCGCTGGAGATGGCAGCGGTGCTGATGAAGGGGTTTGAGCCGGTCGCCGCGCCGTTGGCGACGGGGCAGGCGGTTGCGCAGGTTTCCAATACCAAGGAGCTTGGCAAGCTGCTCTATACGCAGTACGTGTACCCGCTGGAAGTCGCCGCTGCAATCCTGTTGGTCGCGATGATCGCTGCCATTGCCTTGACGCTGCGTCAACGCAAGGACACCAAATACGTCAGCCCAGGCGATCAGGTGCGGGTGAAGTCCAGAGATCGCATGACCGTGCTCAAGATGGCGGCGACCCAAGCCGCCGCACCGCAGCAGGGTACCGAGCCGACGACGGAGAACAAAGCATGACGCTCACACTGGGACACTTTCTGACGCTCGGTGCGATCCTGTTCGCACTGTCTGTGATAGGCATTTTTCTCAATCGCAAGAACCTGATTGTGTTGTTGATGGCCATTGAGCTGATGCTGCTGGCAGTCAACACGAATTTCGTGGCGTTCTCGTACTACCTGGGTGACCTGCACGGTCAGATCTTCGTGTTCTTCATCCTGACGGTTGCTGCCGCCGAGTCCGCCATCGGGCTGGCCATATTGGTGCTGCTGTTCCGCAACAAGTCCAGCATCAACGTGGACGAACTCAATACGCTCAAGGGCTAGACATGCACCCCCACACTCCTCACTTTGTGTTCTCGTTGCCCCCCGAGGGGGCGCATCCCGCCCTTGGGGCGGCCCTGCGGGCGTTCTGATCATGTCTCAAACCCTGTCCGCTTCGACCCTGTTGGCGGTGCCGATGGCGCCTCTGGTTGGTGCTGCTCTGGCCGGCATTTTTGGAACCAAGTTTGGTGGCAACTGGATTGGGCGGCGCCTTTCGCATTCGCTGACCATTCTGGGGGTGTTCATTTCCTTTGTGTTGTCGGCCCTGGTGCTCAAGAGCGTGGCGCTGGAAGGCGCGCGCTTCAATGAGACTCTCTACACCTGGATGGTGGTCGGTAACCTCAAGATGGAGGTTGGCTTCCTGGTCGACGGCCTCACGGCAATGATGATGTGCGTCGTCACTTTCGTGTCGCTGATGGTGCACATCTACACCATCGGTTACATGGAAGAGGACGAGGGCTATAACCGGTTCTTTGCCTACATCTCGCTGTTCACGTTTTCGATGTTGATGCTGGTCATGAGCAACAACATGCTGCAGTTGTTCTTCGGCTGGGAGGCGGTCGGCCTGGTGTCCTACCTGCTGATCGGTTTCTGGTACAACAAGCCTACCGCGATCTTCGCCAACATGAAGGCGTTCCTGGTCAATCGCGTCGGTGACTTCGGCTTCATTCTGGGAATCGGTTTGATCGTCGCCTTCTCCGGTAGTCTGAACTACACCGAGGTCTTCGGCAAAGCTGGTGAGCTAGCCAAGCTCAGCTTTCCGGGAACCGACTGGATGTTGATCACCGTGATTTGCATTTGTTTGTTCATCGGGGCCATGGGCAAGTCGGCGCAGTTCCCCTTGCACGTGTGGTTGCCCGATTCGATGGAAGGCCCGACTCCGATCTCTGCGCTGATCCATGCGGCCACCATGGTGACCGCGGGCATCTTCATGGTGGCGCGCATGTCCCCGTTGTTTGAGTTGAGCGACACCGCGCTCAACTTCGTGCTGGTGATCGGTGCCATCACGGCACTGTTCATGGGCTTCCTGGGCATTATTCAAAACGACATCAAGCGTGTGGTGGCGTATTCCACCTTGTCGCAGTTGGGCTACATGACGGTGGCACTGGGCGCCTCGGCCTACTCGGTGGCCGTGTTCCACCTGATGACCCACGCCTTCTTCAAGGCACTGCTGTTTCTCGCGGCCGGTTCGGTGATCATGGGCGTTCATCACAATCAGGACATTCGCTGGATGGGTGGCTTGCGCAAGTACATGCCCATCACCTGGATCACGTCGTTGCTCGGATCGCTGGCGTTGATTGGCACACCTCTGTTCGCCGGGTTCTACTCAAAGGACAGCATCATCGAGGCAGTTCACTTCAGTCATCTCCCAGGGGCTGGCTTTGCCAACTTCGCGGTGCTTGCAGGCGTGTTCGTGACCGCCTTCTACTCGTTCAGGATGTACTTTTTGGTGTTCCATGGCAAAGAGCGTTTTGATCAAGACCCGCATGCGCACCATGATGACTCGCATGGGCACCACGGCGCGTCCCTGACGCCGCACGAGTCACCGTGGGTGGTGACGGTGCCCTTGGTGTTGCTGGCGATCCCGTCGGTGGTGATTGGCTACATGACCATCGGGCCCATGCTGTTTGGTGACTTCTTCAAGGATGCGATCATTGTGGACGCCACGCGCCATGAGGCCATGAAGTCACTCGCCGGCATCTTCCACGGGCCGGTCCAAATGGCGGTGCATGCGTTGACCACACTGCCGTTCTGGCTTGCGGTGGCGGGTGTCGCCTCGTCGTACTACATGTACATGGTCAATCCAGCCCTGCCCGCCGCCATCAAAGCGCGGGCCATGCCAATCTACACCCTGCTCGAGAACAAGTACTACTTGGACTGGTTCAACGAGAACGTGCTGGCGCGCGGCGCGCGTGCCTTGGGTGTTGGTTTGTGGAAGGGTGGAGACGTTGCAGTGATCGATGGCGCACTGGTCAACGGCTCCTGGAAGCTCGTCGGCTGGGTCGCCGGAGTCGTCAGGCGGGTGCAGACCGGCTACCTGTATCACTACGCGCTGGCGATGATTCTGGGCGTGTTTGTCTTGATGACGTACTTCGTATGGCTAAACAAGTGACTTTGCGGGACAGACCTTTAGCTCTGTCCTCAACTAAACAAATGACTTTGCGGGACAGACCTTTAGCTCTGTCCTCAACTGATTAGGAAGCACAATGGGATTGTTGAGCCTGGCTATCTGGACGCCGATCGTCTTTGGTGTCGTGTTGCTGGCACTTGGTCGGGACGATCAGGCACGCACGGTGCGCTGGGTCGCATTGATCGGCGCCATCGCAAGTTTCCTGGTCACACTGCCGCTCTACAGTGGCTTCAAACTTGGCACGGCTGCCATGCAGTTCGTCGAAAAGGCGCCCTGGATCGAGCGCTTCAATGTCAACTACCACCTGGGGGTGGACGGCATCTCGCTGTGGTTCGTGTTGCTGACCGCCTTCATCAATGTGGTGGTCGTGATCGCCAGCTGGGAGTCCATCACCCGGCGCGTCAACCAGTACATGGGTGCCTTTCTGATTTTGAGTGGTCTGATGATTGGTGTGTTCTGTGCCATCGACGGCATGTTGTTCTACGTTTTCTTCGAGGCGACCCTGATCCCGATGTACCTCATCATTGGTATTTGGGGCGGACCGAACAAGATCTACGCCGCATTCAAGTTCTTCCTGTATACCCTGCTGGGTTCGCTGCTGATGCTGGTTGCCCTGATCTTCCTGTACACCAAGTCGGGTGGCAGTTTTGATTTGGCGGTGTGGCACAAGCTGCCCCTGACCGGCACGGCACAAGCGCTGTTGTTCTTTGCCTTCTTCTCGGCCTTTGCGGTGAAGGTGCCGATGTGGCCGGTGCACACCTGGTTGCCCGATGTACACGTGGAGGCCCCCACGGGCGGCTCGGCGGTGCTGGCCGCGATCATGCTGAAGCTCGGGGCCTATGGTTTTCTGCGTTTTTCGATGCCGATCGCACCCGATGCCGCGCGCGAGTGGGCTTGGCTGATCATTGCCTTGTCGGTGATCGCGGTGGTCTACGTCGGCCTGGTGGCGATGGTGCAGCAGGACATGAAGAAGCTGGTGGCCTATTCGTCGGTGGCGCACATGGGCTTTGTCACCCTGGGGTTCTTCATCTTCAACGATCTTGGCGTGTCCGGTGGCCTGGTGCAGATGATTGCGCACGGTTTCGTCTCGGCCGCCATGTTCCTGTGTATCGGCGTCTTGTATGACCGGGTGCACTCCAGGCAGATCGCGAGCTACGGCGGGGTGGTCAACACCATGCCCAAGTTCGCCGCGTTCGCGCTGCTGTTTTCCATGGCCAATTGCGGTCTGCCCGCTACCGCCGGTTTTGTAGGCGAGTGGATGGTCATTCTGGGGGCCGTCAAGGCCAATTTCTGGCTGGGCTTTGCAGCGGCGAGCGCCCTGATTTTTGGCGCCGCCTACACCTTGTGGATGTTCAAGCGTGTCTACCTGGGGTCGGTCACCAATGATGACGTCAAGTCCCTCACCGACATCAACAGCCGCGAATTCCTGATGCTGGCCCTGCTTGCCATCGCGGTGTTGGCCATGGGTGTCTATCCCAAGCCGTTCACCGATGTGATGGACCCCTCCGTCGCGGAACTCCTCAAGCACGTTGCGCTGACCAAGCTGAACTGACCCACCTGAAACAAGAGCCGAAAAATGATTGACAAAATCAGTTGGATCGCGGTTTACCCGGAGATCGTCCTGCTTGTGATGGCGTGTGTCATCGCCTTGGTGGACCTGGGTGTCAACACCCCGCGCCGCACCGTGACTTACCTGTTGACGATGCTGACACTCGCTGTGGTGGCGGCGTTGCAGGCTGCTTATGCCGTTGGTGGCGAGGAGCGCTTCGGTTTCGGCAACATGATTGTCAGCGACCAAATGGGCAACTGGCTCAAGTGTTTTGCCACGCTGGCGGTGATGGTCACGTTGGTTTATGGGCGTCCTTATGCGGCTGACCGCCAGATGATGTTGCGCGGCGGCGAACTGTTCAGCCTGAGTCTGTTCGCCCTGCTGGGCATGTTTGTGATGATCAGCGGCAACAACTTCCTGGTCATCTACATGGGGCTGGAGTTGCTGACGCTGTCGAGTTACGCGCTGGTAGCCCTGCGGCGCGACCACGCCACCTCCACCGAAGCGGCCATGAAGTACTTTGTGCTGGGCGCCCTGGCCTCGGGTTTCCTGCTCTACGGTCTGTCGATGATGTACGGCGCGACCGGGTCGCTGGACATCAACGCCGTGTTCAAGGCGATCAGCAGTGGGCAAGTCAAACACCAGGTGTTGGTGTTCGGTTTGGTGTTTGTGGTGGCTGGCTTGGCTTTCAAGCTCGGTGTGGTGCCTTTTCACATGTGGATTCCGGACGTCTACCAGGGCGCGCCGACAGCGGTGACCCTGATGATCGGCGGCGCACCGAAGTTGGCTGCGTTCGCGATCGTGATTCGCCTGTTGGTGGAAGGTATGTTGCCCCTGGCGCCCGACTGGCAGCAAATGCTGATGGTGTTGTCAATCGGGTCGCTGTTGATCGGCAATCTGGCCGCCATTGCTCAGACCAACCTCAAGCGCATGCTGGCGTATTCCACCATCTCCCAGATGGGTTTTGTGCTGCTCGGATTGATGTCTGGTGTGGTCAACGGAAACACCTTCTCGGCCGGCAACGCGTACAGCTCGTCCATGTTCTACATGGTGACCTACGTCCTGACGACCTTGGCCAGTTTCGGTGTCATTTTGCTGCTCTCGCGTGAGGGTTTTGAGAGCGAAGAGATCTCAGACTTCGCCGGCCTCAATGAGCGCAGCCCACTGTACGCGGCAGTCATGGCGGTGTGCATGTTTTCACTGGCCGGTATCCCGCCGATGGTGGGGTTCTATGCCAAGCTGTCGGTCTTGCAGGCCCTGATCGCTTCAGGCTCGGGGCTGCACTTGGCGCTGGCCGTATTCGCCGTCATGATGTCGCTGATAGGGGCGTTTTACTACCTCCGGGTGGTCAAGGTGATGTACTTTGACGCACCGGTCGGGGCCTCGGCCATCACCGCACCACTGGATGTTCGGGCCGTGCTGTCGGTCAATGCTGCACTGGTGCTGGCGTTGGGTCTGTTGCCTGGCGGCCTGATGGATCTTTGCGCCAAGGCCGTCAAGCAGATGCTGGGTGCCTGACGGTCGCCTGGTTTGGCAAGGGCGCGTGCTGATCCGCGCGGCCAGGTCAAATCCGAACCTGATCGCGAGCTGCCCAGTTTTGTCGCGCTTCCTGAGGCCCCATGATTGATCGCCACCTGATCGAAGAAAAGCTCGACGGTGAGGAGTTGTTCAAGGGGCATTTCCTGCACGTTCTGCGCGACACCGTGCGCCTGCCCGATGGCCACAGTGCCTGCCGTGAGTACGTTCTGCATCCTGGCGCGGTGATGATTGTTCCGCTATTGGAGGACGCATCGGGCGGCATGCGGCTGGTGCTGGAGCGGCAGTTTCGCTATCCGGTCGGTCGGGTCATGATCGAGTTCCCGGCAGGCAAGCTCGATGCGCAGGAGGACTCGCTGTCGTGTGCCCGGCGTGAGCTGCTGGAGGAGACCGGCTACAGCGCCACCCATTGGGCTCGGGCAGGTGTGATCCATCCGGTGATTGCCTACTCCACCGAACACATTGATGTCTGGTTTGCCCGTGGCCTGAGCCTGGGCCAGCGTTGCCTGGATGCGGGCGAATTCCTCGACGTCTTCACAGCGACCCCCGATGAGCTGCTGCAATGGTGCGCCGATGGCACCGTGACGGATGCCAAGACGCTGGCGGGCGCGCTGTGGCTTCAGAACGTGCGAGCTGGCAACTGGTCACTGGACTGGCAGGCTGTGGAGCCGGCCCTGTGACATGATGTCGGCATGAAAGTCCTTGATCTTCAGTGCGTCCACCGGCACCGGTTTGAGGGCTGGTTTGCGTCGGAAGATGATTTCAGGAGTCAACTCGAACGCGGTCTGCTGGAATGCCCGATGTGTGGGGACGCCACTGTCGTCAAGCGACCGAGCGCGCCTCGCTTGAACTTTGGCAACGCGCGCGAACCGGATGGCGCGCTGCGAACACAGCCCGACGAACCCGCCAGCCTGACGGTCGAGCAGTCCCTGCAGGCGGCTTGGCTGGCCGCGGCGCGGCACATGGTGGCCAATGCCGATGACGTGGGCCGGGGCTTTGCCGAGGAGGCGCGGCGCATGCACTACGGCGAGATCGGTCAGCGTGCCATCCGTGGCCAGGCCACCTTGGATGAGGCGCTGGAAATGATCGACGAAGGCATCGAGGTCCTGCCCTTGCCGGACGCGGTGGCGCGCAAGGAACCGCTGCAGTAAGGCCAGGCAGCGTCAGGCGCTGGTATTGACCAGTGCGCCGGTGGTCTGTCCGAACAGGTTGCGCACGGTGGCCTGACTGCCGCTTGACGGGTTGGGCGCGGGTGCCATGGCGGTATCGTTCTTGGCCAGGAACTGGTCGGTGGCCAGAAACACGCTGGACAACACCAGATTCTTGGCAGGTGGCGACAAGTCGATCGCCAGTATCGGCTTGGCAATACTGAAGGTGCTCGCCAGGGCGCTGGTATACACGTCGGCCCTGGATCGAGGGTCGTCCGGTGGGTCGATCGGTGCCGGTGCCGCTGTCGCCGACGCACGATTGCCGGTGGTGGCGCTCAGACGCTCCACGCTGCGCACATTCTGGTTCGCTTGTTGCGCGCCGCGCTCGGCGTCATCCGCTTGCGTTCGCAAGTTGCGTGCATTGGCTTCGGCCTGCTCAGCCTCCTGGCGCGCTTGCTGCACCCGGGCGCGAATCGCCATCAACTGCGACGGTGCGGCGGCGCTGGTGGATGCGGCGACGGCGACCATGGTTCACGCGGTGGTGTTGACGATGCGGCCCGTGGTTTGCCCCTGGGTGTTGACCACCGGGGGCCGACGTTGCGCTTCGACTGGCTGGGCTTGCGGTTCCTTGACCCGCTCTGCCTGGGGGGCCGACTCGCGGCGTTGGGGCTGGGGCGGTTGCGTGGCCTTGACGGCGGGGATCTCCATGAAACGCTCCTGAAGTGCTATGACCATTCTAGGACTGCTGGCCCTGGAGTTCAAGCGGGCGCGCACAGCCATCACGTGGCTGCTGTGTCAACCCAGGACACTTTCAGGCACCGAACTGCAGGGCGGCGAGGCCGGCGTAGACGCCTGCGTGGGCGATCAATTCGGTGTGGGTTCCTTGCTCCACCAGTCGGCCATGGTCAAGTACCACGATCTGATCGGCCTTTTGAACCGTCGCCAGGCGGTGGGCAATCACCAGCGTGGTGCGGTGCTGCATGGCTGATTCGAGCGCCGCCTGTACCAGGCGCTCGCTCTCTGCATCCAGTGCGCTGGTCGCTTCGTCCAGCAGCAGCAGGGGCGGGTTCTTGAGGACCGCGCGGGCAATCGCGATGCGCTGACGTTGGCCACCGCTCAGGCGCACACCCCGTTCACCGAGAAAGGTGTCGTAGCCTTGCGGCAGGGCGGTGATGAAGTCGTGGGCAAAAGCAGCGCGAGCGGCTGCGTGGACTTCCGCGTCGCTGGCGTCCGGCTTTCCGTAGCGAATGTTCTCCAGCGCGCTGCTGGAAAACACCACCGCGTCTTGCGGCACGATGCCAACGCGCTGGCGCAACTCGGCAAGCGCCATGTCGCGGATTTTGATGCCGTCCAAGGCAATGTGCCCGCCAGCCGGATCGTAGAAGCGCAGCAACAACTGAAATACCGTGGTCTTGCCCGCGCCGCTAGGCCCCACGATGGCCACCGTCTGGCCGGGTTGGACACTCAGGGTGAAACCGCTCAGCGCGGGCGGCGTCGGTCGCGACGGGTAGTGGAAGTCGATGGCCTGGAACTCAAGGCGGCTTCCCGTTTGCGACCGGGGCGGCATCACCGGCGTTGCGGGGGATTGAATGGGGGACTGGCTGGCCAGCAACTCCATCAGGCGTTCCGTCGCGCCGGCCGCGCGCAACAGGTCACCGTAGACTTCGCCCAGCACGGCAAAGGCGCTGGCAAGAATGATCACGAAGACCACCGTCTGGCCCAGATGCCCCGCCGTGATGCGCCCGGCCATCACCGCCTGGGTGCCCTGGTACAGGCCCCACAACAACGCGGCGGAGGTGGCGATGATGATGAAGGCAACCAGACCGGAGCGCGCCTTGGTGCGGCGGATCGCCGTGTTGAAAGCATGGTCGGTGGAGGCGTCGAAGCGTTGCGACTCCCTGCTCTCGGCGGTGTAGCTCTGCACCACCGGGATGGCATTGAGCACTTCCGCCGCGATGGCGCTGGAGTCGGCCACGCGGTCCTGGCTGGCACGTGAGAGCTTGCGCACGCGCCGGCCAAACCAGAGGCTGGGCAGCACGATCAACACCAGTATCCCCAGCACCTGCAGCATCACATAGGGGTTGGTCCAGATCAACATGGCCAGCGCTCCCACGCCCATCACGCTGTTGCGCAAGCCCATGCTCAGGGATGAGCCGACCACGGTCTGGACCAGGGTGGTGTCAGCGGTCAGGCGCGAGAGTACTTCGCCAGTCTGCGTGGTCTCGAAGAATTCGGGACTTTGCCGCAGCACATGGCGGTAAACCGCGTTGCGCAGGTCGGCGGTGACCCGCTCACCGAGCCAACTGACCATGTAGAAGCGGGCCGCCGAAAACAGGCCCAGGGCGGTTGCCACCGCGAACAGGGCCACAAAGTGTTCCCGCAGCGCCATCACCTGCGCGCCCTTGTCGCTTTGCACCAGGCCGCCGTCAATCAGGCTGCCCAACGCGATCGGAAAGGCCAGCGTGGCCAGTGCCGCCAACAGCAGAAATACGCCGGCCAGAGCGATGCGCAGCCGGTAGGGCTGCAGGAACGGCAACAAGCCGGAGAGTGATCGGGGCGTCGCGGGCTTGGTGCTTGCAAGGGTCATAGCCGCCGATATGGGGTCAGTTGTCGATAGCACAAGGCGCTGCGGGGGGGAACGTGGTCAAGCAGGGTCTTCGCGATGCAATCGGGGCGGGCCACGTACCTGGCCGTGATGCGCTGCGTCACAGGGTGGGTTTGACTGGTTGAGCAGGACCCATGACCTCCGTCAGTTCAAGCATGTCGGCCTTCAACGCCGCTGAAAGATCATGGTCCAGCACCGGCAGGGCCACTTCCGGCGCCACCCGCAGAGGACCTACACCATAGGCCCGATTGCGGCCGTTCACCTGCCGAGATACAGGGCCATGTCGGCAATTTGCAGGGCCTTTTCCCAGTTGCACAGGGTCTCGGGGATGTGGGAGTAGGGCAACGCAATGAAGCCCGCCGTGACCGTGACCGCAATGGATTGCCCGCCAACCACAATCGACGTGCCGCCGACGGCCTCCAGCAGGCGCTGGGCCAGACCCTCCAGGTGCAGCGGATGGGCCCTTGGCGAATAGACCAGGAACTCCTCGCCACCCCATCGCAACACCATGTCCGATTCGCGCACCGTTGTGCGCAGCCGCTGCGCCACTTCAACCAGCACCGCATCACCAGTGGCGTGTCCCCAACTGTCGTTGATGTGCTTGAAGTGATCGACGTCCAGGATCATGAGACCGTCCTGGTTCTCGAGAGCCGCCTCACGTCGGCCACCCTCGGGCGATTGCCCGACGCTTCATCAGGTCCAGAAAGCAACGGCGGTTGTAGAGACCGGTCAGGGGATCGCGCACCGATTGAAATTCCAACTGGCTATTGGCTTCCTTGAGTCTTCGGTTGGTCTGGCGCACCCGTCGGTAAAGCAGCAGGATGAAGCCCGCGCCCATCAGCGTCGCGGCCGCTGCGAGCAGCGTCACCGACTGCTGCAACTGACGGTTGACCAGTTCAGCATCTTTCAACTTGTTCTCGCGGGCCAGCAGTTCGATCTGCTTTTGCCGTTGCTCCGCGTTGAACTGTTCCTGCAGGGTCGATATCGCCCTGGCCTGATCGGCTCGGAAGATTTCGCGGCTCAGTTTGAATTGCTGGCGCGAGCTTGACAATGCATCGCGGTAGAGACCGGCCTTTTCGTACATCTCGCTGAGCTCGGCCAACAGTCCTTCCTCGTCGGCGCGTGCACCGGTCTCGTGGTAGATGGCAATCGCAGCATTGATGTGGGGGACTCCCTCCTGCAAGTTGCCCTGGCCCGCCATGGCGAAACCGAGGCCGTGGCCCTGGCTGCTGCCGGTCTTCTCGGCCTGCGTGCTTGGCAAACGGCCGCCAGATCAAAGTACGCAGGCAGGTAGTGGTCCGTGGCTTTCCGACTCAACCAGCGCGCTCTCAATGCTCTTGATAGTCGGCCCTCGGCGCCCGCGTGACTTAAGGAGGCCCCCCGCCGCCCCCGCCCGCCCCCGTCGTACCAACTGATTTCTGCGGCTCCTTCATGGTCCTGTGGTCATGGCTGGTGTGGTCGGCGCCCCGCCCGCCAGGGCGGCCGGGTGCGGGCGCCGAGCCCCCCGGCAGCACCCGAAGGCCTGGAGAGCCCAGGCAGCCGGGCGCAACGTGGGGGCTGGGGGCCCGCCCCCGCCCGCCTTGTCAGGCAGGGGTTGACCAAGGGTCAGACTGGGGGCGCATCCAGCAGGGCTTGCAGGCGCTGCTGCGCCGCCGAGCAATCGCCTATGCGCGACTCGACCCAGGCCTGGTCGTGGTAGGTTGGCAAGTAGCGCTCACCGGCATCGCACAGCAAGGACAGAATCGAGCCCTGTTGTTGTTGCTGGCGCATCTCCTGGGCCAGCGTCAGCATGCCTACAAAGTTGGTGCCGGTGGAGGGCCCAACCTTGCGACCGAGCAGCGTTGAGAGTGAGCGCATGGCAGCCACCGAGTCCGTATCGGGGACCTCAATCATGCGGTCGACCAGGGTGCGAATGAAGCTGGCCTCGACCCGGGGTCGCCCGATGCCTTCGATGCTGGAGCCGCGCGCGGTCAGTGTCGGGTCGCCGCTGTGGTGGTAGGCGCCAAAGACCGAACCCTCCGGGTCGGGTACGCACACTTGGGTGGCATGGCGCTGGTAGCGTACATAGCGGCCAATCGTGGCGCTGGTGCCACCCGTGCCGGCACCCACCACGATCCAGCGCGGCACTGGGTGGCGTTCACGCGCCATCTGCGTGAACATGCTCTCGGCGATGTTGTTGTTGCCGCGCCAGTCGGTGGCGCGCTCGGCGTAGGTGAACTGGTCCATGTAGTGACCACGCGTGTTGGCGGCCACCGTTTGCGCCGTTTCGTAGACCTGGCTGGCCTGGTCCACGAAATGGCACCGGCCGCCATGGAACTCGATTTGGGCGATCTTCTCGGCGGAGGTGCTGCGCGGCATCACGGCAACAAACGGCAGTCCCAGCAGTCTCGCAAAGTAGGCCTCGCTCACGGCAGTGGAGCCGCTGGAGGCTTCCACCACGGTCGAGTGTTCGTGCAGCCAGCCGTTGCACAGTGCGTACAGGAACAGCGAGCGCGCCAGCCGGTGCTTGAGGCTGCCAGTGGGGTGGGTTGACTCGTCTTTAAGGTACAGGTCAATGCCGCATTGGGCCAGTGCGGGCAGCGTCAGGGGGATCAGGTGGGTATCGGCGCTGCGTTGGTAATCCGCCTCGATCAGAGAGACGGACCGTTCCAGCCAGCGCGCTTTCGGGCAGGGATGAGTCGGCATGGGTGGATTGTCGCAGCAGCCTGCGCCGGTCTTCAAAGCACTGTAGCATTCGTTCAAGTTCCAGCGAGGGTCGGCAAGAAATGGCTGCACAAGCGCGGACGTTGGTGGGGTTCCGACCGGCGGAACCTTTTGTTGATTGCATTGCGGCGACGGAGCCATGACCAAATCAATCGGACTGTGGGTGTTTCGTCTGACGCTGGCATGCACACTGGCGCTGACGTCGCCGGTTTTTGCCGAGGAAGTCTTGCGGATTCTGACTTGGCCTGGCTACGCTGACGCGGACCTGGTCAAGGCGTTCGAGAAGCAGTTCAATGCCCGCGTGGAGGTGACCTTCGTCAGTACCGACGACGTGTTGCGCGAGCGCCTGGGCGCCAACCAGGGGCGCGATTTCGATGTGGTGGCGGCCAACACCGCCGAGATCAGCAGCTTCGTTGATCGCAAGCTGTTGCTGCCCTTGCGCATGGACCGTATCCCCAATACGCGGCGCCAGTTGCCACGCTTTCGCGACGTTCAGGGCATAGGCGGCATCGTCCGCCCGCAGGGGGTGTATGCCGTTCCGTATACCTTTGCCGAAATGGGCCTGATCTACGACCGCAAGCAGGTGGCGCAAGCCCCGACATCCATGGCCGCCATGTGGGACCCGCAATACAAGGGCCGGGTGTTGGCGTTTGATGGCAGCACGCACGCCTTCTCGATCGCTTCGCTGCTCTTGCATGGCAGGCCTTTCCATATCGAGGACCGGCAGTTCAAGGCGGTGGTGGCGCACCTGATTGCGCTGCGGCGCAACGTGCTGACCTTCTACACGCTGCCCGAAGAATCGGTCGAGCTGTTTCGCCAGAGTGGCGCGGCGCTGCTATTTGCCAATTACGGAAGCCAGCAGGTCAAGCTGCTGCGCGATGCAGGCGTCGATGTGGGCTATGTGATTCCCAGCGAGGGCGCGCTGGCGTGGCTCGATTGCTGGGCAGTTTCTCGGGGCGTGCGCAACCAGAGCCTGGCCGAGAGCTGGATCAACTACACGCTGGAGCCCCAAGTCAGCGGCGCGCTGACGAAACGCCAGGGTTTGTCCAACACGATCGAGGCCAGCCCCTTGACACAGGACTCTGACAAGCTGATATGGCTGGAACCAGCGGAGGATGACAAACGCCGCGCGTCCTTGTGGGCGCGCATCATCTCCGGCGATACGCCGGGAAGGTTCTAGGCCGTGAAGTTCGGAATTGGCTTCAAACTGTCGGTGCTGCTGGCCAGTTTCGGCCTGCTGGCGATGGGCATCGTCGGTTACTACTCGTATGCCAGCAGTCGAACCACGCTGGTCCAGGCCGCTCAGCGCGACCTGCTGACCGCTTTGCAGGTGCTGGGACAGAACTACCAGACCAGTGTCGACGATGTGGGCAACGACGCATTGCTGCTGGCCGCTGTGCCGGCCGCGCGGGCGGCCATGGGTTCGGGCAGAACTGACGGGGCCAGGCAGGATCTGAATGTCTTGGCCGATACGTTCGAGGCCATGCTGAAGATTCATCCCGAGTACTTCCAGATTCGATTGATCCGCGCCGACCAGCATGGCCTGGAGGTGGTGCGCGTGGATCGGGATGGCAGTGGCCTGACGCGGGTGGAAGGCCTCGATCTGCAGGAAAAGGCGCACTACCCGTATGTGTTCAAGGCCTTGTGGCTCAAGCGTGGGCAGGTCTACCTGTCAGATATCACGATCAACCACGAACTCGGTGCCCACGCCGGTTTGCTCAAGCCCACCTTGCGCGTGGCCGCGCCGGTGTTTGCCGACACAGAGCGCGCCACAGCGGTGGTGGTGATCAACATTGACCTGAACCGCATGTTTGCCAAGCTGAAGGCGGACCTGCCGGCTTCCTACCAGGTTTATCTGACCAATCAGTGGGGTGACTATCTGGTCCATCCGGACGCGTCGCAGGCGTTTGGTTTCGACCAGGGCCGGCGCATTCTGGTGCAAGAGGCTTTTGAGCCCGTTACCACTCTGATCAGTGGCACCAGCAACCACGTTGTCACCAACCTGCAGTTGCCCGCCTGGTCGCCAGGCGGCGAGGTGGCGGCCTTTTTGCGTCTGCCTTTCGGTGGTGTCGGCGAAGGCCGTTTTGTCGTGCTGGGCCTGTCGCAACCCATCGCCGAGCTTGTGCGCGAGACCACCCGGGTGGCCTGGAATACGGTGCAGGTGATCTTGGTGCTGGGCTGTATTGCCGTGCTGCTGGCGGTGCTGGTGTCGCGCGCGGTCACCGGCCCGCTGCGCGCCATGGCGCACGCCGTGACGCTGTTTTCGCGCGAGCACGTGGTGAGCCAACTGCCCTCTGCGCGGGACGACGAACTGGGGCAGCTTGCGCGCAGCCTCAACGACATGCAGACCACGATCTTGGCCAATATGCAGGAGATCAACGAAAGCCGCCGCACGCTGAGGCACCTGGCCCAGCATGATGCCCTGACCGGTCTGCCCAATCGCACGCTTTGCGACGACCGGATACAGCAGGCGCTGTCCCAAGCCAAACGGGATATGGGACGCCTGGCCCTGATCTTTGTGGATCTGGATGATTTCAAATCCATCAACGACACCTATGGCCACCACGCGGGCGACCTATTGCTGTGTTCGGCCGCTCGCCGCATGGAAGGCTGCGTGCGCAACGCCGACACGGTCGGCAGGCTGGGGGGAGACGAATTCATGGTGTTGCTGGCGACGATCGATCTGGAGCAGGACGCAACCCTGGTGGCCAGCAAGATTCGCGATGCCTTGAGTCTGCCTTTCGACCTTGATGGCAGTCGCCTGAGCATTACCTGCAGCATCGGAGTGGCGATTTATCCCGAGCACGGCGCGGACGCCATCACGCTGTCCAAGAGCGCCGACGCTGCCATGTACCTCGCCAAAGACGGCGGCGGAAACCGCGTCCAACCAGTCTGGTTTGGCGCGGCGGTGACGGGCTGACGCGGCCAATCTGTCGTCGCCTCTCATCCACGGAACTCTTTAGGTCCGATGCGCATTCACACCCTCCGCAGCCATCGCTGCAGATACGGGCGCAGTCGCAAAAACCCCCGGTAAGCCAGTTCCAGCAAGGGCGTGATGCCTGGCAAGCGACCCATCGTGCCTAGCCAGCGCCAACCCGGCATGACCAGCCACAACGCTACAAAGGCCGCCGCGCCACTGAGCAGCTGCCCGTCGCTCCGGCGCACATGAAAGCGTTGCATGTACCGCGCCCGTTCAGTTGGACCAATCTGTGCCGTGGCTTTACTCACATCCAGCCACGCCACAGTGTCCTTAGGCGCCAGTGACTGGTAGAGCGCGATTTCGTGACGACACAACGGGCAGGCGCCGTCGTACATCACGGTCAATGCGCTACATGCAGCGCCTTCCTCGGGCGGCCTTGGGGTGACGGTCATGGTGATCTGGGTTGTTCGTTGAGTTCATTTGTAGTGGCTGGGTGCACTGGCCCAGAGCCCAAGCAAAGCAAAGTCATCAGTGCCTCAGGCGCGCCATAAGGTTTACTTTGCAGCGGTCGTCGGATGGTGGGCTTTGTAGGCCAGTAAGCTGAATGTTCCAACCAGCATGCCAACTGCCAGGGTGACCGAACTCAACGCAGCTAAGCCGTACTTTGACGCCAGTAAGAGAGCGAAAACTTCCATTTGATACTCCTGCACTAGACCAAAAAAGCCCACTGAGGCTGGAATTTAAACTATTCAGTCATTAAGGATACCGATAGGTCTATTTGACCACTTTTGATAGATGGTTTTAAGGTTTACAGCGCCAGTCGCTTTGCTAGGTCAAAGTGGCTTTGTCTCGGCAACGTTGCCGCGTCTTTCACGACCGTTTCATGAATCGGGCCCGCCCTACACCCGCCACCGAGGACTTGTCGGTGATCGCCAGCGTGTTGTAGCCCAGCGCACGCTGCGCACCACCAGCTCAACCGGCTGGGGTGGCATCGCGCAGAATGCAGAGCTGGACCCTGTTCCGTCGACATTGGTCCTGCCATAGTTGGGCCCATGCAGGCAAATCCCCTATCGGATTCCCTTCATGTTGAAGTTGGTCAAGCAACTTCGAAAGGACAGTGCCGATCTGATGTTCTGGTACAAAAACGGTCCCTGTGGCAAAGGCATTCATCGCCAATTGCTGGACCTGGGGTGGCAGTGCCAAGTCGTGGCACCTTCATTGATTCCAAAGAAGGCGGGCGATCGGGAAAAGACCGACCGGCGTGACAGCCTGATGCCGGCCAGGCTGTATCGGGCCGGGGTGTTGACGCCAGTATGGGTTCCCGACAGTGCACACGGGGCACTGCGCGACTTGGCTGGAGCACGCGAAGACATCAAACACTTGCAGCGCCAGGCCAAGCAACACTTGCTGGCGTTCCTATTGCGCCATGGCCGCAGCTATAGCGGCAAGAGCAGCTGGACGCTGGCGCACTAGCGATGGATTGAAGAAATTTGAACACCCCCGGCTTTGCCGGGGGATGGTTATTCCTATCGCTTTGCGGCTGGCAGTGTGCTGGCCGGCGGAGTACTGGCAGCGGGGTTGATGGTGATGCCGCGCTTGCGCAGCTCGTTGACCAACAGTCGGGCATTCGGATTGCCCGAATCGGCCATACGCTGAGTGTCCGCTGCCAGCGCGTCCAGCGAGGCGCGCAGCTTGCCGGCGTTGTCCACCGTTTGCTGTTGCGACAAGTACGCAGCTTGCAAGGCCTGGCGCTCGTTAAGCAGCTGCTGGGTCTGAAAGCCGAGCCATCCCAGCAAGGCCAAAGTCCCCAACAGCACAGGAACGAAGGGACTGTAGGGCGGGTGCGGCACAGGCATCGCGCGTGCTTGCGCCCTGGGCCCACGGTGGCTGCGTTCCGTGGGGGGCGACTGGGCGTCACTGGTCAGCGAAGTTGCTTCCTCGGCCTCCGGTTTATGGAATTGTGCGGCGTGGGCTGCGGTTGAGGGCACGCTGGTGATGATACTCATGGTGTTGGGGCCTTCGCTCATTTGCGCGCCGGTTCGCCGGGCGCACCGGGCGGATTGGCACTGTAAGTGATGCCGTGCTTTTGCAGCAGCGCCTTGACGTCGCCATCATTGTTGCGCGCGCCAAGCTCGGCCAGCGCGCGGATGATCTCGGTGTAAAGGCTTTCAAGCTGTACCGACTGCTGCACAAACTGCTGCCGCTGGGATACATCGGCACGTGCCACCCCATTGTTGTAGCCCAGGGTGATGCTGGCCACCATGGCCGCGAAACACGCTGCGGCAATAGTGGTGACGGTCCAATACTGAGTTCTGGTCATTTCGAGTTTCCTTCAAAAAAGTCAATAGACCACTATGCGCCGACGCCGTGCCAGCGCAGCGCCAACAGCGGCAATCAAAAGCAGTGCCAGCGTGCCAGGCTCAGGCACCGTGTTGCCCTGCTGAACCACGTTGCCGCGCACCAGCAGTGTGTAGAGTCTTGACTGGTCCTGATACCCACTTGCGTTATTGCCAAACCAGGACAGTGATACCGCATCCTGGAACGACCCCAATGCGGTGGAATCAAACAAAAACGACAGCGCATCACCGCTTGTTCCACCGGCCGCGACGCCGCTGAACCCTGCCCGCAGCAGGGTGGACGCAAAATCGTTTCCGTCCAATAAAGCAAGACTGCCATCCAGCAAGTCCGCCGGTCCCAAAACCGCATTGTCGACATCGATGATCGAGCTCAGCGAGCCCGAATTCTGGAAAACCGTACCGAAATCAAGTATGAACTGGTCGCCAACCCGAGACAACGTGCCCGAACCATTCACCTTGTCAAATATCGCATTGGCATAGTTGTTCACGGTACCGCTCAGCGCCACGGTTTGCGAGGCAAGTGTCAAATCTGCCATATCCGGGTTGTGACTGTTCAGGCCAACGAAGGCCGTGCCGTTGTAGATGCCGGCCGTTACCGTGCTCAGACCAACCGTCAACGCGGTTGTGTTCGCTGCACCCCCGGCCGTCAGGCCCGCAACGACTCCGTTATTGGTGTTGAACGCACCCGCAGCGCCTCCAATCGACGCGGCCAGCGTGTCATTGAGTGCGGTCACCGGTGCACTGTTTTGCACCGAAACTCCCTGCGCCGCAACAACGTCGCCTACGTGCACGATGCCGAAATTCACTGCACTTTGTACTGCCCCGACTGCGGCGGTGTAGATCTTGCCGGTCAGGGCCACGATGCTCGAACCCACGCTGACGTCAGCCGCATTGGTCGTGCCCGCGCCAGTCGAGATGTGATTGAGTGTCAGATTCCCGGTAGAGGTACCGGCCGTCGCCGTATTGAGGCTGACCTGGACAGCACCGGTCCCTTGGGCGGCGATGTTGGCCGGATTGGATCCGACCAGAAATCCGCTGGGCGCCACACCGGCTTGCACCTTTAGCGCTTCGGTGAAAACGTCAGGAGACTGGTTCGTGATCGAAACGTTTGCGCTTGGCGCGGCATCGCCTACCCGGGCTGCCAGCGTGACACTGGGCGTGACGTTCTGCGCATTGGCCAGCCGATAGACACCTCCCGCTACGCTCACGTTCTGCGAGGCGATGTTGAGCTGGCAATTGGGTGCGCAGTTACCCACGTTGCTGGCGTCCGAAACAAAGCTGATCGTCGCCGTTCCGTTCCTGGCGCCGGCCGTGCTGGTGTCCATGCCGACCTGAAGGCTGTTGCTATTGGTTGCGCCCGGAGCCAGCAAGTTGAAGCTGCCGCTGCCGGTAATCAGCGCATTGCCACTGATGCTGGCATTGAGCGCGGCTTGGGGCGCAATGGTGGCCTGGTTGGTGACGCTGACGAATGCGCTCGGTGAAGCGGAACCGATGCGCACATTGCCCAGGTTGATGGAGCTGTTGTTGATCACCGGATTCGCCTGGTTGATGACGTTCGCCGCTGCCTGGATGAGGCCATTGACCCCATAGGCCTCGCTGCCGGCGGCGGCTGTGCCCAAGCCATTGCTGACTCCGTTTACTGCGCCGGCAGTGAAGTAGTTCACTCCGATACTGCCGGCAACATTGCCAGCTGCAGCAGTGTTGACGGCAACCGTCATCACGCCGTTGCCCGCCGTACTGTTGGTGCCGGCGAGGATTCCGTTCAAACTGCCACTACCACTGATGAGGCCGGCACCAGTGCCGCTGGCGCTGCCGAAGCTGGCATTCAGATCTTCGACAAAGCCGCTTGCGCCAGTGGCAGTATTGCGGATCGTGAGGTTCTGGCTGACGGATTGGCCAACCTGCACCGTGCCGAAATTCAGCGCGGCGGTCTGGATGGCGCCAGCAGCGGACTGGAACACATTGCCGTTCACGGTAATGACCTGGTTGCCCACACTCGCCGTGCCCAGGCCATTGTTGACACCATTGACGGCGCCTGCGGTCTGGTAGTTGACTGTGACGGTGCCAGTCTTGGCACCAGCGCTGCCGGTGTTCACGGCCACCGCCATGGCACCGGCGCCGGTGTTGTTGGTGCCGGCCAGCCGACCCGCGATGCTGCCGCTGCCGCTGGCCGCGCCGGTCGAGGTGCCAAAGCTGGCGTTCAGGTCTTCACTGAAGGCGCCGGCCACGGCAGTGTTGGCCACCGTCAGCGCGGCGGTGTTGCCGCCGCCTATGCGCTGGTTGGCCACCTGCACCGGCGACGGCGTGGTATTGCCGACTGCGGCGTTGTAGGCCGCAGCACCCGCGCCGAGCACGATGTTGAGTTTTTGGTCGGCGATGTTGTCGAAGTTGCTGCGCAGGTTCAGCACCTGGCCGCTGAGCGGTGCCAGCGCCCCGGCGCTGGCCGCGGTGAAGGTCACACCCAGGTTGCCGGTGTTGCTGCCGGGCGCGCCAGTGTTGTAGTTGCTGGCCGTTACGCCAGCGCCACTCAGCCGCGCGTCGGTGAGGTTGCCGCCGTTGACGTTGGTTTGGATCGCACCGCGCAGCGACGGGCCGGTGCTGCCGTTGTTGGCGACCTGGTAATTAAAAGTGGTGCTGCCGACGCGCACGTTACCGAGGGTCAGCGTGGCGTTGGTGGTGTTGCCGTTAGTCACGCCGGTGCCGGTGAGAACCTGCGCGGCATCGCCGCCAGCCAGTATCTGGCCGGCGCCGGTGACGTTGGCGCGGCGGTTGAAGCTGTTGCCAGTGCCGGCGTTGGCGTTGGTGTAGTCGCCCGACACGGTGATGTTGTTGGCACCCAGCACCAACCCGCTGGCAGCGCTGCTGTTGTGTGTGAGCGTGCCCACGGTGCTGCTGGCGCCAACGTTCAGCTGACCAGCTCCGCTAATCAATGCTGTGCCGGTGCCGTTAAATGCCGCGTTGGCATTGACGACGCCACCATTGGCCGCGAGCGAGCCGTTGTTTGCCAGAGCGCTGTTGATATTGAGCGTGCCACCCGCTACCGCCTGCATCAGGCCGCCCGACGCATTGCTCACCGGGCCGGTCATCGCAATTGTCATAGGACTGCTCTGGTTAGCCGTGATCGTGCCTTGGTTGACCAAGGCTATGCCGGTGCCGGCACCGAACTGCCCCGAGCCCTGGATTGTTTGCCCGGCGCCCACGGTGAGTTGAGCGCCTGCACCCTGCGCACTGATACTGTTGGCCGTAGAGTTGGACAGATTGGTGACACCATTCCCGGCAAGTGTCACCGGGCCGGAAACGAGAAGATTTGTCGAATTCCCCCCCGACTGCAAGTTCAACGAGCCGTTGTTGGTGACCGTGCCTTGTAACACCAGGTTTGAATTGTTTACTACGTTGAACGTGCCGGCCGTGACCACATTGGCCAAGGTTGCCGTTTGGCCGCTGGTGGTGACGAACTGGCCCGTATCAGCCGTGGTGAGCGTGCCTCCGCTGACCACGGCGTTGCCGTTGATCGTGACGACGCCGCTGTTGATGGCACTGAGCACGCCCGAACCGCTTTGTCCGGAAGGCGGTCCCTCCTGTGACCAGCACATTGCCAGCGTCGGCGCGCACCAGGGCGTTGTTGAGCACAGTTCCCGTGCTGCTGAAGGTCAGTGCGCCACTCACGTTGCCCAGCATCGTGCCGTTGTTCGTAAAGTTGAAGTTGGTGCCAGCGCCAATGCTGCCTGCACCTTGCAGCGTCTGGCCTGCGCCCAAGGTCAGCCCGTCGCCCGCCGCTACGCCGAGGATACGGTTGGCTGTTGTATTCGTCATGTTGATCGTGCCGGTGCCCACGATGCTCTGGTTGCCGTCTGCACGCAGATCGGTAGAGTTACCCCCCGACTGCAAGTTCAACGAGCCGTTGTTGGTGACCGTGCCTTGTAACACCAGGTTTGAATTGTTTACTACGTTGAACGTGCCGGCCGTGACCACATTGGCCAAGGTTGCCGTTTGGCCGCTGGTGGTGACGAACTGGCCCGTATCAGCCGTGGTGAGCGTGCCTCCGCTGACCACGGCGTTGCCGTTGATCGTGACGACGCCGCTGTTGATGGCACTGAGCACGCCCGAACCGCTTTGTCCGAAGGCGGTCCCTCCTGTGACCAGCACATTGCCAGCGTCGGCGCGCACCAGGGCGTTGTTGAGCACAGTTCCCGTGCTGCTGAAGGTCAGTGCGCCACTCACGTTGCCCAGCATCGTGCCATTGTTCGTAAAGTTGAAGTTGGTACCAGCGCCAATACTGCCTGCACCTTGCAGCGTCTGGCCTGCGCCCAATGTCAGCCCGTCGCCCGCCGCTACGCCGAGGATACGGTTGGCTGTTGTGTTCGTCATGTTGATCGTGCCGGTGCCCACGATGCTCTGGTTGCCGTCTGCACGCAGATCGGTAGAGTTACCGACCGACTGCAAGTTCAACGAGCCGTTGTTGGTGAGCGTGCCGTTCAGATTCAGGAATGCGTTGTTGTTGACGTTCAGCGTGCCGGTGTTGGTGACGCCAGCGATACTGGCGGGGTTGCCACTTCGGACAGCAACCTCACCGCCTAAGGCGGTGCTGAAAGTGCCGCCGTTGATTTGCGTGCCGGTGTTGAGCACGACGGCGCCGTTGTTGATGGCGTTGAACACCCCGCTGACACCTTGGTTCACCTGGGTGTTGGCGATGGTGAAGGTGGCGCCATCACCGCGGATCAGTGCGTTGTTGGTCGCCCCCGCGGGAGTGGACAACACCATGCCCGCACTCGAGTTGGCAATCAGCGAGCCGTTGTTGATCACCGCCAATGCGGTGCCCGCGCCGATCGAGCCTGCTCCTTGCACGGTGATGCCGCTGCCAAGGGTGGCTGAGTCTCCGGAGGCGTTGGCTGCCACCAGTCGGTTAGCCTGGGTGTTGGACAAGTTGAGGGTGGCCGTTCCGCCGATCGTACGCACGCCATCGAACTGAATGTCAGTGTTATTACCCCCTGAAACCATGCTCAGCGTGCCGTTGTAGTTGACATCGCCCGTCAGGCGCAGGAACGAGTTGTTCGTCACGGTCATCGGGCCCGACACCGTACCGCCTCCCAGGGTGACGGTGGCACCACTGACGGTGGTGATCAAGCCTCCGCTGCTGGCGGCAAAGTTGGCGTTGTTGATTACCGTGTTGTTCTCCAACTGCACCTGCGAGCCGTTCACGGCCTCGATGCTGCCACCAGAACTGTTCACCACCACGCTGCGGAACTGCAGCGGGCCCCCATCGGCGCGCATCACGCCGTTGTTGGTGACACCCGCAGCCGTTTCCACCCGCAGGCCCGCACTCTGGGTGGCGATCACCGTGCCGTTGTTCACCACGGCCAGTGCCGTGCCCGCACCGAGTTGCCCGGCACCTTGAAGGGTGACAGTGTTGCCCAGCGTGAACTGGTCGCCAGGGCCGTTCGCCGCCACGATCCGATTCGCCTGCGTGTTCGACATGTTGATCGTGGCTGAACCTGTGACAGAACGCACGCCGTCGATCTGCAAATCGGTGACGTTGCCTCCCGAGGCCATGCTCAGCACGCCGTTGTAGGTCAGGTTTCCTGTTTGACGCACAAAGGAGTTGTTGGCGATCGTCATCGGTCCTGACACTGTGCCGCCACCGAGCGTGACTGTGGCACCGCCTACCGTGGTGATCAGGCTGCCCGCTCCGGAGGCCGCGAAGTTGGCATTGTTGATGACCGCGCCGTTGAGCAGTTGCACCTGCGAGCCGTTGAGGGCCTCGATGTTGCCGCCTGCACTGTTGACGGTCGTTTGCAGTTGCAGCGCGCCACCGTCGGCACGAAGCGTGCCGGTGTTGGTGACACCGGCTGTGGCGTTGATGAGCAGGCCAGCGTTTGATGATGCGATCACCGTGCCCTGGTTGACGAGGCCAAAACCGGCCGAGCCAGCGCCAATCGTACCGGCGCCTTGCAGCGTCTGCCCGCTTCCGAGGGTGAGTGTTCCCCCGGTGCCATTGATGCGATTGGCCTGCGTATTCGACAGGTTGATGATGCCAGTACCGGAAATAGTTCGGGCGCCGGTGACTGTGAGGTCGGTCACGTTGCCCAACGACTGCAGGTTCACCGTGCCGTTGTTGACGAGGTTTCCGTCAAGGTTGACAAACGAGTTGTTGACGACGTTGAACGTCCCGGCGTTGGTCACCCCTGACAGCGCATTCGTCGTGCCGCCGGCGGTGGCGATGGCACCACCGCCAGAGGATGTGAAACTGCCTCCGGTGATGGACGCGTTGGCCAACTGCACCGTGCTGCCATTGATGGCATCCAGGCTTCCGAGAGCACCTTGGTTGACGGCGGTGTTCTGCACCACCAAGGTACCGCCATTGGCCCGCAGCACATTGTTGTTGGTGACGCCCGCCGTGGTATGGATGGTCAGCGGACTGCCTTGCGTTGCCGACACGATGCCGTTGTTGATGAGTGTCAGGCTGCCCCCAGCGCCGACTTGGCCAGAGCCCAGTATGGATTGGCCAGATCCCAGCGTCAGCGTGGCTGCGGTGCCGAGGATGCGGTTGTTGGTGGCGTTGGACATCTGCACCGAGCCACTGCCATTGAGCGATACCGCACCGTTGATGGTCAGGTCAGTTACGTTGCCGAGCGAGTTCAGGCCGATCACGCCATTGTTGGTGTTGCTGCCCGTCAGGCCGATCGAGGAATTGTTCGAGATCGTGACCGTGCCATCGTTGCTCACCGAAGTGGTGGGCTGAGCGGCGGTGACGGTCACCGTTTTGCCGGAGCCGATGACCGCAAGGTCCAGGTTGACCGGTACAAAGCCACATGACCAGTTGGCCCCCACGTTCCAGTTGCCAGTGGCCGGGTTCCAGGTACAAGTCGCCGCTGATGCGGACATGGCCGTCCCCAACATCATTCCCCCCACAAACAACTGCGCGACAAACTGCGCGACAGCGGTTTTACGAAACATCGGATTGAGATGGCGAGCGGACATGGTTTGACTCCAAAGTTTGCTTCAGGTGTATTTGTTTGTACCTGTCAAGAGACACCAGATACAACACACAACACCAAAGAAGCAAGGGTCATGCCATAGTTTCCGCCTGGAGTCGGACGAAAAGAAATACTCTTTACTATCATGAGGTTATGGTTTAAAAGGGCAAAATTATTCCGCTATTGGGCGTTTCCGGCATGTTCTTCATGTGGATGACTGTAAAGCGGGTTTGTAATGCAAATGCATCAGGGTGGGTAGATCCATGAATGATGTTTCAGCGCACGCGCTCAATCAGGTAACGCTGTCCCTGTACCGCGAGGGCCGGGACATGCTGCTCCACAATTTTCAAGACTGGGCGCTTGGCCAGGTCCGCAGCCTGATCCCTTTTGACTCGGCGTGGTGGGGCAATGCCGCAAGCGAGCCAATGAAGATTCATTGGTTGCATCTTCACAACTGCGACGCTTCAATCATGGAAGCCTATTCGCCCTACATGGCGCGGGATTTTTTTCGTGCCGAGTTGATGGCGCGGCCCGGCCAGAGCATCAATATGTCCGACCTCACCACGCGCGCACGCTTTGTTCGCACCGAGATGTATCGCAAGGTCGGCAAGCGCTACCGTGTGGAATGGTCGCTCGGCACGCTGCTGGTCGATCCGGTGTCGTCGCTGTCCGAATTCCTGACGCTTTGGAGACATGATCCGCGCCAGCCGTTCAGCGAATCCGAGCGAAAGGCCAAGGAACTGCTGATGCCGCACCTGGTGGAGGCGTTCCGCGGCGTGCGACTGCGTCATTTTCTCCGGGGGAGGGACACGCGGCTCAAGGCCTGGGCGCTGGTCGATGACCAGGGCTTCCTGCGCGAAGTATCGCCCGCGTTTGGTTCATGCCTGCGTGCGCATTGGCCAGGCTGGAACGGCAATCTTTTGCCCGCGCCATTGGCGAAGTCCGTGATCGAAGGGCGCGTGTACAAAACGAAATCGATCACCATCGAACTCAAGCAAAGCGACAATTTTCGCTTTCTTGAGGTGAAGGCGAGAAGCGTACTGGATAAGCTGACAACCCGCGAAAGCGAGATCGTTCGGCGTTATGCCAGCGGCGAGACCTACTCTGCTATTGCCGTGGCGTTCGAACTCTCGTCCACCACGGTGCGCAATCACTTGTCACATTGCTACAAAAAATTGGGCATTCACAACAAAGCGGAGTTGGCGCTTTTGCTGGCAAACAAAGACGACGGGAGCAGGCATTTGTTTGAACAAAGTCTTGAGGGCCGCTCGCATTAGTGCGCCGGATTCGCCAGCGGCAGCGTGAAGCTGACGCTACAACCTGAATCCGGCGCCCCAGTGACCCAAACCCCACCGTGGCGTTCCACGACTTTTCGGGTTGGCGCCAGCCCCATGCCCAGGCCTTCAAACTCGCGGGCACTGTGCAGGCTTGTCCTGGTATTGCGGGTTGAACCCCGCCCCGCCAACGCCGGCGCCAGGGCGGCGCAGACATCGCGCACCAGTTGCCCGGCATTCAGCGCGGGCAACTGCATCTCTGTCCGGTTCAGACGCGACAGATCCATCAGTCCGTCGATCTGTCGCTGCATTTGCCGTGCTGCATGGCTACCCGTGTCCAGATGCGCCGCCGCAGCTGCATTGCTTTGGTCGCCAAAATCTTCCCGGATGATCTGCACAGAGGCACTCACATGACGCAGTGACGCCCGCAGGTCGTGCGACACGGAGTAGGTGAAGTCTTCCAGCTCTCCCGCTGCGAGTCCTCCAGCGTGCCCGTCATTTCGCGGGCCGCTTCCAGTTGGCAATGCTCACCGGCTTGGACCTGTCCACATTCAAGGCCCCGGAGGGCGTGTCTTTGGTGATGGTGGAGCAACCAGCACGCAATTGCTGCCAATTTGCACGTCGGCTTCGATCACTGTGCGGTGCTTGGAAGCCCCTTCGTAGTTGGGCGTGATGCTGCCCGCACCATGGTTCACACCCTCGCCCAACGTGGCGTCGCCCAGATAGGCCGTGTGGTTGGCCTTGGCCCCGCGCGTCGGGGTCGAATTCTTGACCTCGACAAGATTGCCGATATGCACCTCCGCGCCCAGCTTGGCGCCCGGTCGCAAACGGGACCATCAGCGTGTCAATTGGTGAGACGGCAAAGCGGGGGCTTTGACTCGCTGCTGGTTGGTGCTACTTGTGCGACCGGGTTCGCGCGTTTCTAGCGACGATGTGGCTGGCCAATCCAGTGGCTCGGCGGTTCAAACTTTAGGGTGTGGGGGCGATTTGGGTGCGTTTGACACGCCCAAGCAGTGCCATACTTTGTCCCATGGGTTGGATTTCCCATCAGTAGGCTGGCCCAATAATGGAACGCTATTACCTGACAGTTCCGGCGCTGCTCGCCGTTGGTTTTGCTTACGGCGCGTTGCGAAATCGCGCACGTGTGGCAAAACCTATGCCTGTCTGGGTCATGGTCGTCTGGTTGCTGGGCATTTGTTTTGTCGGGTTGCTGCTGGCCGGTGTGACAGGCAGCACGACGCTGGGCTGGCTCGCCGGGCTGTCGCTCATGCTGCTGCTTCCGGTGGTGGTGTTGGGCTGGATTGGATATCTCATAGGCTCGCTGTTTAATCGCAGCAAGAGTGTCGCTGCGAGCCCACCCATCGGGCACGCGGCACCCGCAGCGTTGCGTGGGGCACAACCCGCCGGGACGACAACCATGATGACCGTTATTGTGGATCGTGACAGCGTCGCGGCCGGTGACGACACTGACTCGCATGCCGTAACGGCTACTGTGCCGGTCGCAAGCAACGTGTCTGAGCTCGTCGCCGCAGCTTTGCAGGTTTGCCCATTGGCCAGCATCTCGGGCGACTGGGCGACGTGGCTATATGTTGTTGCTGAACACCTCAGCGTGCGCAGTCTTTTCACTGGAAGTGGCAATCATGTGCGCTTGCGCTACTGGAACCAGGCCGATCCTGATGCCGTTCTTGCGGCATTGCGTGACGGACGTCCGCTTCCGCCGCGTTACTGATGTGGCAACTGAACGGGTTAAGGGGAAACTTTCGCGACCGTCTTGCTGGACTGCTCGGACTGTCCATTGTGCGGACCTCCTGTCTTGCTGCTGGGTTGCGATGCGGCCATGTAACTCCCCAAAGACGGCGGCGGAAACCGCGTCCAACCGGTCTGGTTTGGCGCGGCGGCGACAGGTTGACGCGGCCGCTGGACTGCTGGACCGCTTCGTGCGTGCCTGGGGGAAATCGGTCTGTCGCCGGATTGGGGCGTTTCCTCGCGTCTTGCGGCAGTCCGTCGCTTGACTCGTGCAATCCGTGTGCGGCGCGCCTACATTCTCTTCAACGGGCCACGGTGGCTCGCAATTTGGAGAAATCATGTACAGCCTGACGAATCGCAACACCCGCTTGATCGCCCTCATGGTGGCCGTCGGCGTGACAGCCATCATCAACGGAGCAATGGTCTGGAAGTTCGACGCGGTTGCGCAGCATCACGCAGCCTTGCAAAACGTCGAGTCGGCGCCAGTCCAATTGACCTTCGATCGCGTCACGGTCGTGGCGCCGCGTTCCTGACTGGTGGCGCGGTCGTGAAGAATCTTCTCTTGCTGGTTGGATGGCTGATTCTGTTCGTGCTGTGCTGGCCCCTGGCCTTGCTGGCGTTGCTGATGTGGCCGGTGGTCTGGCTGCTGTCGATCCCGCTGGCCCTGCTGGGCATTGGCGTTGCAGCGCTGTTGGCCCTGGTCAAGAGCATCCTGTTCCTGCCCGCGCGGTTACTGGGCCATCGTGGCTGATCAGGGCACTTGGTACACCATTTTGAAGCGGGCATTGTTGAGCATCTCGGTGAGGCTGGTTCCATAGGCCACGAAGAACTGAACGCCCGACAGGCCCCGCACATCGAACCCCGAGATCGGTGTGACCGCGTGGCCGGGTGGCAGGTTGCCCGTGAACGCGCCGGGCACGTCGCCGCCGCTCCACAGTGACCAACTTGAACCATTGAACACAAACCAGTTCGATCCCGCCAGCGCCAGGACGTAGATGAATCCGGGCTTGCCAACATCCATCGCGGCCATGCTAACGCTCAGTGCCAGGGTGAGGGCGCTTGATGTCCCGGCTGGCGTGGCCTTCGCATCGAAGACTTGCGACGGCGGTGTCAGCCGCAACAGCACAGTGGATTTAGGAACGATACTGGACCACATCGCGGGGAGTTTGAGCCCCATCCCGACGTGGCGCAAGAGTTGCAAGCGCTATGCACTCGATAGCTACGTCCGCAAGACTGGCGGTTGGGAATGGCGTTTTGACGTGAAAAATCAGGTGACTTTGGGAGCCAACGATGCCAGCGCGGCAGCGGCGCGGGTTTGCCAGCCTTTGCCACTGGAGCGCCAAGCATCCAATACCTCTGCATCCAGGCGTAGCGTCACCGGCTGCTTGTGAACGGCCTGTACGGGCCGCCCACCTGAGCGCCTGGCGGCGATCTGCGCAGGCGAAGTAACACGGCCTTCGCCACGCGCCACCTGCACGAGTCCACGCTCAATCGAAGCGAACAACGCCGCTGTGTCGGCATCGAGTTGCGTCGTTGAATCAGACATCGTATTTCTCCTTTAAGGCGCGCAACAGGTGCGCGGGAATGTTCTCAATACGGCCCTTGGTGTAGACCGTCACCAGCACCAGCTCATCGCGTGCATTGCGCACAAAGTAAATCACCCGCGCACCGGCGCGCTTGCCCATGCCAGCACGGCTCCAGCGCACCTTGCGTAAGCTACCCGAGTTGGCAATCACATCGCCCGCTTCGGGGTTCTCAGAAATCCAGTCAACAAAAGCATGGCGTTCATCGTCGCCCCACACTTTGGCAGCGCAAGCAATGAATTCGGGACTTTCGATGACGGTCAGCATACGGGTTATTGTACATTGAATAATGTAAACTGCCAATGCTAAGCTTAGCGCGCGCCATCAGCGCGCTCAGGCGGCGGCGTCTCGCAGTGCGTGCGCGGCGGCCAACACCTGCCGCATTGCGTCGCTTGCGTCAGCGGCCACCACCTGGCGCTCGGGCATGCTGCGCAGCCAGGTTAGCTGTCGCTTGGCGAGCTGGCGAGTGGCGAAGATGCCGCGATCGCGCAGTTCGTTCAGTGGGCTGTTTCCGTCGAGGGCTTCCCAGGCTTGTCGGTAGCCCACGCAACGCATGGAAGGGGTGTTGGCGCTGAGGTCGCCGCGCGCGCGCAGGGCACGAACTTCGTCCAGAAAACCCACTGCCAGCATGGCGTCAAAGCGCCGCGCGATGCGCGCATGCAGCCAACCGCGCTCGGTCGGTTCGAGTGAAATGACGGCCGGTGTCGCAGGTCCGCCGTACTGCTCAATTGACCCCGTTTGGACCGTCCCGTGGACGTAAGTAGCTACTTTTTTGATAGCATGCAGGCTTGACAGGGCTTGCCCGGTGATGCGAAATACCTCAAGAGCGCGCTGGATGCGCTGGCCATCCGCCGGATGGAGTCGCGCTGCCGTGATGGGGTCCACGCGCGCCAGCTCCGCATGCAAAGCGCCCAGCCCCTGTTCCCGCGCCTGACGCTCCAGTTCCGCGCGGATCACCGGGTCGGCCTTGGGCATGGCGTGCAAACCCTCGCACAGGGCCTTGTAGTACAGCATGGTCCCGCCCACCAGCAGAGGCAGCTTGCCGCGCGCGTTGATGCCAATGATCAGAGCTTGCGCGTCAGTGACAAAGTCGGCAGCGCTGTAGGCGCGCAGCGGGTCGCGGATGTCGATCAGGTGGTGTGGTACCGCAGCCAGTTCCTGTGCGCTGGGCTTGGCGGTGCCAATGTCCATGCCGCAGTACACCAAGGCCGAGTCCATGCTGATGATTTCGACCTCCATCGCATTCGCGATAGCCATGGCGGCAGCCGTCTTGCCGCTGGCCGTTGGCCCCACCAGCGCCAGGTGGAAGGGCAGGGCGGGTGCGGCCTGGGTCTCAGTGTTCACTGCTGCGTCCGTATCGCTGTACCAGGGTCCAGGCGCAGCCGCTGATGATCACGCTCCAGAACCACACTCCGTAGGCCAGCGGGCGCACCGTGCCATCCATGTGCGTGCCCAGCCAGGTACCCACGGCAAAGGCGATCAGCATCATGAAGAGCCCATTGAGCGCCGCGGCGACCCCGGCGGTTTGGGGAAACGGCCCGACCGCGCCGCTCTGGCCGCAGGGTTGGTGCACGCCGTGGCCCAGCATGAACAGGCAAAACGGCAGCAGCAGGCTCAGCCAGTGCGTGTGCAGGTCAAGCATCGCCAGCACACCCAGCGTGGTGCCGCCGCCCAGCGTCAGTACCCCGGCGATGGCTACCGCGCGGCGCACACCAAAGCGCGACAGCAGGCGCCGACACAGGATCGTGCCGGAAATATAGGCGGCTGACATGGTGAACATCAGCAGGCCGTAATGCGTTTTGCTCAAGCCAAGCACGTCAATGAAGACAAAGGAGGACGACGCCAGGAAGGTGAACAAGCCGCCGTAGGAGGCGCCGGACAGCAGCGAGAACGCCCAAAACGTCGGGTGCCGCAACACCACGCCCCAGTTGCGCAGCAGTGTCAAAGGTTCCAGCGCACGCAGGTTGCGTTTGGCAGCGGTTTCCTGGTAGCGCAGTGCTATCAGCGTCAGGGCGACGGCGCCAAACACCGCCAGCGCCAGCAGCGCAACGCGCCAATTGAACAGGTCCGACAACAAGCCACCGAGCGGCGCGCTCATGCAGGCAATGATGCCTAGACCGGTTTGGGCCTTTGACATGACCCGTGCGCCTTCGGCCGGAGCGTACAGGTCGCGCAGGATGGCCCGGGCGCACATCACGCCGGCACCCATGGCTGCGCCCTGCACGGCGCGCCACGCAATCAGCATGGCCATGCTGTCGGCCAGGGCACTGCCGATCGAAGCGACCACATAGGCGGTCAATCCAATCAGCAGGATCGGCCTGCGCCCGAACCGGTCCGATAGCGAGCCCCAAACCAACTGAGAGAAGCCAAAAGCGAGTAGCAAAGCCGACAAGGTCAGTTGAGCCTGTGCCATGGGCGCGCCAAACCCTTGGGTGAGGGTGGGCAACGCTGGCAGGTAAAGGTCGGTTGTGATGGGCTGCATGCCAATCAACAGCGACAGCATCAGCACCACCAAACCTGGCTGCATTCCAGTCGAACTGCCTGAGGTGGCAAGGCGCGCGGGTGTTGACGGGGGGCTGGTCATGTTGCATGAGGGTACCAGATGCCCTGGCCCGCCCAACCACCGCCAACCGTCGGGGCTGGGAACCCTGTTTGGGTATGGTTGCAGGCTCCGATTGGTGGCGGCCCCTACAATCAATTTTCAGGTAACCGGGGTGGTCCCAAGCCGCCGCTGGCGGATTGTCCGGGTTGCCAAACGGAGGGCCATATGTTGTTTGACCAATTTGTTCAGGAAGCCTGGCGCGACCATGCGCAGGACGTCAAGGCGGTGGCGGCGCGCCTGCGCGGCGCGCGCGAGTTGATGACCACGCCGGCCCACGCCTCGCCCTTGTCGCGCTTGATCGTGCACGTGTTTGGCGAACACCTGGGTGACTGGGACAGCGGCGAGCGTGAGCTGCAGCGTTTGCAGCAACACCCGCTGTGCGCGCACGACGCGCTCGCGCAGTCGGCGCTGCGCATGGCGCAAGCCGCCTTGCAGTGCGCGCGCGGCTTGCCGATTGCCGTGGCGAACCTGACGCCCCCCGAGCGTATTGGCGCCCTGTGCGCGGGCAGCGCCGTGGTGCTGGGGCGTGAAGAGCCGCAACAGGCCGCGCAACTGTTTGAAGAGGCCGTCAAACTGGTGCACAGCGGCGTGCCGGATTCAAACATTTACCACCGGCCGATGGCGGTAGCGGCCAACAACCTGGCCGGTGCACTGTGCGACCTGGTGGGGCGCTCGCCGGCGCAAAACGCGCTCATGCTGCGCGCGGCGCAGGTCAGCCGCACCTATTGGGACAAGGCTGGTACCTGGCTGGAAGCCGAGCGCGCCGAGTACATGCTGGCCAAGGTCAATCTGGCCGCTGGGCAGCTTGAGCAGGCGCGCCCGCACGCCGTGGCCTGCTTGTCGATTTGCCAGGCCAACCAGGCACCCGACTTTGAGCTGTTCTTCGCGCACGAGATGCTGGCCAAGGCCGCCAAGGCGCGCAACGACGCGCAAGAGCTGGAACGCGAGCTGGCCCACGCGGTCGCTGCCTTCACCCGCCTGAGCCCAGACGACCAAGCCGCCTGCAAGGGTGATCTGGATGGCTTGCTGGCACCGGTCTGAACCCGTGGCCCGGTGTCGGTCATGGGCTTGATTTGGAATTACTCAATGCGTTGAGTAAAATTTCTCAAACCATTGAGTAATTTATGCCGACTGAAATTCGACGCCAGGCCTTGACCAGCTTTTGCACGCGCCTGCAAGAGCCCCGGCGCTTCTTGCAAGTGGTGGCCGGGCCGCGCCAGGTGGGCAAGACTACCTTGGTTCGCCAAGCGCTGTCGGAGCTGTCGCGGCGCCCTGGCAAGGCGCTGGCGCAACATAGCGTCAGCGCCGACAACCCAGGTTTGGTCGGCAGCCGTTGGCTGCACGCGCAGTGGGAAGCGGCGCGCGCGCTGGCCAACCAGGTCGGCTCTTGCATCCTGGTGCTCGACGAAGTTCAGAAGCTGCCCGGCTGGACCGAGGAAGTCAAACGCTTGTGGGACGAAGACAGCCGTGTCGGGCGCGATGTGCGTGTGGTGGTGTTGGGCTCGGCGCCCTTGCTGATCGCACGCGGGTTGACCGAGAGCATGGCCGGGCGCTTTGAGATGACGCGGCTGGGACATTGGCGTTTTCGGGAAATGCGCGAGGCCTTTGGTGTCACGCTGGAACAGTTCATTTATTACGGGGGTTATCCGGGCGCGGCCAGCCTGATTGGCGAGCCTGCGCGCTGGGCCGCCTACGTGCGTGATGCCCTGATCGAGACCACCATCAGCAAAGATGTGTTGTTGATGAGTCCGGTACAAAAGCCGGCCTTGCTGCGCCGCGTGTTTGACCTGGCTTGCCGCTACAGCGCCCAGGAGCTGAGCTACCAAAAAATGCTGGGTCAACTCCATGACGCTGGCAACACCACCACGTTGGCGCACTATTTGCAGTTGCTTGAAGGCGCGGGCATGGTTTGCGGCTTGCAGAAGTATGCCGGCCAAGTGGTGCGACAGCGCGGTTCAAGTCCCAAACTGCAAGTGTTCAACACAGCCTTGATGGGAGCCATCGCCTGCACCGAAGGGTTTGGTTTGGAGCGCTTGCGCGCCACGCCCGAGTTGTGGGGCCGCATCACCGAGAGTGCGGTGGGCGCGGAGTTGCTGGCGCGTCATCTGGAGCACAGCAGCACGCAGCCTTTGATCCACTACTGGCGTGAGGGCGCCAACGAGGTGGACTACGTGGTGCGCCAGCAGGCCGACCTGTTTGCCTTGGAGGTCAAGAGCGGGGCCAATTCAGGCAACACCAAAGGCTTGGACGCGTTTTGCAAGCTGTACCCCAGCGCTCGGCCGCTGCTGCTTGGCACTGGCGGTTTGCCGCTGAAAGCCTGGTTCGAAGGAGAGTGAACGCAATACCCTGAGCGCGCGCGGTTGACCCAGCCGCGGCAGGGTGCTGGCTTGAATCAGTTGGGGTCAGAGCACATTGCTTCGCGAGTGGTCTGAGCCGCAAGCCTCAGAACTTGTAGCCCACTTGCAGGTGCACGCCCTGGTCTTGCAGTGTGCCGTGCTGGGTGCTCAGATCGACACCCGCATGAATACGCCTTGCCAGGGCCAAATCGAGCTGCAGGCCGCGCCAGATCAGCCTGGTGGCCAGGCCCACGGATGACAGCGAAGCGCTCGGGCCGCCCACATTGCGCGCGCGGCCATAGTCCAGGAACGGGAGCAGATTGAGGCTCAGGCCCGTGGCCGGGTTGCGCAGCAGCGGGTAGTCCAACTCCAGGTTGACGACCTCGCCCTGGTCGCGTACCAGTTGGTTCTCGCGGTAACCACGCACGGTGTTGACGCCGCCCACCGACAGGCCATCGAGTGCCAGCAGGCGGTCGGCGCTGCGCTGCACGGTGGCACGCAGCACAAGCTGGGCGCCGTTGTCGAGCATTTGCCGGGCCCATTGAACTTGGCCCATCCACAGGCGAAACGACTTGGCCGCGCTGTCGGCAGCGGGCAGGCCCGCCACGTCTTGCAGGTTGTTGCGCCCAGTGCTGAAGGTGGAGCGCAGTGCAATCACCTGCGTGGGGGTGCGGTAGCTGTAGTCTTGCCAGAAGCGCCACAGTGCTTCTTTGGTGATGCCCGCCGGTTCATTGGGCGTAAAGGAGTAAGGCGCGCCCAGCAGCGAGCTGCGGTTTTCGCGGCGCACGTGGTTCAGGCCCACGCTCAACTTCTCGCTAAGTGTTTCGCGCAGCGTGTGGTTCAGGCCGACATCTGCGCTGCTCAGAACACTCTTGATGTCCAAAGCGGCAGCGGGCTGCTCAACCACCGACGAACTGCCGTGGTCCAGCGCCAGCGACAGCCGGGTGCCACCAAAGCCCAGTGGGACCTGCCACGAGGCGCTGGTGCGTGGGCGGGCGCTGGATTGCGCTGGTGCTTGCAGCGTCAGGTCGAGCACATCGCCCAGGCTGGTGAGGTTGCGAAACGTGCCGGTGATGCCGATGGTGTTGGAGCCGATGGAAGGTGGCCGGTAGTTGTTGGCAAACAGGGTGAACTGGTAAGGGCGGGCGCGTACCACCTCCACGTCCAGCGTGGCCATGCCGGGCTGCGCGCCGGGCACCACGCGGGCGTTCATGCGGGTAATCAGCGGGTCGGACAGCAGCAACTGAAAGCGCTCGCGAAGCACCTCCATGTTCAGGGGGCCGTCGCCCTCGCGTGCCAGGCGGCGCGTGACATAGCGTGGGTCCAGGCCCGCCAGGCCGCTGAGCGTGATGTCGGACAGACGGCCCTCCACCACCGTGAAGGTGATCACGCCGTTGGCCACGTCACCATTCCACATCACGCCGGAGTTGACGTAGCCCTGGTCGGTGTAGTGGCGCGTCAGTTTGTCGCGCAACTCGTCGAGTTCGTCCAGGCTGGTCTCGCGTGCCAGGTAGGGCGCGGCGATGGCTTGCAGCACGCTGGTGGCGACCACCGTGTTGCCGGAGAACACGGCGCGCCGAGCCGTGAACGAGTCCTGGTCGGCCGCGCTGGCCGAGGTAGGTCCCAGCAGCATTGCGGCGGCAACCACCGCCGCCCAGCGCAGGGGTGAACTGGCAGCTGGTCAGAGGCATGACGAGCGTGGCAGCAGCACCCGGGCGGTGGTGTGCTGGCCAACGCAACGGCAGGCCGCGTGGACGGTGGTGCCGCCAAGGCCGCCTCTGCGCGCAGTAGCCCGCGATGGGCCACCGGCAGGCCACCTCGCCCAGCCACTGCCAGGGAACTGCCCGCGCTGACCTGACAAGGGTTGCGCCCCAGCGCGATGTCGTCCATCAGCGCCGCATTGAGCCGCCCCAGGCTGCCCGAGAGGTCCAGCACCGGGCTGGTGATGTCGATGGCGCCGCTCACACCAGTCGGCGCGGCCGCCTGAATCACGTTGAAGCCGAACACGCCCGGCGTGAAGTCATAGGCCGACTGACCGCCGACAAACAGCGTGCTGCCACTGGCAAGCAGGGTCTTGATACCAATGTTCACCAGCCCGCCAGACGCGTTGCTGGCGGCGGTGTTGGCCTGGATGAAGCCGCTGTTGAGAACCAGCGCGTCGGCGTCAATCTGGATGTCGCCGCCGTTGCCGCTGGTGCCCAGCACGGAGGTGGTGATTTGCGAACTGTTCAGGGCCACCAGCTTGCCGCCAGATACGTTGATGGCGCCCCCGTCGCCCGAGTTAGCGCTGGTGGTGATGCTGCCCTGGTTAAGCGTGATGCGCTCGCTGGCGTTGATCTGGATCGTGCCAGCGGCGACGTTGCCGGTGGAGTTGGCTTTGATCGCGCCGCCGTCTAGGCTCAAGACGGCGGCTTGCACCGTTAAGGTCGACGCGGCGACCGTCGAAGGCTGCGTACTGTTGCCGGCGTTTTCGATGGTCAGCCTGCCCCCACCTCTCAACAGCAACGCACCATCGGACTGCACGGTGATGTTGCCGGGTCGCCCCGAGGAAAGACTCGAAGCGGCAGCTCCGATCTGGCTGCCAGAACCGTTGATTTCTATGGAGCCAGCCCTGACCTGAACTTCGCCCCCGCGACCAGAATCGTTGGTGCTTGATGTGATGACACCGCCGTTCGATATCTGCGCCGCTGGTGTTAACGGACCGTAGCTGCATTGGCCCGTCGATTCCGAGAACTGACTTGTCAGGTCCGGCTGGTATTGTGATGTGCCGCCTCAATCGTCAAGTCCGCCTTCAATGACTTAGATTCTGTGCCACTTCCGTCTCGGCCCCGGCGTCGCCCGTAATGGCCGCGGCATGGATCAAATCTGCTGGCGTCGATTGATATCGCCGCGCCCAACGACGATCCCGGCACCGCCGATTCGAATCTGATGGTGCGCTTACCGTTACACTTCCGACTGCGGCCTGCTCCCTAGACGTCCGACCTGATCCAATCCACCCTCGGCCAGCTCAATGCTCAATGACGCCGCGCGCTCGGACAACCCGTTTGGCACAACGTGGACTTTGCGGGATTGCCATTGGAATATAGGGATGAGTCCTCGACAACCCCGCGCGCAAGGAAAGGACCTGGCTGGCGTTGATGTCGAACGTGCCAGGTCGCCGCTGCCGGATGTGCGCGAGTAGATTCGTCCTCCGGCGCCAACCGAAGCTTCCCTCCCACGAGAGGCAATGTGATGTCGCCGCCCCGTCCCGACGGTCTGATTTGATTGAATGTGGCCCTTGGTGACAACTGTGTCGCCCGCCACCGCACCCGAAGGTGCCGCCATTGCCGAGGGCTGTCCCCGAAGGAGGCGCTGTCGATTCCAGTGACGCCTGGAATTGATTTTCCGTCTATGGTCAATCGCCCGCCGAAACCGCGACTGGGACCGGCATGGCCAACTCCCGAAGTGCCGGCGAGATATATCCGAATCGATCAATTGGAGATGTCCCATGGCAGCCGTGCCGTGGACGGACCCCCATTGCCGACTGCCACTTCCCCCGTTTCGAGCTGAAACCGGCTCCCAGGAAGTTGCCCCTCCATCGAGCACCAAGTTGTTGGCTCTAAAGACGATACTCCCCGCGTTGCCGGATGACCAGGTGGTGGAGGAAACCCTTGAAAATTGGAAAAGCTGCGCATCCCCCGCGACATTGATGCCTATTGACCCTGCATTTCCGGCGCTGTTGAAACCGGTGGTGCTGAAGATCCCGGTTGTGTAAGTACCGCCACGGCTGTCCATCAGTAACGACCCTGCCGCGATTTGGATGTTTCCGGCGTTGCCGGAGCCGTAGGTATTGGCGGATATCTGGGCATCGTGCAGCAAGCGCAATTCGCCGGGGGTGTCGATGCGAATCGAACCCGCGTTGCCACTGCTGAAACGCTCGTTGGTGCTGAACAGTCCGGTTGAACGGGTCGTGTTACTGCCGTCCAGCAGCAGGGCGCCCGCAGTCACATCGATGCTGCCGCCAGAGCCTTGGCCTGACGTGCCCGTGATGACCCTGCTGCCGTGCAGCACGCGCAATTCGCCGGGGGCCGTGATGTGAATGGTGCCGGCATTGCCCAGGCCGTCACTCAAGGCCTGGCTGGAGATTTGAGTCAGGCGCTTGCCGCCCGTGCCGTCCACCGTGACATTGGGTGCCCACAGGTTGATCGATCCGGCCTTGCCGTCCATGTAGGTGTCGGCGGTCACCATGCTGTCGGTCTCGACCCGAATCAATTTGCCCGCGCGCAAGGAGACGGTGCCCGCCTGCCCCGCGCCGAAGTTGCTGCCGGAAATCTGGCTGCCGTTCTTGAGCACGATGGAATCGGCCACCTCCACGGTCAAACCGCTGGCGTCACCGTCCGAGCCGCGGTTGGTGACGCGCGCCCCGCTCTTGTGGCCCGCACCGTCCAACATCAGCGTGTTGGCGCTGATGGCGACTTTGCCGCTGTCGCTGCTCCAGTAGGTGTCGGACGTGATCTGGCCGCCGCCAAGAATCTGAATGTCACCGCGCACCGCAACCGTCACGTCGCCGCCGCGCCCGCTGTTGCCCATGGCGGACTGGCTGGTGATGCCTGAACTGGCGGTTGCCGTGCGCCCGTCAATCACCAGGCTACCGAGTTCGGCGTTGATGGCGCCTGCGGCTTGGGCGCCGCTGGTCTGCGTTGACACCAAGGAGCCGGCGCGAATGGTGGCGTCGCCAGCGGCGATGGCGATGCTGCCACCGGGTGGGTCCTTCGCAGCGATCCTGGTGTAGACGAATGCTTGCTTGTCCAGCTCCAGCTTGCCGTTGGCAGCCGGGAGCGGGCCGCTTGCGTTGACCTCTGTCGGACCGGCGCCAACCGCGACCAGGCGGATATTGCCGGTGCTGGCGCGCACTTCGGCGTGCTCGATGGCAAGGTCACCACCCACCAGGCTCAGGCCCGCGCGCTTGCCATCGAGTACCGCATCTTTGACGGTGACACTCGCCCGCGTGGCCCCGAGAAACCCGAACGCGCTGGGCTCCGCACTGGAGAACGTACTGCCACTGGTGGCGTCCGCATACATCCTCCCATCCGGAAACTTCAGGTAGTTGGCCGTGCTGACATGAAATGCCCCCGGCACATCGACACTGGCGCCCGCGCCAAAGGTCACCCCCGCCGGGTTGATGAAGAAGAAGGCCGGTGTGGCGCCACCCGCAGCGCTCAGGCGCAGGGTGCCGTTGATTTGCGACAGCTCGCCGCCGGTGACGCGGCTGATGACGTTGGCCAGCGTGGGGCTGGTGGTGCTGAAGTTGGCCGCTTGGCCGCTGGCCAGGTTGAAGGTCTGAAAGCTGTGGAACAGGTTGTTGCCAGCCAGCTTGCCCAGCGTTTGGGGGATCGCGTAGTTCGGCCCGGCCAGCGTTTGGGCAGCCTGGCCCAGGCTGGTGTCGGTGCGGATTTGTGCCTGTGCCCCAGTGCCGAGCCAGGGCGTGGCCGCCGCCAGTAACCAGAGGCCCCAGCGGGGGCGCGCCCGGTGGCGCAAACGCACAAAGCGATTTGACAGGTGGTGCATCACAGCCAGTTCCCAATCAAGGCAAACGGCGCCCAATAGAAGGGGTGAGCCAGTTGCCGCTTGCCGATGAGTTGACGTTGCGCCTGGCGCAACGCTTGGGCTTTGCTCAAGCCTTGTTGGGCCAGGCCTTGGTAAAAACTCTCCATGACCAGAACCGCCGCCTCGTCATCAACCGGCCACAACGTGCCCAGCACACTCTTGGCACGCGCTTTCATGGCGGCCCCGGAGATGCCCAATGGCGCGCGGTCGTTGCCCGCGGCGGTCTCGCAGGCGGACAGGCTTAGCAATTCAATCGGATGCTTTTGGAACTGGTCGCCCGACAACATGGTCTGCAAACCATCGAGCGTGAGCAGATCGTCGTAGGCCAGGATGTAGCTGGAGTCGGCGCTGCCGCCAAAGATGCCGTGCGAGGCCACGTGGATGATGCGGTGTTGCTGTGATTGCGCCGCATTGCGAAAGGCGTCCACGGTGAATTGAGCGTCCAGCAAGCTGGTGCCGGGCACGATCCGCTGCAGCGCCTGGACTTCCTTGGTGACACCTGGCAGCGCCAGGGCGCCGCGCATGGTCTCCAGCGTCTCGGCGCGTGTGGCGGCAGTGGCCATGGCCGATCTGGTCGCGCTGACCCTGGGTGAGCGCAGCAGTCGGCCTGACGTCAGCGCGGGTGTTGAGCGCGGCGTGGAGGCATCCGCCAGCAGTTCAGCCAGCCGGGTCGAGCCGTATTTGTCTACCACGTCGCCGAAGTTGGAAGCACCGGCCACCAAGGCGGTCATCGATTGGCGCGGCGCAGCCTGGGTGTTGGTCATGGTCAAGCCGGTGGCGGATGCGATGGCGTACTTTTCAATCGCGTACTGCGCGCCGTCGTGCAGCACCGCCAGGGGAATCACGCGCAAGGTCGAGTCAGGAACAAACACCAGGGTGTCGATCGCGTCACGGCGCAAGAGGTCTTCCAGCGGGCGCAGTATCCAGTCGTAAAGCTGCTTTGCCGCGCTCAGGTGTCGGCCGCGCTGGTCGCGCAGTTCGCCCGCCAGTGTGCTCACCGCCGCCTGCACGGCTTCGCTGGGCACGGTGGTGCTGAAGCGGGTCATGGCATCAGAGGTTTGCACCAGCAGCTCGATACGGTCGGCAAAGATGATGGGGTACAGCACCAGCGTGCCGACCGGTATCACGGTCTGGCTGCCGCCCTTGACCGCGTCTACCGCGCAGCGGTCGCCCAGGTAGTCCTGCATCTCGGTCTGCTTGAGCAGTTCAACCGTGTCGCGCGCCCGGCGCAACGTGGCTTGAAGCTCGGTCTTGGGCGCCGCGTCACTGGTTTTCAGCAAGGTATCAACCAGTCCCAGGTAGATGGGCTCGAAGGTGGTCCGAAAAGACGACTGTCCATCGTCGTAGTCGATGGGGATGTCCTGGCGCATCCTCTCCAACTGGCTGACCGCGCCTTGGTACGCGGTCAGCGCGCGTTGCGCTTGGCCCTGGGCCTGGTGCAGCCGCGCGGCTCGCCATGCCAGGGCGATCGCCAGATCGCCAGCCGCGTTGCCTTCGGCGCTGCGCAGGCGGGTGATGGCCTCTTGATTCAGCCGCATGGCCTCGCTGATGCGGCCCTGCGACTCGTGCCATTGCGCCAGCGCGTCGAGGGACTCCAGATGCGCCCGCGAGCCCGGCGCCTGGCTGGCCAGAGAGTGGCCCCGCTCCAGGCTGCGCAGGGCCAGGGCGTGGGTCTCGGTGTCCAGGTTGAGGGCTTGCTGCCCAAGATTGAGGTAAAGCCGAGCGTCGAGCCGGGCCGTCGGGTGCTCGCCGATGTCACGGTAGAGCGTTTCCAGATGTTGTTCGCGCAGCGCTGGTTCGTCCAGGCGCGCCAGATTCAGGCCGGCCAGCAGCCCGGTGGCACTGTTCGCGCCCGCTATCTGCCGCGCTTGGATGTAGTGTTGTTCGGCCAGGGCTGGGTCCTTGCGCAGCAGCGCGAGGTTGCCGAGGTCAATTGACAGTCCTGCTCCGTCTTCTCCCGGGGCCAAAGTCTGCGCCTCCTGCAGCGCGTGCGCCGCTTGGTCCAGGCGGCGGGCCTGCAGCAGCGTGGCGCCCAATTCGCGCGCTGCCCGTGCACGCTCGGTGTCGTTGGCAGCGAGTTGCCTGGCGTGTTGAAAGTGCGCAATCGATTGGTCTATGCCGCCGTCCTGACGTGCTGCGGCGCCGGTGGCCATCAGGCTGGCCCAGTTCACGGCTGGCTGCGCCACGCCCAGGGTGGCCAGGCTCGCCAGGGTGATCGCCATCAACCGTCGAATGTTCTTTAAGGACATTGGCAACTCGTCACGTCGGGCAATTGTGCGGGCAAGGCCTGGCCTTGTGCTCGCGCAGGACTGTATCAAGACTCCTCGGCTGCCAAGCTGTGCGCCGAGCTGCCATTATGCGGCGTTGCTGGGGCGGAGTCGAGTCGAGTCGAGTCACAGTTGACAGTCGCTTGCCGGCCTGTGGTCACACTGAATAGTCCAATCAGTCGGCCGGATGATGATTGAAGAACCGGCCAGCCACGCGTGTGGCGTACAGGCTCAAGAACATCGACAGCAGCACAATCGCCAGACCCGCCACGTGTAGTTGCGACATTGCGCCATGCGCAATCAACCACCCGCCGCTGGCCGCACCGAGTGCTTGACCGGCATACATGGCCGACGTGTTGAGTGCGATCGAACCGGACGCCAGATCAGGGGCCAGTCCCACCAGCCGCGCCTGCTGGGCCGAGTTAGCCGCGAAGCAGCCCAAGGCCCAGGGCACCAGAATGAACCCGGCCATGACCAGACTGTTGCCCAGCGGCCATAGGGTCAAGCTGCAGGCTATCAATCCAATCGCCAGCGTCACCGACTTGGCGGCGCCCATGCGGTCGATGTTGTGGGAGATCCAGAGGTTGCCAAGGAAGCCAAACGCGCCGAACCAGGCGAACATCAGACTGAGCTGAACCGGGGAGATGCTCAAGGTGGCCTTGAAGTAGGGCGCAAAGTAGGAAAACAGGACAAACTGCCCGGCCGAGTAGAGCGCGGTCACGCCGATGCACAGCAACAAGCCACGCGACCGAAACGTCTGACGCCAGGTATCGAACGTGAAGGCGGGTGGTGTGAGACCTCGTGGCATCGTTTGCCAGACCCAGGCAGCACTGGCACATGACAGCAGACCCACCAGGACGAAGGCATAACGCCAGCCCAGGCTGCCACCGACCCACGATCCAATGGGCATGCCGACCACTGACGCGACTGACCAGCCGAGAAACACCAGGCTGATGGCGCGTCCGCGCTGGTGAGGGGGAACCATGACACCGACACAAGCAGCCGCCTGCGGCGTGAAGACCGCCGGAGAGACCACGGTCAACACCCGCGCCACCAGCAGGGTCTCGAAACTTGGCATGGCCGCACACACCATGTGCATGACGCCGTACCAAAGCATGCAGCCCGTCAGCAGTTGCCGTCGGTCCCAGGTCGAGACCACTCCCGCCAGCAAGGGCGCTCCCAGGCACATCAGCAGAGCGGCTGCCGAGATGAGCTGTCCGGCGGCGGGAATGCTGATAGCCAGCGAAGCGCTGATGTCGTTGAGCGTGCCAGGCACGACCATGACGCCACTTCCAATCACGAAATTGCCGAACAACAGTGCCCACAGGACGCGGGGTAGCGCGGGCTGCGCCTGCGGGAGCTTGCTCAACGCCGGACCTGCAGCGCACCCGGATTGACGATATTGGTCGGGGTGCCTTTGATGAAGTTCACGACATTGTCAAACGCGGCGCCGAAGTACAGCTCGTAGCTGTCCTTTTCGACGTAGCCAATGTGCGGGGTGCAAATGCAGTTTTCTAGCCGCAGCAAGGCGTGGCCTTGAAGAATGGGCTCGGTCTCGAACACGTCGATTGCTGCCAATCCCGGTCGGCCCCGGTTGAGCGCGCTGATCAAGGCGTCGGATTCGATCAGCTCCGCGCGTGACGTGTTGACCAACAGGGCGGTCGGCTTCATGCGGGTCAGGTCTTCCAGGCGCACGATCGACCGGGTCTGGTCGTTGAGCCGCAGGTGCAGGGTGAGTACATCGGCGTGGTCGAACAGTTCGCTCTGGGAAGTGGCCAGGTCATAGCCGTCTTGCGAAGCCAGTTCGCGCGATTGATCGCGGCCCCAGACCATGACGCTCATGCCAAACGCACGGGCATACCCGGCCACAATCCGGCCGATCTTGCCGTAACCAAATACGCCGAGGGTCTTGCCTCTGAGCACGTTGCCCAGACCAAAGTTGGCCGGCATCGAGCTCGCTTTCAGGCCCGACTGTTGCCAGGCGCCGTGTTTGAGGTTGCCGATGTACTGCGGCAACCGGCGCGTGGCCGCCATGATCAGGGCCCAGGTCAGTTCGGCCGGTGCCACCGGTGAGCCCGTGCCTTCAGCCACGGCAATGCCGCGTTCGGTGCACGCGAGCACATCGATATGGGGGCCAACGCGACCGGTCTGGGCGATTAGTTTGAGCTTGGGCAGTTTCTCGACAACCTGGCGCGGCAAATGGGTGCGCTCGCGGTTGAGGACAATCACGTCGGCATCTTTGAGGCGCACCGACAGCTGTCCCATCCCCTTGACGGTATTGGTATAGACCTTGGCCTGAAACGCGTCGAGCTTGGCGGCGCAGTCGAGCTTGCGTACAGCGTCCTGGTAGTCGTCAAGAATCACAATATTCATAGGGCGCCATTGTGCCTTGGCAAAGACGACGGAGCGCTCTGACACGAAAACTGCAATGGCGTTAGCATCACCCCCTTCTCAGTTCTTCACCTCGCAAGGAGCGCCCCATGCCAATATCGATGTTCTCGGCCAGTGTGCCAATCTTCACCACAATGCTGCGCAACCTGAGTCACATGCTCGACAAGGCGCAGGGATTTGTGGATGCCAGGAAGTGCGAGCCCACGGCGATCACCCAATACCGGCTGGCCCCGGACATGCTGCCGTTTACGCGGCAGATTCTGATCGCCTGCGACGCGGCCAAGAATGCCGTCTCGCGCCTATCCGGCGTGGAGGCACCGAAGTTTGACGACAAGGAAGCCACGCTGCAGGAACTCAAGGACCGCATTGCCAAGACGCTGGACTACCTGGCCTCTGTGCCCGCCAATATGATCGATGGCACCGAGGAGAAGCCCATCACCTTTCCGGTAGGGCGCGAGGCGACACGAACCATGGCGGGGGAGGCCTACCTCAAGCACTGGGCGCTGCCCAATATGTTTTTTCACGTTACCACCGCCTACGTCATCCTGCGTCACAACGGTGTGGACCTTGGCAAACGCGACTACCTGGCTGGCGCCGAGCAGTGAGTCAGTGCAGCGCCGCCTCGCGGGCGGCCAGCCGGTCGAGCTCGGCACACACGTCGGACATGCGCCCGGAAATGACCATTCGCCCGACCTGCGCCGGGGTCTGACCCGCCTCCAGGAAGCGCACCACGCGCAGTGGCCGGCGTGACGTGGCGTTGCTTTGGTCTGCGGCGGGGCGCGCGGTCACCCATGGTGGGCGTGGGGAGGCGGCCATGGCCACGGTGCTGGCCCGGTGACGGGTGGACGCTGCGTGGGGTGCCAGGGGTTCGACCGCGGTTGGCAGCAGCCAGCGCAACAGGCTGTGAAGCGGTGCCATCATGGCTGGCGGCGTCATGGAAGCGATGTTCATGGGGTGCCTTCTGAATAGCGTCTACATCAGCATGGTGTTGCGAATCAAGCCGACCGCGAGGCCTTCGATCTCGAAAGGCTCACCGGGCTCGACCACAATCGTCTGGTAGTCCGGGTTCTCGGGGTGAAGTTCAATCAGGTGCTTGTTGCGGCGGAATCGTTTGACGGTTACCTCATCACCGAGCCGCGCTACGACGATCTGGCCGTTCTTGGCGTCCTTGGTGCTTTGCACCGCCAGCAAGTCACCGTCCATGATGCCGGCGTCGCGCATGGACATGCCGCGCACCTTCAGCAGGTAGTCTGGCTTGCGCTGGAACAGGCTGTTTTCAACGTAGTAGGTTTGATCAATGTGCTCTTGGGCCAGAATTGGCGAGCCCGCCGCGACCCGCCCGATCAGTGGCAGTGCCAACTGCGCCAGCCCTGGCAGCGGCAGCGAGAACTGTTTGTTACGCGACTCGTTGATGGACCGCAATGCATCACTCTTGAGGCGGATGCCCCGTGACGTGCCACTGATCAACTCGATCACGCCTTTGCGGGCCAACGCCTGCAAATGCTCCTCGGCCGCGTTGGCCGACTTGAACCCTAACTCGGTGGCGATCTCGGCACGCGTTGGGGGTGCACCGGTGCGCGCGATGGCACTCTGGATAAGATCCAGGATCTGCTGTTGGCGGGCGGTCAGTTTGGGGCTTTCAAGCATCATGGCTCCTTCGGGGCTGAGGTAAGCTGGCTGTGAGTCTGTACACGCTGTCTTGATATCCAGTAACTGTATTTTTAACCAGTTTTCAAAAGAATGCAAGAAATGATTTCGCGCACCCCCGTCAAACTTGCGGTCTTGGGGACCGGCGGCACCATTGCCGGTGCTGCCGTTGATCCGCTGGACAACGTGGGCTATGCCGCCGCTCAGGTCGGCGTGGCTCAACTGCTGGCTTCGGTGCCGGCGTTGCCGCGACTGCTTGGCGCTTGTGAATTGGTGACGGAACAGGTCGCGCAAATCGACAGCAAGGACATGACTTGGGCGGTGTTGTATGCGCTGTGGCAGCGCGTCACCCATCATCTGCTGCAGCCCGACGTGCTGGGGGTGGTGATTACGCATGGAACCGATACCTTGGCCGAGACCGCCTACTTTTTGCATTGTGTGGTGTCGCCCGCCTTGCTGTCGGCCAAGCCGGTGGTGCTGACCTGCGCGATGCGCCCTGCGTCGGCGCTGGCACCCGACGGGCCGCAGAATGTGCTCGATGCCGTGGCGGTGGCGTTGTCGACCGGAGCCAGCGGCGTGATGGCAGTGTGCGCGGGGACCGTGCATGGGGCGGAGCACGTGCAGAAGGTCGACACCTATCGGCGCGACGCGTTTGACTCGGGCGACTGCGGGCCACTGGCCTATGTTGAGGAGGGCGCCCTGCGTCAACTGAAGAGTTGGCCCGAACCCGGCGCAAACGTTATCAATTTAGCTATTAAAAACATAGCGAACACCGATGATTGGCCGCGGGTGGAGATTGTGATGAACCATGTGGGCGCAAGTGGCGCGATGGTGGAGGCGCTGTTGGCGCAGCGCGCGGGCGGACCTTCGGCGGCGCCCTTGCTGCGTGGCCTGGTGGTGGCGGGTACGGGTAACGGCACCATCCACGCCGACTTGCATGCCGCCCTGCGGCGGGCGCAGGAAGCGGGTGTTCAGGTGGTGCGAGCCAGCTGCTGCCAGCGCGGACGGGTGCTGCCCAGTGGTGACGTGGATCAGTTCACCGACTCACAGGGGCTGTCGGCAGTGAAGGCCCGCATCGCCCTGATGTTGCGGTTGATGGGCTAGTCCGAACTCTACTGCTTGCGCTTCACAAACAGATTGCGTTTGGCGTCCTCGGGGTAAGCAAAGGTGATCGCGCCATTCTTCACCATGCCCATCACCAGCATGTTGGCGGTGATCGCATCCTTGTCCTGAAGGCTGAACGGGTGTTCATAGGTGGCTACGACACCGTAGTAGACGCGTTGCAAATTCTCCAGCGAGGCCTTGATGGCGGGACCGGTGATGTTGCCGCTGCGAATGCCGAAGAGTGAGTAGACAAGCAGATAGGCGGCATCGTAACCCTGGGCGGCTGCCATCGGCACGGGAATCTTCTTGACCTTGTTGCGTCGCGCATAGCTGACCAAAAACGAGGCGCGCCGCTCATTGCTGGGCTCGGCGATGAAGGTCTGCGCCATCAGGGCGCCGTCCGCCGCTTCTTTGGCGCCATCGAGGAAAAACGTGAACGACAGTGGCCACGCGCCGACCTGGGGCACTGCCCAGCCAAGGGCCTTGCGGCCTTTGGCGATCACGGCGTTCTCGTAGCCCACGGTGTAGCTGAAGATTACATTGGCACCCGCTGCCTTGGCGGCCTTGAGTTCCTCTTCGAGGTTGGTCACCCCCAAGGCAAACCGGGCAACGTGAACCGGCTTGAGCTGGCGTGCGGCCAGTGCGCTCTCGACATCAACCAGGCCGCCCGCGCCATAGCCGGTGGTGTCAGCGAAGATGGCGACCTTGGTCCAGCCGCGCTTGATGATGTCGTCGATCACGAAGGGAGCCTGGATCGCGTCCTTGGCCGAGGTGCGAAAGATGTAGCTCTCCGGGCCGGGGTACTTGGCGGTCAGGGGCGTGCCAGTGGCGACGGGGATGATCAGCGGCGTCTTGCTGGTCTGGAACAGTTCCAGGGATTTGGCCGCCACCCCGGTGTTGCAAAACCCGACCGTGGCCACGACCTTTTCATTGAGCAATTCCTGCGACATCTTCAGGCCCACATCGGGGTTGCCCTGATCATCCTTGATCACCAATTGGATCGGTCGGCCGAGATAGCCCCCCACGCTGTTGATCTCATCAACCGCTTGCTTGACACCATTCAGCATTGGGATACCAAAGTCTGCCGAGGGTCCCGAGAAGGGGCAGATCACCCCGATCTTGATGGCGTTAGCCGCAACGACCGGCGTCGGACCCGGAGCCGGTGCAGGCGCTGCCGATTGAGCGACGGCCTGCGTGCAAGCCAGCCAGCCGCAAAGGCCGGTCAGGAATGCCGCAGTGGAGAGAGATTTATTGACCATGATGCACTCCAGTAGAAGCTTCATGATATCGAGCCAAAACCAATGCACAGGCCCAGAGATACCCGTAGGCCGAGCGCCTCGTCAGGTTCATGTCAGTACCAAGGACCCGCGGCTACTGATCCAAGGCTGCGAAGGCTCTGGCCGTGATGTCTTCGACACTGCCCACGCCACTGATGGCGCGGTACTTGGGTGCCGATTGCTTATCTGTGTTGGCCCAGCTTGAGTAGTAGGCGACCAGCGGGCGGGTCTGCGCGTTGTAGACCTCCAGGCGATTCTGGACCGTCTCCTCTTTGTCGTCAGCGCGCTGAATCAGTGGCTCGCCGGTGACATCATCGATGCCCGCAGTCTTGGGCGGGTTGAACTTCACATGGTAGGTCCGCCCGGACGCCGGATGCGAGCGCCGACCGCTCATGCGCTCGACAATGGCCGCAAAGGGCACCTCTATCTCGAGCACATAGTCGAGCTTTACACCCGCCGTCTTCATTGCATCAGCCTGGGGAATGGTTCGCGGAAAACCGTCAAACAGGAAGCCCTTGGCGCAGTCTGCCTGAGCGATGCGTTCCGTCACCAGGTTGATGATCAGATCGTCACTGACCAGGCCTCCGGCGTCCATCACCTGCTTGGCTTTGATGCCAAGCGGTGTGCCGGCTTTGACGGCGGCGCGCAGCATGTCTCCAGTGGAAATTTGGGGGATGCCGTACTTCTGGCATATGAAGTTGGCCTGGGTGCCCTTACCGGCGCCGGGTGCGCCCAACAGAATGAGTTTCATGAGGTTCTCTGGATGGAAGTAAGTCAGGGTGATACTGCGGCGCGTGCCTCGCGCGCGCCGCGTGACGGCCGCCGCTTGGAGAATAGCATGGGTGGACCGGGCGCCGGCTTACGGTTTGGATGCTGCGGCAATCAAGGCCCGCACGCGGTGAAGGTCCTGCGGGGTGTCCACGCCATGCCCCGGCGCATGTTCGGTGACGTGCACGGCGATCTGGTAGCCATGCCAGAGGGCGCGCAGTTGTTCCAGTGCTTCGGTGATCTCGATCGGTGCCGGGGCCAGCAGCGGGAACTGCCGCAAAAAGCCCACGCGGTAGCCGTAGATGCCAACATGGCGCAGCGGAGCGGGGGAGGGCAGTGCCACGACGCCATTGACAGTTCCGTCACGCCACCACGCGATCGGCGCCCGGCTGAAATAGAGGGCGCGCTGCGTGGCATCGAGAACCACTTTGACGACATTGGGGTTGAGAAAATCAGCGACGTCACTGATGGCATGGGCGGCCGTGCTCATGCTGACTTCGGGGCGACGAATCAACAGATCGGCGACCGCCTTTGGCAGCAATGGGTCAATCAGCGGCTCATCACCCTGAACATTGACCACGATGGCGCTGTCTGTCAATCGAAGCGCAGCGCAGGCCTCGGCCAGGCGGTCGCTGCCGCTGGGGTGGTCGACCCGGGTCAACACCGACTCGATGCCGTGCGCCCGGCAAGCATCCATGATGGCGGGATGGTCTGCAGCGACCACGACGCGGGCCGCGCCCGATGGCCCGTGCGAGCACAGCACCCGCTGTGCCACCCGAACCACCATCGGGACACCGCCAATGTCGGCCAGGGGTTTGTTGGGCAGGCGCGTCGAGGCCAGCCGCGCCGGGATCAGGATGGTGTAACTCACGGTCTCAAGCGGGGGAGTGCCAAGCCGGGTCAAAGCCCGAGTTCGTCATCGCTCAGAACCCTGGCCTGCGCCTCCAGCAGGATCGGAATGTCGTCGCGTACCGGGTAGGCAAGCCGCGCGCTGCGCGAGATCAGTTCCTGCTTGTCGCGGTCGTATTCAAGCGGTCCCTTGGTGACCGGGCAGACCAGCAGTTCAAGAAGTCGTGTGTCCATGACGTGATGATAGCTTTGCCTGCAGACGTTTTCGGATCAGGTCATCGAGCGCGCTCAGAAAACCAGCCTCGGGTGTCACCTGCAGGGGCACGGCCAGCGCCTCGGGGTTGTGGCGCCACAGCTTGATGGCGTCTTTCTCTGTGCACAACACGGTAAAGCCTTGATCGGCGCGGGGATCCCAGTTGTCAAAGCTGTCGTGATCGGCAAGCCCGACGGTTTCGGTCAGAACCAGTCCCGCATTGCGCAGCATGGCAAAGAACTGCTCTGGCTGTGCAATGGCCGCGACCGCTCGCAGTGGTTTGGCGCCAGGCTGATTCAGCGCTGCCAAGGCAACTTGACTGCCGTCCGCCCGCAGCGCGTGGCCGGCAAGGACTCGAGTGGCTGTGAACCCGTCGAACGCAGGCCGCGAACCGGTGTGCAAGACCAAGTCGACCACCCGGGGCCATCGTTCCCGCAGCGGACCGGCGGGCAGCAGCCAGCCGTTGCCGACGCCCCGATCGTCAAAGACACAGATTTCAATGTCGCGTTGCAAGGCATAGTGCTGCAGACCGTCGTCGCACAGGATGACTTGTGTGCCCGGATAGGCGGCAAGTAGCGCTCGGGCGGCATCGGCTCGATGCGGTGCCACAAAGACCGGGACCGCGGCGCGGCGTCGGATCAGCACGGGCTCGTCACCAAGCGCGCCGGGTGGGCTGTCCACCAGGGCTTCCCGGCAGTCATGGCCGCTTCGGCCGTAGCCACGCGAGACTACCCCGACGGTCCAGCCCTGCTGGCGAAAGTGTTGTGCCAACGCGATCACGATCGGGGTCTTGCCGACGCCGCCCGCCAACACGTTGCCAACGATCACCACCAGGGCGTCAACCTGTTGCCGCTTCAGCCACCCCGACTGATAGAGCCAGCGTCTCAGCCCCGACAGAAGCCCGTAGATGCCGGAGAGCGGCCACATCGACCAGGCCCACAGGCCGCGCCTGGTCCAGCCGCGGTGCGCGAGATCACGCAGGCCCCGCTGGTGATGCGCCCCGGCCATGCGCGCTACTTCGATCCAGCCTGGGCCGATGACTGGGTCGCAAAGGTGATTTGGGTCAGGCCGGACCGTCGGGCTGCTTCCATGACGGTGATCACTGCCTGGTGACGTGCGCTGGCATCGGCACTGATGACTATGACAGTCTCTTTGCCGGCCTTGGCGCCATCGACCATCGCTTTTGAGAGCGTTTCCAGGCTGCGCCCGTTGACCGGTAGCCGGTTCACACTGTAGGCGCCCTCGCTGCTGACCGTCACCAGCAGTTCCTTGGGGTAGTCACGCTGGGCCTCGGTGTCCGCCACGGGCAACTTGAGTTGCATCTCCGTGTACTTGCTGTAGGTCGTCGACAGCATCAGAAAGATCAGGACCACCAGCAGCACATCGATGAAGGGGATCAGGTTGATCTCGGGCTCTTCACGCAAGCGCGGGCGAAAGTTCATCGTGTCTTGCCCAGAGCGTTGAGGTGGCGCACCAGCCTCTCAGAGGCCAGTTCAAGGGTCAACAAATAGGCGTCGACGCGGGCACGGAAGTAGCGCCAGAAGATCAGTGACGGAATCGCGATGATCAGGCCAAAGGCCGTGTTGTACAGCGCCACCGAAATGCCGTGCGCCAACTGCGCCGGGTTACCGCCGGTGGCGCCACCGGTTGGGGACTGCGAGCCGAAGATCTCGATCATGCCCACCACAGTACCAAACAGTCCCATCAGGGGCGCGGTGGAGGCGATGGTGGCCAGCGCGCTGAGGTAGCGCTCCAGCCGATGGGCCACGACACGGCCCGCGCCTTCCATGGCCGAGCGTAAATCGTCTTCGCTGCAACGGGGGTGGGAGTTAACCATGCGCAGCCCGCTGGCCAGCACTTCGCCCAATGCGGAGTTTTTTTCCAGTTGCGTTACCACATCCGGGCCTGGTACTGCGGTGCGGGACACATTCAATACTTCGTCGAGCAGTTTGGGGGGCGCCACCTTGACCGTCTTGAGGCTGATGAAGCGCTCAATGATTAGCGCCAGGGCCAGTACCGAGCAGGCAATCAGTGGCCAGATTGGCCAGCCCGCGGCTTGTATGATGGAAAACAAATTGAATCTCCGCGCAGATGAAATGCCCTGCGATTATGGCCCACGCGGCCCGGGCTCAAATCCCGGTCGCGCGTTGCTTGTCATTGCGGTCAAACAGCCCACAGTTGCTGTGGATAACTTTGTTGAGAAGTATGCTGGAACAGGTTCGTCGGCCCATTTGGCGCGGTCTTGAGTCAATTTGATGACAAAAAGAGCACAGTAAATATCAATGAAATCAATGACTTATCACGAGGAATCAACCATTCCCATGGCATGGACTGGGTTTTGCAATCAACCCACCCCAGTGTGGAGTACTTTGGCGCTCCAAGCCGCGGCGAACGGCGCAAACACTGATGTCTGAGCTCGTCACGCGTGAGATGGCGCCACGAATCTGGCAAGTTGGCGCGCTATGCCGCGCCATTGCTGGCCTCATGGATGCCGAACTCAATCCGGTTGCGGTGCGCGGCGAGCTTTCCGGCTTCACACGCGCGGCCAGTGGGCATTGCTACTTCACGCTTAAGGACGAAAGCGGCCAGATCCGGTGCGCCATGTTCCGCCGCAGTGCGGGCTCACTGGATTTCTCGCCCCGCGACGGAGAGCTGGTAGAGGTTCGTGGGCAGCTCGGTGTTTACGAGGCCCGCGGCGACCTGCAACTGGTAGTGCAGAGCATGAGCCGTTCCGGCCAAGGTGCTTTGTTTGAGCAGTTTCTCAGACTCAAAGCCAAGCTGGAGGCGCAGGGGCTGTTTGAGCCGGGACGCAAACGGCCGCTGCCAGCACTGCCGCGTGGCATTGGGGTAGTGACGTCCCTGGGCGCAGCCGCCTTGCATGATGTGATCACTGCGCTGCAGCGACGCGTGCCCCATATTCCGGTTGTGCTCGCGCCGGCCAGCGTGCAGGGCGTCAATGCCCCGGCTGAGTTGATTCGTGCCTTGCGGGACTTGTACGCGCTGGCACAGGCGGGGCAAGCAGCCGGCGGCGACGTCTCAGGCCGTATCGACGTCATCTTGCTGGTGCGAGGCGGCGGCTCCATGGAAGACCTGTGGCCCTTCAACGACGAGCAACTGGCGAGAACGGTTGCGGACAGCCCGGTACCTATAGTCAGCGGGGTTGGGCACGAAACCGACTTCTGCATGGTTGACTTTGTCGCTGACCTGCGGGCGCCAACTCCCACTGCTGCGGCGGAACTGGTTGCCCAGGCGCGATCGGTCAGCCAGGACGGGTTGGACGCCATGCGCTTGCGCCTGCAAGCGGCCATGTGGCGCCGTGTGGATACGCTTGGCCAACGCCTGGACCAGACCGTTGGACGCATGGCACGCCCCTCGGCGATGATGGCTGCGCATCGTCTTCGTCTGAGTGCCCGCGCGCAGCGCTTGCGGTATTCGGTGCAATCGACTTTGGGGCGTCGGCGCTCGGACCTGGCCTCGCTCGAGGCAGACCTGCCAGTGACGGTTCGCCGTCATGCGAACCAACTGCGTGAAGGTCTGGCCCGCGCGCAACTGCGCCTGGAATTGCTGGATCCGAAGTTGGTATTGCAGCGCGGCTATGCCTGGTTAAGCAATGCGCAGGGGCAAGCGATTGCCAGCGTGCGCCAGATCCACAGCGGGCAATCTTTGACGGCCACCCTTGCTGACGGCGAGGTTGATTTGACGGTGACCAACGTCGCTTGAAAGATGTTCCTACAATTGGGAACAATCGATCCGCTAACCCACGAGGACACTATGGAACACACACTGCCTGCCTTGCCCTACGCACTGGATGCCCTGGCGCCAAGCTACTCCCGGGAGACCCTGGAGTTTCATCATGGCAAGCATCACAATGCCTACGTGGTGAACCTCAACAACCTGCAAAAGGGGACCGAGTTCGAGACCCTGGCTCTGGAGGACATCATCAAGAAGGCCACTGGCGGCATCTACAACAATGCGGCGCAAATCTGGAACCACACCTTTTTCTGGAACTGTATGAAGCCGGCCGGTGGCGGCGAACCAGCAGGCGCGTTGGCGGCCGCGATTGAGGCCAAGTGGGGCAGTTACGGGGCGTTTCGGGAGGCGTTCGTCAAATCGGCCGTTGGCAACTTCGGCTCGGGCTGGACCTGGTTGGTCAAGAAGTCGGATGGCTCAGTCGATATTGTCAACACGGGTGCCGCGGGCACCCCTTTGACGACGGCCGACAAGGCGCTGCTGACCGTTGATGTGTGGGAGCATGCGTACTACATTGATTACCGCAATCTGCGGCAGAAGTTCGTCGAGACTTATCTCGACAAGCTGGCGAACTGGGAGTTCGCACAGGCAAATTTCTCCTGAGTGGCGGCTAGTTCGACGCGCCAAAGGGCGCGCCACGAAGCCTGGAGCCGGGCTTGATGCCCTTCCTGGTGAACCAGCCTTGATTCATCTCCAGAACGAAGCGAACCGGCTTGCTGGAGCAATGTGAGTCGGTTGTCTGTGGCTTCATGTCTGCCAAATTGACAATGGTTCCGTCGTCGGTCACGAACGCGGCCGTCAAAGGCAACAGCGTGTTCTTCATCCAGAAACACTGGATGGACGCCTGATCAAACACGAACAGCATGCCCTCAGAGGCCGGCATTTCCTTGCGAAACATAAAACCGGTGGCGCGTTGCTCTTGCGACTGCGCGACTTGCGCTTCCAATTGATGAATGCCAGCCGACAGCGTGACTCGCGGCAAGTCCATTTGCGGTCCGCTCTGAGCTTGTGCGATGCCAACGAACAGGGTCAGTGTCGCCAGCGTGCGGAGTGGGAAGCTTTTCATGAGTTGATTGTGCCGTCGTTGACGTAGGCGGAGCAAAAAAAATGCCCGCATGGCGGGCATTTTTGTCGGCAGGCAAGAATTACTTCTTGGCAGCAGCGGCCTTGTCTTCCTTGGCCTTCTTGGCAGCGGCAGCCTTCTCTTCAGCCTTGGCCTTCTTGGCGGCAGCCTTTTCTTCCTTGGCCTTCTTGGCAGCAGCAGCCTTCTCGGCCTTCATCTTCTTGGCAGCAGCGGCCTTTTCAGCTTTGGTCGGGGCAGCGGCGGCAGCAGGTGCGGCAGCAGCAGGTGCAGCAGCAGCGGGCGCAGCAGCAGCGGGCGCAGCAGCCGCAGCAGGTGCGGCGGGCTTGGCCGGTGCGGCGGGCGCAGCGGCTTGGGCGAAAGCACCAGCGGCAAAGAGGCCGGCAACCAAAGTGGCGAGGAGTTTGTTCATTTGTCAGGTTCCTGAAGATAGCGTTTTTTAAGAATGTGCTCCCCTTTGCGAGGTCGGCCCACTCGTAACGACAAAGGTTGCCCCTTGGTTGACAGAAATGCGTAAATATTTGAGGCTAGAATCTAAAAGCCGTACCCAAACGGCCAAGATAGGCCCGTTTCTGGCATGCGGCGCTGCACAAAATCACCCCAATCCCGAACTTAAATTGCATCAATCGGAGACGTTTCCAAATGTACCAACACATCAAAGTACCCTCGGCTGGCCAGAAGATTACGGTCAATGCCGACATGTCCCTGAACGTGCCAGATCAGCCGGTGATTCCGTACATTGAGGGGGATGGCACTGGTTTTGACATCACGCCGGTGATGTTGAAGGTGGTTGATGCGGCAGTCGCCAAAGCCTACGGTGGCAAGAAGCAGATCCACTGGATGGAAGTGTTTGCCGGCGAGAAGTCCACCAAGGTCTATGGCCCGGATGTCTGGCTTCCCGAGGAAACGTTGCACGCCATTCGTGACTATGTGGTTTCCATCAAGGGACCATTGACGACACCGGTGGGCGGCGGCATTCGCTCCCTGAACGTCGCTTTGCGCCAGGAGCTCGATTTGTACGTTTGCTTGCGACCGATCCAGTATTTTGATGGAGTACCTTCGCCGGTCAAGGAGCCGCACAAGACCAACATGGTGATCTTTCGTGAGAATTCAGAAGACATTTATGCGGGTATTGAGTTCGAGGCCGAATCCGACAAAGCGAAAAAGCTTATCAAATTCCTCCAAGACGAGATGGGCGTCAAGAAGATTCGTTTCCCTGCCACTTCCGGCATTGGTATCAAGCCGGTGTCCCGCGAAGGCACCGAACGCCTGGTACGCAAGGCGATTCAGTACGCCATTGACAATGACAAGCCCAGCGTGACCATTGTCCACAAGGGCAACATCATGAAGTACACCGAAGGAGGCTTTCGCGACTGGTCGTATGCCCTGGCACAAAAGGAGTTTGGCGCTGAGTTGATCGACGGCGGACCGTGGTGCAAGTTCAAGAACCCGAAGAGCGGCAAGGACATCGTGGTCAAGGACAGCATCGCCGACGCTTTCCTGCAACAAATCCTGTTGCGTCCTGCCGAGTACAGCGTTATTGCGACGTTGAATCTCAATGGTGACTACGTGTCCGACGCCTTGGCGGCACAAGTAGGCGGCATCGGCATTGCTCCCGGCGCCAATCTGAGCGATACGATTGCGATGTTCGAGGCGACCCATGGCACGGCGCCCAAGTACGCCGGCAAGGACTACGTCAACCCTGGTTCGGAGATCCTCTCCGCCGAGATGATGCTGCGCCATATGGGATGGGTGGAGGCGGCTGATCTGATCATCAGTTCGATGAAGAAGTCGATCAACAGCAAGAAAGTCACTTACGACTTTGCGCGATTGATGGACGGAGCGACACAGGTCAGTTGCTCGGGCTTCGGCCAGGTCATGATCGACCACATGTAGTCCCGGCCGCCTCGGTCGTGTCGGCTGGTTTTGATACGACTCTTTGGTAAGGCGACCGCTCCAGTCGAGAGGCTGGTAGCGGTTTTTCCATTTTGCGCTTGAATGTCTGAAAATCGACACCACCTTTGCTCACATGCGGGCGAGTCGGTGGCCCGCTCGATAGAATGGTTTATGGTTACCAAGTCCCCTGCAAGTCCACCGGTGTCGCCTGTTCGTCAGCCAGATCGCGATGATGGTGGTTCCGTCGTTCTGGAGCGCCGTACGCAGAAGGTTCGACCGCCTCAGATGTACCAAGTGGTCATGCTCAATGATGATTACACCCCGATGGAGTTTGTGGTCGTGGTCATTCAGGAGTTCTTTGGCAAGGATTTGGAGGCCGCAACCCAGATCATGCTCAAAATTCATTTGGAAGGGCGAGGCGTTTGCGGGGTGTACTCAAAAGATGTTGCCGCGACCAAGGTTGACCAGGTGTTGGACGCAGCCAGCAAGGCGGGGCACCCGCTGAAATGCATCAGTGAACCGGTGGATATGTAGGTCATCCGTGTTTGTTCGAACATCGAGACAAAATCGGATTACAGTTAAGCACTGAAGCAAGGCACTAAAGGAAATCACATGATTGCCCAAGAATTGGAAGTAAGCCTGCACATGGCGTTTGTCGAGGCGCGGCAACAGCGCCACGAGTTCATCACGGTCGAGCATCTTCTGCTGGCCTTGTTGGACAATCCCAGCGCCGCTGAGGTACTGCGGGCCTGTTCCGCGAATATTGATGATCTGCGCAAGTCGCTGGCCAACTTCATCAAGGACAATACGCCGCAGGTGGCCGGCACGGACGACGTGGATACGCAGCCGACGCTGGGCTTTCAGCGGGTGATCCAACGCGCCATCATGCATGTTCAGTCAACTGGCAGTGGAAAGAAGGAAGTCACCGGGGCCAATGTCTTGGTGGCGATCTTTGGCGAGAAGGATTCGCACGCCGTCTACTATCTGCATCAGCAGGGCGTCACGCGCCTGGACGTGGTGAATTTCATTGCCCATGGGATCAAGAAGAGTGACCCGCCTGAGCCAGTTAAATCTTCCGAGAGCCAGACTGAGAGCGAAGAGAGCGCCGCCGACAAAAGCGAGAAGTCCTCGCCGCTGGAACAGTACACCCAAAATCTCAATCAACTCGCCAAGGACGGCAAGATTGATCCGCTGATCGGGCGCGAGTACGAGGTGGAGCGTGTGATTCAGATCCTTTGTCGTCGGCGAAAGAACAATCCGCTGCTGGTGGGCGAAGCTGGAGTTGGCAAGACCGCCATTGCCGAGGGCTTGGCCTGGCGTATCACCCAGCAGGATGTGCCGGAGATTTTGGCGGAGGCGGTTGTGTACTCCCTGGACATGGGTGCATTGCTGGCCGGCACCAAGTACCGGGGAGATTTTGAACAACGCCTGAAAGGGGTTCTGAAGTCGCTCAAGGACAAACCCAATGCGATCTTGTTCATTGACGAAATCCACACGCTGATCGGTGCCGGCGCCGCCTCTGGAGGTACGCTGGACGCGTCCAACCTGCTCAAGCCGGGCTTGAGTTCGGGGGCTTTGAAGTGCATTGGTGCGACGACCTTCACCGAGTATCGCGGCATCTTCGAGAAAGATGCCGCCCTGTCGAGACGTTTCCAAAAGGTCGATGTGGTTGAGCCGACGATCGAGCAGACCGTGGATATCCTGAAGGGTCTGAAGTCGCGCTTCGAAGAGCATCACAACGTGAAGTACGCGGTTGCTGCGCTGCAGGCTGCTGCCGAGTTGAGCGCGAAGTACATCAATGACCGGCATTTGCCGGACAAGGCCATCGATGTGATCGATGAGGCGGGTGCGGCGCAGCGTATCCTGGCTCCGAGCAAGCGCAAGAAGATCATCAGCAAGGCTGAAGTTGAGGAGATCGTGGCCAAGATTGCACGCATTCCTCCGGCTAACGTATCCAACGACGACCGGGGCAAACTCAAGACGCTAGAGCGCGATCTCAAGAACGTCGTTTTCGGGCAGGACAAGGCGCTTGATGTGCTGGCGTCGGCCGTGAAGATGGCGCGCTCGGGCTTGGGCAAGGGGGATAAACCGATCGGCTCGTTCCTGTTCAGCGGTCCTACCGGTGTTGGCAAGACGGAAGCTGCCAAACAGTTGGCCTACATCATGGGCATAGACCTGATTCGCTTTGACATGAGCGAGTACATGGAGCGCCACGCGGTCAGCCGCCTGATCGGCGCACCCCCCGGCTATGTCGGATTTGATCAAGGCGGCCTGCTGACCGAAGCCATCACCAAGAAGCCGCATTGCGTGTTGCTGCTTGACGAGATCGAGAAGGCGCACCCCGATGTGTTCAATGTCCTGTTGCAGGTGATGGACCATGGCACGTTGACCGACAACAACGGACGCAAGGCCGATTTCCGCAACGTCATCATCATCATGACGACCAATGCCGGTGCGGAGACCATGAACAAGGCGACGATCGGGTTCACCAACCCGCGTGAAGCCGGTGACGAGCTGGCTGACATCAAGCGGATCTTCACACCCGAGTTCCGAAACCGACTGGACGCTACGGTCAGTTTCAAGGCGCTTGACGAGACGGTGATTCTTCGCGTCGTCGACAAGTTTCTGCTGCAGTTGGAGACGCAGCTGGCTGACAAGAAGGTTGACGTTACCTTCACAGATACGCTGCGCAAGTACCTTGGCAAGAAGGGCTTTGATCCCTTGATGGGTGCCCGGCCGATGCAGCGCCTGATTCAGGACACCATTCGTCGAGCACTTGCGGACGAGTTGTTGTTTGGTCGCCTGACCGATGGCGGTCGGCTGACAGTTGACATGAAGGTCACCACTGACGACAAGGGTGTCGAGTCGGGCGAGGTGGTTCTCGACATCCTTCCCTTGCCAAAGAAGGAAGGCAAGGCCAAGCCCGAACCACAGGAAGCGGCGGCGGGCTGACCTGCGCTTGGTGAAGCCGCGCGGGCTGTCTGTCTGGCTGCTGCGGTGTGTTGATCTGGGCTACTTGAAGCTGACCCGGTCCAACATCTGCTGGACCTTTACCTGATTCATGCCGACAACACTGATCGGCATGGTCTCGCTCTTGAAACTGCCTCCGGTCATTGCTTGCAGGGCTGGGTTGACAAGTCGGATGTCCTTGGCAGCAGGCCACTCGTTGTTGCCATTGGCGAAATGCTCTTGCGCGGACGCACTGGCCAAATACTCCAGGAATCTGACCGCACCCGGCAGATGCTTCGAGTTTCGGGCGACCGCCCCGCCTGCAATATTGATGTGGGTTCCCCAACTAGACTGGTTCGGAAACACCACGCCGATGCGCTCCACCACCGCCTTGTCTTCTGCCTTGTCTGAGCGCATCAGGCGGGCCAGGTAGTACGAGTTGGTCACGGCGACACCGCACTCGCCAGATGCCACGGCCTTGATCTGGTCGGTGTCGCCGCCTTTGGGCGCGCGTGCCATGTTGTCCACCATGCCCTTGAGCCAGAGCTCGGCCTTTTGTTCGCCCAGGTGTTCGGCCACGGCACCGAACAGTGAAAGGTTGTAGGGATGCGAGCCGGAACGGATACACAGTCGGCCCCGGTTCTTGGGTTCACCAAGTTCTTCATACGTGTCGACGTCTTCGCTTTTGATCTTGGCTTTGTCGTACACGACAATGCGAGCCCGCGTCGAGAAGCCAAACCACGGCGTGGCCCCGTCCGCATCCACTTTGCCACGCAATTGCATGGGGATTGCCGCCTCCAGGACCTTTGACTTGATCGGTTGGAACAGACCCTCAATTTCGCCTTTCCAGAGCCGCGCGGCGTCGACCAATAGAATCACGTCTGCAGGCGAAGCGCTGCCTTCAGCTTTCAGGCGAGCCAGAATGCCTGCATCGTCCATATCCACCCGGTTGATCTTGATCCCCGTGGACTTGGTGAAATCCTGGTACAGAGCCTCGTCGGTTGCATAGTGACGCGCCGAATAGACGTTGATGGTCGACGATTGTGCCGACGCCGCGTTGGCACAGGCGAGCACAATCGCGCCGACTGCAAAGAGGTGATGCTTGTTCATGGTGAGCTGTGTTCAATTGCAAAAACCTGAATTTAACACAAACGCGAATCATTATCAATAAATGTCAGTCAAGAAGTACTACTCGCTTGCGCTCCCTGTTCTGATGGTTGTCGGCTTGCTTGCAGGGTGTGCCACGGGGCCGAAAGTCGATCCCGCGGTCGTTCCTGTGGTGATTCCGACAACCCTGAAAGTGCCACCAAAAATCGGCCTTGCCTTGGGAGGGGGCGCCGCGCGCGGTTTTGCACATGTTGGCGTCATTCAGGTGCTGGAGGAGGCAGGCATTCGACCGGCCCTGGTGGTTGGCACGTCCGCAGGCAGTCTGGTGGCCGCGCTGTACGCCAGCGGCAAGACTGGCGCGCAACTGCAGCAACTCGCCGAAACCATGGAGGAAGCCAGTTTTGCTGACTGGATGCTGCCGGTATTCAGCCGCGGCATGTTGCGTGGTGAGGCGTTTGCACGCTATGTCAGCATGCAGGTCAATGGGCGGACTATCGAGGCCATGCCAATGCCCCTGGGCATCGTCGCCACCGACCTCAACAGCGGGCAGGGCGTCCTGTTCCAGCGGGGTGATACCGCCTCGGCGGTGCGTGCTTCGAGTGCGGTGCCAGCGGTATTTCAGCCGGTCAAGATCTCCGGTCGCGAGTACGTGGACGGCGGCTTGGTGTCGCCTGTACCGGTGCGTTACGCCCGGCAGATGGGCGCCGAGCTGGTCATAGCCGTGGACATATCAAGCCCGCCTGAAAGTAACGCCGCCAGCGACACGCTTCAAGTCTTGTTGCAGACGTTTTCCATCATGAGCAAGAGCATCAACGCCTTGGAGCTGCGCGATGCCGATCTGGTGGTGCGCCCGATATTGATCGGCGTCGGGAGTGCCGATTTCAGCGCGCGCCGACAGGCAATTGATGCTGGCCGACGCACCATGCTGCAGTTGCTGCCTCAACTCAGATTGGTGATTGAAGCCAAGACTCGATGATTCCCGGCGACCCATAAAAAAAGGCCTCATCTTGCGACGAGGCCTTAAGGGATCCCTGAACCTGTAGGTTTCGAAAGGACCCGAGGAGACAACCGTTAGAAGCAGGTTGCTTCAAAAAGTTCAACTGGGACTAGTATCTCAGGGTTTTCCCTTGTTGTGTAGAGTCTTTGCTCCACAATCAACAAAACACTGTAAAAACGCGACCCGTTCGTGATTAATTAGCGCTTCTTGGCGGCCGGCTTGGCGGCATTGGCGGCGGTTGCGGAGACAGCATTGAAGTTGGTCTCGGCAATTTCCGTGGCTTGCTTGACGGCCTTCTGCACCGACTCCAGCGTGTTGTTGGCGGCAGCAACCGCGCTCTTCATGACAGCAACGGCGGTTTCGGAGCCGGCCGGAGCGTTTTTGGCGGCGTTGTCCACGATACCCATGAATTTCTTCTGTGCGTCAGCGGCTTGGCCTTCAAAGGTCTTGGTGAACTCTGCGGTCGAGTTCGACGCGATGTCATACAGGTGACGGCTGTAGGCAGCGGTCTTCTCTGCCAGAGGCTGCAGCAAACCGGACTGCAGAGCCAGCAATTCCTGGGCATCTTTCACGCTCAGAACTGCCTGGGCATGGTCGCCCACTTCGGCCAGAGCCGCTTTGGAGGCGGTCAGGTTCAACTCAACAATCTTCTCAACGCCCTCGAAGGCCTTGTTGGTCAACCCAAACAGGGTTTCCATGTTGGCTTTGTGCGATGCAACAACTTGTTCCATGGTCAGCATAATCGTTTCTCCAATAGTTAAGGTAGTGACTCAATATCTGCCCCGGAACCCAGCAATCGCCGGTTTTGTTGCAGTGCAGCATGGCTCAAATTATAGAGGCAAGCTGCGATATTGCAAGCGGCTTTTGCTGCGATGCAGCATTCTAGGTTTGCCAGCCTAGAAACACGTGCGGCCCCCGCTTTGACACAATGCCGACATGCGGGCTTTCTACTCGGATCACTTTGTCCTGCCACTTCCAGATGGACACCGATTTCCAATTGTCAAGTACGCCATGCTGCGGGAGCGCTTGATCAGGGAACTGCCTGCATTGCAATTGGCGCCAGCGCCCTCGGTCAGCGACGCCGAGCTTGCTTTGGCGCACACCCCGGCCTATGTCGACGCGGTCGTCACCGGGACACTTGACGCCAGCGCGTTGCGTGAAATTGGTTTTCCGTGGAGTGCGCAGATGCTGGAGCGATCCCGCCGATCGGTCGGAGCGACCGTGTCGGCAGTCCGCTGTGCCTTGCAAGAAGGTGTTGCGATCAGCCTTGCGGGGGGCACGCACCACGCCTTTGCCGATCGCGGCAGCGGATTCTGCGTCTTCAATGACGTAGCGGTCGCGATCAGGCTGGCGCAGGCGCAGCCTGATCAAGCTGGCTTGAAGGTCGCGGTGATCGATCTGGATGTTCACCAAGGCAACGGCACCGCCAGCATCTTTGAGCACGACAACAGCGTCTACACGCTGTCCTTGCATGGCGAAAAGAACTTCCCCTTTCGCAAGCATCCCAGCGACCTGGATGTCGGTTTGCCCGACGGTTGCGGTGATGCTGACTATTTGCACGCGCTTGACGGTGCGCTGGCTCGGTTGAGCCGGGATGGTGCCCCTGATCTGGTGGTGTACCTGGCTGGCGCGGATCCCCACGAGGGGGATCGACTGGGACGGCTCAAGCTCAGCTATGCGGGCCTGCAGGCGCGCGACTTGCGCGTGATGCAGTGGTGTTGGCAGCGCGGTGTTCGCTTGGCAATGGTGATGGCCGGTGGCTACGGCTTGGAGATCGAAAGCACGGTGCAGGTTCACGCCAACTCTTGCCAGCTGGCCTGGCAATACTGGGCGCTGTGGCAAGCGCGACAGCCGCCAATTGGATGCGCTGGCAGAATGGTTGACCATGACTTCAACCACTTCTGAACGGCCACAGGCTGAGCCGCGTGATGCCTACAAGGTCTTTCGAACCATTGGTACCCGCTGGATGGATAACGACGCCTACGGGCACGTCAACAACGTTGTTTACTACAGTTGGTTTGATACGGTGGTCAATGCTTACCTGATCGAGCGCGGTGTGCTCGATGTTGAGCGCAGCCCGACGATTGGTCTGGTGATCGAGACCCAGTGCAACTACTTTGACTCTCTGGCTTTCCCCCAACTGGTGGAGGCCGGGCTGCGCGTCGCCAAGCTGGGAGCGTCCAGCGTGCGTTATGAGATTGGCTTATTCGCACAGGACGCTCCCTTGACTGCGGCGAAGGGCCATTTCGTTCACGTGTACGTCGATCGGATGACGCGACGACCGGTCAGCATCTCGCCGGCTTTGCGCGCGGTGCTGGAATCGCTGAAGTAATACCGATGAGATTTCTTACTGGAGATGATTGAGCCATGGCAAAACCCCAGATCCTCGTCACGCGAGCCGTGTTTGCCGAAGTCCTTGACCGTCTTGGCGAGTACTTTCAGGTTCAGTCGAATCAAGCCGATGAAGTCTGGAGCAAGGCGGAGTTGATTGCGCGATTGCAGGGGAAGGTGGGCGCGTTCACCACCGGCAGCGAGCGCATTGATGCGCAGGTTCTTGCCGCCTGTCCGATGCTGCAGATCTGCGCCAACATGGCAGTTGGCTTTAATAATTTCGACCTCGACGCGATGACGGATCTCGGTGTTCTGGGCACCAACGCGCCGGACGTGTTGACGCAGACCACGGCAGATTTTGGTTTTGCCTTGCTGCTGGCGGCCGCGCGGCGGGTGACGGAAAGCGAGCACTACTTGCGCGCGGGTCAGTGGCGCCGTTGGCGCTACGACATGTTTGCCGGCGCCGAGGTGCATGGCTCCACGCTGGGCATACTGGGCATGGGCCGCATTGGGCAGGCCGTTGCCAGGCGCGGCGCCAAGGGTTTTGACATGCAGGTGGTCTACCACAACCGTTCCCGGCTGGCGCCCGACATCGAGGCGCACTGCGGCGCGCGCTATGTGAGCAAGGAGGAGCTTCTTCGATCGGCCGACCATCTGGTTCTGGTGTTGCCTTATTCGCAGCAATCGCACCACGCCATTGGCGTGGCCGAACTGGCCATGATGAAAACCACGGCCACTCTGGTCAACATTGCCCGAGGCGGCATTGTTGATGACCTGGCGTTGGCGGATGCCTTGCACCATGGACGTCTGGCGGCCGCTGGGCTGGACGTGTTCGAGGGTGAGCCGACGGTGAACCCGGCATTGTTGGCCTTGAAAAATGTCGTGCTCACGCCGCACATTGCCAGCGCGACGATTCCAACCCGCATGGCCATGGCGATGCTGGCTGCCGACAACCTGATTGGCTTTTTGCTGCGTGGTCAGCCAGTGACACCGCTCAATGTGCAGGTCTTGGAGTCAGCGCAGCACGCCGAGCGCAAAGGGTAGGCTGAGCATCCCCAGCAAGGTGGACAGGGTGACCAAGCCAGCGACCAAGGCGCCGTCGTAACCCATGCGCGCGGCCAGCACGTAGCAACTCGATGCGGTAGGCAGCGCCGAGAACAACAACAAGACCGTTGTCTGTGCGTCATTGAGTTTGAACAGATGGGATAGCGCAACGGCGACCAGCGGCAGCACAAGGTGGCGGATCGAGAGCACTGCCACAGCCAGTGACTTGGCACGCGCCAGGGCGCCAAGCTGCATGCCGGCACCCGCCGCCATCAGCCCCAGCGCGATCGAAGCGGCTCCGATTCGTGTCACGGTCGGCTCCAGCCAAGGCGCCAGGCGAACCCCCATCAGGTTGGCAGCCAGCCCGCTGGCGGTGGCGATGATGAGCGGATTTCGCGCCAGCTCACGCCACACTCTGCCCTGGCCGTGTCGGGCCATGGGCCACACGGCGGCCACGTTGAGCAACGGTACGCAGACGCCGATCAGCACCGCTATCATCAATACGCCGGCTGATCCCGCCAGCCGCTCCGCCAGGGCCAGGCCGATGAAGGAATTGAAACGAAAAGCCACCTGGGCGCTGGCGGCGTGTTGGCGCAGTTCGATGTGTGAGCCCAGCCAGGGGATGCGCGGCAGGGTGAAGGCCAGCACAATGCCGGTCAGGCCCAGGGTCCAACCGGCTCCGATCAGGCTCGACGCGGTGGCAAGATCAAGCGGGCTCTTGACGATGGAGTGAAACAGCAGCACCGGGAACAGCAGGAAGTAGACCAGGGACTCCACTTGCTCCCAGACAGTCCGGTTCAGCATGGTAAAGCGGCAAACCAGATAGCCGCACAAAATCAGCGAGAAATCAGGAAACAGAAGTTGCGCGTAGTTCACGCGGCGAGAATACCAGTGAAGCGGGCGCGCTTCGGGTTTGCCCCTATGTGGAACCCACAGCGATTGTTGTCGTCGACAGCACTACCATCGGCGTTAAGGCTCTATGAACACAGCATCCGTTTTGATCCGTCTTGCTTGCGCGACCTTGCTGGTCAGCACTGCCGCCTCTGCCGCCACCTTCGAGGGCGTTCGTTTTGACGACTCGATCCGGCTTGGCAACCGCGAACTCAAACTCAACGGGATGGGGATTCGCGCTGTCTTTGTCATCCGGGGTTATGTCGCTGGGCTTTACCTCACTGAACGGGCGAGCACCATGCAGGACATCATGGCGATGCCCGGCCCCAAGCGGATTCGGTTGCGCATGTTGCGTGAGGCCAAATCGACTGATTTCACCAAGGCGCTGGTGTCGGGCATCAAGAAGAATGCCAGCCCCAGCGAGCTTGAGTCCCTGCATGATCGCGTCGTGCAACTCGAATCCACCATCGAGTCGTTCGGAACCACCGCCAAGGGCGACACCATCGACCTGGACTTCGAGCCCGAGCGGGGCCTGGCCTTGTCCGTCAATGGCGTCAGGAAGGGCTCGGTGATTGCGGGCGCCGACTTCTTTGGTGCCGTGCTGGGAATTTTTGTGGGTGGCCATCCGATTGACGCGAGGCTCAAGAAGGGGCTTTTGGGTCAGTAGACTGGTCATAGTTTCTGAGGTTCTTTTCAATGGAGATGTTCACCATGTACCGTCGGTCTATTTTCTGTCTGGGTCTGGTCGCCGTCGCAACAGCGGCGCTTGCCCAGCCCTACCCCAGCAAGGTGGTGAAGCTGCAAGTTCCGTTTGCCCCGGGTGGCACCACCGACATCATCGCGCGCACCATTGCCGATGCCATGGGCAAGGCGCTTGGGCAGTCTGTAATTGTGATGAACAAGGTTGGTGGCGGTGGTGTGGTCGGCGCCAGCGAAACAGCCAAGGCCACACCTGACGGCTATTCGCTGGGCATGGCCACCGTGTCCACTACCGCGGCCAATCCCGCGATTAACCCGCGCACGCCCTACAACCCTTTGACCGACTTCACGCCAATCATCAACATCGCGGCCACGCCCAATGTGATTGCGGTGCATCCGGGCTTTCCAGCGAAGGACTACAAGGGCTTCATTGCCGAGTTGAAGCGCTCGCCTGGCAAGTACTCCTTCGCCTCGTCGGGCACGGGCGGCATCGGGCATCTTCAAATGGAGTTGTACAAGAGCCTCAGTGGCACTTTTATTACGCACATTCCCTACCATGGTGCTGGCCCGGCGCTCAATGACACAGTGGCCGGGCAAGTGCCGATGACTTTTGACAACATGCCATCGGCCATGCCCTTCATTCAATCGAACCGTCTGATTCCGATTGTGGTGGCGGCACCCCAGCGTCTGAGCCAGTTGCCCAATGTGCCGACCTTCAAGGAGGTCGGTCTGGAGCCGGTCAATCGCATGGCCTATTACGGCATCTATGGACCCAAGGGCCTGCCGCGTGAGGTGGTCGACAAGGTCAACGCCGCCGTGCGCAAGGCGCTGGAAGACCCGGCCGTGAGAAAGCGCATTGAGGATACCGGCTCCATCATCATTGCCAACACGCCGGAGCAGTTCGCCGCCCAGATCAAGGCGGAGTTCGAGGTCTACAAGAAGGTGGTTGATACCGCCAAACTCAAGCTCGATTGAGCACGTGGGCACGGGCTCGGACCGCGGTCCCTCAGCAAGGGTTGCGACGCGCTCGGTTGCCGACGGTCCGGGCCGAGCCAGTCCGGCCGATCTCGGCGCCATTGCGGCATTTGTGGACGCACTCTGGCTGGAGGAGGGCCTGTCGCGCAACACGCTGGACGCCTATCGGCGCGACCTGACCCTGCTGGCCGCGTGGCTCGGTCAGCGGGGCCTAAGCTTGGCGAGTGCTGGCGAGGGTGACCTTAGCGCCTACTTTTCCGCGCGGCATGCCGCCACCAAGGCCACGACCGCCAATCGACGATTGACGGTGTTCAAGCGTTTCTTTCGCTGGGCCTTGCGTGAGCGGGTCTTGAATCGGGACCCGACGCTGAAGCTGCAGGCCGCCCGGCAGGCCTTGCGTGTGCCCAAGAACATGACCGAGGCGCAAGTTGAAGCCTTGCTGGGCGCGCCCGATACCGATACCGCGATGGGGCTGCGTGACCGCACCATGCTGGAGTTGATGTATGCCAGCGGCCTGCGGGTGAGCGAGTTGGTCACCCTTAAGGTGTTCGACCTGGGTTTGACCGACCATGTGGTGCGCGTCCTGGGCAAGGGTCAGAAGGAGCGGCTGGTTCCGTTTGGCGAGGTCGCCAGCCTGTGGCTGCGCCGTTACCTGGAGCAGGCCAGGGGCGAACTGCTGGCGGGCAGGCAGACCGAGGATCTGTTTGTAACTCATCGTGGCGCCAAGGCAGGCAGCGCGATGTCGCGCGTCATGTTCTGGATCATTGTCAAGAAGTACGCGCTGGCGGCCGGCATTTCGGCGCCTTTGTCACCTCACACCCTGCGCCACGCCTTCGCCACGCATCTGCTCAACCACGGGGCTGACTTGCGCGCAGTGCAAATGCTGCTCGGCCACGCCGACATCTCCACCACCACCATCTACACCCATGTGGCCCGCGAGCGGCTCAAATCGCTGCATGCCCAGCATCATCCGCGTGGTTGATTCAGCGTCGATTCACCGGCTCAATTCAGCAGTGTCTCGGCCCAGCTGAGGGCTTGCAGGTGCGCCCAATTGACTTGCCGGTTACTCAGATGCAGCGCATCGGCGGCTTTGGCAAAGGCCTCGTCGTTGGCGCTTTCGCAGGCCTCGGCCAGGTCCAGAAGCGGGGCCAGTGCACCGGTTCGCAGCAGCAGTGCATCGACCACTGAAGCTGGCAGGGCGACCGCGCTCAGCGCCTTGTCCATGGGTATGCCCAACATGGTGTCGAGCAAGGAAAACACGCCGACCACAAACGCGTTGTCGCATTCCTCGGGTCCCAGTACCTCGCCAGCCAGCAACTCCATCAGGCGCCCACGGACCACCGCCATCGACGCCACCGCCGGCGGCGCACCACCGTCGCGTGAAGTGATCATCAGCAAGGCGGCCCATCGGAACAGTTTCTTCAAACCCAGGAGCATCACAGCATGACGAAACGAAGTGATCTCACAGCTCAGTCCAAAGCCCGACGAATTGATGAAACGCAGCAAATTGAACGACAGCGTGGGGTCATGTTTGAGCACCGCTTCAATCTCGCTTGTGCTGGCCTCGCGGCGCACCAGGTTGATGAGCTGGATCAGCGTGGTCTGCGAGGCGCGCAGTGTTTGACCCGTCACCAGCGTGGGCTTGGCAAACCAGTAGCCTTGAAACAGCTTGACCCCCAGAGCCGCGACCTGTTCAAACTGCGCCGCCGTTTCAACTTTTTCCGCGATCAATTGGGCCTGCGAGCTGCTTTGGGCGCGTTGGATCACGTCCGCCAGGTCCTGCGCCCGGACTTGCGACAGGTCGATCTTGATGAACGATGCAAGCGCCAGCCACGGTCGGTAGGCGGTGGTCAGGATCGCCTGGTTGAACGCCAGCCTGAAGCCGCGCTGGCGGACCTCCACCAGGGTTTGCAGCCTGCTTTCGATCTGGTCCTGCTGGTTCAGGTCCAGTGGCGGAATCTCCAGGATGACCCTCTCGGGCTGGATCAATTCGAGGTGTCCACCGGTGAGACTGTCGTGCGTGCAGTTGACGAAGATGGTCTTTTTCCCGGTCAAAGCTTCGTTGTCGAGGTGCGACAGGACCTTGAACAGCAGTTCTGCATCACTGGCCGCAGTGTGGTCGTCGGACCTTCGTGACCGGTCAAACAACTCGTAGCCAACGACCGAGCGGCCAGCGTCAACGATGGCTTGACGCGCGATGGCGGTGCGGTCGTCAGGCGTGTCGCGCGTCGGGTTGTCGAATGCGGAAGTAGTGCTCATGGTGCCAGGGGCCGTTTCGAGCCATTCTAGAGAACTTTGTAAGTCGGGCGTGCGTGGTGCATGAGTAGGGCGTGAGGGCCATCAGGCGGCTGGGTGATTGGGTCGGGTCCGGCTCTCTACAATTCTGGACATTCGTTCAATTGGAGAAGAGATGGCACTTTACGAACTCGATGGCGTGTCGCCGGAGCTGGCCAACTCGGCCTGGGTTGCCGACAGCGCACAGGTCATTGGCCGGGTGGCCCTGGCGCAAGACGTCAGTATCTGGTTTGGCACGGTGGTGCGCGGCGACACCGAGATCATCCGCATCGGGCGGGGCTCCAACATTCAGGACGCCTGCGTGCTGCACGCCGACATGGGCAAGCCGCTGACCGTGGGTGAGGATGTGACGGTGGGGCACAAGGTGATGCTGCATGGTTGCACGGTTGGCGACGGGAGCCTGATTGGTATCGGCGCGGTGGTGCTCAATGGTGCCCGGATTGGCAAGCACTGCATTGTCGGAGCCGGCTCACTGGTGACAGAGGGCAAGGAGTTCGCGGACGGATCGATGATCATGGGCAGCCCGGCCAAGGTGGTGCGGGAGTTGAGCCCGGAGCAGAAGCAGGGACTGGTCAACAGTGCCCAGATGTACGTTCTGAACGCCCGGCGTTTCAAAGCCGGGCTCAAGCGGATCTCTTGAGCCCCTTGTCAAGACGGTTTGTGAATGGGAGTCCCCGTGTCTGAGTTGCACAAGTTTGTTTTCGAAGGTCTGCCGGTGCGCGGTGCCATCGTGCGCCTGACCGACGCTTGGCAAGAGGTGCTGCGGCGGCGTGCCGCCAACAGCGCCACCGGCGCCTACCCGCTGCCGGTGCAAACCATGCTGGGGGAAATGCTGGCGGCGGCCACCCTGATGCAGTCCAATATCAAGTTCGATGGTGCCTTGATTCTTCAGATATTTGGGAATGGCCCGGTGCCGGTGGCGGTGGCCGAGGTGGGGCCCGACCTGGGCTTGCGCGGGGCGGCGACCATCAATGGCCCGGTGCCGCCGGACGGCGACCTGGGCACGCTGGTGAACGTCAATGGCCATGGTCGCTGTGCCATCACGCTGGATCCCAGGACCCGCCATCCAGGTCAGCAACCGTATCAAGGCGTCGTGCCGCTGGCGGATGCCGATCAGGTCAAGTTCACCCGCGTCAGTGAGATGCTGGCGCATTACATGCTGCAAAGCGAACAATTGGAAACCTGTCTGGTGCTGGCCGCCGACGCCAATCTGGCCGCCGGTCTGCTGATTCAGCGCTTGCCAGGGCAGGGCGCGGGCAACTTGTCTGGCCGCACGATCAGCCGGGAGGACGACGGGGATGAGGAGGTCGAGGACGCCTACCGTCGCATCGCGCTGCTGGCCAGCAGCCTCAAACAGGAAGAGCTCTTGACGCTGGACGTCGATACTATTTTGCGGCGCCTGTTCTGGCAGGAGGCCTTGCAGCGCTTCGAGCCGCTGGTTGGCTCGCAAGGTCCGCATTTCGCGTGCAGTTGCAGTCGGGAGCGGGTGGCGCGCATGATTCTCGGCTTGGGTCAGGCGGAGGCCGATGCCATTCTGGCCGAACGCGGCGATATCGAGGTGACTTGCGAGTTCTGCGCTGCTCAATACCGCTTCGATGCGGTGGACGCGGCCCAGGTGTTTACGCACGCCAGCCAGCTCGCACCAGGCAGTTCAACGCCTCACTGAGTCGGCACGCAGCAGGTCCTTGAACAAGCGGTGCTCGCAGTGCGCGTTGCCGCATTGTGCGCAGTGCCAGGCCCACTCACCGTGGCCAACCGGCTGAGAATCGGCGGACCGACGGCTGGCATGCTCGACGATGGTCAGTGCTCGGGCCAGACGCTCGCCGCCCTGCCCATGCACCACGTGGTAGGGGATGCCCGCCTGATCGAGCGCCCGGCGAATCAAGCGGTCCACCTCCGGGCGCACCTGCGGCCCATCGCGCTGCAGCCCGTCGGCAACCCATGGCAGATCCAGTGCCGTGAGCAAGGTCAGGTCGTAGTGGCGTTGGTGCTGAAGCGCGAAGTCGTACAGCGACGAATCGTTGAACAGCATGTCGCTGTAGACCGCGGTCATCAGGGGGGTGGTGTCGGCAACGGTCCGCGCACCTGTTGCGTGCGTGGCGTTGATCCGGCGCGCCTGCTCCTGTGCAATGCCGCCTTGCTCGCTGACCAGTGGGGTGCGCTGCTCGCGTTCACACCATTCACGCAGAAACTCGTTGACCATCCTGGCGGGTGAATCGCTGGCCTGCAAATGGGCAGTCAATTCCTGTGCAAGTTGGGTCTTGCCAGTGCTTTCGGCGCCGATGATGGCGATCTTCATGAGCTGGGGGTAGCGCACGGCGATGGATCGCTAGTCAGAGTTTGCGTTGCCATGCACGCAAGCCCACCACACTCAGGCCAATAAAGAGAACATAGAGCAGCGCGGTCAGCCACAGGCCCTTGAACGCGAACAGGCCGACGCTGACGACGTTGACGACGATCCACATCAACCAGTTCTCGATTAGCTTGCGTCCCAACAGAAACTGGGCCACCACACTGACGGCGGTGGGGAAGGCGTCCCACCAAGGCACGTCGGTATCGGTGTAGGTCTTCAGGAACAGCCCCGTCAGTGGCCACAGCATGGCGCACAAGACGACAACACCCACCATGCCCTGGCGGGTCATTCTGGAAACGGTCAGAGCTGATCCGTCACCGCGCACACCGCGCAGCCACTGAAACCAGCCCCAGCACGCCACCACTGCGAAGAATATCTGGAGTGCGGCGTCGCCGTAGAGCTTGCTGCGCCAAAACAGGGCGAAGTACATCAATGAGCTGATGATGGCCAGTGGCCAGCCCCAGTGCACCTCGCGGATATTGCAGCCCACCATGACCAGCGCCAGAACAAATGCCGTGATCTCCAGCCAGGTTGTGGCGCTGCCCCATAGCGTGAAGGCGACTTCGAAGAGTTGGGGAAAGAAATCGAGGTTCAATGACGCGACCCGGTTGGTCGGCTGGCCAAGACCGATTTACTTGCCGACGAGAACAAAGATCTCGTTGGGCTTGACCATGCCCAGTTCCATGCGTGCCTTCTCCTCGATCATGTCCAGGCCTTCCTTGAGGTCACGCACTTCGGCCGCGAGGCGCTCATTGGCGAGCTTGGCCTGAGCGTTGTCTTGGCGCTGGGCGTCAAGCTGACTGACCATTTTGGCAACGCTGGGCACGCTGCCCCGGCCAAACCACAACTGCGCGTGAAATATCACCAGCAACGAGATTAGAAAGGCCGGAACGAGACGCGAACCCATACGGTTAATCCTTGGTGGCTCGCAGGTGGGAAGCGGGGGCTATTTCTGATCGCGGGACACCGCAGCGCCGGCTTTGCCGGGCTGCTGGTGCCGCCCCCTTGAGGGGGAGGCGCGTAGCGACTCGTGGGTGTTTCACTTCAAGTTGTAGAAGGCGGCGCGACCTGGGTAGCTGGCCACATCGCCCAAGTCCTCTTCAATACGCAACAACTGGTTGTACTTGGCCATGCGGTCCGAGCGGCTCAGCGAACCGGTCTTGATTTGCCCGGCGTTGCAGCCCACCGCGATGTCGGCAATGGTGCTGTCCTCGGTCTCGCCCGAACGGTGGCTGATGATGGCGGTATAGCCGGCGCGCTTGGCCATCTCGATGGCAGCAAAGGTTTCGGTCAGTGTGCCGATCTGATTGATCTTGATCAGGATCGAATTGGCGATGCCCCTGTCAATGCCCTCTTTGAGAATCTTGGTGTTGGTGACGAACAGGTCGTCACCCACGATCTGCACCTTTTTGCCGAGGCGATCGGTCAACAGCTTCCAACCGTCCCAGTCACCCTCAGCCATGCCGTCTTCGATGCTGATGATGGGGTATTTATCCACCCAGGTGGCCAGGATGTTGGACCATTCTTCGCTGCTGAGCGTCAGGCCCTCGCCTTCGAGGTGGTACTTTCCGTCTTTGTAGAACTCGGAGGCGGCGCAGTCCAGGCCCAAGGCGATCTGTTCGCCCGCAACATAGCCAGCCTTGTCGATGGCGTCCAGAATCATTTGAATCGCCGCTTCATGGCCGGGCACATTGGGGGCAAAGCCACCCTCGTCGCCGACGGCCACGCTCATGCCTTTGTCGTGCAAGATCTTCTTGAGCGCGTGGAACACTTCGGCGCCATAGCGTACCGCTTCACGAAAGCTCGGCGCTCCCACCGGGATGATCATCAGCTCCTGCAGGTCCAGGTTGTTGTTGGCGTGCGCACCGCCGTTGACCACGTTCATCATCGGCACCGGCATCTGCATGCCACCCATGCCGCCAAAGTAGCGGTACAGGGGCAGGCCCGATTCCTCGGCGGCGGCCCGTGCCACGGCCATCGAGACGGCCAGCATGGCGTTGGCGCCCAGGCGGGACTTGTTCTCGGTGCCGTCCAGGTCAATCAGTGTCTTGTCCAGAAAGGCTTGCTCCGACGCATCGAGCCCGAGGACGGCTTCGGAGATTTCGGTGTTGATGTGCTCGACCGCCTTGAGTACACCCTTGCCCAGGTAGCGGCTCTTGTCGCCGTCACGCAGTTCAATCGCTTCACGCGAGCCGGTCGAGGCACCCGACGGCACGGCGGCGCGACCCATCACGCCAGATTCCAGCAACACATCGCACTCGACGGTGGGGTTGCCACGGGAATCGAGAATCTCGCGGCCAACAATGTCAACAATTGCGCTCATTTTTTTCCTAAGAAGTTGAAGATGCTTCAGACTGGGGCGGCGACGCCTTCGACCAAAACCATGTTGAAAAACTGGGTTGCACCGAGGCGCTTGCTCCGTGCGGCACGGTACATCTCGCCATCGTAGAAGGCCTTGGCAACATCAAAACTGGGGAATCGCAGCATGGCGATGCGGCTGGGTTGCCAATCGCCCTCCATGGTTTCGAAACGGCCCCCGCGCACCAGGTACTCGCCGCCCGCGGCAGCGACGGCGGCAGGCGCCTCGGCCATGTACTGTTTGTATTGCTCCAGGTCGGAGATCTGCATGTCGACGATGATGTAAGCGGCGTTCATGGTGCTCCTGGCCGGGTCAATTGAAACTGTTTTCCAGAAAGCCATTGCGTTTGGTCACCTGGTCGAGCGCCACCAGCGTCTCCAGCAGCGCCTTCATGTGCTTGAGCGGTACCGCGTTGGGGCCGTCGCTCATTGCTTTGGATGGGTCAGGGTGCGTCTCCATGAACAGGCCAGCCACACCTACCGCTACCGCTGCGCGCGCCAGCACCGGCACCATTTCGCGTTGCCCACCGCTGCTGGTTCCTTGGCCGCCTGGCAGTTGCACCGAGTGCGTGGCGTCAAACACCACCGGCGCGCCGGTGTCGCGCATGATCGCCAGACTGCGCATGTCGGAGACCAGGTTGTTGTAGCCAAAGCTGGCGCCGCGTTCGCAGGCCATGAAGTTGTCCTCCGGCAAGCCCTTCTCGCGCGCGGCAGCGCGGGCTTTGTCGATCACGTTCTTCATGTCGCCAGGTGCCAGAAACTGGCCCTTCTTGATGTTGACCGGCTTACCCGACTGCGCCACGGCGCGGATGAAGTCGGTCTGGCGGCACAGGAAGGCGGGTGTCTGCAGCACGTCCACCACCGAGGCCACCTGCGCGATCTGTTCCTCGGAATGCACGTCCGTCAACACGGGCAGCTGCAGCTCCCGCTTCACCTTGGCCAGGATCTCCAAGCCTTTGTCCAGACCCGGGCCGCGAAAGGTGCTGCCGCTGGAGCGGTTGGCCTTGTCAAAACTGCTCTTGAAGATGAAAGGAATGCCCAGTGCCGAGGTGATTTCCTTGAGTGTGCCAGCGGTGTCCATCTGCAACTGCTCGGACTCGATCACACAGGGGCCCGCAATCAGGAAGATCGGCCGATGCAGGCCAACGTCAAATCCACAAAGCTTCATCAAGCCACCACCTTCAGAGCCTTGCCCGCCGCCTGGTGGTCCAGCGCCGCCTTGACGAAGGCGTTGAACAGCGGGTGGCCGGCCCAGGGCGTGGACTTGAACTCGGGGTGAAACTGCACACCGATGAACCAGGGATGCACGCTATGCGGCAGCTCGACGATCTCTGTCAGGTGCTCGCGTTGTGTCAGGGCGGAAATCACCAGGCCGGCCTCACGCAGACGGTCCAGATAGTTCACATTGGCTTCATAGCGATGGCGATGGCGTTCGGTCACCACGTCGCCATAGATCTGATGCGCCAGCGAGCCTTTGGCAACGTCGGAACTCTGCGCGCCCAGGCGCATGGTGCCGCCCAGGTCGGAGTTCTTGTCGCGATGCTTGATGCTGCCGTCGGCGTCCTTCCACTCGGTGATGAGGGCGATCACCGGATTCGGGCTGTCGGGCTCAAACTCGGTACTGTTGGCAGCTTCCAGTCCAGCGACATGGCGGGCAAATTCGATGGTGGCGACCTGCATGCCCAGGCAGATGCCCAGGTAGGGAACCTTGTTCTCGCGCGCAAACCGGGCCGCGCAAATCTTGCCTTCGATGCCGCGCTTGCCAAAACCGCCGGGCACCAGGATAGCGTCAAACTTGGCCAACTGCGACACACTCTCTGGAGTCAAGGTTTCGGAGTCGATGTAGTCGATCTTGACGCGCGCATGGTTCTTCATGCCGGCGTGGCGCAGCGCCTCGTTAAGCGACTTGTAGCTGTCGGACAGGTCCACATATTTGCCCACCATGGCAATGTTGACTTCCGATTGCGGGTGTTCGGTTTCGTATACCAGCTCGTCCCACCGTTTGAGGTTGGCCGGTGGGGTGTTCAAGCGCAGCTTGTCGCAGATCAGGCCATCCAGGCCCTGTTCGTGCAGCAGACGGGGGACCTTGTAGATGGTGTCCACATCCCACATGCTGATGACGCCCCATTCGGGCACGTTCGAGAACAGCGAGATTTTGGCCCGTTCTTCTTGTGGAATCGGGCGATCCGCGCGGCAGATCAGGGCATCGGCCTGGATCCCGATTTCACGCAGTTGTTTGGCCGTGTGCTGTGTTGGTTTGGTCTTGAGTTCACCCGCAGTCGCGATCCACGGTACGTAACTCAGGTGCACAAAGGCGCTGTTGTTGGGACCGAGTTTGAGGCTCATCTGCCGCACGGCCTCCAGGAACGGCAAGGACTCGATGTCACCCACGGTGCCGCCGATTTCCACAATCGCCACATCCACCGCGTCGGGCTCGCCAAAACGCGCGCCGCGCTTGACGAATTCCTGGATTTCATTGGTGACGTGGGGAATCACCTGCACGGTCTTGCCCAGGTAGTCACCGCGACGTTCCTTGTCGAGCACGCTCTTGTAGATTTGGCCGGTGGTGAAGTTGTTGGCCTTGCGCATGCGCGATTCAATGAATCGTTCGTAGTGGCCCAAGTCCAGGTCGGTCTCCGCGCCGTCGTCCGTGACAAATACCTCGCCATGCTGCAGCGGCGACATGGTGCCAGGGTCTACGTTGAGGTAGGGGTCCAGCTTGATCAGGGTGACTTTGAGGCCCCGCGATTCCAGAATCGCAGCGAGGGAGGCTGAGGCGATTCCCTTGCCAAGGGAAGACACCACACCGCCGGTGACGAAGACAAATTTGGTCATGTCAGAGGGAGACTATCGCTCCATGTGTGGAAATTGGGATTATAGGTCTGCTACATTGCGCTGCATGAAAGACCTCGCTGGCAAACACATCGTTTTGGGGCTGACTGGCGGCATTGCCTGTTACAAGGCGGCCGAGCTGTGCCGCTCCCTGATCAAGGAGGGTGCGACGGTGCAGGTGGTGATGACCGAGGCCGCGCAGCAGTTCATCACACCGGTGACGATGCAGGCGCTCTCCAACCGAGCGGTGGCGCTGTCGCAATGGGATGCGCGCGAGACCAACAACATGGCGCATATCAATCTCAGCCGCGAGGCTGACGCGATCGTGATTGCGCCGTGCAGCGCCGACTTCATGGCCAGGTTGGTGCACGGTCGGGCGGATGACCTGCTGAGCCTGTTGTGTCTGGCGCGTCCGCTGGACAAAGTGCCCTTGCTGCTGGCGCCGGCGATGAATCGCGAAATGTGGGTGCACCCAGCGACCCGGCGCAATGTTGCGCAACTCAAGGCCGACGGTGCCACGGTGCTGGATGTTGGAACGGGTGACCAGGCTTGCGGTGAAACCGGCGATGGCCGCATGCTGGAGCCGCAAGAATTGGTGGAAGACTTGGTGGCGTTCTTCCAACCCAAGCTGTTGGCGGGGCACCATGTGCTGGTGACTGCGGGTCCAACCTACGAGGCGATTGACCCGGTGCGGGGGATCACCAACCTGTCGAGTGGCAAGATGGGCTTCGCGGTTGCGCGTGCCGCTCGCGAGGCCGGTGCTCGGGTGACCCTGGTGGCCGGTCCGGTTCACCTGCCGACACCACGTGGCGTGCAACGCATCGACGTCAAGTCGGCGGCGGAAATGCTGGCGGTGACCGTGGCTGCTGCTGTAGACGCGACCGTGTTTGTAGCGACCGCAGCGGTCGCCGATTGGCGCCCGGCTCAGACGGCTGGACAGAAGATCAAGAAAGACGGCTCGGGCCAGCCGCCGACGCTTGAGTTTGTCGAAAACCCCGACATTCTGGCAACGGTCGCGCAGTCGCCGTGTGCCCGCACCGCCGAGCTTTTTTGTGTTGGGTTTGCCGCGGAAAGCGAGGATCTGCTGGCCAATGCCCAGGCCAAGCGCCTGCGCAAGGGCGTGCCGCTGCTGGTGGGCAACATTGGCCCTGCGACCTTTGGCCAGGATGACAACGCCTTGCTGCTGGTGCGGGCGGACGGCGTGGAGTCGATGTCGCGCGCTCCGAAACTTGAATTGGCTCGCAAATTGATAGCAGCTTGCGCCCACCAGATAAGCGAATAGGCCTGATTTGACTCTGAACTTTCAATGAACATCGACCTAAAGATCATCGACCCTCGCCTGGCGGACAAGCTGCCGGCCTATGCGACGCCGGGTAGCGCTGGGCTGGACCTGCGGGCTTGTCTTGGCGAGCCGCTGACGCTGGCGCCCAACGCCTGGCAGTTGGTGCCGACCGGCATTGCGATCTACCTGGCAGATCCCGGTTATGCAGCGCTGATCCTGCCGCGTTCGGGCTTGGGGCACAAACACGGCATCGTGCTGGGCAATCTGGTCGGGCTGATCGACAGCGACTACCAGGGGCAACTGATGGTCAGCGCCTGGAACCGAAGTGATGTGGCCTTCACCATCGAGCCCATGGAGCGCATTGCGCAACTGGTGATCGTGCCGGTGCAGCAGGCCCAGTTCAATATAGTGAGCGAGTTCCCAGCCAGCCAGCGTGGCGAAGGTGGCTACGGCTCCACGGGAAAAAAATGACCCCCTGTTAGGGCTCACGGCGTGTAGCCCTGTCCCATTCTGGAAGGGGGACAACCCCAGCGGCCCGGCGAAGCTGGTTCCGGCGGTTCCCGGACTCAAGATATGAGCGAGGCGAAAGGGCTAGTGCAAGCTGCTGCTGCCGGGCGGCAGCGTGTCGATGGGCTGGATGCGGAAGAAGCCGGTGCCGGCGGAACCTCGACCAATTTCTTCCTCCGTCGCTTCGCGCACCGCCTCAACTTTCAGCGCCAGGCGCAGTGCGATGCCGGCCAGCGGATGGTTGCCATCGAGCACGACGTGTTCCGGGTAGATCTCGGTGACGGTGTACAGGATGTCCTTCGGGGCATCCTGATTGCAACCGCCGGGCAGGGCGGCGCCTTCGATCGTCATGCCTTCCTCGATCTCGCTCGGAAACAGTGTGCGGGCCTCCAGAAAGACCAACTGATCGTTGTAGTCGCCAAACGCGCTTTCGGGTTCCAGGTGAAGCTTCAGGCTGGCGCCCGCTTCATGGCCCTGCAGGGCTTCCTCGATCTTGGGAAACAGATCGGTCCCGCCGACAAGGAATTCGACTGGATCGTCCAAAACGTCCAGCGTCTCACCCAGCGTATCCTGCAACTTCCAGGTCAGCGCCACCACACATTGTTCAGTTATCGTCATGCCCGAATTGTCGCAGTTCGGCTCTGGTTTTTTCATTGGCGGGTGGGGATTTGGGTCGAAAATGGGGCTGACCAGAAATGAAGCCTGCTTCCAGCACGGAGGATGATGCCATGTCAAATGAAGAATTCCAGCTCCCACTGGCTGACTTGCCGGTTGGCCGCTTTGCCGGGCGCGAGGCGTTCCAGCAAATCGTCCGTGACGCGTTTTCGCACGCGGCGCGGGAGGGATGGCGCGAGTTGGTGATCAGCGATTCCACTTTCTCGGACTGGCCTTTGCATGAACGCGCCGTGGCGCAGGCCTTGCAGGATTGGTCGCATTCCGGGCGGCGTTTCACCATGGTGGCCATGCGTTACGACGAAGTTTTGCGCAATCAGGCTCGGTTTGTGGTGTGGCGAAAGACCTGGGCGCACATCATTGACTGCCGGGTAAGTCGCCAGACGGATGCTCTGGACTTCCCGAGCGGGATTTGGAGTCCGCACTGGTGTATGCACCGGTTGGACCTGCCTCGCAGCACAGGTGTGTCTGGACGTGAGCCCGAACGACTGGTTCAGTGGCGAGAGGTTCTCGACGAGTTGCTAAGGCAGAGTTCGCCAGGATTTCCGGCCACGGTGTTGGGTTTGTAGACGGGCGATTTCACGTCGCCAAGAGCGATGGTTTACCGAGTTCACCCGACATCAACCGCGCGTTCTCGGTGGAGCCCGAACCCGGCCATGTTGACCGCGGGACGTCGGCCGACGATCAGGTCGGCCACGGCGCTGGCGGATCCGCAGGCACCGCCCAGTCGCCGGCGCGCGCAGTCGATGCTTCGCTCAAGCTCGGCCAAGGCGTGCGTGTCACCGGCGAACAAGCGTCGCCGCGTGGTCAGGAGGTCGTCCAGCAAGGGGAAAAAAGGGGTGCCTGTGCTATACTTGTCGGGTTTTGCTGAGTGCCGATCAGGCTTTGGCAGAACAAATTAGCAAACCAGTTTCATCAAGGTGTTGCGAGTGATCGATGCAAGCAGTGCTTGTTGGTGTCAATTGCAAATACGAACTGGATTTTAGACCTAACCTTCGGAGTTAAACATGTCAATTACCATGCGCGAAATGCTGGAAGCCGGTGTCCATTTCGGCCACCAAACCCGCTTCTGGAATCCCAAGATGGCCCCCTTCATCTTTGGCCATCGCAACAAGATCCACATCATCAACCTGGAAAAATCGCTCCCGATGTTCCAGGAAGCCGCTAAGTTCGTGCGCCAGATTTCCGCCAAGCGCGGTACGGTGCTGATGGTTGGTACCAAGCGTCAGGCACGTGAAACCGTGGCCCAGGAAGCTCAGCGCGCCGGCGTGCCCTTTGTTGACCAGCGTTGGCTTGGCGGCATGTTGACCAATTTCAAGACCGTCAAGACTTCGATCAAACGTCTCAAGGACATGAAAGTCCAACAGGAAGCCGGTCTGGACAGCATGAGCAAGAAAGAGCAACTGATGTTTGCTCGTGAACTGGAGAAGCTGGAGAAGGACATTGGCGGTATCCAGGATATGAACGTGTTGCCGGATGCGATCTTTGTGATCGACGTCGGTTACCACAAGATTGCCATCGCCGAAGCCAAGAAGCTTGGCATCCCATTGATTGCCGTGGTCGATTCCAATCACTCCCCTGACGGCATTGATTACGTCATTCCGGGCAATGATGACTCTTCCAAGGCGGTGGTTTTGTATGCGCGCGGCATTGCCGATGCCATCATTGAAGGCCGTGCCAATGCGGTGGACGATGTCGTCAAGGCCGTGGTGGCCGAGAGCGGCGACGAGTTCGTCGAAGTGGACGAAGCGGCTGCTTGAGCCCAGACTGGCCCCAAGAAAGGGGGCTACTGTGCCCCTTTTTTTTAGCCCTTAATCCAATCCAATTGAATATTTGAACTGAGTACGGAGAATCGAGATGGCTGCAATTACCGCAAGCATGGTGGCTGAACTGCGTGGCAAAACTGATGCCCCCATGATGGAGTGCAAGAAGGCGCTGACCGAGGCTGATGGCGACATGGCCAAGGCCGAAGAACTGCTGCGCGTCAAGTTGGGGAGCAAAGCCGGCAAGGCCGCTGGCCGCATCACCGCCGAAGGCGTGGTGACTTGCCATATGGACGGCACCGTCGGTGCCATGATCGAGGTGAACTGCGAAACCGACTTTGTCACCAAGAACGACAGCTTTCTGGCTTTTGCCAATGCCGCTTCCGCGCTGATTGCCAAGCACAACCCGGCCGACGTGGCCGCGCTGGGTGCTTTGCCCTACAGCCAGGACGGCTTCGGCCCTACTCTGGAAGACGTGCGCAAGGGCCTGATTGGCAAGATCGGCGAGAACATGAGCTTCCGCCGATTCAAGCGTTTTGCCTCGGGCGCCAAGCTCGCGTCCTACCTGCATGGCACCCGTATCGGTGTGGTGGTCGAATTTGCTGGTGACGACGTTGCTGCCAAGGACGTCGCGATGCATGTTGCGGCGATGAAGCCCGTGGCGCTGTCCAGCGCCGAGGTGCCAGCCGAATTGGTGGCGCGCGAGCGATCGGTCGCGGTGGCCAAGGCGGCGGAGGATGCTGCCGTTGCGACGGCGGCCGGCAAGCCGGTTCAGTCGGCCGAGATCGTGGCCAAGCGTGTTGAAGGTGGCGTGCAGAAGTACCTCAAGGAAGTGTCCTTGTACAACCAGTCTTTCGTCAAGAATGACAAGTTGACCGTTGAGCAAATGCTCAAGGCCGCCAACACCACGGTCAGCGGTTTCACGCTGTACGTGGTGGGTGAGGGCATCGAGAAGAAGGTTGATGATTTCGCAGCCGAGGTAGCCGCCCAGGTGGCTGCAGCCAAGCAGGCCGCCTGATCGTTGGTGAGTTAGAGGTGCTCCAGGTCCCGCTCTTGTGGGGCCTTGAGCGGGGCAGCCAGGAATGCCCTGGCTAGCTTCAATCGTCGCATTTGTCAGTTACATCTGTCACAAAAAACCAGGAGGTCGTCATGGCCGAAAACCAACCAGTTCACAAGCGAATCTTGCTCAAGCTGTCTGGTGAGGCCCTGATGGGGGACGATCAGTTCGGCATCAATCGCGACACCATTGTTCGCATTGTTGACGAGGTGGCCGAGGTAACCCGGCTCGGGGTCGAGGTGGCGGTCGTGATCGGAGGCGGCAACATCTTTCGCGGCGTCGCGGGCGGCTCGGTCGGGATGGATCGGGCCACGGCCGACTACATGGGCATGCTGGCCACCGTCATGAACGCACTGGCTTTGGGGGACACCATGAACAAGGCTGGGCTGACTGCTCGCGTGATGTCCGCCATCGCCATCGAGCAAGTGGTCGAGCCCTATGTCCGGCCCAAGGCCTTGCAGTACCTCGAGGAGGGCAAGGTGGTGATCTTTGCGGCGGGCACGGGCAATCCGTTCTTCACCACCGACACTGCAGCCGCTCTGCGAGGGGCCGAAATCGGTGCGCAGATTGTGTTGAAGGCCACCAAGGTCGATGGCGTCTATACCGCCGATCCCAAGAAGGACCCCACGGCGACGCGCTACACCAAATTGTCATTCGACGAAGCCATCGCGCGCAATCTGGGGATCATGGATGCGACCGCATTTGCGCTGTGTCGCGATCAAAAACTTCCGGTCAAGGTGTTCTCCATTTTCAAGCATGGCGGCTTGAAGCGCGTCGTCATGGGCGAAGACGAGGGTACGCTGGTTTACGCGTGATCATGTCAAAATGATGCCCCACCTGCGCCAACCCGCAGACCGTCAGACCGAAGTCGCGCAGAGCCTTGTCCTCAACTCTTGTGAAACTTTGTGGGTCAGACCACTCACGCAGCGACGTGCTCTGACCCCAATTGACCAGGAAGAATGACATGCCGATTGCAGACATCAAGCAGACACTGCAGACCAAGATGGATCAATCCATCAACGCTTTCAAGAACAACCTCACCAAGATTCGAACTGGTCGCGCTAACCCGGCGCTGCTGGATACCGTGTCGGTAGATTACTACGGTGCCATGCTGCCAATCAGCCAGGTGGCCAATGTCTCCCTGCTCGATGCACGCACCATCAGCGTGCAGCCCTGGGAAAAGGGCATGGGTGCCAAGATCGAGAAGGCGATTCGCGACAGTGACCTGGGCCTCAACCCATCGTCAATGGGCGATCTGATTCGGGTGCCGATGCCGGTGATGTCGGAAGAGCGCCGCAAGGAATTGACCAAGTTGGTGCGCAACGAGGGGGAGAGCGCCAAGGTGGCTGTACGTAACTTGCGACGTGACGCCAACGAGGCGGTGAAAAAGGCCCTGAAAGACAAACTGGTGTCCGAAGACGACCAGAAGCGAACCGAGGCTGAAGTCCAGAAAGTGACCGACCGGCACATTGCCGAGATCGATCAAGTGGTGGCAGCCAAGGAACACGACATCATGGCGGTTTGAGCCCCAGGGTTGAACCCGCGACCACCGCATGACTGAACCGAGCTTAGCGCCACGGCACATTGCCGTTGTCATGGATGGCAATGGTCGCTGGGCCTCGCGGCGGTTCTTGCCACGCGTGGCGGGGCACAAGCAGGGCGTGGACGTGCTGCGCCGATTTGTTAAAGCCTGCGCCGCGCGGGGCGTTGGCGTGCTGACGGTGTTTGCCTTTTCGTCGGAGAATTGGCAGCGTCCGGCTGACGAGGTATCGGGCTTGATGGACCTGCTGGCCATTGCGCTGTCGCGCGAGGTGCCGCAACTCAAGGCCGATGGCGTGGCGCTGCACTTTGTTGGCGAGCGCGCTCGCCTGTCACCCAAGGTCGCTGCGGGAATGGCGCGGGCGCAGGCCGAAACCGCGGGTAACACGCGGCTGGTGCTCAATGTCTGCTTCAACTACGGTGGTCGCTGGGACATCGCCCAGGCCGCTGCCAAGGTGGCGGCCCAGGGCTTGGTCATGACCGAGGCGAACCTGGACGCGGCGATGGCTTTGGCGCACGTGCCGCCACCGGACCTCATCATTCGCACTGGCGGAGAACAGCGTTTAAGCAACTTCCTGTTGTGGCAGGCTGCCTATGCCGAGCTCTATTTCAGTGACAAGCTGTGGCCGGAGTTTGACGACGCGGCGCTGGATGCCGCCATCGAGGAGTTCCATTCGCGCGAGCGGCGATACGGCAAAACGTCGCAGCAGCTTGAGCCGCAATCGAAGCAGCCCTCGGCTGCCTGAAGGACAAAGATGCTCAAACAGCGTGTCATCACGGCTCTGGTCATGTTGCTGGTTCTGCTGCCAGCGTTGTTCTATCCATCACCGTTTCCTTTTTGCGGCGTCGCGCTGGTCTTGATCACCGCTGGCGCCTGGGAGTGGGGACGACTCGTCGGTTATGGCGGTCGTGCCTCGCTCGGTCTGGGTGCGGTGTGTGCGCTGATGTGCATAGCGTCCTGGTATGCCGGCTGGCTCGATCAGAAGATGCCGCTGCTCTGGGGCCTGGTCGGCGGCCTGTGGGTGTTGCTGGGGGCTGGGATGTTGCGCGGTGGCGTTACAGCGTGGGCGAGCATTCCTCGCCTGGTGCGCTTGCTGGGGGGCTTGCTGGCGCTGTGGCTTGCCTGGCTGGCCGTGGCGCAAGCACGTGTGATCGGTGTCAACTTCTTGCTGTCGGTGATGTCGCTGGTCTGGGCTGCCGATATCTTTGCCTACTTCGCCGGCCGCACCTGGGGTGGCCGATTCAGCAGTAGCAAGCTCGCCCCCACGATCAGTCCTGGCAAAAGTTGGGAGGGTGTTTGGGGCGGCATGGTCGGTGTCGTTGCGCTGGCGTGTCTGTGGCGCTGGGCCGATGCGGCAAGCGGCGCGGCGGTGCCCAGCTTGTACAGCCTGGCCTACGCGCGTGGCTGGTGGCTGATGCTGATTGCGGCCCTGTTCATGGCGGCCATGAGTGTGGTGGGGGACTTGGTGGAATCGCTGGTCAAGCGCAGTGCTGGCGTGAAAGACAGCAGTGGTCTGTTGCCCGGCCATGGTGGTGTCTTGGACCGGGTTGATGCCCTGTTGCCGACCCTGCCTCTGGCCATGATGCTGCACAGCAGCCTATGAACGCTCCCAAGCTGCGGGTGGCGATCCTGGGATCGACTGGATCGGTCGGAACCAGCACGCTGGATGTCATTGAGCGGCATCCCCAACGCTTCGAGGTGTTCGCCTTGACGGCGGCGACCCAGGTGGATCTGATGGTGGCGCAGTGCGTCAAGTTCAAACCAGAATTTGGGGTCATGGCCAGTGCCGAGCATGGGCTGCGGCTGCAGCAGCGATGCCGCGACCTGGGCCTGAGCACCCGTGTGTTATGGGGTGCTGACGCGCTCACGATGGTGGCCTCGCACGAGAAGGTTGACGCGGTGATGGCTGCCATTGTGGGTGCGGCCGGATTGGCGCCCTGTATCGGCGCCGCCCGTGCCGGCAAACGCCTGTTGCTGGCCAACAAAGAGGCCTTGGTGCTCGGAGGCGATGTGTTCGTCGCAGCCGTGGCGCAGGGCGGTGCTAAGCTGTTGCCTATCGACAGCGAGCACTCTGCGATTTTCCAGTCGCTGCCGGCCGACAGTAGCGTCTGGCCGCAACAGATCGACAAGATCATTCTGACTGCATCGGGCGGTCCGTTCAGACGGCATGAGCCGGTCACGCTGCGCCATGTCACGCCGCAGCAGGCCTGCGCGCATCCGAACTGGGTAATGGGCCGCAAGATATCGGTGGACTCCGCCACCATGATGAACAAAGCGCTGGAGGTGATCGAGGCGCGTTACCTGTTTGGTCTGGATCCGGAGCAGATCGAAGTCGTGATCCATCCGCAAAGCGTGATTCATTCGATGGTGCAGTACCGTGACCATTCGGTCGTGGCGCAGCTCGGCACCCCCGACATGCGCGTGCCGATTGCCTACGGCCTGTCCTGGCCGGATCGTATTGCCTCCGGCGCGGCCGCGTTGGACTTCGGCGCCATGGCCGAACTGACCTTTGAATCACTGGCGTCCAATGGGCACGCGCAGCGATTTCCGGGGCTTCAATTGGCCTGGTCGGTGCTGCGCGCGCCCTCTGGTGCTACGGCCGTGTTGAATGCCGCCAACGAGGTCGGGGTTGCCGCATTCCTCGATGGTCATATCCGGTTTGACCAGATTCATGCGGTCAATCTTGAGGCCCTCGACAAGACCGAGCTTGGTCGTCCTCAATCGCTCGATGATTTGCTGGCCCTTGACGCACAGACTCGGCAAGTGGCCGCTCAGGCCGTGCGCCGCCTTGGCGCCTGATTGGCGAAGCCTTCTATGCTGACTCTGGCGGCTTTTGTTCTGGCACTTGGTCTGTTGATCGCGGTGCACGAGTATGGGCACTACGCCATGGCGCGGTTCTGTGGCGTCAAGGTACTGCGGTTTTCGATCGGATTCGGCCGCACGCTCGCCAAGTGGCAGCCTCGGGGCTCTGCGACCGAGTTTGTGCTGGGGGCGTTTCCCTTGGGCGGTTATGTCTTGATGCTTGACGAGCGCGAGGGTACGGTGCCCGAGCACGAGCGACACCTGGCGTTCAACACGCAGCCCTTGCGCTCGCGTGTGGCCATTGTGGCGGCCGGCCCGGTCGCCAATCTCCTGCTGGCGGTCGCGCTCTATGCCATGGTCAACTGGAGCGGCGTTCAGTCCGCAGCGCCGATTCTGGCGCGACCGGTTGCCGACTCCATTGCCGCGCGCGCGGGCTTGGTTGGTGGAGAGCACGTGCGCAGCGCGGCGATTGGCGATGACGACTTGCAGGTGACGGAGTCGTTTGAATCCGTGCACTGGGTCATGACACGCGCCGCCCTGCAGCACCAGGCGCTTCGCCTGGAAGTGTCTGGCGCGAAAGATGCTGGCACGCGCGAGTTGGTGCTGGACTTTCGCGGTCTCGACGTCAAAGAGGCAAACGCCAAGCTGTTTCATGACATCGGCATCGTGGGGCCGTTGAGTGCTCCGGTCATCGGGAAGGTGTCAACTGGCGGTGCGGCGGAGCGTGCGGCACTCAAAGAGGGGGACCTGGTGCAGCGGGTGGGGTCGATTGTCATCGTGGATGGCCTGCAATTGCGTGACCTGATTCGCGCGTCGGTCGCAACGGGCGAGTCGTCGATCCAACTGTGGCGCGTCCGGCGGGGTGAAAGTATTGTCGAGTTGCCCGTCAAGCCAGACTTGAAGCAGGAAGGCGATCGCCAAGTGGGCCGGATCGGCGCCTACGTGGGCGGCCCGCCCGAGTTGGTGCTCGTCCGGCACGGTCCTGTTGATGGCTTGAGGCTGGCGGTCGTTCGCACTTGGGAGGTGGCGGGGCTCACCGTGCGCATGATGGGCCAGATGATTGTCGGCAATGCGTCGCTCAGCAATTTGAGTGGACCTCTGACGATTGCGGACTATGCCGGCAAGTCGGCCAGTCTAGGACTGACCCAGTACCTGATTTTTCTTGCCCTCATCAGTGTCAGTCTGGGCGTTCTGAACCTGCTACCGCTACCGGTACTCGACGGTGGGCACCTGATGTATTATCTTTGGGAGGGCGCCACCGCGCGTTGCGTGTCGGACGCCTGGATGGAGCGCTTCCAACGCGGCGGTGTCGCCGTGCTTATTTTGATGATGTCTATTGCACTTTTCAATGACATCGGCCGCTTGTTTGGATAATTCGCGTGCTGCCGCTGCTTGGCACCGCCTTGATTTTCGTACTTCAAAAAATGCAATTCAATCGCTTTCGTTTGCGCGCAGTCTGCGCGGTCGTGTCGTTGCTGTTCGTGGCGCCCGCTGCGTGGGCGGTGGATCCCTTCACGGTACGCGACATTCGCGTCGAGGGTCTGCAGCGGGTCGAACCCGGCACCATCTTCATTTCGCTGCCAGTGCGGGTGGGCGACATCTACAACGACGAGAAAGGCACGGCGGCCATTCGCGCCTTGTTCGGGCTGGGCTTGTTCAAGGACGTGCGAATCGAGGTCAAGGACAATGTGGTGGTGGTGATCGTGGAGGAGCGGCCCACCATTGCCGATGTGGAGTTTGTCGGCGCCAAGGAGTTCGACAAGGATGCCCTCAAGAAAGCCTTGAAGGAAGTCGGTCTGACCGACGGGCGACCCTATGACAAGGCGTTGATTGACCGGGCTGAGCAGGAGCTCAAGCAGCAATACATCAACCGTAGCCTTTACGGCGCCGAGGTGGTGACCACCGTTACCCCGGTTGAGCGCAACCGCGTCAACGTGTCATTCAGCGTGACCGAGGGCGAGCCAGCCAAGATCAAGGAAATCCGGATCGTCGGCAACCAGGCTTTTTCGGAATCCACCTTGCGCGGCCTGTTCGAGCTTGAGACCGGTGGCTGGCTGAGCTGGTATACCAAGGCTGATCGTTACGCCAGGGCCAAGCTCAATGCGGACATTGAAACCCTGCGGTCCTATTACCTGTCAAGGGGCTATCTGGAAGTCAAGGTGGATTCGACGCAGGTTGCCATCTCTCCCAACAAGCAGGACATTGCGATCACGATCAACATCACCGAGGGTGAGCGTTTTGTGGTGTCATCGATCAAGATTGATGGCAATTACCTTGGCAAGGATGATGAGTTCAAATCACTGATCACGGTCCAGCCTGGCGAAGCCTACAACGCGGCGCGGGTCGCTCAGACAACCAAGGCGTTCACCGATTATTTCGGCAACTTTGGCTACGCCTTTGCCCGGGTCGAAGCCGTTCCTGAAGTGGATCGTGTCAACAACCGGGTTGCGTTGGTGCTGCGTGCTGACCCATCGCGCCGCGCGTACGTTCGCCGTGTCAATGTCGCGGGCAACAGCCGAACGCGTGACGAGGTGGTGCGGCGCGAGTTTCGTCAGTTCGAGGCCGCATGGTACGACGGCGAAAAGATCAAGCGTTCACGCGACCGCGTGGACCGCCTCGGTTACTTCAAGGAGGTCAGTTTTGAGACCACCGAGGTGCCAGGCAGCCTCGACCAGATTGACCTGACGCTCAATGTGGTCGAGAAACCCACCGGCAGCTTCAGCATTGGCGCGGGTTACTCGTCGTCTGAGAAATTGTCTTTTTCGTTTGGCCTCAAGCAGGACAACGTGTTCGGCTCGGGTAACTACCTGGGTGTGGAATTCAATACCAGCAAGAACAACCGGGTTATCTCGTTCAATACGACGGACCCCTACTTCACGACCGATGGCGTGTCCCGGTCGCTCAATGTGTACTATCGTTCCGCGACGCCGCCCTCTGAGACGGGAGCCAGCTACGACTTGCTGACTTCCGGCGCAGGCATACAGTTTGGCGTGCCGTTCAGTGAAAGCGACACGGTGTTCTTCGGGGCCTCGTTTGAGCGCACGACGATCCGACCTGGTAGCGCCACGCCTGCGGCCTACCTGGTGTATGCCAGCCAGTATGGCTACGCCAGTTCCACCATTCCCCTGACGGCGGCTTGGTCACGGGACAGCCGCGACAGCGCTTTGGTGCCCTCCGTCGGGCGATACCAGCGTGTTGGTTCCGAGCTGGCGTTGGTGGGCGACGCCCGCTATGCGCGAATCAACATGCAGATGCAGGAGTACTTGCCGCTTGGTCGAGGCTTCACCTTGGCGTTGAACGGCGAACTCGGGCTTGGTAAGGGTCTGAGCGGACGCATGTTCCCGGTGTTCAAGAATTTCTATTCGGGCGGCTTGGGTTCAGTGCGCGGTTTCGAGCAGGGAACACTGGGGCCGCATGATGTCACCGGCGCATTGATTGGTGGGGCCAAGAAGATCACACTCAACGCAGAGCTGATTGCCCCGGTGCCTGGTGCTGGCAACGACAAGAGTTTGCGTCTGTACGGTTTCATGGACGTCGGCAATGTCTACGGTGAGAACGAAAAATTCGATGTCTCCACGTTGCGGGCGTCGGTCGGTTTGGGCGTCAGCTGGATCTCGCCGGTCGGTCCGTTGCGCATCGCAGTTGCCCGGCCACTGCGCAAGTTCACAGGCGATAGAATCGAGAGAACGCAATTCCAGATTGGAACCACATTTTAATGAAGACCTTTTCCACACAGTTTGCAGCGGCCAGCCTGATCGGCGTCGTGACCTTGTTCTCGTCTGCGCACGCGCAGGAATTCCGGATGGGATTCGTCAACACGGATCGCATCTTCAAGGAGGCGAGCACGGCCAAGGCTGCACAGGTCAAGCTTGAGCAGGAGTTTTCAAAGCGCGAGAAGGAGCTGGTCGATCTGGGTGCAAGCTTGAAATCCCTGGTTGACAAGTTCGAGCGTGAGTCGCCGACTCTGTCCGAGGCGCAGAAGAATAGCCGGCAAAAGCAACTGTTGGAACAGGACCGTGATTTTCAGCGCAAGCGCCGCGAGTTTCAGGAAGACCTGAATTCGCGCAAGAACGAAGAGTTGCAACAGGTGCTGGAGCGCGCCAACAAAGTGGTCAAGCAGGTTGCCGAAGCGGAGAAGTACGACGTGGTGCTCCAGGAGGCCGTTTACATCAGCCCCAAGCACGACATCACCGACAAGGTCATCAAGGCCTTGAACAACAACGCCAAGTAGGCGCGTTGCCCCGGAAATCCTGAAGTGTGGCGCTGCGTCTAGCTTCCATCGTCGAGACGCTGGGCGGCGAGCTCCTCGGTGATGCCGATCTTCAAATTGATCGTTTGGCACCGCTCGAGTCGGCCACCGCTCAGGACCTGAGCTTTCTCAGTCACCCCAAGTACCAGTCGCAGCTGAAGGCATCACACGCCGGCTGCGTGATCGTGGCACCGGGCATGCGCGAGATCGCACTGGCACGCGGCGCGTGCATCGTCGTGGATCAACCTTACCTGTATTTCGCCCGCGTCACCCAGCTCTGGAAGCAACGTCACCCGGGGCCGGTGCGGGCACGCGTACACCCCAGCGCAGTGATTGATCCTGAGGCCGTGGTTGATCCGCAAGCCAATGTGGGACCCCTTTGCGTGATCGAACGTGGCGCACGTATCGGCGCGTTCACGACACTCAAGTCGCGCGTCACCGTTGGCGAGGGCTGTACCGTTGGCGAACGCTGCCTGATTCACCCAGGCGTCGTGATTGGTGCGGACGGCTTTGGTTTTGCGCCCGATGCCGGTGCCTGGGAAAAGATCGAACAACTCGGGGCGGTGCGCATTGGCAACGATGTCGAGATTGGCGCCAACACGTGCATCGACCGAGGTGCGATGCAGGACACGGTGATTGAAGACGGCGTGAAACTCGACAACCTGATTCAGATTGGGCATAACGTTCGCGTTGGCGCACACACCGCCATGGCGGGTTGCGTCGGGGTTGCCGGCAGCGCCGTGATTGGCGCGCACTGCACCATTGGCGGCGGCGCCATCGTGCTGGGACACCTGACGCTGGCGGACCATGTCAACGTGTCGGCCGCTTCGGTGGTGACGCGGTCCATCGCCAAGCCCGGCCACTACACCGGCATGTTTCCCATTGACGACAATGCAGCATGGGAGAAGAACGCTGCCACGCTTAAGCAATTGCATGGCCTTCGCGAGCGAATTCGGGTTCTGGAGACGACTCGCGAGAAACAGGATAAACAAGCATGATGGACATTCACAAGATTCTCAAGCAACTGCCACATCGCTATCCGTTCCTGCTGGTTGATCGGGTACTGATGATCGAGAAGGGCGTTCGCATCCAGGCGCTGAAGAACGTGACCATCAATGAGCCGTTCTTTGAGGGGCATTTCCCGCATCGTCCGGTGATGCCGGGCGTGCTGATGCTCGAAGCACTGGCGCAGGCGGCGGCGCTGCTGGCTTTCGATGCCTTGGATACGTCCCCCGAGAGCGGTTCGATTTATTATTTTGCGGGCATCGACAATGCACGCTTCAAGCGCCCGGTGGAGCCGGGCGATCAACTGATTCTGGAAGCCGAGTTGCTGCGCATGAAGGCGGGCATCTTCAAGTTCAAGACTTCGGCGCGGGTGGATGGTGAATTGGCCGTGGAAGCCGAGCTGACCTGCGCCATGCGCAGCGTGTCCTGAGGGGACGGCATGGCGTTGATACATCCCAGCGCACTGGTTGACGCCCAGGCGGAGCTTGACGAGTCGGTCAGTGTGGGGCCTTACACGGTGATCGGCCCCCATGTGCGAATCGGCGCGGGCAGCACCATTGGTGCCCACTGCGTGCTGGAGGGCCGCACCACCATTGGTCGCGACAACCGCGTGTTCCAGTTTGCGTCGCTGGGGGCTGCGCCGCAGGACAAGAAGTACGCGGGTGAGCCCACGGAACTGGTGATCGGTGACCGTAACACCATCCGCGAATTCACCACCTTCAACCTCGGCACGGCGCAGGACACCGGCGTGACGCGCATCGGCGACGACAACTGGATCATGGCCTACGTGCACATCGCGCACGACTGCCAGGTCGGCAACCAGACCATCCTGGCCAACAATGCCACGCTGGGCGGACATGTGCACCTGGGCGACTGGGTGTTCGTGGGCGGGTTGACCGGCGTCCACCAATTCGTAAAGGTGGGTGCGCACGCCATGGCCGGGTTTGCCAGCGCGGTCACGCAGGATGTGCCCCCCTTCATGATGGTCGACGGCAACCCGCTGGCGGTGCGCGGCTTCAACATCGAGGGCCTGCGTCGCCGTGGCTTCGGTAGCGAGCGCATTGCCGCGGTCAAGCAAATGCACCGGTTGCTCTACCGGTCGGGGCTGACGTTTGAGCAGGCGCGAGCTCAAATTGCGGCGCTGGCCGAATCCTCGCCGCTGGCGCGCGCTGACGTCGATCTGATGACCGGCTTTCTGGCGCAATCCAATCGCGGCATCGCGCGCTGAACCCGCGTGCCCATGGATGCCCCGTTTCCACGGTTCGCCATGGTGGCCGGCGAGTCCTCCGGTGACCTGCTGGCTGGCTTGCTGCTGGATGGCTTGCGTCAGCGTTGGAGCGACATGAGCGCCTGTGGCATTGGCGGGCCGCAGATGGCGCAGCGTGGTTTTGAGTCCTGGTGGCCGCATGACAAGCTGGCGGTGCATGGCTATGGGCTTGACGTGTTCTTGCGCGTGGGTGAATTGCTGGCTATACGCCGTCGCCTCAAGACCCGGCTGTTGCGGCACAAACCCGACGTGTTTGTTGGTGTTGATGCGCCAGACTTCAATCTTGGGTTGGAGGCCGGTCTGCGGTCGCAAGGTGTCAAGACCGTGCACTTTGTCTGCCCGTCGATCTGGGCGTGGCGTGCCGAGCGGGTGGAGACGATCCGTCGCAGTGCCGACCACGTACTGTGTCTGTTTCCGTTCGAGCCGGCCGTGCTGGCGCGCCACGGCATCCCTGCCACCTTCGTTGGCCATCCCTTGGCCAATGTGATTCCGATGGAGATCGACCGGGCGCAGGCGCGGCGGCAACTTGGGCTCGCGCAGACTGATCTCGTCGTGGCGTTGCTGCCCGGTAGCCGCGTGTCCGAGATCAAACACTTGGCCAGTCGGTTTTTTGAGGCGGCACGCCTGTTGCGACAGTCCCGCCCGGCGATCCGGTTCGTCCTGCCCGCTGTACCGAGCTTGCGGGACCGCGTCGAGGCGGTTTTGCGGCCACTGCGACATGGCCGATCAGGTTCAACTGATCACAGGTCAATCGCATACCGCGCTGGCGGCCTGCGACTTGACCCTGATTGCCAGCGGCACGGCCACGTTGGAGGCCGCCTTGTTCAAGCGCCCGATGGTGATCGCTTACAACATGAGCGCGATGTCGTGGCGCCTGATGCGTGCCAAGCAGTTGCAGCCCTGGGTGGGCCTGCCCAACATCCTGTGTGGTGAGTTTGTGGTGCCCGAACTGCTGCAGGATGCGGCGACACCGCAGGCCATGGCGCGCGAGGCGCTGGCTTGGATCGAAGCGATCGAGAAACGGTCTGAGAGAATCCAGGCTCTGGAGCATCGGTTCATCGAACTGCACCGGTCCCTGCAAGGCGATACCTCTGAACTGGCGGCCCATGCGATCGAGCAAGTACTTCAAGGCTGAGCAAGCCTTCTTATTTGGCAGTTCGCCTGGTCTTGTGGCTGGCGTGGACGAGGCCGGGCGTGGTCCTTTGGCCGGTCCGGTGGTTGCGGCCGCCGTGATACTCGATGACCTCAAGCCAATCAAGGGTCTGGCAGACTCCAAGAAGCTCACTGCAATACGCCGCGCGCGGCTGTTTGACGAGATACGGGCCAAGGCGCTGTGCTGCTCGATCGCTCAGGCCAGTGTCGAAGAAATCGATCACCTCAACATCCTGCAGGCCACCATGCTGGCCATGCGCCGCGCGGTCGAGGGCTTGCGCCTCAAGCCCAAGCTGGTGCTGGTAGACGGCAACCGGGTCCCATTGCTGGATGTTCCTGCTCAGGCGATTGTCAAGGGAGATGCCTTGGTAAGTTCGATTTCGGCCGCGTCAATACTGGCCAAGGTTTACCGCGACAGGTGGTGCGTTGAATTCGACCAACAGTATCCGCAGTACGGTTTTGCAGCCCACAAAGGGTATGGCACGGCGCAACATCTGGCGGCCTTGCGCGCGCACGGGGCCTGCCCCGAGCACCGGACCAGCTTTGGCCCGGTGAAGGAGTTGCTGCGGTGACTGACAGCGGCCCAACGCACATTCGCTCCCGCGACAACGCCTGGTTGAAGGAGTTGCGTCGCCTGAGCCAGGACGGTGGCGCCTACCGCAAGCAGGCTCGGGTGTGGCTGGAGGGTGATCATCTGTGTCGTGCGGCGCTGCAGCGTGGCGTGCGACCCCAAGTGGCGGTGTTCGCCGAGTCGTTTTGGTCCGAAGCGCCGGTTCACTGGTCGCAGGGCGCCTTGAAGGTGGTGGTGCTGGAGGACCGGTTGTTTGCCGATATCAGTGCGTTGGAGTCGCCCGCGCAGGTCGGTTTTGTGCTCGATCTCGCCAGTCTGTCACCAGAAATCGCGCTCATTGGGGCCAAGGCCCCCACCGTCATCCTCGACCGTGTGCAGGATGCCGGCAATGTTGGCTCCATCCTGCGTAGCGCCTCGGCGTTCGGGTTCAAACAGGTACTGGCGCTCAAGGGGACGGCCGCGCTGTGGAGTCCCAAGGTGTTACGTGCCGGGATGGGCGCGCACTTCGGCCTGCAGTTGTTCGAGGGATTGGATGTGAGTGATCTGGACCGGCTTGACGTGCCGCTGATCACGACCAGCTCGCATCTCGGCGGCTTCTTGCATCAGCAAAGCCTGCCCATGCCTTGCGCTTGGGCATTGGGGCATGAAGGACAGGGCGTTGGCGAGGCGGTGGCGGCCCGCTCGCAGTTTCAGGTGCGCATTGCCCAACCAGGCGGGGAAGAGTCGCTCAATGTGGCGGCTGCCGCTGCGGTGTGCCTCCATGCCAGCTGCGTGGCCGTGTCAGGCCCGATCTGACCCGCCAAGCCGATGGTTTTCGGTTGGTCTCAGCTATAATGGGAGGCTTTCCAGCATCCACTTCGCCCCTAGCGCATTTCAAGCCAACTCCCACCACAAAGCAGATCAAGAGTCGACTCTTGAACACGCTGGGGCGTACCCGTAACCAACCCGGAGAACCCAGTGCTTTTGTCTCTACAGGGAGCTACGCCCCAAGCCATTCTGGCGCTTGCTGACGGTACGGTCTATATCGGCAATTCGATCGGTGCCGCTGGCACCACTGTTGGGGAGGTGGTGTTCAACACTTCCATGACCGGTTATCAGGAAATCCTGACCGACCCCAGCTACTGCCGCCAGATCGTCACGCTCACGTACCCGCACATTGGCAACTATGGCGTCAACGCCGAAGATGTCGAGGCCGACAAGGTTCACGCCGCAGGACTGATCATCAAGGACCTGCCGTTGCTGCCGTCGAATTTCCGACAGTCGATGTCGCTGGCCGACTACCTTCAGCGCGAGGGCACGGTAGCCATTGCCAACATCGACACCCGCAAGCTGACGCGCCAACTGCGAACGCACGGTGCGCAAAACGGTTGTATTGTGGCCTTGGCCAAAGGCCAGCTTGCTACTCAGGCGGCCATGGATCAGGCGGTCGCTCTGGCGAAAGCCGCGCCATCAATGTCGGGGCTCGACCTGGCCCGGGTGGTGTCGGTGAACCAGTCCTATCCCTGGTCGCAGACCGAATGGGCCTTGTCCAACCCAGCTTTGGGTGGCAAGCCGGGCTACGGCACGCAGGCGGTTGCAGGATTTCATGTTGTCGCCTACGACTTCGGCGTCAAGAAAAACATTCTGCGCATGCTATCTTCAAGGGGCTGCCGAGTAACCGTGGTGCCAGCGCAGACGCCTGCGACCGAGGCGCTCGAGCTCAAGCCAGACGGGATCTTCCTCTCCAACGGTCCGGGCGACCCACAGCCTTGCGATTACGCCATCGCGGCTGCACGCGAACTGATCGACACCGGCATTCCGACCTTCGGCATCTGCCTGGGCCACCAGATCATGGCGCTGGCCTCGGGGGCCAAGACCTTCAAGATGAAGTTCGGCCATCACGGCGCGAACCACCCGGTCAAGGACCTGGACAGCGGCCGCGTCTCCATCACCAGCCAGAACCACGGCTTCGCGGTGGACGAGACGACACTGCCTGCCAATTTACGCGCCACGCACGTGAGCCTGTTCGACGGCACCTTGCAGGGCTTGGCACGCACCGACAAGCCGGCTTTCTGCTTCCAGGGCCACCCGGAGGCTTCGCCAGGCCCGCACGACATTGCCTACCTGTTCGACCGTTTCACCGCGCTGATGGAAAAGGCCCAGAAGGAGAAGACGAATGCCTAAGCGCACAGACCTCAAATCGATCCTCATCATCGGCGCCGGCCCAATCATCATCGGCCAGGCCTGCGAGTTCGACTACTCCGGCGTGCAGGCCTGCAAGGCACTGCGCGAAGAGGGTTACAAGGTCATCTTGATCAACAGCAACCCTGCCACGATCATGACCGACCCGGCCACCGCCGATGTCACCTACATCGAACCCATCACCTGGCAGACGGTCGAGAAGATCATCGCCAAGGAGCGGCCCGATGCGATTCTGCCGACCATGGGCGGGCAGACGGCGCTGAACTGTGCGCTGGACCTGTGGCACAACGGCGTGCTCGACAAGTACAAGGTCGAGCTTATCGGGGCCAGCCCGGAGGCGATTGACAAAGCGGAGGACCGCCTCAAGTTCAAGGACGCCATGACCAAAATTGGTTTGGGTTCGGCGCGTTCCGGTATCGCCCACAGCATGGAGGAGGCCTGGGTTGCCCAGAAAAACTTGGGTTTTCCTACGGTCATTCGCCCCAGCTTCACCCTCGGCGGCACCGGCGGCGGCATTGCCTACAACCCGGAAGAGTTCGAGACCATCTGCAAGCGCGGCCTCGAAGCCTCTCCTACCAACGAGCTTCTGATCGAAGAGTCTTTGCTGGGCTGGAAAGAGTACGAGATGGAGGTGGTGCGCGACAAGGCGGACAACTGCATCATCGTTTGCTCGATCGAAAACCTGGACCCGATGGGTGTGCACACCGGTGACTCGATCACGGTGGCGCCGGCGCAGACGCTGAGCGACAAGGAGTACCAAATCCTGCGCAACGCCAGTCTGGCGGTGTTGCGTGAAATCGGCGTGGACACCGGTGGCTCCAACGTGCAGTTCGCCATCAATCCGGAAGATGGGCGCATGGTGGTCATCGAGATGAATCCACGCGTCTCGCGTTCATCGGCACTGGCGTCCAAGGCCACCGGGTTTCCGATTGCCAAGGTGGCGGCCAAACTGGCGGTTGGCTACACACTGGACGAATTGCGCAACGAGATCACGGGTGGCGAAACGCCGGCCAGCTTCGAGCCCAGCATCGACTACGTGGTCACCAAGATTCCGCGCTTTGCGTTCGAGAAGTTTCCCGCTGCCGACAGCCGCCTGACCACGCAGATGAAGTCGGTGGGCGAGGTGATGGCCATGGGCCGCACCTTCCAGGAGTCATTCCAGAAAGCCCTGCGCGGACTGGAAGTCGGCGTGGACGGCATGAACGAGAAGACGCAGGATCGCGAAGTGCTGGAGAAAGAGTTGGGCGAGCCCGGTCCCGAGCGTATCTGGTACGTGGGTGACGCCTTCGCACAGGGCATGAGCGTGGACGAGGTGTTTGCGCTGACCAAGATCGACCGCTGGTTTCTGGTGCAGATCGAGCAGATCGTCAAGATCGAGCTGGAACTGGAAACCACCACGCTGGACGCGATCGATGCACCCACCCTGCGCGCGCTCAAGCAAAAGGGCTTCTCGGATCGCCGTCTGGCCCGGCAGTTGAAGACCACCGATACCGTTATTCGCGCCAAGCGCCGCGCTCTGGGTGTGCGACCGGTCTACAAGCGGGTGGACACCTGTGCGGCCGAGTTTGCGACCAACACGGCCTACATGTATTCCACCTACGAAGAAGAGTGCGAAGCCGCGCCGACCGACCGCAAGAAGATCATGGTGCTGGGTGGTGGCCCCAACCGCATCGGGCCAGGGGATCGAGTTTGACTACTGCTGCGTGCACGCGGCGCTGGCCATGCGCGAAGACGGTTACGAGACCATCATGGTCAACTGCAACCCCGAGACCGTATCGACCGACTACGACACCTCGGACCGCCTGTATTTCGAGCCGCTGACACTGGAAGACGTGCTGGAGATCGTCGACAAGGAAAAGCCGCTGGGCGTGATCGTGCAGTATGGCGGGCAGACACCCTTGAAGCTGGCGCTCGATCTGGAAGCCAACGGCGTGCCCATCATCGGCACCAGCCCGGACATGATCGACGCGGCTGAAGACCGCGAGCGCTTTCAGAAGCTGTTGCACACCTTGAAACTGCGCCAACCGCCCAATGCCACGGCACGTACCGAGCCCGAGGCGCTGGAGAAGGCCGCCGCGCTCGGCTATCCCCTGGTCGTTCGCCCCAGCTACGTGCTGGGCGGCCGGGCCATGGAGATCGTGCACGAGCAGCGTGATCTGGAGCGCTACATGCGCGAGGCGGTCAAGGTCAGCAATGATTCGCCAGTGCTGCTGGACCGCTTCCTTAACGACGCAATCGAGTGTGATGTGGATTGCCTGCGCGATCCTTTGGGCGTCACGTTTATCGGCGGCGTGATGGAGCACATCGAACAGGCCGGCGTGCACAGCGGTGACTCCGCCTGTTCGCTGCCGCCGTACTACCTGTCGGCAAGCACCGTCGCCGAGATCAAGCGTCAGACCGCAGCCATGGCCCAGGCGCTCAATGTCGTCGGACTGATGAATGTGCAGTTTGCGATTCAGAGTATTGACGGCCAGGATGTGATTTACGTGCTGGAAGTCAATCCGCGTGCCTCGCGCACCGTGCCTTTCGTCTCCAAGGCCACCGGCATCCAACTGGCCAAGGTGGCCGCGCGCTGCATGGTGGGGCAGAGTTTGGCTTCTCAGGGCATCGTGGCCGAAGTGACGCCGCCGTATTTCAGTGTCAAAGAGGCCGTGTTCCCCTTTGTCAAGTTCCCGGGTGTCGACACGATCCTGGGCCCCGAGATGAAGTCCACCGGCGAGGTCATGGGCGTTGGCAAGACCTTTGGCGAAGCCTTCGTGAAATCGCAGATGGGCGCGGGCACCAAGCTGCCGCGCACGGGGAAAGTGTTCATTTCGGTCAAGAACGGTGACAAGCCGCGTGCCATCGAAGTGGCGCGAGAGCTTGCCGCGATGGGCTTCGTGCTCTGTGCGACCAAGGGCACGGCGGCGACGATCAACGCCGCCGGCGTGGACTGCGCCACGGTGAACAAGGTCGCAGAGGGCCGGCCCCACATCGTGGACATGCTCAAGAATGGCGAGATCGTACTGGTCATCAATACCGTGGAGGAGCGCCGCAACGCCATTGCCGACTCACGCCAGATTCGCACCTCAGCCCTGTTGGCACGAGTGACTACCTTCACGACGATGGCCGGGGCCGCAGCGGCGGTCGAAGGGATGAAGCACATGGACCAATTGGGCGTGATTTCGATTCAGGAAATGCATGCGCAACTCGTGATGAACTAAGGGCTGGCGCGGGCCGCTTCAATCGCGGCATAATCACGGTTTTCAAGCACCGCCGATCGGCAACGTTCGGCGGTTTGTTTTTGAGACCCAACTTTATAGAGTACTCGGAGGAGACTGTGGCGACCATTCCCATCACCAAGCGCGGCGCGGAAAAACTCAAGACGGAATTGCACCGCCTCAAAACCGTGGACCGTCCTGGCGTGATAGCCGCCATAGCCGAGGCGCGCGCGCAGGGTGACTTGAGCGAAAACGCCGAGTACGAGGCTGCCAAGGACCGCCAAGGCTTCATCGAAGGCCGGATTCAGGAAGTCGAGAGCAAGCTGTCGGCCGCCCAGATCATTGATCCGAGCACGCTGGACGCCGGTGGGCGGGTCGTGTTCGGCGCATCGGTCGAGCTCGAAGACGAGGCCAGCGGCGAGCGGGTCAAGTACCAGATCGTGGGTGAGGACGAGGCCAACATCAAGCTCGGGCTGCTCAATATTGGCAGTCCGATTGCACGGGCCCTGATTGGCCGCTCGGAGGGCGACAGCGCCGAAGTGCAGGCACCCGGTGGCGTCAAGCATTTTGAAATTGTGGCCGTGACCTACGCCTGACGTCCATGACCCCAAGCTGTTCACGGCGCAAACCTGGGTGTCGAGCGCTTGCGCGCTGTTGTTGCTCTGGGGGGTGCGATCAAAAACTAAACCAGACCATGCTCCAAAAGACTATTTTGCTATGCTTTTTATAGTGCTCGGGATGCTGTTGGGGTTGCTGGTGGAGTTTGGCGTCTCGCCGCGCATTCTGACCCGCGAGAACCTCAAGTTGTGGCACGGTGTTGGTGTGTCGCTGTATGCGGTGCAATGGTGCTGCGCGGCGCTGGTTCTCTGGAAGACGGCGCTCAGGTCTGAGAGCGCTTCTTGACGCTGGTTTGCTTGGGCTTGGCGCGTTTGATGGTGCCGCCAGCGGTCAGGCGCTGGTTGCCCAGTACGCGCAAGGTCTTGACCTCGGGACGTTGTCCGCCGCGCTTGCTGTATTTCAGCACCTTGACGTCGCGCGGGCCCGGCATGCGGTCTTGGTCTTCGGGACGTTCCTTTTGAACCGTGGGGCGCCACAGCACGAGCAGCTTGCCGATGTGCTGGATCGGCGCTGCGTCCAAAGCCTCGCACAGGGCCTGTAACATGACTTCGCGCGCCGCGCGATCGTCGGAAAACACACGGATTTTGATCAAGCCGTGCGCGCTGAGCGCAGCATCCGCTTCTTTGGTGACCGCTGCGGTGAGTCCGTCGTTGCCGATCATGACTACCGGGTCAAGGTGATGCGCCTGGGCGCGATGCTCTTTGCGTTGGGTAGGGGTCAGTAGTATTTGGGGCATGCCGCTATTATCCGTGAGTGAGACCAGAATGAAAATCAAGACCAAGAGCAGCAAAGTCAACCGGGCGTGGATCAACGATCACGTCAATGACCCTTACGTCAAGCAGGCGCAGCGCGACGGCTACCGGGCGCGGGCAGCCTACAAGCTCAAGGAGATCGACGAGACACTGGGCCTGATCAAGCCTGGCTATCTGGTGGTGGATCTGGGTTCAGCCCCTGGTGCCTGGAGCCAGTATCTGCGTCGCCGGCTGCTGCCAAAGGTCATCAGCCAAGATGAGGCGAACGCAGCCGCGCGCGGCGGCATCATCGCTCTGGACCTGCTGCCGATGGAGCCGGTTGAAGGGGTGACCTTCCTGCAAGGTGACTTTGGCGAGCCCGAGGTGTTGCGCAGACTGCAGGGTGCCATGGGGGGGCGATTGGCTGATGTCGTGGTGTCGGACATGGCGCCCAACCTGTCAGGGATTGCATCCGCGGATACGGCAAGGGTGGAGCACCTGATTGAACTTGCGATCGATTTCGCCCAAAACCACATGAAACCCCAGGGGGCGCTGGTGGCCAAAGTGTTCCACGGCGCCGGCTACGATCAACTGGTGAAGTTGTTCAAGCAGGCATTCAAGGTGGTCAAACCCATCAAGCCCAAGGCCTCACGCGACAAGTCATCCGAAACGTTTTTGATCGGGGTTGGTCTGAAAGCACGCTGAAATGGCCCCATTTCCACGCTGGTGGCGTGGATGAATATCCAACTTGATGCTGCGGGCAGACTTGAAACGCCTAAAATGGACACCAATTGCGTCTTGTCTGTCATATTTTGCGCCAGCACTGGAGCCCCGTTTGAACAATCAGTGGTTTTCGAAAATTGCCGTCTGGCTCGTGATCGCCCTCGTGCTGTTCACGGTCTTCAAGCAGTTCGACACGCGCGGCGTGGCGGGTGCGGGCAGCCTGGGGTATTCCGACTTTCTGGAAGAAGTGCGCGGCAAGCGTATCAAGAGCGCCATCATTCAGGAAGGCCAGGGCGGCACGGAAATCGTGGCAATCACCACGGACGATCGCAAGGTGCGCACCACCGCAACCTACCTTGATCGCGGCTTGGTTGGCGATTTGATCGCCAACGGTGTCAAATTTGATGTGAAGCCACGCGAAGAAGGCTCACTGCTCATGACCCTGCTGGTCAGTTGGGGCCCGATGCTGCTGCTGATCGGGGTCTGGGTCTATTTCATGCGCCAGATGCAGGGCGGCGGCAAAGGCGGCGCTTTCAGCTTTGGCAAGAGCAAGGCGCGCATGCTGGATGAAAACACCAATCAGGTCACCTTTGCCGATGTGGCCGGCTGCGACGAGGCCAAGGAGGAAGTCAAGGAGGTGGTTGACTTCCTGAAAGACCCACAGAAGTTTCAGAAACTTGGTGGCCGTATTCCGCGCGGCTTGTTGCTGGTCGGCCCACCCGGTACTGGCAAGACGCTGCTGGCCAAGGGCATTGCGGGCGAGGCCAAGGTTCCGTTCTTCTCGATTTCAGGTTCCGACTTTGTCGAGATGTTTGTCGGCGTCGGTGCGGCGCGTGTGCGCGACATGTTCGACAACGCCAAGAAGAACGCGCCCTGCATCATCTTTATCGACGAGATTGACGCCGTGGGCCGCCAGCGTGGCGCCGGCTTGGGCGGCGGCAATGACGAGCGTGAGCAGACCCTCAACCAGATGCTGGTCGAGATGGACGGTTTTGAGACCAATGTCGGGGTGATCGTGGTGGCCGCCACCAATCGCCCCGACATTCTGGACGCCGCCTTGCTGCGCCCTGGGCGCTTTGACCGTCAGGTGTACGTGACCTTGCCGGATATTCGCGGTCGCGAGCAGATTCTCAATGTGCACATGCGCAAGGTGCCACTGGGGCAGGACGTGAACGCCGGTATCATCGCCCGCGGGACGCCCGGCATGTCGGGGGCCGATCTTGCCAACCTCTGCAACGAGGCCGCCCTGATGGCGGCTCGCCGCAGCGCGCGCACGGTCGAGATGCAGGACTTCGAGAAGGCCAAGGACAAGATTCTGATGGGCCCCGAGCGCAAGAGCATGGTGATGCCCGAGGAAGAGCGCCGCAACACCGCCTACCACGAGTCTGGGCACGCGCTGATTGGCAAATTGCTGCCGAAGTGTGACCCGGTTCATAAGGTGACCATCATCCCGCGAGGCCGCGCACTGGGCGTCACCATGAGCCTCCCCGCTCAGGACCGCTACAGCTACGACAGCGATTACATGCTCAACCAGATCAGCATGCTGTTTGGTGGACGCATTGCCGAAGAAGTGTTCATGAAGCAAATGACCACCGGCGCCTCCAACGACTTTGAGCGCGCCACGCACATCGCGCGCGACATGGTCACCCGCTACGGCATGACCGATGCGCTGGGCCCGATGGTCTACGCGGAGAACGAAGGCGAAGTGTTCCTGGGGCGCTCGGTCACCAAGACCACCAATATGAGCGAGCAGACCATGCAGAAGGTGGATGCCGAGGTGCGTCGCATCATCGACCAGCAATACACGCTTGCTCGCAAGCTCATTGAAGACAATCAGGACAAAATCCACGCCATGGCCAAAGCCCTGCTGGAGTGGGAGACCATCGACAGCGATCAGTTGGATGACATCATGGCCGGCAAGGAGCCGCGTGCGCCCAAGGACTGGACGCCGCGTTCCAATGCTTCCGGTGGCGACAATGGCAGTGGCGGTGCACCCGCGGTCAAGCCTGATCCAGCGCCCACCGCGGCCTGAAGGGTCAACTTTTCCACACAAAGCGGGGCTTCTTGCCCCGTTTCCTTTGTGCCCGGCCAACGTGCCCTGATCAAGGGTGACAATGGTGTCTTGCTAATGTTTTGGGGTGTGCGGTGGCCTGGCAAACAAGCCGTTTCCTGATTGACTTGTCCAAGCCCAAAGTGATGGGGATTGTCAATGTCACGCCCGACTCATTCTCGGATGGTGGCCAGTTTCAGAAGACGTCCGCGGCAATCGGCCGCTGCGAACGCCTGATTCAGGATGGCGCCGATATTCTGGATCTCGGTGGCGAGTCATCACGACCTGGGTCTGTGCCCGTGTCCTTGGAGGAAGAACTGGCGCGCGTCCTGCCGTTGGTGCGCGAAGCCGTCAAGCTGGGCGTGCCCCTGTCAATCGATACCTACAAACCACCAGTGATGCAGGCCGTGCTCGACCTGGGCGCGGACATCATCAATGACATCTGGGCCCTGCGTCAGCCTGGTGCTGACGATTCGCATGATGCGATGCAGGTCGTCGCCAGTCATCCGAATTGTGGCGTGTGCCTGATGCACATGCACGGCGAGCCGCGCACCATGCAGTTGTCCCCGATGCAGGGGGATGTGGTGGAGCAGGTGCAGCAGTTTTTTGGGCGGCGTGTGCGCGCGCTGCGCCAGCTCGGCGTGGCCGCAGACAGGATCGTGATTGACCCTGGCATCGGCTTTGGCAAGACCGCGGCGCAGAATTTCGCCCTGCTTGCGCGCCAGCAGGCCTTGCTGGAGTTGGGCTATCCCCTCTTGGCGGGATGGTCCCGCAAGTCATCGCTGGCGGCGGTTTGTGGCACGTCGCTGGGCTCGGTTGCCACACTCGATGCCAAAGAGCGCTTGGTTCCCAGTGTGGTTGCGGCACTGCTGGCGGTGCAGCGCGGTGCCAGCATCGTGCGCGTGCACGATGTGGCCGAGACAGTGCAAGCGCTGCAAGTGCTGGCGGCTATAAGATAGCGGGCCGCAAGGCTTGTGATTTCGAGACTTAACGCAGGGTAAAGGGACGGACGATGAGCAGAAAGTATTTTGGCACCGACGGCATTCGCGGTACCGTGGGCATTGATCCCATCACGCCGGATTTTGTGCTGCGGCTCGCGCACGCCGTGGGTCGTGTGCTCAAGAAGACCGAGGCGCGCCCGACCGTGCTGATTGGCAAGGACACCCGGATCTCAGGCTACATGCTGGAGAGCGCGCTGGAGAGCGGCTTCAACTCGGCCGGCGTGGACGTGGTGCTGCTGGGACCGCTGCCGACCCCCGGCGTGGCCTACCTGACGCGGGCGCAGCGCGCCTCATTGGGTGTGGTGATCAGCGCCAGCCACAACGACTTCCCGGACAACGGTATCAAGTTCTTCAGTGCCCAGGGCAGCAAACTCTCGGACGCGTGGGAGAAAGATGTCGAAACCGAGCTGCAGCGGCCTCCGGTCTGGGCCGATTCGGCCAATCTGGGCAAGGCGCGGCGCATGGACGACGCGGCCGGGCGCTACATCGAATTCTGCAAGAGCACGTTCTCCAACGACCTCACGCTCAAGGGCATCCGGATCGTGGTGGATGCCGCGCACGGGGCGGCCTACCAGGTGGCGCCCAAGGTGTTCCACGAACTCGGCGCCGAGGTGGTGGCCATTGGCTGCGCGCCCGACGGACTGAACATCAACCACGAAGTGGGCGCCACGCACCCTGAAGCCCTGGTGGCCGCCGTCAAGGCCCATCGCGCGGACTTTGGCGTGGCGCTCGATGGTGACGCGGACCGCTTGCAGTTGGTGGATGCGCAGGGCCGCCTGTACAACGGCGACGAACTGCTGTACCTGATGGCCGACGACCGCCTGAGCCGCGACGAACACGTGCCCGGCGTGGTGGGCACACTGATGACCAATATGGCCGTGGAAGTGGCGCTGAAGGCGCGCGGGGTGCAATTCGTTCGCGCCAAGGTGGGTGACCGCTACGTGCTGGAAGAACTGGAGCGCCACAAATGGCTGCTCGGCGGCGAGGGCTCCGGCCACTTGCTGGCGCTGGACAAGCACACCACCGGCGACGGCTTGATATCCGCCTTGCAGGTGTTGCAGGCGGTACAACGCAGTGGCAAGACCATGGCGCAGTTGCTGGCCGATATCACCCTGTTTCCGCAGACCTTGATCAACGTGCGTTTGCGCGCCGGGCAGGATTGGCAGGCCAATACGCGCTTGGCCGAGGAGACTCGCACGGTGCAAGCCGAACTGGGCGACACCGGGCGCGTGCTGATTCGCCCCAGCGGCACCGAGCCGCTGCTGCGTGTGATGGTGGAGGCGCGCGACGGGGACCAGGCACTGGCCTGCGCACAGCGCATCGCCGACACGCTGGTCGCATGACGGGCGCGATGCTTCAGGTCTGTCAGGCCGACTACAGCCGAGGCGATCACGCCGCGGCCGTGGTCAGCCTGCTGGACGCCTATGCGCGCGACCCCATGGGCGGTGCAGAGGCCTTGAGTGATTTCGCCAAAGCCAACCTGATCCCCGCGCTGGCGGCGCGGCCACAGGCCTATTCGGTGCTGGCTTTCGGTGGGGCCGATGGGCAGACGCCGGTGGGGTTGGTCAACTGCATCGAGGGGTTCTCCACTTTCGCCTGCCGTCCTCTGGTCAATGTCCACGATGTGGTGGTGCTCGATGGCTACCGCGGTCAGCGTGTCGCCGAGCGCATGCTGGCGCTGGCCGAACAGATTGCCCGCGAGCGCGGCGCCTGCAAGCTGACGCTGGAGGTCTTGCAGGGCAATGCAGGCGCCATTCGCTTGTACCAACGAGTGGGCTTTGCCAACTACCAGCTCGACCCCGCCATGGGGCATGCGCAGTTCTGGCAGAAGTGGCTGTGAGCGGCGCGCGGTAGCGCTACTGCTTCTTGGGCGTGAAGCCCATCTCGATCAGCGGAGGCACGCGGCCATCGATGTCACGAGGAATGGATTCGGTCTTTTCGACAGCCCGCAACACGGCCTCGTCCCAGCTCTTGTTGCCGCTTGAGGTCTTCAGGCGCGGCTTGCCCATGATCGTGCCGTCAGGGGCAGCGTTAAACAGCACCACGGCGCGGGGATTGTCTGCTGTCTCGTCACTGAACACGATGTTGGGCCGAATCCGGGCTTCCAGTTTGGCACCATAGCTGGCCGACGGGCCCGACGATTGCGCGGCGGTGCCGGTGGCGCCGCTGCTGCCGGAGGCATTGGCCAGACCGGTCAGACGCTTGATGTTCTCTTGCCTCTGGATTTCGAGTCGCTTGGCCGCCTCCTGGGCGGCGACGGTTTCCTTGCGTTTGGCGTCCTGTTCAGCCTGGCGCTTGTCTTGGGCGAGCTTTTTTTCCCGGTCGCGTTTATCTTGCTCGCGCTTCTTTTCCAGGTCCAGTTTCGCCAGCCTTTGTTGCACTTCAAGCGCCTTGCGTTCGCGCTCCTTGTCCTCTTGTCGGCGCAGCTTCTCGCGCTCGATCGCAATGTCGGCGTCCGGGATGCGCGGCGGCGGCGCAATGGGTTCAACCCGAGCCGGCGGCGTTGGTAGCGGTGGCGGCGGTTCAATCAGCTTGGGAGCCGCCTGGGCTGGCACGGCAGACCACAGCTCGGCCTCGGCGCTGACCAGTTCGGCCTCGCGCCGCCAGCTCAAGCCAGCGGTCAAGGCCACCATCAACAGCGCGTGCGCGACGATCGCCAGCAGCAAGGCACGTGCCAGGCCGGGGGTGGGCGGGGGTGCAAATTCCAGTCGATCCGCGGTGGCGTTCATGGGGCGATCAGGGCTCCAACTGGACAGACAGGCCGACGCGTTGCACCTGGGCCCGTTGCAGCGCGTCCATGACCTTCACGACGGATTCGTACTTGACGTTGCGGTCGGCACTGATGACCACGGCAGAGTTGGCCACACCTCGCTGGGCTTCGGTCACGGTCCTGGCCAGATCTTTGAGTGTCACCGCGACCGTCTTGCCGGCGAGCTTGAGCTCAAGGGATTCACTCTTGCCGAGTACCACCTGGATGACCTGATCCGGCTGCTTCTTGCCCTTGCCCACGCTGGGCAAGTCGATCATGCTGGGTGTGATCAGCGGCGCCGTGACCATGAAGATGATCAGCAACACCAGCATCACATCGATGAAGGGCACCATGTTGATTTCGCTGATGGTGCGACGTCCGCGGCCGCGGCTGATCAGTGTGGGCATATTGTTTCCTCAGTGCCCGGAGGCCGACGTGGTGCCGACGTTGCGTTGCAGGATGTTGGAGAACTCTTCGATAAAGGTCTCCAGCCGGTTTGCAATCCGGTCGATGTCCCGTGCAAAGCGGTTGTAGGCCACCACGGCGGGAATGGCGGCAAACAGGCCGATGGCGGTGGCAACCAGGGCTTCTGCAATGCCCGGTGCCACGGTGGCCAGGGTTACCTGTTGCAACGCGCCCAAACCGGTGAACGCGTGCATGATGCCCCAGACCGTGCCAAACAGCCCGAGATAGGGGGACACCGAGCCGACCGAGGCCAAAAAGGACAGGTGGATTTCCACGACGTCCATTTCCCGTTGAAAGCTGGCCCGCATCGCCCGCCGTGCGCCGTCCATCAGGGTTCCGCTGTCAACGATGCGGCGCTCGCGCAGCTTCTGAAATTCGCGCATGCCACTGGCAAAAATGCGCTCCATCGGTCCGCTTCCCTTGGCGTTCCTGGCCGCTGCGGCGTACAACTCACTCATGCTGGTACCCGACCAGAATTCGCGCTCGAACTTGTCGTTGAGGGACTTGACCCGGCCCAGAGCGAACAGCTTGCGAAAGATGGCTGCCCAGCTCGACACCGACACCACCACCAGCATCAGCATGACGACTTGAACAATCCAACTGGCGTGTAGCACCAGTTGAATGATGGACAGATTTTGATTCATCTAAGCAGGGCCAAAAGAATAGATGGAAAGCGAGTTGGCCTGAACGTATTGGCATCAACCCAGCCAACCCGGATGGTGCCCTCGCACAGCACGGTGTCCTGTGTGTTGGCTTGCTGCAGCACCCGCTGGCGTATTGTCAGCGAAGCGCGGCCTGTTTCCACCAGGAAAACTGTGACAAGAAGTTGGTCGTCCAGCCTTGCCGGTCGGTGGTAGCGGACATCGGTCTGGCTGACCACGAAGATGCCCCCGGTCTGCTCGCGCAGCGCCTGCTGTTCGACGCCCAGCGAGCGCAGCCATTCGGTACGGGCGCGCTCGAAAAACTTGAGGTAGTTGGCGTAGAAGACGATGCCGCCAGCGTCGGTGTCCTCCCAGTACACACGCACTGGCCAGACGAACTCAGGCGCCATGGGTCGGGTGGGGCCGGTCATGCAAGCAGGGCCCTTAGGCGCACCACCGCTTCCTGCAACTGCGCCATGCTGTTGGCGGTGGAGAAACGGACAAAGTCACGGGTCTGGGCCGTTCCAAAATCACGCCCTGGCGTGACGGCAACGTGGGCTTGGTTCATTACTTCAAAGGCGAAGTCCCAACTGCCCTGCACACCCAGTCGGGTGCATGCAGCTGAGCAGTCGGCCCAGGCGTAGAAAGCACCGTCGGGCATGACCGGCACGGCCAGCCCCATTTCATTGAGCGCCGGTATAAAGAAGTCGCGGCGCGCCTTGAACTCGGCCCGGCGCTGTTCATACAGTGCCAGGCTGTCGGCCTCAAAGCAGGCCAACGCAGCATATTGCGAGATGGTGCTTGGGCAGATGAACAGGTTTTGCGCCAGGCGCTCGATCACCGGCACCAGGGCTTCGGGGACGACCAGCCACCCCAGGCGCCAACCAGTCATGTTGAAGTACTTGCTGAAGCTGTTGACACTGATGATGTCCTCGCCCAACGTCAGGCCGGACTGGCCATACTGCGCGTCATGGCTCAGCCCCAGGTAGATTTCGTCAACGATGGTGATACCTGCGTTACGTCGCACCACCTCATGGATGCGGCGCAACTCGTCGGGTGCGATCGAGGTGCCCGTCGGGTTGGAGGGAGATGCCAGCAACACGCCGCGGGTGCGTGGCCCCCAAGCCGCTTCAACCTTGTCGGCACTGAGCTGGAAGCGCTCTTGCGCGGTGGTCGGCAGCAGGACCGCAGTACCCTCGGCGGCACTCACAAAGTGGCGGTTGCAGGGGTAACTGGGGTCGGGCATCAGGATCTCGTCACCGGCCTCGATCAGGGCCAGGCAGGCCAACTGCAGCGCGGCGGAGGCGCCGGCCGTCACCACGATGCGCTGCGCGGGTACCGCAATGCCAAAACGCGTTGCGTACCAGCCGCTGATGCGCTCGCGCAGTGACTCAAGCCCGGTAGCCTGGGTGTATTGGGTGCGCCCGTCACGAATCGCTTTGGCGGCGGCTTCCTGCACCAGGGGTGGCGCGGTGAAGTCGGGCTCGCCGATGTTCAGATAGATCATCGGCGAGGCGGTGTTGGCCACCTGCTGGGCTACCCGTTGCGCTGCCTTGGCCACCTCCATCACATAGAACGGTTCAATGCGACGGGCACGCTCGGAAATGCGCATGACCGGGCTAGTTTGCATTCACGCGCGGGCGGCGCCGGTGGAGCGGTCCGCGGCGACCTCGGCCGCCCGCAGGGTCGGCGCCAGCCCGTTGAGCACGGCATTGACGTATTTGTGACCGTCCGTTCCACCAAACTCCTTGGCCAGTTCCACGCACTCGTTTAGCACTACCCGCCAAGGCACGTCCAGACAGTGCTTGAGCTCGTAGGCGCCAATCCACATCACGCCGTGCTCGATCGGCGATATCTCGGCCAGCTTGCGGTCCAGCAAGGGCACGATCAAGGCGTCGAGTTCCTGGGCCTGCTCCACGCAGCCATGCAGCAGGGCGTCGAAATGCACCGAGTCGGCCTTGGCGAATCCAGCCAGGTCGCGCGTGAAGGCGTCCACATCGGCCACTGCGTTGCCGCCGACCAGGCTTTGGTAGAGCCCCTGCAAGGCAAATTCCCGCGAGCGACTGCGGCTGGACTTGCTGCCCGCCTTGCGCGCGCCGGTGCTGGTCAGCCCGGTGCGGGTCTGGCGCGGCGGTCGCTTGCTGTCGGGTTTTGCGTCTGCGGTGCTCATCAAATCTCCTGCATCAGGTTGGCCATTTCGACGGCGACACGGGCGGCATCGCGGCCCTTTTCGGTTTTTCTGGCAATCGCTTGCTCCAGGTTCTCAGTCGTGAGAATGGCGTTGGCGATCGGTATCTGGTAGTCCAGCGCGACCCGGCTGACGCCGGCCCCTGACTCATTGGCCACCAGCTCAAAATGGTAGGTCTCGCCTCGAATAATGCAACCCAGCGCCACCAGCGCATCGTACTTGGCCTTCTCGGCCATCGCCATCAGCGCGACCGGCATTTCCAAAGCCCCTGGGACCATGACGTGGTCGATGTTCTTGTCCTGCACGCCAAGAGCGATCAGCTCGGCATGGCAGGCTTGTGCCAGGGCATTGGTGATGGGTTCGTTAAAGCGTGCCTGCACGATGCCAATGGCCAGACGCTTGCCGTTGAGTCGGGCATCGCCTGCCTGCAAGGTGCCTTTGTCGGCGTTGAGCATGGATGCGTCCTATAAAGAAGTTGTGAGGGCCGCGCCACGATGCGGGACGCGGTGGAGGCTATTTCGCCAGGAAGCTACTTTGTGATGTAGCCAGTGATTTCCAGCCCGTAGCCGGTCATGCTGGGCATGCGCCGGGGGTTGCCCATCAATGTCATCTTGTGCACGCCGCATTCACGCAGGATTTGCGCCCCCACGCCGTAGGTGCGCAGGTCCATGCGTTCACGCTCAGGCCCGTGACTGGCCAAGGCGGTGCCTTCAAACTGCGATAGGAGCTGCTCCGCCGTTTCGCCGCAGTTGAGCAACACGACCACGCCCTTGCCCTCGGCGGCGATGCGCTCCAAACTGGCGTCCAGACTCCATGAGTGCATGGACCGATTCGATTCGAGGGCATCAAAAATCGACAGCGGTTCGTGCACGCGCGCGGGCACGGTATCGCCCGGTGACCACTGGCCCCTGACCAGCGCCAGGTGCACACCTTGCGCCGGCTTGTCGCGAAATGCGTGGGCGGTGAACTCACCAAACGCGGTGTTCAGCGTGCGGGAGCCGACTTTTTCAATCAGCGATTCGACCCGGCTGCGGTGCTCGATCAGGTCGGCAATCGTGCCGATCTTGAGTCCATGCTCGGCCGCAAACACCTGCAGGTCGGGCAGGCGCGCCATCGTGCCGTCGTCCTTCATGATCTCGCAAATCACCGCCGCCGGTGAACAGCCGGCCATGGCGGCCAAGTCGCAGCCAGCCTCGGTGTGGCCGGCGCGCATCAATACCCCGCCGTCAACCGCTTGCAGGGGAAAGATGTGACCCGGCTGCACCAGGTCGTCGGCCTTGGCATTCTTGCCGACGGCGGCTTGCACGGTGCGGGCGCGGTCGGCTGCTGAAATGCCGGTGGTCACGCCCTCGGCGGCCTCAATCGACACCGTGAACGCGGTGGCCAGTTTGGTGCCGTTGCGCACTGCCATGGGCGGGAGCTTCAGGCGCTCGCAGCGCTCGCGGGTGAGCGTTAGGCAAATCAAGCCACGACCGAAGCGCGCCATGAAGTTGACTGCCTCGGGCGTGACATGATCGGCCGCCAAGACCAGGTCACCCTCGTTCTCGCGGTCTTCTTCGTCCACCAGAATCACCATGCGCCCGGCGCGCATGTCGGCCACGATCTCTTCGACCGGAGAAATGGAAACAGGGGAGGGTGCGCTCATGCAAGAACTTTCGGTGAATCGTGAATCTTGAGGGGGAACCGGTTCAGGCCAGGGCCTGAACTGCGCTGGGTGCGCCAGGCGCCAATGCCGCAAGCTGCGGCTCCAAGCGGAGCATGCGCTCCACATACCGCGCGATCAGGTCGATCTCCAGGTTGACCTGCGAGCCAGCAGCAAGGGCATTCAAGGCGGTGTTCTGAACCGTGTGGGGAATCAGGTTGATGCGACATTCGCAGCCGTTCGGCACATCCGTCACCTGGTTGACAGTGAGGCTCACGCCGTTGACGGTGATCGAGCCTTTGTAGGCCAGGTACTTGGCCAAGTCATGCGGGGTGAGGAGACGCAGATCCCAGCTTTCGCCAAGCTGCGAGAAATGTGTGACGGTGCCCACGCCGTCGACATGCCCGGATACCAGATGTCCCCCAAGTCGGTCGTTGGCGCGCAGGGCCTTTTCCAGGTTGATCGGGCCGGGCTGCGATAAACCCGCGGTCTTGGCCAGCGATTCGGCGGAAATTTCGACATTGAACTCGCGCCTTGCTGTATCCAGGGCGGTGACGGTCATGCAGGCGCCATTGAGTGCGATGCTATCGCCCAAACCAACGTCATCGAGGTAGTTGGGCGGACATTCGATCGTGAGCTGCCGCCCGTGGGATGAAGAACTGCCCAAGGCATGGACAGCGACGATGCGCCCCACGCCGGTGATGATTCCGGTAAACATGGCGCTATTTTCGCAGGAAAGTGAAGGTGGCCTGCGCCGACCCTGCGGAGGCAGCAGGTTTGACCGGCCTCAGAAGTCGTCGCGACCTGCCACCCGGGCAACGATGCGCAGATCCGGCCCCATCATCTCAGCCGACTTGAACGTTAGCGGTACCGCGTGTGCAAGGTCGGTCAAAGGGCCAAAATCCGCCATGCCACGTCCCTGGCCAATCAGTTTGGGGCCAAGGTAGACCACCAGTTCGTCCACCAGCCCTGCAGCCATCAGCGCACCATTGAGCCGCTCACCTGCCTCAACATGCACTTCGTTGACCTCGCGCACCGCCAGGTCGCGCAGCATCGCCATCAGGTCCACTTGGCCACTGGGGCTGCCGTCGGGGTTCATCCCAGGTAACAACACAACGGTCGCGCCACGCGCCTCCAAGGCTGCCTTCTTGGCATTGTTTTGGGCTGCACAGTAGATGTACAAGGGCCGACCAGCTATAAAAAGATGAGCGTCCAGCGGTGTGTCGAGGCGGCTGTCCACCATCACAAGGTGAGGCTGCCGAGGCGTTTCGATCAGGCGGACATCGAGCCTTGGATTGTCCGACCGCACCGTACCAATGCCAGTCAGCACCGCGCAGGCGCGTGCGCGCCAGGCGTGGCCGTCGCGCCGGGCCGGTTCGGAGGTGATCCATTGGCTTTGCCCATTGTCAAGCGCGGTCTTGCCGTCCAGCGAAGCGGCGATCTTCATGCGCACCCACGGGGTCTTGCGGACCATGCGGCTGAAGAAGCCAATGTTGAGCTCGCGCGATTCCGCTGCGCCGGGGCCGAACTCAACTTCGATGCCGGCTGCCCGCAGTCTGGCAAAGCCCTGGCCCGCCACCAGCGGATTGGGGTCGGCAATGGAAGCAACCACCTTGTGGATACCGGCCGCGATCAAGGCGTCGCAGCACGGGCCGGTGCGTCCGTGGTGGGAGCAGGGCTCCAGCGTGACGTAGGCGGTGGCGCCTTGCACCGAATGGCCGCGCTCAGCCGCGTCGCGCAGGGCCATGATCTCGGCGTGGGGGCCGCCGGTGCGTTGGGTGTGGCCTTGGCCGAGGATGTTGCCCGCGGGGCTGGTGAGGACGCAGCCGACGCGGGGGTTGGGGGCTGAGACAAGCAGCGCCTTACGCGCTTGGTCAAGCGCGGTGCCAATCATGACGGCGTTGCCAGCTCCGCGAATCCTGCGACGACCATGTCAACCGCCGTTACGGATCGCCTGGCGCTTTGTCGATCGAGTTGTCGGTGCGGCGACCTTCGCATCACCGCGACCAGCACTCCTCGGCAGACAGGCTGGCACCGCTCACGGTCTTTCGACCGGCTTGGTCAATGATGAGCGAGCCGCATTTGTCGGTGGCCTGGGCAGTCCCTGCCGCAGGCGTGGCGGTGAAAGTGAATGTCTGCCCCCCGGCAGAAGTGGCAGCCACGCTGTATCGGTTCCCTTCAACTGACATGACGCCTGCTGTAACGCTGGTGTCCGCCGGATAAGACCCGATAGCGGTAGCGGCCCGCTCCATCCACTGGGCCGCCCCCACGAGCGTGGTGCGGGCGTTGGACCGGTGGCTTCGCTTGATGTACTCGGTGTAGCTTGGCATCGCCACTGCCGCCAGGATGGCGACCACGGCAACCGTGATCATCAACTCGATCAGCGTGAATCCGCGCTGCGACGGGGTCGATTTCAGGAGTTGTGTCATACGTGGTCCTGTGCGACTATTGGTACTCGCGCCAGTTGGTGCGCGATCCAAAGCCCTCATTCGTTTTCAGTATTGGGGGCGGGTCCGGTCGGTGCCTATCAGTCGCACTTTCCCTGCGCTAGTGAATCGCGAAAAATCACCAGGGTTGATTTGGGCAATGCCAAGATTGGTCACTGGCATGGTGGCATCTGCTGGGGTAAACACTTGGCTTTGCGACGGATTACCGGAAAAAATGTTCAGTACCGAGATGAATGTCTTTTCCGGCAGCGAAGTTGGGGTACAGGTCTCGCCAGCCGCCACGCTACCAGATTGCGGAACGGTACTTTGAACCAGAATTCGCTCACCGCTGAATAGGGTCGTGGTTGTGCAACACGCGGAGCCCGGCCACCGGCCAGTCGATGTACCAACCGCGCTTGGTCGTTGCGTCAGATGTGTACGTCACGCCGTTACGAGAAACATCATAAAATTTCTTCCCGTCACTGTCAGTACGATCGACGGTTGGGGTTTGCTGGATCAGGGCCGTTGGCCGTGTGGTATCGGAGCCAAGGTTGATCACACCGAGCGAGAAGGGTGGGACACCGATCGTCACAGTACTTGCGGTGGCTGTAATCGCACTGTTGTCCCAAACACCCCACATTGTGTCAGTGGCTGTCGTCGTCGGGTCAGTGTCCGTGACATTGCGTCCGGTACCAAAAGCCAGCATGATGCCACCCCTTTGGGTGCAACATGGCATAGGGCGCAGATACAATAGGTTGGCGCACGTTACCGCTACTCTTTGCCACAAAGTATGGTGTGTTCGAGAATGCGACAGTCCATGAGCTACTGGTGGCCCCGGTTAGGTCAAACTTCCACAGGTTGCCCTGCAGATCGCCAGCGTAAGCTAAATCGACTTTGCCATCACTGTTTAGGTCCATCAGACGTGGCACCGACAAGCCATTTCCATTCCCAATAAAGCCCGGGCAAGAAGAAGCACATGTTGGGGTAATCTTGACTGGCGTCGTGCCGTCGAGGTAATGAACAACCAGCACCGGCCGCTCGTTGGTGCTGTTGTAACCGTTGCCCATCACAACAGCCCACTTGCCGTCGTTCATCTTCACGATTTGGCTAGACTTGTCAGATCGCCCATCGTCCACCACTGCGGGCGAGTAGATGTGGCCCAAGTCCGCGTCGCTGCTGTCGGTGGTATCGGCCTTGACAGTGGCCGCCGCGGCCGCAGTCGTAAAGTTGGTTGGATTGGTAACGTCCAAGATGAAATAGCCTTTACCACCGCCACCTAGCCCACTAACAAGCACGGTTCTCCATCCGGTTGCCCCGCCCAGGTCAGCGTCACCGGTGAAGGGCTGGCCATCCACGAAATACTTGTGGGTGTAGGTTGGATTTGAGAACGACACGAACTTACCCAGGACGCCTTTTGGAACATAGGCCAGCTTTTCCGCGCCATCACCGGCGCTAAACCCGTGCAGCATACCGTCGTTTGCGCCGACGTATATCATTGGGTCTCGACCTGCGTTTGCAGTGCGAAAGGTCGCGTAGGCGGCATCCGAGTAGCCGCCGCTGGGTTTGCCAACGTACCAGATGTTGGAACTGACAATGTCGCCTAGGCGCGAATCGCGCGTTCGAAAAGAACCACCTGCGGACACCTCCTTGGTGCGGTCGCCGCGAACATAGTCCAGTCGGTTTGTTCCGTCAGTGTCAGACTCGGAGCCGGTTTTCAGAAGCGCTTTCTGAGATGTGGATAGGTTACCCCATTCCCAGGCAATACCTGTAGAACCATCGTGGGAAAACACTAAACGCGATGTCACGGAGAAACTGCTCGCGTCCAAACCCTGACCTACCCCGGAGGTGTTCTTACCGGCAACAAGCCATAGCGGGGTTGTACTGACTTCGCCGGTGCCCGCCGTGACGGCATAGGCTTTTATGTTGCCTGCCCAAGTTGCACCCGCGTATTCGGCCACGTATACGTTGGAGTTGGTTCGCAACGAACTGGAACTGGCAGAGATCGACACCAGTGGCGTGGACGTGTCGGTAATGATGTTGTCCAGAATGCTGGCGAACGCGGCGCTCAGCGCACTGGCGTCTCTTGCCGGGTAGAACTTGCCGCGGCCATTGAGGGCGGCATGCCACAGCTCGGACGATCGCTCGCCCTCGGTGTCTTGGTCTTGCCAGGACTTCGTGCCATTCACCAGGGCCGAGTAGTCTCCGCCGTAGGTGTCATCGGTGGCGTTGTTCCACAACGGATCTCCGGTCCAAACGGTAGCGGCTTGGCCAAAGCCAATCGTGTGGGTCACGATGTGCTGCCAAGTGGCAGGATCGTTCTTTGGGTTCCAATACTCTTGCAGCGTTGTGGCACCGACAGTTTCCGTGTTAGCTTTGCGGATCAGGGGTTTGACCGAATTCGCCATGTTTTGGGTGCTGCTGGTCCCGTCCTGCAGGTCGGTGGCCCAAGCCTTGAACGCGTGGTCGGACAGGTTGCCGGTGGCCCCGCCGTAGACATCTGTGTAGGCTCGGACCTGATTCGACGAGGTGTCGTAAGCGATGCCATCGGGCAGCGTCCGGTTGGTGCCGTCGGCGTTGCCGGCGGCGGTTGTTCCACTGACGTTGTTCCAGGCGCCATCGGTCATCAGAATGTGGTAAGTCCGGCGACAGGCCAAATACGGTGTGGCTTGGGCAGTGCCGGGGTTGTCGGCCCAGGGACTGTTGGTGCCGGCTGCTGAGCGCATGTAGTTGAAAGCGTCGCTCATCAGCTTGTGTGACGGTGTTCCGTTGTACGGCGTGAGGCTGTCCACCCAACTCACGAAGTTGCTGCGGTGCGTGCCGGCCAGCGGTTTCATGGAGTTGGTAGCGCCCAGGGTGAGCTGGTTGGTGATCGCACCTTGGGTGGACGGCGTATGTCCCCACATAGACTGCCAGGCGAGCCGAATGCGATTGTCCGGCGTTCTGGCGGTGTCGTTGAACTGTGCCAGCAAGGCGGCTTTCAAGGAGGCCATGCGCGATGGGTTGAGGTTGGCAGTCGCGTTGGCCAAAGTCGCCGCGGGACAGGCCGGGTCGGGAGCCGGGGACGATTGGTTGAAAAAGCCCCCATACCAAGCGCTTTTGAAATCAAGCGTGACACAGCCTTGGACGTCCCATCCCATGCTGCCGGAGTCATCGACGGATACGATGACGTTGGGCGCAGGCTCCCGACCACCAGACCCGGCGGGCACTGTTGCCAGCGTCAAGGGGGCGGCTTGGACCGCGAGCGACGTTGCCGTCAAGCCAGCCAGCCAGCAGGCGATCCATAGCACGCTACGCCGATGGGTGTTCGCCGCTAAGGTTGGCTTCCTTGAGTCGCCGGAAATGGTGGCAATGGTGTACGTTTTCATGGTTTTCTCCATTCGTGAGCTGCATGAGCCGGATCGTGAGGGCAGGGCAAGGTTGCATGGGGGGGGCCACTCATCGCAGCCCAAACGAACTATTTGGCGAAGCGTTTTGGATTGGGAACATAGAAGGATCGCAACCCGGCGCGGGTGCCAGCTTTTTGGCCCAATGCGATTGCTGTAATCCGATAAATAAACCTTGCCCCGCTGGGTCTGGCATCGTCCAGCGCGGGCGGAACTGGTACTGCCCCCATGTCAAATTTAAAAACCTCCACCCAATACCAGCCCTGGCCCGGCTGGGTCGCAGGCAGGGCACCCGAAGCAGCCAGAATCGGGTTACCCACGCTCCGGTTTGTGAGTGTGTGCTCGCCGTAGCGCGCGCCGCGCAGCACCATTGCGGCCATGGTTGTCGGGTTGTCTTCGAAGCCAATCAGCGTGGTCATATTCGCTGGCGCGCAAATAGCCTGTACGCACGGGCTGGCCGCCGGTGCAGCCGCGAGAAGTGGCTCGATGTCATCCTCCCATTCTTGATCCCCAGTCGGAAACCACGGACTTCCTGCGATAGTGGTATCCCTGCAACCAACAATCCCAGGCAATTCGGTTTCAATGCCCGGCGCGCCTCGGCAAAAAAAGCCTGTTACCGGAGCTCTGCCCTGTACATCGAGCTCAGCGTCCCGAAGCAGCGCCTCCGCAGCAGCAAGGGCGCGGTTGTAATCGCTGTCGCTACCGACCAGAGCTTCGTTGAGCAAACCTGTGCGACCGGCTGCCAACACGGCGATGATGCTGAGTAGCAAGATCACCATCACGGTGACTAGCGCCACCCCGTTTTGCTTGGATTTGGATCGATTTTTGTCATGGTCAACCTCACGACAAGGTGCTACGAAGACTGAACGTGTTCCGGTAAGCCCGGCGGACGTAACCATCGCCAGCGACTGTGCCACTGCACCCGACCGTACTGGTGCCAGTCGGCAGGTCGCCACGTACATCCCCACGCAGTTGCAGACAAACCGTAACTGACCATCCGGGTGGCGGCAATAATCCGACGGGAAGGGGCGGACCAAACGGCGCTGTAACCGCCGTGAAAGTCTGATAATTCGTCGCTGCCGCTACGGCAGGCGCCGAAGCGACTCCGGACGCGGCGGGCACAGCCGGGCTCGGCAGGACTGTGGTGGTTTGTATGCCATAGGTCACCTGAAAGTCTTCCACGCCATCCACTATGGCCTGCGGGGTACCATCTGCGCCTCTGCACATGAGTCGCCCTGTGTCGACAAAGAACTCATTGTCGACCCGAACACCCACTGTCGCGATGGGTCGGTTGCCCAGGCAGTCGCGAGGATTGCTGCTATCTTCATAACTCATTCGAAGGGTGTCCGGCGTACTTCCGGAGCCATCCAAGCCGGTGATGGCAACGCCAGTGCCATTCCAACCGGTGTTGGGTTGACCGCTAAACGCTACGCGACCGGTACCTGCAAAAAAAACAACTTCGGTGGCACCCGCCTGACGCAACTGGAAACCCATGGTCCGAAACGCGCTGTTGGCCTTTTGCTGCAAACGGGCGCTGTCGCCAACTGCAGTTGAAGTTACTTGCGTGAAGGCCAAGCTGCCCAATGCAGCGATGACGACGAGCAGCCCGATGGTGATGCCAATCAAAAGCTCAATCAAGGATAGGCCGCTCTGTGAAATCGCGCGACGGCTGTGGCCAGGTATTCCTGTCTTGTGCATCTTGGGTGCCTTTGTGGGTTCAAGGACGTACATATACGAGGTGGCAAATCGAATCGACTGGACAGACAGTAGCGGTACCTGACGTGACGTTAAACACTGTTGTGTCGCGAATGCCGCCACTGCCATCTTTGCCTTCGTTGGCAGTCCAGGCGATCATGATGCCAATTTGGTTGGAGTCCAACGGAGGTGCCGGCCGAAACACAGCGGAATTGCCGCCGGGGCCAAGCAATGCACGCATCGCCGTGCGCCAAGTATTCAAGTCCGACTGTGCCATTTGGGCAGGTGTGCACGTGGCGCTTGAGCAATCAACAGCGGCGGGCAAAATCGTCGCACCGGCCAAGAAAACTGCGTCAAGTGCCCCAAGCGCCGCATCCCGGTTGAGCTGCATTCGGTTCGCCAGGTCCTCGATCAAACTAACCGCGATCGCTCGCGAGTTCGTGGTTCGGTTTTCTGCCAACATCCGTGCCTGCACGCCTGCCAAACCCATGATGCCGAGGGCCAATACCAAAAGGGCGACCAATGATTCGATCAGACTCATTCCGTGCTGGCGACTGACCCGGGCCATCGCTCTACGTTTTGTTCGATGGATCATGAACATGCTGCGGTTCCTTTTCGGGCAGTCACTCGACCGCCAGGGAAAATGCAAACGTGAGAGGTTGCCTCGCCAGTGGAGCCCTCCGGGGGGATACAACAAAGCGTTTCGTATTGGATGTGGTCTCGGTAACTGTTGCAGGCTGGCCAAACCGAGTGACCGAAATCGCATCGCTGGCGGTGGCAGAGTCGTTGGTCAGGTGGTATCCGCCAGGGACGGTGAACTCCTGGAGAACCACCTCGCCACTGTCCAACACCCCGTCGTTGTCGGCGTCAACGAACATCTGCCAGCCGCAGTCCCAGTCGCCAACCGTACTCAGGGTCACCCCGCAGCCGGTTGTGCGCAACAATGTGACGGGCACTCGGCGTCTGATTGCATCTGACTTGGCCAACTGTATTGCGCTGGTCATGCTGTCACGGATGCTGTTGACCCGATAGCGCTTGATGGTCTCGGTAAAGCTCGGTGCAGCCAAGGCCGCCAATACCCCGAGTATCACGATCACAACCAACAGCTCGATGATGGTGAAGCCTAGCTGGTAGGCCGTCGGCTTGGCTGGATTGAAGGGAGGCTTCATGGCTGAGACTTTAGTTGGCGTTGCCAAATCATGGCACACCCGGCTGACGAGCGTCAGGCTTGGCATGACAAGCGGCGCGCGAGGGGCGAGACGGAAGGCGGGGGGCCTAGCGCCTCACCTCATCGACCAGCGTTTTGAATTCATCAATATCTTCAAAACTGCGGTAGACGCTGGCAAACCGGACGTAGGCTACCTTGTCGAGCTTTTTGAGCTCGCGCATCACCAGTTCGCCAATGCGGGCCGAGGGGATTTCGCGCACGCCCAGGCTGAGCAGCTTTTCTTCCATTCGCTCAATCGCGCTGTCAATTTGCTCGGTGCTGACCGGGCGTTTGCGCAGCGCCAAATTCATGGAGTCGCGCAGCTTGCCGCGATCGAACTCAATGCGCCGACCGTCTTTTTTGACGACGGTCGGGAAGTTGACGTCCGGGCGCTCGTAGGTGGTGAAGCGCTTTTCGCAGGCGCCGCACTGGCGACGCCTGCGGATGAAGTCCCCGTCCTCAGACACCCGTGTCTCCACCACTTGGGTTTCGGAGTGACTGCAGAAGGGGCATTTCATACTGAGTTTAGCCGTAGACGGGGAAGCGGGCGGTGAGTGTGTTGACCTTGGCCCGCACTGCTTCGATGTTGGCTGCGTCGCGGGGATTGTCCAGCACGTCGGCGATCAAATTGGCCGTGATGCGGGCTTCTGCGTCCTTGAAACCGCGCGTGGTCATCGCCGGCGTGCCGATGCGCACGCCGCTGGTGACCATGGGCTTTTCCGGGTCGTTGGGAATGGCGTTCTTGTTGATGGTCATGTGGGCGCTGCCCAGCACCGCTTCGGCCTCCTTGCCGGTGATGCCCTTGGCGCGCAGGTCCACCAGCATGAGGTGGCTCTCGGTGCGGCCGCTCACAATGCGCAGGCCGCGCTCGGTCAGGGTCTGGGCCACGATCTGGGCGTTTTTCAGCACTTGCTGCTGGTACAGCTTGAACTCAGGCGCCAACGCCTCCTTGAACGCCACCGCCTTGGCGGCGATCACGTGCATCAGCGGGCCGCCTTGCAGGCCGGGGAAGATGGCGCTGTTGATGGCTTTCTCGTGCTGGGCCTTCATCAGGATGATGCCGCCGCGCGGGCCGCGCAGGCTCTTGTGGGTGGTGCTGGTCACCACGTCGGCGTGCGGCACCGGGTTGGGGTAGATGCCCGCGGCGATCAGGCCGGCGTAGTGCGCCATGTCCACCATGAAGATGGCGCCAACGTCCCTGGCCACCTTGGCGAAGCGCTCAAAATCGATCGCCAGGGCGTAGGCCGAAGCGCCGGCGATGATCAGCTTGGGTTTGGTCTCGTGGGCCTTGCGCTCCATGGCGTCGTAGTCGATCTCTTCCTTGTCGTTGAGGCCGTAGCTCACCACGTTGAACCACTTGCCGCTGATATTGAGCGCCATGCCGTGGGTGAGGTGTCCACCTTCGGCCAGACTCATGCCCATGATGGTGTCGCCGGGCTTTAGAAAGGCCAGGAAGACGGCTTCGTTGGCCGAGGCGCCGCAATGCGGTTGCACGTTGGCGGCATCAGCACCAAAGATCTGTTTGACGCGGTCAATCGCCAGTTGCTCGGCCACATCCACATGTTCGCAGCCACCGTAGTAGCGCTTGCCGGGGTAGCCTTCGGCGTATTTGTTGGTGAGTTGCGAGCCTTGCGCGGCCATGACGGCTGGTGAGGCGTAGTTTTCGCTGGCGATCAGCTCAATGTGGTGTTCCTGGCGGGCGTTCTCCGACAGGATGGCGGCCCAGAGTTCGGGATCGGTTTGTTCGACGAGGATGTTGCGGTGGTACATGGCGGTTTAGTCAGTTGAGGACAGAGCTTGTTCACGGCGTGAAGCTGCGGTCTGTCCCGCAAGACTTCACGATGACGTTGGACCTTGGCTCATGTGGCATGAAACAAGGGCTGCCCAGGCGAACGGCTGATCGCACTCTCCCTATGAGGCCATGCGGCACGCTTCCCCGTGGTGACCCCACGTCAGCGCTGCAAATCGAGGACTTGAGCGCCTATCGCCAGTTGCGTGCCCCCGGAGTTTAACCTGAGGCCCCGTCCTCAACTAATCGTCGGATGTTGGCGTGTCAAGACAGATTGATGGCGGCAGCCAGTTGCTCCGGCTCCGCCACCGGCTGTGGCTTGGGTCGTGCAATCACGGGCACGGCCTGTGCGGTGTTTGGCGCGAGCACTCGACCACTGGCCACGCTCTGGAGCCGCAGGTGTTCGGCCATGACTTTGTCGGCATAGCCACTGTCGTCTTCCATATTGGCTGCCCCAACGTAGTGGCGCAGACCGCCCTCAACCGAGCCGGCGCGGCGGATGCATTCCTGCAAGACTTTGGCGCCAACTCGCAAGTTGGTCAGAGGGTCGAACGCGGCCAGTCTTCCACCGAAGCTTTCGTACTTGTCGCTATGCACCTTGGTCATGACCTGCATCAGCCCTTGGGCGCCAACAGGACTCTGCGCAAACGGGTTGAATCCTGACTCCACCGCCATCACAGCAAGGATCAAGGTCGGATCGAGCTTGGTGCGCTGGCCAATCTCGTAGGCTTCCGCCACCAGGGCACTGATCGGTTCCGGGGCGACCCGGTACTTCTTGCTCAGCCAGAATGCGACGGTGGCTTGCTGCTTGGGCAGATCCTGCGGGTCCGTGGCGGTGGCGCGGTCTATCGCGTCAAGGTTGGCCTCGACCAGGCTTACCACTGGTTGGCGGGACTGCAGCCAGCTCATCAGTTGGACTTCCCCTGTTTCGCGCAGATCGGGCCGCGCCGTCAGGGTGATGACGGCAAACATGACGGCCAAGCCAACCAGGGCGAAACCGTTGTGGGTAACTTCAAAGAATCCTTGGGCGATATCGCTTGCGAATGTTCGCAGGCCCTGACTCAGTTTTTGTGACGCTGTCATAGCTCTTCCTTCTTGCACGAGGGTCGTTGGGTCACTGCGGACAGTGTCATCAACGGAGTTGCCTCGTTTGGGTTGGTACGCCATCGATTCCTTGCACCACGTCATCCAGACTTTGGGTGTGAATCGAATATGCCGGGTTCGGCAGCGGGTTCGGGTTATCCCTAGATCGGATCTGGGATGGGCGGATTCTAGGGGGGTTAAATATACGTCGTCAACAATATAAAATAGAGTTGTTATTCCATTCCGATCTGATTTGGAGGCGGTTAGCGGCTGGAAAAAGGCGTCAAATCGCCAGTCAGCGCGCCGGACAACAATCAGGATGCCGGATCTGATTGAAAAATCAATTTGCTTTCAGGGAGGCATTTACCTAGACTGAAATCGCCTGAGAATTCAGGTAACAAGTCGGCAGTAGCCAGTCCCTACCTTCGGGTAGCTGTGATAAAGCGGCCCCGGCGATTCACGGGAGCAATCTCTTGCTTCCAGCGCAATGAGGGACGTAACTCTCCCTCTTGCGTACCCAAGACGGCACGGACCTCTGGTCAGCCGTCAAGCCCGGCGGGCAGGCTTTGAGCCGACCGACCGGGCTTTCTTTATGGGGCGTTCCCGCTGTGTCCTATATAGAGACAGTCCCGCGTGAAGCGGTCGACGGCTTTGCGTGTCGGGCCAGTGGATGCAGACAATTTGGGAGGCGGGGCAAATAGCGGTGAAAATAGCGCCTTTGTCGCAGTCATCAGCCGGGTCAAGATCCGCGCTGTCTGCCGGGGCCTTGAGGCCTGTTTCCCCGTCAACCTTTCTTCCGAAGTGCCCGAAGTGAACCAAGCTACTGCTAAAACAAATGAACTTCATCCGCTGGATGCTCTGACTGGAGGGGCCTTCTCTGCCCACACTTCGGGCGATCGTACCGCCAGAATCCGGGAGTGGTTGGCACGCGAACCCGGTGCCGAGCAAATGCAGCTTGTCTTCAAGGAACTCAGCGTCAAGGACAAGGGTGCTGCCAAGCTGCTGCGAGAGAAACTTGACGAAATCAAGCGCAGCAAAGGGCAGGAAGTGATTGCCGCAGAATGGGCGGCGAAGGCGCAAAGCCTGATTGCGGTTCCCAAACTGAACATTGCCGATGCCCTGGCGTGGCAGCGCGACGCAGCCAAGGCTGGCGCGCCGTTGAGCAAGGAACCACTTGCAACGCTCAAGGCGCAGTTGGCCGAGCGCGTCAAGGTGATTGAAGACCTGCAGCATCGCGTTCAGGTTCAGCGCGAGGCTGCGGTTCTGCTGGCGCAGCGTATCGAAGTCCTGTCGACCAAGTCTTGGCGGGATGCGCAGGCGGTGTGGGATGCACTGCGCAGTGACGTCGACAATTGGCAGACCCAGGCCGCAGTGCTTCTGGCCGACGCTAACTGGCTCAGCGTTGACATCAAGTTTCCGCCCTTGCTTGAGGCTTCGCGCGCGCAGTTGTTGGTGGTGTGGGATGCCTTCAAGAGCGCCTTGGCGCTGGCGGTTGCCGCGGCGGACGATGTTGCCGCGCCCTTGCCACCGGTTCAGGTGTGGGCGGATCAACTGCGTACCGCGCGTGGCGTGCCCGTTGACGCGCCGACCAAGCCTCAGAAGCCCAAGATAGACCCGGAGGTGAAGGCCAGAGCGCTTGAGGCAGTGCGTGAAGCGCTGACCAAGCTGGAGCTCGAAATCGCACAGGGTCATGGCAAGGCCAGTGCGGGTGCGGCAACGGCGCTGCGCAACGCGCTAAAGGAATTTGGCAAGGTTATCGACGACAAGCTGGAAAACCAGGCGCATGCTGCGCTGGCTGCGGCGGGCGAGCTTGAAGGTTGGCAGCGCTGGCGTGCGGACCAACTGCGTGAGGAGCTGGTCGCCAAGGCGGAGGGTTTGCTCAAGCGCCCGGACGGCCAGGCGATCGGAGGGCGCAAGATGCAAGAGTCTTTGCGAACCCTGCGCGAGCAGTGGAAGCAGACCGATCAAGGCGGCGTGCCCAACCATGGCTTGTGGAAGCGCTTCGACGAGGCCTGCAACGACGCCCACAAAGTGGTCGAGACCTGGTTGGAGAAGGTCCGCCTGGACGCCACCCAGCATCGCGCGCAGCGCCTGGCGCTGATTGAGGAGCTGAAGGCTTGGTCGGCGGCCAACACCACCGCCTTGGATGACGATTGGAAGGGTTTTAGTCGCCTGCTGCACGAGTTCGCTGACCGCTGGCGGGATGCCGGGCATCTTGGGGAGAAGGCGTTCGCTGAGTTGCAGCCGCTATGGAAAGACGCCATTGCCGCTGCGGCGGCTCCCTTGGAGGCGCTGCAAAAGCAAAGCTTGCTGCGGCGCCAGGCCATGATCGACGAGGCCAGAGTCTTGGGCGACGCGGCGGTTCTGCGTGTCGATGCGGTCAAGGCGCTGCAACAGCGCTGGCAGGCGGAAGCGCATGCCGTGCCCATGGAGCGCCGACAGGAGCAAAAGCTGTGGGACGCCTTTCGCAAGCCGATCGATGACGCGTTCCAGCGCAAGACCGCTGAGCGCGAGAAGGCTGATCTGGCTTTGGGCGAGCGCGATCGGGTTGTGCTTGAAGCGGCCAAAGCGCTTGAAAAAGCCAACGGCGCAGGCGATGCCACCGCCATCAGGGCCGCCATGGGCGCGCTGGACGCCGCTTTGCGCGGTCAGGCGCAGGCTCAGGTTGCGGTGCAAGCTGCGGTACAGGCGCAGCGCCAGGCCGGCGACGGGGTGGCGGACCAGGCGGCGCAGCCCGACATGGCTGGGGGCCAGAGCGAGGTTGATGGCGCGACGTCGAGCGACGTTTTGCCGGCCAACGGTATTGACACGGCGGTGGCGACGTCGGGCACCAACGCGCCGGCGCCGGCAATCACTTTGCCCCGAAAACCCGTGCGGGCGGTTCGTGGGGATGACCGACCGGGCATGAAGAAGGCCGAGCCAGCGCCCGCTCGCGGCGGCAAGTTCGGCGACCGCAAGGACGCCACACGGGGCGCGCACGATGGTCGCGGACCGGGGCGCCCCGATGAACGCAATCCCCGTGATGCAGCACGCACCGGCGCGCGTGGTGAGCGAGGCGCGTGGCGTGCCGATGCACGGCCCACCGATGAAGCGCCACGCCTGGGGGACACCGCTTTTCGTGCCCAGCGTGAGGCTTTGGAGCATGCCCAATTTGCGCTGAAAAAGCTAGCGGCGCAAGCGCACGGCGAGGCGCTGACGCAGCTCTTGACCGCCTGGGAAAGCCGAGATGGTGCCCAGGTTCCGTCTACGCAGGAGATCGGGGGGCGAGTCGGGTCATCGGCCAGAGGCGCCTGGGCGAAGGCACTGGCCAGCGCGCCGTCGGGCAGTGCGGCGGTACCTTTGCTGCGGCTTGAGATGGCCGCGGAGTTGCCCACACCGGCTGCGCATCTGGAAGCCCGTCGGGCGCTACAGTTGCAGTTGCTGACCCGGCGCAATGATCCGATTCCGGCCCAGACATGGGAGCAAGACGTCGCACACGTGCTGTCCAGCGGTTTCGATGCCGACTCAGCGCGCAGGATGCAAAATGCGCTAAAGGTGCTGCTCAAAGCCTGACGGGTTCACGGGTTACCCGTGCCCGCGACGTCTTTGGGTCATCGCGCTGGTCCTGGATGTGAAAGAATCGAAACCTGGCGGGCACCGCGTCAGCTTGGCAAGAAACGCAAGGAGGGCACATGGATTCAGTGAATGACATGCTCAAGCGGCTTGAGCAGCTCAACGTCATTGGCGCCTCGCTGTCCAGGGAGCGCGATATCGATCGCCTGCTGGAGAACATCCTGCTTGCCGCCAAGACCATTACCCATGCGGACGGTGGCACGCTGTACCGTTTGTCGGATGATGGGGGTTCGCTTCGGTTCGAAATCATCCGTACCGACTCCCTGCACATCGCCATGGGTGGGACTTCGGGCATTCCCATCAGTTTTCCGGATTTGCCGCTGGTCGACGCGCAAGGCGCACCCAATGATTCACTGGTCGCGGCCTACGCGGCGATTCACCAGCAAACCGTCAATATCGTGGACGCCTACACGGAGCCGAACTTTGACTTCTCCGGCACGCGCCAGTTTGACGAGCGCACCGGGTACCGCTCACAGTCATTTCTTGCCGTGCCGATGAAGAATCATGAGGGCGAGATCATTGGCGTGCTGCAACTGCTCAACGCCACGCCAGGTGGCGGGGAAGTCACCGCTTTTTCCCTGTCGGACCAAAGTCTGGCGGAGTCGCTGGCGTCGCAGGCCGCCATTGCCTTGAGCAACCGGCTGTTGATGACCCAGCTTGAGGAGTTGTTTGAGGCCTTCATCAACTTGATCAACCTCGCCATCGACGAGAAGTCACATTACACGGGTGGTCATTGCCAGCGCGTTCCAGCCTTGACCATGATGCTGGCGGAGGCGGTCAATGCGACCACAACCGGCCCCCTGGCCTCGTTTGCAATGAACGATCGGGACCGCTACGAGCTGAAGATCGCAGGCTTGTTGCACGATTGCGGCAAGGTCACCACGCCCGTGCACGTGGTCGACAAGGCCAGCAAGCTGCAGACCTTGTTTGACCGAGTCAACCTGATTGACACGCGGTTCGAGGTGTTGAAGCGCGATCTCGAAATTGCTGCGCTGCGCCGCCAACTGGCTCTGCGGGCATCTGATCAGCCGGACGCCGAGGCTGAGATTCTGCGGGTTTGCCAGAGCGACATCGAGGCCTTGGACGCTGAGCGTGAATTCCTGCGCCAGACCAACGTTGGCGCCGAGACCATGAAAGAGGCGTCTTTGCAGCGCGTGCGCGACATCGGAAGCGGGCACAAGTGGCGAAACGTCGATGGCGTGGAAACAGAGTTTCTGACCGCCGACGAAATCGAGAACCTGACCATCCGCGCTGGCACTTTGACGCTGGCCGAGCGCGACACCATCAATTACCACATCGTGGCGACCATCAAGATGCTGGAGCAACTGCCCTGGCCCAAGCACTTGCGCAACGTGCCGGAGTACGCCGGGGGGCACCATGAACGGATGGATGGCAAGGGCTATCCCAAGGGGCTGAGTCGCGAGCAGATGTCGGTACAGGCCAGGGTGATGGGCATCGCCGATATTTTCGAGGCGCTGACGGCGCGGGATCGGCCCTACAAGCAGGGCATGAAGTTGTCGCAGGCGATGTCAATCATGAACAAGTTCAGGCTCAATGGCCACATTGATCCTGATTTGTTTGATGTTTTCGTGGAGCAGCGCATCTACCAGCGCTATGCCGAGATGTTTCTCGACCCTTGGCAGATTGATGAAGTCAATCCGAAGGACTGGGCGCACTGAAGAACGCGTCGTAGAGCACAATCAAGCTGGGAAATTCGCGCGAGAAGTCCGGTCGGTTGACGAAGTAGGCCTCGCAACTCACTGCAAAAAACTCATCGATCGACTCCGCGCCATAGGGGTCCAGCCAGGTCGGCTCACCGCTGAAGCGCTGTTCCATCACGACTTGGTCGCCAAAGCGGACAAACTCAATTTTCATTTGTTCAAGCCAGCTTTGACGGGCCGCCTTTGGCGTGGCGGCGCCCATGAAGTTGGGTGGCAATGGCGGGCAACCGTCCGCCACGCCGTCTCGCATGTCGATCTTGTGGATGAACTCATGGATTACCACGTTGTAGCCCTGTGCGGCACTGGTGCCGGACTGCCACACGTCGTGCCAGCTCAAGGTCACCGGCCCGCCTGCCATGGCTTCGCCGGTCAAGCGTTCCTGGTAGTCGTGCACCACACCGATGTGGTCGGTCTCGCTGCGGTGCGCCAGTACCTCGCCAGGGTGGACCACGATGCCCACGAAATCGTCGTACCAGCGCAGTGCTTGGGTCGTCGGTCCGAGTTTCAGAATGGGCAGACACGCTTGGCTGGCGATGGCCACCGCCATGGCGTCGGTAATGGTCAGTCCATCGGTGCCATGGAACTCCTTTTGCCGCAAGAACTCACGGGTTAGTTGCCGCAACTGGGCCAGCTCAGCGGCGCCGCGCTGGCTCAGGAACGGGAATCTGGACAGGGTCCCTTGCCACAACGCCTCGGGAATCGCGTCGCGCCCCGCAGGCGTACGGGTCAGGAAGGCCCGCAGCCAGTGCTTCACGACAGGTGGGCGCGAGTCGCTTCGATTCGCTGCAGTGAAACCGTTGCCGTGCCCGGCGCTGGTTCCCGGCGCAGCCGAAGCACTTCGGTGCGTGGTGGCGCGCTGCGGGCGTCCCAATCGCTGAGCACCACGCGGCGCAGGCCAGCCCCCAAGTCGTGCACCGCGGGTTTGTGGGTGTGGCCGTGAATCAGGGTTTGACTCTGGTTCACCAGCAGCCACTCCTTGACGGCGCTGGCTCGCAGGTCAATGTACTGGCTGCTGCGACGTTTCTTCTCCTCGCTTTGGGCCCGGATACTTTGACCCAGGGCTTGTCTGTCGGCCAGGCTCTGGTCAAGAAAGGCACGTTGCCATGCGTCACTGCGCGCCATGGTGCGAAATTGCATGTAGTCGGTGTCATCCAGGCACAGCGCGTCGCCGTGCGAGAGCAGGTAGCGTTCATCCGCGAAGACCAGCACCGTGGGTTCGGCAAGCAGGGTTACGCAGCAGGCGGCGGCAAAGGCGTTGCCGATCAGGAAGTCGCGGTTGCCATGCAGAAAGAACAATGCCAGCCGTTGCGAGGCGGTGCGCAGACTCTGCGCGCACTGTTGTTCGAACCCGAAGGCGGATGGGCCGCCATCGGACGTATCCAGCAAGCAGTCATCACCAACCCACACATCGAACAGGTCCCCCAGGATGAAGACCGCGTCAGCGCGAGTGGTTTGCAGGTAGTGCTGCCACGCGCGCATGGTGTCAGGCTCGCCGGCATGGAGGTGCAGGTCGGAGATGAAGTCAATTGCGCGCCACTGATCGGGCGCAAGCAGGACCGGTGCGCTGGGCGGGGAGACCGCGCCGGCCGGTCCGTTCATGTCAGAGCGCGACGGCCTTCTCAATCACCACGTCGGTGTTGGGCACGTCATCGTGAAAGCCCTTGCGCCCGGTCTTGACAGCCTTGATCTTGTCGACAACATCGGCGCCTCCAACGACCTTGCCAAATACGGCGTAGCCCCACCCTTGTGCGGACGGCGCGGTGTGGTTGAGAAAGCCGTTGTCCGCAACGTTGATGAAGAACTGCGCGGTGGCTGAATGGGGATCGCCGGTGCGGGCCATGGCCACGGTGTAGTTGGCGTTCTTGAGGCCGTTGTTGGCTTCGTTCTCGATGGCGGCGTCGCAGGGCTTTTGCTTCATGCCGGGCTCAAAGCCGCCGCCTTGCACCATGAAGCCGGGGATGACGCGGTGAAAGACGGTGTTGTCGTAGTGACCATTCTTGACGTAGTTCAGAAAGTTGGCCACCGATTTGGGTGCCTTGTCCTGATCGAGTTCAAGTGTGACCACGCCGAAATCGGTGATGTGGAGTTCGACTTTTGGGTTGCTCATGATTTATTTGACCAAAGTGGCGGAGTTGATAGTGATGGGTGTCTTGGGAACGTCAGAAGGGAATGGGCCGCCCGCACCAGTTGGCGCAACCTTGATCTGGTTGACCACGTCCATGCCGCTGACAACCTTGCCGAACACGGTGTAGCCAAACAGCTCCGGTGCGTTGAGCAAATTGGCACGTGGTGTGTTCTCAAACACGCGTCCGCGATGTTCGAACCTGGGAACCGGGTCTCCGGGGGGAATGACGGTTGGATCAAGGAACGCGTTGTCCTTGACGTTGATGAAGAACTGCGCCGAGGCCGAATGCGGATCATTGGTACGAGCCATGGCCAAGGTTCCAACGGTATTGCGCGGGCCACCCTTTTCAAGCGCCTCGCGCCCTTCGTGGGTCACGGGCGGGCGCGTCTTCTTCTGGACGTACTTGGCGTCAAAGCCGCCACCCTGAACCATGAAGTTTTCGATCACCCGATGAAAGACCGTGCCGTCGTAATGCTTGTCGCGCACGTACTGCAGAAAATTCTCCACCGTCTTGGGAGCCTTGTCTGGGTAGACTTCAACGACGAAGTCGCCAGCGCTGGTTGCGAATTTGACCCTGGGCGGGGCGTCGGCCCAGGCCGCAGTGCACAAAGCCATTGCGGCCGTTGTGGCCAGGATCAGGCGCCGAGTGATACCAAAAGACTTGATGCTCATCCAATTACTCCTTCAAAGAATATTTTCCACTCACTGCCATGGCGCACCCAGTACTGGCGTTTGGTCTTGCCGGTTCTTGTGCCGGTCGGCACCTCGCCAAACGTCACCACCATGGTGTCGCTTTCATCGGTCCAACGCAGCAGGCTCAGATCCTTGAGCTCGATCGGGCGACCACGCACCAAGCCGAGTTCGGTCTGCAGCGACGGGGTCCATTGAGGCAGGGACTTTCCAAAGCTGTTGAAGTCCGGTGTATAGAAGCTCAAAACTTTGCTCAAGTCGCCGCTGGACTTGGCGCTTTGCCAAGCCGTTAAAGCGTCTTCGAAAGGTTTGCCTTCAGCCCTGGAGCTTTGGGGTGGCACCCACTGCAGACGCGTCGAGATCACGACCGGTGTGGTGCCCACCTCGACCGTGCGTACGATCTGCTGCAGATCTGGGTTGGCCAGCACCACGCAGCCGTCAGTGGCCAGCGGCGCGCGCGAGAACTGTCCGGGCGGGGTTCCATGCAGCCAGATACCGCTGCCAGTCTTGCCGCGCCTGTTGTCCAGTGCGTTGGGATAGTTGATTGGCAAAGCACCCGAGCCGTAGAACTCTTTCAGCGACTTTGGATTGAGGTTGCTGGTGATGAAGTAGACGCCCAGTGGTGTGCGCGCGTCGCCTTCCACGGTCTTTTCGGTACCGGCTTTGCCCACCGACACGTAGTAGTCTGCGACCAGGGTCAGCCCAGCGGGCCCATTTTTGAACAGGTACAGGCGTGAGCGCGACGCGTCCACTGCAATGGCATGTTTGGTGCGCGTCGGCAACGCCAGGAAGGGAGATGGAACGTGGCCGACGGGCGGACGCTCTCGCAGTGCCTTGAGTCGCATTACCGACTCCTCGCGCAGTTCCGTCAGAACGGGCTGTGCGGCCCGTGCCATGCTGGTTGGAACATCACCCACCATGCTGACAGGGCGAGCGTGCGCAGCGAGCAGGTCACCGTACACCAACTGTGCAAGCTGGAAGTTGGGGTAGTCCGCGACCAGCGACCGCGCCTGTTTTAAAGCATCGCGAACGCGGGCTGCTGCGGTAAGTCGGTACACCTCTATCAGTCGCGCCTCGGCGGCGCCGGCGTCATTGGATGAAGGGGCCGGCGCCTGCGCCTTTTGGATGGACCTCTTTGCGTTGACCGGCTTGGCACTCGCCAACACGGACATCGAGCACGGCATCACCGCCAGTGCGACCACCAGTGAAAGAATTCTGCCCAGCGCGGGCGATGGCAGCCCTGGCGTCATGATTGGTCGCCCTTGCGCGTTTGGCGTGCGACGAGCACGCGCATCAAGCCCCGGTCGATTCTCGGACGATTAGCCATCGGTCGCCGGTTTTGGTCAGTTCAAGCGTCTTGCGGCTCGATACGGCCAGTGCATCGGCTCGGTAATCCTGACGAAATCGTGCGATGGCTTTGCCGCCGTCGAGCGTGACGCTGAGCCCCTCCAATTTCACCTGGATACTGGACTTGCCCGTGATGCGTTTACGCCGCTCGCCTTCCCACGCCTTGCGCGACAGGCCTCCTGGCGGCGTGAAAGTCTCGCCATAGGCGCCTAGGTAGGCGTTCAGATCTTTGTTGGCCCATGCTTTGGCCCAAGCACGCACGGCGCCTTCAGCTTCGCTTGCTGCGCTGCTCGGCGAGGCGGCAGCCACCGGGGCAAGGGCGGGCGGCGACTGGGTCGGGACCGGCGCTGTTTTGGCCATGGGCGCGGAAGCCGCTACGGCGGCAGGGGCAGCGGCGAGGGCAACCGTCGTTGGTGCGGCTGGCGTGGCGGTAGTGCTCAGGCGTTGACCTTTTGGTACCGGGCTGAACAGCTCGCGAATCAGCGCAAGCTTGGGCGGCACGGCGGCGTTGCTGCCGTCGAGTTGCAAGGCCTTGTTGTAAGCCTGGCTGGCGAGCTTGGCGTAGACGTCACCCAGGTTTTCGTGGGCGGTGGCGTAGCTGGGGTTGGTCCGGATCGCCATCTCCAGCGCGACACGCGCTTTGTCGAACTGGCTCTGCCCCGCATACAGGACCGCCAGATTGTTGTAGGGCTCCGGCAGTTCGGGGAAGTCCTCGGTCAGCTTGGTGAAGGTGACGATGGCCTCGGGCGTCTTGCCTGAGTCCCGTTGCATCACGCCCTTGAGGAAGCGCATCTGCGGGTCCCGCGGCTTGGCCGCCAAATACTGATCGGCCTTGACCATAGCTTCTGCCGACTTGCCAGTGCGCATCAGTTGTGAGACATCCGAATAGTCGTCGGCGTGGGCAACGTTGATCGTTAACGCCAATGACAGCGTCAGCAGCGTCACAAACGACCGGGAAATAATTGGGGTGTGGTTCATGGAGCCTTGGGAATCATGCTCGGTTCAGACTCGTGTTGTGGGCGAGCCGGGTGGGGCTATATACTGCGCTGGATTGTAGCCGAGGGTGAGTGTTTTACCTTTGGCATTTACCGCCTGCTGGCCGGCATCCGCGAGAGGGTCGCCGGGCCTATTGGCTTTCCCCGACGTGGTTTCTTGAACTGACATGAGTTTGCGCATCTACAACACGCTGTCGCGTGGCATGGAAGACTTTGTTTCTCTGGAACCGGGCCGCGTTCGAATGTATGTTTGCGGCATGACCATCTACGACCTGTGTCACGTCGGGCACGCCCGGATGATGATGGCATTTGACGTTATCTCGCGTTGGCTGGCCGCCAGTGGCTACGAGGTCAATTACGTGCGCAACATCACCGACATTGACGACAAGATCATCAAGCGGGCCGTTGAGCGCAATATGCCGATCCGGGTTTTGACGGATCAGATGATCCAGGCCATGCATCAGGATTTGGCGTCGCTGGGTATTGCGCAGCCGACCAGTGAGCCGCGCGCCACCGAGCACGTGGGCGCCATGACGGCCATGATCGGCACTCTGCAGACCAGAGGGCTGGCCTATCAGGCCCCCAATGGCGACATGAATTTTTCGGTGCGCAAGTTTCCGGGCTACGGCAAACTCAGTGGACGCTCGCTGGACCAGTTACGCGCGGGCGAGCGTATCGCGGTGGCGGATGGCAAGGAAGATCCGCTGGACTTCGTGCTGTGGAAGGCCGCCAAGCCGGACGAGCCCGTTGACGCGAAGTTCGAATCGCCCTTTGGAGTGGGTCGACCGGGTTGGCACATCGAGTGCTCCGCCATGAGTTGCGCGTTGCTGGGGACTACCTTCGACATTCATGGTGGCGGTGCCGACTTGCAGTTTCCGCACCACGAAAACGAGATTGCGCAAAGTGAAGGAGCCAATGGGCAACCGTTGGCGAAGTACTGGATTCACAACGGTTTCTTGCAGGTGGACAACGAGAAAATGTCCAAGAGCCTGGGCAATTTTTTCACCATCCGCGATGTGCTCAAGGACTATGACGGCGAGACAGTGCGCTTCTTCATGTTGCGCGTGCACTACCGGCGGCCGTTCAACTACAGCGACGCCGGGCTCGACGACGCCCGCGCAGGCCTCAAGCGCCTGTACACCGCGCTGCAGGCGGTGCCGCCCGAGCCCGCGACGATCGACTGGACCAACCCCTTTGCCAAGCGTTTTCGCGATGCCATGGACAATGATTTCTCCACGCCGGAGGCGGTCGCGACGCTGTTCGATCTGGCCACTGAAATCAATCGCGGCAAGTCGGCCAGCCTGAGCGGCCTGCTCCGAGGCCTGGGCGCCTGCCTGGGCCTATTGCAGGGTGATCCGGATGTTTACTTGAAGGCCGGCGCGCGCCTGGACGATGCTGCCATCGCGGCGCTCATTGGGCAGCGTGCCGCTGCCAAGGCAGCGCGAAACTTCTCCGAATCGGATCGAATTCGCGATCAACTTCTGGCGCACGGGATTGTTCTGAAAGACACGTCGGCCGGCACCACCTGGGAAGCCCAGGCATGACCATGGCCGTATCTGTGTGGTCGTTTGGCGCTTGACTGGATCGCAATGGTAAGCACCAAATCCCAGCCGCAATTGGGCCAGACACCGCACTACTGGAGCGACGCCTGCAAGCACCTGATGAAGAAGGATCGCGTGATGAAGCGCCTGATTCCGCAGTTTGGCGACGCCTGCTTGCAGACCCGTGGCGATGCGTTCACGACACTGGCCCGAAGCATTGTCGGGCAGCAGATCTCGGTCAAGGCGGCGCAAACCGTCTGGGATCGGTTTGCTGTGCTGCCAAAGAAGATGGTGGCGGCCAATGTGCTCAGGCTCAAGGTTGACGACATGCGTGCGGCGGGGCTGAGCGCGCGCAAAATCGAGTATCTGGTCGACCTGGCACTGCACTTTGACAGCGGGGCCATCAACGTCAAGTCCTGGCAGGCCATGGATGACGAGACCATCGTTGCCGAGCTGATCGGCATTCGTGGTATTGGTCGCTGGACCGCCGAGATGTTCCTGATTTTTCACTTGATGCGGCCCAATGTCTTGCCGCTGGACGATGTCGGCTTGATCAATGGCATCAGTCACAGCTACTTTTCCGGTGACGTGGTCAGCCGCAGCGATGCCCGCGAGGTGGCCGCCGCCTGGACGCCATACTGCAGCGTTGCGACTTGGTATATTTGGCGCTCTCTGGATCCGATTCCCGTGGAGTATTAGAAGGACCTTGTAGGTCAGACCACCCGCGATGCGACGTGCTCTGACTTCTATAGATCAGGTTAAGGAGCAAACCGTTGGCCAAGAAAACATTTCTCGATTTCGAGCAGCCCATTGCCGAACTCGAAACCAAGATCGAAGAGCTGCGTTATGTGCAGACCGAGTCCGCCGTTGACATCTCCGCCGAGATCGATCAACTCAGCAAGAAGAGCCTGCAGCTCACCAAGGACCTTTACAGCGACTTGACACCATGGCAGATCACCAAGATCGCGCGCCACGCCGAGCGCCCCTATACCTTGGACTATGTCGGCGAGATCTTTACGCACTTCGTGGAATTGCATGGTGATCGCCACTTTGCAGATGATTTGAGCATTGTGGGTGGTCTGGCGCGCTTCAACGGAACGCCGTGCATGGTGTTGGGACAACAAAAGGGACGTGACACCAAGGAGCGCGGCTTGCGCAACTTCGGCATGAGCAAACCAGAGGGTTATCGCAAAGCCTTGCGGCTGATGAAGACGGCCGAGAAGTTCAAGCTGCCAGTGTTCACTTTTGTGGATACGCCCGGCGCCTACCCCGGCATCGACGCCGAGGAACGTGGTCAGTCCGAAGCGATTGGCCGAAACATCTTCGAGATGGCGCAACTGGAAGTGCCGATCATCACGACCATCATTGGCGAGGGCGGCTCTGGTGGTGCCTTGGCGATTTCGGTGGCTGACCAGGTCATCATGATGCAGTACTCCATCTACTCCGTGATCAGCCCCGAGGGGTGTGCCTCTATCCTCTGGAAGACTTCGGACAAGGCCAAGGAGGCGGCTGAAGCGCTTGGCATCACGGCGCATCGCCTCAAGGCGTTGGGCATGGTGGACAAGATCGTGAATGAACCTGTGGGCGGCGCGCACCGCGACTACAAGCAGGCGGCAGCCTTTCTGAAGCGCGCACTGAGCGACGCGTTTCGCCAGATTGGTGACCTGAAAGTCAAGGAATTGCTGGACCGTCGCTACGATCGGCTGCAGGGCTATGGCCGTTTCACCGACACACGAGCGTCCAACGGTGCCACCAAATAGGCCCAACGGGCTACACAAGCAACCCTCGTCTGACGCGCTGGCTCTGGCGTGGCCGATTACTCGGCGCTGAACACCATCTCGACTTCGGTAGTCTGCGCGGCGTCAATCGGCTGGTAGCGCCATTTGGTGACCGCGGCCACTACCGCATTGTTTAACCGCCGGTTGTTGCTGGCGGCGATCTTGAAATCGCTGGTAGAACCGTCGGGATTGACGTTAAACGCCACCCGCACAATCCCACTGGGCGATTCACGTGCCAGTGGTCCGCTCAAGGTTGGTGGGTCGTTCTTGATAAGTACCAGGGCCGTTTTGGCCACCGGCGGCGCAGCCGGTGGAGGTGGTGGAGGGGGGCTGGTCAGGGCGGCTAGCGCGATGATGGGTGTGGCAGTTTCCTCGGCTCGAGGTGTGGGCACTTCGACTGCCTGCACAGTGGGCGTGGCAATGGTGGTGGCAATGGGCGTGACGGCTGCCTGGGCCCGCGGCGGTGGCGTCGCCGGGCTGGTGGGCTGGTCTGGTTCGACCGGTGGTTTAGAAGTGTTCAGGCGCGCCGCAGTGCCAGTCGCAGCGGCGCTGGCGGCCAAAGTCGGTGGGGGGTTAGCCCTTGGCTTACTCTGAACAGCGGCGCTGCGCAGAATCATGCGGTAAGGCCCCAAGGCCTGACGTTGCACGGCCTCGCTGGGAGCGGCAGAAGTGCTGCTGGCGGGAGTGACTGCAATGGTTGCGCCCGCTGCCGGTGCAGGTGTCTGCGCCCCCGCTGAGACACCCATCAATGCCATCAGCATTGGAAATCCGTGCTGCATAAAGCGGATCCGACCAACGCGGATCGTTTTCAACTTGATCATTTTTTTGAACTCCACGCTGCGCCAGATTCGGCAGCACTGCCACCCGGCATCGTCCGGCCTCATGGGGCGGTGAACACCGGAACTTTAAGCTGCCGCAGTCTATGCCAAGGGGCTCTGGCCGCTCATTGGGGTAAACGTGTAGTAGCCAGAAAACAGCCGCAATGCGCAGGCGCGAGTTGATCGACGTCAAGCATCGTAGCGGCTAAACCACGGGTGTGATGCAGAATAGAGCGTTTGTGACGAACCGGCACCTGTGCCGTCGTCGCGGTGCCCGGCCTTGAATGCGCTGGCTTTGCGCGCAATTGGGCCATGGATGGCGGCGTCAACACATCTACTTTGGAGCGGTGTAGCTATGAAGGGTCATTTTGGTGCGATTGTGCTCGTGCTGGTGGGCGCGTTTTTTCTGCTCTCCAATTTGGGTTTGCTCAATGTGAGCATTGCCGAGTTGTTACGAACCTGGTGGCCAGTGATTCTGATCGCGCTTGGCGTGGGCATGTTCTTCGTGCCTGGGTCAAAGAAGTAGCGGCTTGCTCCGGTCAAGTGCCTTGATGGCTTGTTTGGACGGGTCGTCTGTGACCGATGGCTGAGTCGTTCGATCAGGCCATTGCCGTGTTCTCCCCGGCACTGCCGCTGGCCGTGGGCTACAGCGGTGGGGCGGATTCCACGGCGTTGTTGCAGGCCTGTGCCGAAAAGTGGCCTGGCCGCGTGGTCGCGATCCATGTCCACCATGGTCTGCAGGCCGCAGCAGACGGTTTTGAGCTTCACTGCCGAGGTTTTTGTGATCGTTTGGGGGTGCCTTTGCAGGTGCTTCGGGTTGACGCTGTGCATGCGCCTGGGCAGAGTCCCGAAGACGCCGCCAGGCGTGCCCGTTATCAGGCATTTCGGGCTGCAGCTCTTGAAGAAAATGACTCGCTTGCTATAAAAAGCGTAGCTATTGCACACCACGCCGACGATCAGGTCGAGACTTTGATGCTTGCCCTCAGCCGAGGCGCGGGTTTGCCGGGACTCAGCGCCATGCCTCGTCAATGGCAGCGCGATGGCATCGCCTACCACCGACCGCTCCTGGCGGTGCCGGGTTCTGAGCTGCGCACCTGGTTGAAACAACGTGGTACTTCCTTCGTCGAGGATCCCAGCAACGCTCACGAAAGATTTACCCGCAACCGGATTCGAGCCCGCTTGCTGCCGACCCTGGAGGCGGTATTTCCGCAGTTTCGCGACACCTTTGCGCGCAGTGCGGCTCACGCCGCGCAGGCGCAGCAAATTCTGGATCAGGTCGCGGCCGAGGATCTGGCGCCACTCGCGTCGTCGCTGGTGATTGGCAAACTGCAGCAATTGACGCGGGAGCGCCAAGCCAATGCGCTGCGCCAGTGGTTTCGGCAAGTGTGTCAGACCACGCCCAGTGCGGCACAACTCAATGAATTGCTGGATCAACTCGCTGCGTGTACGACCCGTGGCCACCAGATCAACATCAAGGTGGGATGCGGCCATGTCGAGCGGCGGAGGGGGGAGCTGCATTGGTACAATCCCTAGGTTTTGCTCGAAGAAAAAAACTCCCATGGCATTGATTGTTCATAAGTACGGTGGCACCTCGATGGGCTCCACGGAGCGCATCCGCAATGTTGCAAAACGCGTGGCCAAATGGGCGCGCGCTGGTCATCAAATGGTGGTCGTGCCCTCCGCGATGAGTGGCGAGACCAATCGCTTGCTGGGTTTGGCCCAGGAACTCGCGCCAGCCAAGCCGCAGGAGGCTTACAGCCGCGAACTCGACATGCTTGCGGCAACGGGCGAGCAGGCGTCTTCTGCCTTGCTGGCCATTGCCCTGCAGGCCGAAGGCGTGGAGTCCGTGAGCTATGCCGGCTGGCAAGTCCCGATTCGCACCAATTCCGCCTATACGAAGGCCCGCATCGAGTCGATTGACGACAAGAAGGTGCGTGCCAATCTGGCCAGCGGCATGGTGGTCATCGTGACGGGTTTTCAGGGCATGGACGACCTGGGCAACATCACGACGCTTGGCCGCGGTGGGTCCGATACATCGGCAGTGGCAGTGGCTGCCGCGATGAAAGCCAGCGAGTGCCTGATTTACACCGACGTCGACGGCGTCTACACCACCGACCCGCGCGTGGTGCCCGAGGCGCGCCGACTGAAGACCGTGAGCTTTGAGGAGATGCTGGAGATGGCCTCCATGGGCTCCAAGGTGCTGCAGATTCGCTCGGTCGAATTCGCCGGCAAGTACAAGGTGCCCTTGCGCGTACTGAGCAGTTTCACCCCCTGGGACATCGACATCAATGAGGAAGCCGAATCGGGCACCCTGATCACTTTTGAGGAAGACGAACATATGGAACAAGCCATCGTTTCTGGTATTGCGTTCAACCGCGACGAGGCCAAAATTTCGGTGCTGGGCGTGCCTGACAAGCCCGGTATTGCTTACCAGATCCTGGGCGCGGTGGCCGACGCCAACATCGAAGTTGACGTGATCATTCAGAACATCAGCAAGGATGGAAAGACCGACTTCAGCTTTACTGTTAACCGCAGCGAGTTCGCCAAGGCGATTGATTTGCTCAAGCACAAGGTATTGCCTAGCCTGGGTGCCCAAGAGGTGGTCGGCGACACGAAGATCTGCAAAGTCTCCATCGTTGGCATCGGCATGCGCAGCCATGTTGGCGTTGCTGCCCGGATGTTCCGCGTCCTGTCGGAGGAAGGCATCAACATCCAGATGATTTCCACCAGTGAGATCAAGACGTCCGTGGTCATTGACGAGAAATACATGGAGCTGGCGGTTCGTGCCTTGCACCGTGCATTCGATCTGGACCAGCAGCCGGTCTGAGGAGATTTGCGCTGGTTATGACCTGCGCGGCAGCGTGGCGGAAGGGAAATCCTGCCCGAGTCGTGACATAATGCGGGCTGTTCCAGTGATTCAGGAAACGTGACCGAGTGGCCGAAGGTGCTCCCCTGCTAAGGGAGTATGGGGTGTAGAGCCTCATCGAGGGTTCGAATCCCTCCGTTTCCGCCATGCTGGGGGCGGGTTTTGGCCCCGGGGGCCCGGGCCCCCCGCCGCCGCCCCGGGCCGGGCGGGGGGGGGGGCGGGGCGGGCGGCCGGGCGGGGCGCGCGGGCGCCCCCGGGGGCCCGCGGGGGGCGGGGGGGCGGGGGCGGGGGCGGGGGGCGGCCCCCCCCCCCCCGCGCGCCCGGGGCCGGGGGCGCGCGGGCGGGCCGCCGGGGGGGCCCGGGGCGGTCCCGGCCCTGGGGGGCCCCCCCGGGCCCCCCCCGGGGGGGGGGGGGGCCCCCGGCCGGGCCCGTGCGGGCCGGCCCGGGCCGGGGGGCGCCCGGGGGCGCCGCCGGGGCGCGGGCCCCCGCCCCCCCGCCCCCCCGGCCCCCGCCCGCCCCCGCGCGGCCGCCGGGTGCGGCGTGGGGCCCCGCCGGGCGGCCCCCCGGGGCGGCCCCGGGGCGCCCGCGCCCCCGGCCCCCCCGCCCCCCCGCCGCCGCCGCCGCCGGGCGGCGCCGGGGCGCGCCGGGCCCCCGGCGCCCGGCCCCCCGCCCCCCCCGGGGCCCGGCCGCGCTTCGTGGGGGGGGGCGGCGGGCGCCGCCGGCGGCGGGCGGCGCGGCCCCCGGCGGGCGGGGTCCCCCCCCGCGGGCCCCCCCCGCCGCGCCCCCCCCGGCGCGGCCCCCGCGGGGGGCCCGCCCCCCGGGGGTGCGGGCCCCGGGGGCGGCGGGGGCGGGCCCGGGGCGGGGGGGCCGGCCGGCCCGGGGGGCCGCCCCCGCCCCGCCCCCGGGGCGCGGCCCCCGGGGGGGGCCCGCGGGGGCGGCCGGGGGCCTGCCTGGCCCGGCGGGGGGGGGGGGCGGCGGGCCGCCGGGGGGGCCCGGGCGCGCCCTCTGCGCCCGGGGGGGGGGCGCCCCCCCCCTTGGCCCCCGCGGCCCCGTGGGGCCGTTCCGCCAAATAGCTAGCAAAAACGGGCCCTCGCGGCCCGTTTTGCTTGATCAACCTGCAATTCCGTTCGATCGTGTGGGTGGCTCTACAGAGCCTGATTGTTTTGCCTGTCGGGCACCGACTGGTACCGCGGCGCAGAGCCATGACCTCATCGCAATTCGGCGACCCGACTGTCCAGCGGAACGACGAAGGAGTTGGGCTGCCAGCCGGATGACAACTGGCTATCAAAGGAGTCCTGCACATCGCTGATCTTGGCCTCCAGCTTGTCCGCGTCAACGTTCTTGCCGTGTCGCTGGCGCATCACCGCCGCCTGCAAGTTTGCCTTGGTCTGATTGAACTCGCTGTCGAGGTACTCTTTGCCGTGATTCATGTGCGCCTGGTCGCCGAGAAAGGCCACGCGTATGTCTCCAACGCCCGGCAACTGATCGGCATCAATAACCCAATAGCGAATATTGCATTGGGACAGCAGCGTGTGCTTGAGTGTCTGGTTGCTCAATGACAAGCCTGCCTGGCTAGGTACATCGACACAGCCAATCACCTTGCCCTCGGCGGTGCACACGGTAAAGGAGCAATAGACGCCCCGGAGCACTTCAAACCAGTGCTGAACGCCTTCCTTGCTAGCCGGTACGGTGAACCGGGTGATCGGCATTTTCACCATGACTTGGTGGTCCAGAAAGGAGCGCACCAGCCAGCGCCAAACTTTGCGTTCGCGTGAGTTGACGATGCTGCGATAGGCAAGCGGCCATTGCTTCGGGATGCGTCGCCTGGAGACATTGATGGCGCGCTGTCGCCAAGCGTAGATCATGGCCCCCAGCACCATGCCAACCACCAGGGCGGACGCGCTCCCCAACAACACTGAGTATTTGTCCATCGAATGGCCGGTGCCTTGGTTCTTGATAGTAAGAAAAAGTGTAACCAGCTTTGTCAAGCAAAGTCAAAGAAGCCGCAGGCTAAACGGCCATAGTCCGCACTATCTCACAAAAATATGTTACCAACGTGGCTGCCAATGAATCCGCCCAAAGGCCAGGAGGCGGCGACGCCCGGCGCCGATTCAGCGCCAGCCAGGGTAACGCAAGCGCTGGCTTCGTGAATACTGGTACTGCCGCACCCTGGGGGACCAGCGTATCCGCAGAGCTCGGGTCGGCGTCGCGCTCCAGCTTCGATGTGAGGCAAATCGGCCCCGGTTGGTGTCAGACCGCCACGACTGCGATGTCTTTGAATTCGCCCGTGGCAATGCGCTGTTGCCATTGTGCTGGGCCAGTGATGTGGGCGCTGGTGCCGCCGGCATCCACGGCGACGGTGACCGGCATGTCGACGACGTCGAATTCGTAGATCGCCTCCATCCCCAAATCGGCAAAACCAACCACCTTGGCGGTCTTGATGGCCTTGGAGACCAGGTAGGCCGCACCGCCCACCGCCATTAGGTAGGCGCTTTGGTGCTTCTTGATCGCCTCAATGGCAACCGGGCCGCGCTCGGCCTTGCCGATCATGGCAATCAGCCCAGTTTGTGCCAGCATCATCTCGGTGAAGCCATCCATACGCGTCGCGGTGGTGGGGCCAGCCGGGCCGACCGCTTCGTCCCGTACCGGGTCCACCGGTCCCACGTAATAGATGACCCGATTGGTGAAGTCCACCGGCAGTTTCTCGCCCTTGGCCAGCATGTCCTGAATGCGTTTGTGCGCGGCATCGCGTCCGGTCAGCATCTTGCCATTGAGCAGCAGGGTGTCGCCGGGCTTCCAACCGGCTACTTCGGCCGGTGTGAGTGTGTTCAGATCGACCTTCTTGCTCTTGACGTAGTCGGGCGTCCAGGCCACGTCGGGCCACAGGTCCAGCGACGGCGGGTCCAGGTAAACCGGGCCGCTGCCGTCCATCACAAAGTGCGCGTGGCGGGTGGCCGCGCAGTTGGGGATCATGGCCACCGGTTTGCTGGCGGCGTGGGTGGGGTACATCTTGATTTTGATGTCCAGCACGGTGGTCAGGCCACCCAGACCTTGCGCGCCGATACCCAAGGCATTGACCTTCTCGAACAGCTCCAGGCGCAACTGCTCGACCTTGCTTAGCGCTTCGCCGCCGCTGCTGGCTTGTTTGGCCTTGGCCTGCAATTCGTACATGTCCAAGTCGTCCATCAGGCTTTCCTTGGCCATCAGCACCGCTTTTTCGGCGGTGCCGCCGATGCCGATGCCCAGCATGCCGGGTGGGCACCAGCCCGCGCCCATGGTGGGCACGGTCTTGAGCACCCAATCCACCACCGAGTCGCCGGGGTTGAGCATGATCATCTTGCTCTTGTTCTCGGAGCCGCCGCCTTTGGCCGCCACGGTGACTTCCAGCGTGTCGCCGGGCACGATCTCGGTGAAGATCACCGCTGGGGTGTTGTCCAGGGTGTTCTTGCGCTCGAATTCCGGGTCGGCCACGACACTGGCGCGCAGCGTGTTGTCGGGGTGGTTGTAGCCGCGGCGAACGCCTTCGTTGATGGCGTCATCCAGGCCGCCGCTGAAGCCTTCCCAGCGCACGTCCATGCCCACTTTCAGGAACACGTTGACTATGCCGGTGTCCTGGCAGATCGGGCGGTGGCCAGTGGCGCTCATCTTGCTGTTGGTCAGAATCTGCGCCATCGCATCCTTGGCGGCCGGGCTCTGCTCCCGCTCGTAGGCGCGCGCCAAATGGACGATGTAGTCGGCCGGGTGGTAATAGCTGATGTACTGCAGGGCGGCGGCGACGGATTCAATCAGGTCGTTCTGCTGGATGCGGGTGGTCATGGTCTGGCTCGAGGCGGTCGGGGTTGGATGGTGCCGCGTGACGGGCGCACGCGGCTGGGCTGCATTTTGACAGGTCGCCCACGCGGGAAACTGACAGCCGGTGTCATCGTGGTGTCAGTGGGTTGCTGGGTCGCGCGCCATCAATTTGTCGGTGTAGGCAATGGCCATGGCGGACAGCAGGAAAGTAATGTGGATCGCCGTCTGGGCGATCAAAACCTTGTCGTCGTAATTGGCTGCGTTGATGAAGGTCTTGAGCAAATGAATGGAACTGATGCCGATGATGGCCGTGGCCAACTTGACTTTGAGTACCGACGCATTCACATGACTGAGCCACTCTGGTTGGTCCGGGTGGTTGTCAAGGTCCATGCGTGACACAAAGGTCTCATAGCCACCGATGATCACCATGATCAGCAGATTGGAGATCATCACCACATCAATCAGCGCCAGCACCACCAGCATGATGATGGTCTCGTTCAGGGAGGTCACCCGGGCGGCCACTTCCACCGAGTCCTTGTAGCCAATGCTCTTGACCAACTGCGCCAGGGCGTTCTGATTGCCGAAAGCTGCTTCGAGCAGGTGCGTGAGTTCCACCCAGAAGTGAAACACGTAGACCGCCTGGGCCAGAATCAGACCCAGGTACAGCGGCAGTTGCAGCCAGCGGCTGGCAAAGATCAATCTGGGCAACGTCCGCATGGGCGGACTGGGTTTCTTGCTGGCGTCGTTCATTGTGGCATTCGGGTTAGTACGGAGTGGGGCATTTTAGGCGTGTCTTTACATCGGACCGCTACTGAGGGAATATGTGGGCACCCGCGTCAAGTCAGTGGCTTGTAAGTGCTAGCCTTGACAGTCACGCCCAGTTCGGTTTAACAAATTCTTGTTTTCAGGAGACGCAGACATGAGTGCACCCTCTAACGCGATTGAGTCGGTATTGGTCGAAAACCGGGTGTTCTACCCCAGCGACGCCATGGTCAAGGGTGCCCGCATCTCGGGCATGGAAGGCTACAACGCCCTGTGCGCCGAAGCCGAAAAGGACTTCGAGGGTTTTTGGGCCCGTCTGGCACGCGAGAACGTGGTCTGGAGCAAGCCGTTCACGCGCACCCTGGACGAAAGCAACGCGCCGTTCTACAAGTGGTTTGACGACGGTGAACTCAATGCGTCGGCCAACTGCCTGGACAAGCACATGGGCACGCCGGCAGAGAACAAGACTGCGGTGATCTTCGAAGCGGACGACGGCGCCGTGACCAAGACCAGCTACCGGGAACTGCTGTCAAAGGTGTCGCAGTTCGCCAATGCGCTCAAGGCCGATGGGGTGAAGAAGGGTGACCGGGTACTGATCTACATGCCCATGACACTCGAAGGTGTGGTGGCCATGCAGGCCTGCGCGCGCATTGGCGCGACTCATAGCGTGGTGTTTGGCGGTTTCTCCGCCAAGGCGCTGCAGGAACGCATCATCGACGCCGGCGCGGTGGCGGTGGTGACGGCCAACTTTCAAATGCGTGGCGGTAAGGAACTTCCCCTGAAGGCCATCGTGGACGACGGTCTTGCCATGGGCGGCTGTGAGTCGATCAAGACTGTTTTCGTCTATGAGCGCACCAAGAGCGCTTGCAACATGGTGGCGGGACGAGACAAGACTTTTGCCCAGGCGATGGCGGGGCAGAGCATCGAGTGCGCCCCAGTCATGGTGGGTGCCGAACACCCTTTGTTTATTTTGTACACCTCGGGCTCCACTGGCAAGCCAAAAGGCGTGCAGCATTCGACGGGCGGCTACCTGCTGTGGGCCAAGCTCACGATGGATTGGACTTTTGATCTGAAGCCCGAAGACGTGTTCTGGTGTACAGCTGATATTGGCTGGATCACCGGGCATACCTATGTGACCTATGGCCCATTGGCCGCTGGGGCTACGCAGATCATCTTCGAGGGTGTGCCAACTTATCCCAACGCAGGGCGTTTCTGGCAAATGATCGAGCGCCACAAGTGCAGCATCTTCTACACGGCCCCCACTGCGATTCGCTCGCTGATCAAGGCGGCCGAAAGCGATGCCGCTGTGCATCCAGCCCGCTCCGATCTCAGCAGTCTGCGCATCTTGGGCTCAGTCGGTGAACCGATCAACCCCGAAGCGTGGATGTGGTACTACAAACACGTGGGCGGTGAGCGCTGCCCAATTGTGGACACCTTCTGGCAGACCGAGACCGGTGGCCACATGATGACGCCACTGCCCGGCGCGACGCCCTTGGTGCCAGGGAGTTGCACCTTGCCCCTGCCCGGCATCATGGCCGCCATTGTGGACGAGGTCGGCAACGATGTCCCTAATGGCTCGGGGGGCATGTTGGTGGTCAAGCGGCCCTGGCCCGCCATGATTCGCACCATCTGGAACGATCCCGAGCGTTTCAAGAAGAGTTACTTCCCTGACGAGATGGGTGGCACGTTGTACCTGGCGGGCGACGGCGCCGTGCGCAGCGTGGACCGCGGCTATTTCCGCATCACGGGGCGTATTGATGACGTGCTCAACGTTTCGGGCCACCGCATGGGTACGATGGAGATCGAGTCCGCCCTGGTGTCCAAGACCGACCTGGTGGCCGAGGCTGCCGTGGTCGGTCGTCCGGATGACCTCACTGGTGAGGCGATTTGTGCCTTTGTGGTGCTCAAGCGCCCGTGCCCTACTGGCGACGAGGCCAAGGCCATCGCCAAGGAGTTGCGTGACTGGGTGGCCAAGGAGATTGGTCCCATTGCGAAGCCGAAAGACATTCGCTTTGGCGAGAACCTGCCCAAGACGCGTTCCGGCAAAATCATGCGCCGCTTGTTGCGCTCGCTGGCCAAGGGTGAGGCGGTGACGCAGGATACGTCAACACTGGAGAATCCAGCGATTCTCGATCAGCTTGGTCAAGCGTATTGAGGAGACCCCCCGGCTTGGATGGCCGATTGGGCGCTCCATGCCGGGCTTCAGCCAAAGCCGGATACAAAAAAGCCCGCCGATCGCTCGGCGGGCTTTTTGTCTGGGAGGGCCAGAATTACTTGGTTGCCAAAATCCAGGCCACCAGTTTCTTGGCGTCGGCATCGTTGACCTGGGCGTTAGCGGGCATGGGGACCGGGCCCCAAACACCTGAGCCGCCCTTGATGACCTTGGCGGCCAGTTTGTCAGCGGCATCCTTTTGGCCGGCATACTTCTTGGCGACATCCTTGTAGGACGGGCCGACGACTTTTTTGTCCACCGCGTGGCAGGCCATGCAGTTTTTGGATTTGGCCAAGGCTTCATCCGCCATGGCGGGGGCAGCCACAACAGCAGCGGCGAAGAGAGCAAAGAGAACACGTTTCATGGTTTTTCCTCGTGGGTTGGGTTACAGTCAAACAACGCGATTGTATGAAAAGCGGTTGACACACCGCCGAAAAAATCCACAAATAAGTCTGGAGTTTGCGATGTATTTTTTGGGTCTGGGGGTGGTGTTGCTGGTCTTGAAGTACCTCGAGATCGGCCCCGTTGCCACTTGGGAGTGGTGGGTGGTGCTGATTCCCTTCGCCTTGGCGGTAGTCTGGTGGGCGTGGGCTGATTCGTCTGGTTACACCAAGCGCAAGGCGATGGAGAAAGAGGACAAACGGCGCCAGGACCGCATCGACAAAAACCGCGAGGCGATTGGCTCGCTGGCCAAGAAGCGACGTCGTCGCTGACCGGTTCGGTGCCCCAGCATTGCGCAGTTCGACCCACATCACCCGATCCGGCTCGCCGCCGGTTGCATGACGCCAGCCGGTTCGGTGCAAGCGTGCAGGGCCGACAAGACCGGCCATGCCGCCATGCTGGCCACCAGGTGCTTCAGACTGTGTCCTGAGAGCGTGTAGCCAAGCAGTTGATAGACGTGGTGGTCGCCCTGTTCGAGCAGCTTGGCGGCTGCGTAGATCAGGATCACGCTGCCCCATTGCACCGGCAGCGCCCCGGCCAGGCGCGGCAGGCGGGCCAGGCACAGCACCACGGCCATGCCACCAAACTGCAGCACCGCCCAGGGCAAGACGTTGGCGGTCAAGGCCCAAGTTGCCACACTCATTGGTCCGAGTACCACCACCACCAGTGCCAAAGCGGTGCCGCAGCGCGCGCTGATTCGGCTGGCTGCGGCCAGGCCGAGCAGCCCGGCAAACGCCACCACCATGCCCAGCCGGTCCACTGCCAAACCGGCGTCGCGTGGTTCCCAGTGGTACCAGCCTGAACAGATCGCGGTCAGCACCAGACCGGCGAAGAACAGCTTGGCGGTGCCCCGTTGGCTCGCGTCCAACCGGTGGCGTGGCAGTTCGCGCAGACGGAGCAGGCCAATGATGCCCCATACGGCGAAAGGCAAATTGGTGAGCACATCCATCGCAAACGGAATGCCAAACCATGTGTGTTGGTCGGCGAACTGGTGGTAATTTGCAGGTTGGCTGATGCTGGGGCCGAGCAGCGCGATTAGCAGGAGCAAGGTGCAAACGGCGAGCATGGCAGTTTCTGGTGATTTGAGTGTGAGCTTCATGGCATCCTGGCTGTGTTGGAATCAATGAAGTGTGGCGCGCGCGCCCGGTAGACCTCGCCGGTTTCGGTACGACATGACAAAATGCTGCGCAAGGTATCACCAGTCGATACCAAGGAGCCTTAACGCATGAGCACCACTGCCGACCTCGTCCTGGCCCTGAAGAAGGAGCTCAAGGCTGTTCAGATGACCTATGCCGATCTGGCGCGTGAGCTCGGCATGGCTGAGTCCAGCGTCAAACGCATGCTGGCCAAGGGCGATATGCCGCTGTCGCGCATTGATGCCATATGCCGCGCCCTCAAGCTCGATTTTGCTGAGCTGGCGCGTCGCGTCGCGGATGCACAGCCGTTGCTGGCGCAGTTGACCGACGCGCAAGAACGCGCAGTGGTGGCGGACAAGAAGCTGTTGCTGGTGGCCATCAACGTGCTGAGCCAGTGGACCTTGGAGCAGATGGTGGCGCACTACCGCCTGAGCGAGGCGGAGTGTGTCAAGCACATGGTGCAGCTTGATCGCATCGGCATCATTGAGCTCAAACCCCTCAATCGTTACCGCCTCAAGCTGGCCAAAACCTTTCGCTGGCGGCCGCATGGGCCGGTGATGGAGTACTTCCGCGAGCATGCGGCGTTGGACTACTTCTCGGGTCGGTTTGATGGTCATGGTGAGGGCCTGCTGCTGGTGCATGGCTCGATCAGCCGCAGCCTGGCACCGTCCTTCCTGGAGCGCTTGCAGCGGGTGGCGCAGGACTTTGCCCAGCAGCACCAGGCCGACCAGAAGTTGGCGGCGAAGGAACGCGAGGGTTACACCTTGCTGTTGGCGATGCGAAGTTGGGAGTTCGCGGAGTTTGAGGCGATGCGGCGTTAGCCCGCCGTGCAACCGCCACAGCGACAACAGCAGGCACAATCACGCCCATGCTGATTCATCCTCAAATCGATCCGGTTGCCCTGCAGATCGGTCCTCTGGCGATCCACTGGTACGGGTTGACTTACCTGGCCGCGTTTGGACTTTTCATGTTGCTGGGCCTGCGGCGCCTGCGCCACGAACCCTTTGCCTCGATCCAGGGCGCTGGCGCCTGGCAGCGCCGCGACGTGGAAGACATCCTGTTCCTCGGTGTGATGGGGGTGGTGCTCGGGGGGCGTATTGGGTACTGCCTGTTCTACAAACCCGGGTATTACTTGGCACATCCGCTGGAGGTGTTCGCCGTCTGGCAAGGGGGCATGGCCTTTCATGGTGGCTTGGTCGGTGTGCTGCTGGCGATGGTCTGGTTCGCGCGCTCGCGCCAGCGGCCATGGCTGCAGGTGATGGATTTTGTGGCGCCCTGTGTGCCAACTGGTCTGGCAGCCGGCCGCGTGGGCAATTTCATCAATGGTGAGTTGTGGGGGCGTCTGGCCGACCCGTCGCTGCCCTGGGGGATGGTGTTTCGGGGCGCTGGTGACTTACCGCGCCACCCGTCGCAGGTCTACCAGTTTCTGATGGAAGGCTTGTTGTTGTTCATTCTGCTGTGGCTGTATGCCCGCAAGCCTCGCGCCATGGGCAAGGTGAGTGCCGTTTTTCTGTTCGGGTATGGCGTGTTTCGCTTTGTGGCGGAGTTCTTCCGCGAGCCCGATGCCCACCTCGGCATACTGACCATGGGGCTGAGCATGGGGCAGTGGTTGTGTGTCCCGATGATCCTGGGTGGCATTGGCCTTTGGGTGTGGGCCGACCGACGCGGCGCGGTTTGACGCGGTATGTATGGATGAAAGAGGAGCCACCATGACGGTGAATCTGAATCGGCGAAACGTGTTGCGCTTAACAGGCGCGGGGCTTGCGAGTTATTCGTTGGGTAGTTCTGCGCAGGCCAATTGGCCGACCAAGCCGGTGACTGTCATCGTGCCATTTCCTGCGGGTGGTGGTACCGACGCCTTTGCTCGGCCGCTGTCGGCGCAGTTTGCCAAGTTGACGGGTAAACAGCTCATCATTGACAACCGCGGCGGAGCAGGCGGCACGGTCGGCGCCAGCATTGCGGCCAGGGCGGCGCCCGATGGTTACACACTGTTCATGGGTGCGGTTCACCACGCCATCGCGCCGTCGATGTACCCCAGGCTGGACTACGACATCGCGCAGGACTTTGTTCCGTTGGCGCTGTTGGCCAACGTGCCGCAAGTGCTGGTGGTCAATCCGAAGTTGGTGCCGGGTGACTTCAAGACCTTCCTGGAGCAGGTGCGCAAGAACCCAGGTCGCATGAACTATGGTTCTGCTGGCAGCGGTACCTCGCACCACCTGGCGGGTGAATTGTTCAAGCAGCAAACCAAGACGTTCATCACCCACATCCCGTATCGGGGCGCCGGTCCGGCCCTGCAAGACCTGATCTCGGGCAATGTCGACATGATGTTTGACGGCCTCGGTTCGTCGGCCGCCCACATCAAGGGCGGACGCATCAAAGCCCTGATGGTGTCGGGTCTGAAGCGAAATCCGGCGTTCCCCGATGTTCCTTGCGCGGGCGAGCTGGGTCTGCCGGACTACACCGTCACCACCTGGTATGGCTTGTGGGCGCCCAAGGGTACGCCGCCTGAGGTACAGACGCGCATTGTGGACGAGGTGCGTCGCGCCGTAGCCACCGATGAGCTCAAGGCCATCTGGGCCAGCAACGGTGCCGAGTTCGGCAATCTGACACCGGCTCAGTTTGGCGCTTTCGTGGGTGCCGAGGTGAAACGCTGGTCTGCCGTGGTCAAGGCGTCGGGTGCCAAGCTGGATTGAGTGGAATGAGCGGCAGCATCGATTTCGAGCAAATCGCCGCGGTGGGCTGGGTCACCATCAGCCATCCTGGCAAGTTCAACGCGATGTCGCGCGCGATGTGGCGTGCCTTGCGGTCAGTCTTTGAAGCGGCGCAGGCCAGCCCCGGTCTGCGTTGTGTGGTGGTGCGAGGGCGGGATGGGCACTTCTGCGCCGGCGGGGATATTTCGGAATACACGGCGTTTCGTTTTGAGGAAGCCAGCCTGCGCACGTTCCATGAGGACGAGGTGTGGGGCGCGCTGCAAGCGATGTTGGCCTGCGATGTGCCGATCATCGCGCAGATCGAAGGCCACTGCATGGGTGCGGGGGTCGAGATTGCCAGTTGTTGTGACATTCGCGTGGCCAGTCAATCGGCCCGCTTTGGCGCCCCGATCGCCAGGCTCGGGTTCCCCATGGCGCCGCGCGAGGCCGCGTTGGTGACGCGAGAACTCGGCGCCATGACGGCACGCCAGATGCTGCTGGAGGCGGCCGTGTTCACCGCCTCCGAAATGGCGACGCGCGGTTTCCTGAGCCGGGTTCTGGTCGACGATCGGGTGGGGCAAGATGTGCACGACACCGCCACGCGCGTGGCCAGTCTGGCGCCCCAGGCCGCGCGCCTGAACAAACAGACCCTTCGTGCGCTCAACGCGGGTGATGGCAATGACCTGTTGTTGTCGTCAGCTATAAATTCTGTAGCAGATGTGCTCCGCGCCCCCTATGCCTATGCCAGCACCGACGAACACCGCGAAGGCGTCATGGCCTTCATCGACAAACGCCAACCCCGATTCTGAACTTGTGCCCCTCAAGCCATGACTGTTTCGAACCTGCACCCAACGAACAACAGCAACCTGTATGCCGCCTTGCGCGCGGCTTTCCCGGCTGACCTAGACAGCGTGGCGGTCGAGACCGACAACGGCCTGTTCTACAGTTGGCGCGACCTGGAGCGCGCCTCGGCCATGCTGGCCAATCTGCTGGGCTCGCTGGAACTACCCTCCGGTGCGCGCATTGCCGTGCAGGTCGAAAAGTCGGTCGAAGCGATGCTGCTGTACCTGGCGACCCTGCGCGCCGGCTATGTTTTTCTGCCGCTCAATACCGCCTACCAGCGCGGCGAGATCGCGTACTTCATTGACAACGCCGAACCGTCGGTGGTGGTCTGCACCACGCGCAATTTCGGCTGGGTCAGCAAACTCGCGTTCAAAGCCGGCACCCGTCATGTGTTTACCCTGGACGACGACCGGACCGGGTCGTTGTTGCAACGTGCCGCGCACTGCCCGGACCAGCACACCGTGGTCCACAGTCAGCCCGACGACCTCGGCGTCATCATCTACACCAGCGGCACCACCGGGCGCAGCAAGGGCGCCATGCTGACACATGGCAACATGCTGAGCAACGCGCAGGTACTGAAGGACTACTGGGGTTGGCGCAGTGCCGAGCAAGGCGGGGATGTGCTGATCCATGCCTTGCCGATCTTTCATGTGCACGGCCTGTTTGTCGCCATTCATGGCGCCTTGCTCAATGGCAGCAAGATGATCTGGCTGTCCCGCTTCGACCCCCAGGTGGCCTTGCAGGCCATGCAGCGGGCCACGGTGTTCATGGGCGTGCCCACCTTGTATGTGCGCCTGCTGGCCGAGCCGGGTCTCGGTCGCGAGTCGACCCGGGGTATGCGACTGTTCATTTCCGGATCGGCGCCGATGCTGATCGAGACTTTCGAGGCCTGGCGAGTGCGCACCGGGCACACCATTTTGGAGCGCTATGGCATGAGCGAGACCGTCATGCTGACCTCCAACCCCTACTTTCCCGAAAAGGGTGAGCGACGCGGCGCAACGGTTGGTTTGCCGCTGCCTGGCGTGAGCCTGCGTATCAGCGATGACGCTGGCGGCAGCGTGCCGGTGGGCGACATCGGTGGTATCGAGGTCAAGGGCCCCAATGTGTTCAAGGGCTATTGGCGCATGCCGCAGAAGTCGGCCGAGGAGTTCACCGCGGATGGCTACTTCAGAACCGGCGATGTCGGCAAGGTGGATGCGCAGGGCTACGTGACCATCGTCGGTCGCAGCAAGGACCTCATCATCAGCGGTGGCTACAACGTGTATCCGGCCGAGATTGAGGCATGTATCAACGAGATGCCAGGGGTGGCTGAAAGCGCGGTGGTGGGTGTGCCGCATACCGATTTCGGCGAAGTGGGGGTCGCGCTGGTGGTCGCCAAGCCGGGGGGTGACCTGAATCCATTGGCGATCATTGCCGCATTGAAATCAAGACTCGCCAACTTCAAGGTTCCCAAACTATGCTTCGTGGTTGACGACCTGCCGCGCAACACCATGGGCAAGGTGCAGAAGGGCCTGCTGCGCGAGCAGTACTCGGATGCCTTTCGCAGCACCTGACGCGGCATGGCGGGCTATCATGGTGACAATGCTGGTTCGGCAAAAAAGAGGAGCGTACCCGTGAAAGTAGCCCAGACCGTCTTGCAAGACACCTCCACCCTCGCGGCGGCACTCGCGCCCTTGACTGCGACCACCCTCTAGCTGGCCGACACCTGAACGAACGCTGGCACACTGGCGCATGCATCATCTCTTGGCCGATCAAGTCAAGCGCCTGCTGGGCGTGGACCCCGCGCAACTGGATGCGGTGCTGCATGAGCTGGTGCCAACGACCAGTCTTTCGCCCCAGGCGGCAAGCGTCCTGGCCGGTTTGGGCGCATTCCTTGATCGAGTGGACGATGCCTACGACCAAAATGATCGGGACCTCGAACTCAAGACCCGCAGCCTTCAACTCAGCTCGACCGAGTTGACCCACGCCAACGACCGTTTGCGTGAGGAGTTGGAAGGTCGGCTGCGCGCCATTGAATCACTGCGCGCCACTGCCGCCAGCTTGCTGACATCGCTGGGCGGCGACCCGGCGCCGACCACGCACAGCAGCCTGGAGACGCTTTCGGTGCTGATGGCCGACTTGGGGGCGGCGATTCGTGCCGACATGGCGCAGCGCCAGCGCATGGAGGCGGCGCTTCAGCAGGCCGAGGCGCGCGTGCGCCGGATTGCCAATTCCGTGCCCGGCGCGGTGTTCCAGTGGCGAGTGCACACCGGACGAATTGACTTCACTTTTCTGTCGGACCGGGTACAAGAGGTGCGCGGAATCGACCGCGCTGCATTGCTCGAAAATTCTGACCTGGCCTCGGCACAGTTGCGTGAATCCGAGCGTCAGCGGGTTTTGGGGGGCGTTTTTGAGGCGGCGCGATTGCGCGTGCCGTGGCGCGACGAGTACCAGATCACCCTACCCGATGGCGAGCGACGCTGGATTCGTGGTGAGGCCAATCCGGAGCCCGACTTGGCCGAGGACGGCGCGGCCGTGTTTACTGGGATCTGGCAGGATGTCAGCGCCGAGCGTCTGGCTTCGGAAGAGCTGCGCCTGGCCCGGGACGCGGCCGAGGCGGCAAGCCGTGCCAAGTCGGACTTCCTGGCCAACATGAGCCACGAGGTCCGAACCCCCATGAACGGCATTATCGGGATGACCGAGCTGGCGCTCGACACCGACCTGGATTCGGTACAACGCGAATACCTTGAGGTCGTGCAAACATCGGCCACCGCGTTGTTGCGGGTTATCAATGACATTCTTGATTTTTCGAAGATCGAGGCTGGCAAGGTGGTGGTTGAGACGATCGCGTTTGACCTGGGAAGACTGGCGGGCGATGCCGTCAAGACGGTTGCCTTTGAGGCGCATCGCAAGGGTGTCAAATTGCTGTGCCAGATCGAGCCAGACGTGCCCTTGCACTTGCTCGGGGACCCCGGGCGTTTGCGCCAGGTCTTGCTCAATTTGCTGGGCAACGCCATCAAGTTCACCGAGCACGGCGAGGTGGCGCTGAACTTGTCTAGATTGGCTGTCAGCAGTGGGCATTGCGACCTGAAATTTTCGGTGCGGGACACCGGCATTGGCATTGCACAGGACAAGCTGGGCGCTATCTTCGAGGCGTTTGCCCAGCAGGACAGCTCCATCACCCGCATGTACGGCGGGACGGGCCTGGGCCTGACGATTTCAGCGCGATTGTTGGAGGTGATGGGTGGGCGAATCTGGGTGGACAGCGTGGTGGGCGAAGGCAGCGTGTTCCAGTTCATGCTGGGCTTCGCGCTGGACTCGCAATTCCAGACCGGTCGGCCGCTGATCGCGGAGCTGGCCGGTCAGCGCATGCTGGTGATTGATGACAATGCCGACAATCGCACCTGGCTGAGTCGAACGCTTGAAGGCGTGGACGTGATTGTGTCGGCAGTTGAATCGGGCGCCGCGGCGCTGGCATTGCTGCGGTCCCAAGGCGCCGATGCGCCGCGTTTTGACCTGGCGTTGATCGACGCGTGCATGCCCGGCCTTGACGGTTTCGAGACCGCTGGACGGCTGCGTGAGTTGCCGTGTTGCGCCAAGCTGCCGATGGTGATGCTGTCCTCGGCCGGGCTCAAGGGCGACGCACAGCATTCTCGCGAACGAGGCTTTGCCGGCTACCTGTCCAAGCCGCTGGCGCGCGACGAACTGCTGCTGGCGCTGACTCGCATCCTGAACCCGCGCGAGTATTCCAGCGAGCCCTTGATCACGCGTCACTCCCTGCGTGAGGAGCAAGGCGCGTTGGATGTGCTGCTGGTGGAAGACAATCCGATCAACCAGAAGCTGGCCTCAACTTTGTTGCTGCGCTGGGGGCACACCGTTGAATTGGCCGATGATGGAGTACAAGCACTCACGCTCCTGTCGGCGAGGCGTTTTGACGTCGTGTTGATGGACATGATGATGCCGCAGCTCGATGGCCTGCAGACCACGCGACATCTCAGGGCCCAGCAACCCCACCATCACACCCATGTGATTGCGATGACCGCCAACGCCTCCCCGGGTGACAGACGCCTGTGTTTGCAGGCGGGTATGGATGACTACATTGCCAAACCGATCAAGGCTCGCAAGCTCAGGCAGATGCTCGGCGAGGTGGCGCGCGGTCGATCCGAACTGCAGGCGTCCATTGGGCCCGAACGGGATGGGCCCGCCGCCCGGCCCGAGCCCGCGTTCGACTACGCCGCGGCGCTGTTGCAGGTGGACCAGGAAGTGGTTGACATCATCGCTGCGGCGTTTCTGGCGCAATGGCCACAGGAGTCCAGCAAACTCGCCCTCGGAGCGGCGGGCGAGGCGCACTCGGCCACGCTGCTGCATTGCGCCCACGCCCTGAAGGGTACGCTGGGCATGTTTGGCGCCGAGCCCGCGCGCGCGCTGGCCCAGCGCCTGGAACTGGCAGCCTCGCGTGACGCTGCCGAGCACTTCGGTGCGCTGTCGCAGCAGTTGGTACTTGAAGTCAATGCCTTGGTGCGGGCCCTTTACGCCCGCAGCGCGCAGCGACAGCCCGATTCACCTTGACCTACATCGAAAGACGCCATGGCTCACCACGTGCTGATTGTTGATGACAATGAGGTCAACCTGGCGTTGTTCTCTGCGCTGGTCAAGAAGCTGGGGGACTGCGAAGCCAGCACCTTTGCGCGCGCGCCCGAGGCGCTTGAGTGGGCCCGCACGCATGACTTTGACTTGCTGATAGTTGACTACATGATGCCCGAGCTTGACGGCATCGATTTCATCCGGCAGTTCCGCGCCACCGCTGGCAAAGAAGGCATTCCCGCGTTGATGGTGACTGCCAGCGATCAAAAGCCGGTGCGCTACCGCGCGCTGGACGTGGGCGCCAACGACTTCCTGACCAAGCCGGTCGACAAGATCGAGTTCCTGGCGCGCACCCAGAACATGCTCAATTTGAGCGATGTGCAGCGCAAGCTGGCCAACCGGGCTGCCTGGCTGGCTGACGAAGTGCGCAAGGCCACGGCCGAGATTGTGCAACGTGAACGAGAGACCGTGTTGCGCTTGTCTCGCGCGGCGGAATACCGTGACCCGGAGACCGGCGCACACATTTTGCGCATGGCGCACTACGCCCAATTGACGGCCTGGGCCATGAAGCTGCCCACGGCGGACCTCGATCTGATTCTTGAAGCCGCGCCCATGCACGATATCGGCAAGGTTGGTATCGCCGACGCCATTCTGCTCAAACCGGGGCGACTCGATCCGGCTGAGTTTGCGGTGATGAAGCAACACGCTGTCTATGGGCACGATCTGCTGCAGGGCAGTTCATCACGGGTACTGCAAGCGGGCGCCGAAATTGCCCTGGGGCACCATGAGAAATACGACGGCACGGGCTACCCGCAGGGGCTGGCGGGCGAGTCCATTCCACTGTTCAGCCGCATCGTCGCAGTGGCGGACGTGTTTGATGCGCTGACTTCGCACCGCCCCTACAAAAAGGCCTGGAGCATGGATGAGGCCGCAGCCCATCTGCGCGAGAACAGCGGTACACACTTCGACCCGCAGTGTGTGGGTGCGTTTCTCGATCAGTGGGCTGCGGTACTGGAGATTCGCCAGCGCTTCACTGAACCGACCACGCAATCCCAGGCCTTGTAGAGCACAGGGGCCATGTCGCGATGGGGTGGCGACTGACCGCTGCGCGCAACTACCGAAGAACCAGCACCGGCACGTGTGAATGGGTCAGCACGTGTTGGGTCTCGCTGCCCAACAACAGGCGCTTGATGCCGCGCCGACCATGCGAGGCCATCACGATCAGGTCGCATTTGTGCTTTTTGGCGGCCGAGATGATGGCTTCCGAGACAATGTCGGACTTGACCGTGACGGCTTTGGCGGTGACGCCTTTGGCCAACGCCGCCTTCTTCACGGCATCAACCACTGTTTGCCCGTCTTCCGCCCACTGCTTTTCAACCCGAGCGACTTCGCTGACCTGCAGGGCCAAGCCGCCCTCGAAGTAGCTCTGCGGGTAGCGCGGCACAACTTTGAGGGCGACCAGTTCGCCGCCAGTCAGCGCCGCCATTGCGATGGCACTGTTGACCGCTTTTTTGGACAAGGTCGATCCGTCGGTAGCGACCAGAATGCGTTGGTACATGAAAACTCCTCGTGAGTGGAAGCCCGCAGCTTACTCCAGGAGAGGTGGCTTGCCTTGATGGTTGTCAAGTAAACTGCCCTGTGTCCATGCAGCCGCCCAGTGATCCCTCCCTAGCAATGCCGACGCGCGATGAGAATGTGCTGGACGACCCCCAGCAGTGGGCTGCGTTTGGCAAGCCGATCGACGAGGCGAACGGCCTTTGGGAGTCCAACCTCGTCATCGAGGGTATGCACTGCGCGGCCTGCGCCATCACGATCGAGAGCACCCTGCGACAGGTGCCCGGTGTTCAGTCGGTGGAGGTCAGTGCTGCCAGTCACCGCGCTCGGCTGCGTTGGTCGTCGTCTCAGGTCATGCCGTCACAGTGGCTGAAGGCGGTGCGCGCGGCGGGTTATCGCGCGGTTCCGGCCAACGATGTATTCGTGCGCGAACGGCGTCTGATCGAGGCGCGTCGCGCGCTGTGGCGCTGGTTGGTAGCGGGCCTGTGCATGATGCAAGTCATGATGTACGCCTACCCGGCCTACGTTGCGGCGCCTGGCGACCTCAGTGCGGAGATGGAGCGCTTGTTGCGGTGGGCCTCGTGGGTGTTGACCTTGCCGGTCATCCTGTTCAGTTGCGGGCCGTTCTTCAAGGCGGCCTGGCGCGACATCGTGCACGCCCAAGTCAGCATGGACCTGCCGGTGGCGCTTGGCATGTTGATCACATTTGTGGCCAGCACGGCGGGTACTTTTGACCCGCAGGGCATCTTTGGTCGTGAGGTCTACTTTGACTCGCTCACCATGTTTGTGTTTTTCTTGCTGTCGGGTCGATGGCTGGAACTGCGCTTGCGGGACCGCACCGCGGGCGCCCTGGAGGCCGTGCTCAACCGCTTGCCAGACAGCGTGCTGCGTGTATCTCCGGAGGGCACAACGGAGCGTGTTGCGGTGTCCCGCCTGGTGACCGGTGATCTGGTGCAGGTTGTGGCGGGCGAAACATTCCCCGCCGATGGGCTCATCGTGCAGGGGCAGACTCAGGTCGATGAAGCGCTGCTGTCGGGTGAAGCCCTGCCGCTGGCGCGAGCCGTCGGCAGCCGGGTGCTGGCGGGCAGTCACAACCTGACCTCGGTGGTGCAGGTGCGGGTGGAGCAGACCGGGCAGGCAACGCGGTTTGCGCAGATCGCCGCCTTGATGGAGAGCGCCGCCCTGTCACGGCCAGCGGTGGCCCGTCTGGCTGACGCTATTGCCAAGCCGTTTGTGATCGCGGTCTTGCTTGCTGCACTGGGTGCGGCGGCGTATGGCTGGCGAACGGATCCCGCTCACGCGTTGATGGTGGCCGTGGCGGTATTGATCGTGACTTGCCCCTGTGCCCTGTCACTGGCCACGCCAGCGGCCATGCTGGCGGCGGCCGGTCAACTGGCCCGCCGGGGTGTGCTGGTGCGCAGTTTGTCGGCCCTGGAGGTTTTGGCAGAGGTCGACGAAGTGATTTTTGACAAGACCGGAACCTTGACGCGCGATGAAATGGGTGTCGGCGTGATCACGGTTCGACCCGGGGTCACCACCGGCGAAGCGCTGGCCATGGCTTACGCGCTGGCTTGCCATTCGCTGCACCCAGTGTCGCGCGCGCTTGCCGCCGTGGCCCGCGCGCGTGGCGTCAGCGAGTCTTGGGTGGTGAGTGGGGTGACAGAAGTGGCGGGGCAGGGCGTTACGGGTCTGCTTGTGCACGCCAGCGAGACGTCCCCGCCGCGTGCGTGTCGTCTCGGGTCGGCGAGCTTCTGCGGCCATGCCCAAGGGGCTCAGGCGACGCTCCAGAGCAGTCTGGCCGACGATCAAGGCTGGTTGGCGTCCTTCGAGTTGATCGAGGAGCTTCGGTCCGACGCAGTTGGCCTGATTGGGGACCTGCAAGCCCGTGGCATACGGGTTCAAATACTCTCGGGCGACAGCCCTGCGGCCACGCAAGTGGTCGCGCAGCGCCTGGGTGTGGATCAGGCGCGCGGCGGATGCAGTCCTGACGACAAGCTGGAGGTCATGCGGGCCGCGCAGCGCGCCGGGCGGCGCGTGGCAGTGGTGGGTGATGGCCTCAACGATGGCCCGGCGCTGGCCGGGGCGCACGTGTCCTTTGCCTTGGGCCATGCGGTGCCGCTGGCGCAAGCAAAAGCCGATTTTGTCATTCTGGGCGACGGGTTGTCGATGGTGGCGCAGTCACTTGCGCTGGCCCGGCGTACCATGCGTGTGGTGCGTCAAAATCTGGCTTGGGCTGCGCTCTACAACGCCATGTGTGTCCCGTTGGCGGTGTTGGGTTGGCTTCCAGCATGGCTGGCAGGCCTGGGTATGGCGGCGAGCTCCCTGTTGGTCGTGCTCAATGCGTTGCGACTGGCATCGCCGCCGAGGCGCGATGTGACAGCGGTGCCAGCCTGACGTTGGCCTGACACTTGACTAGCCTAAACCGGAGTAGGTTTGATGGACATTTTGTACCTCTTAATTCCTTTGTCGGTGATCTTGGTATTCTTGATCCTGGGTGGGCTATGGTGGGCGGTGCATCGAGGGCAGTTTGAAGACCTTGAAGCACAGGGTCACCGGGTGCTCAAGGACGACTGAGGTTGAGGCAATGACGGTTCGACACCCTCCGGTGCGCCAGGCCACCAAATCAATAGACAAGAGGTAACCATGAATTTTCCCAACGCGCAGGCCACTGTGTACAACGACAAGGTTGTACGTCAGTTTGCCATCATGACGGTGGTGTGGGGGGTGGTCGGGATGTTGGTGGGCGTCATCATCGCCGCCCAGTTGACCTGGCCCGAACTCAACTTTGGCATACCCTGGCTGAGCTACGGGCGCTTGCGCCCGTTGCACACCAACGCCGTGATCTTTGCCTTTGGCGGCTGCGGCCTGTTTGCCTCGGCCTACTACGTGGTGCAGCGTACCTGCCACGTGCGCCTGTTTGGTGACAAGCTGGCGGCCTTCACCTTCTGGGGCTGGCAACTGGTGATCGTGGCTGCGGCCGTCTCGCTGCCGCTGGGCTACACCCAGGGCAAGGAATACGCCGAGCTGGAGTGGCCAATCGACATCCTGATCACCCTGGTCTGGGTGGCCTTCGCGGTGGTTTTCTTCGGCACCGTCGGTACCCGCAAGGTACGCCACATCTACGTGGCCAACTGGTTCTTCGGCTCCTTCATCCTGGCGGTGGCCCTGCTGCACCTGGTCAACAGCGCCGCCATTCCGGCTGGCATGATGAAGTCCTACTCCGCCTACGCCGGCGTGCAAGACGCCATGGTGCAGTGGTGGTACGGCCACAACGCGGTGGGCTTTTTCCTGACCGCCGGCTTCCTGGGGATGATGTACTACTTCATCCCCAAGCAGGCCGAACGCCCGGTTTACAGCTACCGCCTGTCGATCGTGCACTTCTGGGCGCTGATCTTCACCTACATGTGGGCCGGCCCGCACCACCTGCACTACACCGCCTTGCCCGACTGGACCCAGTCGGTGGGCATGGTGTTCTCGCTGATCCTGCTGGCGCCGAGCTGGGGCGGCATGATCAACGGCATCATGACCCTGTCGGGCGCCTGGCACAAACTGCGCGACGACCCGATCCTGCGCTTTTTGATCGTCTCGCTGTCCTTCTACGGCATGAGCACCTTTGAGGGCCCGATGATGTCGATCAAGACCGTCAACGCCCTGAGCCACTACACCGACTGGACCGTTGGTCACGTGCACTCCGGCGCGCTGGGCTGGGTTGGGCTGGTCACCATGGGCTCGATGTACTACCTGATTCCGCGCCTGTTTGGCCAGAAGCAGATGTACAGCGTCAAGGCCATCGAGATCCACTTCTGGGCCGCCACCATCGGCATCGTGATCTACATCGCCGCGATGTGGATCGCCGGCGTGATGCAGGGCCTGATGTGGCGCGCCATCAATACCGACGGTACGCTGACCTACACCTTTGTTGAATCGGTCAAGGCCACCTACCCCTTCTATGCGCTGCGCTTACTGGGTGGCTTGTTGTACCTGGGGGGCATGCTGATCATGCTGTGGAACACGCTGAAGACCGCCACTGCCGGTCGCTCGGTCGATGTGACCATTGCCGCCCCGCCCCGGCCCACGCCTGAGCCCCCCCCCCCCCCCCCCCGGGGGGGGACGGGGCCCAAGGTCTCTCCCTAAAGGGAATAACACCATGGATCACAACAAATCAAGCGGCGGTCTCTCGCACGAGAAGATCGAGACCAACAACTTCCTGATGATCGTGCTCATCTTGCTGGTACTGCTGGTCGGTGGCCTGGTCGAGATCGTGCCGCTGTTCTTCCAGAAATCCACCACCGAGCCGATCAAGGGCCTGCAGCCCCTGACAGCCCTGCAACTGGCCGGGCGCGACATCTATGTGCGCGAAGGCTGCTACAACTGCCACAGCCAGATGATCCGGCCGTTTCGCTCCGAGACCCTGCGTTATGGCCACTACTCGGTGGCCGGCGAGTTCGTCTACGACCACCCGTTCCAGTGGGGCAGCAAGCGCACCGGGCCCGATCTGCACCGCGTGGGCGGCAAGTACAACGACCAGTGGCACATCGACCACCTGAACAACCCGCGTGACTTGGTGCCCGAGTCCAACATGCCGGCCTACCCCTGGCTGCTCAAGGACAAGGTCGATGCGGCCTCCATGCCCGCGCACATGAAGGCGCTGCGCATGGTGGGCGTGCCCTACACGGATGAGCAGATTGCCAAGGCCAGCGAGGAACTCAAGGACAAGCTTGAGGTCGATGCGATGGTGGCCTACCTGCAAGTGCTGGGCACGACGCTCAAGTAGCCCCACGGAGCCAACCATGGATGTCAACACCTTGCGTTCCATCGCCACGGTCCTGAGCTTCGTGGCCTTTATCGGCATAGTGGTCTGGGCCTACTCCCGGCGCCGCGCTGCGGATTTCGAGCAGGCCGCCAATTTGCCCTTCGAGCACGACCAATCACCTGCAGCAGGAACAAAAAATGAGTGATTTCACAAGCAACTTCTGGTCGATCTACGTCGCATCGATCACGCTCGTCAGCATTCTGGCTTGTCTGCTGCTGCTGTGGTTCAGCGGCAAGGCCAAGGCCATGACCGCCAGCGACAACACCACTGGCCACGTGTGGGACGGTGACCTGCGCGAGATGAACAACCCGCTGCCGCGCTGGTGGGCCTGGCTGTTCGTCATCACCATCGTGTTCTCCTTTGCCTACCTGGCGCTCTACCCGGGCCTGGGCACCTACGCTGGCAAGCTGGGCTGGACCTCGTTGGGCCAGCACAAGACCGAGATGGACAAGGGCAACCAGGAGGTCGCCCCCCTGTACGCCAAGTTCTCCGGCATGGCGCCCCAGGAGGTGGCCAAGGATGCGCAGGCCATGGCCATTGGCGAGCGCCTGTTCATGAACAACTGCTCGCAGTGCCACGGCTCGGATGCGCGCGGCAACAAGGGTTTCCCGAACCTGACCGACAGCGACTGGCTCTATGGCGGAGCACCCGAGGCGATCAAGGAGACCCTGACCAAAGGTCGCATGGGGGTGATGCCGCCGATGGCCGCCGCCGTGGGCACTGCCGACGACGTCAAGAACCTGGCGCAGTACGTGCTGAGTCTGTCGGGTAGCCCGCATGACTCAGTCAAGGCGGCTCTGGGTAAACCGAAGTTCGCCGCCTGCGCGGCCTGCCACGGTGTCGATGGCAAGGGCATGGTGGCCATCGGCGCCCCCAATTTGACGGACAACATCTGGTTGCACGGCTACGGCGAGGCGGCCATCCTGGCAATGGTCAACCTGGGCAAGACCAACCAGATGCCCGCGCAGGCCGACAAGCTGAGCGAGGCGCAGATCCATGTGCTGGCCTCCTATGTCTGGGGGCTGTCCAACACGGGTGGGGCCGCGAAGTAAGTGATGCGACCGCCGTCTGAGCGAGAGAATAAGCGTTGAGCGAACCACGGAAACCAGGCCGTAAGGTCATACCGATTGTCCCGTCGTCGGAGCCCATCACTGCGGGTGGCGGCGACCCGGTGATGGTGTCCTTGTACGAGGCGCACAAAAAGATCTATCCGCGCAGCGTCTCCGGCATTTTTTCGCGCTGGCGCTGGATTCTGGTGCTTCTCACCCAACTGGTGTTCTACGGCGTGCCCTGGCTGGAATGGGGTCAGCGCCAGGCCGTGTTGTTCGATCTGGAGGCACGACGCTTCTACATCTTCAACCTGGTTCTGTATCCCCAGGACTTCATCTACCTCACCGGCATCCTGGTGATCTCGGCGCTGTCACTGTTTCTGTTCACGGCAGTGGCGGGTCGTTTATGGTGTGGCTACGCTTGCCCGCAGACGGTGTACACCGAGATTTTCCTGTGGATCGAGAAGGCGTTTGAGGGTGACCGGTCGGCGCGCATGCGCCGGGATGCGCAACCCTGGAGCCTGGACAAGCTCTGGCGCAAGGGCGGAACACAGGTGGTGTGGATTGCGTTGGCCCTGTGGACCGGCTTCACCTTTGTTGGCTACTTCACGCCGATCAAGGTACTGGCCTTGCAGGTGATGCAATTTGACCTCGGGCCGTGGGAGTGGTTCTGGGTGCTGTTCTATGGTCTGGCCACCTACGGCAATGCGGGGTTCTTGCGAGAGCAGGTGTGCCTGCACATGTGTCCTTATGCGCGCTTCCAAAGCGCCATGTTCGACCATGACACCCTGGTGGTGACCTATGACGAGGCGCGCGGCGAGCCACGTGGCGCGCGCTCGCGCAAAGCCGAGCCTGCATCACTCAATCTGGGCGCTTGCGTCGATTGCACCCTGTGTGTGCAGGTTTGCCCGACGGGCATTGATATCCGCAAAGGCCTGCAGTACGAATGCATCGGTTGCGGTGCCTGTGCCGATGTCTGTGACACCGTGATGGACAAGATGGGCTACGCGCAGGGTCTGATCAAATACTCGACCCAGAACGCCATGGCGCAGGGCTGGGGCAAGTCCGACATTGTGCGGCGCATTCTGCGCCCACGGGTGCTGATCTATACCGCAATTCTGGGCATTGTCATTGTTGGTATGTTGGTGAGTCTGTCACTGCGCCAGCCGTTCAAGGTCGATGTCGTGCGTGATCGCGGTGCGCAGGCGCGAATGGTTGGCCCGGGGCTTATCGAAAACGTCTACCGCCTGCAGATCATGAACGCCACAGAGGCCCAGCAGCGTTATCGGATATCGGCCAGTGGCCTGCCAGGATTGAGCCTGAGCTCCGACAATGAGGTTGCGGTAGATGCCACCCAGTCGCGGTGGGTCGCGGTGCGGCTGCAGTTGCCACTAGAGGCGGCCAAGCCCGGTTCGCACGTGATCCAGTTCGAGATTGAAGGCGTCGATCGACCCGCGCACGTCCTCGAAAAATCAGTCTTTGTGGTCCCTCGCTAAGGAGCTTGCATGTCGCACAACTCAGCCGAACCATCGCCCCCCTGGTGGAAGTTCGGCCATGTCTGGCTGGTCATATCGGGGCCTGCCGTGGTTATCGTGGCGGGTTTCGTCACGCTCTACCTGGCCCTTAGTCGGCCCGATCATCTGGTGACGGAGGATTACTACCAGAAGGGCGTCGAGATCAACCGCACCCTACAGGGCGATGCCGCCAGCCTGGCGCCGGCCGTTCAGGGTCGCAACCATGCAGCCACCGGCGTGGTGCCTGCCGCTCCGCCGGTCCCCGTCAAACCTTAAGTCGGCCGAATCGGAAACGTACGAGACCACTATGCTTGGACAACGAATCATGTGGATCATGTGGCCAGCCTTTTTGGTCGCCGGCATGCTCGAAGCCTTGGTGTTCGCCATGGTGGACCCGCAAGACCTGCACTGGTTCGGCCAGCCGGTCGAGCTGTCACGCCAGGGCGTGTACACGCTGGCCTTCTTTGTTTTTTGGGGTATTGCGATGCTGGCCAGTGGGCTTACCACGCTGCTGTCGATGTCGCCGTTTGAGGTCAACCGTTGCCCGCTGGAGCCTAATCAGCGGCCCGATGGGTGTCCCAAGCAGGGTGGTTGTTAGAGCGCATTCGCGTTCGGGTTGACGATCTCGCGCAGGGCTTCCGTATTGATGATGCGCACATGACGCTGGCGTACCTCAACGATGCCGTCTTCGACGAACTTGGAGAACGTGCGGCTGACGGTTTCGAGCTTAAGCCCAAGGTAGCTGCCGATTTCCTCGCGCGTCATGCGCAACACCAGTTCGGACTGCGAGAAGCCTCGCGCATGCAGGCGCTGCACCAGATTGAGCAGGAAGGCAGCCAGGCGCTCCTCGGCACGCATGCTGCCCAGCAGCAGCATCACGCCGTGCTCGCGCACGATCTCGCGGCTCATGATTTTGTGCACGTGGCGTTGCAGCGAGGTTACTTCGCGGGACAACTCCTCAATCCGGTCGAACGGCATGACGCAGACTTCCGCGTCCTCCAGCGCCACCGCATCGCAGGTGTGGTGATCGTTGACGATGCCATCGAGCCCGATCACTTCGCCGGCCATCTGGAAGCCGGTCACCTGGTCACGGCCGTCCTCGCAGGCCACGCAGGTCTTGAAGAAGCCGGTGCGAATGGCGTACAGGCTGACAAACTTTTCGCCGTTGCGAAACAAGGTGGTGCCGCGTTTGATCTTGCGCCGCGCCGCAACCACTTCATCGATGCGGTCCAACTCGTCGCTGCTCAGGCCCATGGGCATGCACAATTCGCGCAAATTACAGTTTGAGCACGCGACCTTGATGGCGTGAGGATTCATCTGTTGCATGGGGACAGGCGATTCGTGTTTGCTGGTGTTACAAATCGATACGGTCTGAGTCATCCAATGAGTTTACTGCTGATCTGGGTCAATTCCAGAGTACCCCTAGACTAATTGTAGTTTGACGCGCATCAAGGTTTTTGTTCTGCGCTTGCTGCATAGTTGACAGGTTTGCCAAGGATTTCCAATGAACGCAGCCGCCGCTGAACCTGTCTCCGAAGAGCTCCTGCGTCGATTTGATGTTTCGGGCCCGCGGTACACCTCTTACCCTACTGCGGACCGATTTGTTGAGGCTTTTGGTGCCGACGACTACATCCAGGCCCTGAGCTTGCGCCGCGCCGGCGCCGCGGGCATGAGCCTGCCGCTGTCCTTGTACGTGCACATCCCGTTTTGTGAGTCGCTGTGCTACTACTGCGCCTGCAACAAGATCATCACCAAGCACCACGACCGTGCCACGCCGTATCTGCGCTACCTCAGCCGGGAGGTCGATCTGCACACCGAGCACATTGGGGTGGGGCAGACCGTGTCGCAGTTGCACCTGGGGGGGGGCACACCGACCTTTCTGAACGACGATGAATTGCGCGAACTTATGGCGATGTTCAAGCGCAGCTTCACCTTGGCGCCGGGGGGCGAGTACTCGATCGAAGTAGACCCGCGCACCGTCGACGCCAAGCGGCTTGACACGCTGAAAGAGCTGGGGTTCAACCGACTGAGCTTTGGCGTGCAGGATTTCGACCCGGCCGTGCAGAAGGCCGTGCACCGGGTGCAGCCGGCTGAGCAGGTGTTCGCCCTGGTGGCGGCGGCGCGTGAACGGGGGTTCGATTCGGTCAACGTGGACCTGATCTATGGCTTGCCGCTGCAGAGTCCCGAGTCCTTCGACCGCACGCTGGCCCAGGTGACCGAACTGCGTCCTGACAGGATCGCGCTGTACGCCTACGCCCACCTGCCGGAGCGATTCAAGCCGCAGCGGCGCATTGCCACGGTGGAGTTGCCTGGTGGTGCGGCCAAAGTGTCGATGCTGGCGCGCTCAATGGCGGCGTTCATGCAGGCGGGTTATGTGTATGTGGGCATGGATCACTTTGCATTGCCGAACGACGCCCTGGCCGTGGCCAAGCGCCAGGGTCGCCTGCACCGCAATTTCCAGGGCTACAGCACGCAACCGGACTGCGACCTGATTGGCCTTGGCGTATCGTCGATCGGCCGCATTGGCGCAACCTACAGCCAGAATGCCAAGACCCTGGAAGAGTATTACGACTACCTTGACCATGGCAGCTTCCCGGTGGTGCGCGGCTTGGCCTTGTCGCGGGATGACTTGGTGCGTCGCGCTGTCATCATGGCGCTGATGTGCCAGGGACAGGTGTTGTTCGAGTCCATCGAACTGGGCCACCTGATCACGTTCAAGAGCTACTTCGCGTCCGAAATGGAAGCCTTGCAGGGCCTGGCCGAGCAAGGTCTTGTGACGCTGGACGACAGCGGCATTCAGGTCACGCCCACCGGCTGGTTCTTTGTGCGGGCTGTGGCCATGGTGTTCGACCGTTACTTGCAGACTGACCGCACCCGCGCGCGTTTCTCCAAGATCATTTGACACCCCCATGCAAAGCTCGCTGGCCCTGACAGCCCTGCTGATGGGGCTGGTAGGAGGGCCCCACTGCGTTGCCATGTGCGGCGCCGCGTGCGCCGGCATCGGGCAGGCGGCCGGTCAGCGCAAGAACTCAGCCATGTGGACCTTTCAGGCCGGTCGCGTGATCGGCTACTCACTGCTTGGTGCCCTCGCGGGTGCCTCGATGCAGGGCTTTGGTTGGCTCACGGTGCAATCTGCAGCGCTGCGCCCGGTCTGGAGCCTCTTTCATGTGGCAATGGTGGTGCTCGGCCTGGTGCTGTTGTTCAGCGCCAGGCAGCCGGTCTGGCTGGAGCGCGCCGGGCGCTCGCTGTGGGCGCTGGCCCGCCGTCTGGCTGCCGGTTGGGGCCGCGGCGCACCGCTGGTAGTGGGCACGCTGTGGGCGTTGTTGCCGTGCGGGCTGTTGTACTCGGCGCTGCTGGTGGCTACCTTGAGCGGCCATGCCGTCCAGGGCGCCGCCGTCATGGCCCTGTTCGCCTTGGGCAGCAGCGTGTCGATGATGGCGGGACCCTGGCTCTGGCTGCGCCTGAGCCGCCAGGGCAACGGGCAGTGGGGCGTGCGGCTGGCAGGCCTGGCGCTGGCTGCCAGTTCGGCCTGGGCGCTGTGGATGGGCCTGGTGCACCAGCAGGCGCCATGGTGCGTCGCGCCGTGATTGGCCCCGCTCGCGGGCGGCAAGCCCATGCCTGGGGATAATCCCGCCCATGTCGAATCAAACCCCTTTCCCGTCTCAGCGCTGGCGGCTGTCCGTCGCCCCGATGATGGACTGGACAGATCGCCACTGTCGTTACTTCCACCGATTGCTCACCCAGCGCACCCTGCTGTACACGGAAATGGTGACCACCGGCGCCTTGATTCACGGCGATGTGCCACGGCATCTGCGCTACAACATCGACGAGCACCCCGTGGCGCTGCAACTCGGCGGCAGCGAGCCGGCTGACCTGGCGCACTGCGCCAAGTTGGGCGAGCAATGGGGCTATGACGAAATCAACCTGAACTGCGGCTGTCCCAGCGAGCGGGTGCAGCGCGGTGCCTTTGGTGCGTGCCTGATGGCCGAACCGCAACTGGTCGCTGACTGCGTCAAGGCCATGGTCGATGCGGTTAGCGTGCCGGTCACCGTGAAGCACCGCATCGGCATCGACAAGCTGGAGAGCTACGACTTTGTGCGGGACTTTGTGGGCACGGTGGCGCAAGCCGGTTGCCAGGTGTTCATCGTGCACGCCCGCAATGCGTGGCTCAAGGGCCTGTCGCCCAAGGAAAACCGGGAGATTCCGCCCCTGCGTTACGAACTGGCCTACCGCCTCAAACAAGACTTTCCAGATCTGACCATCTGTGTCAATGGTGGCATCACCGGCAACGAGCAGATCATCGATCACCTGCGGCACCTCGACGGCGTGATGGTTGGTCGCGAGGCCTACCACAACCCCTGGCTGATGGCGGATTGGGATCACGTATTTTTCGGGGAACAACCGAGTGAGCGCAGCCGCGAAACGATCGAGGCACAGATGTGCGACTACATGGCGCGCGAGGCGGCTGAGCACGGCACGCCCTGGAGCACGATGGCACGCCACATGCTGGGTCTGCGCCATGGCCTGCCTGGCGCGCGCCGTTGGCGCCAGGCATGGAGCGACCACCGCCTGCATGCACAGCCGGCACACCAGGTTATGGCGCTGGCGCACGGCGCCACGGCGGCGTCGGCCGAAAGTTAGCGTGGTCAAGCCCGAATCGCGCCAGCGCCTGGCCATGGCGCTGATCTGGGTTACCCCGGCGCTGTGGTCGGTCAACTACATCGTTGCGCGCATGGCGCCCGGCGTGGTCACGCCGCACGTGCTGGCGCTGGGCCGTTGGGCCATCGCCGGGGCGCTGTTGGCCGTGCTGGCCCGCGGAGAACTGTGGCGTGAGCGTGCTGCGCTGGCACGGGTCTGGCACCAATACGTGGTGCTGGGATTCTTCGGCATGGTGGTGTGCGGGGCCTGGGTTTACCTGGGCGCCCGGACCACCGGCGCCATGAACATCGCACTGATCTATTCCGCCTCGCCGGTGCTGATTGCGCTGGGGGCGGTGCTGTGGCTGGGCGAGCGGTTTGCGGCCCGGCAGGTAGTGGGTGTGGTGTTGGCGCTGGCCGGTGTCACACATGTGGTGGTCAAGGGGCAGTGGCTGGCGCTGGCCGATGTTCAATGGGTGGTGGGTGACGCCTGGATTGTGTTGGCCATGGTGTCGTGGGCCCTGTACGCCTTGCTGCAAAAGCACTGGCCCAGCACGCTTGGCGCCACCGCGCGGCTGGCGGCCACTTGCGCCGGCGGTGTGTTGGTGCTGCTGCCGTTTTCCCTGTGGGAGCTGGGCTTGCCTGACACACCGGCCTGGAGCCGTACCGCCACCATCCTGACCGTGGTGGCCGCCCTGGTGCCGGGACTGGCGGCGTACTGGATCTACGGTTGGTCGCAAAAAATACTGGGCGCGAGCCGGGTTGCGGTCACCTTGTACCTCGGCCCGCTGTACGCCGCGCTGGCGGCTTGGCTGGTGCTCAACGAGCCCTTGGGTGTACACCATCTGAGCGGGGCGGCGTTGATCTTGCCCGGCGTTTTTTTGGTGACGCGGCGATAGGCTGCGAACGGCTCGGCGCCATCGGTGGCAATGGTTGATTCAAGTCAAGTACCGGCCAACGCGATGCGGCACGATGGAGCCAGTCGGGCAATACACGCGGCGCAAGGGCCTGCGCGCATCCGCTTGACCTGAAAGGCAAGCCATGTTCCAGGTACGAATTCACGGGCGCGGCGGACAGGGCGTGGTCACCGGCGCCGAGATGCTGTCCATTGCGGCTTTTCTTGGAGGGCGGCACGCGCAGGCCTTCCCCAGCTTCGGGTCCGAGCGCACCGGTGCGCCGGTGGTGGCGTTCTGCCGCATGGACGACAAGGAGATTCGGCTGCGCGAACCCATCATGCAGCCCGACGCCATCATCATCCAGGACCCCACGCTGCTGCACCAGGTGGACGTGTTTGGCGGCCTCAAAAAGGACGGCTACATCCTGATCAACACTACCCGCAGCTTTGCCGAGTTGGGCCTGGGCGACTTTGTCAAAAGCTTTCGCCCGGAGCATCTGCTGACGGTGCCGGCCAGCGAACTGGCCATGAAACACGTGGGCCGACCGGTGCCCAACGTGCCGCTGTTGGGCGCCTTTGCCGCGCTCGGTGGTTTGATCAGCCTGGACGCCGTGCGCGCGGCCATCCGGCAGAAGTTCTCGGGCGCGGTGGCCCAGGGCAACGAGGACGCTGCTCGCGAGGCCTATGACATCGTGATGGAACAAGAGAAGAAGGCGCAGGCTGCCGCCGCGCAGGGCCGCCCCAAGCAAGGCGCGGACCCCTCGGGGGGCAGTGCAGTACGCGCAGCGACAAACGTGGGGGCAAATCAAGATGCTTGAACAATGCGAAGGCTCCCACGGCGTGGCCGTGGCGGTGGCGCTGAGCCGCCCGGAGGTGATTTGCGCCTACCCGATTTCACCCCAGACCCACATCGTTGAAGGCCTGGGCGAGATGGTCAAGAGCGGCGCGCTGACGCGTTGCGAGTTCATCAACGTTGAGTCCGAATTTGCTGCTCTGAGCGTGGCCATTGGTGCCTCCGCCGCTGGCGCGCGGGCCTACACTGCCACCGCCAGCCAGGGCTTGTTGTTCATGGCCGAGGCGGTCTACAACGCCTCGGGCCTGGGCCTGCCGATTGTGATGACGGTGGCCAACCGCGCCATTGGCGCGCCCATCAACATCTGGAACGACCACACCGACAGCATGTCGATGCGCGATGCCGGTTGGCTGCAGATTTTTGCCGAGAGCAACCAGGAGGCGCTGGACCTGCACATCCAGGCTTTTCGCATTGCCGAAGAGTTGTCGCTACCGGTGATGGTGTGCATGGACGGCTTTATCCTGACCCATGCCTACGAGCGCGTGGACATGCCCGAGCAGGCGCAGGTGGATCACTTCCTGCCGCCCTACGAGCCGCGCCAGGTGCTGGACCCGAACGAGCCAGTCACCATCGGCGCGATGGTGGGGCCCGAGGCCTTTACCGAAGTGCGCTACCTGGCGCACGCCAAACAAATGCAGGCGCTGGAGCTGATACCGCAGATCGCCAAAGAATTCAAAGCGGTGTTTGGGCGCGACTCGGGTGGGCTGATCAAGCCCTACCGCCTGGACGATGCCGACACGGTGGTGATCGCCCTGGGCTCGGTGCTGGGCACCATCAAGGACACAGTGGACGACCTGCGTGCCGAGGGCATCAAGGTGGGCGTGTTGGGCATCACCTCGTACCGCCCGTTCCCGATCGAGGCGATCCGCGCCGCCACCGCGCATGCCAAGCGCATTGTGGTGATCGAGAAATGCTTTGCCGTGGGCATTGGTGGCATCGTCTCGCGCGACGTGCGCAGCGCCGTGCAAAGCCGGCCGCAGCAGGTGTATGCGGTGATCGCCGGTCTGGGCGGGCGGGCCATTACCAAGGCTTCATTGCATCGACTGCTCCAGGATGCGGTGGCCGACAAACTGGAGCTGTTGACCTTTCTCGATTTGAACTGGGAGGTGGTCAACCGCGTGCTCGATCGTGAGAAGACGCAACGCCGTTCCGGCCCGGTGGCCGAGGGCATCTTGCGCGACATCGGCACCGTGTCGTCCGGTATTGGTTAGGGGAATGTGATGGACCAAACTATCGTCAAGTTTTACCAGACCGGCACCTTCACGGTGGGCAACCGCCTGCTGGCGCCCGAGTTGCGCAGCGTGCAGGCCGACACGCAGCGCTTCAACTCGCTCAACTCCGGTCACCGCGCCTGCCAGGGCTGCGGCGAGGCGCTGGGGGCGCGTTACGCTATCGACGCGGCCATGCAGGCCACCCAGGGCCAATTGATCGCCGCCAACGCCACCGGCTGCCTGGAGGTGTTCTCCACCCCGTACCCCGAAACCTCGTGGCAAATGCCCTGGATTCACTCGCTGTTTGGCAACGCTGCGGCGGTGGCCACCGGCATTGCCGCCGCCATGCGCGTGAAGGGCCGCAGCGAGGTGCGGGTGGTGGCGCAGGGTGGCGATGGTGGCACCACCGACATTGGCTTTGGCTGCCTGTCGGGCATGTTTGAGCGCAACGACGACGTGCTGTACATCTGCTACGACAACGAGGCCTACATGAACACCGGCGTGCAGCGCTCCAGCGCCACGCCACCGGCAGCGCGCACCGCCACCACCATGCCGGTTGGCCCGCACCCCGGCAACGTATTTGGCCAAGGCAAAAACCTGCCGCAAATCGCCATGGCGCATGAAATCCCCTACGTGGCCACCGCCACCGTGGCGGATCTGCATGATCTGGAATACAAGGTCAAACGGGCCATGTCGATCCACGGTGCGCGCTACATCCACATCTTTGTGCCCTGTCCGTTGGGCTGGGGCGCAGCATCCCACGACACCATCAAGCTGGCCCGGCTGGCCACCGAGAGTGGTTTCTTCCCGGTGTTCGAAGCCAAGCGTGGCGAAGTTACCGGCGTCACCAAAATCCGCCGCCAAGTTCCGATTGAAGACTACCTGCGCCCGCAAAAGCGCTTTGCCCATTTGTTTGGCAAGACGCCCGACACCGCCACCATTGCGCGGCTGCAGGCGATTGCGGACCGCAACATACGCCGCTATGGCTTGCTTGACCCGGCCTAAGGTCACGTCCGGATTTCATGACAATGCGTCGTCATTGCGAGCGCAGCGTGGCAATCCACAGTGGATGAGCCCACAACGGTGGATTGCCACGCTGCGCTCGCAATGACGGGTCTGATGCCCTGCATTTTGGAAACGTCAATAGTTAGTCGCGGAGACAAATCATGCAAAAACCCTTTGCCATCACGCTCGACGTCGGCAGCTCGCTGGCTAACCACACCGGTTCGTGGCGCAACGCGCGCCCGGTCTACCTGGACCGCCTGCCCCCTTGCAACCACCAGTGCCCGGCGGGCGAGAACATCCAGGCCTGGCTGTTTCATGCCGAGTCGGGCGACTACGAACAAGCCTGGCGCAAGCTGGTGCAGGACAACCCCTTTCCCGCCATCATGGGGCGGGTCTGTTACCACAGTTGCGAATCCGCCTGCAACCGCGCCAAGGTGGACGCGCCGGTGGGCATCAACTCGGTGGAGCGCTTTCTGGGTGACGAGGCGATTGCCAAGGGCTGGCAGTTTGAGCCGGTGCCTGCGGCCACCGGCAAAAAAGTGTTGGTGGTCGGTGCCGGCCCCAGCGGCCTGTCGGCGGCTTACCACCTGGCGCGCTTGGGTCATCAGGTGACGGTGCAAGAGGCCGGCCCGCTGCCTGGCGGCATGATGCGTTTTGGCATTCCGCAGTACCGCTTGCCGCGCCAGGTGCTGGACGCCGAGGTGCAACGCATCGTGGCGCTGGGCGTGACGATCCACTACAACTGTAAGGTCTCCAATGTGCTGGAGGCCAAACACGCGGGCGGCTTTGACGCGGTGTTTCTGGCGGTGGGCGCGCACATTGCCAAGCGTGCCTTCATCCCGGCTGGCGACTCGGCCAAGGTGCTGGACGCAGTGGCCGTGCTGCGCTCGATGGAGGGCGAAGACAAACCCCTGCTGGGCCGGCGCGTGGTGGTGTATGGCGGCGGCAACACGGCGATTGACGTGGCCCGCACCGCCAAGCGCCTGGGCGCCACCGAGTCCATCATCGTCTACCGCCGCACGCGTGAGAAGATGCCGGCGCACGACTTCGAGGTGGAAGAAGCGCTGCAAGAGGGCGTGATGATCAAGTGGCTGTCCACCATCAAGCAGGCGGGTGAGTCGTACATCACGGTGGAGAAGATGGCGCTGGACGAGAAAGGTTTTCCGCAACCCACCGGTGAGTTTGAAACGCTGGAGGCCGACTCGGTGGTGCTGGCGCTGGGCCAGGACGTCGACCTGTCGCTGATCGAGGGTGTGCCCGGCCTGGCGGTGCAAGACGGCGTGGTGCAGGTCAACCCGCAAATGATGACCGGCCACGCCGGCATCTTTGCCGGCGGCGACATGGTGCCGGCCGAGCGCAACGTGACGGTGGCCATCGGCCACGGCAAAAAAGCCGCCCGCCACATCGACGCCTGGCTGCGCGGCCAGACCTATGTGTCCGAGCCCAAACACGAGCTGGCCAGCTTCGACAAACTCAACAATTGGTACTACAGCGACGCGCCCAAAACCGTGCGCCCGATGCTGGACATCATCCGGCGCCAATCGACTTTTGAGGAAGTGCAGGGCGGCCTGGACGAGACCAACGCTCTGTTCGAGGCGCGGCGCTGCCTGTCGTGTGGCAACTGCTTTGAATGCGACAACTGCTACGGCGTGTGCCCCGACAACGCCGTCATCAAACACGGCCCCGGCAAGGGCTTTGACTTCAAGCTGGACTACTGCAAAGGCTGCGGCATCTGCGTGGCCGAGTGCCCGTGCGGGGCGATCAAGATGGTGCCTGAGGAGGTTTAGGGGTTGAATTGGGCTGTAGAGCGCATCCAAACTAAGCGAAAAGCTACTAAATATGTAGCAGAACGGGTTTGCGACAGACCGGGGGTGGCGCTGGCGCCACGCGTGCAAACGCCTCTAAGGCGTCGAGCGAGAAGCTGGCGCACCATGGGTATGCCCAGTAGACGGGGTGTGCGGGCCGAAAACGGTCTGCGAGGCACTGTACAAGCGCTTGTTGTTCGAGACAGGGCAGAAGTGCGGCACACTGGCGGGGTGAAACGCTTAACCTCGATTCCCAATTCGCGACGTCTCGGTCTCATGCCTTGGGCGGGTGGGAATGGGGTTCTGCGCACCCTCGTTGAGGCTGTGCAAAAACCCCCCACTCAGGGTTGACCCCGACATCGCGGGCTGAGCATCCAGCGTTGACCAAACATCACGTTTGCCGCTCAACACCATGCCCCGCTGCAAACCCGTTGACCGCAGCCCACGCCTGCTGCCCGTGGTGCTGTCTGAACAAATCCAGAGCGGCACCTTCGAGTTCGCCCTGGACCATCTGGTCGATCATGAGTTGAACCTCGATGCACTGGATGTGCGCTTCAACAACGACGAAGTCGGCGCCAGCGCCTACGACCCGCGCGTCATGCTCAAAATTGTCCTGCTGGCCTACAGCCGTGGACTGATCTCGAGCCGGCGCATCGAACACGCCTGCCTGCACCATGTCCAGTTCATCGCCATCAGCGGTGACAGCCAACCCAGCTACACCCACATCGCGAAGTTTGTGCGCGAACTCGGACCCCAGATCAAAGCCCTGTTCACCGAAGTCCTGCTCACCTGCGACCGCATGGGTTTGATTGGCCGCCAGATGTTTGCCATCGACGGCGTCAAGCTGCCGGCCAACGCCAGTAAAGAGCGCAGCGGCACCCACGCCGAACTGCGCCACCGCGCCGCCCGCCTGGACCAAGCCGCCGCCAAAATCATCGCCCTGCACCAAAGCCAAGATGACGCTGGCCAGGACCACGAGCTCAGCACCAAACACCAAGACCGCATCGAGGCCCTGCGCAAGGAGGCCCAAGTCACCCGTGACTTCGTCGCTGGCAACAAGCCCCGCCTCAACCGCAAAGGCCAGGAGCTCAAGACCAACATCACCGACCCGGACAGCGCCAAGATGGCTACCAGCAAAGGCGTCATCCAGGGCTACGCCGCGCAGGCCGCAGTGGACAGCGCCCACCAGGTGATCGTGGCCGCAGAAGTCACCGGCTCAGGCTCCGAGCAGGCCATGCTGCTGCCCATGGTCCAAGCCAGCAGCACGGTGCGTGAGGCGCACACCCTGATCACGGCGGATGCGGGCTACCACAGCAAGGACAACATTGCCGCATTGCGCGAAGCCAACATCCCGGCCCTGATAGCGGACAACCAGATGCGCCAGCGCGATGAACGCCTTGCCGAGCAAGCCAAGCACAAAGCCAAACCCGACCCCCTGTATGACAAGGGCGCCCGCGCCAAAGAGGCACCAATTCGCTTGTACCGTCCCGTCGACTTTACCTACCACGCGCCCACCAACAGCTGCATCTGCCCGGCCGGACAACACCTGTACAGCAACGGCAACCACTGCATGGTCAGAGGCAAGGTACACCACCGCTTCACCGGTGCCAAGCAAAGCTGTGTGCCTTGCCAACGCCGGGACCAGTGCCTGCGCAAGCCCCAAAGCACCCAGGTGCGTCACGTCTCGATCTTTGCCAAGAACCAGCCCAGCCCGCATGCCGCCATCGAACTGATGAAGCAGGCCATTGACTCAGCCAGAGGCCGGCACCTGTACAGCCAGCGCATCGGCACGGTGGAGCCGGTGTTTGGCAACATCCGGCACAACAAGCGATTGAACCGCTTCACGCTGCGCGGCAAGGCCAAAGTCAATGCGCAGTGGAGCCTGTACTGCCTGGTGCACAACATCGAGAAGCTGGCCAACCATGGGTATGCCCAGTAGACGGGGTGTACAGGCCGAAAACCGGCCACGAGGCACTGTACAAGCGCTTGGCGCGCGATAGGAGGTCAGAAATGCGGCACACTGGCGGGATGAAACGTCAAACGACCATTCCGGATTCGCAACGCCTTGGCTGCATGCCTTGGGCGGATGCGAATGGGGTTTTTGCACAGCCTCGTTAGGCATCATCAGAGGCCACCTATGCAGCTCCGACTCTTCGATTGGGCCCCGTCGCCATTCTGCTTGAAGGTGCGGGCGATCCTGGCCTACAAAGGTGTTTCGTTCGAGCGCGTCGCCGTACTTGGCCCTTCGCTTATGGAACTGCTGCGACGAAGCAACGTAGGGAAGGTGCCCGCCCTGGAGATCGATGGCCGCCTGATCGTCGACTCAACCGATATTGCACACGAAATTGAACGAGTGTTCCCTGAGCCAGCCATCTTGCCGGAGGATTCACATCTGAGAGGCTTGTCGCACGCGCTTGAGGACTGGTCAGATGAGGCGCTGTACTTCCTGGGCCTGTACTTCCAGTGGATTGAGCCGCGCGGCAAGCCTATGGTACGAAGAGCCTTCGGCGCCACGCCACTTGGCATCGCGGCGCGCCTCTTCTATCAATGCCGCATTGCAGCACAACTGCGCGGGCAAGGCACGGGCCGCAAATCACTCGACCAAATCACCGCTGATCTCCGACGCGAGTTCGGCGCCCTGACCGCCATACTGGCGGAACAGCCATACCTGCTCGGTCAAACCCCGTACCTGTGCGACTTCGCCGTCAACGCCCAACTGGTCTACATGTCGCGTCCACCTGCAAGCGCTGAGATCTTGCATGAATTCACTGCACTCGGCGCCTACATGGAACGTATGAAGGCCCTGCGTCCAGTCGCACTGCCGGAACGATGATGCCAACCTTATTCGTTGTACTTTCCGTATGGCATTCCAGTCGCGGCAAAGGTCCGCGGCTCTGACAAAGTGCTGTCGAACTGGTCGGCCCAGGGCGGGCAGCCTGTGGCTGCGCCTGGCCTCCGACGTTAGCCCTGATTTCTATCCATCAGTCGTTGCGAGTCAAATGAAGAACGCCAATCACCTCATAGCATTCATCTTCGCGGTTGCCACCTCAGTTATGTCTGGACAGGCAACTGCCGAATACGTCCCAAGTGATCCAGCTATGTTTAGGAAACCAGCCAAACTTGTCTACTTCGGCATCAGGCAATTTCCGTCGGGCATCCGCTTGGCTCCGGCCTCGAAAGACCAAATTGGGAACCTCGAAGAAGGAATGCAATTTCTTTACCCGGAAGGTGTTGTCGCGATCATCCGCTTCATGTTCACTGCCGGGAATGACAAAGATTCACCGGAATTTCGAGCAATCCGCATTGACACCAATTCTTGGAATAGAGAGGAAATGACAGGGCAATGCAAGGTTGGCAAATGGCACAAGACAAAGCGTCAATAGCCGCCCGCGATGCGGGCTAACTGGTTCGTCACGGACACGTGCGCTCAGCATCGCGATGACCTAGCTGAATTGTCCCGCACACAAGCCCGGCGCAGGCGATCAGGCCGCCGCTTCGAGCCCGTTGGCAAAGTGATCCCGCATGCGTTGCATGGTGCTGGCGGCGTTGCGTTCGGCCAGCGCGGCCATGATGGCGCGGTGCTCGGCCAGCGATTCCTTGATGCGGCCGCTCTTGAGTAGCGAGTTGTGCCGGTTGAGCTTCATCACCTTGCGCAAGTCGGTCACCATCTGGTCGCGCCAACGGTTGTTGGCAATTTCCAGCAGACGCATGTGAAAGGCTTCGTTAAGCTCAAAAAAGCGATCGCGGTCGACCTGGTCGGGCTGCACCGCGGCTTCCAGCGCGGCGTGCAGGCTTTGAAGTTCCGTTAGTTGCGCCGCGGTGGCCTGCGTGGCCACCACGCCGGCAGCGTCGGATTCGAGCAGGCTGAGCAGGTGGTAGACATCGCGCAGGTCTTTGTCGGACACCTCGGTCACGTAGGCGCCACGGCGCACTTTCATGGTCACCAGGCCTTCGGCGGCCAGCACCTTGAGGGCTTCGCGCAGCGGGGTGCGGCTGATGCCGTAGTCCTGGGCGATCTTGAGCTCGTCAATCCAGCTACCGGGTTCGAGCTCGCGGTTGAAGATGCGCTGGCGTAGCAGCTCGGCTACTTCTTCGTAGAGTGCGCGGGGGGAGAGGGACTGTGCTGACATGGCGGGATTGTAAGCTGCCAGCCATATTTTGCATCAATAATTATAAATAATGTACACTTCGACCCACGGAAATCGCGCTGTTCAAGGCCTGCTTGCGGGTCTAACATGGCATTCAGTTCAAACGCGGCACGTTGTTGTAGCCACCCACCGCCAGGGCACACCCTTATGACAAAGCAAGCACCCGAATTTCAGTCCGCCAGCCTCGAAACCTGGGCCAAGGCCGCCGCAAAATCGGCCCCCGGCGGCAATCTGGAGGCCCTGAACTGGCACACGCCAGATGGCATCACGGTCAAGCCGCTGTACACCGCAGCCGACACCGCCAATTTGCCCCATGCCGACACCTTGCCCGGTTTTGAGCCCTATCTGCGCGGCCCCCAAGCCACCATGTACGCGGTGCGGCCCTGGACCATTCGTCAGTACGCTGGCTTTTCCACCGCCGAAGAGTCCAATGCCTTCTACCGCAAGGCCCTGGCCGCTGGCGGGCAGGGCGTGAGTGTGGCGTTTGACCTGGCCACGCACCGGGGTTATGACAGCGACCACCCGCGCGTGACCGGCGACGTGGGCAAGGCCGGCGTGGCGATTGACTCGGTGGAAGACATGAAGATCCTGTTCGACCAGATCCCGTTGGATAAGGTCAGCGTCTCCATGACCATGAACGGCGCGGTGCTGCCGGTGCTGGCCGGTTATGTGGTGGCGGCGGAAGAGCAGGGCGTGAGCCAGGACCAACTGAGTGGAACGATTCAGAACGACATTCTGAAAGAGTTCATGGTGCGCAACACCTACATCTACCCGCCCGCGCCGAGCATGCGCATCATTGGCGACATCATTGGCTACACCGCCCGGAACATGCCCAAGTTCAACTCGATCAGCATTTCGGGTTACCACATGCAGGAAGCCGGGGCGAATCAGGCGCTCGAATTGGCTTTCACCCTGGCGGATGGCAAGGAGTATGTGAAGACGGCGATTGCCTCCGGCCTGGACGTGGACGAGTTTGCCGGGCGCCTGAGTTTCTTCTGGGCCATTGGCATGAACTTCTATTTGGAAGTGGCCAAGATGCGCGCTGCGCGCCTGCTGTGGTGCCGCATCATGAAGGGCTTCGATGCCAAGGCGCCCAAGAGCCTGATGCTGCGCACCCACTGCCAGACCAGCGGCTGGAGCCTGACCGAGCAAGACCCCTACAACAACGTGGTGCGCACCACCATCGAGGCCATGGCGGCGGTGTTTGGTGGCACCCAAAGCCTGCACACCAACAGCTTTGACGAGGCGATTGCGCTGCCTACCGAGTTCAGCGCCCGCATTGCTCGCAACACCCAGCTCATCATTCAGGAAGAGACCCACATCACCAATGTGATCGACCCCTGGGCCGGCAGCTACATGATGGAAAAGCTCACGCAAGACATGGCCGATGCGGCCTGGGCCATCATTGAAGAAGTAGAGGCCATGGGCGGCATGACCAAGGCGGTGGACAGCGGCTGGGCCAAGCTCAAGATCGAGGCGGCGGCGGCGCAAAAGCAGGCGCGCATCGACTCTGGCAAAGACGTGATCGTCGGTGTCAACAAATACAAACTCAAGACCGAGGACGCGATCGAGTCGCGTGACATTGACAACGTTGCGGTGCGCGACGGGCAGATCGCGCGGCTGACCACCATCAAGGCCAAGCGAGACGGTGCGGCGGTTCAGGCCGCGCTGGCTGCGCTGACGCAGGCCGCTGGCAGCGGCGAGGGCAATCTGCTGGACCTGAGCATCAAGGCCATTCGCCTGCGCGCCACGGTGGGGGAGGTCAGTGATGCGCTGGAAACAGTCTACGGGCGCCACCGCGCCGATACACAAAAGGTGACCGGAGTGTATGCAGCCGCTTATGACAGTGCCGAGGGGTGGGATGCCCTCAAGCTTGAGATCAACGCCTTTGCCGAACAAGAAGGCCGTCGCCCCCGCGTGATGATTTCCAAGCTTGGCCAGGATGGCCACGACCGTGGCGCCAAGGTGGTGGCCACCGCCTTTGCCGACTTAGGGTTTGACGTGGACATTGGCCCACTGTTCCAGACCCCCGAGGAATGCGCGCGCCAGGCCATTGAGAACGACGTGCACGCCGTGGGCGTGTCCACCCTGGCCGCCGGCCACAAGACGCTGGTGCCCGCCATCATTGCCGAGCTGAAAAAGCAGGGCGCCGACGACATCGTGGTGTTTGTCGGCGGCGTGATCCCACGGCAAGACTATGAGATGTTGTATGAGGCGGGCGTCAAAGGCATCTACGGCCCCGGCACGCCGATCCCCGCCAGCGCCAAGGACGTGCTGGAGCAGATCAAGAAGTCATTGGTAGTTCGGAAGTAGATGGTATATATTATTGGTACATATCAACCAATAAGGAGTGTGCCATGACCAGTCCCGCAACAGTCGCCCCCAGCACTGCCAAAGTTTTTACGACCGGTCGCAGTCAGGCTGTGCGCCTGCCCAAGGCGTTTCGGTTTGATACCGACGAGGTGAGTATCGAAAAGGTCGGCAATGCAGTCATTTTGCGCCCGTTGAGAGATGACAACGCGGCTTGGTTAGCCCGGATTCAGGCTGCCTGCTCTTCGTTCGAGGGCATGCCGGACGAGATTGAGCGCGACCGAACTCCCGCCATAGACGACATCGAAAGCCTGGACTGATGTCCTCCCTGCATTTGCTTGACACCAATATGGTGATTTACATCCAGCGTGGCGTTCCCAGCGTGCTCCAAAAACTGCTGGTTTTAGGGCGCCAGGGCGTTGCGCTGCCATCCCTGGTGGTGGCGGAACTGGCCTATGGGGTCGAGAAAAGTACGCATCAAGCCCGCAACCGTGAAAGTCTGGAGCAGCTGTTGATGGAGTTCACCATTCTGCCGTGGACACACAGTGCCATGTGGCACTACGCCCACCACTTTCATGTACTGCGTCAAAGAGGCCAACCCATCGGCCACATGGATTTGTTGATCGCTTCGCAAGCGCTGGCCGAGGATGCCGTGCTGGTTACCAACAACACCCGCGAGTTTGAGCGCATCGAGGGGCTGAGGCTGGAGAACTGGGTTGCCTAGGCATTTGTCAATTCGTGCGACGGTCGCTGAGAGCGACTTCGATGTGAAATGCCGCTGGTCCTCCACGGCAGGGGCGCTGGTGTGAGCTTGTTCGAGCCTATCGTTCAGGGTTCGGCGCTGCCGCAACGCCGCGCCATCGCCAAGGCCATCACCTTGCTGGAGTCCACCCGCGACGACCACCGCGCGCAGGCCGACGCGCTGCTGACTGCCCTGTTGCCGCACACCGCCAAGTCGTTTCGCTTAGGGATAAGCGGGGTGCCGGGTGTGGGCAAGTCCACCTTCATCGAGGCGCTGGGGCTGTACCTGATTGACAAGGGCCACCGTGTGGCGGTGTTGGCGGTGGACCCGTCGTCGTCCATCTCAGGTGGCTCGATCCTGGGTGACAAAACACGCATGGAGAAGCTGTCCATGCACGAGCGCGCCTACATCCGGCCCAGCCCGAGCAGCGGCACCCTGGGTGGCGTGGCCGAGAAGACGCGCGAGGCCATGCTGGTGTGCGAGGCCGCGGGTTACGACATCGTGCTGGTGGAGACGGTCGGTGTGGGCCAGAGCGAGACAGCGGTGGCCAACATGACCGATATGTTTGTGCTGCTGCAGTTGCCCAACGCGGGCGACGACCTGCAGGCGATCAAGAAGGGCGTGATGGAGCTGGCGGACCTGGTGGTGATCAACAAGGCCGACATCGATGCCGCAGCGGCGACGCGCGCTCAGGCGCAGATCAGCTCGTCCTTGCGGCTGCTGGGTTTGCATGGCAGGTCGGACCACGCGCATCATGACGAAACCATCTGGCACCCCAAGGTGATTCAGATCAGCGCCCTCTGTGGGCAGGGCATCGATGGCTTCTGGGCTGCCGTGCTGGAGTTCAAAACATTGCAGTCAGCGAACGGCCAGTTGGCGGCGCGACGCCAGCACCAGGCGCTGTCGTGGATGTGGGAGCGCATCGAGGCCGGGCTCAAGTCGGCGTTTGCGCACGACCCGGCGGTGCGGGCGCTGCTGCCGCGACTGAGCGAAGAAGTCGAGCAGGGGCGCTTGCCCGCCTCGACGGCGGCACGAAATCTGCTGTTGGTCCATGTGAAGCCCACTTCTTGAAGTGATCCCGATATATGACATCAGTGCCAGTCATTGCGAGCGTAGCGCGGCAATCTACCGCCAGACCTTTCCAACATGGATTGCCGCGCTGCGCTCGCAATGACGAAGCTCCGTCATGAATTCGGGAAGCCTCAACCATTAGCTATCAAAAAAAGAGCAAACCGAGCACAACGACTACTCATTGAAAGAGAGAAACCATGCACGACATCCTTGTACAACTGGAAGCCAAGCGCGAATTGGCGCGCCTGGGCGGTGGGCAAAAGCGTATCGATGCCCAACACAAGAAAGGCAAACTGACTGCGCGCGAACGCATCGAGCTGCTGCTCGACGAAGGCACGTTCGAAGAGTGGGACATGTTTGTTGAACACCGCTGTGTCGATTTCGGCATGGCCGACAACAAGATCCCGGGCGATGGCGTGGTCACCGGCTACGGCATGATCAACGGCCGCCTGGTGTTTGTGTTCAGCCAGGACTTCACGGTGTTTGGCGGCGCCTTGAGCGAGGCGCATGCCGAGAAGATCTGCAAGGTCATGGACCAGGCCATGAAGGTTGGCGCACCGGTGATTGGGCTCAACGACTCGGGCGGCGCGCGCATCCAGGAGGGCGTGGCCAGCTTGGGTGGGTATGCCGATGTGTTCCAACGCAACGTGATGGCCAGCGGCGTGGTGCCGCAGATCAGCATGATCATGGGGCCCTGCGCTGGCGGCGCGGTGTATTCCCCGGCCATGACCGATTTCATCTTCATGGTCAAGGACAGCTCTTACATGTTCGTGACCGGCCCCGAAGTGGTCAAGACCGTGACGCATGAGGACGTGACCGCCGAAGAACTGGGCGGCGCCGTCAGCCACACCACCAAGAGCGGCGTGGCCGACCTGGCGTTCGAGAACGATGTGGAAGCGCTGCTGATGCTCCGGCGCCTGTACAACTACCTGCCGCTCAACAACCGCGAGAAGGCGCCGGTGCGCAAGAGTGGCGACCCGGCCGATCGCATGGACTTGAGCCTGGACACGCTGGTGCCCGACAACGCCAACAAAGCCTACGACATGAAGGAGCTCATCGTCAAGACGGTGGACGATGGCGATTTCTTTGAGATTCAGCCCGAGTACGCCAAGAACATTTTGATTGGCTTCGCCCGCATGGACGGCCAGACGATTGGCATCGTGGCAAATCAGCCGCTGGTGCTGGCGGGCTGCCTGGACATCAAGAGCAGCATCAAGGCGGCGCGTTTTGTGCGTTTTTGCGATGCGTTCAACATACCCGTAATCACCTTCGTTGATGTGCCTGGCTTCATGCCTGGCACCTCGCAAGAGTACGGCGGCATCATCAAACATGGCGCCAAGCTGCTGTATGCGTATGCTGAGTGCACGGTACCCAAGATCACGGTGATCACGCGCAAGGCCTACGGCGGCGCCTACGACGTGATGAGCTCCAAGCACCTGCGCGGCGACGTGAACCTGGCCTGGCCCAATGCCGAGATCGCGGTGATGGGCGCCAAGGGCGCGGTGGAGATCATCTTCCGCGAGGACAAGGGCGACCCGGCCAAGCTGGCCGCCAAGGAAGCCGAGTACAAGGCCCGCTTTGCCAACCCGTTTGTGGCGGGAGCGCGCGGCTTCATTGACGACGTGATCTTGCCGCATGAGACCCGCAAACGCATCTGCCGTTCGCTGGTGATGCTGCGGGACAAGAAGTTGGAAAACCCGTGGCGCAAGCATGGGAACATTCCGCTCTAGGGCTTGATGCGTATGTTCTGCTTCTGTACTTGTCTACTGCGCACGAGCTTTCGCTTGCCCGGCGCGAGAGTACGCCTGCCTGGCGCGAGATCAGGCCGCCTGGGTGCTCTGCTCCGTGTCCCCCGGCCTTCGGCCTCCTCCCTGACCTACGCAGAACACCCAGGCAGCCTGATCTCTCAGAGGCTTGGTTTGGCCGCGCACAGAGGAGACTGTTCGCAGCGGCGGGCTTGGGGTGTCTGTCGCAGCGAAGTCAAGGAGGAGGGCCAGGGCTTCAGCCCTGGACCGGGGGACATGAGCGGAGACGGATACCCGAAGCCTGCTGCGGGCTCAGCACATAGCTTTGGAGCACGGTCAAGCGGACCGACCCAGTACCACAACGAATGCCAGCATTCGCTGACCGAATAACGTTAGGAGAGCACTATGTTTACAAAGATACTGATCGCAAATCGCGGCCCCCCCCCCCCAAGCCCCCCCGCGAAACTTATTTTTTTGGGGGGCCCCCCCCCCCGCGCCCCCAACCATTCAGGGAAAAAACCAAAATTTTTAAAAAAAATCTTATTCCCCCCCGGGTGAAATCGCCTGCCGCGTTATCAAGACTGCCCGCAAGATGGGCATCAAGACCGTGGCGGTGTACTCGGAGGCCGACAAGGACGCGCGGCATGTGATGCTGGCCGACGAGGCGGTGCACATTGGGCCTGCGGCCAGCCGCGAGAGCTACCTGGTGGCCGACAAGATCATTGCGGCCTGCAAACAGACCGGCGCACAGGCGGTGCACCCCGGCTATGGCTTCCTCAGCGAGAACGCGGCGTTCGCCAAGCGGGTGGAAGAGGAGGGCATCATCTTCATTGGCCCCAAGCACTATTCCATTGGGGCGATGGGCGACAAGATCGAGTCCAAAAAGCTGGCTGGCGCGGCGGGTGTCAACTGTATCCCCGGTGTCAACGACGCCATCGACACGGCTGAGCGCGCGGTGGAGATCGCCAAGGGCATTGGTTACCCGGTGATGATCAAGGCCAGTGCAGGTGGCGGCGGCAAGGGCTTGCGTGTGGCCTTTAATGACAAGGAGGCGTTCGACGGCTTCACCAGTTGCCGCAACGAGGCGCGCAATAGCTTTGGTGACGACCGGGTCTTCATCGAGAAGTTCGTTGAAGAACCCCGCCACATCGAGATTCAACTCATCGGCGATTCGCACGGCAACGTGTTGTACCTCAATGAGCGTGAATGCTCGATTCAGCGTCGCCACCAAAAAGTGATCGAAGAGGCGCCCAGCCCCTTCATCAGCGATGCCACGCGCAAGGCCATGGGCGAGCAGGCGGTGGCGCTGGCCAAGGCGGTCAAGTACCAAAGCGCTGGCACGGTGGAGTTTGTGGTCGGCAAGGACCAGAGTTTTTACTTTCTGGAGATGAACACGCGGCTGCAAGTGGAGCATCCGGTGACCGAGTGCATCACCGGGCTGGACCTGGTGGAGTTGATGATTCGTGTCGCGGCGGGTGAGAAGCTGCCCCTGACGCAAGCCGAGGTCAAGCGTGATGGCTGGGCGATGGAGTGCCGCATCAATGCCGAGGACCCGTTTCGCGGCTTCCTGCCGTCCACCGGGCGGCTGGTGCGCTTTCAGCCGCCGACCGAGACCATGTTTGCCGCCGACGTCACCAAGTGGCAGGGTGTGCGGGTGGACACCGGGGTGCAGGATGGAGGCGAGATTCCGATGTTCTACGACTCGATGATTGCCAAGCTGATCGTGCACGGCAAGGATCGGCTCGAAGCCATTGCCAAGATGCGCGAGGCGCTGAACGGTTTTGTGATTCGCGGGGTGTCGAGCAACATTCCGTTCCAGGCAGCGCTGTTGGCACACCCCAAGTTTGTCAAGGGCGACTTCAACACCGGCTTTATCGCCGAGCACTACGCGCAGGGCTTTCGCGCCGAAGACGTGCCGCACGACGATGCCGATTTGCTGGTGGCGATTGCCGCCTTTGTGCACCGCCGTTACCGTGGCCGCGCCACCGCCATCAGCGGCCAACTTGAAGGGCACGAGATCGCTGTGGGGGAAGACTTCGTGGTGGTGACCTTGGGTAAGGAGGGGCAACATGTCCCGACTCAGGTGGTGGTCACCGAGTTTGATGCCAAATCGGGCTCCAGCGCAATCAGAGTGGGCGAACGTAGCTACAAATTGTGTAGCAAATACCGGCTCGGTGAGGTGCGCATCAGCGGCACCTGCAACGGCGAGCCGTTCACCGCTCAGGTTGAGCGCGGAACGCTGGCTTTCAAAAACCCACTTGCCATCCGGGTGGCCCACAACGGCACGCAGATCGACACGCTGGTGCTGTCCAAACGCGCGGCCGAGTTGTACGCGTTGATGCCCTACAAGGCGCCGCCGGACATGAGTCGTTATGTCTTGTCGCCCATGCCGGGCTTGCTGGTGGACGTTGCAGTGCAGCCCGGTCAGAAGGTTCAGGCTGGCGAGCGTGTGGCGGTGATCGAGGCCATGAAGATGGAGAACGTGCTGTTCGCCATGGCCGATGGTGTGGTCAGCAAGGTGTTGGCCGCCAAGGGTGAGTCGCTTTCGGTGGACCAGGCGATTATCGAGTTTGCAGTATGAGCCCTCGACCGTTCAAGGTACTGGGTATTCAGCAAATCGCCATCGGCGCACCCAGCAAGGACAAGCTGCGCACCCTGTGGGTGGACATGCTGGGGCTCACTGTCACCGGCAACTTTGTAAGCGAACGCGAGAACGTGGACGAGGACATCTGTGCCATGGGCAGCGGCCCCTTCAAGGTGGAGGTGGACCTGATGCAGCCGCTGGACATCGACAAGAAGCCAGCGGTGCACACGACGCCGCTTAACCACGTGGGCCTGTGGATTGACGATTTGCCCAAGGCCGTCGAATGGCTGACGGCCCAGGGCGTGCGTTTTGCACCGGGCGGCATCCGCAAGGGTGCGGCCGGTTTTGACATCTGCTTTTTGCACCCCAAGGCCAACGAGGAGTTCCCGATTGCTGGCGAGGGCGTGCTGATTGAGCTGGTGCAGGCGCCCGTGGAAGTGGTGGCGGCCTTCTCGCGGCTGGCAGGCCTGGGCGACTGAGGGGGCGGCGTCTGCGGCACAGCGCGGCTGCGTCGCGCTGGCTGGCAGCGATTTGCTTGCGATGGCTCAACAAACTGTTGAGTGATGACCACACTGAGGGAATCCCCGATCGATTTGCGGGCCTGTGTCGGCTTAGACTCCGTGCATCGTCAGACCGGCAGTGGTCGCCGGTTTGCGGACCAGGAGCCCCCTTTGCAGCCTACCAATATCGCTGATCCCGCGTACTTCCACAAAGTCGTGGATTGTCAATGGGCTTGTCCGGCCCACACCCCCGTGCCCGAGTACATCCGCCTGATCGGGCAGGGTCGTTATGGCGACGCGTACATGATCAACTGGGTGTCCAACGTGTTTCCCGGCGTGCTGGGCCGCACTTGCGACCGGCCCTGCGAGCCCGCCTGTCGGCGCGGGCGGGTCGAGGAGAGTAATGGTGTGCTTCCCGAACCGGTGGCGATCTGCCGCCTGAAGCGCGTCGCGGCCGACAACAAGGAAGACGTCAAGGGCCGCATGCCCAAGATCGGCCCCAAGAACGGCAAACGTGTGGCCTGCATCGGTGCCGGGCCGGCGTCGCTCACCGTGGCGCGCGATCTGGCGCCGCTGGGTTACGACATCACCGTGTTCGACGGTGAGGCCAAGGCCGGCGGCTTCATCCGCAGCCAGATCCCGCGCTTTCGCCTGCCCGAGTCGGTCATCGACGAGGAGACCGGTTACATCCTCGATATGGGCGTCAACTTCAAGAGTGGGCAACGGGTCGACTCCATGCGTGCGTTACTGGGGCAGGGTTACGACGCGGTGTTTGTCGGCTGCGGCGCACCGCGTGGGCGTGACCTGGTGATTCCGGGGCGCACCGAGATCGCCGACAACATCCACATCGGCATCGACTGGTTGGCCTCGGTGTCCTTTGGACACATCACCAGCATTGGTAAGCGCGTGATTGTGCTGGGTGGCGGCAACACCGCGATGGACTGCTGTCGCTCGGCACGCCGCATGGGCGGCACGGATGTGAAGGTGATTGTGCGCAGCGGCTTTGAGGAAATGAAGGCCTCGCCCTGGGAGAAGGAAGACGCGCTGCATGAGGGTATCCCGATCCTCAACTTCCATGTGCCGAAGTCCTTCGAGCACCGTGGCGGCCAACTCACGGGCATGGTTTTTGAGATCGTCAAGGCGGTCTACGACGACACTGGCAAGCGCAGCCTGGTGCCCACCGGCGAGCCCGATGTGCTGGTGCCCTGCGATGTGGTGCTGATTGCGGTGGGCCAGGAAAACGCCTTTCCGTGGATCGAGAGCGATGTGGGCATCGAGTTCGACAAGTGGGGTCTGCCCAAGTTGCTGGGCGACACCTTTCAGTCCACTTTGCCACAGGTGTTTTTTGGAGGCGACGCCGCTTACGGCCCCAAGAACATCATCACGGCGGTGGCGCAGGGCCACGAGGCGGCGGTGTCGATCGACCGCCATCTGCATGGCGAAGACATCGGCCAGCGTCCCGCACCGATGACCAACCTGATGTCCACCAAGATGGGCATTCACGAGTGGAGCTACGACAACGATGTCTCCAACGACTTGCGCTTCAAAGTGCCATGGGCCAAGGCCGAGGTGGCGCTGGCCAGCATCAAAGTGGAAGTGGAGTTGGGCTTTGATGCTGCCACCGCCTTCAAGGAGGCCAGCCGTTGCCTCAATTGCGACGTGCAGACTGTGTTCACCAAACACACCTGCATCGAGTGTGACGCCTGTGTGGACATCTGTCCGATGGATTGCATCACCTTCACCAGCAACGGGGAGGAGGCCGATCTGCGCACGCGTCTGAAGGCACCTGCGCGCAACCAGGCGCAAGACCTCTATGTGTCGGGCGCCTTGAAGACAGGACGGGTGATGGTGAAAGACGAAGACGTTTGCCTGCATTGCGGCCTGTGCGCCGAACGTTGCCCTACCGGGGCCTGGGATATGCAAAAGTTTCTGCTCAACACGACCCAGGCCGGCACCAAGTGCCGTGACGCCAAAGCAACCCGCCGCGCTGTGGAGGCCGCATGAAACGCATCGAAGCAGTTAACGATTTCGTGATCAAGTTTGCCAACGTCAACGGCTCCGGTTCGGCCTCGGCCAACGAGTTGTTTGCCAAGGCCATTATGCGAATGGGGGTGCCGGTCAGTCCGCGCAACATCTTCCCCAGCAACATCCAGGGCATGCCGACCTGGTACGAGGCGCGGGTCTGCGAACAAGGCTATGGCGGGCGGCGTGGCGGCGTGGACATGATGGTCGCCATGAACCCGCAGACCTGGGACGCAGATGTGGCCGAGATCACGCCCGGCGGCTACCTGTTTTACGACAGCACGCGGCCCATTCCGCAGTCCAAATTCCGCCAGGACATCGAGGTCATCGGCATGCCGCTGACCGAGATCAGCAACGCGGCCTATTCGGAGCCGCGCCAGCGCCAGTTGTTCAAGAACATCATCTATGTGGGCGCACTGTCGGTGCTGCTCGATGTGGAGGCCGAGGTGTTCGAGAAACTCTTTGCCGAGCAGTACAAGGGCAAAGAGATGCTGCTGGACTCCAACGTCCGGGCGCTGCATCTGGGGCGCGATTACGTCAAACAGCACCTCAAAGCGCCCCTGGGGCTAAGGGTGCGCCGCGCCGACAAGGTGGGCGATCAGATCTTCACCGACGGCAACAGTGCGGCGGCTCTGGGCTGCGTCTATGGCGGTGCCACCGTAGCCGCCTGGTACCCCATTACACCGTCGTCGTCGGTGCCCGAAGCGTTTCAGAAGTATTGCGACAAGTTCCGGGTGGATGCCGAGACCGGCCGCAGCAATGTGGCCATCGTGCAGGCCGAGGACGAACTCGCCTCCATAGGCATGGTGGTGGGCGCCGGCTGGAATGGCGCGCGGGCGTTTACCGCCACCTCGGGGCCAGGCATTTCCCTGATGAGCGAGTTCATCGGCCTGGCCTACTTTGCCGAGATTCCGGTCACCATCATCAACGTGCAGCGTGGCGGCCCGTCCACCGGCATGCCCACGCGCACCCAGCAGTCCGACCTGATCAGTTGCGCCTACGCCTCGCACGGTGACACCAAGCATGTGCTTTTGTTCCCGGAGGATCCGCACGAGTGTTTCGAGCACTCGGCTGCGGCGCTGGACTTGGCGGATCGATTGCAGACGCCGATTTTCGTAATGACCGATCTGGACATCGGCATGAACCAGCGGCTGTGCAAGCCCTTTGTCTGGGACGACGCCCGCCAGTACGACCGAGGCAAGGTCATGACGGCCGCCGAACTCGAAGCGGGCAAGGACTTTGGTCGTTACAAGGATGTCGACGGTGATGGCATCCCGTGGCGCACCTATCCCGGAACCCATCCGACCAAAGGCAGTTTCTTCACACGCGGCACCACGCGCGATCCGTATGCACGCTACTCCGAGAAGGGGCCAGACTACATCTACAACATGGAGCGGCTACTGCGCAAGTTCAAAACCGCCGCCGACATCGTGCCGCAGCCGGTTCTGCGCAAGGCGCAACGGCCCACACGCTTGGGGGTGCTGTACTTCGGCTCTACCAGTCCGGCCATGCAGGAAGCGCTGGACGTGTTGACCGAGCAGGGTATCGATCTGGACGCCATGCGGCTGCGGGCCTTCCCCTTCCCTGCGTCGGTGGATCAGTTCATCGCCGGTCACGACAAGGTGTTTGTGGTGGAGCAGAACCGCGACGCCCAGATGCACAGCATGTTGGTCAATGAGCTATCGGTTGACCCGGCGCGCCTGGTCAAGGTGTTGCATTACGACGGCACGCCCATCACCGCGCGTTTCATTACCCAGGCGATCGGCAAGAACTTGCAACCCGCCGAACTCAACCCGCCGCAAAAGGAGGCCGCATGACCTACCTCACCAAACCCAGGCTGCACCACCCCACGCTCACCCAGAACAAGGTTGGCTACACCCGGCGTGATTACGAAGGCCGTATTTCCACCTTGTGTGCCGGCTGCGGGCACGATTCGATTTCGGCCGCCATCATCCAGGCCTGCTGGGAGCTCGACATCGAGCCACACCGCGTGGCCAAGCTCTCGGGCATTGGCTGCAGCTCCAAGACGCCAGACTACTTTCTGGGCGCCTCGCACGGCTTCAACACGGTGCACGGGCGCATGCCGTCGGTGCTGACCGGCGCCAACCTGGCCAACCGCGATTTGTTGTACCTGGGCGTCTCGGGCGACGGCGACTCGGCCTCCATCGGCCTGGGCCAGTTTGCCAACGCCATGCGGCGCGGGGTGCGGATGGCCTACATCGTGGAGAACAACGGTGTCTATGGCCTGACCAAGGGGCAGTTTTCGGCCACGGCGGACCGTGGCTCGAAAAGCAAGAAGGGCGTCATCAACAGCGACAGCCCGGTGGACCTGGTCGGCCTGGCGCTGCAGTTGGGCGCGACTTATGTGGCGCGCAGCTTCTCGGGCGACAAGGAGCAACTGGTTCCCCTCATCAAGGGCGCCATCGGCCACGGCGGGGCGGCCTTCATTGATGTGATCAGCCCGTGTGTGACCTTCAACAACCACGGCGGCAGCACCAAGAGTTACGACTACGTGCGCCAGCACAACGAGGCGGTCAGCCGCATCGACTTCATGCCGCAACACAGTGAGATCACGGCCCAGTATGCGCCGGGTGAGGTGATCGACGTGCAGCAGCACGACGGCTCCACCTTGCGCCTGCGCAAGTTGCACCAAGACTATGACCCGACCGATCGCTACGCCGCCTTGAGCTACATGAATGCCCACCAGGCGCGCGGCGAGGTGGTCACCGGTTTGCTGTACCTGGACCCGATTGCGACCGACCTGCACATGTCACTCAATACCAGCGACGCGCCGCTCAACTCGCTGGGGGTCAAAACGCTTTGCCCAGGCTCGAAAGTGCTGGAAAAAGTCAACGCGTCCCTGCGCTAGCGATGGCGCACACTTCCCGCGTCGATGAGCTGCGTGGGATTGAAACTTGAAGAAAGGATTTTCACCATGGCTGAACGTACGGTTTTTCAATCCCTTTCCCAGCGCCACCTGGTCAGCCTGTCGCCGCAAGCCAGCGTGTGGGAGGCCGCCTGTGTCATGACCAAGGCCAACTGCGGCAGCGTGCTCATTGTGGACACGGCGGGCGCCATGCTGGGCATCCTGACCGAACGCGACCTGATGACCCGCGTACTGGCCAAGGCGCTCAATCCGCAAGCCACCAAAGTGTCAGAGGTGATGACACCCAACCCGCAAAGCGTGGGTCCCGACATGAAGGTGTCTGAGGCGGTGCTGATCATGATCGAGCGCGGCTTTCGGCACCTGCCCATCGTCTCGCCCACGGCCAAGATACTGGGCGTGTTCTCGGTGCGTGATGCCTTGCCACGCGAGATTGGGGACGCCGTCAGCCTGGCCGAGTTCAACGATCAGGTGAACGACGCGCTGGGTTAGTCGCCGTGCAAAGCGCATGCGCCCTTGTCGCGTGCGGCCCGTGCGAGCGAATCGTGTGGATTGCGCGCCACGTCTTCAATGCTCGCTATCCTTCTTGACTATTCTCCGTTCGTGGTTTTCAGCGTAAGATGATTTGACAGTCATAGATGGGTTCGCCCGAACGCCCGAAGGTGGGAGCGGGCAGTGAAACCCAGCGCTTGGAGATGTCACGATGATCGTTGGAAAGTTCTTGCGTCCTGGCCTCTGGCTGATGAGTCGTTGTCAGTTTGGCACCAAGCTACTTCTGTTGGTGCTGGCGTTCTTCTTGCCGCTGCTGTTTCTGCTGATCCAAATCTTGTCGGGCGGTGGTAGTCGGGTGGATGCCACCTTGTCCGCGTGGGTCGGCGGCCTCGGTACCGCGCTGGGTGTCTACCTGGCAGTGAGTTTCTACAAGTCGTATCGGGCTGCGATGGGCCAGGTGCGTCAATCCATGGACCTGATGGTGGCTGGGGACATGCGCCAGAACACCGTGATGAGCGGCCACGATGATTTGGCCAGCCTGTCGGCAAAGGTCAACAAACTGGGTTCCACCATTTCCGCCATGGTGGCCAATGTGCGCAGCAATGCGGCCTTCGTGGCGCACTCTGGCAGGAGCCTGGCGGCAGGCAACCGCGACTTGTCGGACCGGACCGAGCAACAAGCCGCCAACCTGGAACAGACCGCCGCTAGCGTGGAGGAGCTGTCGTCCACGGTGCAGGACAACGCCCAGACCGCACAACAGGCCAACGCTCAGGCGGCGCGCGTGCGCGATGTGGCAGACCAGGGCGCCAGCACCATGGCGCAGGCGATTGAATCGGTGGAGGGCATTCAAAGCAGTGCCAAACGCATGGATGAGATTGTCAGCGTGATCGATGGTTTGGCATTTCAGACCAACATTCTGGCCTTGAACGCCGCCGTGGAGGCAGCGCGTGCGGGCGAATCCGGGCGCGGCTTTGCGGTGGTGGCCAGCGAAGTGCGGTCGCTGGCGCAACGTTCTGCCGCCTCGGCCAAGGAGATCCGCCAATTGATCGGTGCATCCTCGACCCAGGTCGATGCCAGTGTCCAGAAGATTCGGGCCGCTGGTGCCAACATCAAGCAGATCGTCTCGGGTATTCGGGAAGTAGCGGCCAGCATGGCACAAATTTCCGCCTCCAGTGCGGAGCAGAGTTCGGGCCTGGCCGAGATCACCAGTGCGGTGCGCCAGCTTGACGGAATCACCCAGCACAACGCGCAGATGGTCGAGCGCTCGGTGTCGCACGCGGTCAACCTGGATGGTCGTGCGTCGACCTTGGTGGAAGCGGTGGCATTGTTTCGGCTACAGCAAGGTTCTGCCGAGGAAGCGGTGGAGCTGGTGGAGCGCGCTGCCGCCTTCCGTCGGCAATGCAGTTCGCTTGACGCGTTCATTTACGGGCTGACCGACAAGGCCAATGGCTTCTTTGACCGCGATATGTACGTGTTTTTGCTGGACCAGCAGGGCCACTATCTGGCCTTTGGAGGCAACCCCGCCAAGGTGGGCACGCGCGTGCAGGATATTCCCGGCATTGATGGCCAGGGCTTGGTCGACGACATCTTTCGCCAGGCTGCGATCGAACCGGGTTGGGTCGAGTACGACATCACCAACCCGACCACCGGAAGAGTACAGACCAAAATGTCCTTTGTGCAAGACCTCGAAGGCCTGGCGCTGGGTTGTGGCGTGTACAAGAACTTGGTCGTTACCTGATCAGGGTGTCGGCTCGGCCTTGTGCGGCGCGGGAGCGCGACGGGCGCGGGCGCGGGTTAGCGCGGCCTGCGCCGCCTGTTGCCTCTTGTTGGTGTCGGGGGCCTCGGTGCGTTGAGGCACAGGCGCCACTCCCGGCCCTGGAAGGATGCTCTCCACGTCCACGCCGGTGGATCCCGATGGGTCATCCATCATGCGGCGCTGCTTGGCGAATTCGTATCGAGAACGGGCCTGGTCGGCCTGCTCAGGGGACCACGCTGACCAGCCGGTGGCGGTGCCCGAGACAGTGACCATTTCAATGCAGTCAACCGGACAGGGCGGCAAACATAGCCCGCATCCGGTGCAGTACGCCTCCATCACCGTGTGCATGAGCTTGTTGGCGCCGACGATCGCATCGGTGGGGCAGGCCTTGATGCACAGGGTGCAGCCGATGCACCACGATTCGTCGATCAGCGCCACGCTGCGCGGCGCTTCCTGACCAAACGCGGTGTTCAGGGGGGGCGCGACCTGCAGGGTGATGCGTGCCAGGCGTTCGACGCCTTCCTGCCCACCCGGCGGACACTGGTTGATGGGTTCGCTGCGGGACGCAATCGCCTCGGCATAGGCCCGGCAATCCTGAAAACCGCACCGGGTGCACTGCGTTTGCGGCAGTGCAGCCAAAATGCGATCAGTCAGGTTTTGCATCACTTGCGTGGCTTGGCTCCCTTGGCAGTCGCCTTCTTGGCGGCGGCGGGGGCGGCGACAGCGACCTTGGCTTCTTTCGTGGGCTTGGGCTGGTGGCGCAGGATGAATGACTTGACTTCCGGGTACACCATGTCGCGCCAGCGCCGACCACTGAAGATGCCGTAATGGCCGGCACCCTTGACTTCGAAGTGCTTCTGCTCAGACGCGATGACACCGCTGCAGATGGCATGCACTGCCTCGGTCTGACCGGAGCCCGAGATGTCGTCGAGTTCGCCCTCGACCGAAAACAGGGCGGTGCTGCGGATGTCTTGGGGCCGCACGCGCTCGATCTTGCCATCCTCGCCGCGCACGTCCCAGGTGCCGTTGACCAAACTGAAGTCCTGAAACACCACGCGGATCGTCTCCAGGTAGTAGTTGGCATCCATGTCCAGCACCGCGTTGTACTCGTCGTAGAACTTGCGGTGCGCCTCGGTGCTGGCGTCGTCGCCCTGGATCAGGTCCTGGAAGTAGTCGTAGTGGCTTTTGGCGTGGTTGCTGGGGTTCATCGCCACGAAGCCGGTGTGCTGCAAAAACCCAGGGTAGACCCGCCGACCCGCACCCGGGAAATTGGTGGGCACGCGGTAGATCACGTTGTTCTCGAACCAGTTGTGGCTCTTGTTCATGGCCAGGTTGTTGACGGCGGTGGGCGACCTGCGGGCGTCGATCGGGCCGCCCATCATGGTCATGCTCAAGGGCGTGGTTTCACCCCGGCTGGCCATCAGCGACACGGCGGCCAGCACCGGCACGGTGGGTTGGCAAACACTCATCACGTGGCAGTTGCCGTAGATCTTCTGCAGGTGGCGGATGAACTCCTGCACATAGTTGACATAGTCGTCCAGGTGGAACTCGCCCTCGGACAAAGGGATCAGCCGGGCGTTCTTCCAGTCGGTGATGTAGACCTTGTGGTCCTTGAGCATGGTCTTGACCGTGTCGCGCAGCAGTGTGGCGTAGTGGCCGGACAGGGGCGCGACGATCAACACCGCCGGTTGGCCCTTGAGCTTGCCCAGCGTGGCCGGGTCATCGGTGAAGCGTTTGAAGCGACGCAGTTCGCAGAACGGCTTGTCGACTTCCACGCGCTCATGGATCGCAATGTTGACGCCGTCCACATCGACGGTGCGGATGCCGAACTCCGGTTTCTCGTAGTCCTTGCCAAGCCGGTGCATCAGGTCGTAGCCGGCTGATATGCGCTGAGCGAAGGGGCTTTGGCCCATCATCGACAGGGGATTGGAGTAGATCTTGGCAGCAGTCTGCGCCAAGTCCGAGAACGGTTCCATCAAGGAACGTTGGGTTTCGTAGAGTTGGTACAGCACGGCGTGGAACTTTCAGGTTATGTTGCAGTGCAATATAACAGTTGTAAGCAGTTGTTGTTGGGCGTTAAGGTGCCAATATACGGCTAAAACTGACAGTTTGCTGAAAGGTGGCGCCCGCCGTGTCACCAAGGTGCCCGCTTCGGGGCTTGCTTCGGGCTTGCGTCCTGCTTCCTAAGGTTTGACGCCGCCGGCCTGGAGCACCCCGCGCAAGACGTTGCGGCTGTGCGATCCAAAGTGCCCCAACAGCTTGGCAATGGCGGCGTCCAACTGGGCGCGCTGGGTGGCGTCCTGTTTGCCTAGTTCGGTCAACACGTCAATTTGAGCCTCCTTCACGCCAAAGTCAAAGGCCGGGTCGGATACGAACAAGGGTGGCATGGTGGCCATCAGGGTGTCGGACAATTCGACGCCGTAGTCATGGGACTCACGGGCCACCACGTCGCGGGTGTAGCGCTCACTCCACGCGGGGTAGCTGGCGTCGCGCTGGGGGTTGCGCAGGGCTTGCTCAATGGCCGTGTCCTGCTGGGCCAGGGCCGCGCGGCGCAGCAACTGGGTCTGGTACTTTTCCAGCGCCAGGTGACGGTTGGACAAGAGCACCACCAGCTCATTTTTCTTGCGTGGCATGCCTGCCATGGCCAGCAGGTTGGTGCCGATGAGTTTGAGCGTGCCGTCGCCGGGCGACACACTGGCGTGGTAGGGCTGGGTCAGGTCCTGCACATAGTGCAGGGCAAGGCCGGCAAAGCGCCAGCCCCAGTATGGGTGGCCGGTGCGCCAGGCCAGCGCGGCCAAACCGGTGTACTGGTGCACGCGCCACAGTGGAAATGTCTTTTTGAGGAAAGGCGCGGCCAGGTAGATCACGCGGCTCTCATGGAAAAACCCCATGTGAAACGGTGACTGGGTGGCGAAGTTCACGGCCGGGTTGCCAAACGACAAGGGGCCGAAGCCATACACCTTGCCCCAGTCGCTGGGGCTGTCCCCCCACAGGTTGATGTCCAGGCCATAGTCGGGCTCGTCCGAAGCCGAGGCGATCACCTGCAGCGGGGTGACGGTCTCGCCAGGGTTGATCTTGACGAAGCGATGGGTGGAGTTGGGTGGCTGTGGCAGGGTGTTGACGGACGAGTGGGGCAGCGCGCGTGTAGCGTCCACCGCTGTGCCCGCCTGCAGTTGTGGATCGGGCTGGACATACAGGGCCAGCTTGCTGTCGGGAGCCACGCGCAGTGCCATCAGGAAGGCCAAGCGGCGAGCATCGTCGGTTCGCGCCGGGTTTGCCGAGAAAGCCAGGCCGGCCGGGCGCGCGGGGTAATACTCCAGATTGGCGCTGGCCCAGGCTTCCTGCTCCTTGAGCAGGGCTTCAATGGCTTTTTCTTCGGCTTTGAGGAAGACCTCCAGTGACTCCACCGGCACCGGCGCCGCCGTGGCCACCTCCGGCATGCGCTCGAACGCGCGGTAAGCCGCGAAGCTGTGATTGCCCCACGCCAGGACGGTGCTGGAGCATAGCCCCAACAGGCTGGCCAGCGCCAGTGCAAAACGGTTCATGGGAGTGTCTCCGGTGTCCAGTCGGGCCGATACGCCAGTGCGGCGTAGCTCGTCCTTCCTGCGGTTTCAAGGCTTGCCTAGAATGGGCATTCGATCATAACGAACCCGGCTGCAAACTGTATGAACCTGCCCGTCCGTTGGCTCCTGTCATTGACCTTGTGCTGGCTGACCGGCTCCGGTGCCTGGGCCTGCACCATTTGTGCCCCCTCGGACGCCCAAAATACCGTGGTGCAACGCCTGTTTGCGGCCGATGCCGTGGTGTTGGCAAGCGTGGAGGTGGGCGGCGGCTGGCGCGCGCTGGAGGTGATCAAGGGCGAGCTGCCCCAGCGCGCCCTCACGGTCGTCGGTTTTGACCCGGGCCCGGCGATCCGCGACGAGCCGGCCACCTGGTTGCTCGCCTACAGCGTGGGTTCCCAAAGTTGGCGCACGATGGGCCGCCTGAGTCTGGCGCGGGCCGACTGGGCCCGGCGCCTGCTGGTGATGCGCCGCGCGGCGGATACGCCCAGCGACGGCTGGCCGCAACGCGTGGCCTTTTTCGCGCCCGACTTCGAGAACGATCAAGCCCTGGTGGCGCAAGCCGCCTACGAGGAGGTAGCGGTGGCGCCCTATGCGGCCATGCGAACCTTGAAGCCGTTGCTGGACGCGAGCAAGTTGACGCGGTGGCTGGCCACGCCGGGGCTGGCTGCGCGTCGGCCGCTGTACACCCTGTTGCTTGGCGTGACGGGCGACGATGGCGCAGGCGCTGCGCTGCAGGGCAAGCTGCTTGGGCCCACGATTGAGCTGGGGCTGGGCGCACATTCGGCGCTGTTTGCGGCTTACCTGGAAATCCGTGGCAGAACCGGCCTGGAGTGGGTCGAACAGCAGTTTCTGCGGGACCCGGCTCGATCGGATCAAGACCTGCAGGCTGCCTTGCTGGCCTTGAGTGTGCATGGCAACGATGGTGTTCGCTTGTCCAGGGAGCACGTCGTGCAGGCCTACGCCACGTTTATCCGGCACAACCCGGCGCGCGCCGGGCTGGTGGCGTCCGACCTGGGCAACTGGGAGCGCTGGGAGTTTGTGCCCGACTACGCCGCCATTCTCAAATCTGGTGCGCCGCAAGCCTTTGCCTCGCGTTATGGCATGGTGTTCTACCTGATGCGCAGCCCCACGCCCGCCGCGCGCGAGGCGCTGGAAGCCTTGCGGTCGGCCAAGCTGTTGTAGCTCGGGCCGCGGGGTGGCCGGTCCCGGCCGATGCCGATGCCGATGCCGATGCCGATGCCGATGCCGCGCTATGGGACACGCTTTGGGCCACCCTTGACAGACTCCATGGTTGCTACTATAGTGATATCACTTTGATCTCATAAAACAATGTTCTCATGAGCTCTTGGGAGACTTCAATCAGGCGGTTGGAGCGACAACTTAGGGAAAGTCATGGAAAAACAAGCTTCCAACGAATATCTGGCCAAGACCGCCAATGGTTTTGTGGCAGTCGCCATGGGGGTCGGCCTGCTGTTGGCAGCGGTCGTGATGGTGATGCGCGCCCCGAGCGTAGTGACACTTGCGCTGAGCGCATTGGCGGGTCTGGCCGCGCTGTGGTTTCTGGCCGGCTTGTATACCCTCAACCCGAACCAGGCGGCCCTGCTCAAGTTGTTTGGCAGCTATCGGGGCACGGATCGCGCCGAGGGCCTGCGCTGGGCCAACCCCTTCTTCAGTCGAACCAAGATGTCGACACGCGCCCACAACTTCAATAGTGAGAAGCTCAAAGTCAACGACTTGCGCGGTAACCCGATCGAGATCGCGGCGGCGATTGTCTGGCGTGTGCAAGACACGGCGCGCGCCAGCTTTGACGTGGAGGACTTCGAGTCCTACGTGTTGACCCAGGCCGAGGCTGCCGTGCGCCACCTGGCGTCGAGCTACGCCTACGACAATCTGGATGATGCGGGCAGCACAGGCGCCAAGGAAGTCACCTTGCGCTCCGGCGGCGATCAAGTGGGTGCGGCCCTGCTGCACGAGCTGCAGGCGCGTTTTTCGCTGGCCGGCATTGTGGTGGTGGACGCCAAACTCACCCACCTGGCCTATGCGCCCGAGATCGCCGGCGCCATGTTGCGGCGGCAGCAAGCGCAGGCCATCATTGCCGCGCGCAGCTTGATTGTCCAGGGAGCGGTGGGTATGGTGGAACTGGCGTTGAGCGGACTGCAGGAACGCGGTCTGGTGGAACTCGACGACGAACGCAAGGCAGCGATGGTGACCAACCTGCTGGTGGTACTGTGCTCGGACCACGACGCCCAGCCGGTGGTAAACACCGGCACCTTGTACAACTGAAGCGCCGATGGGGCGGCGCGCAGCTCCCATGAACCCTGATCAGGAAGAAACCACTATGAAATCCATCAAGCTCAATCCGCACCTCATTGGCAAAGTGCTGCTGGCGGCCCTGCTGCTATCGGCGCTGGCCGGTGTGGCGGGCTCGCAGATCGCGCCGAAGGTGCCCTTGTCAGTGGTTCTGTTCTACAGCGTTCTGATTGGCTTGGGCGTGGTCGCGGCAGTCGTCTTGGCAACGGTGGTGTTTGCCACTTTCAATCAATTCATCCTGCGCCATGGTGGCACCGATCCGCAGTGGTTTTGGTATCGAAGCGAACCGCCCGGTCTGGTGCAACTGCGCGAGCAGGCCAAGGCGCTGGCCGATGCCCAGCGAGCGCGCCGCTAGGCGCTTGGCGTAAGCGCTGACAGACAAACCGCCGGATCGATCTGGGTACATGGCCAGTCCTGACAAGAAGTCCTTCGCGTTGCGCATCGATCCGGTGTTATGGGCCCAGATCGAGCGGCTGGCTGCGTCGGAGTTGCGCAGCGCGAACGCGCAGGTGGAGTATTTATTGCGCGAGGCGGTTCGGGCCAGAATCGGAGCGAAGTCGGCACCGGAGTCGGGTGGTGCACCAACCCGGAAACTGGCCGGTTGATTCATCACTCTCTTGCGTCAGACGGGCGCCCAGGGGTACCGGTTGGCAAGCGCCGGGAGGCCGTGTGAGAGGCGTCTGTATCGTAGCGAGACGTCAACGCAAGTGGCGGATGGCCTTGCCGTTAGGCCGCCGCCTTGTGATGGGTCTTGATGCCGAGGCACAACAGGGTGTTGCTGCTGAGTCCGAATCGGGCACATCGGTGTAGGCTTGCGCGTGCAGCAGGCTTGAGCATGCTGGCCGGCAGGCCGTAAGTGGTGCTACTTCTTCGTGCTGGCGTTGCCCGCCGCCTTGATCTGGTAAATGCCATGGCAGGCATTGCACTTTTGTAATATGCCGCTCACCTGTGACAGGGTGTGCTTGGTGTCGCCCAAGGTTTCCGCATCCATGGCCATCAGGTCGAAGCCGGTGTGCACCCCGCCGGCCAGGATCTTGAACTCATTTGGCAGCTTGGCCACCGTCTGGGGTGGAATTTCATTGGCGGCGCCGCTGCCCATGGTGCGTGCGGCCCTGGCGACTTCCTTCATGTCCTCACGCGTCAGTGCGTCCGTGATGGTTTGCAGCACGGCAAGGAAATTGCGCATTTCCTCCAGGACGAGGTGACGCTCGGCATCGAGGAGGACAAGAGGCGCGCGCCTATCGGCTGCCGGCTTCGGCGGCTGAGGCTGCAGCGGTCCTGCGGCGAGGGCTGCTCCGGTATAGATGAGGGTGGCTGCGGCTAACAGTCTGAGTACAGGCTTCATGGACTCGATCCGGTTGAGTGTGGCATCAGGCGATCATTGCCTCGGAGCGGGCGCGATCGCCCTTGTTGTCTTCCCAACTGATCACCAGTTTGTCGCCGGGCTTGGCGCCCCTGACGCGGAAGCTGAGCAGCGGGTTCATGGCAATCGCCGGCCCAAGCTGAGCGTTCAGAACCGGCTTGTCGTTCACCGTCGCAGTCACGTTCTGGATGAAATGGGCTGGATAGGGCTGACCACTGCGCGGATCCTTGCGAAGGCCGGTTTCCATGGGGTGGATCATCAACACGGTGATGTGGGCGGATCCGTCTACCATCTTGGCGCGGATTTTCATGGGTTCTGCCATTCGATGCTCCTCGGTTGTTCAGCTTAGCCGCCGCAGCCGCCGATGGTTACCTTGATCTCACGGCTCGCGATGTAGCTCTTGCCGTCCGCCTTCACCACGACTTTCACGACCGAGCTCTGGCCCATCTTGAAGCGAGTGCTGATGTAGCCTTCGGCGCCATTGACGAACTCGATATAGGCAATCAGGGGGAAGGGGTTCTTCTCTGCCAGCAGGGCGATGGACTCCGTGCCGGCGATGTGGCTGGTGACCTCGATCGGAATGACGGCGCCGTTCTCCGCCATATCCGGCGCCTTAATGACGATTTCGGCGCTCTCTGCGGCGCCCGCTGCGCCGATGTTCTTCAGCGCGTCCACCAGAGCCTTCGCATCGAAGGCGGTTTTGTTCCAGTCGGCGGCGAATGCACGGGATGGGTGCAGCAATCCCGCAGCGAGCGCGCCCCCGCCAGCGCCGAGTTTCAGTATCAACCTGCGTATTCGATCCACTATGTCACTCCATGAAGTAAGAAAATCCCTGGACTAGCGTGCCGAGGGAAGCGAGACCGGGTAACCGTTGGACAGCACGGTCATGAAGACTTCCAGATCCACGTAAGCCGGATCACCGGGCTTGAGTTGAACGGTGCGCATCTGACCGTGGCAGCGGGCGAAGCGCTCCTGGAGCGATTCCAGGGCGCCGACTGTTGTGCGGTAGGTTGGGTAGTGCGCCGCGTCGGCGAAGGGTGTGGTCGGCGTCTCGCCGCGCAGCTTGTGGCCCATGATGCTGTTGGGTACATGGCAGGAGGCGCAGGCGAAGTTGAGCTGTCCGGTCTTCCTGTAGAAAAGCGCCTCGCCGCGGCGATACGCCTCCATGACCTTCCTGTCGCGAATAGCTACCTTGATCGGCGTGCCGGTGCTGAGCGACTTGAAGTACACGGCGATCTTTGTATTGGGCGCAGAGCCCTGGTGGATAGTCTCGTTCAGCACGCTCTTCGCGCAATGCTCGATGTGGCTCTCCACCGTGATGATGCGGTCCAGCCCGGCATCGTATTTGGGGTAGCCCGCAGCCTGGTCCTTCAACTCCGCGCCGCCGTTGATGAGGCAGGCGAGAAACGCCGGATTGCGCTTGGCCAGCGTGGCCACCATCGCTTTGCCTTCGTCGACCGCCAGGTGGCCTGGATGCAGGTCGATGCGATCGAGATCCATGAACTTCCCGTTGAGCTTCCACTGTTGGCTCGCGTCGCCGATCCACTTTGCATTGCGTTCGATCGCCTCTTCAGTGCGCCAGAACGGCAGCGTGTCGCTAAAGCCGATGTCGCCCTCCACGCCCTTGGTCGGGTCGATGCGGGCTTGCGGGTGGTGCTCGCGGTAAGGCTCGTCACCGGCGGCAATTGCCACTGCGGTGACGCCGAGCGCGGCCGCCACGGCAAGGGCGAGTGCGAGAGTCTTCCATGGCATGGTGACCGCCCTCACCTGGAAGCCTGAAGGAACGCGACGATGTCGCGAATATCCAGGTCACTCAAAATTTCGTTGGTGCCAAAGGGCGGCATCAGCGTGACGGGGTTGCGCGTGCGCATGTCGTAGACCGCCATATAGGTTTGTGCATCGCTGCGCCCGGCACTGCCGTAGTGGCCGAGATCCGGTCCGAGCGTGCCCGGCTGGCTACCGCCCTTCATGACGTGGCAGGCCAGGCAGTTGCCTTTGTCGCGGGCCTGGGCGAGCTGTCTGCCCTTGTCGGCGTTGCCGTTGAGGGTGCCGTCGAGCGTCTTCGCCTGCGGCTTGCGCGTGGCGATTTTGCCGCAGTCCAGGGTGTAGCTAAGGCACGGATAGGCCGAGTAGTCAGGCGGTGCCTGGCCCTGGCCCGCCGCCGGGCCGGCATGCGCCAGGCCCAGCAACACGCCGCCGGTGACCAGGACGTAGCGGTTGGTCATATCGGCGGCTCAGAACTGGTGGGTAATTTGCAGTCCGTAGCGGGCGCCGACGGCATCGACCACGATATTGGCGTTCGAGGTGGCAACTGGGTTGGCGGCCGGGTTGGGCGCCTTGGCGTCGCGCTGTTCCAGGTTGAAGGTCAGGCGGGTCGCTGGCGAGAAGTGATAGTTCACGCCGAACGTGAGCTGCTTGATCACCCGCTTGTCGGTCGCCGTCCAGAACGCGTTGCCGATGGTGGCGTAAAGCACATCATGCTGCGCATAGCGGACGTCGAATTGCCATTTCTCGCCGAGGTAATAGCCGTAATCGAACGTGACACCCCGCGCCTTGTTGCCCTTCTCCGCTGCGATTTGGATCTGGCCGCCAAAGGCCTCATTCACCACGTTGCCCGTCGGCGTGTAGAAGATCATGCCGTCTGCGTACATCATCTCAAAACCGACACGATGTTTGCCGCGCCCCTCGCCCAACAGTGGGCCGAGCGCCTTGAGGCCGAAGCCATAGCGGGCGAAGTCGAAATCCTGGCTCAGCTTGCCCGAGGTGGTGACCTCGAAATTACGAGTTCCCCGCTGGTGATAGCCGTACAGCTTGGCGCCGTGCTTGTGCGGACCTTTGCCGCCGGGCAGGTCGAACTCGGAGGACAGGTAGAGGTTGATATCCTTTTTGCTGTTGTAGTCGTTGATGTCGTGGATGCCGCTGCCGTTTCCTACCATCAAGGCATAGGTAGTGTTCCAGGCGCCGACCTTGAAGGCGTCGAAGAACTGGATGCCCCAGTCGCGTCCGGTATCGGCGTCGTATCCCACGAAAGAGGCAGTGCCGTCGCTCTGGCCGGGAATCGCGGTGGTGCCCTTGGCGGTGGTGCGGACGAACTTCTCGGTTTGTACCCGCGCGATGAAGTCGGTGGGCCACATATAGCTGCTTGCATCGACGGACTGATACAACTCCTCGGGCCCCGGCTTCCTCATGAGGCCGGCCCGAACGCGCACACCCGGAACATAGCTGAATGTCATGGTGGCGTCGGTGAGACTGATGATTCTCGCGGCCGACGTGTTGAGGGGTTCATAGTTGGCCGCATTCATGCCGGCGTTGGCCATGAGGAAGTAGTTGATCTTGCCTGGGATGAGATTGCCGCGCAGGCCGATGGCCAGGTTGTCCAGGTTTAAATCCGACTGTTTGTCGTGGAATTCCGGTCCGACGCGGCACATCACGTTGTAGGCGCCATTGATCAGAGAGAACGCGTTTGGCCCAGCATTGCGTAGCCCCTGCATCTGGCTGCAGCCGTAGTAGTTGGTGTAGGACGCCTGCGCCACGCCGAAGAACTTGTGAGTGGTCGTCGGCGGCTCCATCGCCTGTCCCATGACCCAGTCCGCAGCGGCTGCCGGCCAGGATGACCCCAGTGCCGCGGTTGCGGCGGTGAGCAGCATCATCAGCTTTGTGTTGCTTTGCATGAATTCTCTCCTCATTAGCTTCTGCACGAACGAACTTTGTGTGTCGCTCACCATCCAGAGGGGCGTCAGTGGATGGTGACGTTTTTCAGGAGCAGCAGTCCCCTTCCTTGACGCCGGCCTTCTTGAGGAAGAAGGCGAGCGGACAGAAGTTGGTGAGGCCACTTTGCGCGAGGTTGAGCCCAACAAAGGCCGACAGCGCAAGCCAGTACGGATGGATGAACTGCGCCAGGGCGATTCCGGCCAGCACCATCAGGCCGGCGACGAGGTGCACGATGCGATCGACTGTCATGATTATTTCGTCCTTGAGTGGTTTATTTTTTCAACCGAGGTGTGGTGCCTGGCTGACCGCGGAAGTGGGCGTGGCAAGCGACGCAGCCGGAAGTCATCGTGCCGAACTGCTCGGCTGCGCCCGCCATATCGCCCTTCTCGGCGGCCGCCGCCAACCTCTTGGCGCTGCCCTCTACGGCCATTTCCATGGCCGGCAGGACCGACAGATCCTTGGTATTCACCTTTTCAAGCGGCAGGTAGGGCAACATGCCGCCGCGCGGCAACCGGTGGTCGGCTATGCGGCGTGCGGCATCGGCAGCCTGCTCGCCGTTGTCCGTGGCAATGGCGGCGCCGACGGCCTGGTAGTCGGCGAGCATCTCCTGCATGACTTGCACCATGGTCAGCGTCTCACTGTGGCGACTGTGATTGGCAGCGACCTTGAGCAGAAACTGTTTTATTTCGGGCGACAGCGCGTTGGCCTTCTCCAGGACGTCAGGCGTCATCATCGACATATTCTTTTGCTGGGCCTGCATGCCGCGCTGCATGGCTTCCTTGCTTGGCGCCTGCGACCAAGCCGGGCCGGTCACACCCAGGCTCACGACAGCCGCTGCCAGGCAGATAACAATCCATTGCTTCTTCATCATTGCGTTCCTTGTGGTAAAAAAAATCAGTCGTCTACTGCAATCGTCACGCTCATCAGCCCGATCAGATCGCCGGACTCCAGGCCATCCTTCTGGAAGCCGAGCATGTCGGGTGCACCCTTCGGCTTGCCGTGGCAGGACAGGCAGGGCGGGATCAGACGGATCGGCTCCATGTGGCGGTACACGGCCTGTTTGCCCATGGATGTGAAAGCGGTACGCGGCTTGTTGTCGCCCTGGCCAGCGTCGACGTAGTGCTGCAGCACGCTGCGTTCCAGCTCGTCAGGTACGTTGACCGGGCTGCGGTAGGCGCGGCCGGGCTGCTTGATGACGATGCCGGTGCGGGCCGTGAATACCTGGCCCATTTCCCGCTCCCACTTGGCAGGCAAGAAGTGCTTCCAGCCGATGCCCTTGACGTTGAGGCGATCCTGGTTGTTGTCAATCACCTGGCGGCCGGCCCAGAAAAGCTTTTCGATGATCTTCTTCTGGTTGGGCGTGGCGTCGATCAATTCGCTTTCGACAGAGACCCGCCATTGCCGTTCGAAGAACTCGCCGGAAAATCCTTTGTCGCCCAGGGTGGGATCGACGAACTTGCCGGCATAGGCAAAAATGATCATGCGCGCGGCAATGACGGTTTTGGCGAGTTTCTCCGCCGTTGCCGCGGCTTCTGCGCGCGGCGTCTTTTCCAGGAACAGGTACTCCGGATGTCCCCCCTTCGCCGCAGCGCCAACGGTTTCAGCTGCGGCGTGCGCGGTTGCCAGCATAATTGCGGCAAGTGTCACCACACGTCTGATCATCATCTTCTCCTCGCTTGAGTTGTGTTTTGGCTTCGGCATAACGCGTGCCAATGCGGGCACTGATCTTCACTGGCACGCCGATACGCGTTGCAGTAGCGAGATTAGGAAAGAGCGGTTTCCGACGTGTTGCACAGAGGCCTAAATTGTTTCAAGCTGTTTCAGGGAGCGGATGACGCCGTGGCTGCATGCCGCAATCACATACTGGTAGTGGACGACGACGAGGGCTTGCGTGAGCTGCTCGTGCGCTATCTCTCGGACAACGGCTATGAGGCCGCGGGGGTGGCCGATGGCGCCGCCATGAAGCGCTACCTTGCCACCTATCCGGTCGACTTGATCCTGCTCGATGTCATGCTGCCGGGCGAGGATGGTTTGTCGCTGGCGCGCGGGCTCAGCGCGCAGGGATCGCCAGCGATCATCATGCTCTCGGCGCGCGGCGAGGAGGTCGACCGCATCGTTGGCCTGGAGGTTGGCGCGGACGACTATCTGCCCAAACCCTTCAGCCATCGCGAGTTGCTGGCGCGCGTGACCGCCGTGTTACGGCGCCGGCAGCCTGCTGCCGAGCCAGGAAGACTGCGCCGCTTCGGTCCTTTCGAAGTCGATCTGGAAGCGCGCCGCCTGACGCGCAACGGCGAGGAGATCGAGGTGTCGGGTGCGGAGTTCTCCCTGCTGAAGGTCCTGCTCGACCATCCGGACCTCGTGCTTAGCCGCGATACGCTGGTCGACCTTCTCAAGGGCTACGAGCGCGCCCCGTTCGACCGCATGGTCGATGTGCGCGTCACCCGCCTGCGCCGCAAGATCGAGGTCGATCCGGCTCACCCGGCCTACCTTCGCACCGTTTGGGGCGAAGGCTATATCTTCTCGCCGGGCGGGCTGGGCCGGAAATGATTGCCCCGCGCACCCTGTTCGGGCGTACTGCGCTGGTGATTGCCCTGGTTTCGTTTGCATTCCAGATGTTCACCATCACCGTCATCACTTACTTTGCCTTGGTGCCGCTGGGCCGCCAAGCGACCAATGATTTTGCCGCGCTGATGCTAGCCACGGCGGCATCATGGCAAGTTGAGCCGGTCGCCGAGCGGGTGTGGCTGCAGGAACACATCAGCCACGTGCACCGGCTGCGCGTGCAGGATCCGCCCGGCGCCGCGACTGACTTCAATCGGCAGATTCCCTATTTCCAGTTGCTTGAAACAGCCTTGAGCACACGCGCCGGCAAGAGTATTGAGCTGCTCGCCAGCCGTGCCGACGACGGCGAGCAATGGTACTGGGCGGATCTGCCCGCGGCCGGGGCCACGGTGCGTGTCGGCTTTCCGGCCAGTCGCATTGACGTGCAGCCCTGGCTCGCCATGTTGCTGATCCTGTCCGTGGGCACGGTTGTGACGCTAATCACCTCAACCTGGATGGCGCGCTGGTTGATTGCGCCCCTGTTGCGCCTGTCCGCAGCGACTCAGCGCATCGGCCAGGGCCAGCGGCTTGAACCGTTGCCAGAAACCGGTCCGGTCGAGCTCGCCACGCTGGCGCGGGAGTTCAATCGCATGGGGGAACAGGTCGAGGAGTTGCTGACCAACCGCACCACACTGCTGGCCGGCATCTCGCACGACCTGCGTACGCCGTTGGCGCGCATCCAGCTCGCACTGGGTATGCTCTCGGAAAAGCCCGACCGTGATCTCCTCGACCGAGTACTGCGCGACGTTGAAGGCATGAATGAATTGATCGCCCGTTGCCTGGAAGTGAGTCGCGATTTCGCGGAGAAGGAGTCAGTCGAGCTGGACTTGTGCGACCTGCTTGCCGAAGTCGCCATGGAGTTTGCAGGCACGGGTGTCGAGATCCGTGGCCACAAGGGTCCCGATTGCCATCTGCGCGTGCGCCCGCTGGCGCTCAAGCGTATCCTCTCCAACCTGGTCGACAACGCACTGCGTTACGGCGATGGACAAGCGATTGACATCGAATACCGCATCTCCGATCGTTTCGTCGAGATAAGCGTCCTGGACCAGGGGTCGGGCATTCCGGAAGATGAACGCGAAAAGGTATTCCGGCCTTTCTATCGGCTGGAGCCCTCACGCAGCAGTCGCACTGGCGGCAGCGGCCTAGGCCTGGCCATCGTGCGCCAACTCGCCACTGCCAACGGCTGGACGGTGGAACTCTCTGCCCGGCCCGGTGGCGGCACGGTCGCCAGCGTGCGGGTCCCGCAGGACTTAACCGCTCGGACGAAACACTGACGTGCACTGACTTGATCAGCAGCGTCAGGCGGCTGCAGCTTGGCGGGGGCCGCGCGATCAAGGACGGTCACCCATGCTCCGGATAACCGGTGATGTCCTGAATATCGCGATACAGCGGCTGCAGCCGCTGGTACATGCGGCAATAGACGCGGCGGTAGAGTTGCTCGTAGGTTTGGGCGTGCACCGGCTCGGGCTGAAACACCTGGCCGATGCGGGTCATTTTTGCGATGGCCGTAGCAAAGTCGGGGTGGAGTTTCAGGCTCACTGCGGCCAGGATCGCGGCACCGAGGCCACTGGTCTCGTACAAATGCGGGCGTTCACACGGCAGGTTGAAGATGTTGGCCGTGATTTGCATCGCCGCGTCGCTTTGTGAGCCACCACCCGATACACGTACCTTGGTGATGGGCGTGCCACCGCGCTTCTCGATGCGTTCCTTGGCCTCGCGCAGGGCGTAGGCCAGGCCTTCCAGAATGGCGCGGTAAAGGTGGGCGCGCTGGTGCACATCACCAAAACCGATGATGGCGCCCTTGGCCTCGGGGCCGGGCACCTTGATGCCGGGGTTCCAGAAGGGCTGCAGCATCAAGCCTTGCGCGCCGGGCGGCACGGCATTCACCAATTCGTCGAACAAGGTCTCCGGCGCCACGCCACGTGCCTTGGCGAGTTGTTGTTCATGCAGGCCAAATTGCTCCTTGAACCAACTCACCATCCAAAACCCCCGCGTGATCTGGATCTCGGTGTTGTAGTGATGGGGCACGGCCGCCTGGTAGGGCGGAATGAAAGGGGTGGCCTCCAGATAGCGCGGCGTGGTGGTGTTGATGGTGGCGGTGGTGCCATAGGACAGGCAGGCAATCTCGGGTGTGAGGCAACCCGCGCCAATCACCTCGCAGGCCTTGTCTGCGGCACCGGCGACGATGGGCAGGCCTTCGGGAATGCCGGTAGCCAGTGCCACCTTGGCATCGACCTTGCCGATGACGGTGCCAGCCGCCACCAGCTCGGGCAACATGCTGGGCTTGATCGGCATGGCCTGCCACTTCCAGTCGTGCGTCGCCGCCCAGCAACCCTTTTTGTAGTCGAACGGCACGTAGCCGACCTGTGACGCCACCGAGTCGACAAAACGGCCGGTAAATCGGTAGTTGAGGTAGCCCGACAGCAGGAGGTATTTGTCGGTCTGGGCCCAGATCTGTGGCTGGTGTTGCGCGATCCAATTGGCCTCGGCTTCTTTCTGGAAGTGCTTGACGGTGTCGCGCATGCCAATCAGCCTGAAAGCGGCTTCCCACCACCACTTGAGTTTGGGCACCTGCTCCACACGCCGCTGGTCCAGCCAGATCATGGCTGGCCGCAGCGGCTGGCCGTGTTGGTCCAAGGCAATGGTGGTGCCGCGTTGGGTGGTGATGACGACACCGGCGATAGCGCTCTTGGGCACCGAGGTGGTGGCCCACAGTTGCTGACAGGCCTGGCACAGCGCTTGCCAAAAGGCCTCGGGATCATTCTCGACCCAGCCCGGTTGTGGCGAGCGGTAGCTGTCGATCATCACCTGCGCCTTGTCGACCAGATTGCCCTGCAGGTCAAACAGCAGGGCGCGCACGCTTTGGGTGCCGTTGTCGATGGCTAATAGGTGAGGTTTGATGGTGGTGCTCATGGCGGCTCCAAGGAAGCGCTAGTCGGTTGACCGTCGTAGGCCCATCCAGCATGGATCGCCACGGCCTTCGGCCTCGCGATGACGGGGGAGTGGGTTGGCGATGTGGGGTGAGTGGGTTGGCAATGACGCGGGAGGCTCGTCATTGCGAGCGCAGCGCGGCAATCCATGAGCCCTGGATTGCCGCGCGGTGTTCGTCATTGCAAGGAGCAGGAGCGACTCGCCAATTTCAATGACGAATCTCATGGTTGGCCCTGCTGCGCGTGCAATGACGGGGGTTGGGCCAGGTCGGGCGACGGGGCAATTGGCAGTTGGTAGTGCGCCGCAATGAGGGCCTGGTAGCGCGCAAGCTCGGTGGCCCATTGCTTCGCCCCATTGCAGATGCGGCTCGCACAAGGAACGGATGCGCGGCAAGTGGTCGAGTGCACCGCGTGGCAACAAGAGCCCCAGGCGCGTGCGGCGCAGGAGCAGGTCGTCCAGGTGCAGTACTGACTCAAACTGGGCCGCGATGGCCAGTTCCAGCCACAGGGTGTGGGTGCCGGGGATGGTCTGTAGTTCGGTATCCGTCGCGTCGGCAGCGAGGTCGGCGCCACGGTAGCCATAGCGCGCCGCCAGCCGGTAACGCACGGCGGCGCTCCAAGCTGGATTTAGGCGCGGGGTGGCGGTGAACATGACCGCGTTGTCCCGCACAAAGGCTTTGCCCACGTGGGGCGCGGCCAGCGCCAGCGCGTCTTGCGCCATCAGCCGAAAGGTGGTGAGCTTGCCGCCGGTCAGCGTGATCAGGCCCGACTCGTCCAGCACCACATGGTCGCGCGTGGCCTGGGAGGCATCGCCCTTGCCATCGTCCACCACCGGGCGCACACCGGCATAACAGGCGCTGATATCGGCCGGTACCAAGGCGGCGGCGGGAAACTGGTCGTTGACAGCGGTGATCAGGTAATCGACTTCAGCCGGTGTGATGCTGGCCTCCACGTTCAGGTCACCATGGTGGTCGAGGTCGGTGGTGCCAATCAGCGTGGCGCCTTCCCAGGGGTAGAGGAACACCGGGCGGCCGTCAACCGGATGCATCAGGCTGATCGACTGGGCCACCGGCAAACGCCAGAACGGCACCACCAGGTGGCTGCCACGCAAAGGCCGCAGCATCGGCTTGGCCCCGATCCCGCCGCGCAGTTGGTCGGCCCAGGCGCCGGTGGCGTTGACCACCGCCTTGGCCCGCACGGCATGGTGTTGGCCGGTGCGCACGTCTTCGACATCAAGGCCGCGCACTTGGCCGGCGGCGAGCTGCAGGCCCCGCGCCGCGACGTAGTTCAGCAGCACCGCGCCATCACGCTGCGCCTCCATCAACACCCGCCAGACCAGGCGTGCGTCGTCGGTCTTGGCATCGGAGAAGACCAGTGCGCCCCGCATGTGGCGCGGTTTGAGCCCGGGGGCCAATGTTTGTGCGGTACTTAAGCTCGCCCAGTAGTGGCCGCGTTGCCCGGCCATCAGGTCGTAGACCATCAAGCCGGTCTGAAACAACCAGCGCCCAGGCTTGCGACCGGTGCAGTTGGCGAACAAAAAGCTCTGCGGCTCGATCAGCTCCGGCGCTTCGCGCATCAGCCGCTGGCGCTCGCGCACGGAGTGCAGCGTGGTCTTGAGGTCGCCCTCTTTGAGGTAACGCAAGCCACCGTGCACCAGCTTGGAAGAGCGGCTGGAGGTGCCCCAGGCAAAGTCACGCTGCTCCAGCAACAACACCGACCAGCCCCGGCGCGCCGCTTGCTGGGCCACACCCGCGCCAGTGATGCCACCGCCAATCACCACCAGGTCCCACTCTTGGCTGTCGAGCTGCGCCAGCGCAGTGGAACGCCTCGAAACAGGGCTGTGGTTTTCGACACACATGGCTTCACCTCCCGTCATGGCGAGTCTCCCGAATCCGGGTCGATACCGCACACGGAGCTTGAACCAGCATCGTCATCGCGAGGCCGCAGGCCGTGGCGATCCATGTATTCTGGGGTCCTGGATTGCTTCACTTCGTTCGCAATGACGGCCGGATCATGGAAAGCGCAGCGTGTTGCCGCGTCGCTTTCGCTCGCGCAATGACGTTCATATCAGCGTCGCAGTCATGGATCGCCGCGCTGCGCTCGCGATGACGGGTGATTGGTTGGGACCCATTCCTCAACTCGCCCATGGTCCGTCGTCCTGCAGCAGTTTGCCGGGGTTCATGATCTTGTTGGGATCGAAATGGCGGCATAACTTAGCCAAGGTCGCCATGCCCAGCGGGCCTTTTTCGTCCTTCAGGTGGGTGGCGTGGTCGCGCCCGACACCGTGCTGGTGGCTGACCGTGCCACCGTGCGCGGCAATGGTGGCGGCCACGGCGGCTTTGAGCTTCTGCCAGCGCTCGAAGTTGGGTGCAAAACCGCCCGGTGCGGTGGCCCAGACAAACTGCGAGTAGATGCTGCTGCCCTGCGGGTACAGGTGCGACAGGTGGGTGAAGGCGTGCACGCGCTCGCCGTACTCGGCAAACACGTCACGCGAGGCCTGTTCCATGGCCAGCATCAGCGGCTTGACGTTGGGCCAGTCCACGGCGGACTCGATGGTGTCGGCGCTGTAGCCTTCGTCCCACAGCGTGTTGCGCAGGTAGGGGCCCTTGAAGCGGTTGGCCGCCCACTTCGCTCCCATGGCGGTGCCGATGTAGACCGCACCATACTGGCCCAGCGTGCGCCGGGCTTCCTTCAAGGCGTGGCGGGCGGTGCGCCGGTCGGCGCTGACGCCCACCATCAGCATGCATTTGCCCGCGCCGCAGCCGCGCAGGGCCAGGTAGCGCTCCAGCCAGCCGATCAGCCTGGCGTGGCCGGCCAGGGTGAGGTTGGTTTCAGTCTCGATGCCGTTGGACAGGCGCAGCATGGACAGCGGCAACTTGCGCTGCACCAGGGTGCGCACGGCCGCCTCGGCGGCGTCCCAGTTGGGCAGAAAGATGGCGTGAAAACTCTCGTGCTCCGGCAGCGGCGTGACCCGTACCGTGGCCTCGGTGAGGATGCCAAAACGACCCTCCGAGCCCATCACCAGTTCGCGCAGGTCCGGCCCGGCGCTGCTCGCGGGCAGGGTGGGAATGGTGAGTGTGCCGACCGGTGTCTCCATGTGACCACCGGCAAACAACTGCTCGATGCGCCCGTAGCGCATCGACTGCTGGCCACTGGAGCGTGTCACCACCCAACCGCCCACAGTGGAGTATTCAAACGACTGCGGAAAGTGCCCCAGTGTGTAGCCGTGCGCGCGCAATTGCGCCTCGACCATCGGCCCGGTTGTGCCCGCGCCAAAGGTGGCCAACTGGCTGGACCGGTCCAGGTGCAGCAGTTGGTTCAAACGGGTCAGGTTGATGGACAGGATCGGGCGCTGGCTGATCGGGCAGTCCAGATGACCGGCCACGCTGGTGCCCCCGGCAAAGGGGATCACCATCCAGCCATTCGCCTGCGCCAGGTCCAGCAGTTCACGCACTTGCTCGGCCGACTCGACGAAGGCCACCCCATCGGGCACCGGCGGCAGGGCGCCGAAGCGTTTGCGAATCCAGTCCGCAAAACTTTCGCCCAGGGCCATGCTCAAGCGGGTTGAGGCGTCGGTCTGGATCAAGGGGTGGGCGTCGCCCAGGCGCGAGGGCGCGATCTGCGCCAGGATGTCCTCGCGCGTGGCATCGCGCCCAGGCTGGCCGGGGCCCAAGCGCTCGCGCATCATGGCGCGCGCCTTGTCGTTCAGGTCCATCGAGGTGGCGTCGTCGCCCCAACCATTCCATCGTCGCATGCACGGCTCCTGTTTGTCTCTTGCTGCATCAGACTGTAGAACAAAGCTGCTCGTTTGCCATTTCGCGATGGCGCCATTCGCTTGTGTGATCGCGCCAGCTTGCCGCCGAATTGGCCCCGCTATCATCCGGCGATGCCCTCTCACCTTCCTGCGCCGACGCCATGCATCCCTGCGGCGTCGCGCGCGCGGGTGGTGGCGCCGTACGCCCATACGCTGTGGGATGCGGCGCGCAGTGCCGGGCTCGAGCCAGCACAGTTGGCCTCCTTGCTGGGGCGTCCAGCCATCGGCGAAGACGATGTATCGGTGGCAGCCTACCTGGCAATGCTGCAAGCGGCGCGGGACCGCGTTGGACCCCGGTTTGGCTGGATGCTGGGGCAACAGGTGAAACCCACCACCTACGGCGTCAACGGTATCTTGCTGCTGGCCTGCCCGACGCTGGGCGACGCGCTGCAGCAGGTGCTGCGCTTTGAGTCCTTGGTGCACGACCTGGGGCGTTCCACTTTTACACAGAGCGGCGACGAGGTTGTCTACGCCTGGCGCAATGATTGCGCTTGGCACGCCGCGGCGGGCGCGTTGACCGAATCGGTGTTCTCAGGCATTCAGACCTGCGCGCAGTGGCTGGTCGGGCGGACCCTGAGCGACTTTGAGATCGAGTTCATGCATCAAGCCGACGTCCCGACGGTTGCGCACATTGCCCGGGTCAGTGGTGCGCGCGTGCGCTGGAGTGCCGCCGCGAATCGGGCCATCTTTCCGGCCTCGGTGTTGGCCTGGCCAATCCCGCAAGCCAACACCGCCCTGATGCCGCTGTTGCAGCGTCACGCCGATGCGCTATTGCAGGCGCGCCATCCGCGTGAGGGCGGCATCGTGGCGCAGGTGCGCCACTGCATCTCGGGCCGGCTGGGACAGGGCGCGGTGAAGCTGGCCGATGTGGCATCCGACCTGCACCTGTCCACCCGCACCTTGCAGCGCCGTCTGCTGGCGGCGGGCATGGCCTACCAGACCTTGCTGGACGCCACCCGCCACGAGTTGGCTCGACACTACCTGGGTAGTTCTGCCATGCCGATTGCCGAGGTTGGCTTGCTGCTGGGGTTTCAGGACACGCCGGCGTTTCATCACGCCTTCAAGAGCTGGCAAGGGCAGGGGCCGGGGCAGTACCGCAGTGGGCGGCGTGCGCCCGCCTGACGTCACGCGATCATCAACAACCGGGGGCGTCTGTTGGCGGCGTGGTGCGGCGACTGATTTCTGTCCTGTTGCCGGGCAGGCGGCTTTCCCGCAGCATGTTGCAAAACATCGCGCCTTGCTCAATCGCGTCGTCCAGCGCCACGTGCGAGTGGGGCAGGGGGTCAAACCAGCGCTTGGGCATGTTGCGCTTGGTGCTGTCGCGGTAGTCGGTCTTCATCACGGCCATGGCAAAGGATTTGACGTCCAGTGCCGAGTGGCTGAAGGGGCTCTCGCCCACAAAACGCATCAGATACCAGTAGACGAACAGAAAGTCAAAGCCCGCCGGGTAGGCCACAAAGACGGGCTTGCCGTCGAGTGATTTGACCCACTCGACATAACGCCGCATCGCGGCCTCAGGCGCCTCCAGGTTTTGTCGGCAGGCGGCCCAGGCTTGGGGTTGCGTGGCCCACCACTCGGCGGTCTTGGGGTGGGCGCTGGCATGCTCCAGCGTTTCCAGGTTGGCGGAAAAGGTCGCCACCAGTTGTTTGTCGGCGGTGTACGCGGCCGAACCCAAACTGAGCATGGAGTGCGGACCGGGGATCGGGCCGTCGGTTTCGACATCGGTGCTGACGTAGATCTCAATCATTTGCTTGCGCCTTGTGTAGGGGTCTGAAGTTGTCGGCCTCCCAGGTCAGCCACGGCCAACGGGCTTGGTAGTCCTTGCACTTGCGTTCGAACAAGGGCCCATGGTCCATGCTCAGGTTGGGTGTCAGCACGCCACGGTAAAGCTGGTCCAGACCATAGGGCGCGTAGACAGCGGGGCGGTGATCTGCCGCCTGGGGTTGCAGACCTACGGCCGTACTGGCCACTAAAAAGCGGTCAATACCCTCCCGCGAGTTTCGCAAGGCGGCGTAGGGGCGCCCAAAGTAACTCTCGTACCACAGGTGAACCCGCGCTTGGTTCTTGATCTCGATTGGCACGCGCAGGTCGGCGAACAGGGCGGCGGCGAGCTGGTTGATCAGCGTTTCCGATTGCTCGGACAGGTCGTCCGCATCGAAGTAAAAGACGTCGTAGTCGCGAATGCCAGCGTCTGCGGCTTGGCCCGAACGCAGATTCCACACCGTCTGAAACAGGCAGCCCGCCACCAGCCAGGCGTCCGGTAGTTTCAGGTCATCCAGTCGCTCGACAATGGCCCGGTTGAAACGGTTGTGCAGGACATCGGCGACGAACCGCTCTGGCGCCACCGGTTCCGGGAGGTTGTGAATCAAAGCACCTTGGCAATCGACGCGCAAACGTAATCGATGTTCTTGCTGTTCAGCGCCGCCACACACATGCGCCCGGTGTCGGTGCCGTAGACGCCAAACTCGCTACGCAGGCGCACCATCTGGTCCTTGGTCAGACCCGAGTAGCTGAACATGCCGATCTGCTGGGTGATGAAACCCATGTCCTGCTTCACACCAGCGGCCTTCAGGCCGTCGACCAGCTTCTGGCGCATGGCCTTGATACGCACGCGCATTTCGCCCAGCTCTTTTTCCCACAGGGCACGCAGCTCGGGGTTGTTCAGCACCGCCGCCACCACCGCGCCACCGTGGGTGGGTGGGTTGCTGTAATTGGTGCGGATGACGATCTTGAGCTGGCTGAGCACACGCTCGGCTTCTTCCTTGCTCTCGCACAGCACGGAGAGGGCACCGACGCGTTCGCCGTACAGGCTGAAGCTCTTGCTGAAGCTGGTGGATACGAAGAAGGTCAGGCCGGCGGCGACGAACTTGCTGATCACCGCGCCGTCTTCGGCCAGGCCGTAGCCAAAGCCTTGGTAGGCCATGTCCAGGAACGGCACCAGGCCGCGCGCCTTGACGGCCGCCACCACCTGGTCCCATTGCGCGGGGGTGATGTCGTAGCCGGTCGGGTTGTGGCAGCAGGCGTGCAGTACCGCGATGGTGCCAGGTGCGGCGCCGTTCAGGTCGGCCAGCATGCCCTCGAAGTCGACGCCGCGTTTGGCCGCGTCGTAGTAACGGTAGTTCTCGACGGTAAAGCCGGCATTGGTGAACAAGGCGCGGTGGTTTTCCCAACTGGGGTCGCTGATCAGCACCTTGGCGTTGGCGTTGAGGCGTTTGAGAAAGTCGGCGCCGATTTTCAGGCCGCCGGTGCCGCCAATGGCCTGCACGGTGGCCACGCGGCCGGACTGGACGGGTTCGCTGTCGGCGCCGAACACCAGCGTCTTGACACCCGCGTCGTAGGCGGCAATGCCGTCGATGGGCAGGTAGCCGCGTGCGGTGGGCTTGTCCATCATGGCTTTTTCGGCAGCCTGCACGCAGGCTAGCAGGGGCAGTTTGCCGTTATCGTCGTAATAGACCCCCACGCCCAGGTTGACTTTGGCGGGGTTGGTGTCAGCGTTGAATTGCTCGTTGAGACCCAGAATCGGATCGCGAGGGGCCATTTCGACGGCGGAAAACATGGACATGAAAGAGATTCCTTGGGAGGTTGATAAGCGGGCAAGGGCCGAACGCGCGCCTGCGGTTGGGGGCGATCGTTCGGCGACAACCCCGATTTTAGGCAATCGCGCGGGCGACCGGCTTGCCGCGCTATTCGACTTGAGCATGCGACCATGCCGCCGCCCGCCCGGCACCCGCCCATCATTGCGTGGGCATCCAGCCGTCACTGCGACGCAGGAGGGTCGTCATTGCGAGCGAAGCGCGGCAATCCACCGTTGTGGCACGTCACAGTAGATTGCCGCGCTTCGCTCGCAATGACGGTCGGGTGCCGCGCTTGGCTTTCCATGAACCCATCGTCATTGCGAACGCAGTGAAGCAATCCATGCCTCCAAAAATACATGGATCGCCACGGCCCACGGCCTCGCGATGACGAGACTGGTTCAAGGTGCGTGTGCGGTTCGGACCCTGAACTGGAGGCTCGCAATGACGGTCGGGTGCCGCGCTTCGCTCGCAGTGACGGCCATTGGTAGACGCGCCCCGGGCTGTCCGCATGGGACGCAGTGCTTCGACGGGATCAGGCGCCCAAGTTAAGTTGGGGCAATCGGTGCTCGCCGATGGTCACCGCTTGATCGTTGGCTTGCACCAGGTAGTCGGGCCCGACGTTGAGCTGGTTGGCGTTGTTGCGGCGCAGGCCAATGGCGACGTGGCCAGCCGCAGCAGCCTGCCTGGTCACATCCTGAAAGCGCGCACCCGCAACGGCCTGGATTGGCGTCACGTACAGTTGCTGACCCTGGGCGTTGCTGAGCAACTCGGCGACTATTTCCTGCATGCCCGGGTTAAGCAACTCCTGGCTGACATACAGCGCGTCGAAGTGCGCGCTGCACACGATGCGGTCGCAGCCGGCCTTGATCAGCAGTTCCTTGGTGCCGGGGTCCAGGCACTCCACCACGGTGTTGACTTGGCGCGCGCGCGATTCAATCGCCAGCGCGATACTGACGTTAAGGTTGTCCGACGCCGGGTCGCCCGCGTCACGGGTCAGCACAATCGCGTGGTGGGCCTCGTTGATGCCGGCGCGTTGTAGGGTTTCGTCACGGGTGGGGTCGCCGCGCACGTAGCGCACGTGGCGCGCACCCAGCGCGCTGGGCAGTTCGTCCAGATCCTTGTCGATCAATACGACGTGGGCGGCTTGGCCAATGCGCGGGTCGTTGGCGAGTTCATCCAGCAGCCGCAGCAGCTTGGGCAAACCGGGGAAATTGATCAATACCAGGTGCCCGGAGAATTTGACGCTGCTCATACCTTTTAGCTCCTTGGTCTTGGACGTGATCAATGCGGTGGCCACCACTGACAGGATGAAACCCAACAGGCCGATGCCGATCACCATCAAAGGCACACCGACCAGGAAACGTCCGCCCGCGGTCTTGGGGAAGAAGTCGCCATAACCCACCGTGGTAAGGGTCACCATGGAGTACCACAAGGCGTCGGTCCAGACCAGGTCCGGGTTGGCCGGCAACTCAAAGTACAGGAAACCGCTGGTGCCGTAGGCCAGGATTGCGGCGAGCAGAACCACCGCCCGCAACTGCATTGGGGGATTGACGACCAGATTGCGCTGAAACATGCGCAGCAGCACCTGCATCATGATCCTTGCCTCACCCATTCTTTGATCATGGCCTCGGCCTTGGCGCTGACGTCCGGGTCGCCCCAGAGGCCCAGGCTGTTGGCGCGTGCGGCGGACTGGGCCTGAAGGTAAACCGGCATGGCAGCGAAGGGGTATACCGCGTAGACGACCGCGTGGCCCTGGCTGATCAAGCCGATGCCGATGTCCTGGTCGCCTGCATACAGCGTCGCGATGGTGCGGCCGTGGCGGTCGCGCGGCGGCGTGTTGAGCAGCACCCGCAGCGGCTTGTCGCCAACCAGGCGTTTCAAGGCTTCCTCGGCGGCGCGGCCGTAGACCGCCACCTCGTCCTTGCCGTGCTTGGATTCAAGCGTCTTGATGCCCAGCAGGCGTACCGTGACGTTGGCCTGGCCTTCCTTGCTGACGACCACGGTGTCGCCATCGATGACTTTCACGAGTTGCACCAGATCGCCACTTTCCAGCTTGGCCTCGCGCTGCTGCGGGGTGGCTTGCTGCGCATAAATGCCCGTCACGAAGAGCGCCGTGGCGCCGCAAAGGCCAAGCACAAGCGACCAGAAGGAGACGGTGATGCGGTCCATGATGGTGGGGTCGAGCGACTCTGGCTGTGTGCGGGGGCTTCTGGCGCGACTATAGCCCGAAGCCGTGCGCGTGTGCAGCACCTTGCGTCGGCCATCGCTATACTGGATGAATGAACAGTCATGACAAGCCCGAACAAGCCAACACCCTGAGTCACCTCGCCATGCCCGCCCCCACACCTGTTGTTCAAATGGCACCTGATGCCGAAGCGCAGCCGCTGGAAGGCACGTTTGTGCGCTATCCCGATTCGCCCTTCGAGTTGTACCAACCCTATCCGCCCGCCGGTGACCAGCCCGAGGCGATTGACAAGCTGGTCGAGGGCATTCGCGATGGCGAGGTGTTTCAGACCCTGCTGGGCGTCACTGGTTCGGGCAAGACCTTCACCATGGCCAATGTGATTGCGCGGCTGGGGCGCCCGGCGATTGTGTTCGCGCCCAACAAGACGCTGGCGGCACAGTTGTACAGCGAGTTCCGCGAGTTCTTTCCGAAGAACGCAGTGGAGTACTTCGTCAGCTACTACGACTACTACCAGCCCGAGGCCTATGTGCCGCAGCGTGATTTGTTCATCGAGAAGGACTCGGCCATCAACGAGCACATCGAGCAGATGCGACTCTCCTGCACCAAGAGCGTGCTGGAGCGGCGCGACGTGATCATCGTTGCCACGGTGTCGGCCATCTACGGCATTGGCCAGCCCGAGGCTTACCACCGCATGGTGATGACGCTGCGCGCCGGCGACAAGATGGGCCAGCGCGACATGATTGCGCAACTGGTGCGTATGCAGTACCAGCGCAATGACGCCGATTTTTCGCGCGGCAAGTTTCGCGTGCGTGGTGACACCATCGATGTGTTTCCAGCCGAACACAGCGAGATGGCGATTCGCATCGAGCTGTTTGACGACGAGATCGAATCGCTGCAGTTGTTTGACCCGCTGACCGGCCGCATCCGCCAGAAGATTCCGCGCTTCACCGTCTACCCCAGCAGCCATTACGTGACGCCACGCGATCAGGTGCTGGCGGCTGTGGAAACCATCAAGACCGAGCTGTCGGACCGCTTGAAGGAACTGGTGGGCATGGGCAAGTTGGTGGAGGCGCAACGCCTGGAGCAGCGCACGCGGTTCGATCTGGAAATGCTCAGCGAAGTGGGGCACTGCAAGGGCATCGAGAACTACTCGCGGCACCTGTCCGGCGGCGCGCCGGGAGATCCACCCGCCACGCTGACCGACTATTTACCGAAGGATGCACTGATGTTTCTGGACGAGAGCCATGTGCTGATCGGCCAGTTTGGCGGCATGTACAACGGCGACCGCTCCCGCAAGACCACCTTGGTGGAGTATGGCTTTCGCCTGCCCAGCGCGCTGGACAACCGCCCGCTCAAGTTCGAAGAGTTTGAAGCCCGTATGCGCCAGGCGGTGTTCGTCTCGGCCACGCCGGCACAGTGGGAAAAGGACCATGCCGGCCAGGTGGTGGAGCAACTGGTGCGCCCCACCGGGCTGGTGGACCCCGAGGTGGAGGTGCGGCCGGCCACCCATCAGGTGGACGACGTGTTGCAGGAGATTCGCATCCGGGTCGAGAAACACGAGCGCGTGCTCATCACCACGCTGACCAAGCGCATGGCCGAGCAACTGACCGATTACCTATCGGACAACGGCGTCAAGGTGCGCTACCTGCACAGCGACGTGGATACCGTGGAGCGGGTGGAAATCTTGCGCGACCTGCGCCTGGGTGCTTTTGACGTGCTGGTCGGTATCAACCTGCTGCGCGAGGGCCTGGATATTCCCGAGGTGTCACTGGTGGCGATTCTGGATGCTGACAAGGAGGGTTTTCTGCGCTCCGAGCGCTCGCTGATCCAGACCATCGGCCGCGCGGCGCGCAACCTCAATGGCCGCGCCATTCTGTACGCCGACCGGGTGACCGACTCCATGGCCCGCGCCATGGGCGAGACCGAACGGAGGCGCGCTCGGCAGGTGACCTACAACCTGACCCACGGCATCACGCCGCGCTCGATCGTCAAACAGGTGCGTGATCTGATTGACGGTGTCTACAGCGAGAAAGCGGGCAAGGAGGCAGACCGCTTGGAACGCGACGCCATCGCCCGTGCCAAGGTTGAGGAGATGAGCGAAAAAGACATTTCACGCGAAATCAAACGGCTGGAAAAACTCATGCTGGAGCATGCCCGCAATTTGGAGTTCGAAAAAGCCGCCCAGGTGCGCGACCAGTTGCATATCCTCAAGGAGCAGGCGTTTGGTGCGCCGGGTACCGACAATGTGGCAGTGATAGCGTCGGTGGGAGTCAGACCGCGGATGTGAGGAGAGGGGGTTGGTCCGCTTGTTCCAAGTACCCGAGCAATTTTCTGGGTTTCTTGTTATACTTGACTCAAATAGTCAACTAAAGAAAAAAACGGGGCCGATCAACAGGTGGCAATTGTACCGGTTGACGCACGAGGAGACAAAAAGCCTCTGGAGTCGGAAACGCTCTGAGAGTGGACAAGCTGGAGTTTCAAGCCTGATTCAAAAGGAGCTTGCAATGCGTCTTACTACCAAGGGTCGGTTTGCGGTCACGGCCATGATTGATTTGGGCCTGCGCCAGAACAGTGGCCCGGTCACCTTGGCTGCCATCAGCCAGCGTCAACAAATTTCGCTGTCTTACCTGGAGCAGTTGTTCGGCAAGCTGCGCCGCCATGAGTTGGTCGAGTCCACCCGTGGCCCCGGTGGCGGCTACACGTTGGCCCGCAAGGCGGCTGACATCACGGTGGCCGACATCATCGTCTCGGTCGACGAACCCATCGACGCCACCCAGTGCGGCGGCAAAGAGAATTGCCACGGCGAGGGCGAGCGCTGCATGACGCACGATCTTTGGTCGGCGCTCAACGTGCGCATGGTCGAATTTCTCGACTCGGTGTCGCTGCAAAAACTGGTGGATGATCAGTTGGCCAAGGGCCTGCATGTGGAAGACCGCCCGACCATCAAACGTGCCATATCGGCCATGCCGATCAGTAAACCGATTCGCATCAACGCGCCGAACTCGGTGTTTGCCCTGGGCAACGCATTTTCCAAATCGTGATGGCCCGCCCGATGGGCGACAGCCCGTCGAGTGCAAGCCGCCAATCGTTCAAGTAACCGCCTGACTCTGTGAGCGTGCAATGGATTCAACACCACATTTCCCGATCTACATGGACTACAGCGCCACCAACCCCTGCGACGAGCGGGTGGTGGACGCGATGGTGCCTTGGTTACGCCAGCATTTCGGCAACCCCGCGTCGCGCAGCCACGCCTGGGGCTGGGAGGCCGAGGCTGCCGTCGAAAAGGCGCGTGAGCAGGTTGCTGAGCTGATCGGTGCCGACACGCGCGAGATCGTCTGGACCTCCGGCGCGACCGAGTCCAACAACCTGGCCTTGAAGGGTGCCGCTGGCTTTTACAAGACCAAGGGCAAACACATCATCACCGTCAAGACCGAGCACAAGGCCGTGCTGGACACCTGCCGCGAGCTGGAGCGCCAGGGCTTTGAGGTGACGTATCTGGATGTGCAACCGGATGGTCTGCTTGATCTGGAAGTGTTCAAGGCTGCGATTCGGCCTGACACGATCCTGGCTAGCGTGATGTTCGTTAACAACGAGATCGGCGTGATTCAGGACATCGCCGCCATCGGTGCGATCTGCCGCGAAAAAGGCATCGTGTTTCATGTGGACGCGGCACAGGCCACCGGCCGTGTCGAGTTTGACTTGGCCAAGCTGCCGGTCGACCTGATGAGCCTGACCGCCCACAAGACCTATGGCCCCAAAGGCATTGGCGCCTTGTTTGTGCGACGCAAACCCCGAGTGCGCATCGAGGCGCAAATGCATGGTGGCGGCCATGAACGCGGCATGCGCTCGGGCACTTTGCCCACGCACCAGATCGTCGGCATGGGCGAGGCCTACCGCATCGCCAAGGAAGAGATGGCTGCCGAGAACGTGCGCATCAAGGCGCTGCACGACCGCATGCTTGCGGGCCTGGCCGACGTCGAGCAGGTGTTCATCAATGGCCACGTAGACAAACGCGTGCCACACAACCTCAACATGAGCTTCAACTATGTCGAGGGCGAGTCGCTCATCATGGGTATCAAGGGCCTGGCGGTGTCCAGTGGTTCGGCTTGCACCTCGGCCAGCCTGGAGCCCAGCTATGTGCTGCGCGCCTTGGGCCGCAGTGACGAACTGGCGCACAGCAGCCTGCGCATGACGATTGGACGCTGGACGACCGAAGCCGAAATCGACTACGCCATCGAGACCATCAAGCTCAACGTCGCCAAGCTGCGGGACCTGAGCCCCTTGTGGGAAATGTACAAGGACGGCATTGACATCAGCACCATCCAATGGGCTGCGCACTAAGGAAAACAGAAAGTGCAGAAGTACCAGCACGTCATCGCGAGCCTCCCGAATCCCGCCCGATGCCGGACACGGACCTTGAACAGGTTTCGTCATCGCGAGGCCGCAGGCTGTGGCGATCCATGTATTTTGGGGCATGGATTGCTTCACTGCGTTCGCAATGACGACATAGCGTATTTTGGCAATTGCCGACTCTGATTAAGTAACCGAGGTAAACCAAATGGCATATTCTGAAAAAGTCGTTGACCACTACGAAAACCCGCGCAACGTTGGCTCCTTCGACAAGGGCGACGAGTCGGTGGGCACTGGCATGGTGGGTGCGCCCGCCTGCGGCGACGTGATGAAGCTGCAGATCAAGGTCAACCCGTTGACCGGAGTGATTGAAGACGCGCGCTTCAAGACCTACGGCTGCGGCTCGGCGATCGCCTCGTCGTCACTGGTGACCGAGTGGGTCAAGGGCAAGACGCTGGATCAGGCGGCCGCGCTCAAGAACAGCGAGATCGCCGAAGAACTGGCCCTGCCGCCGGTCAAGATCCACTGCTCCATCCTGGCCGAAGACGCCATCAAGGCGGCCGTGGACGACTACAAAGCCAAGCATCTTGGGGAAAGATCGCAGCCTGCAACGCAGGAAAGCTCTGTCCCCAACTGAATAGAAACTGATTAGAAGATGTCCGTCACTCTTACTGAAGCCGCTGCCCGGCACGTGACCCGCTACCTTGCCAAACGCGGCAAGGGCGTTGGCGTGCGCCTGGGTGTCAAGACCACCGGGTGCTCGGGCTTGGCCTACAAGCTGGAGTATGTTGACGAATTTGCACCCGAAGACCTGATCTTCGAGGACCACGGCGTCAAGGTGCTGATCGACCCCAAAAGCCTGTCCTACCTGGACGGTACCGAGCTGGACTTTGTGCGGGAAGGCCTCAATGAGGGCTTCAAGTTCAACAACCCGAAGGAGCGCGACCGCTGCGGCTGCGGCGAGTCGTTCAGAGTGTGAACCTGCAAAGCTCCGATTTCGAGCTGTTCGAATTGCCCGAGCAGTTCGAACAGGATCGCGCCACCATTGATGCCCGCTGGAAAGACCTGCAGCGTCAGGCGCATCCCGACAAGTTCGTGGCGCAGGGTGGCGCCGCGCAGCGGCTGGCGATGCAGTGGTCGGTGCGTATCAATGAGGCCTATGCACGCTTGAAAGACCCGCAGAAGCGCGCGGCCTACCTGTGCGAGTTGCATGGTGCGCCGATTCAGGCCGAGAACAACACCGCCATGCCGCCGGCCTTTCTGATGCAACAGATGCAGTGGCGTGAGGCGCTGGAAGAGGCCGGTGATGGCGCGCAGCTGGAGGTGCTCAGTGATGAAGTGGGCGTGGCCCGGCGCGCGGCGCTGGATCAGTGCCGGCACCTGCTCGATCAGATCCACGACTACCCAGGCGCTGCGCAACAAGTGCGCGCGCTGATGTTTATCGAGCGCTTCTCACGCGACGTGCACGATCGCCTGGACCGTATTGCAGACCATGGTTAATAGCATTACGGTACTAAAATACTAATATGGCACTGCTACAAATCTCCGAACCCGGCCAAACCCCCAACCCGCACCAGCGGCGTGTGGCGGTCGGCATCGACCTGGGCACGACGCATTCCCTGGTGGCCTCGGTGCGCCACGGCGTGCCGGAGTGCCTGCCGGACGGCGAAGGGCGCGTCATCCTGCCTTCGGTGGTGCGCTACCTGGCGGGCGGTGGCCGTCAGATCGGCTACGACGCGCAGGCCGCGCAGGCCACCGACCCCGAGAACACCATTGCCTCGGTCAAGCGCTTTATGGGCCGCAGCCTGAGCGACGTTGCGGGTGCGGCCAAGTTGCCCTATTGCTTTGTCGATCATCCGGGCATGCTGGGCATCCAGACCGTTGCCAGTGAGAAGTCGCCGGTCGAGGTGAGTGCCGAGATTTTGGCCACCTTGCGTTACCGAGCCGAAGATACCTTCAATGACGATCTGTATGGCGCTGTGGTCACCGTGCCGGCCTACTTTGATGACGCGCAGCGGCAGGCCACCAAGGATGCCGCCAAGCTGGCCGGGCTCAATGTGCTGCGCCTCATCAACGAGCCCACGGCGGCGGCCATTGCTTACGGGCTGGACAACGCCAGCGAGGGCGTCTACGCGGTGTACGACCTGGGTGGCGGCACCTTCGACATCTCGATCCTGCGGTTGACGCGCGGCGTGTTCGAAGTCATCGCCACCGGCGGTGACTCGGCACTGGGCGGCGACGACTACGACCACGCGCTGGCCGACTGGGTGCTGGCACAAACCGGCCGCTCGGCGCCGAGCGCGACCGACAAGGCCACGCTCAAGCTGGCCGCGCGCCGTTGCAAGGAGGCGCTGTCCGCTGGGCTGCGGCGACCTTTGAGGCCGCGTTGGGCGACGGGCCGTTGTCGCTTGACGTGACGGTCGCGCAGTTCGAAACCGTCACCGCCAGCCTGACCGCACGCACCCTCACGGCCGTGCGCCGCGCCTTGCGCGACGCACGGTTGGACGTGGCCGATGTGCACGGCGTGGTGATGGTGGGTGGCTCCACGCGCATGCCGCAGGTGCAGCAAGCCGTGGCCAAGCTGTTTGACAAGGCACCGCTCAACAACCTCAACCCCGATGAAGTGGTGGCGCTGGGCGCCGCCATTTCGGCCAACCAGTTGGCCGGCAACAGCACCAATGGCGAATTGCTGTTGCTTGACGTGATTCCCTTGTCCCTGGGGCTGGAGACCATGGGTGGCCTGGTGGAGCGCATCGTGCCGCGCAACCAGACCATTCCGACGGCGATGGCGCAGGACTTCACCACCTACAAGGACGGGCAGACCGCCCTGGCCGTGCACGTGGTGCAAGGTGAGCGCGACCTGGTGGCGGACTGCCGCAGCCTGGCGCGCTTCGAGTTGCGTGGCATCCCGCCCATGGTGGCCGGCGCGGCGCGCATCCGCGTCACCTTCACGGTCGATGCGGACGGGCTGCTTAATGTCTCGGCGCTGGAGCAGATCAGCGGCGTGCAGGCGCAGATCGATGTCAAGCCATCGTACGGCCTGGCTGACGACCAGATCGCCAAGATGCTGCAGGATAGCTTTACCACTGCCGAGGCCGACATGCAGGCCCGTGCCGTGGTGGAGGCACGGGTCGACGCGGAACGCATGCTGCTGGCCACGCACAGCGCGCTGGAGGCCGATGGTGACTTGCTGGACGAGTCGGAACGCGCGGCCATTGACCAGCGCATGGTCGCCGTGCTGCAGGTGATGGGCACCGAGGATGCCTCGTTGATCGAGGCCACTACCAAGCTGCTGGCGCAGGGCACCGAAGCCTTCGCTGCATTGCGCATGAACCGGGGCATCCAGCAGGCGCTGGCCGGCAAGAACATCGAAACGGTCTGAACCAGACCCCACAGCGAGAGCCACGCATGCCCATCATCAAGATCCTTCCGCATCCGGAATACTGCCCCCAAGGCGCCGAGATTTCGGCGCCAGCCGGCACGTCCATTTGCGAAGCCATGCTGGACAACAAGATCAACATCGAGCACGCCTGCGACATGAGCTGCGCCTGCACCACCTGCCACGTCATCGTGCGCGAGGGCTTTGCCTCGCTCAACGAACTGGATGAAAACGAGGAAGACCTGCTCGACCGCGCCTGGGGCCTGGAGCCCAACTCACGGCTGAGCTGCCAGGCGTATCTGGCGCAGAAGGATGTGACGGTGGAGATCCCGCGCTACTCGATCAACCACGCCAAAGAGAACCATTAGGCCCTCAAGCTTCCTGGGGGCGGCCCGTCGGGAAAACCCATTAAGCTCTTCCCATGCGCCAGATATTTCTAGACACTGAAACCACCGGGTTATCCGCCGACAACGGCGACCGTATCGTCGAGATCGGCTGCGTCGAGCTGGTCAACCGGCGCCTGACGGGCAACAACCTGCACTTCTACCTGAACTCGGGGCGCGACAGCCACGAAGAAGCACTCAAGGTGCACGGCATCACGACCGAGTTCCTGAAGGACAAACCCAAGTTCGAGGCGGTCGTCGAGGAGTTGCTGCGCTACGTGCGGGATGCCGAGATCATCATCCACAACGCTGCGTTCGACCTTGGTTTCCTGAACAAGGAACTCGAACTGGTGGCGCGCCCGCCGTTCAAGGACCATGTCGGCAAGGTGGTCGACACCCTGGTGATGGCCAAGGAAATGTTCCCCGGCAAACGCAATTCGCTCGATGCGCTGTGTGACCGACTTGGCGTGGACAACTCCGGTCGTACATTGCACGGCGCCTTGCTGGACGCCGAGTTGCTGGCTGATGTGTACATCAACCTCACCCGCGGCCAGGACGCGCTGCTGATCGACGCCCATGGCCCGCAACACGGCGACTCGGCGGCGCCTCAGATTGACTTGTCAGGTTTTGACTTGCCGGTGCTGCAGGCCAACGAGCAGGAACTGGCGGCCCACGACGACGTGTTGGCACAAATCGACAAGGCAAGCGGCGGCAAGACGGTCTGGCGCGCGGCGGCCTGAGCCAAACTTGGGAAAATGGCGTGCCAGATATGGCATAATCCAAGGCTTTCCTGAAACACATTCAGGGCGGTTAGCTCAGGGGTAGAGCACAGCATTCACACTGCTGGGGTCGGAGGTTCGAAGCCTCCACCGCCCACCAAATGACCAAAGCCCACCAGCGTCGCGCCGGTGGGCTTTTTTCATAGTTCGACGAATTCCCAGCGGGAACATACACCCAGGTGCACACTGCCCAGGGCGCTTAGCTCACGCACGGTCGGCGCGATGCGCGGGTTGTCCAAAATGCCTGCATCGATGTGGCCCGCCGCGTCACACTCCAGCAGTTCGACGCCCGGCAGCAGATCACTCAAGTACGTCAGCGCCAGCAACCGCCCGTCATGCGTGGCCGCCAGCGCCATGCCGTCGCCTTTGTAGCGCGCCTCCAGCGCGTCCGGTACCGTGTATGCACTCATGCTGTCCCCGCTTTCTTTGTTTGACCAAATCACAGGCCACTCAATTGGCTATCTCAGCCGACTATGAAAGTTTGCCCCAAGGTGGCGGACAGCGGGTGGCTACTTTTCACGGAATGCGCGGCAAAAATCACGGGTCTTCGGTTTCGATTTGCCGTTTCAACGGTCATCCGGTCTTGCACGGGCTGGGCGCATTCGGGCTTGGCACAATGGACGGATGTGCAGCCACTACCAGGCCATCAAGGAGCGCGAGCGTTACTTCAAGGCGTTTGGCGTCTACCCTCCCGACGATCTCGGGCGGTACGACGTATGGCCCGGTTACCCGGCAACGTTCATTCGGCGACCCGTTGAAGCCAACTCGGGCGACGATGCGGTGCCCGAACGCGAGGCATTGACGGGGCGGTTCGGCTTGGTTGCGCACTGGGCACAGGACCTCAAGGTCGCTCGCCACACGTTCAATGCCCGCAGTGAGACCGTTGCGATCAAGCCGAGCTTTCGGGATGCGTGGAAGCACGCGCAGCGCTGCATCATCGCCGCTGATGCCTTCTACGAACCCGATTGGCGCAGCGGTAAAGCCATACCGACGCGCATAGCGCGCGCCGATGGCGACCCCATGGGAATTGCGGGCTTGTGGTCGCGCTGGAGGTCGCCTGCTGGTGTTGTGGTGCACAGCTTTGCCATGCTGACCATCAACGCGGAGCACCATGCCCTGATGCGGCTGTTTCACAAGCCCGCCGATGAAAAGCGAATGGTCGTGATCTTGCCAGGCGGCGCGTACGACGCGTGGCTGAGCGCAGCCGACTCAGAGTTGGCGAGCTTTCTGGTCGCGTACCCAGCGGACAGGCTTGTGGCGACGACGGATTGATTGAGGGGAATGAGCCCCATCGCGACCGGGGTCTACACTTTCCGTGAGGTGTGTCGTGGCTCCACGAGCTGCGCCCGAGTCACGGATCCACAGATATCTTGGCCAGATGTGTCGTGTGGTTGTTGGGGCCGACGGCAAACTGACCCAGGGTCCGATTCTGCGTGACCCGGCCAGGGGTCCGTGAATTCGTTTCCGGGTGCGGGATGGAGCTGCGTGATGGTGGGTCAGTCAAACGTCGGCACGTGGGTCAAAATCGTGTCGGCGCCTACAGCCCGCCCTTCGATTCAGTCCAAATCTACCGCTTCAGGCTCATATCTGGGTGGAAATACAGCCGCCGTTCAGGCTCATACCACGTTGGACAAGGCTCTAGTTGATTTTAGTGGCATAATTCTGCGACTTTACGTAGCTTCACCAGCCACATGCCCACCCGCCAGGACACGTAGCCAATCAACACCCCACACAGTCCGCCACCCAGTCTTGCCAGTCGCCAAATCGCCACCCTGTAAACCACTGGGCGCACTCAATACCTGCACCAAACAGCGCCAAGCCAAACATCAGCGAACGAATTCGAGGCGGATAGGCCAGCAGACCCGAAAACGCCAGTGCCGCAAAACCCAGTGCATGTTGTGCTTTGTCCCAGAAACTGAATGCCTTAGGCACCAGATCGACCGGAATGAGCGACAGCCACAGCGTGACCAGCACCAGCAACCAAAACGACGACCGCCAGAACCGATTAATCGTCATCGCCATCTGGAATGACTGCATCAGCGACGGCACCCACTGACTTGGCGGACACCTTGACACCCGTGGCGACGACCGTAACAGCTGCGTCAGCGACTGCCACCACTGCACAGGCTTGAAGCGACAAAATGAGGCTGGCAGCGACCGTGTACTGCAGCACCGTCTTGAGCAGGCTTGGTGAAGTCTTGCTCACGTCTTCTTGGGAAAGGTGTCAGGTTCAGGCGCAATGCTTGAACCGTCCGTTATCGCCTCTTCAAACTCCGCCAGTTCCTTACCAATGGCAGCGAACTTTTTCATCTTGGCACGGTTGTCTGCCCAATTGAGTGCGGCACCGTCCAGGTCTTCCTTGAAATGAGCGAGTGCCGATTCCTTGATGGCTTGGGTGGCCGTCTTGCTGGACCAGAGCTCAATCAGGTCTGACAGGCCATTGTCAAATCCGTCAAACGTTTCAAGGTGGATCCACTGGCCGGTTTTATCAAACATGCTGGTCTTTCGGTAAGTGCGTGGGCTTCAGTGTAGCGGGGCGATCAGCGCAAGTCTGATGCTTCAAGCCACCAGCCCTTCAGGCGACCGCAGACTCCCCCCGCTCGACGCCATCCGCAATGCGCAGTGCCCAGTGTTGCCAGTGCGCGGCGTCCGCTTGGGTGGCTGCGCTTGTGTTGGTTGAGGCATGGGCGACGGTCGCAGCCACCATGCCACGGATGTGCTCGGCGATGTGAGTTTGCACGGTGCCATCGGTCAGCTCGGCAATCTGCTTTGCGTTCTCGGCCTTGCCTTCAACGGTTGTGGCGCGCAGGGCGGCCTCGGCTTGCCGGGCCGGTGTTGGTGGGGTCGTGCTGGTGGAATCATCGTGCATGGGTGGCCTTTGGGGTGAAGTGAGCTGGCCGCCAATGGCAAGCAGGGGGCGCAAGGCCTGAGCAACAAAAAACCCACCATCTTTCGAGGGTGGGTTTCTCGGTGCCTCGCGGCGAATTTTGGCTCCTCGACCTGGGCTCGAACCAGGGACCTACGGATTAACAGTCCGGCGCTCTACCAACTGAGCTATCGAGGAATGCAGCCTTAAATTATAGCGTGGTTTTTTCGCTCACTCGCCCCAGGGGGTGGCCTTTTTTAGAAGCTGGCCTGCATGGCCAGGCGCCAGGTGCGGGCGGCGCCGGGGAACAGGTAGACGTGGCCGTACTGGTAGGGGGATTCTTTCCAGTAACGTTTGTCCAGCAGGTTTTCGGCGCCCAGGGTCCAGGTGGTGGGCGTACCGGCCAGCTTGGTCTCGTAGCGCAGGCTGGCGTCGACGCGGCTCCAGGCGGGCAGCATCTGACTGCCATCGGCCAGTACCGCGCGCTCACCTTCGTGCGACAGTTGCCCGCGCGCCGAGAGGCCAGGCACGGCGCTGATACGCCAGTCGGCGTGCGCGCGCAGTACCCACTTTGGTACGTTGGTCGGGGTCTTGCCGTTGGTGCTGGGTTCGATCACGCTGCCTTGGCGTTTCGCGTCCAGGATGGTGGCGCTGCCGCCCAGGCGCCAGGCGCCTTGCTCCCACTGCAGACTGGTCTCCAGGCCACGGTGCGACGCCTCGCCGTCGTACTGGCCGTCGCATGGGGTGCCAAACCGATAACACGCGTCCAAGTTGGTCATGGGGCGCACGATATTGAAGACGGCCACTTGCCAGCCCAGGCCGTTGCGGCCGCCCTTGGCGCCGACCTCCCACTGGCGGGACTTGATCGCCGGCAAAGCCACGCCGGGATTGCTGTACTGCGAGCTCTTGTTGGGCACCACTTGCGACTCCACGCCCTGGCCGGCGCTGGCATACAGCGTCTCGCTGGGCGACACCGCGTAGCTGACCGCCAGCCAGGGTGTGGTGATGCTGTCGTCATAGGTGGTGGGGCGCGAGCCATTGGTGCGGATGCTGTCGCGTGACAGGCGGGTGTGGCGCAGGCCCACCCAACTGGTGAAGCGATCGTTCCAGTGCATGGCGTCCTGCACCGACAGTTCCAGCGAATGCTCGTCGCGGTTGGTGCTCTGGTCCGACAGGGTCGGGTCGGCGCTCAGCATGGAGGTGCCTTGTACGTTGCCAACGCCGACCCAGTTGTAGGCCTGCATCTGAAAGCGTTGCTTGACGCGGCTGCTTTGCAGGCCCAGGTTCAACTTGTGCACCACGCTGCCGGTGCTGACTTTTCCAATCAGATTGAGGCTGGCCGCTTGCTGGGTGCGGTGCTCGTTCTCGCTGCGGAAGTCGTACAGGTCAAAAGTGCCGTCCGAGCAATAGCGGTCGTAATTGTTCTCGGCGCTGCAACCGTAGGCGTAGGCCAACCGGTCATTGGTCTTGAGCTTTTGCTGGCCGACTTGTGCCGACCAGCGCCAGTCGGCATTGATCGTTTGATCAAAGCGTACGCTCCCGGTGAGGGCATCGAACTCGGAGGGCTGCGACCACGGCTGGTTGTTCAGGTTCAGGTTCGGGTCCACCGGCGCGGGCAACACATTGCCGAGTAGGCTGAAGCCGGCCTGGCTGGCTTGCGACTTGCGGCTCCATTCCACTTCGGCCGACAGGGTGGCGTCGCGGTTGATGCGCCAGTCGGTCGCCAAGGCCAGCAGGCTGCGCTGGCCGTTTAGGTTGCGCGTGAGCGGCTTCAGGTCTTCATGCGCCACGTTGAGGCGGTAGCCAAAGGCCTGGTCGGCCCCCAGGCGCCCCCCCAGATCGGCGGCTACCAGCACCGAGCCCTTGCCGGTTGCTTCCAGCCGGACATCGCGCAGCGTCTGGCTGGTCGGGCGCTTGACCACATAGTTGACCAGACCACCGGGCGCGCTGGTGCCGGCCTGGATGCCGCTGGTGCCCTTGAGCACTTCGATGCGTTCCTTGTTCTCCAGCGGGATGGACGTTTCGGCGCTGATCGGCAGGCCTTCGCGGCGGTAGTTGAAGCGGTTGTCGATGACAAAGCCGCGCACCGTCAGGAAGTCCCAGTAGCCGGGTGAGTTGTAGGCGTCGCTGATGGAGGCATCAAACTGCGCAATGTCTGCCAAGCGACGCGCGCCGACCGCCTGCAACTGGGCCTGCCCGACCACTGTGGCCGACAAGGGTAGGTCTCCCAACGGGACATCGCCAAAGCCGGTGACGTCCGCCGTGGCGGGTACACGGCGTTCGGTGATGACAACGGGCTTGAGGCTGACATCCTGCTGGGCATGAACCCCGGATGCTATGAAAATGCTAGCTGCTACGGCTTGCTGGATGGGCGTAAGGGCCCGATTAGGTACAAAATTTGCCACAACGTTTTCCTGTCACGTCATAGCAGGTCGGCTGGCTGGATCGGTAACTGGTCGTTTGAGAGGCCGGCCAAGCGTACTTCAGCCAGCGCGACCCGAATCAAGTCATGCTTCCCTGCGCGAGGATTACCTCAGTCAGGTTCAAAGGGACTTTCTCAGTCGCCGCTTGCGCGGCAACACCCCTAGCGAATGTTCTCCGAAGAGAACGCCCATATTGTACGGGCTGCTTATTCCAGCCCGTCATTGCCAACTCACTCACCCCCGTCATTGCGATTGCCGCGCTGCGCTTCCATGAACCGGTCGTCATTGCGAACGAAGTGAAGCAATCCAGGACCCCTGAACCCATGGACTGCCGCGCTGTGCTCGCAGTGACGCCATCAGGTTCAAGGTCCGCGTGCGGGATCGGCCCGGATTCGGGAGGCTCGCAATGACGAAGACTGCTGCGACGACGAGAACCGGCGCAAACCGGTTGCTCAGTCGAACACCGGCGTTTCGACGCCCAACACCTTGTGCAATTTGGGGCTGGTGGTGGTGTATTGCAGGAACACTTTCTTCTCGGGGAAGATGATCGGCATGGCGCCAAAGGCGGCCAGCGCGCATTCGTGGAAACCGCTCAGGATGAGCTTTTTCTTGCCGGGGTACACATTGATGTCGCCCACGGCAAAAATGCCGGGCACGTTGGTGGAGAACTTCTCGGTGTCCACCTTGAGCTGTTTGCGCTCGATGTCCAGGCCCCAATTGGCAATCGGGCCCAGCTTCGGGCTCAAGCCAAAAAACACAAGCAAGATATCGAGCGGCACGACGCGCGTCACGCCATCGGCACCGGTGACCTTGGCGCCGGTCAGCTTGCCGTCTTTCTCGTCGTAACCGGTGACTTGGCCTACGATGAATTGCATCTCGTAGGCCTCGCACAGCTCGTGCATTTTGGCCACGCTTGCGGGGGCGGCCTTGAAGCCGTCGCGCCGGTGGATCAGGATCACGCTTTCGGCTTTGTGCGGGCTGTCTTTGACGAAGTCCAGTGCCCAGTCCAGCGCCGAGTCACCGCCACCCACGATGACGATGTTCTTGCCCGCAAAGTCAGCCGGGTTCTTGACACGGTAAAACAGTTGCGAGCCGTCAAACACCTCCAGGCCATCGACCTTGAGCGTGCGGGGCTGAAACGCGCCCACGCCAGCGGCGATGAAAACGGTCTTGGTCAGGAATCGGGTGCCCTTGGAGGTCTCGATGAAGAAGCGGCCATCGTCTCGCTGCTGCACCACCGTGACTTCCTGCCCGAAGTGAAACATCGCGCCAAAGGGTTCGATTTGTTTGAGCAGGTTGTCGGTCAACTCCTGGCCGGTGCACATGGGCACGGCCGGGATGTCGTAGATTGGCTTGTCAGGGTACAACTCGACGCACTGTCCGCCGGGGTAGGCCAGCGAGTCGATCACGTGCGCCTTGATTTCGAGCAGGCCCAGCTCGAACACCTGGAACAGGCCCACGGGACCGGCGCCCACGATAACGGCGTCGGTTTCAATCGGCCCTTCATGGGCATGTGCGGTGTTGATCACTTCTTGGTTCAGTTGAGGTTCCATGGGGCTTCGGCGAAGGTCGAAGGCAGGCGCTGCAAGCAGACGGCAGCGTGGCTGGCTCGGGGCAGTTATCGAATCAGGTGTTTGAGTTTGCCGGTGGCGTCTTTCCACTCGTCGGCATCCGGCGGGGCGGGCTTGCGCTTGGTGATGCTCTTCCAGGTCGGCAGCTTAGCCAGTTCGGCATTGAGTTTGGTCATGTGTTGCTGGTCGGCAGGCACATCTTCTTCGGCATAAATGGCGTTGACCGGGCACTCGGGGATACACACCGCACAGTCGATGCATTCATCCGGATCAATGGTCAAGAAGTTGGGGCCTTCGCGAAAGCAATCCACGGGACAAACGTCCACGCAATCGGTGTACTTGCACTTGATGCAGGCTTCGGTGACGGTGTGAGTCATTTTTTAGTTTTGCACGAATTAGTGGAAACCCTTGATTTTATTGGGTTTTCAAGATTGCGCTTGCCGCTGTAGCCCTGACTGCAGCGGGGTTGCTCCGAACGGCGCTAGTTAACCAGCACCGCCCCTGATGTTTTGTGCGACGCCGTGTCTACCAAAACCAGGGAGCCCAGCACACGCGACTGCGCAAAAGGCAGCGCCGCAAGGGGCTCCTGCAGACTCAGTTCGATGTGACCAATGGCATTGGCGGCCAGTTGCGTGGCGTCCTCTTCGGCCAGCGTATTGACGTCGAGCTTGTGCACCACCCGTTTGACGCGGGCCTTGACCCAGCGGTGCCCGTGCAGTGCCCAGTAGACGCGACCGGCCACCAGGGGCTCGTCGTCCATCCAGGCCACGGTGGCGGACAGCTCCCGCGCGGGCGGCACGAAGGCGCGGTCGGTATCGAAGTCGTCGGCCTTGGGCGCACTCGCCAGCAGCCAGTCACCGCGCGAGATGTCGACCTCGCGGTCCAGCACGATGCCGGCACTGTGGCCGGCTGGCACGGTACGCGGCGTGCGGGTGTGGCCCAGCACTTGCGCCACGGTGGCACTCTGGCCGCTAGGCAAAATGGTGATGCGCTGGCCCACTTCGGCGTGGCCGGTGGCAACCCGGCCCCAGAACACGCGCCGGCCTTGTGAGGTGTCGCTGGAAGAAGAGAACTTCTCTACCCATTGCACCGGAAACGCCAGCGGCAAATCGGGCTCAGACGGTGTTACCGGCAGGACTTCCAGAATTTCGAGCAGGCTCGGGCCCTGGTAGTCGCACCACAGTGGCGCGGCGTCCACCACGTTGTGGCCCTTGAGCGCGGAGATTGGCACGATGGCGCGCACCGTGATGCCCGCCGCTTGGGCGAAGGCCATCAAGGCGTTGCTGATGTTGGCGAAGGCGAGTGCCGCCTGCCCACTGGTCTGCGGGCGGGAGGGGTCTTCCAGCGCGTCGAGCTTGTTGACGGCAAACACGATGCTGGGCACACGCAGCAAGTTGGCCAGCAGGGAATGGCGCCGCGTCTGCGGCAGCAGTTCCAGCGCCGGGTCTTGCCATTGCAGCTTGGTGGCATCGACCAGCACCACTGCGGCGTCGGCGCTGCTGGCGGCGGTGACCATGTTGCGGGTGTACTGCTCGTGGCCCGGTGCGTCGCCGATGATGAACTTGCGGTGCTCGGTAGCGAAGTAACGGTAAGCCACGTCGATGGTGATGCCTTGCTCACGCTCAGCCGACAGTCCGTCGGTGAGCAAGGCCAGGTCCGTCTCACCTTGGCGCTGTACACCAGCCAGGTGGTCCTGCAGCACGGCTTTGCTGTCCACCAGCAGACGACCAATCAAGGTGCTCTTGCCATCATCGACCGAGCCGCAGGTGATGAAGCGTAACGCTGACTGGGTGTCAGTTTGGCCCTTTTCATCGGCGAGGATGAGATTTTCGGCGATCAGTTCATTGGCGGTCATCAAAAGTACCCGTCTTTCTTTCGTTTTTCCATGGAGGCGTCTGAGGTCTTGTCGTCCATGCGGGTGGCGCCGCGTTCACTCACGTCGGCGGCCAGCGTCTCGATCACGATGTCGGCAGCGGTGGCGGCGTCGCTTTCCACCGGGCAGGTGCAGGTGATGTCGCCCACGGTGCGAAAACGCACGGTGCGCTGTTGCACTGGTTCGTCGTCCCGGGCAGGGGTGAGTTCGGTCACCGGTACCAGCAAGCCTTTGCGCTCCACCACCGCGCGCTGGTGAGCGTAGTAGAGCGAGGGCAGGGCGATGTTCTCGCGGTCGATGTATTGCCACACGTCGAGCTCGGTCCAGTTGGAAATCGGGAACACGCGGAAGTGTTCGCCAGGCTGTAACCGGGTGTTGAACAGCGTCCACAGTTCTGGCCGCTGCGCCTTGGGTTGCCATTGGCCGAAGCTGTCACGGTGGCTGAAGATGCGCTCCTTGGCGCGGGCCTTTTCCTCGTCACGGCGGGCACCACCAATCAGCGCGTCAAAGCGGAATTCCTCAATCGCTTCAAGCAGCGTCACCGACTGGTGCACGTTACGCGACTCGCCGGGGTGCGCCAGGCGCACGCTGCCGCGCGCCATCGAGTCTTCGACGCTGCGCACGATCAGCTCGGCCCCCAGCTCCTTGGCACGAGCGTCGCGGAAATCGGTCACTTCATGGAAGTTGTGGCCGGTGTCGATCATCAGCAGCGGGTAGGGGATGCGCCCAACACCAAAGGCCTTTTCGGCGCACCTGAGCATTACCAGCGAGTCCTTGCCGCCCGAGAACAGCAGGGTCGGGCGCTCAAACGCGGCGGCCACCTCGCGCAGGATGAAGATGGTCTCTTCTTCCAGCGCATCGAGGTGCGCATTGCTTAAATGGTGTGCGCTCAGCTTGTGCCGCGGCGGGGTGAGCAACTCGGCGTCGGTACGGGCGTTCATGCGGGGGCCTTCTCAAGGGAACTGGACTGGGTTACGTGCAGGCCACACTCCTTGGCGGCCTCGTCTTCCCACCACCAGCGGCCAGAGCGGAAGTCTTCGCCCAGACTGATGGCGCGGGTGCAGGGGGCGCAGCCGATGCTGGGGTAGAACTGGTCGTGCAGCGGGTTGTAGTCAATCTTGTTAACGGCGATGAAGTGCCACACATCGCCCCAGGTCCAATCGGCCAGGGGGTTGAACTTGACGCGCTTGGCATCGGACCGGTCCACCAGCGGCACGTCGGCGCGCGCTCCGGACTGTTCGCGACGCAAGCCGGTAATCCAGGCCTGCTTGCCGGCCAGTGCGCGCTCCAGCGGCTCCATCTTGCGGATGTGGCAGCAGGCCTTGCGCAGTTCGATGCTCTTGTACATGGCCTGCCGACCTTCGCGGGCCACAAACTGCACCACCGCCTCGGCCCTGGGCTTGAACACCTCCACTTTGGCGCGGGAGCTTGGCACCAGCCGCTCCAGCAGCGCCAGGGTCTGGGGGTGCAGTTGGCCGGTCTCCAGCACGAAGATGCCAATGTCCAGAGCCAGGCTGTTGATCAGATGGCTGATCACCATGTCTTCCGCGCCCAGGCTGGAGGCCTGCGATATCAGGGGCGCTTCGCCCGCGGGCACGTGGGCATAGTCCTGCGCGGCCTGCTTCAGAAGGGCGATGGTCTGGGTCAGCTTGGCATCGAAATCGATGCTGGCGCGTGCGTTGAGTTTGACGGCGTTCATGCTTGGGCCTCGGTGGCGGATTGCTCGAAAAATCGGGGCGCGGCCGAGCCGGCATCGCCCTGGTAGAACGCCGGGTAGCGTGCCAGTTGGCGCTGCGCGAAGTCGGGGTTTTGGTCAGCACGCAGCACGGCGGAATCGAAGCCACTGCGCTTCATTTGCAGCAGTTGGTCGATCAGCACATCGCCGGTGGCGCGTAACTCCCCCGAAAAACCCAGCCGACGGCGCAGCAGGAAGGCCTGGCTGAAAGCACGGCCGTCGGTGAACTTTGGAAAGTTCAGATCGATGCGCGCGACGCCATCGAGCGCCACCTCGCAGGGGTCCACGTCATTGGCCAGCGTGAGTACATGGCTGGGTTCGAGCGAGCTGTCAGCCCGGGTGGCTGCGTGCTTGGCGGTGATCAGTTTCATGGTTGGCTCCGTTCTCATGCAGTTAGTGCTTCGGACACATGGCGTGCCGCATGGGCTGCTTGCTTGAAGGGCTCAGGCCCGAGCCGGCGCACGGTGGCGATGAAGGTCTCATCGCTGTGGCGCAGGGTCCGGTAGGTGTCGAGCAGGGCTTCCACCACGTCCGGGATTTCGGCCGCGCTGAACGAGGGGCCGACTACCTTGCCGGGCTGCGCCGGACCGCTCAGCGTGGAGCCATCGGCGCCCCCGAGCGACACCTGGTACCACTCGCGCCCATCTTTGTCCACACCCAGAATGCCGATGTGCCCACTGTGGTGATGGCCGCAGGAGTTGATGCAGCCGCTGATGTGCAGGTCGATCTGGCCGAGGTCGTGCAAGTCGTCCAGGTCCTGGTAGCGCTCGGTGATGGCGTGCGCAATCGGGATCGAGCGGGCGTTGGCCAAACCGCAAAAGTCCCCACCAGGGCAGGCAATCATGTCGGTCAGCAGGCCGATATTGGGCTTGGCCAGGCCGAGCTGGCGTGCGGCGTGCCAGAGGTCGGGCAACTGGTCGCAACGCACCCAGGGCAGCAGCAGGTTTTGTTCGTGCGTGACGCGTGCCTCGCCGGCCGAAAACCGCTCGGCCAGGTCGGCCGCGGCGTCCAGTTGGTCGGCGGTGGCGTCACCCGGTGCGAAGCCGAGCCGCTTGAAGGACAGCGTGACCGCGCGCAGATCGGGATTCTTGTGCGGGTGCACATTGCGTTGCAGCCAGCGCGCGAACTCAACGTCGCTCTGCGCAGCAGCACGCAGGATATCGCCGACCTTGTCGCGCGGGTGTTTGCGCGGGGTGCTCAGGGTTGGCGGGGCAAAGCAGGCGCTGACGCGGTCGAACTCGGCCTGCGTGATGGTGTGGGGCCCACCATCCAGGTCGACGATCTGGCGGTACTCTTCTTCGACCTGGTCGATGAAGCGCTGGCCCTCGGCCTTGACCAGAATCTTGATGCGTGCCTTCCAGGCGTTGTCGCGTCGGCCATAGCGGTTGAAGACGCGAATCACCGCTTCGAGGTAGTTGAGGACCTGGTTCCAGGGCAGAAACTCGCGCACCACGCTGCTGATGATGGGGGTGCGGCCCATGCCGCCGCCCACGCGCACCGAGAAGCCCAGCGCGCCCTCATCCGAGCGGCGCAATTGCAGGCCCACGTCGTACCAGGCAATGGCGGCGCGGTCTTCCTTGGCGCCGTTGATGGAGATCTTGAACTTGCGTGGCAGGAACGCGAACTCGGGGTGCAGGGTGCTCCACTGGCGCAGGATCTCGCAGAACGGGCGCGGGTCGGCGATCTCATCGACCGCAATACCGGCCAGCGCGTCGCTGGCGATGTTGCGGATGCAATTGCCGCTGGTCTGGATGCCATGCATGTCGACGCTGGCCAGCAGGTCCATCACGTCGGCCGATTTCGCCAGGGGAATCCAGTTGAACTGCACGTTCTGACGGGTCGAGAAGTGGCCGTAGCCCGACTTCAGTTTGGGCGCCTTGGGGTTGCCCAATTGATCCTGCGTGCGCTGTGCGTGTTGCAGCAGATCGGCGCTGGGTTGGTCGTAGTCGCGGGCGACTTTTGCCAGGACACGCAGTTGATCGCTTGACACTTCGCCGTAGGGCACGGCCACGCGCAGCATCGGCGCATAGCGCTGGATATACCAGCCGTTTTGCAGGCGCAGCGGGCGAAAGTCGTCGTCGCTCAAGGTGCCCGACAGATTGCGCTGTAACTGGTCGCGGTATTGGTCGGCGCGTTGGCGGACAAACTGGCGGTCGAATTCGGTGTAGTGGTACATGGTCGGTGTGGTTTACAAAGCAATCAACTTGACACCGGCATAGGCCAGCAGGATGGAAAGGAGCGAGCGAATCACGCGCTCGGGGGTGCGTTGCATCAAGTGCGAGCCGACCCAGATGCCGGGCAGCGAGCCGGCCAGCAGCTTGGCCAGCAGCGGCCAGTCCACCGAACCCAGCGAGGCGTGGCCCAGGCCAGCCACCAGCGTCAGGGGCACGGCATAGGCAATATCGGCGGCGACGATGCGCGGCAGTGGCAGCAAGGGGTAGAGCAACATCAGCACGGTGACGCCGATGGCGCCAGCGCCCACCGAAGTCAAAGTCACCAGGGTGCCGATCACCGCGCCAAACAGCAGGGGCAGGCTCCAGTGCCGGGGACGCAAAGCCGCCGCCTCCTGGCCCTTGATCAGGCGCAGCGGAGCGGCCTTGCCCCGCACGGCTTTGTACAAGGTGGCCGCAGCCGTGAGCAGCAGGGCGGCGCCCAGCGTGCTGGTCATCACGCTTTGCACGGCGGCGCTGGCGGGCCCGAGCCGATGCAGGACAAACAGGGTGGTCAGCGCGGCCGGAATGCTGCCGGCGCACAGGTGCAGCACGATGCGCCAGTCCACCAGGCGCGCGCGCGCCAGCTTCACCGTGCCGCCCATCTTGGTGAAGGCGGCAAACAGCAGGTCGGTGCCGACCGCCAGATAGGGCTTGACGCCAAAGAAGAAGATCAGGATCGGCGTCATCAGCGAGCCGCCACCCACCCCGGTGAGGCCCACCACCACGCCAACCGCGAAGCCCGCAAATATGAACGCCAAGTCATGCATAGGGGCCGACTGTAGGGGGCGTTCGTTAGATCACGAACTACTTTATTGTGATTTCGTTATTCTCCATTGATATATAGACTGGTATCTTGAGGCCTGTCGAGCCGACCCTAAGCGGTTTGGAGCCAGTCCGACAGCAACACGTCCTGGAATAGCCGCACACTGCGGGCAGCATCCACCTGCATGCAAACCTGGGTGACCGGCAGGTTCTGGCCCCAGCCGGTTTGCGGATAGTCGATAAAGTCGCGGCGGTTCAGCATGGTCTGGCCCAGCGCCAAACCGTCGGTGGCAACCCGCACCACGCCGGATTCCAGCGTGAACAACTCTGGCTGAACCAGATAAATGAAAGCCAGTACGTCATGCGCGAAGCAACCCGGCTCTTGCGCGATGTGGGCATACAGGCCGGTGTAGAACTTGGCATAGAACTCAACGGCATGCAGCAGCGCGTCGGTGGCGGCATGTTGGTGGTGCTCGGCAATTTGCGCCACCAACGCAAGGGTTACACGCACCTGGTGGGTCACATCCAGCCCGACCATGGTTAGTTTCCAGCCGGCGGTGAATACCTGGTCTGCGGCGTGTGGCTCGTTCCAGATATTGGCTTCGGCCACGGGCGACACGTTGCCGGGCTCAATAATGGTGCCCCCCATAACGACGACTTCACGCAACAACTGCGGTAGGCGGGGCTCCAGCTCCAGCGCCAGCGCCAGATTGCCCAGCGGACCGACGGCCACCACGGTGATCTCGCCGGGCTGGGCCCGGGCCATGTCCACAATGAACTGTGCCGAGCTGCGCGGATCGAGCTGCTTGCCGGTGGCAACCCGGCTGTCGAGGTTGCCCAGGCCGTCTGCGCCGTGGATGAAGTCGGGCGGCGCGTGGGGCGCCATGTGGCGCGGCACCGCGACGCCCTGCGTCACCGGAATCTGGCGGCCGGTGAGGGCGGTGAGGTACAGCGCGTTGCTGGCCGCCTGCTGCACCGTAACGTTGCCAAAGGTGGTGGTGATGCCGACCAGCTCGATGGCGGGATGGGCCAGGGCAAAGTAGAGCGCCATGGCGTCGTCCACGCCGGGGTCGGTGTCAAAGATGACTTTGTGATGGGGGGTTTGAATCATGGTTGTCAGTGTTTCTCAAATGCATGACAGCAGAGTCCGTCACTGCGAGCCTCTTGGTTCGGCCCGATACCGCACACGGACGGTGACCCAGTATCGTCATCGCGAGGCCGCAGGCCGTGGCGATCCATGAATTCTGGGGACATGGATTGCTTCACTGCGTTCGCAATGACGAAGTTCTTTGCGTCACGGGATATCGTCATTGCGAGGAAAGCGACGTGGCAATCCATGCCCAGCCGCGGCTCGACCGCAATGACGACGCATTGTCATGAATTCTGAAGTTTCCATTGGGTTGGGTCCGAAAAAGCGTTGGGGCCAGCAACTGGCCCCTGGTTTGAGTGGGTACAGCGGCGCTACGGTGCTATGCCGCAATATTGTTGCAGGACCACGAGCGCGTGGTCGGTGGCGTCAGGCTGCGTTTGCAGGAAGGCGCTGACCTCGGCCTGTGTCGGTATGCTGGACTGGGCACCCAGGCGCGTGCAGGCCAAGGCGCCGGCTGCGCTGGCCTGGCGCAGCGCCGCGGCCAACGGTTCCTGACGACTCAGGGCGGCAGTCAAGGCGCCACAGAAGGTGTCACCGGCGGCGGTGGTGTCGAGCGCGTCAACGGTAAAACCAGCTTGCAGCCACCAGCGGCCGTCTTGGCGTGCGCAGCAACCGCGCGCGCCCAGCGTCACCACCCCGCAGGGCACGGCCAGGCGTTCGAGTTTCTGCGCCAGGGTGCCCGGTTGCGGCGAGAGGGTGGTGAGTTCACCCTCGTTAACCACCAGCACGTCAACCAAGGCCAGCAAGTCGGCGGGCAACACACGTGCCGGCGCGGCATTGAGCACCACCGTGACGCCCTGCGCGCGCGCCGCCTGTGCGTAGGCGGTCACGGTCTGAAGCGGCGTCTCCAGTTGCAGCAGCAGGTGACTGAAGCCGGCCAGCGCGGGCAGGTCGCCGGGTCGCAGCGCGTTGTTGGCGCCTGGTGCAACCGTGATGGCATTCTCGGCCTGGTCGGAGACGCAGATGAAGGCGGTGCCGGTGGGTTGATCTGGCGCGCGCACGGTGTGCAGGTGCACGCCAGCGCCCCGCAGCGAGGCCTCAATCGGTGCGGCGAACGCATCCGACCCGAGCGCCAGCAGCATGTGGGTGTCCGCGGCACCGGCGCGTGCGCACGCCACCGCCTGGTTGGCGCCCTTGCCGCCGGGGAAAGTCTGGAAGTCGTGCCCCAGCACGGTCTCGCCCGGTGCCGGGATGTGCGACGCGCGCACCACAAAATCGAGATTGGCCGAGCCGGCGACAAGAATCATGGGCGTGCAGAATTAACGTGATTTGACAAACGGCGTGCCAATTGCCTTGGGCGCCACCGACTTGGCCATGAAGCCGGCCAGGATGATGACCGTGAAGACGTAGGGAATCATCTGGATCAGCGAGCCCGGCACTTTGCCGATGCCGGGAAGCTCGATGCCTTCTATCTGCACCTGCACCGCGCTAAAAAAAGCAAACATCAAGCACCCCAGCGCGGTGTAGACCGGGCGCCAACTGCCAAACACCAAGGCGGCCAAGGCCAGAAAGCCATTGCCGGCCGACATGTCGCGCAGGAAGAAGCCACTTTGCACCAGCGACAGGTAGGTGCCCGAGCAGGCACACAAGACCCCGCCCACCAGTAGGCCGCTGTAGCGGGTCAGGGCAACACTCACGCCGGCGGTGTCCGCCGCGTGGGGGTTCTCGCCAACGGCGCGCAGGCGCAAGCCAAAACGCGTGTGGTAGACCACCCAGTGCACCAGCGGCACCAGGGCAAAGGCCAGGTACACCAGCAAGGTGTGCCCGCTCAACAGCCGGGCATAGACCCATCCAATCACTGGCACGCCGGCCACCGCATCGGCGCCGGGCAAGTTGATCACGGCAAAGCGGCCACCGTCGAGGTCTGGTGTGCGCCCGCCTTGCTGAAAGAAAACCTGCGCCAGCACAAAGGTCAGGCCACTGACGGCAATGTTGATCGCCATGCCCGACACCAGTTGGTTGCCCTGCTGGTGCACGCTTACCCAGCCATGCAGCAGCGCCAGCAGGCACGACACACCGATGGCGGCCAGCAGTCCGATCCAGGGGTTCTGGCTGGCGTAGGCCACGCTGGCGGCGGTGAAGGCGCTGGCCAGAATCTTGCCCTCCAGGCTGATGTCGACCACGCCGGAGCGCTCGGCAAACAGCCCGCCTAACGCGGCAAAAATCAGCACCGGCACGTTGCGCACCATCGCCACCACGATGCTGGAGAGTTGGATGTCGTCAAACATGGGCGCTCGCTTGTCGGCCCACCAGCAGCCGGTGCAACAGCGGCGCATACAGGTTTTCCATGGCGCCGCAGAACAGGATGATCAGACCCTGGATGAAGATGAAGGTCTCGGGCGGAATGTTGGGTTTCTCCAGCGACAGATCAAAGCCGCCCTGGATCAGGCCGCCGAACAGGATCGCCGACAACAGGATGCCCACCGGATGGTTGCGCCCCATCAGCGCCACGGCAATGCCGATGAAGCCCGCCCCGGCGGTGAAGTTCAGGGTCAGGTGGTGGCCCGAGCCCATCTCGCTGTTGACCGCGCCCAGCCCGGCTAGCGCGCCCGAGATCATCATCGCGCCAATCACGGCGCCCTTGATCGACACCCCCGCATAGTGGGCGGCGTGGGCGTTGAGTCCAACCGCGCGCACGCCGTAACCCCAGGGTGTGCGCCAGATCGCCAGCGCATAAACGGCAAGGGCCAGCAGGGCCATGATCAGGGTGATGTTCAGCGGCGACTGACCCAGGCCAGGCAGCCATTCGTTGAGCCGGGGCACCCAGGCGCTGGGCAGGAACTGGCGGCTGGAGGTGGACTGCTGGCCAGGACCGATCATGTGGCTGACGATGATGTAGTTCATCAGCGAGGCCGCGATGAAGTTGAACATGATCGTGGTCACCACGATGTGGGCGCCGCGTTTGGCCTGCAGGTAGCCCGGCAGAAATGCCCAGGCAGCGCCAAACACCGCCGAGGCCACAATGGCCAGCGGAATCAGCGCCCACGGGCTCCAGGTGCCATCGAAGCTGAGCGCCACCAGCGACAGGCCCAGGCCACCCATGTACATCTGGCCCTCGCCGCCAATGTTGAACAGGCCCGCGTGCAGCGCGATGGCCACCGCCAGCCCGGTGAAGATGAAAGTGCTGGCGTAGAACAGGGTGTAGCCCAGGCCCTCGGTGTTCAGAAATGCGGCCTTGACCAGGATCACCATCGACTGCCAGGGTTGCTCGCCCAGCAGAAAGATCACCAGTGCAGCCACCAGCAGGGCCGACAGCAGGTTCAACAGCGGCAGGGCGAAACTGGTGGCCCAGCGGGGCAGGGGGTAGCTGTTCATGCTTCTGCCGCGACCGCCTCGCTGGTCACGCCGCCCATCATCAGGCCAATGCGGGCGATGTCAAAGTCCTCACCGCCCACTTCGCCGGTGATGCGCCCGCCACACATCACCAGCACGCGGTCGGCCAGGGTGCGGATTTCTTCCAGCTCCACCGACACCAGCAGGATGGCAATGCCCGCTTCGCGCAGGGCCAACAGGCGGCGATGAATGATCTCGATCGAACCAATGTCCACCCCACGCGTCGGTTGCCCGACCAGAAACAGCTTTGGCGCGCTGGCGATCTCGCGCCCCAGCACGATCTTTTGCTGGTTGCCGCCCGAGAGTTGCGCCGCGCGCAGGCTGGGGTCGGTCGGGCGCACGTCGAAATCGGCAATCAGTTGCTCGGCACAGGTCTGGATCGCGCTGGTGTCGAGCAACATGCCGTGCACGTATGCGGCATCACGCTGGTGGCCCAGCACGCAGTTCATGGCCACGCTGAAGTCCTTGATCAGGCCTTCGCGCAGCCGGTCCTCCGGCGCGTGGGCAATTCCCAGTTGGCGAAAAATGGCTGGCAAGCCATCGGCGTCCTTGCGACCGGGCCAGGGCAGACTCTGGCCGAGCAGATGCGCCTGGCCTTCGCTTGGCAGCGTCATGCCGGCCAGCACTTCAAGCAACTGCGTCTGGCCGTTGCCCGAGACGCCGGCTATGGCGACGATTTCCCCTGCGCGCACCTGGAAGCTCAAGCCTTCGAGCTGACGCACACCTGCGGGGCTGATCAGCCCGAGTCGGTCAACGTCCAGCACCACGTCGCCAGCGGGGCGCGGCGTGCGGGCCAGGTGTTCATTGACCTCGTGGCCGACCATCAGGGTGGCCAGGGCCTCGCGACTGCTGTGGGCGGTATCGACTTCACCCGCCACCATGCCCGCGCGCATCACCGTCACGCGGTCGGTGATGGCCATGATTTCCTGCAGCTTGTGCGTGATCAGGATGATGGTTTTGCCCTGCTCCCGAAACAGGCGCAGGATGGCAAACAGCGACTCGGCTTCCTGCGGCGTGAGCACGGCCGTGGGCTCGTCCAGAATCAGGATGTCGGCGCCCCGGTAGAGCAGCTTCAGGATTTCAACCCGCTGCTGCGCGCCCACCGACAGGTCTTCGGTACGCGCCAAGGGGTCCACGTCAAGCTGGTACTGGGCGGCGATGGCGCGCAGTTTCTGCTCGGCGGTCTTGAAGCTGGCGCCCAGCACCCTGGCACCTTCGACGCCGAGCATGATGTTCTCCAGCACCGTGAAAGTCTCCACCAGCATGAAGTGCTGGTGCACCATGCCGATGCCCTGACGGATCGCATCCTGGCTGTTGCGAATCCGGGCCGGCGCGCCGTTCAGCAGGATGGTGCCGCTGTCAGCCTGGTAGTAGCCGTACAGAATGCTCATCAGGGTCGACTTGCCGGCACCGTTTTCGCCCACGATGCCGTGAATCGACCCCTTGGCCACCGAGAAGCTGATGTCGTGGTTGGCCTTGACCGCGCCGAACTGCTTGCTGACGTGCCGGAATTCGACCACCGGGGTCATAAACGCGCCGGTTCAAATCAAACTGGGCAACTGTTCTTTTCGCGGTAGTCGACCACGTTGACCTTGCCGCTGATGATGTCCTGCTTGGCCTGGTTGATGCGTTTTTCCATCTCGGGTGTGATCAGTTTGCGGTTGTGCTCGTCCAGTGCCCAGTCCACCCCACCTTCCTTGAGGCCCTTGACCGTGACGCCGGCCTTCCAGGTGCCCGCCTGGGCGGCCTTGAAGCCGTCGTAGACGGCGTTGTCGACCCGCTTGAGCATGGAGGTGAGGATGCTGCCGGGGTACAGGTGGTTCTGGTTGGAGTCCACGCCGATGCCCAGCTTGCCCTTGTCCTTGACCGTTTGCAGGGCCGCCAGGCCGCTGCCCCCGGCTGCTGCAAACAACACGTCCACGCCCCGGTCGAGCTGCGCGCGGGCCAGTTCACCGCCCTTGGCGGGGTCGCTCCAGGCGGCAGGTGTGGTGCCCACCATGTTCTGGGTGACGTCGATCTTGGCGTTGACGGCCTTGGCCCCCTGGGCGTAGCCGCAGGCAAAGGCGCGAATCAGCGGAATGTCCATGCCACCCAGGAAACCAACCTTCTGGGTTTTGCTGGCCATCCCCGCTGCCAGGCCAACCAGGTAGGAGCCTTCCTGCTCCTTGAACACCACCGAGTCCACGTTGTCGGCCTTGACCACGCTGTCGATCAACATGAACTTGACCTTGGGAAACTCTTTGGCCACCGTCTCGACTGCCTTGGTCATGGAGAAGCCAATGGACACCACCAGGTCCACTTCCTTGCGCGCCATGTTGCGCAGCACCTGCTCGGATTGCGCGTCGTTGGTGATCTGGGCTTCAAGGTAGCCAATCTTGGTGTCCTTCTTGAAACGTTCCGCGCCCTCAAAGGCTGACTGGTTGAAGGACTTGTCAAACTTGCCACCGCCGCCGAAGACGAGGGCCAACTTGGGGTCGGCTGCTTGTGCGCCGATTGCGAACACGGTGGCTGCCAGTGCCAGGGAGAGTGATGTCAGTTTCATGGTCTGCTTAGTCGTTGATTGAAGAGAAGGGCGCCAACATGGGTGAGCGCGCCAGCCGGTGGCCACTCGGTGTAGCCGCTTGCGCATGATAGGCATTATTGCCGGGTACGAATGAGTGGAAACCCGATGCCCGGATACCTTGCCCCCACGCTTGCCACTTCGTGCTTAGCCTTGGGCCATCGGCCGGTTGGGGTCACTGCACCATTCACTCCAGCTCCCTGCGTACAAGGCAGTGCGCCCCAAGCCGGCCAACTCCATGGCAATCAGGTTGGGGATCGCACTCACACCGCTGCCGCAGTGGTGCACCACGCTGGCCGGGTCGCGCCCAGCCAGCAGGGCCTCGAATTCCTGGCGCAGCGTGGCCGCTGGTTTGAATTTGCCATCGGCGCCGAAGTTGTTGCCAAAGGGGCGATTGAGTGCGCCAGGGATATGCCCCGCAACGGGGTCAAGGGGCTCGACCTCGCCGCGAAAACGCGGCTCACTGCGCGCGTCGATCAGGGTCTGCGCCGGGCGCCCGAGTTGCTGTGCAAGTTGTGGGGTGCTGGTCAGTGCGACCAGCGCGGTAGCGGGCGCGAAGCCGCTGGGTGCGCGCGCCGATAGGTCGGGCCCGGCCGTGACCGTGCCTCTCTGTGCTTGCCAGGCTTGCAAGCCGCCGTCCAGCACCGCCACGGCCTCGTGGCCCAGCCACTTGAGCATCCACCACAGGCGACCGGCGTAGACGGCACCCTGGCGGTCATAGACCACCGCCTGCATGGTGCGATCAAAACCCAGGCTGCCCAGCCAGTTGGCGAAGGCCTCCCGCGAGGGCAGCGGATGGCGCCCGCCGCTGGCCGCGTCGCTGGCGCCCTTTGGCGCGCTCAGGTGCCGATCCAAATCGGCGCGAATGGCGCCCGCGATGTGGGTGTCCAGGTACTGCTGATCGCCGGCGAGCGGCTGCATCAGCTCGAAGCTGCAATCCAACACCATCAGCGGCTGGCCACTGGTTTGGAGGGACAAAAGTTGCGGGGCGGTGATGAGTGTCGTGTACATGGTTTGGTTCAAGAAAGTTAGTGTTCCTCAGCCGGTGCATTGGGCAAGGCGCGTGATCGCAGGACCGTGGCGGCAACGCCGCTGCAGATGATCACGGCCATGCCGGCCCAGCCGATCAGGGGTATCTGGTCGCCAAACAGCACCAGGCTGTAAATGGCCGCAAACACGATGCCGGAGTATTGCAGGTTGGCCACCACCAGCGTGGCGCCATGGCTGTAGGCACGGGTCATGCACCACTGTCCGCCAGAGGCCAACAGGCCGATGGGAATCAGCCACGCGGCGGCCTGCCAGCTCACGCTTGACCAGGCAGTCAGGCCAGTGAACAGGATGCCGACTCCCCCGGCCACCATGGTGCCCAGGGCGAAATAGAACACGGTGCGACCCTCGGGCTCGCCAACCCGGCCCAGCGCGGCCACCTGCAAGTAGGCCAGGGCAGCACCCATGCCCGACAGCAGGCCAATCAAGCCCGCAAACAACTGGTTTTGCTCCAGCGTCGGGCGCAGCGTCATCACCACACCGGCAAAACCAGCCAGCACGGTGGCCATCAGCGCGCCCTGGCGCTCCAGACGGCCATACAGCAGGGCGCCACCCACCACAAAAGCCGCCACCCACACGCCACTCATGTAGTTCAGGGTCATGGCGGTAGCCAGCGGCAACTGGGCGATGGCGTGAAACCAAGTCGCCAGCGAAGCGACGCCAATGATCACCCGCCACAGGTGCATCATGGGCACCGGCGAGCGCAGCGGGATGCCCTGCGAGCGCAACACCAGGCCCAGGAACAGGACTCCGATCACCCCACGGTAAAAGACCAGTTCAGCGGTGCCGAAGCTGCCAGACGCCACCTTGATGCCCACGCCCATGGTCGCAAACAGGAACGAGGCCAACACCATCCACAGTGCTTGCATGCTTCAGGGTCTCAGCGCCGGAGTCACCAAACCAAACGTTTCGTCATTGCGAGGAGCGCAGCGACGCGGCAATCCATGATGGCGCGCCGCAGACATGGATTGCCGCGCTGCGCTCGCAATGACAGCCCTCTTCCCCGTCATCGCGAGGCCGCAGGCCGTGGCGATCCAGGTACTTTGGGGCCATGGATTGCCGCGCTGCGCTCGCAATGACGAGGCGTGGCTGCGCTTGCAGTGACGGGGTAGGCGGGCATGCGCTACGTCCTTGAGGGCGGGGCGGCGCTACCCATGCGGGCACGGTACCAGTCGTGGAAGTGCTGCATGCCGTCTTCCATCGGGCTCTGGTAGGGGCCGACTTCGTTGTCGCCGCGCTGCAGCAGGGCGCGCCGGCCGGCGTCCATGCGTTCACCGATTTCGTCGTCTTCCAGGCAGGTTTCCATGTAGGCGGCCTGCTGGGCTTCGACGAATTCGCGCTCGAAGGCGTGGATTTCTTCCGGGTAATAGAACTCCACCATGTTGAGCGTCTTGCTTGCGCTGATGGGGTGCAGCGTGGAGACGGTCAGCACATGCGGGTACCACTCCACCATGATGTGCGGGTAGTAGGTCAGCCAGATGGCGCCAAACTTGGGTGCCACGCCATTGCGGTAGGCCTTGAGCGCATCCTGCCAGCGCTGGTAGACCGGGCTGCCGGCCGGGCCCGCCTGCCGCGCCGGACCGACGGTCTGCACCGAATAGTGTTCCTTGAACTCCCAGCGCAGGTCGTCGCAGGTGACGAAGCCGCCCAGTCCGGGGTGGAACGGGCCCACGTGGTAGTCCTCCAGGTAGACCTCGATGAAGGTCTTCCAGTTGTAGTTGCATTCGTGCAGTTCGACCCGGTCGAGCACAAAGCCGTCGAAGTTGAGGTCGGCGCGCGGACCCATGTTGGCCAGGTCGGTGGCGATGTCGCGGCCGTTGTCCTCAAACAGCAGGCCATTCCAGTCGCGCAGCTTGTAGTTGTTGAGGTTCAGGCAGGGATCGTGCGGGAAGTGCGGGGCACCAAGCAGAGTGCCGGCGCTGTGCTCGGCACCGGCGCTGTAGGTCCAGCGGTGCAAGGGGCAGACGATGTTGCCAGCGGCCGCGCCGGCATGCGTGGTGTTGACCGAACCGCGCCCTGTCAGCATGAGCGCCTGGCGGTGGCGGCAGACGTTGGAGATCAGCTCGATCCCGGTAGGTGTGTGCACCAGCGCCCGGCCACTGCCCTCCTGTGGCAGGGTGGCATAGTCGCCTACGTTGGGCACAGCCAGCGCGTGGCCGACGTAGCGTGGACCACGCGCAAAAAGGGTTTGCAGCTCGCGCTGGTACAGCGCTTCGTCGAAGTAACAGCTAACTGGTAGTTGGCCTGTGGCCTGCTGCAGTTGAAGACTTAAATCAGACATTGTTAGTCAGACCTAATCAGTTGGGGTCAGAGCACATCGCGGCGCGAGTGGTCTGACCCGCAATGTCTCAGGATTCCCCACAGGGAGATGCGCTGTGGCGCGGTACAAGAGGTGCCGGATTGGCCCAGCAAGAAGAGGCCAGATTGTACCTGCCGGCATCGCTGGCGGATGGGCATTAAGTGGGTGCTTGCGGGCGGTTTGCACAGCCGTGGCCGCCCAGCGCCTAAAATTGGCGGTTTTCGTGTTCCGCAATCCCATGCCCAAGGCTTCCCCTTCCCCCGCCGCACCTGATGTGCCTGCCAGCTACGAGGCCGCCCTGCAGGAGCTGGAGCAACTGCTGGTCCAGATGGAGGCGGGCGACCTTCCGCTGGAGCAGTTGTCCAGCGGGTACCGGCGCGGCGCGGACCTGCTCAGGTACTGCCGTGACAAACTTGAAGCGGTGGAGGACCAGATCAAGGTGCTCGATCAGGGCGTGCTCAAGTCGTGGACTCCAGAGTGATGTACGCCACTTGCCTGGATTTTGGCCTGTGGTGTCAGACGCATTTGCAGGCGGTAGAGGCCGCCTTGAGTCGTTGGGTCAGTGCCGACGCCAATGACGGAGCCGACCACGATGCCCCTGCCGCACTGATCGAAGCCATGCGTTACGCCGTGCTGGACGGCGGCAAGCGGCTACGCCCCTTGCTGGTGATGGCAGCCTGTGAGGCGGTGAACCCTCCAGAACCGACTGATCCGGGCGGGCAGCGTCAGGCGCCGCTGCGCGCTGCCTGTGCCGTGGAACTGATTCATGCCTACTCGCTGGTGCATGACGACATGCCGTGCATGGACAACGATGTGCTGCGCCGTGGCAAGCCGACCGTGCACGTGAAGTTCGGCGAGGCCAGCGCCTTGCTAGCGGGCGACGCCCTGCAGGCGTTGGCGTTCGAGTTGCTGACACCTGAGCGGGGCGTGGACCCGTCGACCCAAGCGACGCTGTGCCGTTTGCTGGCGCGTGCCGCCGGCAGTGGTGGCATGGCCGGTGGGCAGGCGATTGATCTGGCCAGTGTGGGGGTCAGCCTGACCGAGCGTCAACTGCGTGAAATGCACCAGCTCAAGACCGGCGCCTTGCTGCAGGCCAGCGTGATGATGGGGGCCGCCTGTGGCGCGCCCAACGCCACCGCACGCAATGCCTTGAGTGACTACGGCGCGGCCGTTGGCCTGGCATTTCAGGTCGTGGACGATATTCTGGACGTGACGGCCGACTCGGCCACCCTGGGCAAGACCGCTGGCAAGGACGCTTGTCAGGACAAGCCGACCTATGTCTCTGTGCTGGGCCTGGAGCCCTCGCGCCAGTATGCGCGGACCCCCGGCCCCCCCCCGGTTCCTTCCCCACCCTGCGCAGAACCCCATGGCCCCCCTGCCCGCATGCCGCCTGGGCAGCAAGCGGTTTGGCCCAACAGTGACGCCACGGCCTGCAGCCCCGGCCGACATGGGCACGAGCGGACCTGGATTGAACCGATACCGCCGCAAGAGAAACCTGCAATGCCAAACCAGTTGTACCCTTTGTTGCACCACATCCACGACCCGGCGGGCCTGCGGCTGCTGCCGCGCGCGCAGTTGGGTGAGCTGGCCGCCGAGGTGCGTGCCTTTATCTTGGACAGCGTGTCCAAGACCGGCGGCCACCTGAGTTCCAACCTCGGCACCGTAGAGCTGACTGTGGCGCTGCACTATGTGTTCAACACCCCCGAGGATCGGCTGGTGTGGGATGTGGGCCACCAGACCTACGCGCACAAGATCCTGACTGGCCGGCGCGAGCGCATGGGCACTTTGCGCCAACTGGGTGGCTTGAGCGGTTTCCCGCAACGCAGCGAGAGCTCTTTTGATACCTTTGGCACGGCACACTCCAGCACCTCGATCTCGGCCGCCCTGGGCATGGCCCTGGCGGCCAAACAAAAGGGCGAGAACCGCTACGCCGTGGCCATCATCGGCGACGGCGCCATGACCGCCGGCATGGCCTTTGAGGCGCTCAACAACGCTGGGGTGGCGGACTGCAACCTGCTGGTGATCCTGAACGACAACGACATGAGCATCAGCCCGCCAGTGGGTGCGCTCAACCGTTACCTGGCCCAGCTCATGAGTGGTCAGTTTTATGCCGCCGCCAAAAACGTGGGCAAGACCGTGCTCAAGGCGGCACCCCCCCTGTTTGAGCTGGCCAAACGGATTGAGGAACATGCCAAGGGCATGGTGGTGCCGGCCACCTTGTTCGAAAAATTTGGCTTCAACTACATCGGCCCGATTGATGGCCATGACCTCGATTCCCTGATCCCGACCCTGGAAAACATCAAGCATCTAAGCGGGCCGCAGTTCCTGCACGTGGTCACCAAAAAGGGCCAGGGCTACAAGCTGGCCGAGGCGGACCCGGTGGCCTACCACGGGCCGGGCAAGTTCGATCCCGCCGTTGGCCTCAAACAGGCGGCCTCCAGCGCCAAGCCCAGCTTCACGCAGGTGTTTGGCCAGTGGCTGTGCGACATGGCCGCCAAGGACGAACGCCTGGTGGGCATCACGCCGGCCATGCGCGAAGGCTCCGGTATGGTGGAGTTTGAGCAGCGTTTCCCCAAGCGTTATTTTGACGTCGGTATTGCCGAGCAGCACGCGGTGACCTTCGCCGCTGGCATGGCCTGTGAAGGGCTTAAACCGGTGGTGGCGATCTACTCCACCTTCCTGCAACGCGCCTATGACCAGTTGATTCACGACGTGGCATTGCAGAACCTGCCGGTGGTGTTTGCGCTGGACCGCGCCGGTCTGGTCGGCGCCGACGGCGCCACCCACGCCGGGGCCTACGACATCGCCTACCTGCGCTGCATCCCCAACATGAGTGTGGCCTGCCCAGCCGACGAGAACGAATGCCGACAGTTGCTCAGCAGCGCCTTCGAGCAGGACCACCCGGTGGCCGTGCGCTATCCGCGCGGCGCTGGTGCGGGGGTGGCGGTCCAGCCGTCCCTGGCCAGCCTGCCCTTTGGCAAAGGTGAGCGGCGGCGCGAAGGCAAGGGCATCGCGATCCTGGCCTTTGGCACCTTGCTCCACCCGGCCCTGCAGGTGGCCGAGGCGCTGAACCTCACGGTGGTCAACATGCGCTGGGCCAAGCCACTCGATGTGCCACTGCTGCTACAGGTGGCGGCGCAGCACGAGGCGTTGGTGACCCTGGAAGAAGGTTGCGTCATGGGCGGCGCCGGCAGCGCCGTGGGCGAGGCCCTGCAAGCGGCGGGCGTCGTCAAGCCCCTGCTGCAGTTGGGTCTGCCCGATGTGTTTGTCGAGCACGGCGACCCGGCCAAACTGTTGGCGTTGCAAGGGCTGGACGCGGCGGGAATCGGGGCCTCGATTCGTGCGCGTTTTGGCACCTTGCTGCACGAACCGCGCCCCGCGCTCAAGGTGGTTGGCTGAAAATATTTCATGTGCTGCGTGAGTCAAATCGCACAGCCCGGCGATGGAGCTTGCAGATTCCTGAACACTCGTTTCCAGCGGGGTTTTTCGAGGGAAAACCCCCACTGGGGCTAGGCAGGGCGTTCCTACAATCGGCCTTGACTGTTACCGGTCCTCGTGGGGCGCGTTTGTCTGCACGAGCTGTTCAACCACAATCACCAGGAGTGAACCACATGGATCGTCGTTCCATCATCAAGCACGCAGGCATTGCCGGCGTGCTAGCCGCGGGTGCCGCCCCGGCTGCCCACGCCCAGGGTACCGCCATTCGCTGGCGCCTGGCTTCGAGCTTTCCGAAGGCGCTGGACACCATCTTCGGTGGCGCCGACGAGTTCGCCAAGAAGGTCAGCGAAATGTCTGGCGGCAAGTTCACCATCACCACCCATGCAGGTGGCGAGTTGATGCCTCCCTTCGGCGTGGTCGACGGCGTGCAGAACGGCACCGTCGAGTGCTGCCACACCGCGCCTTACTACTTCTTCGGCAAGAACGAGGCGTTTGCGCTGGGTTGCGCCATTCCCTTTGGCCTGAACAGCCGCCAGATGACGGCCTGGATGTACGAAGGCAACGGCCTCAAGCTGATGCGTGAGTTTTATGCCAAGTCCAACATCATCAGCTTCCCCATGGGTAACACCGGGGCGCAAATGGGTGGCTGGTACCGCAAGGAGATCAAGTCCCTGGCCGACATCAAGGGCATGAAGATGCGTATTGGCGGTTTCGGCGGCAAGGTGCTGGAGCGTATCGGCGGTGTGCCGCAAAACATTCCGGGCGGCGAGATTTACCAAGCGCTGGAAAAAGGCACCATCGACGCCGCCGAGTGGGTGGGTCCCTATGACGACCAGAAGCTGGGCTTCTACAAGGTGGCGCCGCACTACTACTATCCCGGTTGGTGGGAAGGCGGCCCTCAGTTGGACCTGTACGTCAACAAGAAATCCTACGACGGTCTGTCGGCCGAGAACAAGGCCATTATTGAGTGCGCGGCGAGCTATGCGCACGTGGACATGCAAGCCAAGTACGACGGCCGCAATGCTGCTGCGCTGAAGACCCTGGTGGGCGCTGGCGCCAAGCTGCACCCCTTCCCCAACGACGTGATGGCAGCCGCGTTCAAGGAAGCCATGGCCCTTTACGAAGAGATCAACGCCAAGAACGAAGACTGGAAGAAGATCTACGCCGACTACAGCAAGTTCCGCGCGGACAGCAACCTGTGGTTCCGCTTCACAGAGGCTCGCTTCGACGGCTTCATGCAGGCGCAGAAGCTGTAATCGCAAGCACCAACTTGCAGCAAAAAAGCCCCGCGATGCGGGGCTTTTTTTGGTCTTGAGATTGGGCGGTGATAACCGGGCGGCGGCCTGAGTGTTCACCCCGAGCGCGCAGGCTCAATGCAACAGCTTGAACTGCACGATGTAGACCACCGCGCCCGCAAAGTAGCCCAGTAGCGCCAGGCCGCTGATTCGCTTCATGTACCAGATGAAGTCGATCTTCTCCAGCCCCATGGCGGCCACACCGGCGGCCGAGCCAATGATCAGAATGGAGCCACCGGTGCCGGCGCAGTAGGCCATGAACTCCCACAGAAAGCTGTCAGGCGGGTACTGCGTCAGGCTGTACATACCCATGCTGGCGGCCACCAGTGGCACGTTGTCCACCACGGCGCTGACCAGGCCGATCAGCATCACGATCACGTCCTGGCGGCCCACGGTCTTGTCCAGCCACTGCGCAATGCTCGACAGTATGTGGGTGTGCTCCAGCACCGCCACGCTCAGCAGGATGCCGATGAAGAAGACGATCGAGCTCATGTCGATGCGGGTCAGCGCCCGCGCCAGCGTCAGGCGCTGCTTGCGCAGGTCTTCTTCCTTGCGGTGCACCAGGTCACCCACCAGCCACAACATGCCCAGGCCAAACAGGATGCCCATAAACGGCGGCAAGTGCGTCACGGTCTTGAACACCGGCACGGCCACCAGGATCGACAGGCCCAAAAAGAACATCAGATTGCGCTCGAACGCCGTGGTCTCGAAGGTGTCCTCGTCGGGCGAGCGCTGGGGCGCAATCACCGGGCGCGAACCCAGCAGCCAGGCCGTCACGCCCAGCGGCACCAGCAGATTGATCATGGACGGCACAAACAAGCCCTTCATGATCTCGACCGCGGTGATCTGCCCGCCAATCCACAGCATGGTGGTGGTGACGTCGCCAATCGGTGTCCAGGCGCCACCGGCGTTGGCGGCAATAACAATGATGCCGGCGAAGAACAGGCGGTCTTCGCGCTGGTCCAGCAGCTTCTTCATCAGCGACACCATCACGATGGTGGTGGTCAGGTTGTCCAGGATGGCGCTGAGAAAGAAGGACACGAAACCCACCATCCACATCAGGGTGGACAGCTTGGTGGTCTTGATCCGCGAGGTGATGACCTCAAAGCCGTTGTGCGCATCGACCACCTCCACAATCGTCATGGCGCCCATCAGGAAGAACACGATCTGTGCCGTGCCCATAAGCGACTCGCCAAGTTCGTGACTGACCGCTTTCGGGTCGCCCTGGCCCATGGCGTAAATGGTCCACAGCAGCCCCGCGCCCAGCAGGGCGCTGGCCGACTTGTTGATGTGCAGCGGGTGCTCCAGGGCTATGGCCGTATAGGTCAATACAAAAACCAGTATCAGTGCAGTGAGCATGGGGTCTTCCTCGTTGTAAGGGTGGCTTGGTGCCAGGGCTGGAAAAAAAGGGCCCGAAAGCCCTTTTTACCAGCGTTTTACTTGCGCTTATGGTTTTTTCTTGGCGTCCTTTTCGGCCGCTTCAAGCACCGCCTTCATGGGGTCGTCCTCGGCTGGCTTGGCGTCAGCCTGCGGTGGGGCAAAGGGGTCGGAGGCAGACGGCGCCGCGCCGGACGCGGGGGCCGCCGGTGCATCCACCGGCTGCTCGGCGCCGGGCATATTGAGCTGCTGCATGATCTGGTCCGAGCTCAGTGCCTCGACCTTTTCGATGCCACCGGTCACCAGCACCGGGAAGGCCATGATGGCGCCCACCATGATCACCTGCAGGATGATGAAGGCGATCGAGCCCTTGTAGATCTCGCTGGTCTTGACCGAGGGGATCAGCTTGCCGGTGACACGGTCCTTGTAGTCAAACTTGGCGGCCACGCTGCGCAGGTAGAACAGTGCAAAACCGAAGGGCGGCGTCAGGAACGAGGTTTGCAGGTTCATGGCAATGATCACGCCAAACCAGATCATGGCCTGGTCGGGCGTCATGCCGGGCACCAGGCCGGGCAGGATCTTCTCGGCCACCGGTGCCAGCAAGGGGATCACGATGAAGGCGATCTCGAAGAAGTCGATGAAACAACCCAGCACGAACACCAGGATGTTGACCACGATCAGGAAGCCCCAGGCGCCGCCGGGCATGTCCTTGAACAGGTGTTCCACCCAGATGTGGCCGTCGGCCGCATTGAAGGTGAAGCTGAACACGGTCGAACCAATCAGGATGAACAGCACGAAGGAGGCCAGCTTGGCGGTGTTCTCCAGCGCCTGTTTGGTCAGCGGCAGGGTCAGCCGGCGCTTGATCATCGCCAGAATCAGCGCACCCAGGGCGCCCATGGCGCCGCCTTCGGTGGGGGTGGCAATGCCCAGGAAAATCGTGCCCAGCACCAGGAAGATCAGGATCAGCGGTGGCATCAGCACAAAGGTCACCTGTTCGGCCAGGCGCGACAGCAGGTGCAGCTTGGTCACGTGGTTGATGATGGCCAGCGCCAGGCCGGTGAGTGACGCCAGCGTCATGGACATGATGACGATCTCGTCGCCCGCCGACGGCGTGGAGCGCTCCAGCCACTTGGTCATCAGGCCGTTGTGAACCTGCGCCCAGCCAAAACCCACAGCAGCGCAAATCAGCACCAGCACCAGCAGCGAGCGGTGGCCGGACTTGCCGTTGTCTTCCTTGAACAGCAAGGCTTCTGGCGGCAGCGCCGGCACCCAGTCGGGCTTGATGATGGCCACGGCCACAATAAACAGCAGGTACAGGCCCACCAGCAACAGGCCCGGAATCAGCGCGCCCGAGTACATGTCGCCCACCGAGCGGCCCAATTGGTCGGCCAGCACAATCAGCACTAAGGACGGCGGTATCGCTTGCGCCAAGGTGCCCGAGGCGGTGATGGCACCGGTGGCAATGGTGCGGTTGTAGCCATAGCGCAGCATCACGGGCAAGGAGATCAGGCCCATGGAAATCACCGCTGCAGCCACCACGCCGGTGGTGGCGGCCAGCAGCGCACCCACCAGAATCACCGCAATGGCAACGCCGCCGCGCACCGGGCCAAACACCTGGCCAACGGTTTCAAGCAGGTCCTCGGCCATGCCGGATCGCTCCAGAATAATGCCCATGAAGGTGAAGAAGGGAATGGCCAGCAAGGTGTCGTTTTGCATGATGCCAAAGATGCGCAGCGGCAGGGCCTGGAACATGGCGGCCGGAAAAATACCGGCCTCGATGCCGATGAAGCCAAACGCCAGCCCGCAAGCGGCCAGGCCAAAGGCGACCGGAAAGCCGGTCAGCAACAGGGCGAACAGCCCGCAGAACATGAGTGGCACAAACTGCTGTGCCAGAAAAGTGGTTTGCATTTATTTGACTCCTGCCAGTTGGCGTGCGGCCTGGGCTTCAAGTTCTTCTAGGTGCTTTTGCTCGTCGGATTTGGTGTCTTCGCTGTTGAGCACGTCAGGGCCCTTGCCGGTGAGGAAGGCAATACGCTTGATCAACTCGGACACCGCTTGCAGCAACAGCAAGGCAAACCCCGCCGGAATCAGCACATAGGCCGGCCAGCGAATCAGGCCGCCGGCGTTTTGCGACATCTCGCCACTGGCCAGCGCCTGGGTAAAGAATGGCCAACCCAGTGAGATGATGATCAGGCAAAACGGAATCAACACCACCAGGATGCCCACCACGTCGACCCAGTTGCGCGCGCGGTCACTCAGCTTGGAGGAGATGAAGTCGATGCGCACGTGCGAGTTCTTCAGAAAGCCATAACTCGCACCCAGCATGAACACGGCGGCAAACAGGTACCACTGAATCTCCAGCAGGCCGTTGGAGCTGACGTTGAAGATCTTGCGCACGATGGCGTTGCCGGCGCTGATCAAGGTGGTGGCCAGGATCAGCCACATGGTGAATTTGCCAACCCCGGTGCTGATTTTGTCAATCAGGCGGGACAGGGACAGTAAGGCGGTCATGGTGTCTCCATCGAAAAATTATGAAGTCTGAGGTCCAACGATGCAGCGTCATCCGTGCACCAGCGCAGACCTTATTGCAATCTGGAGGTTAACGCTTGATGACTGAGAAAACCCTGACGGCATCGCGATTCGGACTAGGGTAAACACCAGTGCGACACGGCTGTCGAAGCCACCACGAGTTCGGCGCGGCGCACAATAATGAAACGCAAGACCATGCACAAGACCAGCCTCATCTCGATTGACTCGCCCGACATGCGCCACGCCGGACGTGACGTGTTGTCGCTGGCGCTGATGGACGCGCGCAACCAGACCCTGCACTTGTTGGCGGAGTACGAAAAGGCCCTGGCCGAGGTCAACTTCGAGGTGCCGTGTGTGCCCGAGCTCAACCCGCCACTTTGGGAGCTGGGGCACATCGGATGGTTTGCCGAGTGGTGGCTGTCGCGCAACCTGCAGCGCCACCTTGGGCGCCGTGCCGACCCCGCCGCCACGCGGCTGGCCTCGATCGAACCCGGTGCCGACGGCTGGTACAACTCCGGCCTGGTGGCGCACGACAGCCGCTGGTCATTGGAGCTGCCGGCCCTCGATGACATCCGGCGCTACCTGCTCGATACGCTGGAGTCCAACCTGGAGCTGCTTGAAAAGACGCCGGACGAAGACGACGCGCTGTACTTCTACCGCCTGTCGCTGTTCCACGAGGACATGCACGGCGAAGCCTGGGTCTACATGGCGCAGACCTTGGGCCTGCCCCTGCAAGTGGCCATGCCCGGCCCCGTGCCCACCAGCGCGCCACTGCTGGTGCCGGCCACCCGCTGGAGCCTGGGGCTGGCGGATCTGGGGGGCTTTAATTTTGACAACGAACGACCGGCGCACGTGGTGCCGGTGCCCGAGTTCGAGATTGATGCGCAGGCGGTCAACTGGTCGCAGTTCGTCGAGTTTGTGGACGACGGGGGATACGACCGCGAGGAGCTCTGGCACCCACGGGGTTGGCGCTGGTTGCAGGAAAAAAATGCCCAGGACGGCCGGCGCGGTCCGGCCTATGTGGAGCAGATTGGCGTGGCCCGTTTTGGCGGTGCGGCGGCGGTGCTGCAAACGCGCTTTGGCAAGTCGATGCGCATGCTGGGCGGCCAGAGCGTGATGCACGTGAGCTGGTGGGAGGCCGATGCCTGGTGCCGCTGGGCCGGTCGGCGCCTGCCGGCCGAAGTGGAGTGGGAGGTGGCGGCACACACGGCCGCGCGGCGCGGCTTTAGGTGGGGTGACGTGTGGGAGTGGACCGGCACCACGTTCCGGGGCTACCCAGGTTTTACACCGGACCCTTACCGCGACTATTCTCAGCCCTGGTTTGGCACCCACAAGGTGCTGCGCGGCGCCTCGTTTGCGACCCGCTCGCGCATGAAGCACCCCAAATACCGCAACTACTTTTTGCCCGAGCGCGACGACATCTTTGTGGGGTTTCGGTCCTGCGCGGTGTGACGCTTCGGCGCTGAGGCGACGGTGGTAGGCTGGTGCTTTCATCGCTGCTTGTCATGACATTGCCCTTAGCCACCACTGACTTGCTGGTCCTGCTCGCGGCTATTCCGGCCGCCGCAGTGGGTGGCGCACTCTTTTTGCAGGGTGTGCTGGGCGTCGCGGATTGGTTGCGCCTGCCCAAGTTTCTGGTGGCCACTACGCTGGCGGCCTTTGCCACGTCAAGCCCGGAACTGGCGGTGTCGAGCCTCGCCGCGCTGGCCGGCAAGCCCGGCATTGGCCTTGGCGATGCCTTGGGCAGCAACGTGGTCAATGTTGGGCTGATCATGGGCCTGGCCCTGCTGTTGGGTCCCGTGGCGGCGCGCCTCGATGACTTCAGGCGCGATTTCATATTGGCGCTGGCGGTGCCCGCGCTTACGTTGGTTTTGGCGCGCGATGGTCTGCTGTCGCGCGGCGAGGGCGTTGTGTTACTGGCGGTGTTTGCCGGCTGGTTGACCCTGGTGGTGCGGCAGGCCATGGCGCACCGACGGCAGGCGTCACCGGAGGTCTCCACGGCGACGCGACCGGCCCATGCCTGGCTGATGGTGTTGGGTGGCCTGGCGGGCCTGGTGCTGGCCGGTCGCCTGTTTGTGACGGGCGCCTCGGGCATTGCGGCAACGCTTGGGATACACCCGTATGTGATCGGCGCCACCGTGGTGGCGCTGGGTACCTCCTTACCCGAGCTGGTGACGGTGATGTTGTCGCGTTGGCGAGGCCATGACGATGTGGGCCTGGGTACCTTGCTGGGCAGCAACTTGTTCAACGGACTGGCGATTGTTGGCCTGACGGCCACCATTCACCCGATCCACGCGCCACTGAACGAGCTTGCGGTGGCGTTGGTGTTTGGCGTGCTGACCGTGGCGCTGATGTTGCCGCGCGGCGGCGTGTTGTCGCGCCGCCGCGGTCTGGCACTCATTGGCGCCTACGCCGGTTTTGTGATCATGACCATGGCACCGTTCTGAGCTGACTCCCTCAAAAAGCCTGATCCCAGCGAATCGATAGCCGGATGGCGGCGTTGATCAGGCCGACCATGCTGTAGGTCTGCACGAAGTTGCCCCACTGCTCGCCGCTGCGTGGGTCCACGTGTTCGGCCAGCAAGCCGTGGCGATTGCGACAGGCCAGCAGCTTGCCGAACAGCTCGCGGGCTTCCTGGCGGCAGTCCAGTGACGCCAGGGCATTGACGTACCAGAAGGTGCACACCAGGAAGGCGTTCTCGGGTTCACCGAAGTCGTCTTTCTCGATGTAGCGAAAGATGAAGTCGCCGCGACGCAGATCCTGGTTGACTGCGCTGACGGTGGCGCGAAAGCGCGGGTCCCAGACATCGAGAAATCCGACTTCAGCGAGCAGCAGCAAGCTGGCATCCATGGTGTCGCCTTCGAAAGTGGCGACGAAGCTGCCACGTTGCGCGTTCCAGGCGCGTTGACTGATGGTTGCGTGGATCGCCAGTGCCTGTTCGTGCCAATAGGTCGCGCGTTCGGTCAAGCCGAGGTGAACGGCGATGCGGGCCAGCCGATCACACGCGGCCCAGCACATGACCGATGAGAAGGTGTGCACGCGCGCGCTGCCGCGCAACTCCCACAGTCCGGCGTCGGGCTGGTCGTGGCAGCGTAGCGCCTGCTCGCCCAGCGGTTCGAGGCGACGAAACAGGGCCTCGTCGCCGCGGCGGGTCAGGCGGCAGTCAAAGAAGATGTGGCTCGCCGCCAGGATCGCCGAGCCATAGACATCGTGCTGAACCTGCTTGTAGGCTAGGTTGCCGGTGCGCGCCGGCCCCATGCCCCGATAGCCGGACAGCGCGGGCAGCTCGCGCTCATCGAGTTCGATGCGGCCATCGATGCCGTAAACCGGCTGCAGCGGACCGGCGCCCGCCTGCGCGGCAATGTTCACGATGTAGCCCAGGTAACGCTCCATCGTGCGCGTGGCGCCCAGGCGGTTCAGGGCGTTGACCACGAAGTAGCCATCGCGCAACCAGCAATAGCGGTAGTCCCAGTTGCGCCCGCTGTGGGGGGCCTCGGGAATCGAGCTGCTCATGGCGGCGACGATGGCCCCGGTGTCGTCGTAGGCGTTGAGCTTGAGCGTGATGGCGGCCCGGATGACGGCCTCCTGCCATTCATAGGGAATGGCCAGCGCGCGCACCCATTCGCGCCAGTGCTGGGTGGTTTCTTCGAGGAAGCGCCGGCCGACATCGCCCGCCGCCTCGTGCACGGTTTCGTCCGCGCCCAGCAGCAGCGTCACCGTGTCGTCGAGAAAGAACGGCGTCTCCTGCAGGATGGCCGTCAGCGATGCGTCGGTGGTCAGCCGCAACGCCAGCGTCGGGCCGACGTAACGGATGTGGTTGCTGCCCCAGGTCACCGCTGGGCGAGCGGCACCGTCGGAGCAGGCCGGGCGCAGGCGCAGTGTCAGGCGTGGGCTGCCGGTCAGCCGGCGTAGCCGTCGCACCAGCATCATGGGTCGGAACGTGCGGCCATGCTGGCCGAAGCGTGGCGCGAAGTCGGTGACTTCGATCGCACCACCCTGGCGGTCATACAGGCGGGTCACCAGAATCGCCGTGTTCTCAAGGTAGTGCTGCTCGGTGCGCTCGCAGTCGGCCAGTTCCACCGAGAAGAATCCATAGTCGTCAGTGTCCTTGAGCAGGGCGCAGAACACCGGGTCGCCGTCGAAGCGCGGCCAGCAGGCCCAGTTGACCGTGGCATGCGCGTCAATCAGTGCGCCAATCGTGCAGTTTCCAATCAGAGCGAGATCAAGCGTTTTCATGGGTTTCCTTCAGGGCAGTGGCCAGCCAGCGCCTGACCGACGCCACGTCTTTCAGTCGAAAACGCGCGCAACTGGCACCGCGGCCAACCTTGATCGAGACGCCGCCGAGCCGATTGACTTCGGCAAAACCATGCTCGTCGTTGAGATCGTCACCGATGAACACCGCGCGGCGGCCACGGAAGGGCGGTTCGGCCAGATACTCGGCCACTGCGGTGCCCTTGTCAATGCCGGCGGGCTTGATCTCCACCACGCGTTTGCCGCGCTGCAACTCCAGGCCCTGGCCGACCTGGCTGACCAGGCGACGCATGATGCGGTGCACGTTGGCGGCCATGGTGGGCGCCAGCCGGTAGTGCAGGGCCAAGGTCAAGCCCTTGTCTTCCAGCATCAAGCCGGGGTGGCGCGCCAGCAGTGGCGCCAGCGACTCCTTCATTGCGTACTTGGCGGCCGGCGGCGCGGCATGCATCCACAGACGGCCGGCCGCGTCGCGACGCTCCAGGCCATGTTGCCCTGCCAGCGGCAGCGTCAGCGCGCCGAGACGGCTCTGCAAGTCCGAGATCATGCGGCCGCTGACCAGGGCCACGGCGCCCCCGCTGGCGCGGTGCAACCGGCCGATCAGGTCCAGCAGCGCGGCATCCACACACACCGCCTGCGGCGTGTCGGCGAGGTTGATCAAGGTGCCGTCGACATCCAGAAAAAAGGCCCAGTCCGCGTGCGGGGACGGCGGCTCTGACTTGCGCGGCGTGCTCATGCGCTGGTGGCACCTGGTTTGTCGATCAGGCGACCGCGCCGACGCATCGCGGCCGCATCCAGCAGCATGCGCCCGGCCCAGCGAAAGACGTTGAACTCGGCCACCAGGCCGCGCATCAGGCGCATGCGATCACGCTGTTCGGCCACCGGCATGGTCAGCGCCATGTGCAGCGCGGCGGCGCATTGGTCCGCATCGTAGGGATTGACGATCAGGGCCTCGGCCAGCTCGCGTGCCGCGCCGGTGAACTGGGACAAGACCAGCACGCCGCGTTCGTCGTCCCGCGCCGCCACGAACTCCTTGGCCACCAGGTTCATGCCATCGTGCAGGCTGCTGACGAAACACAGGTCGGCGGCGCGGCAGTATTCGTAGACCGCCTTCGGCTCGTGGTGCTCGACCTTCAGGATGATGGGGGGTGGACCCTGGCGCGCAAAACGGGTGTTGATTCGGGCGGCCATGGCCCGTACCTGGGCCTCGTGGTGCTGGTATTCGTCGATGCCGGAGCGGGTGGGCGCGGCGATCTGCACGAAGCTGAAGCGACCAATCCACTCGGGCTTGAGTTCGAGCAGCCGCTCAATGGCGCGAAATCGCTCGACGATGCCCTTGGTGTAGTCCAGCCGGTCCACGCCGATCCCCAGTTTGTGATCGGGGGGCAGGTCGTTGCGCTGGCGCAGGCTGCTGCGGCAGTCGGCGACCGGCATTTGCACCATGTCCGGCTCGGGTGGCCAGGCAATCGAGATGGGGTAACGTCGCACCGCGGTGAGCTTGCCCCCGAAAGACACGTTGAAGGACTCGCGGTCCACCCGCGCCTCCAAGAATCGGTCCACCGTGTCGACGAAATTGTTGCAATGAAACTGGGTGTGAAAGCCCAGGATGCTGCTGCCCAGCAAGCCCGCCAACACTTCGTCGCGCCAGGGGCAGATGGCAAAGGACTCGGGGTTGGGCCACGGGATGTGCCAGAACGTGATGATGGTGGCATCGGGCAGTTGTTCCCGGATCATCTTGGGCAGCAAGGCAAAGTGGTAGTCCTGCACCAGGATGATCGGGTTCTTGGTCTTGGACTCGCTCACCACGGCCAGGGCAAACTTGCGGTTGACCGCGACGTACTGCGCCCAGTCGGTAGAGCGGAACGTGGGCCGCCCGTGGGCGATGTGGCAAAGCGGCCAGAGCCCCTCGTTGGAAAAGCCGTAGTAGTAGCCGGCTTCTTCCTCGGGGCTGAGCCAGACGCGGCGGATCTGGTAGGCGGGGTGCTCGGGCGGCACGGCCACGCGGTCGTGCTTGTCCACTGCTTCCCGGTCGGCCGAGCCGCTGCCATGGGCGATCCAGGTGCCCGAGCAGGCGCGCATGATCGGCTCCAATGCCGTCACCAGCCCGCTGGCGGGGCGCTGCACGTCGATGCGCTCGCCGCGTCGCTGGTGAATATACGGTTCCCGATTGGAGACCACGATCACGTCTTCGCCACGCAACTCTCCGTGCAGGATGGCGCGTAGGGCCTCCGGCGTCCAGGTCACCTGGCTCTCGTCGCGAGCCCGGGTCTCGGCCTCCAGTTCATTGATCAGGCGTTGCAGGTCGCGCGCAATCGGTCTGAACTCGGAAGGGTGTTTGGGCGCGGCGGCAACCGGCTGGCGCAGCAGGCCCTCGCCACGCAGCAGGGACTGCATGCCAGCCATCCAGCCGCGCCAGGATAGTTGGGCGATGACCACCGTGATCAGTGAAATGGCCACCGCCATCGCGGTGAAGAAGTAGAACACGTAGCGCTTGGTTTCTTCGCTGCGGCGGGTCACAAAACTCATGTCGTGTACCAGCACCAGATTGCCGCCGGTGCCGGCTTCGTTGACTAGGGGGCGTACCGCGACGTGCAGTGGACCTTGCGCGCTGGACAAAAGGTGATCACCAGGCCCTTGCCAGCGTTGGAGCTGGTCGCAACGGATCTCGGCTGGCAGCGAGCGGCTGGCGAGCGCTGCGCCGGATGGTGAGGCGCAGTAGCCGACCGCGTACAGGCGCTCGTCCTGGGTGATGCGACTGAAGAACTCGCCGATCTTGGCTTTCTTGCCGGCTGCGAGTTGCTCCTGCAGGGGTTCTTGAATGGTATTGACGATCAGGGACGCGCGGATGTCGAGGTCGCGCACGAACCAGCGCAGTGTGAGCTGGTCCACCAGGGGTGCCAGCGCGTAGGCGAAGCCCGCCAACACCAGCATCAACGGCAAAACAAAACGAAGAGACAATTTCATGTGGCTGTTCCTCAAGTCGGGCTCAGTTCAGCGCGGCATCTCAACGGGCAAGATGCGTTGACTGCAATGTACCCGAATCGCTGGGCTTGCTCGGCAATCAGGACGCCGCCCGCGAAGGGGTCGCCTCAGCATAAGGCGGAAAACACAGCGCGTTATGGTCGAACGGCGCTACCGTTGAGCATCAATCCGGCGTCTTCATTGACGCTCTGCGGCGCATTCGAGTTGTTGACCGTCGTTATCGCAGCAGAAGCGTGGGGATGGTTGACGAGCGCAACAAGTCTGCGGTCTCCGCATGCCATACTAAACTTCATGCGGTTGAATTTCGTATCCATTCGCGGCCTCTCGAACCACACGAAAGCCTCCATTGCAAGCCCTTGCTGCCGCGATTGTCAGATGGCTATTGCGCCACACCGTGGTCCTACTGATCATCATTGCGGTGTTGCTGCTGGGGCGCGCCGCCTGGGCGCAGTGGACCGCTTTCAAGGCGATCCGGGCCGAATACCCCCAGCTTGTTCAATCGGACAAAGGCCTCAGCGATCATCTTGAATTGCTGATTACTGCGGCCACCAGGCGCGTTCTCGGTGTGCGCGTGGATTCGTTACAGACGCTGGAGTTGCGTATCTCCGACCTGACTGGGCAGATCGCGCGCAAACAGAGTGCAAAGACGCAGTCCGGCACCTTTGCTGAGATTCTGCAAGGCAAGCCGATCCTCCAGGCGCAACTGGACAGTCTGCGGCTCGACGCTGAAATCAACTTGTTGGAAGAGGAGCGGTCCTACCTGATGGAATTGAAGCTGCGGGTGCTGGCCACGCAATCTGAAAAAGCCCATCGCGACAAACTGGAACAGCTGCGTGAAGTACACAAGAGCCATTACCGCGAGTGGCGGGATACCAAGCTGAAACTAGAGGCCTTCGAGGGAGCTTCACCCGCTGAAAAGTCGGCTTCCTGGCATGGCCGAATATGCGGCGCGCGCGCCTGCGGGCTCAACAAGACAAGCTGCTTGCTCACAACCAGCAGGCTGACGCTGACTACCGGCGTCAGCTCGGGCTGGTGCAGGCGACCCGACCCATGGCGCCGCTGGCGGCGTTCCAACCGGACCGCACCAAAGTCGAAGCGATCCTACGGCCGCTGCGCGACCGGCTCGCGGAACTGGACCAGCAGCGGGCCGGCAACTGGTTCGAGACGCTTCTGAAGCCCGTTGAAGAAGTCGCGCCGATGGCCCTCGGCATCCTGCTGGGGATCATCCTCACGCCCACCGCGATCAAGGCGGTGTTCTACTTCTGGCTCGCACCGCTGGCCGCACGCCGCCCCGCCATCCGGCTCCTGCCCGAAACCACCGGTGATCTGGTGTTGGAAATGGGCCGGTCAGCGGTGTCGATGCCAGTTCTGATGGAGGCCGGCCGCGAGCTGCTGGTGCATGCCGCATTTCTGCAAAGTTCGTCAGACCGGGGGGAAGAAGACGCCTGCTGGCTGCTGAACAGCAATTTCCCGTTGAGCAGCCTAGCGTCTGGCATGGGCGCGTTGACGCGAATCGGACACGCACGCCAGAGCAGTTCGTGATCTCTGCCACCAAAGATCCTTTCAGCGAGGTCGGCATCCTGTCGCTCCCTGAGGGTGCTGCGCTGGTGATGCAGCCGCACAGCCTCGTTGGTGTGGTGCAGCCAACTGGCTCGCCCGTGCGCATCACCTCGCACTGGCGGCTGACCAGCCTGCACGCCTGGCTGACGCTGCAGTTGCGCTACCTGGCCTTTCACGGTCCGGCAAGACTGATCGTCCAGGGCGGCCGGGGGGTCAGAATTGAGCGCGCCGATGCTGGACGCAGCATCAACCAGGCCGCAACGATTGGCTTCACTGCGAATCTGGCGTATTCGACGCGGCGATGCGAGACATTTTCTGCCTATTGGCTCGGAAGGCAGGAATTGCTCAATGACTCGTTCAAAGGCGCGCAAGGCTTTTTTGTGTACGAGGGAAACGCCCCATCCCGGCAAGAAAACCGGCATGACGGGCCGTGGGTTGGAAGGCCTTTCCGACTCCTTGCTGAAAGTCTTTGGCAACTGATTCAGACCTGACCCAACTCGTTTGGCTCACCTTATTTCAGGGAGACTTTGCGCGCCGCAAAATCCCACCAAGGCAGTACCTTGCGCATGGACAGCACCTCGCCGCTCTGGGCCGGGGTGTAGCCTTCGATGTGCGCCACTTCTTGCTGCCACTCAGGCGTCTTGAGCAACTGCAGCAGGGCTTGAATACCGGGTTCGGACAAGGCTGATTTCAGGCAGACCAGGTGGTAGCGCTCCTGGGCTAGAGCCACAAAGTCCAGACCCTGCTTGTGCGCCGCGGCGGCAATGCCCAGGCCACAGTCAGCTTGGGCCGCGGCGATGGCCTGCGCCACCGCCGCGTGCGAGGGCTCGGTCAGCTCGTAGCCCTTGATGCTGGCCGGTTTGAGCTTGGCCTGTGCCAGCAAGTCGTCCAGTACCACGCGGGTGCCGCTGCCCAGGGCGCGGTTGGCAAACCGCGCGCCATGGCGTGCCACGTCAGCCAGGCTGCTCAGGCTCAGCGGGTTGCCGCGCGCCACCATCAGCCCCTGTGTGCGTTGTGCAAAGCCGATGATTTTGTGCAAGCCCGGTTGCAGCAGGGGCTTGTAAGTTCGCTCGGCCAGCGTGTTGCGACCGGCGTCCTGCAGCGTGTGAAAACCCGCCATCACGCAGCGCCCTTCATTCAGGGCACGGATCGCATCCACGCTGCCGGTGAAACGCACATCCAGATGCAACGGCGAGCCATGCTGCTGCAAGGCGTGCTCGCGCAGCGCGCTCACGGCGTCGTCATGGCTGGCGTACATGGTCACCACATGGGCGCTGTCGTCAAAGGCCACCGCAAACGTGCGCTCCAGCTCCGCGCGCAGGGCTTCGATCTGCGGCGCCAGGCGCGCCTGGGCTTGCCGCTCGGCCCACATCAGCTTGGCGCCGAATTCGGTCAGGCGCGCCGACTGGCCTTTTTCCCAGACGATGAGCTCATGGCCCAGCACGTCCTGCCAGCGCTTGAGTTCGCCCCACACATGGCGGTAGGACAGGCCCAGCGCGCGGGATGCCCCGGAGATCGAGCCCGATTGCGCCACCGCCTGCAGCAAGTCGATCAAGGGGTTGCGGATCAGTGCCGGGCTGCTGTCACGCGAGAGGGTGTAGTGGAACTGGAGCCTATGCACGGTACTTCATATGGTGGGTGTTTGGGGTCGTCGCTACGATACCCCAACTCATGAACTCGCTGACCGACAGCGCGGTCAGACCTCGCCCAAGGGCATTGAGATCATGGTCAAAGCCCCCTGGATGTGCCTATCAATACCGCGGCTTTTGCCCCCGAGTTGAATGACCACTGCCACCTTAAGGGATGCGGGTGACTGTATCGTCGGCGTTCCAAAAGATGAATGCATAACTTGTTGATTTTATGTAATGTTCAACATATAGTTAGCAAATTATCAATTCACACTGAACATGTCCGTCTCCGATTACTTCCTGGAGATTTCCGAAAGCCAAAAGCGCCAATTCATAGACGCCGAGACCGTGTTTATGGCTTTGGCCCAGGCGAAGAAGGCAGCCACCGAGGTCCGGGGCAGCATGTTGTGGCGCGACTTGCGCAACAAGCGCACGTTGATACGCACGTCCGCCTCAGGCGCGCAAAAGTCACTGGGCTTGCAGTCGCCCGAAACTCAAAAAATGTTTGACAGTTTCATGGCGCGCAAGTCCAGCGCTGAGGAACGCGTCAAGGCCCTCAAGGCGCAATACAACATTCAGCAACGCCTGAACCGGGCCTTGCGTGTGGGCCGGGTACCCAATATCGTGGTACGTGTGATCAACGCGCTGGAGGGCATCGGTGTGCATGACCACTTCACCGTGGTCGGGACCCACGCCTTGTACGCCTATGAAATGGCCGCGGGTGTGCGCATTGCACAAGCCGCCATGGCCACGCGCGACGTGGACATGCTGTTTGACACCCGCAAGCGCATTGCATTCTTCACCGCAATGAAAAAGATCGACAGCTCGCTGATAGGCGTACTGCGCAAGGTGGACGCCAGCTTTGAAGTGACGCAGGACCAGCGCTACACAGCTCGTAACCAGGATGGCTTTGAAGTCGATGTGATCCGCCGCGCTGCGGTTGACGGTGATCCGCATCCGCTGCGCATGAGCGACGACGAGGACGACTTCTGGGCGGTGCAGGTGTCCATGGGTGAAAAACTTCAGTCCGCCCGGCGCATGGACCAGGTCATCGTTTCCACTTCCGGCCAGATGGCGCTGATGCGTACCGTGCACCCACTGGACTACGCGCGCATCAAGCGAGAACTGTCCCAGCAAAAGCAACGCGACGTGCAAAAGCGCGGCAAAGACCGCTTGCAGGCCAACATCGTCACTGAACTGGTGGCGCGGTACTTGCCTCACTTGGCCGACGATCCGGCGACGGCCCCGCCGATGTAACGCTCAGCACAAGAAGGGTGTAGTGGAACTGGAGCCTATGCACGGTGCTTCATATGGTGGGTGTTTGGGGTCGTCGCTACGATACCCCAACTCATGAACTCTTTAACCGACAGCGCGGCCACAGCGCTGCGACTCATTCTCGCGTTGGATGCCGGCCTGCTGGCTATTGTCGGGCGTTCCCTTTTGGTCAGTGCCACCGCCTGTGCGCTGGCCTGCAGCGTCGGGCTGGTGCTGGGCGCTGGCCTGGGCGTGGCGCGCTTTGCCATGCGCCCAGTGCTGCTGACCCTGCTCAACACCATGCTGGCGGTGCCCTCGGTGGTGATCGGCCTAGTGGTGTACCTGCTGTTGTCGCGCTCCGGGCCGCTGGGCTTTTTGGGCTGGCTGTTCAGCTTCAAGGCCATGGTGCTGGCGCAAGCGCTGCTGGTGTTCCCGGTGGTCACGGCCCTGACCTGCCAGGCGGTACAAGACGCGCAGGACAAACATGGCGAGCAGATCCAGTCGCTGGGGGCCGGTGTCTGGCTGCGCAGCCTGTTGCTGGCCTGGGACGAACGTTTTGCCTTGCTTACGGTGTTGATCGCGTCGTTTGCGCGCGCCATCTCGGAGGTGGGTGCGGTGATGATTGTTGGCGGCAATATCGAAGGCTTCACGCGCGTCATGACCACGGCCATTGCGCTGGAAACCAGCAAGGGCGACTTGCCGCTGGCGCTGGCGCTGGGGCTGATCCTGTTGGGGGTGGTGCTGGCACTCAACGCCCTGATTGCCCTGCTGCGGCTGTGGCGCGACCGCATCGAGGGCCACGTGCAGCGCACCGAGCCGCTGTCGCCACTGGTGCAAGGTGCCGCGACATGAGCGTTTTGCTGAGCCTGGACCAGGTACACGTGCGTTTTGGCGCGGTGCAGGCGCTCAGCGGCGTGAGTCTGAGCATTCAACCCGGCGAGCGGGTCGCCCTGATTGGTGGCAATGGCAGTGGCAAGAGCACCTTGTTGCGCTTGCTGCACCGGCTGATTCAGCCCAGCGCAGGCGCCATCCAGACCGATGCGGGTGCGCGCCAGGCGATGCTGTTCCAGCGCCCCTACATGCTGCGCACCAGTTGCCTGAACAACGTGGCGCTGGGTTTGTGGTTGCGCGGTGTGCGCTGGGGCCAGGCCAAGCAGCGCGCGCAGCAGGCCTTGCTGCGTGTCGGGCTTGGCGGCATGGCCGAGCGCGGCGCCAAGACCCTGTCGGGCGGCCAGCAGCAGCGGCTGGCGCTGGCGCGCGCCTGGGTGCTGGAGCCTGGGCTGCTGCTGCTCGATGAGCCCACCGCCAGCCTGGACCCGCACGCCAAGCGTGAGGTCGAGGCCTTGATGGACGAGCTGGCGCAGGGCATGACGCTGGTGTTCAGCAGCCACAACCTGGGCCAGGTCAAGCGCCTGGCCAGCCGGGTGATCTACCTGGAGCAGGGGCGCGTGCTGGCGGATTTGCCCACCGAACAGTTTTTTGAGGGTGCATTGCTACAGGAGCGCTACCCGGCGGCCCATTTGTTTGTAAAAGGAGAACTTTCATGAAGAATTTCAAGCGTTTATCGCTCTCAACCATTGTCACCATTGCCCAGGCAGCTATACTTTTGGTAGCATGCGGGGTCGCGTCGGCGCAGAGCATCGTGATGGCCTCGACCACCTCCACGGAGCAGTCTGGCCTGTTCGGGCACCTGCTGCCGGCCTTCAAACAGGCTACCGGCATCGAGATCAAGGTGGTGGCGCTGGGCACCGGCCAGGCGCTGGACATGGGCCGCCGTGGCGACGCGGATGTGCTGTTTGTGCACGACCAGGCCGCCGAAGAGAAACTGGTGGCCGATGGCTTTGCTGTCAAGCGCTATCCGGTGATGTACAACGACTTCGTGCTGATTGGCCCCAAGGCGGACCCGGCCGGTGTCAGCGGCAAGGACATCGTGGGGGCGCTCAAGAAATTGGTCGCCGGCAATGGCTCCTTTATTTCACGCGGCGACAAGAGCGGCACCCACGCCGCCGAGCTGCGCTACTGGAAGGCCGCCGGTGCGGCTGAGAGCAAGGGCAGCGGCTACAAGGAGTGCGGCTGCGGCATGGGGCCGGCGCTGAACATGGCGTCTGGCACCGGCGCCTATGTGTTGGCTGATCGCGGCACCTGGCTGTCCTTCAAAAACCGGGGCGATCTGGTGGTGCTGGTCGAAGGCGATACCCGCTTGTTCAACCAGTACGGCGTGATGGTGGTCAACCCCGCCAAGCACCCGCATGTGAAGGCCGCCGAAGCGCAGAAGTTCGTCGACTGGGTGGTGTCGCCCAGCGGGCAGGGCGTGATTGCGAGCTACAAGATTGGTGGCGAGCAATTGTTCTTTCCGAACGCCACCAGCAAGTAACCCGGAGCACGTCGCGCCGCGGTGACGGGCTCAAGGTGTCAGCGACAGCACATCGCCACGCCACTGAAACGCGGTGAAACCCTTGGCCTGCAGCAGGTCCACCGCCTGCGCTGACATCAGGCAATAGGGGCCACGGCAGTAGGCCACCACCGGTTTGTCCTTGGGCAGCTCGCCGAGCCGGGTGCGCAGTTCGGCGATCGGGATCGAACGCGCAAAGGGCAGGTGGGCGTGCGCGTATTCGGCGTCCGGGCGCACGTCGATCACCACCACCTCGCCGCTGCGTGCCTTGCGCAACAAGGCATCGGCGCTGGCGCCTTGCCATTCGTGGCTGCTCAGGGCCATCTCGCGCAGGGCTTCCTGCAGGGCCAGCAGACGCTCTTCGGCCAGCGTGCGCAACATGGCGTAGAAGGGGGGCACCTGGTCGCTGGCGATGCGGTACACGATGTACTTGCCCTGGCGCTCGGTCTGCACCAGGCACGACTCGCGCAGTGCCTTCAGGTGCGCGCTGGTGAGCTTGACGCTGATGTCGAGCTCGCGCGCCAGCTCCTCCACCGACTTGGGCGCCTGGCACAACAGTTCGATGATTTCCAGTCGCTTCGGGCTGGCCAGCGCCTTGGCAATGCGAGCCACCTGCTCGTACAGCACATCCTTGATTTCGCGATTGGTTTTCTTCTTCATGGTGCTTGGGCTTTCCCGGTCAACGCCGATCCAAATAGGGCTTGCGGTGGATGGGGTTCATCCTGTACATTCTAATAATTATTGGAATGTATTGAATCACAACTGGATTGAACCATGAAAGCACTTTTTATTCTGAATGGCGCCCCCTATGGCGACGAGCCCACCTACAACGGTTTGCGTCTTGCGGGGGCTCTGGCCAAGCAGCCCGAGCATGAAGTGCGCGTCTTTCTGCTGGGCGATGCCGCACCCACTGCCAAGGCCGGGCAAAAAGTGCCCGAGGGTTTCTACAACCTGCAACTGATGCTGTCCCGCGTGGCGCGCTCGGGCGATGGCCGCGTAGGGGTGTGCGGCACCTGCATGGACGCGCGCGGCCTGACCGAGGCGGAGTTGGCGCCAGGCACGCACCGCGGCACGCTTGACGAGTTGGCCCAGTGGACGGTGTGGGCCGACAAGGTGCTGGTGTTCTAGACCGACCGCAAGCCATGAACCCAACCCTTACCGAACAGCGCAACGTCGCGCTACTGGCCGGCGCGCAAGCCTTGTTCCAAACCAGCTCGGTGCTGGTCATGACGATTTCGGGCCTGGTCGGCCAGCGCCTTGCCAGCAGCAAGGGCCTGGCCACGCTGCCGATTGCCTTGATGATGGTGGCCGCCGCCGCGACCATGATTCCGGCCTCGCTGATGATGCAGCGCTTTGGCCGCAAACAGGGCTTTGCGCTGGGCACCTTGCTGGGCATTCTGGCCGGCGTCGTCGCGGCGGCAGCCATTGCCTTGGACAGCTTCTGGCTGTTCGTGGGTGCCAACATGCTGGTCGGTGGCTATCAAGGTTTTGCCCAGTACTACCGCTTTGCCGCAGCCGATTGCGCCAGCCCGGACTTCAAGAGCCGAGCGATCTCATGGGTGATGGTCGGTGGTGTGGTGGCGGCGCTGGCCGGGCCCAATATCGCGCGCTTCACGCAGGGGCTGGGGCCGGTGCCTTTCGCGGCCTCCTATTTGGTGATGGCCGTGCTGGGGGTGTTCGCGCTGGCCTTGGTGACCCGGCTCAAGCTGCCGGTGATCGGCGGCCCTGTTCAGTCGCACGAGAGTGCTCGCGCGCTGAGCGTGATCATGCGGCAGCCGATCTTTTTGACCGCGCTGACCGGCTCGACCGTGGGGTACGCCGTGATGCTGATGGTGATGACAGCCACGCCCCTGGCGATGCAGATCTGTGGGCAGTCACTGGGCGATGCGGCCACCGTCATTCAGTGGCATGTGCTGGGCATGTTCGTGCCCTCGTTCTTCACCGGCAATCTGATTCTGCGCTTTGGTGTGCTGCGCATCATGGCCTGCGGCACGCTGCTGCTGGTCGGGCATGTGGCCATTGCCTTGTCGGGCAATGCGTTCCTGCACTTCCTGTCGGGGCTGATCCTGCTGGGGGTTGGCTGGAACTTTCTGTTCATCGGCGGCACCACGCTGCTGACACAAGCCTATCGGCCCAGTGAGCGCGCCAAAACCCAGGCCGCGCATGACTTCGTGATGTTCGCCGTGGTCAGCCTGGCGTCGTTCTCGGCGGGTGGCCTGCTCAACGGCTTCGGCTGGGCCGCCGTCAACTGGACGGTGTTGCCCTTTCTGGCGCTGACGTTGGGAATGATCTGGCGCTATGGCGTCAGTCAGGGGCGGCGCTTGGCGGCGGCTGCGGGATGAGCGCCGGGCTGATGGGCTCGTTGTCCAGGCCCAGCGAGACGATGCCGCCACCCAGCGCCCATTCGGCGTAGCGCCAGTTGCCGTCGATCTTGATCACGCCCTCTGGCGCCGTGAGTTCGCGTACCGGCACGTTCTTCAGTGCGGCGCCCATGAAGTCGATCCAGGCCGGCAGTGCCAGCGTGGCGCCTGGAGGCATGGCTGCCCAGGCTGCGCGGGTTGTCGTGGCCGAGCCAGACCACGGCCACCAGATTGGGCTGGAAGCCGGCAAACCAGGCGTCCACCACCTCGTTGGTGGTGCCGGTCTTGCCATACAGGTCGGGGCGTTGCAGGGTCGCCTGGGCGCGCGCGGCGGTACCGCTGCGTGTTACCTCCTGCAGCAGCGTGCCGGTGATGAAGGTATTGCGCTCGCTGGTGACGCGCAGCGATTCGGACAGGGGTGAAGTCGGCGCCTCAAAAATCACCTCGCCAGTGCTGCTGGCAATGCGGCGAATCAGCGTGGCCGGCAGCAGGTAGCCGCCATTAGCCAGCACACCGTAGGCGCTGGCCAGTTGCAGCGGTGTGGTGGCGCCGGTGCCCAGAGCCAGGGTCAGGTTGTCGGGCTGGCGCTGTGCATCGAAGCCAAAGCGCGCGGTCCAGTCGCGCATGCGCGCTGCACCCAGCAGTTGCACCAGGCGGATGGTGACCAGGTTCTTGGAGCGCGTCAGCGCCTCGCGCACGGTGATGGGGCCATCGGTGCTGCCGTCCGAGTTGGACGGCGACCAGTCGCCCACGTTGCTCAGCGGCATGTCGTTGACCAGGGTCTCGGGCATCACGCCGTGCTCCATGGCGGCGGCGTAGATGAAGGGCTTGTAGCTGGAGCCCGGTTGGCGCCAGCCCTGCGTGACGTGGTTGAACTGGTTGCGCTGAAAGTCAAATCCGCCGACCAGGGCGCGCACCTCGCCATTGGCCGGGTTCAGCGCCACCAGTGCGCCTTCGGCCTCGGGCCACTGCGTCAGCGTCCAGGCCTTGCCCTGCTGCAGCACGCGCACCACGGCGCCGCGTCGCACGGCCAGCGCCTTGGGCGCCTTGGGGCCAAACCCAGGCTGGGCCTGGCGCAGCCCGGCCTTGTCGATGCGGATCACTTCGCCCGAGGCCAGCACGGCGGTCACTGTGCTCGGGCTGGCGCGGGTGACGATGGCCGCGCGCAAGTCTTCATCGTCGTCCACGCCCGACAGCACTTGTGCAACGGCGGGGTCGTCGTCTTGCAGCTCGGCGCTCAGGTCCTCGTGGTCTTCCGGCCCGCGCCAGGGCTGGCGCAAGGTGTGCTCGATCAGCGTGCGACGCAGCGCCTGCCAGGCCGCGTGCTGCTCGGCGGCGACCAGGGTGGTCGTGACGTCAATGCCCTGCGTGTAGGCCTTCTCGCCAAACTGCGCAAACACCTGCGCGCGTGCCATTTCGGCCACGTGCTCGGCGTGCACTTCCACCTCGTCCAACTTTCGCACCACCAGCTTTTCGGCCTTGGCGGCCTGAAACTGCGCCTCGTTGATGACGCCATGCTTGCGCATCAAGGTCAGCGCCACCAACTGACGGTTGCGCGCGCGCTCGGGGTTGCGTATCGGGTTGGCGTAGTGCGGGTTCTGCGGCAGACCCGCCAGCATGGCGCATTCGGCCACGCTGAGGCTGGCCAGTGTCTTGCCGAAGTAGGTTTGCGCGGCGGCTTCAAACCCGTAAGCGCGCGAGCCCAGGTAGATCTGGTTCATGTACAGCGCCAGGATCTGATCCTTGCTCAGCGTGGCTTCGATGCGCAGTGATAACAGCGCTTCGCGGAACTTGCGGTCGACCGTGCGCGCCTGACTGAGCAGAAAGGTGCGGGCCACCTGCTGGGTAATGGTCGAGCCGCCGCTGATGCGTCGCACCAAGCCGCCCGACACGATGGACACCACCGCCCGCGCAACGCTGATGAGATCGATGCCGCCATGCTCGTAGTAGCGTGCATCCTCCACCGCCAGCAGGCTGTCCTTCATCAGTTGGGGGATCTGTTCGATCGACTGGTAGACGCGCCGCTCGGTGCCAAAGCCACCGATTTGCACGCCGTCGCTGGTGAACACCCGCAGCGGCTGCTTGGGTTGGTAGTGGGTGAGGGTGCCCAGGTCCGGCAACTGCGGCGTGATCAGCACGATGGCCACCAGCAGCGCGATCGCGCCCAGGGCTGCCAGGGCGGCCACTGCTTTCAGGAACCGACCCGGCCAGGGTGCGCGCAGAAAGCGGCGCAAGGAGGGGTGGGTGGAATCGGGAGCGGGGCTGGTCATCGGCAGGAGGGTGGCATGCAAAGCAGAGGCGATTGTCCTTGATGGCCGGTAGAGGCTTTTGTGCGGAGCTGTTGTGCTGGACCCGCAGCAGGGTGGAGGCACACGCCGCCGTTCGTGTCCCCCGCCCTTCGGGCTCCTCATTGACCTCACTTTGGCGTGTGCCCCCACCCCGCTGCTGGAAGGGCGGCCTTCTGAAGCCAATTTGGCCAGGAGTACGCAGTCCGGTGGAGGGGTGGGCGCTCTGAATTCTGTAGTTGACGATGAGTTGCTTCAGCATGCCGGCTGCTGGACAGCCGCCAAGCCTGCAATACGAACCAAGCCTACTTGACCCAGTTCGGGAAGTAACCCAAAGCGTCCTGTACCTTGCTGTCGTGCGCGGGAACCACGACCAGGCCTGATGCGATTTGCTGCAGGGTACGCACCTGCGTGACGCTGGCCAGGGTTTGACTGGTGTTCTTGTCTACCAGCAATTCTGCGGCCCAAAATTTGGGCGCACCGGCCAGAACGGCGTCTTGGGTCCACGCGACATCGCCAATGAAGAAGTACACGGCGCCCGAATCGACCGTGACAAACAAGCCGATGGAGCCTGGCGTGTGGCCAGGCATGGGAACCAGCACGACGGTGCCATCCTGGTACAGATCCAGGCTTTGTGCGTAGCCTTTGTAAGGGCCTGACTTGAAGTCCAGAATTTCCCACTGAACCGCAGCACCCGTCACCTGGGAGGGCCAGGTGGTGGCGGCACCGCTTCTGGCATGGTCAATCGCATCCTTCTCGGGTGCCGAGACACCAATTTTGACCTCTGGAAAGTCCAGCACACCGCTTGCATGATCCCAATGGCTGTGGCTCAAAATGACGCGCCGCAGGGGTGGCAGGCCCGCTTTGTCGAGCTGTTCGCGTGCCGAAACCACCGGGTGGTCATACTTGAAAAACAGGCGCAGCCACATCGGCATGTCCTGTTGGTATTGACTATCTATCTGGCGACCCATGCCGGTGTCAAACAGCAAGTAGTCTTGCCGGTGCTTGATCAAAAATGCCGAGAAGTTGGAGTTGATCTGCTTGAGAAAACTTCCACCGGGCACGAGCATCCCCTCGCGCACGGCCACTTGTGAGGTCTTGATGATGGCAAAGCCCACATCGGGCGCAGACGAGCCAGCGGCCAATGAGGTGGCAACTGAATTGGACAAAGCCAGTGCGAGCAGCAGCTTGGCAAGAACGGGTCGAAACATGATGGAACTCCTGCTATCAAAAGTGAGAGCGTAAAGCTTGGTCTATGCTCCAATGTCAAGCATCTTTTTCTTGCGGACATTGCCGCTGACTTGCGCGCCTGCGCAACGGAAGGAGTGACATGAACATCAGCCAATTGGCCAAAGCCGCCAGCGTATCGACTGACACCGTTCGCTACTATGAAAAACAGGGCATTCTCACTGCGCCTGAGCGTCAGGCCAACGGCTATCGGCTTTACTCGGAGGCCTACATCGGGGTCGTGCGCTTTGTGCGCGGTGCGCAGTCGCTGGGATTTTCGCTAGCTGAGATCAGAGCCCTATTGCCGCAGCTCACCCAGGGCAAATTGAATCGCACCGATATTGAGCTGCAACTTCAATCCAAGATGGCGCAGATTGATGCCCACATCCGCCAGTTGAAGGCCTTGAAAAAGGAACTGGTTGACACCTTGGCTTCGCTGACTTGTGCGCCGACTCAATCGCTGCACACCGCCCATGCCATCGCGCCTGCCCGTGGCCGCAGCCGGGGCCCGGGTGTCGTTCGAACGATAGTGATCAAACCCAAACGCCAGTCTGCTTGAGGTAAACCGGCCATGCGCGCAACACCTTGCCATGCGCCGTGGCAGCGCTACGGGGTGGTGTGGTGCTGGACGATGTGTTGCCGCAGCATGCTGCGAATCGCCGATTGTTGGACAGCCAGAAGCAAATGCCCCCGACCGAAGCGCGCTCGCCGGGCCGCCGGAATCACCAACACCGCCGCCCCTGTATGCCCAGGCGAGGTGAGGCCCTGCGCGCGCGCTAGGCTGGCTGTCCCCAGGTAGCGACAGGCCAGGAGCAGAGGGCCCTCTTCAACCCCCCCCCGGGGTCTTGCGGGCAGCACACCCCCCCCGCCACAACCGTTAATCCCCATCACCACCCCCTCACGGCGTGGATCGGCGCCGCCGAAGTAGCCGGTCGGGGTCTTCTGGATGGCTTGCAGGCCGCTGGTCATGTCGAGCTCGCGCACCTCGTGGCCGCGCGCCTTCAGGGCTTCAACGGTGGCGGGCGCAAAGCGCTTTTCTTCCAGCAGCGTGGGGCCGTTCAAGGAGCCGAAGTTGGGCAGGTTGATGGCTTGTTGGGCGTTAAGGCCCCACTGCAGCGTGCCGTACAGCGCCTTGGCCGTGAAGTGGATGATCAGCGCGCCGCCGGGGCTGCCCGCGCTCATCACCAGTTGGCCGCTGGGCTGCTCGAATACCAGCGTGGGTGACATGGAGGAGCGTGGGCGCTTGCCGCCTTGCACGCGGTTGGCAATGGGTGCGCCGCTGGCATCGCGCGGGGCCAGGCTGAAGTCGGTCAGCTCGTTGTTGAGCAAAAAGCCGCCGCTGCGCCCGCCACCCGTGTTGACCATCAGGCGCGAACCAAAGCCCGCTTCGATGGTGGTGGTCATCGCCAGCGCCTGTCCCGTCGCATCGACGATGCTGATGTGGCTGGTGCCGTACTCCACTTGTTCGGGCATGGCCGCATACTCGCTCTTCACCGCGCCGGGCGTGCCGGGCTGGCCGCTTTTCATGCTGGTCGGACCGATCAGCTTGGCGCGTTGCGCCAGGTAGCCGCTGTCGAGCAAGCTGGCCCAGTTGCCACCGGGTGCCTCGACGAAGTCGGGGTCGGCCACGTACTGCGCGCGGTCGGCAAAGGCCAGCCGCGCGGCTTCGGTGTAGAGGTGCAACCAGGGTGCCGATGGCAGCCCTTGCTCCAGGCCCAGCGTGGCGGCAGGCGTGTGCTCCAGCATGCCCAGCATCTGGCCGATGGCAATGGCGCCCGAGCTCGGTGGTGGAAAGCCACAAACACGGTAGTCCTTGGCGGCAGCGCGCCAGGGGTGGCACAGGGCGGCGCGCTGCTTGGGCTGGTAGGCGGCGAGGTCGGCCAGGCTCAATAGGCCAGGGTTGCTGGCGTGACCTTGCACCTTGACCACCATCGCCTGCGCCACGTCGCCCTGCATCAGCCCCTTGGCGCCTTGCGTGGCGATGAGCCGCAGCACATGCGCCAGCTCAGGGTTGCGCAGCAGATGGCCCACCGGGTGGGGCTTGCCGTCGGGTGCGTAAAAGTAGGCGCCGGCTACCGGGTCTTTCTTCAAATGCGGATCGCTGGCCAGCAGCGTGTGCAGGCGCGGGCTGACTTTGAAGCCTTGCTCGGCCAGGCCGATGGCAGGCGCGAACAATTGACGCCAGGGCAACTTGCCGTGCCGTTGGTGCGCCAGCTCCAACATGCGCACCGTGCCGGGCGTGCCCACGCTGCGGCCACCGACCACGGCGTCGATGAAGGCCATGGGTTTGCCGTCGGCGCGCAGAAAGAGCTGCTCGGTGGCGAGCGCCGGTGCGGTCTCGCGGCCATCGTAAGCCTGCACCTCGCGGCCATCGAAGTGCAGCAAGAAGGCGCCGCCGCCGATGCCGCTCGATTGTGGCTCCACCAGGGTCAGCACCATCTGCACGGCAATAGCGGCGTCCACCGCCGAGCCACCGGCCTTGAGCACTTGGTAACCCGCATCGGTGGCCAGCGGATTGGCCGCGGCCACGCTAAAGCGCTGCGTCGCCCAGCCTGGTTTGTCGGTGTAGCCGCTGGCGGATTCGGGTTGTTGTGGGGCTTGGTAATTGAAGTCTGGCGGGGCGCTGGCGCAAGCGCCCAGCAGGCAGGTGACCAGCAGAGCAGGGGTAAGGCGCTTCATGGGGGTTCCTTGTTGGGATGGGACCGACACTCGCTGGGAAACGCTATCCCAGAATGGCCACGCCCTTGATCTGGGCAAACACGGCCAGGCCGGGCTCCAGCGCCAGGCCGTGCGCCGACTTCTCGGTGATGCGGGCCAGCAGGGCGCAACCGCCACAGTCCAGACGCACCATCACCTGGCCCGGACTGTCCGGCGACAGGGCCAGCACGTGCACCGGCAGGATGTTGAGAATGCTGGTGCCGCTGGGGCGCTGCAGACTCAGGCTGACGTCACGCGCCTGCACGCGGATGCGCAGCGCCTGGCCCATGGCCAGTGACTGGCGCGCAATGCTCAGTTCGCCGCCGGCAAAACGCGCCAGACTCAGGTGGTAGGGCGCGTCGTGGCCGACGATGGTGGCGTCTAGCACCGCTGCCGCTGCGTCGCCATGCGCCAGCGGCAAGTCGAGCCGCGTCAACAGCTCGGCGGTGGGGCCGCTGGCCAGCACCTTGCCGTGGTCCAGCAGCACCAGGTGATCGGCCAGGCGCGCCACTTCGTCACTCGCGTGGCTGACGTAGAGCACGGTCATGGCCAGTTCGCGGTGCAACTGTTCCAGGTAGGGCAGGATCTCGGCCTTGCGCGCCGCGTCCAGCGCGGCCAGGGGTTCGTCCATCAGCAGGATGCGCGGGCTGCTGGCCAGCGCGCGCGCGATGCAAACGCGCTGGCGCTCGCCGCCCGAGAGCGTGTCGGCCTTGCGCTGCATCAGGTGCGCGATGCCCAGCAGCGCCACCGCCTGGTCCAGCGAGACGTGGCGCTGCGCCGGTGGTACCCGCTGCATGCCAAAGGCCAGGTTGTCGGCCACGTTGAGGTGTGCGAACAGTTGCGCGTCCTGGAACACATAGCCCAGCGCGCGCTGGTGCACCGGCACAAACTGCTGGTGGGCATCGTCCTGCCAGACCTCACCGTTGATCACGACGCTGCCGCGTGCGCCGCGCTCGAGGCCGGCAATGGCGCGCAGGCAACTGGTCTTGCCCGAGCCGGATGCGCCGAACAGCGCGCTGACCTGACCGCCTGGCAGATCCAGTGCCACGTCTAACCGGAAGTCGGCCCGGTCAAGTTGCAGCCGGGCCTGCAGACCGCTTGTGACGCTCATGCGCCAGTGCGCCGCTGGCGCCGCCCGGTCGGGTTGAGGGTGTACAGCAGCAGCAGCACGGCGAACGAAAACACCACCATGCCGGCTGCCAGGCCGTGGGCCTGGGCGTACTCCATGGCTTCGACGTGGTCGTAGATCTGGATCGACACCACGCGGGTCTTGTCCGGGATGTTGCCGCCGATCATCAGCACCACGCCAAACTCGCCCACGGTGTGCGCAAAACCCATCACGCAGGCCGTCAGGTAACCGGGGCGGGCCAATGGCAGCACCACGTTGACAAAGGTGTCCCAGGGCGAGGCGCGCAGTGTGGCGGCGGCTTCCAGCGGCTGCTCACCGATCGCCTCAAAACTGTTTTGCAGCGGTTGCACCACGAAGGGCAGCGAATAGATCACCGAACCCACCACCAGCCCGGCAAAACTGAAGGGCAGCAGGCCGAGCCCAAGCGATTGCGTGAGTTGGCCCACCGGGCCATGTGGCCCCATGCTGACCAGCAGGTAAAAACCCAGCACAGTCGGCGGCAGCACGATTGGCAGCGCCACCAGCGCACCCACCGGTCCCTTGAGCCACGAGCGCGTGCGCGCCAGCCACCACGCCAGCGGCGTGCCCAGCAGCAGCAGCAACAGCGTGCTGTAGGCCGCCAGTTGCAGCGTGAGGGCGATGGCGCCCCAGGGAGAAGCGCTGGGCATCAATCCGGTCCGCCGCGTGGTTTAACGCAAAAGAAACTCGTCATTGCGAACGCAGTGAAGCAATCCAGGACTCCCGGCTGCATGGATCGCCACGGCCTGCGGCCTCGTGATGACGATAAGGGTTCATGGTCCGTGTGCGGTTCAGACTGGGAACGGGAGGCTCGCAACGAAGGTGCCCTTCCATGATGTGGCGTGGGCACGAGCCCAAGTCGGTTAGTCGGTCTCATAGCCGAACGAGCGTATCACCGCTTTGGCCTGGTCGGTCTTGAGAAACTGCAGCAGCGCGCGCGCGCCGGGATGGTTGGCGGCGCGCTTCAGCAGGGCGGCTTGCTGGCGCAGCGGATCGTGCAGCGTGGCGGGTACCAGCCAGCCCGAGCCTTTGGTGAGGGCGCCGTTTTCCCAGACCTGGGACCGGGCGACAAAGCCCAGCTCGGCGTTGCCCGATGCCACAAAGCTGTAGGTCTGCGCAATGCTTTCGCCCTGCACCAGCTTGGGCGCCAGCGCCTCGGCCAATCCCAGCCGCGACAGCGTCTGCATCGCGGCCGCACCATACGGTGCGAGTTGTGGCGCGGCCACGGCCAGATGCGCAAAGCCCTGGCGTTTGAGCACGTCGCCTCTGGCGTCGACCAGCGCGCTCTGCGCCGACCACAACATCAGCCGCCCGGTGGCGTAGGTGAAGGGCGTGCCGGCAACCACCAACTGTTCCTGCGCGAGCTGCTGCACCGAGGCCGTGTCGGCGGCCAGTAGCACATCAAAGGGCGCACCGTTGCGAAGCTGCGCAACGAACTTGCCGGTGGCTCCGTATGACAGCAGCAGCTTGTGCCCGTTGCCCTGTTCGAAATCGGCGGCGAGGCGCTTCATGGGCACCGCGAAATTGGCGGCAACGGCCACGTGGACCGGCTGCGCCCACGCGGTCGCACCACCGAGGGCCGCTAGCAGGGTTGCCACCGCAAGAAGTAATCGCACTCGCATGGCGCCAATTATGCGGTCGGCCCATTGCTGGGTGGCCGGTCCGCTATGCAATCGCAAACATATTGCGACGGTATCGCTTGTCGCCTATCGTGAATACTTGCATTCAATTACCAGATTAGCGAGTACCACAGCCCATGACCAGCGCCACCAAGACCCGTCCCCCCGCAGCCGGCTCCCCAAGCTCGGCCACTACACGCCAGGTCCCCACCTACTGCTACAACTGCGTCTCCGGCCCCGACCTGCTCAGCGTCAAGGTGCAGGACGGGGTGGCCACCGAGATCGGCCCCAACTTTGACGGACGCGGGCTTTATCCCGGCAACGGCAAGCCCTGCGTCAAGGCCTACGGGCTGATTCAGAAGACCTACCACCCGGGCCGCATCCTCACACCCATGAAGCGCACCAACCCGAAGAAGGGCATGGACCAGGACCCAGGCTTTGTGGCGATCTCTTGGGACGAGGCGCTGGACACGGTCGCAGCCAAACTCAACGACATTCGCGCCCGTGGCGTGCTCGACGAGGCGGGTCTGCCGCGTGTGGCCCTTACGCTGGGGCATGGCGGCACACCGGCCAACTACATGGGCACCTTCCCGGCTTTCATTGCGGCCTGGGGTGCGATGGATTTCAGCTTTGGCTCAGGGCAAGGCGTCAAGTGCGTGCACTCCGAGCATCTGTACGGTGAGTACTGGCACCGCGCTTTTACTGTTTCAGCCGATACACCAAACTGCAACTACAACGTGTCGTTTGGCGCCAATGTCGAAGTCACCGGCGGCGTCTGTGCTGTGGCGCGGCACGCCCAGGCCCGTGTGCGCGGCATCAAGCGCGTGCAAATCGAGCCGCATCTGTCTGTCACGGCGGCGGCCTCGGCTGAGTGGATTCCCATCAAGCCCAAGACCGACCCGGCCTTCATGTTCGCCATGATCCACGTGCTGCTGCACGAGGTGCCGCGCGATCAGTTGGATGTGCCGTTTCTGCGCGACATCACGTCCTCTCCCTACCTGGTCGGTCCGCAAGGCTACTTTCTGCGTGACGCCCAGTCGCTCAAACCCCTGGTGTGGGACACGCGCAGTGGCCGTGCCCTGCCACACGATGCGCCGGGCATAGCGCCGGCTCTGGAAGGCCAGTTTCAGTTGCATGCTGTGGTGGAGGTCGGTGCTGACGAGCAGCGCTGGGACTACGCCGACGTGAGCGGCGAGACCTCGTTCTCCAAGCTGGTGACGCACATGCGCCAATACAGCCCCGAGTGGGCGCAGGCTTTGTGTGATGTGCCGGCCAAGAAGATCCGCGAGGTGGCGCAGGAGTTTGTGGCGCAAGCCTGCGTCGGCCAGACCACCGAGGTCGATGGCAAGCTGTTGCCGTATCGCCCGGTGGCGGTGACCCTGGGCAAGACGGTGAACAACGGCTGGGGTGCCTACGAGTGCTGCTGGTCGCGCACGCTCCTGGCCGTGCTGGTCGGTGCGCTGGAAGTGCCGGGCGGCATTCTGGGCACCACGGTGCGCATCAACAGCCCGCGTGAGGATCGCCACAAGAGCGTGCAGCCGGGGCCGGACGGCTTCATGCTCAACAAGCTCAACCCGACCACCAAGGACAAGTGGCAAAAGGTGCCCAGTGGCCGCAACGCGCACCGCACGCTGGTGCCGCTGGCGGGCAACAGCGGTGCCTGGAGCCAGTCACTGGGTCCCTCGCACCTGGCCTGGATGTTCCAGACCCACGTGCCCAAGAACTGGCCACGCCCGACCGCGCCCGACATCTGGTTTGCCTACCGCACCAACCCGTCCATCTCGTTCTGGGACACGCACAACGTCGCCAAGACCATTGCGCGCTTTCCGTTCACCGTGTGCTTTGCGTATACGCCGGACGAGACCAACCACATGGCCGACATCCTGCTGCCCGACGCCACCGATCTGGAGTCCACGCAACTGATCCGCCTGGGCAAGACCAAGTTCATGGAGCAGTACTGGGAGCACCAGGGCTACGTGCTGCGCCAGCCGGCCGTGGCGCCGCAGGGCCAGGCGCGCGACTTCACCTGGATATCGACCGAGCTGGCGCGGCGCACCGACTTGCTTGCGCCCTACAACGCGGCCATCAACCGCGGCATTTTCGGTGCGCCGCTTAAGGGCGAAGGGCGCGACTACGAGCTGGCTACTGATCAGGTGCATTCGGTGGACGCCATCTGGGATGCCATCTGCCGCGCCGCCAGCCACGACCTGACCGAGGGCGCGCAGGCGCACGGGCTGGACTGGTTCAAGCAGCACGGTTTGCTGACCAAGCCCTATGCGCGCACCGGCTGGTACCTGTACCCCACCATGCAGAGCCAGAGCGTGCGCTTTGAGCTGCCCTACCAGGAGCGGCTGATGCGCTCCGGCAAGGAGCTGGGCGCGCGCCTGCACGACGCGGGCGTGGACTGGTGGGACGCGCAGCTCAACGAATACCAGGCGCTGCCGCAGTGGCACGATTTCCCCGGCGTGTGGGAGCAAGACCTGGTGCGCCGTGGCTTGAAGCCCGAGGACTACCCCTACTGGCTGATCACCACCAAGAGCATGCAGTACCACGCCGGCGGCAATGCCGCGATCCAGATGATGGACGAGCTGGCCGGCAACGTGCGTGGCCACCATGGCGTGATGATCAATGCTGGCGTGGCTAGAGGGCTCGACATCGAGGACGGCGACACGCTGGAAGTCACTTCGGCCATCGGCATGACGCAAGGTCCCGCCATCGTGGTGCAGGGCATACGGCCTGGACACGCTGGTGATGGTGGGCCAGTTTGACTACTGGGCCACGCCCTATGCCAAGAACCTGAAGTCGCCCAGCCTCAACACCATCGCCCCAATGTCGCTGGACCTGACCGATGCCACCGGCTCCGGCGCCGACATTGTGCGCGTGGCGATCAAGCGTGCGAAATGACGTTTACCGTCATGGACCCTTGCCCACCCCACATCATCCGTCATTGCGAGGAACGAAGTGACGTGGCAATCCATGCGATCAGGAGTCGTGGATTGCTTCACTACGTTCGCAATGACGATGTTCTTTCACGTTAAACGGAACTCGGCATGAAACGCGAACCCAGCGAACTGCTGGCGGATTGGGTGCCACCCGAGCGCGGCATGCGCTCGGTGATGGCGGACCGGCTTGACGCGACCAGCATCGGGCCATCGGCTGAGGGCTGCTGGGTGGTCGAAGAACAGGCGCTGCGCGTCGAGGTGCAGGATGTTGGCCACTACACGCTGATGTGCACCCCGACCGGATCGGCTGATGCGGCCGGCTATTTGGCAGAGGAAGGGTTGTTGGGTGAGGGAGGCGAGCCCGGTGCGCTGGCTCTGGCGGCCGGCTTCCTTTTGACAGAAGGGCTGATCGATGCCATGGGCGATGTCGCGTCCATGGCGGTCTGTCCCGACTCGGCCAACGTCGTGAAGGTGCACCTGGTCGATCCGGCGCGCGCGCACAGCACGCGGCGCAGCGGCGTGGTGGCCAGCTCCTGCGGCATGTGCGCCAATGTCGATGGCCTGGTCGAGGTAGGCGGTGGCGGCTTGCGTGTGGCCAACACGCTGGTGCTGGGCGCCGCGCAGGTGCACCAGCACATGCGGACCATGCGCGCGCGCCAGGCCATCTTTGCCCGCACCGGCGGCACCCATGCCGCCGCGCTGTTTGACGCCGGTGGCATGCTGCTGGCGCTGGCCGAAGACCTGGGGCGGCACAACGCACTGGACAAGGTGATCGGCCACTGCCTGCTGCACGGCGTGCCCAGCGCGGGGGGCTGCGTGCTCCTGTCGGGCCGCGTCAGCCTGGAGATGGTCACCAAGGCGGCGCGCGCCGGCATCGAACTGGTGGCGGCGGTGTCGGCGCCGTCGAGCATGGCGATCGATACCGCGCGCCACGTGGGCATCACCTTGTGCGGCTTTGTGCGCGGCGACCGGCTGACGGCGTTTTGCCATCCGGAGCGCTTGAAGCTCTGATCTGGCGGCACGCCGTGAGGCGATGCCTGAACCATCGCGACAGCCTATGCAATCGCCTGCAAAAGGGTAAACACTAAATATGAAACGCCGTGCAAAAGGGTTAACGCCTAGGACGAATCCGCCGCGTGTTTCATTCTGAGAATTTCGTCTTTTGCGACCGGCAAAACGAGGGTTTTGCCTAAGTTCCGGGCGGGGTCGGTCTCGAACAATGCGTGGACGTTCAACCCATGTTTTGACAACAGGAGACACAGCCTCATGCAAGTTCAATTCACCGTCAACGGCAAGCGCACCAGCCTTGACGTCGCGCCCAACACCTTGCTGGTGCAAGCCCTGCGCGAGCACCTGCACCTGACCGGTACCCACGTCGGCTGCGATACCGCCCAGTGTGGCGCCTGCACCGTGATGGTGAACGGCCGCAGCATCAAGTCCTGCAATGTGCTGGCGGCACAAGTGCAGGGCGCCGACATCACCACCATCGAAGGCCTGGCCGAGGCCGACGGCACCATGCATCCGATGCAGGCCGCGTTCAAGGATTGCCACGGCTTGCAGTGCGGCTTTTGCACCACCGGCATGGTGATGAGCGCGGTGGACCTGGTGCAGAACTACCCCGGCGCCAGCGAGCAGCAGATTCGCGAACTGCTCGAAGGCAATATGTGCCGCTGCACCGGTTACCAAAACATCGTCAAAGCCGTGCAGCAGGGCCAGGCGGCCATGCAAGCGGCTTGATGCGTCCCCTTCACGCCACACCAGGAGAGCAACATGGGTGCATCTGAATTCTCGAAACTGCCGCACATTGGCGAGGCGCTCAAGCGCAAGGAAGACTACCGCTTTCTGACCGGGGCCGGTCAGTACACCGACGACATTACGCTGGCCAACCAGGCCTACGCCGTGTTCGTGCGTTCGCCGCATGCGCATGCCGTGATCCGCGGCATTGACCTGGCGGCGGCCAAGACCATGCCGGGCGTGGTGCAGGTCTTCACCGGCAAGGACGTGGAAGGCAAGATGGGCGGGCTGCCCTGCGGCTGGTTGATCAACAACCCCGACGGGACACCGATGAAGGAGCCGCCGCATCCGATTCTGGCGCAAGGCAAGGTGCGTTATGTGGGCGACCACGTGGCCATGGTGGTGGCAGAGACCCTGGAGCAGGCACGCAACGCCGCTGAAGCGGTGGCGGTCGACTACGAGGTGCTGGGTTCCGTGGTCAATGTCAGCGACGCGGCCAAGGGGCCGGCGCTGCACGACATCGCGCCCAACAACCAGTGCTACAAATGGGCGCTGGGCGACAAGGCGCAGGTGGACGCCACCTTTGCCAAGGCCGCGCATGTGACCAAGCTGGACCTGGTCAACAACCGGCTGATCCCCAATGCGATGGAGCCGCGCGCGGCGATCGGCTCCTACAGCCGCGCCAACGACGAGTACACGCTGTATGTGTCGAACCAGAACCCGCACGTCGAGCGGCTCTTGATGACGGCGTTTGTGCTGGGCCTGCCCGAGCACAAGGTGCGCGTGATCGCGCCCGACGTGGGTGGCGGCTTTGGCTCCAAGATCTTTCTGTATGCCGAAGACGTGTGCCTGACCTGGGCCGCCAAGCAGCTCAACCGCTCCATCAAGTGGACGGCGGACCGCGCCGAGAGCTTCCTCTCCGATGCGCATGGCCGCGACCACGTCAGCCATGCCGAGATGGCGATGGACAAGGATGGCAAGTTCCTGGCGCTGCGCGTGCACACCGACGCCAACCTGGGCGCCTACCTGTCGACCTTCTCCACGGCAGTGCCGACCATTCTCTACGCCACCCTGCTGGCCGGGCAGTACACCACGCCGCAAATCTATGTGGAGGTGGACGCCTGGTTTACCAACACCGCACCGGTCGATGCCTACCGCGGCGCCGGCCGGCCCGAGGCCACCTACCTGTTGGAGCGGCTGGTCAGCCGCTGCGCCTGGGAACTCGGGCTGGGGCAGGACGAAATCCGCAAGCGCAACTTCATCACCCAGTTCCCCTACCAGACGCCGGTGGCGCTGCAATACGACGTGGGCGACTACGGTGCCTGCATGAGCAAGGCGCAGGCGCTGGCCGATGTGGCGGGCTTCGCGCAGCGCAAGGCCGCCAGTGCCGCCAAGGGGCTGCTGCGTGGGGTGGGCTACTCCAGTTACATCGAGGCCTGTGGCATTGCGCCGAGCAACATCGCCGGCGCTCTGGGCGCGCGCGCCGGCTTGTTTGAGTGCGGCGAGATCCGGGTGCACCCAACCGGCAGCGTGACGGTGTTCACCGGCTCGCACAGCCATGGCCAGGGCCACGAGACCACCTTTGCGCAGGTGGTGGCGGCGCGCCTGGGGATGAGTCCCGACCAGGTGGACGTGGTGCATGGCGACACCGGGCGCGTGCCCTTTGGCATGGGCACCTATGGCTCGCGTTCGATTTCGGTCGGGGGCGCGGCCATCATGAAGGCGCTCGACAAGATCGAGACCAAGGCCAAGAAGATTGCCGCGCACCTGATGGAGGCCAGTGATGTCGATGTGGACTTTGCCAACGGCGAGTTCACCGTCAAGGGCACCGACAAGAAAGTCACCTTTGGCCAGGTGGCCTTGACGGCCTACGTGCCGCACAACTACCCGCTGGACAAGCTGGAGCCTGGGCTGAACGAAACCGCGTTCTACGACCCGGTGAACTTCACCTTCCCGGCCGGCACCTATGTCTGCGAGGTGGAGGTCGATCCGGCCACCGGCGTCGTGCGGGTCGACCGCTTCACCGCGGTGGACGACTTCGGCACCATCATCAACCCGATGATCGTCGAGGGCCAGGTGCATGGCGGGCTGGTGCAGGGCATTGGCCAGGCGCTGCTCGAGAACTGCGTCTACGACCCGGAGACCGGCCAGTTGCTGACCGGCAGCTTCATGGACTACGCGATGCCACGCGCCGATGATTTCCCGATGTTCAAGCTCGACACCGTCTGCACCCCCTGCACCCACAACCCGCTGGGCACCAAGGGCTGTGGCGAAGCGGGCGCGATTGGTTCGCCGCCGGCGGTGATCAATGCCGTGCTTGATGCCCTGCACCCGCTGGGCGTCAAGGAGCTGGACATGCCCGCCTCGCCGGCGCGCGTGTGGCAAGCCATCCAGAACGTCAAAGCTTGAGGAGACCCACCATGTACGCATTTTCAATCGAGCGGCCCGCCAGCGTGGCGGACGCGGCCCAACTCGCGGCCGCAGGTGCCAAGGTGCTGGCAGGCGGTCAGACGCTGCTGGCCACCATGAAGCAACGGCTGGCCGATCCGGGCCGACTGGTGGACCTGGGCAGCATTGCGTCGCTCAGCGGCATTCGCCGCGAGGGTGATGCCATCGTCATTGGCGCCATGACGCGCCACCTCGCGGTGGCCGAGAGCGCCGAGGTCAAAGCCAGTATCCCGGCACTGGCAGCACTGGCTTCGCACATCGGCGACAAGCAGGTGCGGGCCATGGGCACGCTGGGCGGATCGGTGGCCAACAACGACCCGGCGGCCTGCTACCCCAGTGCCGTGCTGGGGCTGGGCGCCACGGTGCAGACCACCGAGCGCGGCATTGCCGCCGACGACTACTTTCAGGGCATGTTCACCACGGCGCTGAAGGAGGGAGAACTGATCACCGCCATCCGCTTCCCGATCCCGAAGCGCGCTGCCTACATCAAGTTCAATCAGCCGGCCTCGCGCTTTGCGCTGGTAGGCGTGTTCGTGGCGCAGACCGCCAGCGGCGTGCGGGTTGCCATCACCGGTGCGGGCAATGGCGTGTTCCGCCACGCCGGCTTGGAGGCGGCGCTGGGGCGCAGCTTCACGGCGCAGGCGGCGGCGGGGGTGAAGATCGATGCGGCCGACCTGAATGCCGACATCCACGCCTCAGCCGCCTACCGCGCCAACCTGATCAGCGTGCTGATCCAGCGTGCCGTGACGCAGGCCCTGGCGCAGGCGTGATGTGACGTGACGGGAACCCTGTCGATTGACGGCCTGACGCAGGCGCTGCAGGCCGAGGGCTACTTTGCCGACCGGCGCCTGGCCACGGCGGTGTTCTTGGCCCTGCAACTGCAGCGCCCGTTGCTGCTGGAGGGTGAACCGGGAGTGGGCAAGACCGAACTGGCCAAGGCGCTGTCGCGCGTGCTGCAGCGCCAACTGGTGCGCTTGCAGTGTTACGACGGCCTGGAGCAACGCGAGGCCCTGTACGAGTGGAACTACGCCGCGCAGTTGCTGCACATGCGCGCGGTGGTGCAGGGGCACGCCGAGGCGGCGCAGGTGGAGCGCGAGGTCTACCAGCCGCGCTACCTGATCGACCGCCCCTTGCTGCAGGCCCTGCGCGCGCCCGAACCCGGGGCGGTGCTGCTGATCGACGAGGTGGACCGCGCGGACGAACCGTTCGAGGCCTTCCTGCTGGAGTATCTGGGCGAGTACCAGGTGAGCATTCCCGAATTGGGCACGGTGCGCGCCACCGTCACGCCGGTCACGCTGCTCACCAGCAACCGCACACGCGAACTCAATGACGCGGTCAAGCGCCGCTGCCTGTACCACTGGATGGACTACCCCGATCGCGAGCGCGAGCTGGCCATTGTTCGCGCCCAGGTGCCGCAGGCCTCGGCGCAGTTGGCGCAGCAGGTGGCGCAGTTTGTTGGTCGGCTGCGCAGCGCCCCCTATGCCAGTGGCTTTGCCCGCGTGCCCGGCATCGCTGAGGCGGTGGAGTGGGCGCGTGCGCTGGTGGCGATGGACACCCTGGTGCTGGACCCGGAGGTGGTCAGCGATACCGCCGGCATCCTGTTCAAGCAACGCGACGACGTGGCGGCGCTCAACGCCGATCTGCTGTCGGAATTGCTCAAACCGGAAGCGGTGTGACATGCAAACCGTGAGCGCCGCTGCAACGGGCGGGCCGGCCCCCTCGGGGGGCAGCGCCGTACGCGAAGCGACCAACGTGGGAGCACAAACTGTCCAGCAATTAGGCGATGCCCGTACCGGCAAGCTGGCCGACAACATCACCGGCTTTGGCCGTGCCCTGCGCCGTGCCGGCTTGCCTTTGGATGGCGCGCGCATGGCGCTGGCCTTGGACGCGGTGAGTCTCGTCGGCGTGGACCGGCGTGAGGATGTGCGTGCCGCGCTGGAGGCAGTGCTGGTCAGCCGCGAGCAGGACCGCGCGGTGTTTGGCGAGATGTTTGAGGCCTGGTTTCGCAACCCAGAGCTGGCGCAAAAGCTGTTGCAGCAAATGCTGCCCAGCAGCCAGGGCAAGCTGGAGCCGGTTGCGCGCCGCCCGCGCGTGCGCGAGGCGCTGTCGCCCTTGCGCGCGGCGCAGGCGCCGGCCAATCCCAAGGGCCAGGTGGTGGAGCTCGATGCTTGCATGAGCGCCAGCGATTTGCAGCGTCTGCGCCACGCCGACTTCAATGCGCTATCGGCCAGCGAATACCAATTGGTGCAGCGCCTGGTGTGCCAGTTGCATCTGCCCTTGCCGCTCATTCGCGCGCGGCGCACGCGTGTCGCCAGTACCGGCGCCAGCCTGCATTGGCCTGGCGTGATGCTGGAGGCGGCGCGCATGGACGGCGAGTGGCTGCGTCTGCCGCGCCTGCAGCGGCGCGAGCAGGCCTTGCCCTTGCTGGTGCTGTTGGATGTGTCGGGATCGATGGAGCGTTATGCGCGTCTGTTGCTGGCCTTTCTGCACGCCGCCACGCGGCCCCAGGGCGACGCCCATGGGCGCATCGACGTGTTTGCTTTTGGCACGCATCTAACGGACCTGACGCCAGCCTTCAAGCTGGGTGACACCGACGTCATGCTGGCCAAAGCCAGCATCGCGATCGACGACTTTGCCGGTGGCACCCGGCTGGGTGAGTCCCTGCTTGCGCTGCGGCAGCATCACGCCCGGCGCCTGCTGGGGCGGCGCACGCTGGTGCTGCTGATCACCGATGGCCTGGACACCGGCGAGACCGCGCTGCTGGACACCGAGCTGGGCTGGCTGCGCCGCAGTTGCCGCAAGCTGCTGTGGCTTAACCCCTTGCTGCGCTTTGACGGCTACGCGCCCAGCGCGCGGGGTGCCGCAGTGCTGCACCAGCACGCGCACGCCATGTTGGCGGTGCACAACGTCAGCAAGCTCGAAGACCTGGCGCGCGGCCTGGCGCAACTGGTCCGGCGCTGAACCTGAAACCGTTTACAGAAGGAGACCCCAACGTGGACATGCAAGGCAGCCGAACACTGGCCATCACCCAGCAGCAAGCCTGGGATGCGCTGAACGATCCCGCCGTGCTCAAGGCCTGCATCCCCGGCTGCGACAAGGTGGAGCTGTCGGGTGAGAACCAGTACGCCATGGCGATGGCGCTGAAAATCGGGCCGGTTGCGGCGCGCTTCACCGGCAAGATCACGCTCTCCGACATCCAGCCGCCCAACAGCTATACGCTGGCGTTTGAAGGGCAGGGCGGGGCCGCTGGTTTTGGCAAGGGCAGTGCACAGGTCAAGCTGGGTGCACCGGCTGCTGATTCGGCTGGCGGCTGCGAGCTGGCTTACACGGTGCACGCGTCGGTCGGTGGCAAGATGGCGCAACTCGGTCAGCGGCTGGTCGATGGTGCCGCCAAGTCCATGGCGGAGGACTTTTTTCGCCGCTTCGACGCGGCCATGCAGCAGCAGTATCCCCAGGCCTACGCCGATAAGGCGCCAGCCCTGCCAGTCGCACCACAGCGGCCGGGCGGCGTGCCCGCCTGGCTTTGGCTCGCTGGGGCCCTGGCGTTGGCTGCGGGCGTGTGGTGGCTGTTGGGCCGCGCCTGAGACGGCTCCAACGCGTTGGCAGGAGCACGACACATGGAAAACCTGGATGTACTGGTACTGCGTGCCCTGCATGGCTGGCGCCAGGCGGGGCGCCACGCCTTGCTGGCGACGGTGGTGCGCACGTGGGGATCGTCACCGCGCCCGGTGGGCTCGATCATGGCGCTGTGCGAGGACGGCTCGGTGGTCGGCTCGGTGTCCGGCGGTTGCATTGAGGATGACCTGATCCACCGCTATGCCCAGGCCGGCAAGCCGGGTCCTCGAGTGCCGGAATTCCTCACCTATGGCATCAGCGCCGACGAGGCGCACCGCTTTGGCCTGCCCTGCGGGGGCTCGCTGCAGTTGCTGCTGGAATACGACCCCGCAGCAGATGGCCTGGCCGAGTTGCTGGCCCTGCTTGATGGGGGTGCGCTGGTTCGCCGCACCGTGCAGCTCAGCGACGGGCAGGCCAGCCTGGCCATCAGCCCGAGCGCCGACGAACTGAGCGTCAGCGACACGACGCTGGCCAACACCTTCGGTCCGCCCTACCGCATGCTGCTGATCGGTGCCGGGCAGTTGACCGAGTACCTGGCGACCATGGCCTTGTTCAACGGCTTTGCCGTCACCGTGTGCGACCCACGCGAGGAGTACCGGCGTGGCTGGTCCATTGTTGGCGTCAGCGTGTTGACCGAGATGCCGGACGACGTGGTGCGCGCCTTCAAGCCCGATCCGCGTAGCTGCTTGGTGGCGCTCACGCACGACCCCAAACTCGATGACCTGGCGCTGCTCGAAGCCCTGCAGACGCAGGCCTTCTACATTGGCGCCATCGGCTCGCGGCGCAACAACGCCCTGCGGCGCGAACGCCTGATCGAGCACTTCGATCAGACCGAGCAAAGCCTGGCGCGCTTGCGCGGGCCGATTGGGTTGTACATCGGCAGCAAGACGCCGGCCGAGATCGCGGTCAGTGTGATGGCCGAGATCCTGGCGGTGAAGAACCAGGTGGCGCCCATGCAGACCCTGGACGTGGGCCGCGCCAAGAATGAACTGGCGCTGGGCGCCAGCCAGAGCGGTGCGCTGGCCTGTGGGGTCGAGCCCCGCTAGCGCGTTGGCGCACCGTGCGTGATGAGGCTGGACTGGCCGTGGCGGCGCGTGCTATGTGTCAAATCGGCCTTTATAGCCCGTCAAATATGACAATCATGCTGCTATTTGTATAGCAACCTCAGTTGCAGGCCAGGCTGAGCGCCTGCAGCGCTTGCCCGCTTTGCGCATCGGACACCACCAGGTTGATTTGCCTGGGGTGTGCGGCTTGCGCCGCGATGGCGCTGAATTTGAGGGTTTGCGCACCCTGGTAGCGTCCCACCGGGGTGTATTGGCGCACCACAAAGTCGTGCTGCAGCGTTTCGCCATTGTTCTCCCCGGCCCGCACGCGCGAGCTGTGGCCATGTTCGGTCACGCTCCAGTACGCGCTCCAACTGGCCACGCCTGCGGCGGGGGTCACCTGGGCCTCGAAAGTGTCGGCGCCGCCGGCGCGGCGCAGCCCGATACTGGCGCGTGCCGGCTCCTTGGCGCTGACGGCGCTGGCGTAGTCACGCCAGTCACGCCAGTCGCGGCCATTGCGCACCAGTTGTGGTGTGTAGATGCTGCGCAAGCCGTTGGTCGCCGCCAGTTGGCGCTGGCGCTCGGTATGGGCTGCATTCGCGAAGCGGTCGATCCAGCCGATGTAGTCCCAGTAGCCCACATGAAAGGCCTGCGCCACCACCGGTTGGCCCTTGAGCGTGGACAGCCACTGGTCGGCCGGCGGACACGAACTGCAGCCCTCGGAGGTGTAGAGCTCGATCACCGGTGTCAGTCGCTCGGTGGAGCGGACTTCGCAGGCCGTGTTGGCGGCGAGGGCGGCGACCACTGAAAAGGGCAGGGCGAGGATGGCAGCCCATGCCTGGCGCGCGTGAGCGAGATACATGACCTTCTCCGGTTGGGTGCTGGACACCCTTGGTCGGACGTTGGCGGCAGTTCTTACAGCGGGTCTCGGTCGCGACTGTCGATGTCGCGCCTACTCAGCTCGGCTTCTTCTGCCCCAGCTTGCGGTACACCGTGGCGCGGCTGATCCCCAGGGCGCGGGCGGCTTCCATCACGTTGCCCTTGGCGTCCGTCACGGCCTTGCGGATCAGTGCGGACTCGATGTCCTTGAGGGGCTGGGCGGGGGGCGTCAGCGCGCGTCGTTCCAGGGCGATGGGCTCGGTTTCACAAGCGCGCGCAATCGGCTGCGCCTGCAGGCGCAGCCCGGTCCATAGCGGAATCTCCAACCGGGGGTCGTTGCGCCGCACAGCATCAAACAGCGCCTGGTAGGCGATGCCAAACACTTCGCTCACGTGCACGCCAAGCCCAACGGTGCCGCCCAGGTTGGGCACCATTTCACGCGCGATGCGGTTGGCGCCGGTGATCCAGCCATCGGCATCCAGGCACAGCAGGCCGTCGGCGTCGCTGCCCATGGGGTTGCCGGGCCAGTTCAGGCGCACGGTCAGGGCGTGGGGCTGCGCCAGCACCAGGGCGTTCTCGATTTTGCTGGCCGACTGGGTCACCAGGTGTTTGAGTTCCGGCCGTTCCACCGCGTCAATGCCGGTCAGATCCAGCATGCCGGCGCACTGGCCATCCGGCCCGAACAACGGCGCGCCCGCGCAACTGTAGACCGAGGTGTCGGCAAAAAAATGTTCGCCGCGATGCAGCCAGACCGGTTGCAACTCGCCCAGCGCAGCGCCAATGGCCGTGGTGCCCACGCTGGACTCCGACAGGTCCACGCCGACGCGGGTGATCAGGTTGGCGCGCGGGTCGGAGCGGTCGATGGCGCCACTGACATCTACTACCACGCCCTGGGCGTTGGTCAGGATCGCGAAGTAGCGGGTGTTGACAATGGCTCGGCCCAGCGTGTCAAGCACCGGGCGCGCGGTCTGCACCAACGCGGCATTGTCCCGTGCGGTGCGGCGCATCTGCTCGTTCGTCAGCGCGTCAAATTCGACCCGATGCCCCGGCTGCAGGCCCATGGCCATGCAGCGCTGCCAGGAGCGCTCGATCCAGGGGGCGATGGCCCCGCTGGGCGGGGCGTGGCGCTCGTGCAGCACCGCTTGGCGTGCCTGCTCAATGCGGGTCAGCCGGGCCAACGACGTGGGGCTGGGCATGGAAGCGGCGGGTGAGTGCATGGTGAGCGAATTGTGCGCCAAGCAGCGCCTGGGCGCTGGGCGGGGCAAGTGTTTCAAATTGAGAATTTCAGCGCGGGGGAGTGGCCGAACTAGGGTTGTCCCTAGGGCTTAAAGGGATTTGCCGAACAACAATGCCTAGGCAAATCAGTTCATAGGCAAATCACTGCATAGGTGGTTTGCGGATTCTTCAGCAATTGCCCCTTTAGGAGACAACCATGCAAAAGGTGTTGCACATCAATGCAGACAAGTGCACCGGCTGCCTGCAGTGCGAGATGGCCTGTTCGTTCGAGAACTACGCTACCTTCGCGCCGGCCAAGTCGCGTATCAAGGTGTTTGACTTTCACCATACCGGCAAGAAAGTGCCCTACACCTGCACCCAGTGTGACGAAGCCTGGTGTCTGCATGCCTGCCCGGTCGAGGCCATCACGGTGGACCGGGCCACGGGCGCCAAGGTGGTCAACGAGACCACCTGCGTCGGCTGCAAGGTCTGCACCATTGCCTGCCCGTTTGGCACCATCAACTACGTGCAGGAAACCGGCAAGGTGCAGAAGTGCGACCTGTGCGGCGGCGAGCCTGCTTGCGCCGAGGCCTGCCCCACGGGCGCCATCACCTTCATTGATGCCAACTGGACCGGCCTGGGCAAGATGGCGCAGTGGGCCGACAAGCTTGGCAATCAACCTTCCGCAAATGCTTAAAACCTTGCGGGTCAGACCACTCGCTTCAGCGATGTGCTCTGACCCCAACTGATTAGGAGAAATGTTATGTCATGGGCTGGAAAAATTCTTCGCGTCAACCTGACGGCCGGCACGGTCAAGTCCGAGCCGCTCAACATGCAATGGGCGCGCGACTACGTGGGCTCGCGCGGTCTGGGCACCAAGTACCTGGTGGAAGAGATCGACGCCAAGGTCGATCCGCTGTCACCCGATAACAAGATCATCTGGGCCACCGGGCCACTCACCGGCACCATGGCGTCCACCGGAGGGCGCTACACGGTCATTACCAAAGGGCCGCTGACCGGCGCGATTGCCTGCTCCAACTCGGGTGGCTACTGGGGCGCCGAGCTCAAGATGGCGGGCTGGGACATGATCATCTTCGAGGGCAAGAGTCCCAAGCCGGTGTACCTGTATATCAACGACGATGTGGCCGAGCTGCGCGACGCCGCCCACCTGTGGGGCAAGAGTGTCTGGCAGACCGAGGAGATCATCAAGAAGGGCCTGCAGGACCCGCTCACCCGTGTTTCGAGCATCGGCAAGGCCGGCGAGAATGGCGTGCTGTTTGCGGCGGTCGTCAATGACCTGCATCGCGCGGCCGGGCGCTCGGGCGTGGGCACCGTGATGGGCAGCAAGAACCTCAAGGCGATTGCCGTGCGCGGCACCCTGGGCGTTGGCAACCTGCGGGACCCCAAGGGCTTCATGACGGCAGTGGCGACGGCCAAGAAAGTGCTGGCTGAGAACGGCGTGACCGGCCAGGGCCTGCCCACCTATGGCACGCAGGTGCTGATGAGCGTCATCAACGAGATGGGTGGCCTGCCCACGCGCAACCACCGCGATGTGCAGTTTGAAGGCGCCAAGGACATCGGCGCCGAAGCCATGGCAACGCCGCGCAAGACCGATGGCAAGAAGCATTTGGTGACGAACCAGGCCTGCTTCGGCTGCACCATCGCCTGCGGGCGCATCAGCAAGATGGACGAGAACCACTTCACCATCGCCAACAAACCGCAGTACCGGGGTGCCAACGGCGGCCTGGAGTACGAAGCGGCCTGGTCGCTGGGTGCCGCCAACGGTGTCAACGACCTGGAAGCCCTGCAATACGCCAACCTCCTCTGTAACGAGGAAGGCATCGACCCGATCACCTTCGGCGCCACCGTCGGCGCGGTGATGGAGCTGTACGACATGGGGGTGCTGACCAAGGAGCAAATTGGCATAGACGCCAAGTTCGGCTCGGCCGAGACACTGGCCTTCCTGGCCGAAGAGACGGTCAACGGGCGCGGCTTTGGCAAGGAAATTGGCCAGGGCTCCAAGCGCCTGACCGCCAAGTACGGCCACCCCGAGCTGAGCATGAGCTCCAAGGGCCAGGAGTTCCCGGCCTACGACGGGCGCGCCATTCAGGGCATTGGCCTGGCCTATGCCACCTCCAACCGCGGCGGCTGCCACTTGCGCGGCTACACCATCGCCTCGGAAGTGTTCGGTATTCCGGTCAAGACCGATCCGACCGAACACGAAGGCAAGCCTGAGTTGGTGAAGGCCTTCCAGGATGCTACCGCCGCCTTTGACTCGTCGGGCCTGTGCATCTTCACCACCTTTGCCTGGAGCCTGCCCGACTTGGCCGCGCAATTGGCACCCGCCTGTGATGAGGCGTTCACGGTGGAAGAACTGGCCAAGATTGGCGAGCGCATCTGGAACATGGAGCGCGAGTTCAACAACCGTGCCGGCTTCACCGCCAAAGACGACAGCCTGCCACCACGCCTGCTCAACGAACCGTGCAAGACCGGCGGCTCCAAAGGCAAGGTCAGCATGCTCGCCGAGATGATGCCCAAGTACTACAGCGCACGCGGTTGGGACAGCGAAGGCCGCCCCACGGCCGACACCAAGGCGCGTTTGGGGCTGTAGCCGATGGTCGTTAGCCGATAGCAAACGGGGGCTTCGTCATTGCGATTGCCGGTCAAGCGGACTGCCCGCGCTGCAGTGCGCCATCGGTTCAGCGTGGCGCCCTGACTGGGGCTCGCAATGACGTTTAGCTGGGATGCCTGCTCCGTTGCCAATAAACCTTGGAGTTCACCATGACCCATCACCTGATCCTAGGCGCCGGCCCGGCCGGCGTCATCGCCGCCGAAACCATCCGCAAGCACGCGCCCAAGGACACCATCACCATCGTCGGCGACGAGCCCGAGCCGCCCTATTCGCGCATGGCCATTCCCTACCTGCTGATGGGCAATGTCGACGAGCGCGGCACCTACCTGCGCAAGGGGGCCTCGCACTATGCCGATCTGGCCATCAACATGGTGCACGCACGCGCCAAGCAGGTCGATACGGGTGGGCGCACCGTGACGCTGGACAATGGCCAGACGCTCAAGTTCGACACCCTGCTGATCGCCACCGGCTCCAGCCCGGTGCGCCCGCCGATCCCCGGCATGGACTGCGCCGGCGTGCACCCCTGCTGGACGCTGGCCGACGCCCGCGCCATCATGTCGCTGGCGACCAAGGGGGCCAGGGTCCTGCAGATGGGCGCCGGCTTTATCGGCTGCATCATCATGGAAGCGCTGGCGGCACGCGGTGTGCACTTGAGCGTGGTCGAGATGGGCGACCGCATGGTGCCGCGCATGATGGGCCCCACGGCCGGCGGCATGATTCGCGACTGGTGCGAGGCCAAGGGCGTGCAGGTGTTCACTGGCACGCGGGTGGAGGCCATCAGTGCTGGCAGCCCCTTGAGCGTGCGCCTGTCCAATGGCCAGACGGTGGCGGTCGATCTGGTCATCAGCGCCACCGGCGTCAAGCCGGCCATCGGCTTCCTGGAGCAGTCGGGCGTTGTTTGCCTGATGGGCGTGCTCACCGATGAACACCTGCAGACCAACGTGCCCGGCATCTACGCCGCTGGCGACTGCGCCGAGGCCTTTGACAAAGTGTCGGGCAAGACCATCGTGAGCGCGATCCAGCCCAACGCGGCCGAGCAGGCGCGGGTGGCGGCCCTGAATATGGTGGCTTTTGGCAAGGGTGCCGCGCCGCTGGCCGAACTCAAGGGTGTGACCCAGATCAACGTGCTCGACACCCTGGGCCTGATTTCCGCCAGTTTCGGCGACTGGGCCGGTGTGGCCGGTGGCGAACATGCCGAGCTGACCGACAAGCCAGGTGGCCGCCACCTGAGCCTGCAGTTCAAGGACGACGTGCTGGTGGGCTGCAACTCGGTCGGCTGGACCGAGCACGTGGGCGTGATGCGTGGCCTGGTCGAAGGCCAGGTGAAGCTGGGTGAGTGGAAGGACGCGCTGCTGCGCGACCCTACGCAACTGATGCACGCCTACCTGGCCAGCGCCCAGGGGCAGGGCGGCTGGAGCGGCGCCGACGATACACGCCGACGGTAACCCATCGTCCTTATGCGGATTACCTTCAAGCTGTTTGCGCAACTCACCGACTACCTGCCGGTCGAGGCACGCTACACCAACGTGATCGAAATTGAGGTAGACCCGCAGGCCAGCATCAGCCAGGTCATCGAACCCTTTCAATGCCGCCCAAGCTGGTGCACCTGGTGCTGGTCAACGGCACGTACATCGCGCCCGCGCAACGCCTGAGTCAAACCCTGAACGAAGGCGACGTGCTGGCCATCTGGCCGCCCATTGCAGGGGGGTAGTGTGAAAGCCTTGACGATTGGCAAGCGCAAGCCGTCTGGTTTCGGTGCCCGTCATTGCGAGGAGCGTCGCGACGTGGCAATCCACTGCGTCGCGATGGTGCCCACTGCTCACGTCACTCATGCAATCGCACTACCCCGAACGGTTTGACCGCGAGATGGGCTGCACCGAGCGCGAGTGGCTGGACAGCGTGCCGCGCGCCCTGGGCCAGCACGCGCACCAGTTCACGAACCAAGCCTTGACCGTGCAAATCGGCACCGGCCAGTTGCGCGTGTCATGGGAAGTTGGCGAGCCGCGCGTCATCGCCCTGGCGCGCATTCCGCGCCTGCTCGTTCACTTCGGTTTCAGCGGCTTGGATGATGCCCAGCGCCTGGCGTTCATGCAGCGGTTTGATTTGTACATGCAGCGTGGGGGCGGGTAGGTCAGTTGGACAAACCAGGTGGTGAGGCCGATCGCGTCATCAAGCTGAGGCCACCTTTCGATCGCCACGCATGTCTGTTCGCGGCGCAGCCTGTCCGCCGCTGGCGCAGTGCATCGCGTCTTGCTGGCGCGGCCCGCCCCTAGGTCGCTACAGTCGGGGCATTCCAATCCGCCGTCCGAGCCGACCCACCATGAACAATCCCCCGAACGCCCAAGGACAGCCCAGCGCCTGGGCCAGTTTTTCAGCGACCTGCGTCCATGCCTACCATGGTTATGCCAGTTGGCTGGTCAGCATCACCTGGCGCTGGTTCTTCATCTGGGCGGTGGCGTTGATCATTGCCGTCAATATCATCGACGACATTCCGCCGTTCAGTTGGACGTACACCGAGATCCTGCCGGAAGATGTGTCGACCAAGAAGAAGGCCATCACCCCGCCGCGTCTCCCCAACCTGCCCGGCATCGCGGTCGAACCACCCGGCGCCAGGCCGGATGGCACGGCCAAGGCGTCGAAGGACGGTGTGGACATCTCGATTGACGAGCGGGGCGTGCGCATCACACCGCGCGCCAGCGCTGCCTCGGCTCCGGCGGCCCCGGCCTCTGGTGGCGCTGCGACCACGGAGTCAGACGCTGCGCCGGGTATCACCATCAAGCTGCCGCCGGGCGCCGATTCGCAGTCGGTTCGTGATGCGATCGAACAGGCAAGCCGTGAGGTGCGCGCGGCCATGGATGAGGCCCGGCGCGATGCCAAGGACGCTGCCCTTGAAGCCGCCGAGGAGGCTGCTGACGCGGCCGCCGAGGCCCGGCGCCCGCGGATCCGGACCCACAAGTACGGCGCGCCGCTGGTGCCGCTGACCATGTGGTTCATCCTAATCTCAATCATCATCAAGGTCACTTACAAGGGCAAGGTTCAAGCCGAGGCCAAGGCCGCTCAGGCGACCGAAGTAGCCGAGTCCGAGTCCCTGAAGCGCCAAGTGGTGGAGGCGCGCATGGCTGCGATGCAGGCGCAGGTGGAGCCGCACTTCTTGTTCAATACGCTGGCGAGCATCGACCACCTTATCGAGACCGATCCCCGCGCGCCAGCATCATGCAAAAAAACCTGATCGCCTTGTTGCGTGCCAGCATGCCAACCATGCGTGAGGCCAATGCCCAGACCACGCGCGACCTCGGGCGCGAGCTGGCCGTGATCCGCCCCTATCTGGAGATACTGAAAGTGCGCATGGAGGAGCGACTGCAAACCGAGGTGCGGGTGAGTGACGGGCTGCTGTCGGCCGAGTTTCCACCCATGATGTTGCAGAGTCTGGTGGAAAACGCCATCAAGCATGGCCTGGAGCCCAAGGCCGAAGGTGGCCAATTGACGGTGAGTGCGGAAATCGTGCACGGCAAGCTGGCGGTGAGGGTGGTCGACACCGGCCTGGGGTTTGGCAAGGCCGCAACGGCGGGCACCGGCATTGGTTTGAGTAATATCCGCGAACGGCTGGCCCTGCTGTACGGTGGAAAGGCCAGCCTGGCCGTGAGCGAGACCGCTGGCGGCGGCACCACGGTCACCATCACGGTACCCTATGTGGTGCGGTCGGCCACCGAGCCTTCCGGCCCGGCCGCAAACGATTTGACCTGACCATGGAGTTTGAAACATGACCCGCGCCCTGATTGCCGACGATGAACGCCTGATGCGCGAGCAGCTTCGCGCCCGCTTGAAGGAGGTGTGGCCTGAGCTGGAGATCGTGGCCGAGGCCAAGAATGGCCAGGAAGCCGTCGACCTGACGGCACAGCATCACCCGGACATTGTGTTTCTGGACATCCGCATGCCGGTGATGACCGGGGTTGACGCGGCGCGGCAGATTGCCCAGTTGCCAACCTATGAAGAAGCCAATGGCTGGCCCGGCTGCGAGATCGTCTTTATCACCGCCTATGACCAGTACGCGGTGCAGGCCTTCGAGCAGGGCGTGGTGGACTATGTGTTGAAGCCGGCCGAACGCGAACGCCTGCTGCTGACCGTGCAGCGTATCAAGCAGCGCATGGCCGAGCGCAGCCGGTTTGCTGATGGGGACAGCCAGCCCGCACCGTTGTTGCCCACCCATAGCCCGGACATGCAGCAACTGTTGCAACGGCTGGCCGGGCAGATCAACCCGCAAGGGTCGGCCAAATTGCAGTGGATACAGGCCAGCGTGCGTCAGAGCATCCAGATGATTCCGGTGGAGGAGGTGCTGTTCTTCATCTCGGACGAGAAGTACACGCGGGTGCAGACCGCTACGGTGGAGGCGCTGATTCGCAAGCCGATCAAGGAACTGGTTGAAGAGATCGACATGAACCTGTTTTGGCAGATCCACCGCTCGACGCTGGTCAACATCAAGGCCATTGCCGGGGTGAGCCGCGACGAGCGCGGTCGCCAGTTGGTCAGCGTGCGCGGCAGCAACGAGAAGCTCGAAGTCAGCCGCAGCTACACGGGCTTGTTCAAGGCGATGTAGCTGCGAGGGACGGCCCCCCTCGGTTCTATACAGAAATAATAGCCAGAACCGATTCTGGTAGCTACTTGGTAGCTATAAAAAACATAGCGCTTCGAATCCCGACGATGGTCAGCGCCAGGGAGCCGAACAGATGCAGCGCAGCGGTAGCCGTGCCCAGCAGGTAGCGCTGCTGGCTCAAGAGGCCGATCACTTCGGCGGAGAAACTGGAGAAGGTGGTCAGCGCACCGAGGAAACCGGTGACCAATGCCAGCCGCCACACCGGGTCCAGATTGGGCAGCACCTGAAACACCGCCACGCACACGCCCACCAGGTAGCCGCCGATCAAGTTGGCGGCCAGCGTGCCCCACGGGATGATGGCGCCGGGGTTCAGCCACAGGCCTAGCCCCCAGCGGGCCAGCGCCCCCAGACTGGCACCGATGCAGATGGCGAGGACGGAGATCATGTGGACGCCATCATAAGGGGGCGTGCAGCGGTCATGCGCACCAATCACGGTCACTCATCGCAATTTTCTCGGGTAGGACTGGGCGACGAGGGTTGCGGGTGACAATCGCAGGCGTGCAAACACCGCGCCGTGCGCATCGGGCAGACACGATGCCCTGTCGCTTTTTGGAAGCTCGTCGGCTATGAACCTGCGTTTCGTCGAAGCCTTTTACTGGGTCGCCTCGCTCAAGAGCATCTCGCGCGCGGCGGACAAGCTGTTTCTGACGCAGTCCGCCATGTCCAGCCGTATCGCCACGCTGGAGGACGAGCTGGGTGTGCTGCTGCTGGACCGGCGCGACAAGCAGTTCAAGCTCACCGCGGCGGGTGCACGGTTTCTGGTCTATGCCCAGAAGCTGCTGGAGCTGCAGCGCGAGGTCAAGGCCGAGATGGGTTCGGGCGCACCGCTGGCGGTGTCCATGCGCATTGGGGCCATTGAGTCGGTGTTGCATTCCTGGCTGATCCCGTGGCTGGAGAAGCTGCGCCAGGACCAGCCCGGGTTGGAGCTGGAGCTGACGGTGGAGACCACGCCCATTTTGATGGACCACATCCAGCGCGGCACACTGGACCTGGTGTTCGCCGTGTTACCTGCCTCTGCCGACGGGGTGCGCAACCGCGCGCTGCCGTCCATGGAAATGGCCTTTGTCGGTAACCCCGCACTGCACACCAAAAGAAAATACCGGCTCGATGAACTCGCCGAGATGGAGTTGCTGACCTTCCAGAAAGGCTCGCAACCCCATGTCACCCTGCTGGATTTGTTTCGCCAGCACCAGTTGGAGCCAAAGAGGGTGCACGCCATCTCGTCCATTTCCGCCATGGTGCAACTGGTGCAGGGTGGCTTCGGCGTGGCTTCGCTGCCGCGTATTGCGGTGCAGCGCCTGGCTGGTGTTGCCAGCCTGAAGCTGCTGAGCTGCGATGCCAAATTGCAGGCCTTGCCCATCCATGCCAGCTACCGCACGGACCCCACGTCACAGGCCGTGGAGCGGGTGGTCAAGTCGGCGCTGGCCTTCGTGGAGGGCGCGCCCAATGCACCAAAACGGGCAGCGAAACAAGTAGTAAAGGGTAAACCCTGAAAATCGAAAAAATCGATGCTGCTAGCGAAAAATTTTGAATTTGCACATCGATACGTGAGCTTCCACAATCCGCCCATCGCCATCCACATGGCATGCAATTGGGGAATTTCTGGTGAGCATTTCGTCGCAATCGATAGCGTCGGTTTTCAGTCCGCAAGACAGCCGCAACGCGCAGCAGGTGCGCAAGCAGATTCGCCAGGGCGTCTGGCACTCGCATACCAGCGGTCTGGCCAGCGACCATGTGCAGGGCAACGTGGTGATTCTTCCCGAGGCCCAGGCAGGCGACTTTTTGCGCTACTGCCAGCGCAACCCAAAACCTTGCCCGCTACTGGCCGTGTCGGAACCGGGTCAGTCCCAGCTACCCAGCCTGGGCGCGAACATTGACATCTGCACCGACCTGCCGCGTTACCGCGTCTGGCGCGACGGCGCGGTGGTTGATGAGCCCACCGACATTTCTGCCCTGTGGCGGGACGACCTGGTGACCTTTGTACTGGGCTGCTCGTTCTCGTTCGAGCAGGCCTTGCTGGAAGCGGGGCTGCCGCTGCGCCATATCGAACAGGGCAAAAACGTGGCGATGTACCGCAGCAATATCCAGACCGCGCCTGCTGGCATTTTTCATGGCCCGATGGTGGTGTCCATGCGCCCCATGAAGGCAGCGGCGGCCATTCGCGCCGTGCAGGTCACCTCACGCTTCCCCAATGTGCATGGTGCGCCGGTGCATCTGGGCGATCCCACTCTGATCGGTATCAGCAGTCTGGACGCGCCCGACTATGGGGACGCAGTCGAGGTGATGGCCGACGAGATTCCGGTGTTCTGGGCCTGCGGCGTCACTCCCCAAGCGGCCCTGGTCCAGGCCCGCCCCGCGTTTTGCATCACCCATGCGCCAGGGGCCATGCTGATCACTGACCTGCTCAACCAACAACTCGCTTCTTTCTGAACGCCCCCTTTCCCGGCCCACTCTTCACCCACCCACCAAGGACTGACATGAAAAAACTCGCCCTGATCCTGAGCTGCTCCGCCACGCTGGTCGCCCCGCTGGCCTTCGCACAAACCAAG